>NZ_JACYFK010000001.1 GCF_014855515.1 Euzebyella marina
GAAATTTTTTTTTCGAAACCTCTCCCGCATCAAAAACCCAGTATGTAAAGGAACCCTCGCCCCAACGAGACCATCTCGTTTCGGGGCTGCAAATGTAACACTGTTTTTTAAATCCACAACAGTTTTTCTGAAAAAAAATTTTTCGAAAAATATCGCTTAAAAAACAGTCTATCAAAGAACTTTCGCTATTCCCTAAAACAACTCGTTTGTTGTTTTTCGGGCTGCAAATGTACGGCCGATTTTTAATTCTGCAAGCTTTTTTTCAAAGGTTTTTTTCAACTAAAACAAAGGTTGCTGATTAACAGTATTTTGCCATCAAAAAAAATTAGATTATGAAAAGAAATTCCAAACTAAGCCGAAACGAATGACAAAATCTCGGTACGGATAATTCGGAGCCGAGTAAAACTGGCTAGGATTTCCAAACGAAGAATTAAAATGCTCGGCCTTTAAATAGATACGCGTTTGCTGCACTTTGGCATTTATAAAGAAGTCTAACATAGGGTACCCGCCGAATTCTTCATCATTCTGAATATAGAATTCACCTAACAATGGGTTATAGGCATCCATATAATACTTCGTAAAGTACTTAAGAGTAACCCCCGTCTGCAGGTACATGGCCTTCTTAAAGACATCAGAGGAAAAATAAAGGGTATTACGGGTTACTACTTGAGGAACATTCAGTACCTGATTCGCTTGCGATACATTTTGGTACATGACCGTGTTGTTCAAGGCAAACTTACCTAGCCTAAATTCTTTCATGTACTTGATCTTGGTATGATTGAGCACATTGTTTTCTTGAACCGGCCTGACTATGGATGTTTCTTGGGTTGAGGCGGCCGTCGCTTCTTGGTCTATACCGAAATAGGTATAATTATCCATCGTTGTGTAATTCAACGTCAAGGAGCCCCAAATATCAGACCCCAAACCAAAATTGAAAGAATAAAGCTTCTCTTTTTCGAAAATATCTAGATTCAACCAATTGTAATTACTGAAATCGCTTTGGTATAATAGGTAATTGAAATCTGGCATTTGGGCAGACATTCGCCCGCCGATCGTTATTCTATACTTATCTTTATAAACATACTTGGCATTAGCTTGTAAATAACTTCCGCCCAGTTCGCCGGCCAAGTTATATTTTCCTGAAGCCCTAAAATCAAAACCCTTGATACGCTTTTCGTATTTGGCACCCAATGCAATCTCATCGCCTTTCAAACGGCTAGGTATGATGCTTCCATCTTCTTCGATTAGAATACTGTTGAAAAAGTAATTGTAATTATAAAGGGATATGTTACCCTGCAATCTACCCAAGGTGGCATTATAAAACTCGGCATTGACCTGGTTATACATCGTCTTAAGATTGGCCCTATCGCCAATAGGGGTAACTAAATCTTCACCGAAGTATGGACTTGCCGCTGTCTTATTAAAGCTGTAATATTTGGTTTCGTAATTAAACTCATGGCCGATACCCAGTGAAGTTTTTTCTGCCCTACTTGAATCGGCATCTTTCTTAACCAGTTTATAGAGGTGATCCAAATAATACCGTTTACCCAAAATTCTATTGACAGCATCATTGAACCGCACATCGATTTTCACCCTATTTGAAAAATCGGGATCTTTACTTTCAAACTGTTCTTCTGCATTTATCAGCCCCCCATTGGCCTGTATGTCTATATTCTGAGCGGCTATGTGCGCCCGAAGACTGTATCTACCGTTCTCGGTAACATAGTTGGTCGTAGTTCTAAAATTACCTGATTCAGCCTGATTATATTGATATTTACCTAATGACCGAAAACCTTTGTAGGCCACTGAAAAATTGAGCCTTCTTGAAGTGTTGAACGTTAAGTTGGCATCTAGCAATTGACCTTGCTCAAACGTAGTCTTAAAAAATAAATCGGACATTGGGGTCGCGACATTATAGTAATCAATGTCTTCAACTTCCATATAATTGTAATGAAGACCTTTTGCCCCGATATCAGGATAAAAGTGTTTGCGCCCGAGATCAACCCCCAATTTATTATAGGGTTGGCCAACATTGGCAAATGGCATCAGTTCAAAATCATCACGTCTTAGGTAGTTATACTTATATTCTTTTTGAATGGTCAAAGTAGTATCTAAAAACGTAGTGTCTCTTTGATAGGTGACAATCTTATAGTTCTCTATGGTGATTTGTTTGGCGGTCGAATCTAAAGCCGCTGCTTTTTGCCCGATATCTCTTCTCGGGCGGGCGGTTCTGGTAGAATCATTTTCATTTGGTGGGGAAAGAGGCCTATTTTGTGCATTACCTATAACACAATAGCCAAAAATTAAAAGAATAATCAGAATTTGCCTCATCTATTCGAATTACGGCCGTAAAGTTAATTTTTTTAGTTCGTAATTAAATGTGAAAGTTTATTTGCCCTTTTTCAAACTTTAAATAACAGATAGTTTTTGCTAAGTTGCCCACATATTAAGTTTATGGTTTATGTTGAAAGCGTATCATTTATCGGAAGAGAAAGAAGTGGGTACCGACGAAGCCGGCAGAGGTTGCTTGGCCGGTCCGGTTACGGCGGCGGCCATAATTCTTCCCAAAGACTTTACCAATGATATTCTAAATGACTCTAAATTACTTTCTCACCACAAACGAACTTCGCTTAGACCCATTTTAGAAAATGGTTGTGCGTGTTTTGGTGTGGCGCATATATTTCCTGAAGAAATAGATAAAATAAACATATTAAATGCATCAATATTGGCCATGCATCACGCCATAGACCAGCTTTCTATAATTCCCAATCACATTATTGTAGACGGAAACAGGTTTAAAGCTTACAAAAACATACCTTTTGAATGTATCGTAAAGGGAGATGGCAAGTATATGAGCATAGCTGCCGCCTCGGTTTTGGCAAAGACTTCTAGAGATGCCTATATGGATGCTATTCATGAAGAATTTCCGATGTACAATTGGAAGAAGAATAAAGGCTACCCGACCAAAGAGCATAGGGCGGCCATTAAAGAATTCGGTATTACCAAATACCACAGAAAAAGTTTTCGGTTACTACCAGAGCAGTTAGAATTGAGGTTTTAATGGTTTTTCTTACAGCGTCAAAACGGTGATAATGAACCAATCACACATAATTTCATACCACTTATACATTTTTTAAATGCCAGTAGCACAAGATTTTATTGCAACGTTCTAAGAAAATTTAGTTTTGATGTTAACCTTCAGGGTTTATTGTTCATTAACGTAGTGAGAGCAAATAAATGGCGAAGAGCTTATTTATCAATCCTCCGTATAATTCGCACAACACTAAAATCATGCAACAATGAAACGTTCAAAACATTACCTACCCCCCATCTTGTTCATCGGTCTATTTCTACTATCAGTACCCGATGCCAACGGCCAACTTCTCAAAAAATTAGGAAAAGCCGCCGAAAGAGCTGCAGAGAGAACAGTTGAAAGAAGAGTTGAAAAAGAAACTTCAGAGAAAACAGACCAGGCACTTGACAGTATTTTCGAACCTGGCAGTTCAAGAAAAGAAAAACAAGTTTCGAAACGACCGGAGTCAACCGGTGACGATCCTACAATTAAAAATGACCCTTCATCTGGCCAGAAAAGTACTTCGCCCAATAGTTCTGACCCCTCAGATACATCTATAAACGTATACAGTAAGTTTGATTTTGTACCGGGGGACGAAACCTTATTTCTAGATGATTTTTCAAGAGATTTTGTGGGCGACTTTCCATCTAAATGGAATACGAACGGAAGTGCCGAATTAGTAACCATCGACGGTTTTGATGAAAAGTGGATGAAAATAATGCCCGGTAGCAATAGCTACTTCATTCCGAACCTTACCGATTTACCGGAAGAATTTACCTTGGAATTCGACGTCATCACCCAAGGCTTAGACAATAAAACGTCTTCACAGGCTTACCTCACTATTCTCGCCAGTGACAACAACTCTTTCGAAAAAGGGGCCAACTGGGCATCTGTCTCCTATTCTTTCTGCCAATATATCGACCAAGGGGTTCTTGTTGAAAACCATATCAATGGCAAAAGGGTCATTAGAAACGAGGTGCAGGCCGACCTGCGAAAAACGGTAGTGAACCAACACCATATCTCGATTGCTGTTAACAAACAAAGGTTTCGCTTTTGGATCGACGAACAAAAATATATCGATGTACCCAGACTACTGCCCGAAACCCCTGGCATGACAGCATTAAAATTCAATCTTAGAGGTACCGATTCAAACAAAGAGGCAATCTACATGAGTAATTTTAAAATAGCGAAAGGTGGTGTAGACCTAAGAAGAAAATTGCTGGCGGATGGTAAAATATCGACTAACGGAATTCTTTTCGATAGTGGATCGGCCAATATACAACCCAGGTCAATGGGCGTTATCAGGCAAATATACCAGGTGCTTGAACAGGATAGTTCTCTAAAACTAAAAATAGTCGGGCATACCGATAGCGATGGTGATGCTAACAATAATAAGAACCTGTCGGAAAAAAGGGCTGCTGCCGTTAAAAATGCACTGACCTCTGTTTATAACGTTTCTGCTGACCGATTGACTACAGAAGGTAAGGGGGAAGATGAACCTTTAGAAGATAACGGAACCCCAGAAGGAAAGGCCCAGAACAGAAGGGTCGAATTTATTAGAATTTAAAAGGAACTTTACTAAAGAATAAAAACATCATGAACAACAAAATAATCGCACTTTTCGTACTTGTACTCATTACTAACCTCGCATGGTCACAGAGCAATTGCAGCAAGTACTACCCTATGAATGAGGGAACCTCTTTTCAATATACCATTTATGACAAAAAGGGAAAAGAGGACGGCAACACCGATTATAAAATAGTAGATATTACCAATGATGGTGGAACGACACATGCCACGATGCAAATGCGGCTTACCGACAAAAAAGGAAAAGTAGTTTTTGAATCTGACTATAAATTCACCTGTACCGGTAATGGCGTTAAAATCGATTACAACTCTATTATGCCCCAAAAGATGCTCGAGCAATTTGGTGATATGGAATATGAAATTACGGGAACGGATATAGAAGTTCCGAATAATTTAGAAGTAGGTCAAGAGTTGAACGATGCCAATGTTGATATGGCCATTAGCATGGCCGGCATGAATATGGAAGTAAGCGTACAAATGATCAATAGAAAGGTAGAGAAAAAAGAGAGTGTAAGCACCCCAGCAGGAAACTACGACTGCTATGTCATCTATACCGATACCGAATCAAAAACCATGGGTGCTAGCCAAACCTTTCCTAGCCGTCTATGGTTAGCCGAAGGTGTAGGCATGATCAAGCAAGAGACCTATAAGAAAAATGGAGATTTGATGAGTAGCATGCAATTGACCCAATACAACAAGTAAATAATTTACCAACATTAAAATTTAATAATATGAAAACGAAAATCACATTGGCGTTAGTGATAGCCATTGCCATGACATCTTGTTCGAAACTATGGTACTGGAACGATGACGATAAAAAAGATGAAATTAAACTTACAGAATCGAATTATGTATTCGAAGGTGATTTATACAAATATGCACTTGAAATCAGAATTGATTCATTGGAAGACCGTGCAGCATATCTAAAAGAAATCATAGGCAACAATCAGGGAACCCCTGATATTGAAAAAGATTTTGAAGAAACAACTGCTAATCTAGCAAATACAGCCGAAATTGCTGAAAGCATTGTAGTGTTTGAAGACCTAGCAGATAGGCTAGGCAGAAGAAACCCTATAGGCCCAAGACCTCCTAGACCAGGTGTTATTCCTATTAATCTTGAGTATATAATTGTGTACAATTTAGAAGATGTCAATCTTCAAATAAATGATGAAAACGGGGCAGAATTGGCCCAATCAGAAGGTATTCTTTATGAGATAGTTGGCACAAACAATATGTTAATGTATAAAAAAGTAAATATTACCAATGCGATTTCAGAAGGAGCTGTAATTAAGATTAAAAGATTAAACAAACTTAATCAAGCGGACAGCTATTCTATACAGGCCTTAAAATAGGCTTATAAAACATGCTCAGCATATTTTAGTAAATTGGCCTTTGAGATTTAATCCACTCTCAAAGGCCTTTTTATGGTAAGAACTTTTGTTTTATTAAGTAGCCTCCTTTTACCAATATTCCTGATTGGTCAAAATGATAGCTATGAGAACCGCATGGATTATTTATTCAACAAAGGTTATGAGCATTTATATTCCAACAAAGATTCTGCGCTTTTTTACTTTGAAAAGATTCACACCCTCGCTGTTTCAGAAGAAGATTGGTCATCTGTTGCCGATGCCTTAACCGGGAAAAACTGGTTGGCAGAATACGAAAACGACTTACGGGCACTTAACAAAAACCTCGCTGTAATAGACTCTTTATTTACTACTCAAACGAGCTATTTTGAAAGTTTGCCAGAATATATCCTTTATAAAAATGATTTATTCTATCACAAAGGCCAGTATTATTTTCTAATCAATGATTTTGAAAAAGCCCGCATCGAATTCAATAAGATTCTGGAAATCAACATTGAGCCTGATAATTCTGAATATTCTGGCGAAAAGTTAAAATTCATCTCAACAGCCTATAGTTATCTGGCAAAAATGTATGCCGACGAGGGAAAGCTTAACCTAGCTACCAACTATTATGAACGTAACATCCGGTTTTTGAAGCATAATCTTTCCGATGACAAAATCTCCCTTTATGAAAACTATGACTTACTGGCCGAAGTACTTAAAAGAAAAAAGCTATACAAAGAAGCTAACGCTTACCTCTTAAAAGACTTGGACTACGTTCTTCAACATCAGGAAGAATTTGCAATCCCGAAAATTCTGAACATTGTTCAAAACCATACGCAATTGGCACAAATAGATAGTGCGGAAATCTATTTGAACATGGCTAAAAACCTTTTAAAGCAAAACTCTCCTTCTCTCTCGAGTTATTATCAAGTAAGTGCAGAGACACATCAACACAAAAACGAATACGAGAAAGCCTTAAACGATTATGAAAAGGCCCTTCAATATTCAGAAGAGAAATGGGAACGAGACAAAAATTGGGAAACTGCTCATATTTTAAATAAGATAGGGCTATTGCACAGTCGTTTTAAGCAAAGCAGAAAAGCAATTGAGGCCTACGATCTAGCTCTTGAAGAAATTTTGGACCGACCCACGGAAATCAACAAGCATAAAATCATACAAATCTTAAATAACAAATCATCAGCTCTGAATAAAATGGGCAACCAAAGTGCCGCGACCCTGAAAAGTGTTGAAATGGGTATGGCTTTGCTAGATAGCCTAAAGCCCACTTTTAAAACCAATTCAGACAAGTTGTTATTGATTGAAGAAGTATTTCCGTTATTTGAATCTGGCCTAAAAGCCACTTTTTCATTGTTTAATGAAACAAAAAATGACATTTATATAGAACGGGCTTTCCAGTATTTTGAGAAAAGTAAATCCGTGTTATTAATGGAGACACTATTGGCGTCTAAAGCCACTGAGTTTGCCCAAATACCTCCCGAATTACTCAATGACGAAAAACAGCTGAAGGCAGAAATTACACAAGTAGAAAAACAATTGAACCTAGGCCAAGAAAATTCTACACTTCAGAATCGATTATTCACCCTGAAAAACAATCACAGGAACCTGATATCAAAGATTGAAAAAGATTATCCAAAATATTACGACTTAAAATATAATTCTGAAGTAATTGAATTACCGGAAGTACAGCAATTATTAGCTACAAAAGAAGCCCTTATTAGCTATTTTTATGGAGATGAATCTATCTACGCATTGTTCTTTACGAGGGATACGAAATTTTTTGGTCGTATACCGATTACCGAAGATTTATTTGAAGAGATTCTTGAATTTAAAAATCTTATAGCCAATTCTAAGTCAGAACTGAATAAAGTTCAACAGCTGGCAAAATCACTTCACCGACAAATTTTAAAACCAATCCTTTCTAAGAATGAAGAATTGGAAAAACTAATTATCATACCCGATGGGCCTCTAAACTACATACCTTTTGGGGCACTGATCGATGAATCTTCAAACTCCTATTTAATAGAAGATGTTTCTATTAGTTATATCAACTCCGCAACTTTACTTCATCAGCTCAGTGACGATTCTATAGAAAACTCAAAGCTTTTGGCCTTTGCCCCTACTTTTGATGGTAATTCGAAGGTAGATGTAGAGCGCTCAGAATTACTTCCCCTACCACATAATAAAACAGAGGTCAACAAAATTCTTCAATCTTTTGAAGGAAAAAGGTTTGTTGATCAAGAGGCCACCCTTCAACATTTCAAAGAAGAATTGAATGACTACGGGCTCTTACATCTTGCTACACACGCCGTTTTTGATGATGCTTTTCCTGAATATTCCTATTTGGCCTTTACCCAGTCTGGTGACGAAATAAACAACAATCTTCTTTTTACAGCAGATTTATACAACCTGAGAACCAAAGCTAACCTGATTACATTGAGCGCTTGTGAAACCAATATCGGACCTCTGAAAAAGGGCGAAGGATTTCTCGGCCTCTCACGCGCCTTTTTCTATGGAGGTGCCCAAAGTATTAGTAGCACACTCTGGAAGATAAACGATGCGGCATCATCTGACATTATGAACCAATTCTACAAAGAACTATCACTGGGAAAAAGTAAAGACGAAGCCCTTAGACAAGCCAAACTACATTTTTTGCAAAATAATGCAGACAATGCAAGGGCGCACCCATATTATTGGGCCGGATACATTATTACTGGCAATACGACACCCTTAAAAACATCCGTTATCGAACCATGGGTCTGGTATGCTGGCATTGGCCTTTTATTGCTGTTACTTATCGTATACTTATACTTTAAACGTTTTAAAGCAACCTCAATTCAAGGCATCAATTAGTTCTTGTGCCCTCTCTTTTTTATAATCGTACATATCGACAAGAATTTCTAACCATTGTAGGGCTTTTTGTTTATCCTTAGTTTTCAAGGCAACCATGGCAAGATACCAATATGCTTCAGCTTTAAGTTGCGTTTCGCTTTCGGCGGCCTTTTGAAGAAACTCTTGGGCCTTGTCATACTGTTTTAAATTCAAATAAGACATACCCATATAAAAATCGATATAGTCGTTTCTATCGGCCAAAGGTATTTTTTCAAAATTCGTTATGGCCTCTGCATAATTATCTAACTCGTATTGTGAGAAGGCATTTCTTTCTATACTCTCAACCGATTCTCCCCTGGATATTTCAAAGACCGTATTAGGGTAATTCTGAAAATTATCTTCATAAAGTTGGTTGTAATTCGGTCCGGAAAAATTGTTGTAACCTAGATAACCCAGCCCTATTAAAAGAGCAATAGAGGCGGCTACCATCCATTTTCTATAGACCGAAAACCGGCTTTCAGGTTCTAGCTGCACTACTTTCTCATCTTTGATCTCACTTTCAAAAAGCTGTAATTTCTCTTTTAGCTCCGTTGACTTCTCCTCCTGAATCACCTTTTGTAAATTCTTTTCAAAATCGTACTGCTCTTTGAATTCCCGGTCATTTTTCAAAAGCTCGTCAAAAGCTTCCTGCTCTTCTGACGTCAATTGATTTGAAAAATATTGATAAAGCAAAGTTTCTTTATCCATGGCTAGTAGGTATTTGATTTGATTTTTTCCTTCAATGTTTTCATACATCGCGATTTGGCAGCCTTCACTACATTTTCACTATTGTAGTTTTCAGCTTCCATTATTTCTTGGATGGTTAAGCCACGATAATAGAATAGGGTCAGTAATTGCTGGCATTTTTCGCCCAAACTTTTAAAATGTTGCTGTAAAAGTCGCTGTTCATGGCTTAGGTCGGGAGCTTCCAATTCAAAGGAACTTATCTGCTCATCAGTATCACCAACTCTGCTCAGGTCGAACTTTTCTGAAACCGATTTCTTATTTTTTCTCATTCGATCAAAGATTAAATGTTTTCCGATAGAAATCAGATAAGTAGAAATACTACTACTCAAATGCTCCAATTTACCGGACATCACATTATTATAGAAGATGATGTAAGCATCTTGATAAAAATCTATTATATCATCTTCAGGCAACTGATAGCGTCGGGCAAAGTTTACAAACTTGAATTTGTTGTCTTCGTAGATTTTCTTAAGGTCTTTATCCGCACCTTTTCGTAATTGTTCTAAAGAAATCTCTACCAGTTCATTTTCCATTTAATGTATATCTAATGAGAAGGTTAACAGGCTATTTAGCTAAAATAGCATTTTTTGGGTGGCATTGTATACTTGTTTAAGCCTAATGGCGGCAACCACGGGGCTTTATAGTAAACTAACTACAATCTAATCTCTCAATTTTTTTATCAAAATGTTAACCTCCTGTACTATTCCACATAAATGAGGGAACCCTAAAAATTGAAAATGATGGAAACATATGAACGGTTGGAGATTATTAAGTGGTTGCTGATTGTTGCTTTAGTTGTAGTTCTTACTTTGTCTCATGAAATTCTTCTTTAAATCTTAGGGTTTCTATAAAAAACCATCTAGGTGTTAACCTTTTTATTTTTCTACCATTAAGTGCTGTAACAATAAAATAGCATTATGAAAAATTCAGTTTTTTTTATCGCGATTATCCTTTTTGCTTCTACGATGTTTACAAATTGTAAAAAGGATGATGATTCACCACAACCGGCAATTGAAAATACGCCTCCGCAAGAAACGCCTGAAGAGACCCCTGAAGAAGAACTTCTCAAAATTGATGGCACTTGGGCCGTTAGTTCAGCAGACTTTTACGAATACCAAAACAGCAGCTACTTCATCATCAACCCAGACAATACATTAACTATACTTGACGAAGACGAAATGGGCTTTCGGGATCTAAACAATGCCAATTACACCCATGATGAAGAAAACAGTCAAATTACGATCAATTTTGGTTTTGGCTCTTCCTTGGCCAATTACACTTTGACTGAGGATGAATTAGTATTAAGTTTTCCTGACGGTACGGTAACCTTAAACAAAAATGAAACGATTGCTGATAACCAATGGTTAGAAGAACTCACCATTTTGGTGGAAGGCGATGCCCCATGGACAGATAGTGTTGATATTGCCTGGAACGGTAGCCAAATTTTGGTCGGCAATGGATATGAAGCTGATAATATTGGTGTAGTAAACCCTGAAACCTTTGCTTTGGATGGCACGATTACCACCACAAGAAGTGCCTTTGCCGTAGAGATCGAGAAATTTGATGACCCCAGTAAATATCTTTTTCAAAGTAGTAACGGCTCAGCCAAATTCTATATCTACCAAGAATCCGACAACACCTACCTAGAGGAGTCTTTAGACATGGGGGCTTGGATTTATGGCTTAGCTTCTATTGATGAAAGGAGAATATGGGCCGCTAGCGGAAATGAAAGATCTCTTTACCTCTATAACTACAATACCCATACCATTGAACAGACCATTGAACTAGATACAAGACCTAACGGACTTGACTATCAAGACGGTCATCTTTATGTATGCGCCAATAACAAACTGTTCAAATGTGATGTTAGCGATGGGTTACAGGTGGTCAATTCATATAGCATACCAAATGTTCAGATATATGGTGTAGCCTACGACGGTTCTAATTTTTGGGTCTATGGCGAACAAAATAATGAGGGGAAACTCATAAAAATTGACCTAACCATTTAGAAAAGAAAGCCCTTTTCTTAAAAGGGTATTAAGAGTCTACTTTCATTGAAATATAATACCTAGTATTAATTTAATCAGAAGAACTAATGAAAACAATTCAAATTCTTTTGGCTTTGTCGTTAATGATGATAGCCCAGGCCTGTGAAACAGAAATACCTGAAACCGATGTTGACCCGCCCACGTTTTCCATTAAAATAACTGGAGACGGATTTAATGAAACTTTTGACCAAGACACCGATTTTGATAGCTTTGAATTGAACTTACGAGAAGGTTCGGAATATACCTTTCTTATTTCTGGTGGTGACACCGGAGGGCTTAAAAGATTTGAGGTGTATTTTGCCCCAGATCATATTCAAATGAACCCCAATCTGAGTGGAAATTGGGTACACACTAGCCTAAGTACACTTACCGATATGCTTTACTGGACCGGTAATGCGTCATCACCATTAACAGGCACCCTGCTAAACGGAACCTTTGTTGCAGAGGGAGATTCCGTATCCTCCCCCATAACTTTTTATTTAACCGATTATGGAGGTAGTGAAGGTAGCTCCAATGTAACAAGTGCTTCTTTAAATGTTTACTCTGGTGACCATGCCACCGAGATTAAATACTTCTAACAGTTACATTCTTTAAATAAATTAGAATTACACGCACTTGAAGAGTTTTTTAACCTCAGTAACTACTGAGGTTTTTTATGACTTAATGTTAACCTTCTATCTCCCCTAACATTAAAGAGAAACTTAAAATTTCTATTATGAAAACCATTCTTAAAAATTCAATCTTTCTACTTCTAAGTATCATTTTAGTAAATACCTCTTGCTCTAAAGACGGAGATGTGGGCCCCATTGGGCCAGAAGGACCTCAAGGTGAACAGGGTATTGAAGGCGAACAAGGTATCCAAGGAGAGCAGGGTATTCAAGGGGAACAGGGGCCTCAGGGGGAGCAAGGAACAGCGGGTGAAAATGGGGAAGATGGGCAAGACGGTAACGCTAACGTAATTTATTCCAATTGGATGGAAGCAAACTGGAATATTACCGATGAACCAAGGCGAAAGATGATGCAAATCGATGTCAATGAGATTGATCTTTACGATTTAAGGAACAACACCTTGGTGTATGTTTATTTTAGACAATTTGGAACAAGTTCTATATATGCAATGAATTGCTCGGGTCGATGGACGAACGTGGAATATGAGTTTACCTTTGGTGACAATTCGGCATGCTGTCAAGGTATTTTGATAAGACTAACTACTACGGACGGGACTGATTTAACCGAATATCAGTACTCAGGATCCCGCGGCAACAGATTTCGATATGTACTAGTACCGGCAAATGCATCGACCGCTAAATTGAATTTTTCGAATTATGAAGCCGTAAAAGCTTTTTATAACCTTCCCGATTGAGACTTCGGCTTTAAGAGACACCTGTGGCTTTATGCAATGGGTGCCTCTGTTATTAACTTAGCCTCAAAAAGATGGGTAAAATGTTTCAAAAGCTTTTTTTTCACTTCACTCGTGTCTATCTCTTTTTTGCCCATCTCCACATTTAATGAAGTAACCGCCTTATCCTTGATACCGCAGGGAATCATTAAATCAAAATACCCTAAATCAGCATTTACGTTCAAAGCAAAACCGTGCATGGTCACCCATCGGCTTGCACGTACGCCCATCGCACAAATTTTCCGGGCAAAAGGGGTGCCTACATCTAACCAAACCCCGGTTTCGCCTTCTGACCGTTGGGCTTTGAGTCCGTATTCGGCCAAGGTGAGAATCACCATTTCTTCCAGCAAACGGAGGTATTTATGAATATCGGTAAAAAAATTATCGAGGTCTAAAATGGGATAGCCCACAATTTGGCCAGGGCCGTGATAAGTGATATCTCCTCCCCTATTTATTTTGTAGAATTTTGCATTTTTTGAGGCAAGCTCTTCTTCACCGACCAATAGATTAGAGAGATCGCCGCTCTTTCCCAAAGTATATACATGTGGATGCTCGACGAACAGAAAATGGTTGGGCGTGGGTAAATTTTCGCCCTGTCGGCGATTGTTAATTTTTAAGTCTACGGTCTGCTTAAAAAGTCTCTCTTGATAATCCCAAGTTTCTTTATAATCCTTTAGGCCTAAGTCTTCTAAAAATACCATTTTGTTCATCGTACAAAGATACGAAAAGCCCCACCTATTTTTCTAATTCGACCTCGATGACCACCGATTCAGGGGCTTTTGACATTTCTAAAAAATTGACTTCATAAATCAAGGTCTTGCCATCCATAGAAAAAGTAGCGTTATCAAGATTTGTTGATTTTACCCGCTTTGGAAAATGGTACTTAAAAGTATAGGTAGAACTGGCCAAAAACATTTCGGCACTGGCCAAACTATCAATACTTTGTTGAAATAATTCTTGATCTGTAATGTTGATAATTCTACTGAACTTATTGCCCTTAAAACTATAGGTGACTTCAGTACCCTGCCCAGATGGGCCATTACCCATCTGCGAAGTACCGTTATTAGGCCCCATGGCACTAGCATTTTGAAATGCGCTAAAAGCGTCGTTGACCTCGGAAACATCTTTAAAATCGGTAAACATATCAAAATTCATGACGCCCTTTTCAGGATTCATCAGCATATGAATACTAAACGGCTCAAGCCGTTTCAGTTCAGCTTGTTCTTCGGGGGATAACAATGCTATACTATCCTTCTTTTCCCTCAGTAAATCTTTAAAAACCAATGTTGAATCTATCTTCTCTTCCGTAAGGGTTGAATCAGATTCGGGCATCATTTGCATCATTTCACTGCCATCTAGACGAATACTCAGTTTTCCGCTACCATTTTCCTCAAAGTGTATTTCTTCGGTAAAATTGCAGGCAATAAAAAGGGCCGTGACCAATGCCACAGCCATGATTTTAATTATTTTCATGTTATCAATTTCTAGTTCGGGTTGTTCAAAATCACAAGGGCGGCAATCACCCCTGGAACCCAACCACAGAAGGTCAAAAGTAGAACAATTAAAAATGAGCCGCAACCTTTTCCGATGACCGAAAGAGGAGGAAAGATAATGGCCAATAAAACTCTAAAAAAACTCATGTCGATTTTGTTATTGATTGATGAATTCGAAACTAGGTTCCGATATATCTATAAGACGTAATAATCTGCACAATGTTACATTTTTAGCTATTATAGTGCGGCAATAGAACCACTAATTAATTTTTTCGTAATTATAGATATGAGAAATTTAACGACAGCTCCCGCACTTTTACTTTTTATCCTCGTTATAACTCTTGGTTGCAGCAAAAGAAGTCTATCGCCCCAAGCTGACTACGAAACAGAAGAATCGCCTAACAAAGTCAACGACAACTCTCAAAACCTGAATTATTTGGCTTTAGGCGATAGCTACACCATCGGCACCAGTGTAGAACTCGAAGACAATTATCCATCTCAATTAAGCTCCGCCATTGAGAACCAGCTCAGCGCAAAAGTTGATTATAAAATCGTGGCCAAGGCCGGATGGCGTACCGATGAACTTTTAAAAGCCCTCGATAATGAAAAAATTGATAATCATCAGGATCTGGTCACCCTTCTAATCGGTGTTAACAACCAGTACCAAGGGGAGCCATTTTCAAAGTACCGTAGAGAGTTCAAAGAATTATTGAAAAGTGCCATTCAATATGCCGATGGCCATTCTAACAATGTATTCGTTATTTCTATACCTGACTGGGGCTATACCCCATATGGGCAGGGTTGGGACAGCGAAAAGATTACAGAACAAATAAATGAATACAATGCTTTTGCCGAAGAGACAGCCTTAGAAAATGGAGTGAAGTTTATTAACATAACCGATATCACCAGAGAGGGTTTGACCAATGAAAATTTGGTCGCCGATGATGGCTTGCACCCTTCAAAAGAAGCTTATCGATTATTTGTTGACCGTATGCTGCCGATTATTGTTTCTTCATTGAAAAATTAGTGTATTGTAGCTATATTTGCGCCCTCAATTGATATGCATATGCAACTTTCGGAACAAGAACAGATTAGAAGGGACAAATTGTTAAAATTAAGGGAAATGGGTATTGACCCATATCCGGCAGCTTTATACCCCGTAAATGCCACTTCAAAAAGCATAAAGGCCAATTATACAGAGGGGCAAAAAGTGATTATTTCCGGGAGGTTGATGTCGCGCCGAATTCAGGGCAAGGCATCTTTTGCAGAACTTCAAGACAGTACCGGTCGTATTCAGGTATATTTTAACAGGGATGAAATATGTGCCGGAGAAGACAAGACGTTGTACAATGACGTCTACAAGAAATTGTTGGACATTGGTGATATTATAGGTGTAGAAGGGGAACTTTTCACAACCCAAGTCGGGGAAAAAACCGTGATGGTCAAAAAATTCTCTCTCTTGAGTAAATCGCTACGCCCTTTGCCATTGCCCAAGAAAGATGCCGAAGGCCATGTTTTCGATGAATTCAATGACCCAGAGCAACGGTACCGTCAACGATATGTTGATTTGGTGGTGAATCCTAAAGTAAAGGAAACATTTATCAAACGTACCAAAATCACGAACACCATTCGTCAATTTTATAATGAAAAAGGCTATTTAGAGGTTGAGACCCCTATCTTACAGCCCATACCGGGCGGTGCTGCTGCAAGACCTTTTTTAACCCATCACAATGCATTGAATATTCCCCTATACCTAAGAATTGCCAACGAGCTCTATCTGAAGAGATTGATAGTTGGCGGGTTTGATGGTGTTTATGAGTTTTCCAAAGACTTTAGAAATGAAGGAATGGATCGCACCCATAATCCGGAATTTACGGTGATGGAACTCTATGTAGCCTACAAAGATTACCATTGGATGATGGATACCACGGAACAACTTTTGGAAAAGATAGCCGTGGAGGCCAACGGAAGCACGAAGGTTACCGTAGGTAAGAACGAAATTGAATTCAAGGCCCCGTACCCGCGTGTACCGATTCTTGAAGCCATCAAAACGCACACGGGCATTGATGTGTCGGGCATGGGTGAGGAAGAGCTTCGTGAGACTGCCCTGAAACTTGATATCGACGTTGATGAGACCATGGGGGTTGGCAAGCTTATCGATGAAATATTCGGTGAGAAATGTGAGCATCATTACATACAGCCCACCTTTATCACCGACTACCCAAAAGAAATGAGCCCGTTGACTAAAGAGCACAGAGATAACCCTGCCTTGACAGAGCGTTTTGAGCTTATGGCCAACGGTAAAGAATTGGCCAATGCCTATTCTGAGTTGAACGACCCTATCGATCAACGTGAACGTTTTGAGGAGCAATTGAAATTATCAGAAAAAGGTGATGATGAGGCCATGTTCATCGATCAAGACTTCTTACGTGCGTTGGAATACGGCATGCCACCAACCTCAGGCATCGGTATCGGTATCGACCGTTTGGTGATGTTGATGACGAATAATTCCTCTATTCAGGAGGTACTCTTTTTCCCGCAAATGAAACCTGAGAAAAAACAGGTAGAATTGAGCCAAGAGGAAAAGACTATTATCGAAATTTTAAAACCTATAGGTCAAATGGACCTCAACGAGTTGAAGTCAAAAGCAGGATTAAGCGGAAAGAAATGGGATAAGTCGATGAAGGCCTTGTCTAAAAACGGACTGGTAAATGTAACGGTGAATGGCTCCGATAAAACGGTTCTATTGAAGTCATAAAATAATTTAAATGACTCACACTATAAAAAGCCCCTTTTTGGGGCTTTTCTGTTTCTTAAAGGAATTTTTCATTCACGACGTAATCGAATAATTCACCTTACCAGTTTTCTTATATTTACACATAGACCTAATCAAAGTACCCACTATCCATATCATAAAATTAAAAGAAATGTGGGAGCCTTATTTCGAATGGAAGGCCATTGGTTATCAATTTCCAAGAGAGCGATAATCCTAAAACTGAAAGACTAATTTCTAGGAACTGATGGCTCTTTCTTCAAAGTAAATTATATGTTTGTCGATTTCTTTTAAATTTTAACCAACCGAAATTCGATTATTCTAATAAAAATTAGAGCAAAGCGAACTGTAGTAAAAATGGAAAAAAAGACTTCAAATCATGGGTTTTTAGGTCAAAAAATGATTGTGCTGCCTAATTCCATTCAGCAACGACTTCAAAAAAACACCATAACCAAACAATTCTATATTACCGATATCGGCTTTTATCCGAGGGCAGATGGGCATTTCGTTAATAGAAAAAAAGGTTCAAAGGAATATATTTTTATTTACAGCATAGAAGGCCAAGGTTCTGTAAGTTTTGAAAATATGACCATTCAACTACAACCACATACCTATTGTATCGTACCAATTAACACACCCCACTCTTATCAAGCTAGTAAAGTGGACCCTTGGAGTATTTATTGGATGCATTTTAGAGGTGAACTATGCGCAGCTTTGTATCAAAGACATCTTAAGGTCAATAAAACCCCCAACAAGATACCTTTTGAGAATAGCAGAATTGGGCAGTTCTCCCAAATTTTTGAAATGCTCTCTTCCGAGTACACTATAGACCATTTAGAATTTGCGAATCTGCTAGGCCTTCATTTTATATCTTCCTTTGTCTACATTTCCGTAAACGGGTTGAAAACACATAACAAGAAGAACCTTATAGACAGTATAACATCTTATTTAGATAAAAATATTGACCGTACTTTAAAGACGGAAGACATTGCCCAAAAGTTCAATTATTCCGCTTCGTATTTATTAACACTCTTTAAAAAGCACACTGGATATTCTATCATTCAGTTTTTTAATCTAAAAAAGATGCAAAAGGCCTGTGAATATTTAAAATACAGCGACTTAAGTATCAAAGAAATCAGCTATAGACTTGGCTTTCAAGACCCTTTCTACTTTTCACGTATTTTCAAAAAAACCATTGGTCAATCACCTAGTGAATATCGGGAAGAAGTTTAAATCCTGTATTTCCTTTTTCGCTACTCTCCGGAGTTTTCCTTTTCCTTAATCAAAACTGAAAACGACTATAATTTTCGTAAATTCCAGCTCATTTTGTTGTAATATCCATACCTAAAAAAGTATTGTCCATTACAATTCTTTTGCTTGACTTTAATTTTAAGCCTCATTAACCAAAGCATTACTTATTGCCTTCTCTGATGGGCAAAAACTTCATTTCTGAAAATGAAAATTGATATACGTAAAATACCATTTTATTGTTGGTTGCTTTTGTTTTCGATAGTCATACAATCCTGTCAAACAAAGGAAATTGTAGATTTTAATGCCCAAATTAAACCCATACTTAACAAAAGATGTATCTCTTGCCACGGGGGAGTTAAGAAAAGTGGTGGGTTTAGTTTATTATTCGAAGAGGAAGCTTTTGCGGCAACTGAATCTGGAGAACCTGCTATTATAAAGGGTAACGCCTCCGCCAGTGAAATGATCAAAAGACTGCATTCAGACGACCCAGAACTTAGAATGCCCTACGAGGCCAAAAAATTACCTGCTGAAGAAATTGAACTTCTCACCAAATGGATTGACCAAGGTGCCAAATGGGGTGAACATTGGGCGTACTCTCTTCCCGAAAAGGTAGAGGTACCTTCCTTTAATTCCGAAGCAAGTTTTATATCAGAAGACGAAACAAGTTTTCTAAAAAACAGTATCGACCATTTTATTTTGGCGAAGTTATCGGATAAAGAGATTTCGCCCAACATGCCCGCTGCAAAGAATATTATTGCCCGAAGGGCTGCTTTAGATATCGTGGGCCTCCCTCCCTCCCAAAGTTTGTTGCAGCAATTTGAATCTGGCTCTATCACCTATGAAGCTATGGTCGACACTCTTTTGAACGATAAGGAATATGGCGAAAAATGGGCCACCTGGTGGTTAGACCTAGCACGATACGCAGATTCAAAGGGTTATGAAAAAGACATGGGCCGAGAAATTTGGAAATACCGCGATTGGGTCATCGATGCTTTTAATTCAGACATGCCCTATGACCAATTTACCATTGAGCAATTGGCCGGTGATTTATTGCCCGAACCATCCGTCGACCAATTAATCGCTACAGCTTTTCACAGAAATACCATGAACAATGACGAAGGCGGCACCGACGATGAAGAGTTTCGTGTGGCAGCGGTCATCGATCGCATCAATACCACTTTTTCGGTCTGGCAAAGTACCACTATGGAATGTGTTCAATGCCACAGTCACCCCTACGACCCTTTTAAGCATAAAGAGTATTTCAACTTAATGGCATTCTTCAACAATTCTAGGGATGAAGATGTGCCGAGTGAATCTCCCATTTTGAAAATGTACACCCCTGAACAACAAATGAAGGTGAACGAAGTGCTTGAATGGGTCTCGAAATATGGTAGTGAATCAATCAGAAAAAAATACAAAGACTTTCTACAATTCACTGAGCCTGTTTACAAGTCACACTTTTTTAAAGATTTCAAGAACAGCGTTTATGATGACCATGCCTCTGTGGTTTATTGGGATGATGGAAGTACCATCATCGAGAACGGATATACCGAGGAATCAAGTTACGTTTACCTTAATTACCGTTCTCATTATGATGGCACCCAAATGACCATCAGAAAAGGGGATGCCAACGGCCCTATTCTTGGACAGTTCATCATTAACAAATCAAAGAATAATACGACCTCGCAATTTCCAATCAAACCCATATCCGAAAAAACGGATATCTACATTGAAACGCAAAATAATTCTGTTGCGAAAGAAGTGAATATCTTGAACCTATACTGGGTAGGGTTTATAACTGACCTACCGGGGAAGGAACAAGCAGGATGGAAAAAGGTGAATTCCGACTTTATGGAACTGCTTAACACCAATCCACCGACGGTTCCTATAATGGCAGAAAACCCCGAGTATATGAAACGAACCACCCAATTGTTCGATAGGGGAAGCTGGTTAACAAAAACAGACACGGTAGAGCCGGGGGTTCCTGAAAGTCTGAACGATTGGAACAGCGACTGGCCCGATAACCGGTTGGGGCTATCAAAATGGATGGTCGATAAAAAGAATCCGCTCACGGCCAGAACTTTGGTAAATAGAGTATGGCATCAAATTTATGGTCGCGGTATTGTTTCAACGGTAGAAGATATTGGTTCGCAATCGGAGCCTCCTTCCCATCCAGCACTTTTAGATTGGTTGGCGCTACGTTTTATGAACGAGATGAATTGGAGCCTTAAAGCTCTTATCAAAGAAATAGTCGTTTCAGGCACCTATCGACAAAGCTCTGAAAGCAATCAGGAAATGTACCGAATCGATCCCGAAAACGAGTTGTATGCCCGCGGGCCTAGAATTCGACTGGGTGCGGAACAGATTAGAGACCAGGCCCTTGCCGTATCAGGAATTTTAAGCGACAAGATGTATGGTCCGGGCGTTATGCCCCCTCAACCGGATGGAGTTTGGCAAACAGTGTACAATGGTGCTAAATGGGTAGAAAGCAAAGGTGAAGACCGCTATCGAAGAGGCGTCTACACCTACTTAAAACGCACAAGCCCCTACCCTTCCTTTTTAACTTTTGATGCCGGTTCAAGAGAAGTATGTACTATTAGAAGAACGGTTACCAATACGCCATTGCAAGCATTGGTCACCCTTAACGATCCCGTGTATCTAGAAGCCTCCTATTATTTGGCAAAAAATAGTATGGATAGTAACGATGTTGAAAAGAGTATAGCCAAGGCCTACGAAAAAGCGACATTTACCAAAATAGAGCCACAGAAATTAGATGCGCTTCAAGAGCTTTATGAAAGCTCATTGCTAGAGTTTAAAACGGATGATACGGCATCTGAAATCTTTCTTCATTTTGAAGAAAGGCCCACTCCTGAGCTAAGTGCGCTTACGGTCGTTGCCAATGCCATAATGAACTTGGATGAATTTTTAACCAAAGCCTAAAACCAGAGAAGTGAAACATCATTCAGATATAGTCAACAGATTACTCAGGGAAAAACTGGAGCGTGAAACGCAGGCAACAACAAGACGCCATTTCATAAAAAGTTGCGCCCAAGGCATGGGCGGGCTCGCTTTAAGCTCCATTTTCATGGGTTGCGACCCTTTATCAAAGCCTAAACCGTTGGCCCAGAACAGTTTTTCTGAACGCGATTTAAACCCGCTATCGACTTTGGCTCCCCACTATGGACCTAAAGTAAAATCGGTTATTTATCTACACATGGCAGGGGCACCGTCACAACTGGAGATGTTCGATTACAAACCGGAACTTCATAAATATGATGGTCAAGATTGTCCGCAATCGTTGTTAGAAGGCAAGAAATTTGCTTTTATTAAAGGTACACCTAAATTGATGGGCCCTCAGGCAGAATTTAAACAAGAGGGTGAATCGGGCAATTGGGTTTCTAATTTTCTTCCCCACTTTAAAAATGTCGTCGATGAAGTTGCCTTTCTCAAGGCTGTACATACCGATCAGTTCAATCACGGCCCCGCGCAATTGTTTATGCACACGGGTAGTCCGCGATTGGGCAGACCTAGTATTGGGGCATGGGCCACCTATGGTCTAGGCTCAGAGAATCAAAACCTACCTGGTTTTGTAGTGCTCACTTCTGGGGGCAACACCCCCGATGCCGGTAAAAGTGTTTGGGGAAGCGGTTTTCTGCCCTCGGTCTATCAAGGCGTACAATGTCGTTCAAAAGGTGACCCTGTACTTTATATCGATGACCCAGATGGTATTTCTAGAAACCTAAAGAAAAACACGATTGATGCCATCAACAAAATCAACAAAGAAGAGTACGCCAAGTACGCAGATCCTGAAATTTTGGCCCGAATCAACCAATACGAAATGGCCTATCGAATGCAAATTGCGGTTCCTGAGGTGATGAATATCAACAACGAGCCAGAGCATATCAAACAAATGTACGGGGTAGAACCGGGCAAAGAGTCTTTTGCCAACAACTGCCTCTTGGCCCGAAAACTGGTTGAAGACGGCGTCCGTTTTGTTCAGCTTTTTGATTGGGGATGGGACACTCACGGAAATGTTCGAGAGGGTTCCATTGATATGGGACTGAGAAATAAATGCCGTGAAATCGATAGGCCTATGACAGCCCTTATTATGGATTTAAAACAAAGAGGCCTTTTAGACGACACTTTAATCGTCTGGGGAGGTGAATTTGGCCGTACGCCCATGCAGGAAAACCGGGGAAACAAAGAAATGGCCTATAAAGGTAGAGACCATCATGGCGATGCCTTTACGATGTGGATGGCCGGTGGGGGCATTAAAAAAGGAGCTTCCCATGGTGCAACCGACGATATTGGCTTTTCCGGTATCGATGGTAGGGTATCGGTTCATGATGTACATGCCACTATTCTACATTTATTGGGCTTCAACCATGAAGAGTTCACCTATGAATTTCAGGGCAGGCCTTTTAGGCTTACCGATGTAGAAGGGGAAATTATCAAAGAGATATTGGCTTAAAGTTCAATTGACACCAAACCGACCAAACATGTTCAAGAAATTAGCACTGGCACTATTGCTGGTTTTTATTACCTCATCTTCAGTTTCGCAAAAAAAGAAAAAAGTCTTATTCTTTCAAACCGATTGGGGGCGCTCCATTTCTTGGGATGCCTTTTGTGAAAAGACCAAAGCCGCAGGCTATGATGGGTTGGAAACCTGGTTTCCGACAAATGAAAAAGATGCTCAAGAACTCAAGGCAGCTTTACTAAAACATGATTTGTTGGTAGGCTTTCTCAATGGCACCAACAAGTCTCTTTTCTTTGAAGAAAGTTTAAAAGCTTATACCGATAATTTTGAAAAAATAGCGGCATGGAAACCCAGCTACATCAACTGCCATACCGGTGGAGATTTTTTAACTTTTGAACAGAACAGTGCTTATATAAAGGCTGCCAATGAGGCCTCAAAAAAATATGACATTCCTATCTATCACGAAACACATCGGGGCAGGTTCAGCTTCAACCTTGTAGACACCAAAAAATACGTGAAAGCAATTCCTGATTTAAAACTAAACTTAGATGTTAGTCATTGGATGGTCGTTCACGAATCGCTTTTAGAAGCGCAGCAAGAAGAATTAAAAGAAATTATCGACCGTTCGTATCATATTCATGCCCGGGTAGGGCATGCCGAAGGTCCACAGGTGAGTGACCCACAGGCTCCAGAATGGAAAAAGGCGGTAGAAAGACATTTGAATATCTGGGAAGAAATTATACGCAAAAAATGGCAGAACCAAGACTATTTTACGGTCACCACCGAATTTGGGCCACCTGATTATATGCCCACCCTGCCCTATTCACATTTGCCCGTAACAGACCAATGGCAGGCCAATGTGTACATGATGCAAGCATTGAAAAAACGATTAAACCTAGAGTAGTTTCTTTATGGAAATGATACAACAACTGCTCGGTCGCCTACACCCTCTAATAGTACATTTGCCCATTGGCTTCATCATGTTGGCCCTTCTGCTGCAATGGTACGACCGCAAACAAAAAGAGTGGTCAAAGCTTCTTTCTCTCATCTATTTTTGGGCTGGCGTAACAGCCGTTTTGGCATGTATAACAGGCTATTTACAATATCAAGGCGAAGGTTATTCTTTTGATTCAGTTAAATGGCATTTATGGTCGGGAATAGTAACGGCTCTTTTCTGTTTTGTCATGCACCTCAGATTAGCGCCCAAGAATTTTTCCGGTTTTATGGCAAAAGCACCTTTGTCAATCTTGGGTATCGTGGCTTTTCTATTGATTTCCTTTACGGGGCACCAAGGTGGTAACATTACCCATGGCGAAGATTATTTGATTGGGCCTCTACCCAACTCGGTGAAATCGTTATTGGGTTATGAAGTCATCGAAGAAAAAGAACTGGTTCTTACCGAAGATAATTGGGAAGAGGCGCTTGTGTATGAAGATGTCATACAACCTATTTTAAATAGTAAATGCGTTAGTTGCCATAATCCTAAAAAAACAAAAGGAGAACTATTATTGCATTCAAAGGAAGGTATTCTAAAGGGGGGTGAAAGCGGTGATGTACTGGCCATGCATAGCGATGAAAGTGAACTTTACAACCGTATGGTGCTACCTATGGATGATGATGGCCATATGCCACCGGAAGGGAAAAAGCAGCCTACCAAAGAAGAAATTAAACTTATTGCAGCTTGGATGGATGTCGGGCACCCCATGAAAGGTACGGTCAAAGAAAATAAACTTAAAAAAGACTTATTCACCTCCTTCTTTCCAACAAAAACATACACGGGACACCCAGAAATGGAAATTGCCGAAGCTTCAAAAGACAGCATTCAAAAGATTGAAGATTATGGAATTTATGTGGACCCTATCAGTGAATCGACCCACTTTTTAAGTGTTTCCTGTATTAACAAGCCCACTTTTAAAGATTCTGATTTTGAGCGATTACTTTCCATAAAACAACAGATTGCGCAACTTGACTTGGGCGGTACCGAAGTGAGCGACGCCATTTTTACTCAATTGGCACAACTTCCGAATCTATCAATTTTAAAGCTAGACGACACAAAAATTACGGGTTCGCAAATTGACCAATTGAATGTGCTTAATCACCTCCGCTCAATTAACCTTACAGGCAGTAATTTCAATCGAGATGTACAGTTGTTTTCTTCTTTTAAGAATTTAGAAAGGGTATACCTGTATAAGACAGAAGTTGACCAGAACGGACCTAAAAGTTTAAATGACGGACGACTTGTTTTAGAATACGGTAATTACCAGTTACCTACAATTCCCTCAGATTCTATCATCTATTAAAAATCAAGCTTTTAAAAGCAAAAGAAAAAACATAGCTTAGGGGCATTAACAACCAACTATGGACTTAAGCAAAAGAATAGGGCTTTTTACTGGGCCCATCCTATTTTTCATCATTTTAGGCCTTCCGTTTGAAATGATTTCTGAAAACGGAGACATGGTAATCGCCGTTGCCGTTTGGATGGTTACTTGGTGGATTACCGAAGCCGTAAGCATTTCAGTCACCGCCCTGTTGCCCCTACTGTTTTTCCCGATTCTAAAAATCATGGAAATCGATGATGTAGGCGCCAACTACGGAAGCCCCATCATCTTTCTATTTTTTGGTGGCTTCGTACTCGCTTTGGCCCTTGAGAAAGTTAATCTTCATAAACGAATCGCCCTAAATATCATAAGAATTACTGGTACTACGCCTAACAAAGTGGTTCTTGGTTTTATGATTGCCACCGCTTCTCTAAGTATGTGGATCAGTAACACCGCCACGACGGTCGTGATGCTACCCATAGCCATGTCGGTAATCGGTCTTTTAGTGAATGATGAAGATGGATTTACCAAAGATGACAGAAACTTCGCCTTGAGCGTTATGCTGGGTATTGCTTTTTCAGCCAATGCCGGTGGAGTGGCGACCGTTATTGGAACACCACCCAATTCGGTCATGATCGGGCTTCTTGAAAACGAGTACAACATTGAAATCTCTTTTCTAAAATGGATGATTATAGGCGTACCGTTTTCAGCGCTGATGATTTGGATCAGTTATTTGGTATTGGTCAAATGGATGTATCCCAACAAACAACTCAAATTCACTGCTTCAAGGGAAGTTATTGATCAAGAATTGAGAAAATTGGGACCGATGAGCGGAAAAGAAAAGATGGTACTCGGCATCTTTGGGGTAACCGTTTTTCTATGGATTTTCAGAACCGTCATTAATGGTATATTTCCTGTTTTAAAACTGAATGATACCATGATCAGCATTACTGCGGCCATCGCCATGTTCTCTATTCCCTATAATCTTAAAAAAGGGGATTTTATCATCGAGTGGAAAGATACTTCAAAACTGGCATGGGGTATTCTAATCTTGTTCGGTGGTGGCTTGGCCCTTGCAAAAGGAATGTCGGTAAGCGGTATTGTTGATATGGTGTCAGCGGCCATTGGTGAAAGCGATATAAGCATCTTCTTGACCGCTGTACTTTTGATAACCCTTATGCTTTTTATGACAGAGCTCATGAGCAATGTAGCCCTTATCGCCGTACTAGCGCCTGTGGTTGCAGGTATTGCCATAGGTTTAGACCTTCCTATTCTTTATTTGCTCATTCCGGTTACCATTGCAAGTAGCTGCGCTTTTATGCTGCCCATGGCGACACCGCCGAATGCCATTGTATTTGCAAGCGGCTATGTAAAAGTAAGCGAAATGGCCCGTGTGGGGGTGGTGTTGAACCTTATCGCTATTTCTATTCTTGTGATTATGTTTCAGTTTGTGCTACCGTTGGTATTTTGACTTCCAAAAAAGAAAACCCCTGCCTTTTCGGGCAGGGGTTTAATAGCTTATTCAAATAAGGAGGCGAATTATCTCTTTATATACGGATTAAAACCCTCCGGTAGATGTTCTTGGGTGTCAAAATTTAAACTTATTTCATCATTCGCGTCGATGTAGTTGAAATCAAAGACATTTGAAGGAAATGCATAGGCATCAAACTTTTTTGGTAAGTACTTTTTAGTATTCAACTTCAAGGCCTCTTCCTCTTCTATATAAACAACCGATTTCAAATCAACATACATTTTATAAGGATTAAAATCTTCTGGCAAATATTCGGCAGTATCAAAGCCCAATTCAAAATCGGTATCTTCTTCAATATAATCGACAGAGCTGATTACTAATTCATCTCTCTCACTAACCGGGTTGTTGGCAAATGCTGCACTTACCAAACTAATACCCATTAACAGACTTATTTTTAATTTCTTGCTGTTCATAACATTGTAGGTTTGTTGTATGAGTTTATATAACGCCTCAGTTTCCCTTTATTGCACTATCCGTTTTTGGGTAATCCGGCTAGAATCTGCCTAAAAGTGAATTTGTTAAAATAATAGCGTGTATATAGCGAACATCATATTTTGTCCTTGAAGTTTTTAAGCTTTCCGCATAAATAGTTCTCTATTTTTATTTCACTTTTTTTAAGAATTTTCAACGTTTTTAGAAAACAAGTTATTGTTTAGCAGTCATTTATCGATATTTTTAAGTTTTCATCAGGTCCTTAATAAATAAAGCCACCGCTTTGCGATGGCTTTATCCCCGACTAATCCAAATAATTAAAATGATAATTATCTATCTACAAGACTCATTTTCAAACAAAATGTTACAAAACTCGTCGCTTAAAACGGAAATAATCTACCTCAAATATCAGAATACTGAAATGTTGAGCTTATGATTTAGTTAACAAAGACTTAAATTATTTTTTCGGTTATTTGACGCTACTACTCAATAATATTGACCAAACTCTTTATTTACATGCTAAGAAAAAGTATCACCGCCTTTCTATTGTTAATTACGGCCCTTTCTGCCGCACCGCTAGAAGCTCAAATTTTTAAGAAGAAGTCAGACAAGTCTGAAAAAAAAGAAGAGGATAAAGACGAGAAAATAAAACCTTACGATAAGGTGATTACTAAAGACGCCGTCACCGACCAAGGGCTCTTTAACATACACGTTGTAAAAGACGAACACTTCTACGAAATACCCGACTCCCTTTTCAATAAAGAAATGTTGATGGTCAGCCGAATTTCAAAAACAGCAACGGGCATCGGTTTTGGCGGAGGTAAAATAAATACGCAGGTCTTAAGGTGGGAGAAAAAGCCTAAAAAAGTACTGTTGCGAGTAGTTAGCCATAATATTTATGCCGCCGACTCATTGCCCATTCATGAGGCAGTGGTCAATTCTAACTTTGAACCCGTACTATTCGCTTTCGACATTAAGGCAATAAAGAAAGATTCGGCCAACCCTGCTACGGTCATACAGGTCAATGAATTTCTTGAAAAGGATGTTCCGGCCATTGGAATGCCCGATGGCTACCGAGAAAATTATAAAGTTTCCCGCTTAGATGAACCGAGAAGCTACATTGAAACAATTAAGAGCTACCCTCTCAACGTTGAGGCCCGTCACGTCAAAACTTATTTGGCAAAAGAGCCGCCCAGCAATGGAAGTTTGGGTTCCATCTCGATCGAGATTAACAATTCGATGATTCTTCTACCTGAAAAACCGATGAGAAGAAGGTATTTTGATGAACGTGTAGGTTGGTTCACTAGCGGACAGACCGATTATGGTCTAGACGTTCAAGAAAGTAAAACCGTAACCTTTTTAGACCGGTGGCGTTTAGAGGTAAAAGAAGAAGACTTGGAAAAATTCAAGCAGGGCGAACTGGTAGAGCCCAAAAAGCAAATCGTTTACTATGTAGACAGGGCGACGCCAAAAAAATGGGTTCCTTTTATCAAGCAAGGTATTGAAGATTGGCAAAAAGCATTTGAAGAAGCCGGTTTCAAAAATGCGATTATTGCCAAAGACCCTCCATCTACCGAAGAGGATCCCGAATGGTCTCCAGAAGATGTAAGATATTCCGTGGTGCGCTATCTGGCATCACCGATTCCAAATGCCAACGGCCCACACGTAAGTGACCCGCGCAGTGGCGAAATTTTGGAGTCGGACATTAATTGGTACCATAATGTAATGACCCTGCTTCGTAATTGGTACTTCGTGCAAACTGCGGCCATAAATGATAATGCGAGAAGTGTCGCCTTTAAAGATGAAATCATGGGTCGGTTGATACGATTTGTATCGGCTCATGAAGTGGGTCACACCTTAGGTCTGCCCCATAACATGGGTAGTAGTGTTGCCTACCCGGTAGACTCACTTCGCTCCCCTTCTTTTACAAAAAAATATGGAACGGCTCCTTCTATTATGGATTATGCCCGTTTCAATTACATAGCGCAGCCAGAAGATGGCGATGTTGCCCTCATGCCCGATATTGGTATTTATGACAAATATGCCATTAAATGGGGCTATAGGCCGATTCTTGACAAAACGAAAGAAGAAGAAAATAAAATTTTGGATCAATGGATATTAGCGCATGCCGGCGACCCTCTTTATCGGTTCGGACATCAACAAGTGGGCGATATCGTTGACCCTAGCTCACAAACTGAAGACTTGGGTGATGATGCCATTAAGGCTAGCGCCTACGGAATTGAAAATTTGAAAAGAATTGTTCCTAATCTTATCACATGGACAAAAGAAGAAGGTAAAACCTATGAAGACCTTGACAAACTTTACGGCCAAGTAATTGCCCAATTCAATCGATACATGGGTCATGTATCCAACAATATTGGCGGGGTCTATGAACACCACAAAACATATGATCAAGACGGAGCGGTCTACACGCCCGTCAGTAAAGAACACCAAGCCAATTGTATTGCTTTTCTCAATAAAGAACTTTTCAAAACCCCAACGTGGCTACTCGACCAAAACATTTTTAACAAAGTACAATATTCGGGCTATTTAAACGACGTTCGTACGATGCAAGTGCGCACCTTGAATACCATTCTTAGTTTGGGTAAAATACAAAGGATAATAGAAAATGAAACGGCAAATGGTGCCGAGGCCTATGACCTTATAACCCTAATGAGCGATTTACGATCCAGTATTTGGTCAGAATTAAGAAATGGAAAGACTATTGATACATATAGACGAAATTTACAAAAGGCCTATGTTGATAGGCTAGCCTATTTAATGACTGCTGAAAACCAGGGCAAGCAACCTGATTTCGGAGGATATCAAAAATCTACCATTGTCAACACCAGTCAGTCTGATATTCGTTCCATCGCCAGGGCCGAACTGGCCTATCTGCAACGAATGGCCAAAAGTGCTATCAACAGAACGGGCGATAGTATGAGCAAATATCATTTACAAGATGTTGAGCGAAGAATAGATTTGATTCTGAACCCCGAATAGATTCTTTACTAAATTGATTAAAAACAAAGCTACCTGTGAACAAACTTCACAGGTAGCTTTTTCAATTATACCACAAACAACCCTACTTAAAATTGTAAAATATCGATGAAATACCTATCTCATCGATGTAGGAAATACCCTAACCACATTTTCAAGGTATTTGACAACACAAACCACCCCCTACGCAACAACTCAAATTTTTGCGCTCTTGTTTTGCCTAATTTAGTACCAGAATTAAAAAACACATCCCATGTCTGAAAGATTAAAAAGTTCCCTGTACTTAGCCGCCTTTATCTTAGCATCTATAATTTATTATAACGAAACCAATGCCGAACAGGCACCTGAAGCTACCCAAATGGCTTCAGCCGATATAGAACAAGTCTCAAATGCCGAAGTGGTAGATTAAGACATATAGCAAGAACGACCTACTTATTCAAGGGTGTGATTTTCACACCCTTTTTTTGTACCCAAAATTTCTTAAAGCCTGTTAAACAAGTAATAAAAAGAGTTGAATGATTAAACCTACGGAGTTTTGCAATGTCTTATCATCGTTAACTTTAAAAATTAGACTAATGAAAAGAGCAATTTTAATTGTAATGTGCTTCATGGGCTTGAGCGCTATAGCTCAAAGAGGCGAAAACTCACATCGAGATACTTTCAAAGACCTTACCCCAGAACAGATGGCGACCCTTCAAACCAAAAGAATGACCTTGGCGCTTGATTTGGATGAAAAACAACAGTCCAAAATAAAAGCTATCAACTTGGAACAGGCCCAATCAAGAAAGGCTAAGATGGAAGAACGCAAAGCGGCCAGAGAATCAGGCGAATCTAAAAAACCCACTGCAGAAGAAAGATACGCCATGCAAAACGAACGTCTTGATAAGATGATTGCCCATAAGGCAGAGATGAAAAATATTCTTTCTGCTGAGCAATACCAAAGGTGGGAAAAAATGATGCAACATAAAGGCAAAAGAATGAAGAAGCGAATAGGAGACCGAAAAGAACGCCATTCTAAAAGATAGACCACATTATCAACTACCGCCGACTTAGGCGGTTTTTTTATATCCGGTTACTAAGCCGAGTTAGTTTCAGTACTATTTCTATAAAATGCATACCGTTCAGCTAAAACAATTAATTAAAAGTTGTCAAAATCAATTGAACTCTTAATTTTAGTGTGCACTGGAGAAATAACGGCTAATGCAAAAAAGAGCAGATATTTTAGGATTGCTTCTGGGGTGGTTTGCCATAATTGCGCAATTCCTTTTAATGATACAGAACAGGCAAGCCGAGGTTTTAGAGTCTATCATTCGATTTTTCAGTTATTTTACCATACTTACAAATTTACTGGCAACCATCTTCTTCACTGTAAGATTGACCGGTTTTAAGAAGAAACCTTTCCTTTTTTTATGGTCACCAGGCGCTTTGACAGCCATTACATCATTTATTTTAATTGTAGGTCTGGTGTATCAAACGGTATTGCGTTCCATTTGGGAACCGACCGGGTTGCAACAATTGGTCGATGAGCTTTTACACACCATCAATCCTTTATTTGTCTTGGTCTACTGGATTCTCTTTGTAGAGAAAAAAGATTTGGTGATCAAAGCGCTTCTGTCTTGGCTCTGGTATCCTATCATATTTCTTGTTTATACCCTAATACGCGGTCGTTTTACCAATTTTTACCCTTACCCGTTTCTAAATGTTGATAATTTGGGCTATACCAGAGTTCTTCTGAATGTGACCATAATTGTAGCGGTCACTTTAACTATTTTTGCACTACTCTTGAATGTTGGTAGGTGGCTACTTCAAAAAAGAGATTAAAAAAAATATATGAAATCACTATATCGATTATTGATTGCTTGTTCTATGATTATGGTAAGTTCCTGCGGGCCGCAAAAGCAAATAGCGTCTGAACAGTTGTACGCTTCGGCCTGGGAATTGGAATATATAACAGGACCTAGAATTGCATTTGAAGGGCTTTATCCTGATAAGAAACCGCAAATAACTTTCGATAAGGAAGAAGGAAAAGCAAGTGGAACCAACAGTTGCAATGGCTATTCAGCAGATTTCAGCATAGATGGTAAATCTTTGAAATTTGGAGCGCCTGGCCCAACAACCATGATGTACTGTGGCGAAGGGGAAAAAGTCTTCTTAAATACTATAAAGCAGATTGATTCATACCGTTTTACAGAAGAAGGTAAATTAGAATTGATCCAAGGCGACATCGCCATGATGCGTTTTAAAAAAGCTAGCAAATAATACTCTTACCGTCGAACTTGAATATTGTTGATGCTCTCAAGGTTAAGAAATAATGGTTTAGTTAAGTTCTTGTGGGCCATCATGGGCCTATACCTTCTTAACATTAGTATTGATGCGGCAGACCCGCATCCAAATCATATTCCTGAAAACCTTTCCATCAATGACCAAGAAAGTATTGTCGAGATTGTAGTCGAACAATTATTGGGTTTCGAGAATGCCTTTGAAGAATATGATGATAACGACAGTGACGACCATAATTCAGAGTCGAATGCGCAGCTGAAGGTCAAGTTTTTCGTTCAATCTACCTCCAAGACCTTGCTTCATATTTCACTTAGGCATAAAATCATTCTCAAATCGACTAAAAAACTTTTTCCGCAAGATTTTTTCAAAGTAGAATCCCCTCCGCCCGAAGTTTAATCTTTTCTAGGCCCTATTAAACGCCTGTTCGTACCGAATGGGCCAACATACTATTTTTTACTTAAAAGATTAAACATGAATATTAAACTAATATTGATGGCGACTTTATTGCTGCCATTGAGCTATACTATACATGCCCAAATTGAAAATTCTACGAAAGACAGCTTATATATAAATGAAATTGAATCGGCAAAAAATCCACCTGCGAAGGTGTTGCATGCCGAACCTCTTTACATCGATTTAATAAGGGATTTAGGGGCAAGGAAGGGAGAGAAAGAATGGAATATTGGTCTCGGCCTTACCGACAACCTTAAATTTGATTCTTATGAGGCTCTTGTAGAATATGAATGGGCACCTATTGACCGACTTGGTCTAGAGGTTGAGTTACCCTTCACTTTTTATTCGAGATTGAACGGAACCGAACGATTAGAAGTACCTGCCAACAGATTGAACAGTCTAAAGGTGGCAGCCCAATGGACTTTTCTTGTCAACGAAGCAAAAGCCCTATCAATGGCCATAGGCTACATCAATGAATTTGAACTCTCCGATTTTGAAAATTTTGGAAATCCATTAATAAACGCCAATGTTTATAATCCGTTCTTGGTTATGGCTAAACGTTGGGGCTCCAATTTTCATTCATTGGTCTATACCGGCCCGAAATTAGAGCACTCCCTTAGTTCAGGTATCGTACACACTACCTTTGAAGTGAACACCAATGTGCATTACATGATCAGTGGAACTAGAAATTTTATTGGTATCGAATTTAACAAAAGCTTTGACGAGAAAGATTTTGATATGACCATGAGACCACAAATGCGCGTGGGCATTGCCGACCACCTAATGGTCGGTATTGTTGTTGGCGTACCGGTAAGCCGCGAAAATGAACGTTTTAGTTCTTTTCTTAGATTAATTTGGGAACCAGGCCATTAATACAAAAACCGGCTGCCAACTTTTGGCAGTCGGTTTTTCTTTTGAAAAACTTCAGATAGACTTTGAAAAATATAATTTACCTTGAGCCTAGGTTATGTGAGTCTTCAGAAAATAAGCCATTTTAAATTGATTACATGCAGATAAGAGATGCCCAAGAGAAAGATATACGGTCAATTCTTGAAATTATAAATTTTGAGATTTTGAATACTACGGCACTTTACCATTATGAACCTAGAACTTTGAATCAACAATTAGAATGGTTCAAGGATAAAAAGAAATCAAACTTTCCTGTACTAGTTGCCGAAGACGAAAGTGGTATCATCGGTTTTGGCTCTTATGGCACCTTCAGGCCCTGGGCGGCCTATCAATTTAGCGTAGAACATTCTATTTATGTACACAAAGATTCTCAAGGCAAAGGGGTCGGTAAGGTTTTAATGTCTGAATTGATTAAGAGAGCCAAACAAGAAGGATACCATACAATGCTGGCAGGAGTTGACGCCTCTAATGAAGCCAGCGTGGCTTTTCACAAAAAGTTTGGTTTTAAAGAAGTCGGCATTTTCAAGCAGGTCGGGTATAAATTTGATAAATGGCTCGACCTCAATTTTTTACAGCTACTTCTCAAAGAGTGAAATCAAAGCACAAAGGTTTTAAAATAAATTTTCTAAAATAATTTTCTTTCCATTTCATTTAATCGTAATATTGCAATATACAAATTAAATAATGGGACTAGCTAAAACAGAAATATTCACTGACGAACAAAATCAAATAGCCTTATTCGCCAAAGTATTTGGGCATCCTGCTCGTGTTGCCATATTGCAACAACTTTTTAAACTGGACACCTGCATTTGTGGTGACCTAGTAGAAGAAATTGGCTTGGCTCAACCCACGATTTCCCAACATTTGAAAGAACTTAAAAATTTAGGTTTGATCAAGGGTAATGTTGAAGGTACAAGCGTGTGCTATTGTATCGACAAACAAAACTGGTCTGAAATGAAGAACACAATGTTACAATTTTTGAATCAAGATATAACCTTACAATCAGACTGCTGTTAAAAAAATTTGAATCATTTAATCGTAAAATCGCAATAAACAAATAAAATATGAAGCTCTCAGAAATAAAGAAGCACTTAAAAAGCCTTGACCAAATAGCTTTTCTATTGCCTAACGGAGAATTGGTACCCAGTCATTTTCACGTAACAGAGGTGGGCAAAATCACTAAACACTTTATTGATTGTGGAGGAACGGTAAGAAATGAGGTAGTCGTAAATTTTCAATTATGGAATGCCGATGATTATAATCACCGCTTGCACCCAGAGAAACTCACTCATATTATTGAACTCTCAGAAGAAAAATTGGGCATTGGTGACCTTGAAATCGAAGTAGAATACCAAGGCCGAACTATAGAAAAATTCGCTCTCGAATTTGATGGTAGTAATTTTCTACTAACATCAAAACAAACCGACTGTTTGGCTAAAGAAAACTGTGGAATACCTGAGAAGAAACCCAAGTTAAACTTTTCAGAGCTACAAACCGGTAATTCTTGCACCCCAGGTGGCGGCTGTTGCTAACACCATAACCGAAAATTAGATTTATGTCGTTACTAAAAACCCTTTCCGAGCAAGTCTCTACGCTGAAAAACCTAACTATTTCAGAAGACAGAAAACTGATACTGCAACCTTTGATTGACTATATTCAAGGGCAGGTAGAACAGAAAAAACCAGTTCGCATCAATTTTATATGCACCCATAATTCAAGAAGAAGCCATCTTTCTCAAATATGGATGCAGACCTTAGCATATCATTTTGGTTTGAACAATATTATCTGCTATTCCGGAGGAACTGAAAGTACCGCAGTTTTTCCGATGGTCATTAAGACCTTGATCAATGCTGGTTTTGAAATTGAAACGATTTCAAAAACCGAAAATCCTATTTACAGCATAAAGTATGCCGACAACGAACACCCAATCATTGGTTTTTCTAAAAGACTGGACAGTGATTTTAATCCGAAAGATTCTTTCGCGGCCGTCATGACCTGTTCACAAGCTGATGAGGGTTGCCCTTTTGTTGCCGGTGCCGAAAAACGAATACCCATCACTTTTGAAGATCCGAAGGCATTTGATAATTCCCCACTTCAAGCAGAGAAATACAAAGAACGTAGCGAGCAGATAGCTTCTGAAATGTATTATGTGCTTTCTCAAATACAGCAGTAAATGGCAAGTAAAAAACTAGGCTTTCTTGATCGGAACCTCACCTTATGGATCTTTATTGCTATGGCCCTAGGTGTAGGAGTTGGGCACGGATTTCCAAACTTTCCGGATTTTGTAAACGCTTTCAATAAAGGTTCGACCAATATTCCAATTGCTATCGGTCTCATCTTAATGATGTATCCTCCTTTGGCAAAAGTGAATTATACGCTATTACCAAAAGTCTTTAGAAACATCAAAATACTTTCGATATCCCTCATCCTTAATTGGGTGGTAGGCCGTATTCTAATGTTCGTTCTGGCATTGACCTTTCTTTCCGATTACCCTGAATATATGGTGGGTCTTATCCTTATCGGTTTGGCAAGATGTATAGCCATGGTATTGGTATGGAACGATTTGGCGGAAGGTAGTAGCGAATACGGTGCTGGCTTAGTGGCTCTCAACAGTATTTTTCAAGTATTCGCGTATAGTTTTTATGCCTATATTTTTATTACTGTACTTCCACCCTATTTTGGTTTTGATGGTGCCATTGTTGACATCTCGATTGCCACTATAGCCGAAAGTGTGGTGATTTATCTGGGTATACCGTTTGTATTGGGCATTGCTTCTAGGTTCTTTTTCATTAGATTAAAAGGAGAAGATTGGTATTCAAATAAATTCATTCCCGCAATTTCCCCCATTACCCTTTATGCATTACTGTTTACCATAGTTATCATGTTTTCTTTAAAAGGCGAACTGATTGTTGAAATTCCTATGGATGTCGTTATCATTGCCATACCCTTGGTCATCTATTTCATTCTAATGTTTATCATCGGCTTTTTTGTCACTAAGGCATCTGGCGCTAATTACGATAAGACCACATCAGTAGCCTTTACAGCCGCCGGAAACAATTTTGAATTAGCGATTGCCGTTGCTATCGCTGTTTTCGGCCTCAATTCGGGCCAAGCATTTACCGGGGTTATCGGCCCCTTAGTAGAGGTACCGGCTCTTATTCTTTTGGTCAAGGTTGCCTTTTGGCTTAGAAGGAGGTATTTTCAAAAAAATCTTACCGAAAGCTATTAAACTGAATCCTTCTTCAGCCCGTAGCCTAAGTTGCGTATATTTAGATAGGTTTTAACGAATTCAACTTTGCCTATTTAGTTATCATGAAGAAGTACCTATTGCTATTTTCAATTTCATTTCTGCTTTTTCAGAATGCAATAACTGGACAGGCTTCCGTAGAATCGGATGTCATCAAAAATCAGTCGTTATCGGAAGTCTGCATTATGGGTGTACTCCACTTTGTATCAAAAAACAATAGTGTTAGCCAGAAATATACCTCGGTTCAAGACCCGAAAAGCCAAAAAGAAATTAAAGATCTTGTACAAAGACTTAAAAAATTTCGCCCGACGAAAATTGCTGTCGAAAGACCGTACAAATCAAATATAGAACTGAACGAGGCCTATCAATCTTACCTCAAAGGAGAATATCAGCTTAGCGATGAAGAAACAGACCAAATTGCCTTTAGGTTGGCCAAAGAGCTCGGTCATGAAAAGTTATACCTGGTTTATAGCCAAGTAAATTTTGATTTTGAAAAAGCCATCACCTTTGCAAAAACTAACGGACAAGAAGAATTGGTCAATACCATTTACGCAAATGCGCAAGGGCTGGCGTCTGACTATGATAGTATCGCCAATAGCTCAGGTTTAGTTAAGGCGATTACATACATCAATACACCAGAAGCTATAAATCAAAATCATCTAGGCTATCAATTGCTCTGTCAAATTGGCAACGATTCATTACAGATAGGCGCAGAGGTGGTAGGTGGTTGGTACACTTCGAATCTTAAGATTTTTGAAAACATAAGAACTGTAAGTACTACCCATCAGAATGAAAGAGTCTTGGTCATTTATGGTCAAGGTCATTGTAAAATTCTCAGTCAATTGGTCAAAGATTCACCGCTTCTGAATTTGGTACCTGTGAACCAATTTTTGGAATAAAGAGAATACTTGGAAAAGAAATAAATTGAAAGCCGCACTAATAACTTCCTAGCAAGTAGAAACTTAATAGGCATTTAGTATCTTTAGTTGTTTCGTTTTTCAATTTACAATCTTCTAATTAATCCAACTTGACCAAAATGAAAAGTACTACTATTGTTTTCGTTCTTCTCTTGGCTTTTATAGCAAACACCCATGCCCAAAATGATTTGGGTATTTTTAATCTACAATCCGATATCGGAGACGTAAAACATCAAGGTACTACCACTTACGACCCAGAAACACAGACTTACCAACTTACGGGTTCTGGGGCCAACATTTGGTTCGATAAAGACGAGTTCCATTTTGCGCACAAGAAAACAACGGGCAACTTTATCCTGAGAACTCATGCCAAGTTCATCGGCGAAGGTGTTGATGCCCATAGAAAGTTGGGGTGGATGGTAAGGACGGACAGCGCTACCGATGCTCCCATGGTTTGCGCAACCGTTCATGGCGATGGTTTGACCTCTATTCAATATCGAAAGAAAAAAGGTGAGCAAATAGAGGAAGTAATAGCTCCGATAAAAGCGCCCGATGTAATTCAACTAGAAAGAAGGGGCGGCAGCTTCTTTTTGAGCGTTGCCAAATACGGTGATTTATTTTGGTCTGTAGAAGTACCTCATTTTGAATTTCCCGAAGAACTATTGACCGGACTTTTTGTGTGCGCCCATAATGCCGATGTTAAAGAAAAGGCCGAGTTCAAAAACACCCGTATTGTATTGCCAGCCCCTGCAGAACTGGTACCCTATCAGGAATATTTAGGCAGCCATTTAGAGCGTATGTCTATAGATACGGGTAATCGAAAAATACTGTACACCGTTGATAATTCGATTCAAGCCCCAAATTGGACCCCAGATGGAGAAACTCTTATCTTCAATAGCGAGGGGCTCCTTTTTAATTATGATTTGAACTCCAATAAAGTATCTCAATTGCCTACCGATTTCGTAAAAAACAATAACAACGATCACGTACTTTCCTTTGGCGGTAAAATGCTGGGCATAAGTAGCGCCAGTGGTGAAGAAGAATATGGATCGCTCGTTTATACCGTACCCGTTGCTGGGGGTGTGCCTAAAAGAATTACCCCTACAGGCCCTAGTTATTTGCATGGCTGGTCTCCCGATGGAAAATGGTTAACCTATACCGGAGGTAGAAATGGGGTCTACGACATTTATAAAATAGCTTCTGATGGAAAAGGAAAGGAAATCAAGCTTACCGACCAACCTACCTTGGACGATGGATCGGAATATACACCCGATGGAAAATACATTTACTTCAATTCTGCACGTACAGGTTCTATGGAAATTTGGCGGATGCGTCCTGATGGAACCGAACAGGAGCAATTGACCAACGACTCTCTTCAAAACTGGTTTCCGCATATATCCCCAGACGGGAAATCTATGGTATTCATATCGTACTTACCGGAAGTACCGGCTGCTGACCATCCATTTTACAAACAGGTTTATTTGAGAACAATGCCGATTAACGGCGGCCCCATTAAGGTGGTAGCCTATTTATACGGCGGGCAAGGCACCATAAACGTTCCTAGTTGGTCACCCGACGGAAAACATATCGCCTTCGTTAGCAATACCTTAATTGACTAAAAACAAGTTATGCGCTCAATTCAAATTACTTTTTTGTTCTTATTTAGCTTTTTTGCCTCTCTTAACGCACAAGAAAACATGCTTTGCGTGGGGCGTTACTGGACCGAGGACGAGGGCAACCTAATGCTGAAAGATTTCGCCAAGGAATGGAACGACCTTAACACATGGGAGTCTAGGGCTTCTAAAATAAAAGAGGGCATATTGGAAGGTTTGCAGTGGGCCAAAATGCCACAGACCGAAAGTAACTTAAATGTTATTATACGCGACAAAAAAGAGATGGACGGTTACACGGTTGAAAACGTGGCCATTGAAAGCTTTCCAGGGTTTTATATAACGGGCAATCTCTATCGCCCTGTTATCGAAAAAAACAAATATGCCGGTATTCTTTCTCCGCATGGCCACTTGGCCGATAAGAGATTTACACACTATATACAAAAAAGAGCAGCGGTTCTTGCCCGGATGGGAGCCATTGTTTTTGCTTATGATATGGTTGGTTATGGAGAAAGCCACCAAGTAGAGCATAAAATGCCGATTGCCCTACTTTTACAAACCTATAACAGTAAAAGGGTATTGGATTATTTGCTTTCTAGACTTGATATCGACCCAGAGCGTATTGGAATGACAGGAGGGTCTGGCGGGGGAACCCAAACATTTGTTCTTACCGCCATTGATGAACGCATTAAGGTTTCGGCTCCAGTTGTTCAGGTATCGGCACATTTCTTTGGCGGCTGCGTCTGTGAAAGTGGCATGCCCATTCATAAAACCAAAGAACTCCAAACCAGCAATGTAGAAATAGCCGCATTGTGCGCGCCCCGCCCCCTATTGGTTGTTTCAGATGGAGCGGACTGGACCCGCAATACTCCTCGTGTCGAGTTCCCCTATATTCAGAAAGTATATGCTCTGTACGATGCAGAGCACAAAGCTGAAAATGTGCATCTTCCATTAGAAAAGCATGATTATGGCTATTCTAAACGAGCGGCCGCTTACAACTTTTTCGGGCACCATCTAGGTTTGAGTATGGGCAACGTGCCTTATGATGATGGTTATCAAGAAGATTTTGTCACCATACTTCCTATAGAAAAATTAAAAGTCTTTACCGATGAAAACCCAATGCCGGCAAATGCCCTTCAAGGCAATGAAGCAGTTATGGATTATTTAAAAATCGCACCCTAATTCAGCTCAACTTTTGAAGCCGCCTCTATGGTCTTATCCAAATCTTCATAGCTTAAGGCATCGTTCAAGAAATAACTTTCAAAAGCACTTGGCGGCAAGTAAATGCCCTGCTGAAGCATACCGTGAAAGTACTTTTTAAATGAATTGTTATTGCCTTTTGCCGAAGACTCAAAATCTATCACTGGTTCCTCAGTAAAATGCACGGAAATCATACTTCCAAAACGGTTAATTTGATAGGGGATTCCCTTTTCTTGCAAAACCGTATCAAACCCTTTGTGCAAATATTCCGTTTTATTTGCAAGACTTTCAAAAACTTCCGGTCGGTCGTTAAGTTCGGTCAACATGGCCAATCCTGCTGCCATGGCCAATGGGTTTCCACTTAATGTACCAGCTTGATAGACAAGGCCTTCGGGGGCCAAATGCGACATTATTTCGGCTCTTGCAGCGAATGCCCCCACCGGTAATCCTCCACCAATGACCTTTCCAAAACAAAGAATATCGGCATCTATAGCCAATGCTTCTTGAGCTCCTCCTTTTCCCAACCTAAAACCGGTCATTACTTCATCGAAAATTAAAAGTATTCCCTGATCGGCACACAGCTTTTTTAGGCCAGTCATAAATTCTTTGGTCGGAATGATACAACCCATATTACCGGCAACCGGTTCAATAATGATAGCGGCTATCTCACCTTTGTTCGCATTTACCAAACCTTGAACATCAGCTAAATCATTATACTTTGCCAATAGTGTGTCTTTTGCGGTACCTTGGGTGACCCCAGGGCTATTCGGGCTACCAAAAGTAACCGCGCCACTACCTGCTTGAATCAAAAAAGAATCGGAATGGCCGTGGTAACAACCGGCAAACTTGATTATTTTATCCTTACCGGTATAACCTCTCGCCAATCGCACGGCACTCATACACGCCTCGGTACCACTATTAACAAACCTTATTTTGTCGATATTCGGCACCATGGAGACGGCCAACTTGGCCAAATCGGTCTCAATTTCGGTGGGCATACCGAATGAGGTACCCTTTTTTGCCTTATCAATTACGGCCTTGATCACAGGTTCATAGGCATGCCCCAGAATTAGCGGCCCCCATGAAGCGATATAATCGATTAATTTATTGCCATCTTCATCGTAGAGATAGGCTCCTTTTGCTTCCTTTACAAAAATCGGGTCTCCACCAACAGCTTTAAATGCTCTCACGGGAGAATTCACTCCGCCTGGTATGTATTGTTGGGCCTCTGCAAAAAGGGCACTACTTCTTTTATAAATCATGAATTGTTTTTTGAATAGAAATTGATAAAACCTTTACAGAAAAAGATTTACTATTTATTGTAATTATCAGTTTTTACCGTAAGCTTTTGACCTACCGACAAATTGGTATCGTACATGTAGTTCCAACGCATAAGCTCATCGACAGTTACGGCATATCGCTTTGAAAGTGAGTAAAGTGTATCGCCAGGTTGTACGACATGAAAATCAGTTTCTGCTTTTGCGATAACCGCATCGGCACGCTGTTTACCATACCCCTCACCCACTACATCTACGTCATATCTATGCAGTTGATGACGCTCTATAAGGGCGATTAATTTTTGAGGATATCTCTTATCGGTCGCGTAACCGGCTTGTCGCAGACCTTTGGCCCATCTTTTATAATCGTCGATAGGATAATCGAAGAGAAATGCATAGCGGGAACGGTTTTTCAGAAAAATACTGTGGTCTCGATAAGAATACATGGGATGGTTATATTTTCGAAAGCATTCCCCTTTTTCATCATCATCATGAAAATCGTAATCGCCCTGCCAACCAGTATGGCACTTGATTCCGAAATGGTTATTGGTTTTCTTGGCGAGTTCACCTTTTCCGAAGCCGCTTTCCAGCAAACCTTGGGCAAGGGTAATACTGGCGGGTATACCATAGGCTTTCATTTCCATTTGGGCTATCTCAGAAAATGTTTTGATGTATTCTTCCGGCGAATCTATTTGAAAGAGAATGAATTTACCTGTATCCTCTGGCATAACGTAAAGTCCATCATCTTTTTTCTTCTCCTCTTTCTTAACCTCGGCAACTTTTGGCGGACTTTTATAACGACCTCTATCGCTGTTGCCAGATACCGTTCGCTTTGTTTTACATCCAATAAAAATAATGCCCAATAAGGCCAGTAAAAGCAATCTACGTGTTACACGCATATCAATGGAAGGTTTTTCTTTTTCAAGTTCTCGTTCATACCTAAAATGCCTTGTAGACCACCGGTATGTATGGCCAAAATTTTTGTTCCCTTTTTGAATTTCCCTTTTTTTACCATATCCAAAAGTCCGTACATCATCTTTCCGGTATAGATAGGGTCTAAAGGAATACCTGTATTTTTTTTGAAGTCATTAATGAATTCAATCAAATGGGTATTCACCTTGGCATAGCCCCCAAAATGGTAATCTAGAATCAGTTGCCAATTTTCTTTCTCGGCAAATTTACAAATATCTTCTTTCAAAAAATCACCCTTCAATGCAGGAAACCCAAGAACCGTCTGCTTTTGAATAGAAGCATTAATAATGCCACTTATTGTTCCGCCCGTACCAACGGCAACAGACACATAATCGAAATCTTTATCATTTTCGCTCAATATTTCTTCGCACCCTTTTATGGCAAGGGCGTTAGTGCCTCCTTCAGGAAGGTGGTAGAAAGCCCCGAATTCACCTTTAAGAACCTTGAGCAATTCCAGATTCTCCTTGCTTCTATAACTTGCTCTAGATATGAATTTGAAGTGCATTCCGTTCTCGTGAGCGAATGCAAGGGTCGGATTTAAATGCCATTTGGCCAGAAGTTCTTCCCCCCTTATTACCCCAATAGTTTGAAGGCCGTGCTGCTTTCCTGCATAGGCTGTAGCTGCAATGTGGTTGGAAAAGGCACCACCAAAGGTGAGTAAATTCGAATACCCTGATTTTTGGGCTTCAATAAGATTGTACTTTAATTTTCTGTACTTATTGCCCGAGATTCGAGGATGCAGTTCATCTTCCCTTTTAATAAATAAGGAAATCTCTTTTTGTTCTAAAAATGGAAGTTTTATTTCTTGGTTTCGAGCTTTCACTCAGGGTGTATTTGCGACACCCAAAGATATTTAATAAAACTGAACGCTTTTCTCTCTGAAATATAGTTCAAGTTTTTCTCGTTCTCATAAGCTTCACGCTCAAAGCTTATATTCTGGTAAGCCTTGTAGCTATCAAGATAGGCAATAGTTCTAAAAAGCCATTCAGTAATATAAAAAAGGTAGAAAAATACTATGAGTAATTCTTGCTGCTGTCGTAAATGAATGCGCTCGTGGTTGATGAGAACTAAGTCTTCCCTTAAGCCATTATGCTTAAGAAAAATGAAAGGCCAAAGTGAAAGACCTACATAATTCTTATAGAAAAAATGTTTAAAGACTAAGATCATAATCGAATGTTAAAACGGAGACTTAACAAGTTAATTGTAACCGCATTGCTCTTTTCGATAACACAAATGTAACGCATGGCATTGCACATCTCCGTTAAAAGCAACTTAAATACAGATGAAAGGCCCACTTTTCATTTTAAATTTGATGTGTACGTATAAAATTATGTATCTTCTTAAATATCTTATAACAGCTATTTTTGACGGCGCTATTGAAAAATGATTTTATAGCTTAAGAGAAATGAAAAAAATTATTCCCTTAGAAGATGGTGACTTTTACCTATCAGAAGAAGGTTATCGAGTTTTTACCGAAAAGTATCTTCTTCGACGTGGTTATTGTTGCGAAAGTGGTTGCAGGCATTGCCCTTACGACTTTGAAAAAAAGAAGGGTTACAGAAATTAGAAGTAACTCTTCGGCATGATTTTTGTGAATTTTATGCTAGAATTATACTCATAACTCCAAATATTTAATGATATGAAAAAGATTAAATTTTTAGCGGTTCCTTTGTTGGTCGTTTTGTTCTTCAGCTCCTGTTCTTCGGTACAGGTTTTATCAGACTACGATAGAGAGGCCGATTTCAACACTTATAAATCCTATGCTTTTTATAAAACAGGCATCGATAAGGCCCAAATTTCTGATTTGGATAAAAAAAGAATTTTGCGCGCCATCGAAAACGAAATGTCAAAACGCGGTTTTGTAAAATCTCAAAATCCGGATATTCTGGTGAGCATTTTCACCAAAGAAAAAGAACAAGTAGACATTTATAACAATTACTGGGGAGGCGCCTTTGGATGGGGCTGGAGCCCTTACTATTGGGGTGCCGGTTGGGGCCCTGGCTGGGGAGGCAACAACGTAAGCACCCGTACCGAAGGATCCTTATACATCGACCTTATAGATTCCAACACTAAAGAATTGGTCTGGCAAGGCAAAGGTGTAGGAAACTTGGGCAACATTGCCAATATCGAGAAGAAAGAAGCTCGAATCAGAGAGTTTGTAGCTGAAATATTGATGCAATACCCACCTAATACTGTTGCAGCTAGATAATATTTTGGAGTTTTATTCAATTGAAATGCCCTCGAAATTCGAGGGCATTTTTTTGCAATTGTATATCAGTAAATATCATTTTTTAAAGCACTAATTCTTCATTTTGTAACTTTGTAGAAAGTCGTTTTGCCATGTCGTACGAAAGCAATCCTGTTCTTGACAAACTACCTCAACATCTTAGGCAATACATTAAACCCCAAGACTATGAGCATTATTCGGCCATTGACCAAGCCGTGTGGCGCTATGTCATGAGAAAGAATGTTGACTATTTGAGCAAAGTGGCTCATGATAGTTATCTCCAAGGATTGAAGAAAACAGGTATTTCCATTGAGAATATTCCAAATATGTACGGCATGAACCGCATTTTGAAAGAAATTGGGTGGGCCGCAGTTGCCGTGGATGGTTTTATTCCTCCGGCTGCGTTCATGGAATTTCAGGCCTATAATGTGCTGGTCATCGCTTCCGACATTCGCCAATTGGAACATATCGAATATACCCCCGCTCCCGACATCATTCATGAGGGAGCAGGCCACGCCCCCATTATAGCTAACCCAGAATATTCAGAATACCTCAGAAGGTTTGGCGAAATAGGTTGCAAGGCCATTTCAAGCGGTAAAGACTTCGAGCTTTATGAAGCGGTAAGACACCTTTCTATAATCAAGGAAGCCAAAGGAACTCCCGAAGAAGAAATTGCCCTAGCTGAAAAACGAATAGAAGATTTACAACAAAACATGGGTGAGCCCAGTGAAATGGCCCTCATACGCAACCTGCATTGGTGGACGGTTGAATACGGACTCATAGGCACCATCGATGACCCAAAAATTTATGGGGCAGGGCTTCTATCCTCTATAGGAGAGAGCGCATGGTGTATGACCGAAAATGTAAAAAAAGTACCTTATTCGATTGAAGCGGCCTACACATCGTTTGACATTACCCAACCCCAACCTCAACTCTTCGTAACTCCTGATTTTGCTTTCCTAAGCCAGGTTCTTGAAGATTTTGCCAATACGATGGCTTTACGAACTGGAGGCTTAAGCGGTATTAAGAAGCTTATCGCCTCAAAAGAACTAGGCACTATCGAGTTAAGTACCGGTCTTCAAATATCGGGCAATTTTCAATCTGTCATTGAGCACAACGGGAAACCGGTTTATGTGCAGACAGAGGGAAAAACCGCCCTAGCCTTTCGTGAAAAGGAACTTGTTGGCCATAGCACCCATCGTCATTACAATGGTTTTGGTTCTCCTTTAGGAAAATTAAAAGGCATAAACATCGCCATTGAAGATATGGGGCCTCGAGATTTAAAAGCCTACAATATATATGAGGGTCAGAATGTAACTTTAGAATTTGAAGGCCATATTAAAATATCTGGGGAAATCATTACAGGAACCCGAAACTTACAAGGTGAAATCATTCTAGTTACCTTTAAAAATTGTGTTGTTAAACATCAAGACAAGGTTCTCTTTCAATCGAATGATGAGCTTTACAGTATGGCGGTAGGTCAAAAAGTAGTTGCGGCATATCATGGTATTGCCGATTTGAATAGTTTCGACCTAACCAGTCACACGTTGTCGGCTACCCCGGCAAAAAAGACCGAAAGCCCTGAGCAAACGCAACTTGAAAAATTTTACGAAGAAGTCAGGCACTTTCGCGAAGGAAAAAATCGGACCATTTCAAGACATAAGGTTTTTGATGTTATCAAAGAAAATTATCCCGAAGACTGGCTACTTTCGGTAGAATTATACGAGCTGGCCAAAACCAATGGTGACACCGATTTCGCAAAAGATATAGCCCACCATTTAGAAAGTGTAAAACAAAACAGACCTAAATTAGGTCATCTAATAGATGATGGCCTTGAATTGGTCGACAAAAAATTTAAGACCCAAAAAATATAGATGCCAATTACCTGTACCAACCTTACCCTTATTAAATTATGAATATTCGCATTATTGCTACCATCTTACTTTTTTCCGCAATGAGTTTTGCCCAATCTGAAGCTAATTATGATGAAACCAAGGTTCCTAAATTTACCTTGCCAGATGCATTGGTAACTTTTAGCGGAAATAATATTTCAGACCATGTTCAATGGGAAGCTGATAGAAGATTCGAAATATTTCAATTCTTCGAAAGACAAGTATATGGAAAGGTGCCCGGGCGTTTAGATGAATACAGTTTTAAGCTAATTGAAGAAAGCAACGATGCCTACGGTGGCAAGGCTCGCAGAAAACAGGTGGCCATAAGCCTTAAAAAGAATAAAAAGAGCATTACCTACAATATGCTCATATACCTACCGAAAGGAAACCCAACAGCCCCCGTATTTCTAGGATACAATTTTTATGGTAACCATACCGTTACTTCTGACCCAAAAGTACCTTTAACGAAGGCATGGGTACCTAATAATGAATCTTTCGGTATAAAAGACAACAAAGCGACCGAAGGGTCAAGAGGGGTGCGCCAACACCGATGGGCCATTGAAAAAATGTTGGATAACGGTTTTGGTCTGGCCACGATTTATTATGGAGAGGTTGACCCCGATAAAAACGATTTTTCGGATGGTGTTCACGAACTCTTTTATACGGAAGACCAAACCAAGCCCAAGACCAATGAATGGGGTAGTATTGCAGGTTGGGCGTTTGGCCTAAGCAAGGCTATGGACTATCTTGAAAACGATGGTAATATCTCCAATGTAGTGGTCTTTGGTCATTCACGCCTAGGCAAAGCGGCTCTTTGGGCAGGTGCCACCGACAAGCGATTTGCGGGGGTTATCAGTAATAATTCAGGGTGTGGAGGTGCGGCACTCAGCAAAAGAAAATTTGGCGAAACAGTGGGTAAAATCAACACCGCCTTTCCGCATTGGTTTGCCGATAGTTTTTTGAAGTATAATGATAACGAAAAAACCTTACCGGTCGACCAACACCAATTATTGGCCTTAATTGCGCCTAGGCCTTTATATGTTGCCAGTGCTTTTGATGACCGTTGGGCGGATCCGAAAGGTGAATTTTTATCGGCGCATTATGCCTCTATGGTTTATGAACTTTACGAAAAGGAAGGTATCGCCACCGAACAGATACCAGAAGTCAACCAACCTTTACAGCATACCGTGGCCTATCATGTGCGTACCGGCAAGCATGATGTCACCGATTATGATTGGGAGCAATATATTACTTGGGCAAAAGCTTTTATTCAATAAGGAGGTCAATCCTTCAGAATTAAATCGGTAAAGTTCTGGTCTACAACCTCATCTTCATAGGCCAATGTCCAGCCCATAGAATTTGTGAGTATATAAAACTTCTGCAGTTCGCTGAGCAATCTGTTTTGGGCATTTTTGCGTAAAGATGAGGCCTCAACTTTTTTCATCAATGATGCTGTAACGTTCTTTTTGATTTTGTTATAATCGGAAGCATCGAACATATTCAAGTAATCAGAGGTAACATCATAATACTCAAAATCAGGGTTGACCTTTATCTCTGGCTCGGGTATACTCTTTATATGCAAGACTTTTTGTTCTTGATCAATTTCGAAAGTAATCTGACTTAAGTCATACGCTACGGTTACATCGGCATTTACTACGACAAGAGCCTTCTTTTGCGCTGAAATCAAAGGCCCGAAGAGCATTTTAGAATCTTTGTAATTATATACTTCTGCAAAATGACCTTCGGTGACAATCAACTTAGACACATTCTCTATCTGTTGCTGAATAAGCATCGAGTTTTCTTGAAGAATCGATTTCTCTTCTCCATTGTCATAGCAAGAACGAACGAGCAAAACGACAACCAAAGTGATAATAACTCCTAAAATCAATTTTTTCATATCATGAAATTACAATACATCTCATTTCTAAAGAAACAATATATGTACCAAATTGATTTATGAAGTAGTAGGAATCTCAGTTTCTTACCCCCCAAACTTTATATGAGGATGCGAGTCTTGCAACTCTTTAATCTTGGTCTGAAGATTTTTTAAAAACTGTTGATGTGCTTCCGATTTTGGCTGAAATGGTTTGTGTGCCAGACCTTTTTGAACTGTTTCAATTTCATCCATCACTTGATAAGCTCCTTCTGATATCCATACCATTTTGAACTTGTTCCAGATATAATCTATGGCTAGCTTATTTGGGTGAACCATATCTTCTTTATAAAACCGATAGTCTCTAAGCTCATCCATCTGCAATTCATACGAAGGAAAATAAGAATGGCCCCTATCGACCATTGAATGCACTGCCGATATCAAATGGGCCTTGCTCCTTTGATTTTCCACAAACCCATCTTTGAGGTGTCTAACAGGTGAAATGGTAAAAATGATATTCATATTTTTATTGGCGGATTTAACCTTGTTAATCGTATTAAGTAGACTTTCCTCAATTTCACCTATCGAAAGTAATTCTTTAATAAATTGCTTTTGAGGCACTTTATGGCAATTCGCCACAATATTTTCAGAATTTCTTTCTTTGTAAACCCAAGAAGTACCTAATGTAATGATTACGTGGGTGGCGGTCTTCAAAAAATCTGAAGTTACATCTAATGACTTGTTGAGTCGTTTCAGTAATTCATCAGGATCAAGATCACTCAAATCTGAATGGGCATCGTAACTATGCCAAAGTCCGTTATGATGAAAAATTTCCTTTTGGTTATATGGGCGTTTCTCAACAGACCTTTGCACCAGATTTTCTATGGCAAGAGGATGGAAAAGTATCCCAAAGGGATTGATTAGATTTGAGAATTTATAATAACCGATTTTTTTACCTATGTTCTCTGAAAAGCAAGAGCCTAAAAGTAAGATTTGACTTTTGTAATCAATTGTCGAAACCTCCTTTTTAAGCGGAATTTGTGTTTGAAGCTCCATTTATTTTTCTAAGTGCAATTTTGAGTAAGGGCTTAATCTATGAAATACTTGATAAGGATATATTTCATAAACCACTTGATCCTCATTGATGGTATTATCCGATTCAGTTTTGGCCTTCTCTACCAATTCTTTGGCCAGTTGCAAATCACCAAGGGCGTAATAACACGATGCTTTGTAAAACATTGCATCTGCAAAGTCCTCATAAACCTTGAGTGAGTTGTCAAAACATTCAATTGCTTTGCCATAATCATGAAGCTCCATAAGAACTATTCCCAAATAAAACCAGTCCATATAATGGCAGGCTTCATGCGGTGGGTCATCAGGAAAATCTTTAAATTGTTGTTCCTTACTTTTCTCTAGAAACTCCTTTGCCTTTTCAAACTCGTTCAATTGCAAGTAGTCTAAACCAAGATAAAAGTTGTAGGTATGGTCCATTACGTAGCTATCGCCATACTTTTCTTTTACCTTCATAAATTCCTCGATTGATTCTTGGTACTCCTTGGAAAATAAACATTTCATAAAAGCACTATAGGGAAGATACCTTGCGGAGTCATACTCTACAGCCTTCGCTAAAAACGGTTTGCCGAGAGAGTACTTTCTAGCCTTATATAATGGCATTGCTTTTTGTTGCCAGAAATAAGCTGAATCGGGTTTAATTTCAAGAATGGAATCTAAAATCAGTTGCCTTTCTAATGAATAGAGCCATACGCGGTTAGCTCGTTTCCAGAGACTATCAATTTTAATTTTGTCAGCAGCGGTAATATCCACTCTCGCCAATTGACTGTCTCTTTTTGGCAAGACATTTTCAGGGTTCTTATCGGCGCATGAAGAAAAAACCAAGAAAAGTACTATTAGTTTTTTCATCATCGCTTTCATTTCTTTAGGAAATATACTCTTTAGCTTTGCTAAGTGCCTCTTCTATACCAGCCGGGTTTTTACCGCCAGCGGTTGCGAAAAAGGGCTGACCGCCTCCACCACCTTGAATGAATTTGCCCAACTCGCGTACAATGTTACCTGCATTCAACGATTTTTCGGCAACCAACTTTTTCGATATATAGCAAGATAATAAGGCTTTACCTTTTTGTTCCGTTCCGAAGAGCAAAAAGAGGTTGTCTTCATTGCTTCCCATCTCAAAAGATAGGTCTTTGATACCTGCAGCATCTAAATCAACTTTCTTGGCGAGAAACCGAACTCCATTAATCTCGGTAAGCTCACTTTGCAAATCGCCTTTTAAATTCTTGGCCTTTTCCTTGAGCAGTTGCTCTACTTCCTTTTTTAACTGCGAATTTTCTTCTTGTAAATAAGAGACCGTCTTGACCGGATCTTGAGCGTTGTTCAGTAACTCTTTTATCTCAGAAAGTACTTGGTGGTTTTCTGCATAGAAGTCTTTAACTGCATCAGAAGTGATGGCTTCAATTCTACGAATACCTGCAGCCACGGCACCCTCCGACCTGATTTTAAAATGCCAGATATCCGCCGTATTCTTTACGTGGGTACCCCCACATAGTTCCATCGATTGGCCAAATCTTACCGTACGGACGGTATCACCATATTTTTCACCAAAAAGTGCCATTGCACCTTCTTCAATTGCTTCTTTCATGGGTACATTTCGGCGCTCTTCAAAAGGCAACTGACCATCGATACGGGCGTTTACAAAATTTTCTACTGCACGTAACTCATCGCTGGTCAATTTTGAAAAATGAGAAAAATCAAATCGTAAGTATTTTGAATGCACCGCAGAGCCCTTTTGCTCTACATGCGTACCAAGAATTTCTCGCAGTGCCTGATGCAATAAATGCGTAGCCGTATGGTTGGCTTCAGTTCGTTGACGTTGCTTTTTGTCGACTACCGCCTTCAAAGATTCGTTGACATGTTTGGGCAAAGTCTTACTGAAATGAACTATCTCATTATTCTCTTTTTTGGTATCGATAATGTATACCACGTCGCCATTCGGTTCTTCTAAATAACCCTTGTCCCCTACTTGCCCTCCTCCTTCAGCATAAAATGGGGTCAGGTTAAATACCAATTGATACTGCTCACCCTGCTTTTTTGAAGTCACCTTACGGTATTTGACCACACGTACATCGGCCTCTAATCGGTCATAACCGACAAACTCCTGTTCCACATCATTTGCAAGCATTACCCAGTCTTCTTTTGATATTTCAGAAGCAGATTTTGATCGGCTCTTTTGTTCTTGCATTGCTTTATCGAAACCAGCCTCATCTAAAGAGTATCCTTTCTCGGAAAGAATCAAGGCAGTCAAATCTATGGGGAAACCATACGTATCATACAGTTCAAACGCTTTTCGCCCATCAACTTCATTACCTTTTGTGCCAGCAATTACTTGGTCAAGAAGCACCAACCCCTGCTCTAAAGTATTCAAGAAAGAATGCTCTTCTTCTTTAATTACGTTTTCTATTAATTGCTTCTGCTCTTTTAATTCAGGAAAAGCATCGCCCATGGTATCGGTAAGTACATTTACCAACCGGAACATAAACGGACCTTTGGTATCTAAAAATGTAAAGCCGTACCGAATGGCCCTTCTCAAAATTCTACGAATAACGTACCCAGCACCTGTATTGCTCGGCAATTGTCCGTCTGCTATTGAAAATGAGACCGCCCGAATATGGTCGGCAATTACACGAATGGCAATATCTGTCTTTTCGCTTTTGCCGTACTTTTGATGGGTAATGGTTTCTATCTCGCGAATAATTGGCTTGAACACATCGGTATCGTAATTGGATTGCACTCCTTGTAAAACCATACAAAGACGCTCGAACCCCATACCGGTATCTACATGCTTTGCAGGTAGCGCTTCCAATTGGCCATCGGCCTTTCGATTGTACTGCATGAATACCAAGTTCCAGATTTCCACTACTTGCGGATGGTCAGCATTGACCAGTGAAGCTCCAGAAACCTTTGCTTTCTCGTCGGCAGACCTGATATCTACGTGTATTTCAGAACATGGGCCACAGGGGCCTTGGTCGCCCATTTCCCAAAAGTTATCCTTCTTATTACCCATAATGATCCGGTCTTCTGGCACAATGGCTTTCCACAAATCATATGCTTCTTGATCCAAATCAAGACCATCCTCTTTACTCCCCTCGAAAACAGAAACGTAAAGGCTATTTTTATCAATTTTAAAGACCTCTGTCAAGAGCTGCCACGACCATTGAATGGCCTCAGGCTTAAAATAATCACCAAAGCTCCAATTGCCCAACATTTCGAACATGGTATGGTGATAGGTATCTTTGCCTACTTCTTCCAAATCATTATGCTTACCACTCACTCGCAGACATTTTTGAGTGTCTACCACTCGAGAGTTTTTAGCGACGGTATTTCCCAAAAAGAATTCTTTAAATTGGTTCATACCCGCATTGGTAAACAAAAGTGTAGGGTCATCTTTGATTACCATAGGCGCCGATGGTACTATTTTATGCTGTTTGTCGGCGAAAAAATCAAGAAATTGCTTACGGGTCTCTTTGGAAGTCATAGAAAATTATAAGGTTTTTTTAATTTTAACGTTATAAACAAAACAATTTTTATATTTGTTTGTTACGTCAAAACGCCACAAAAATAGGATAAAATACATTCATGTCTAAGGTAAAGTACTATTACGATCCCGATACACTGTCGTACCGGAAAATAGAGCCCAAAAAATCACGGCGCTACCGTAATATCGCTTTATTTATTCTAGGCTCCTTTCTATTCGGACTTTTATCACTGGTGCTTTTGATGAACACCAATCTCATCAATACACCTCGCGAGCTTTCACTTCAGCGTGAAGTAAAAAACTATGAGCTTCAATTCGACCTTCTGAACCGTAAAATGGGTCAGATAGAAGAGGTTTTGGCCAATATTGAAGACAGAGATAACAATATCTATCGTCTGTATTTTGAGGCCAACCCAATACCCGAAGAGCAGCGCAGGGCCGGTTTCGGCGGGGTCAATCGCTACAAATCGTTAGAAGGCTTTAACAACTCAGAAATGATCAAGGCGACTACCAAGAGGCTCGATATCATAAAAAAGCAAATGGCCATACAGTCTAAGTCTTTAGATGAAATCACTAAACTGGCCGAAGAAAAAGAAAAGTTGCTCATGGCCATACCAGCCATTCAACCCGTAAAAAACGAAGACCTGAAACGTATGGCTTCCGGTTATGGGTGGCGTTCGGATCCTTTTACGAAGGCTCGAAAAATGCATCGTGGAATGGATTTTTCAGCACCTAAGGGCACTCCGGTTTATGCAACTGGTGATGGTAAAGTTATAAGGGCCGACAATGGTTCTTCGGGATACGGTAAGCATATTCGTATTGACCATGGCTACGGCTACAAAACCCTTTATGGTCATTTAAGTAAATACAATGTAGATAGGGGTCAAAAAGTGAAGCGTGGAGACCTCATCGGTTTTGTTGGTAATACCGGTCGCTCGGAAGCACCACACCTACACTATGAGGTATGGAAAGAGGAAGAGCGAATCAACCCCATCAATTTCTATTACGGAAGTTTAACGGCCAAAGAGTTTGAGAACATGCTCAAATACGCCGCACAAGAAAATCAATCTCTCGATTAATGCAGATAGAGCTACCTGAAAAAAGATATTATGGCATTGGTGAAGTAGCCAAGGCTTTTGGCGTAAACACTTCACTTATTCGTTTTTGGGAGAAAGAATTCGACGCCTTAAAGCCCAAGAAAAACGCCAAGGGCAATCGTAAATTCACTCCTCAAGACATCGATAACCTAAAGCTTATCTACCATTTGGTGAAAGAACGGGGCTTTACGCTTGACGGTGCCAAAACACATCTGAAAGAAAACCGCCAGAAAACTCTCGACAACTACGAAATCATCGATAAATTAGAGCGTATTAAATCTGAGCTCATAAAAATCAAAGAGCAATTGTAACTTATCACTACTACTTGCGTCATATCGGTGAAGAACACAAATTCATCACGTACACTATTAACTATATAACTAAAACACAGTAATCATGAAAAAAGGATTGATTGTACTTATTGTATTGGGTCTATTGGCCTTTGTACTTTATAATTGGGCAGTTGGTTTTAACAATAAAGCAGTTGAGTTAGAGGCCGATGCCAAGACTGCCTGGTCTAATGTAGAAAGTGCTTATCAGAGAAGAAACGACCTAATAGGCAATCTGGTAAAAACCGTACAAGGCGCAGCCGATTTTGAAAGAGGAACTTTAAAGGATGTTATTGAAGCAAGAGCCAAGGCCACTTCTACCAATATTGACGCCAACAACTTGACAGCTGATAATATTCAGGCTTTTCAAGATGCCCAAAGCGGACTTACCAGTGCCCTAAGCAAACTTATGGTCGTTGTAGAAAGGTATCCGGAACTTAAGGCCAACCAAAATTTCTTAGAACTACAATCGCAGTTAGAAGGAACAGAAAATCGTATTAATGTAGCCCGTGACCGCTTTAACGAAAAGGTAAACGACTACGACATCCATACCACCAAATTTCCTGGAAAATTATTGGCAGGTCTTTTCGGTTTTGAGGAAATGGCTCGCTATAAAGCGGACGCCGGCTCAGAAAATGCTCCGGATGTGAATTTTGAGTTCAACTAAAAGCAATGTCAAGAGTTGAAGATTTTCTTTCTGCAGCCGAAGAACAAGAGGTCGTCGATGCTATTCTAAAGGCAGAAAAAAATACATCGGGCGAAATCAGGGTACATTTAGAGCCACATACGCGCATGGATACTATGGAGCGGGCCAAGGAATTGTTTCATGTTCTTAAAATGGACAATACCAAAGAAAACAATGGCGTGCTGATCTATGTAGCTGTGAACGACCGTAAATTCGCTATCTGCGGTGATAAAGGTATCGACCAAGTAGTACCCAAAGATTTCTGGAACTCTACAAAAGACATTATTCAAAAACACTTTAAAAAAGGTGATTTCAAGCAAGGCCTTATCGATGGCATTCTGAAAGCCGGCGAAGAATTAAAAACACATTTTCCTTGGCAACAAGACGATACAAACGAACTAAGCAATGAGATTTCAAAAGGGTAGCGTATTTTTAATTTTTCTCTTTTGCTTTGCTTGGGTTCAGGCGCAGTTCGAAATTCCTGAAAAGCCAGCCAAAGAAACGAGTGTCTATGATTATATAGACCTTCTCCCTCAAGGGCAAGAAAAGGCCTTGGAGCAAAAGTTAATTCGCTACTCCGACAGTACCTCAACACAGATTGTTGTTGCTATTATCAGCAGCACCGAAGGTGAAAACATTAATTACCTAGGGGCGCAATGGGGCCAAAAATGGGGTATTGGGCAGTCTGGAAAAGATAACGGTGTTCTGGTGCTTCTCGCCAAAGACGATAGACGTATTGTCATCAACACGGGCTATGGGGTCGAGGGCAGCCTCACCGATGCCATGTCTCGACGCATCATCGAAAATATTATCGTTCCCCAGTTTAAAAATTCAGATTTCTACGGCGGCCTTGACCAAGGGGCGGATGCCATATTTCAGGTATTGACCGGAGAATTCAAAGAAGAACGTACTTTCAATGATGGTGGTGGATTTCCATTTAGCTCTTTCCTACCATTTATCATCTTTGTTATTATCATCATCATTCTTGCCAATAGAAATAAACGTGGCGGAGGAAGAAATGGTGGCCGACGCTCTGGCGGACTTGATATTTGGGATATGATTATTCTAAGCAATATGGGACGCAGTAGTGGTTCCGGAGGCTTTGGAGGCGGCTCAGGAGGAGGTTTTGGTGGTGGTTTCGGCGGTGGCTTCGGAGGCGGAGGTTTTGGCGGAGGCGGTGCTTCCGGTGGTTGGTAGGCAACCTACCCTATTCTAATTTCCCTTTTTTCATTTCGTTCATTCGCATGGGCATCGAATCAATGAGCCTGAAAAGGCTTTCTTTATCAAGAAACTCATCTTGCCTTAACTTAACACCTCCATCGAGACCTATAAGTATGACCTCGAATGTGTTCTTAGTATGAAGGTATTTCTCAGAAAAGCCTTCGGTTACCACACCGACTTCTTTTTTCTTAGGTTTCTTAAAGTCGGTAAACTTAAAATCGGTTCCTTCAATCTGATAAAGGATGAGTTTTCTATCTTCCATGTTTTCATCGGCGTTGGTTAACTCATCTATTTGCTTGATGTATTCGGTAGATTGGGCGTCCTCAGCTTTTACAATAAGTATGCGATTATTCCAGCGGTATGCTTCCAGTTCTTGGGCATTTAGACTTATAAACGAAGAGAATACAAAGATTATAGCGATAATAGTTAAATGAAACCTGAAAATTTCGGCCGCCGCTCGTGTGTTAAGAAATCTTGAGTTATGTTTACCATTGCGGTTCATAATAGGAAGTTACTGTACCACTCTTAAAAGCTGTTGTCTTTATCAACTTTAGATCGACCCTATCGCTAATATTTTTGAACAAAGGCAATCCCGCACCAGCTATTATCGGATGTACGCATAGTTGATATTCATCGATAAGCTTTAATTGTGTCAATAAAACAATCAAGCTTGGGCTACCTATCAAAATATTCTTCCCGGAAAGTTGTTTCAATTTTGCAATTTCTTCCTCGGGGCTGTTTTGGGCCAATTCGGCAGAATGCCAATCTAATTTCTTTAAAGTTCTTGAAAACACTATCTTTTTTATACTATCGATTCTTTTGGCAAATTCATCGGTAGCAACATCCCCCGTCGGGTTTTTAACTACAGTAGGCCAGTATTCCATTAATTGATAGGTAACCCTTCCATAAAGAACGATATCTGCATTGGCCAAAACATCGGCAAAATGTTGGTGAAGTTGTTCATCGGCAATGGCCGAAGTATGGTCACAAAACCCATCAAGGGTCATATTGATAGCGGCAATTACTTTTCTCATATTTCATCAATTAAAAACCACCTAAAACGCTCTAAAGGAAAAAGTCTTAGGTATTAATAAAGTTACCCTTCGTTGAGCTTTCCTATTCTAAGCAGTATGGGAAAAACTACCTCTTTACGTTCATTGGCTTGCCAGTATGTTTTCAGTTTCTCTTTCAGTTCTTCAACGGGGTTGTAACCTTTCCGCCGAACAAAATGTTTGACTGCCGACCAAGTGTTTAGGTACCCTACCAAATGGTCTAAACTCCATAAGTGTCTATTCTCAAATTGCGGAGTTGAAATTTCTTCAAATGGAAAAGGAATAGTTCGATAACCCTCATCGATATAGAGCCTTTCTTTGTCCCAAAAGCTACCGATAGTGTTTGTATAGAAATCAGATATTAAAGCATCTACCGTTGGAGACACAGAAATAATACCATAACCCACGATGCAAAGTAATGCATCCTTCTTGGCCGTGCGTCTTACTTCAGCGTAAAATTTTTCAAAATCAAACCAATGTACTGCTTGAGCCACTACTATAAAATCAAATAAATCATCCTCAAAAAGGGTCTGCTCAGCAGGCTGAATACTATAAAATATGTTATTAGCCTTTGCTGCATTGTTAATCTGCTGCTTACTAATATCTGTTGCCATTATCTTTTTAAAAGATTTTGCCAATTTATAAGCAACCTGACCATTGCCCGTGCCACAATCCCAAGCACAGTCTTTTTTCTCTAACAACTCATCTAAATATGAAAAAAATGTTGGCGGATATGTAGGCCGGTATTTCGCATACTTATCAGATTGAGAGGAAAAATTATCTTTCATATGCGGTAAATTGAAGACATTTTCTATAAAGATATAAGTTTGCTTTGGAAGACAACTCGATAAGAAAATACAACCGCAATGACTTACATTATTGCCTTCGATATTTATAACTACAGCCCTCAATGCATATAGGGCCACTAGTGGGCTTTAGTATAAAATGGTCGGATTTGTATTCTATATGGTATGAAATGAAACCATCATCGTTTTCATTTTTAGGTTTAAAGTCATCACAGGTGTATTGTAGCAACAACTCATTGCCATTTATTCTAAAGAGGCCTTCAGAGCACTCCTTAAACCTATCAGAATTGAATTTTCCGTCTTCTTGAAATTGCAATTGATTACCGTTATCAACATCGACCCAATAATGAGGTCCTCCGGCGCTGATAAGCGTCTCAGCCAACACCCAGTTACCGATTAAATCACCTTTTTCTGCTTCGTACTTATCGTCTGAACTACAAGATGCCCAACCGAAACCAATAACCAGAATAAAAATTAGTCTTTTCACTCAACCCGTTTTAACTATAGATGCATAAAAATGACTTTTGTTGCGTAACTAATGGTTTAAATAAATAGGATGACAATAATATTCCGAAATAAAAATTAATCGTTTAGAGAATCGATCCCCTCATCACGTAACTTCTTAAGATGTTCTTTCATCTGATTTACTTGGTCGAGCGGGTGGCCTTTCCAAAGGGAAACCTCCCCTACTACCCTAAAGGGATGTACCGAACGATATGATTTCGTGGGATTGCCCGGAAATTTTTTATCTGTCAAATCTGGATCATCTTCAATTTCACCGGTCGGTTCCACTAAATAAATTCGCTCCTCACCTTCGCCTAGGGCTAATTCTGCCCCCCAGATAGCTGCGTCTAAAGTAGCGGAGAGAAGAATATATTTTGCACTTTTTCGCTTACCGAAGTTTGAGCTATAGCCCACCTCTATCAAATCTCCTAACATAAGGTCTGCCTTGCTTCCATGAAAATAGGTTTGCTTAAAGGGTGTTGGAGCAGCGGTTGCTTCTTTTGAGCTTTCCATAGCTAAGAGTGTTAATAATTTGAGTCATGAATGGAGAAATAACTATTGACCAATGGGCATAGTTATCATATTACTTTTGTATAGTAGTATTTAAAGCACTTTTCTTAGGTACCCGGCATCCCTAGTACTTTGTTTTGTCCGTTTTGGTATCCCAGGCATTAAAAACAGGCAACACCTCCTTTCTTAATAGTTGAATAAAGGCAATTTGACGTTCTCCCATCTCTTTATCCAATTCGTCATAAATAAAACGATCATCAAAATTGATAGCTTTGGCGTCTTCTTTTGTACAGGCAAAATAGACCTCTTTAGGTCTTGCCCAATAAATGGCACCCAAACACATTGGGCATGGTTCGCACGAGGTATAAAGTATGCATTCATCTAATTGAAAAGAGTTAAGTTTTTTACAAGCATCTCTAATAACAACCATTTCGGCATGAGCGGTAGGGTCATTTGTAGAAGTTACTTGGTTATGACCCTCAGCAATTATCTGACCCTTCTTGACAATAACTGCCCCAAAAGGACCGCCGGCATTCGAGTTCATTCCTTTTTCAGCCATTGAAATGGCCCTCTTCATGAAATATTCGTGTGATTCTGTCATTTGATTTTTTTGATTCTTAAAAGTACAGTGATTATCCCCTACATACGATTAAAAACATAAAATCTCACTCCTTATAGGTGAGTCCCTCATCAAAATGAAACAGGGCATAGCCCTCTTCTTCCATTGAGCCCGGCAAATCAGACTTTTGTTTTGAAGCCATTTCATCGCTCACTGGGGTGGTAAAAGGCATTTTGCCGGTCGGCGAGAACTCTCCGGCAACGATATCCAATAATGCTTCGGGAGTAGTGCCAAAAGTGGCCAGTACCGCCTTTATATTATTAGGCCGAGAATCTGAATAAATTTCATCAATCGCCCAAGGATTGGTAAAATTCACGGCTAAAATCGTTGGTTTCTTTGCAATCAAAGAGTTGACATAGTCATTATCAATTCCGTTTTCAGAAAGATTCACATGCAAGGAGCTACCATCGGATTCAAAGAGTGACTTTCCTTTGGGCACCAACCATAACAAGACCATATCTGCCTTAGAAGGGTCGGAAACCAATTCAACGCTTCCCTCATAGCCTTCCGGCAGGTAGACATTACTGTTCTTGCCATCTCTGACGGGAATATAAGTTTCAAAATATACTTTGGTCTTTTCCTTTAAAGGAAGGCTTTTCTCATTCTCTCCGCCTTGATTTCTCAACAGCACAATCGACTTTCTCATTGCCAAAGCCGCTTGTTCTGCAAAAAGATCGTTTCCTACCACCTTCACGGCATTATCAACATCTACATACGGATTTTCAAATAACCCCAATCGAAATTTTTCATTCAATAGCAAGCTAACCGAATGATCGACCTGCTTTATTAAATCTGGATTGGCTTTTAGGGTTTCTATCAACTTACTAGGGTCTGCTGTACCTGAAAAAAGATTGACGCCGGCCTCCAAGGCCATTTTATACCGCTCCGTAATGCTCAAACTTTCAACCCCCCAAGGCATCATTTCAATTGGGCCTGTGTCTGAATTGATAATACCTTCATAACCTAGCTCTTTTCGAAGTACATCTTGAAGCACTTCTTTATTAAAAGCGTAACCAACTTCCGGAAAAGGCGTATGCACCGGATAGGAATAATAGGGCATAATGGAAGAAGTACCGGCCTCAATGGCAGCTTTAAAAGGAATTAAATTATTTTGAAACATATCAGCTTCAAAAACCTCTCTTTTCCCCCAATCGAAATGGGGATCTTGCCCACCTTCGGTGGCTCCACCACCAGGAAAATGCTTTGTCGTAAGCGCTACCGATGTAGCGTTGAGACTATCACCTTGAAAGCCCAAAACCACTTCTCGAATCATTCGGGCGGCCAAATCGGCATCCTCGCCAAAAGTACCCTCTACCCTTTGCCAACGCGGATCTGTGGCCAGGTCTGCCATATACATGTAGCCCTTTCTCAAACCGACCGAAAGCCATTCGGTTCTTGATATATCGGCAAATTCACGGGTGAGTTCAAAATCTCTCATAGCGGCTAGCCCCAACTCTCCCGGCCATTGTGTAAACGGGGTTTTACCTACTGTTAGGCCTATAGAGGCATCTATAGCAATATGATTTCTAGGATTAGAGGTAATGATTGCCGGGATGCCATGTGTATGGGCCTCACACAATTCTTGTAGGTTATTGGTATACTCTGCCAAGATTTCGACGGAAGGGTTCGCACGTAAAATAAAATGCCTTTTGTGAAACTCGGTTACGTCTTTCGTAGTACCGGCAGCTGATATGGTCGGGTACGGCAAAGGCTTTCGCGTAAAGATATTAGTTTCATTTACTTGGTCCACTTCATTAAAACCACTTGTTATCGGCTCATTATTCTGGGGCCTACTAAACGACCAATCGTTTTCTAATCTGGTGGTGCTGATAAGCATAAAACCGGCTTTCTCCTCCAAACTCATTCGAGATAGAAGATCTGCACTTCGCTGCTCTACAGATAAGCGCCAATCTTCGTATGGGTTGAGTACTCCATCTTTATTTAGGTCTTTAAAATCTAGCTCATCCTCGGTCAAAACGTTCACCGATCTAAAACCAAGTTCGACTTGTTTAACCGGAGCTAATTCTTTCACTTTTACGTCACTTTTACAAGCCGTCATTATTAAAGCAAGTACGGACACATAGATATATCGAAGTCGAGCCATGATATGAGTTTATGGCTCTTAAATTAAAAAAAATCTTCAAAATACTGGCAAATGTTAAAGGCCAATGAGAGTGGGACTATACGAAGAAAATGAGTCCCTCACTTTTTCAAGAGCAGCACAGTACAGGATGCGAAATTAGAAATTGCCGTCTACAATTGTATAATCAATGTAATCGATTACTCAACTTTAACAACTTAATTATGAAAATGACTCTTAAACTACTACACAAAGCACTTGCGCTACTTGTGTTCGCCTTTACAATAGGTGCTGGAGCGCAAGAAATTGAGGTGTCGGGAACGGTTTCCGATACCGGGGGCATTCCCATCCCGGGGGCCAACGTTATCATTCAAGGCACACAGACAGGTACCGCTTCCGACTTTGACGGTAACTACACCATTAGCGTAAGTCCCGGGCAAATTTTGGTGTTCTCTTCCATTGGTTTTAAAACAGTTGAAAGAACTGTTGGCCAATCTACGACCATTGACGTGCAGATGGAGGAAGACAGTGCCCTTTTGGAAGAAGTAGTGGTCGTCGGCTACGGCTCAACTAGTAAAGCCGATGTTACAGGTGCCATCGTGGGTGTAAGCTCTGAAGAAATCAGCTCTCGGCCAGTAAATAATGCGGTCGAGGCCATGCAAGGTAAGGCTGCAGGTGTAGATATTTCATCTAACGAACGACCCGGTAGTGTCGGTAGCATAACCATTCGAGGGGTGCGTTCTCTTTCAGCATCGAACTCTCCTCTTTATGTATTGGATGGTATTCCCTTGACTTCTGGGGGAATTGAGAACATTAACCCGACCGACATCGAATCGATCAACATTCTAAAAGATGCATCCGCTACGGCAATCTTCGGTTCGCGAGGTGCTAACGGGGTGGTCATTGTAACCACCAAAAAAGGTAAAACAGGTCGTTTTAACTTAAACTACAATACTTCGGTAACCGTTGAAAATCTTGATGAGATGGCCGCTCAATTTAATGCCGGTGAATACGTTGATTACCGTCGTTGGGCCAAATATTATGAAAACTCTGAAACCTACCCAAGGGGAGACCAGCCAACACAAGCCAATGACGCCGCTATTTTTTCAGGTGACGACACAGCTTTCAATAACATTCTTAGAGGCTGGGAAGGTGGCACCTGGGATGGTTCGAAACTTATAACCACCGATTGGACGGACTTTGTGACCCGTACCGGAGTGACCACTATGAATACCTTAAGTGCCAGTGGAGGTACCGAGCGTATGAAGGCTTATGGTTCTTTTGGGTACATGAACAATACGGGTACCGTTGTGGGTCAAAGTTTTGAACGTTATAATACCAATGTAAGCGTAGACATTGAAGCTACCGATTGGTTTACCTTAGGTGGAAACATCAATGCGGCTTTCAGTACTCAGGAATACGGGCAGTCAACAGCAGGTGGAGCCGGGGTGTCTTTGCAAAGTGGTCTTTACCAAAGTGCGCGTAGCATCTTTCAGTACACCTTGCCCTATGACAGTGCCGGAAACAGAATAGAGTTTCCAGGTGGCGACATTGCCGTAAAAACAATCATTGATGAGGTAAAGTATTCTCAAGATCAAAGAGTGACCGTCCGTGCCTTTGGAAGTTTCTACGGAGAGCTCAATCTAGGAAAAATGATTTCCGGATTGGACGGATTGCGGTTCCGTACCAATTTCGGACCTGACATTCAAACTGTTCGAAACGGATCATATTTAGACGGACTTTCAGTAGCCAGGAATGGTTCTAGTTTCGCCTCCCTTGCAAAAGAACAAAGACTATCCTATACCTTGGACAACCTTATTTACTATGATAAGGTACTAAACAAACACACTTTGGGTCTGACCTTATTACAAAGTCAAACCCAATATAGGGCCGAATCAAACCTAATGTCAGCTGACAACGTACCTTTTGCCAGTCAAAAATGGAACGCGTTAAGTAGTGACAACGTAGCCTTAGCCAACTGGGAATCGGATTTAGTGGAAAGGCAATTACTATCTTATATGGCACGTGTGAATTATGGTTATGATAATAAATACTTATTGACACTTTCCGGTCGTTATGATGGTGCGTCACAGTTGGCCGATGGCAACAAATGGGCGTTTTTCCCCAGTGCGGCTCTAGGTTGGAGTTTGGATAAGGAGAACTTTTTGGCCGAAAGCAATTGGGTGGATCAATTAAAGCTCCGTTTTGGTGTTGGGGTTACCGGTAACTCTGCAATTGACCCTTATTCGACCCAAGGAGGTCTTATACCTCTCTTCTACCCTGTGGGTAACACAACGACTGCAGGTATAGAGAATGCAGAAACTCTGGCCAATCAAGACTTAGGTTGGGAACAAACAACACAGTACAACTACGGTCTTGACTTTTCTTTCTTTGCAGGCAGGTTGTCAGGTGGTCTAGATTACTATCACTCCAATACGACCGACCTATTGTTAAGAAAATCGGTACCTACCGTTACCGGATATAGAGATACCTTTGCCAATGTGGGCGAAACCAACTCAAAAGGTATCGATTTAACATTGAATACGGTCAATGTTCAGACCGATAGTTTTGAATGGTCTACCAACTTTAGTGGGTCATGGCAAGACAATGAGATTGTAACCCTGGCCAATGGTAATGAAGACGATTTAGTCAACGAATGGTTCATTGGTGAATCACAAAGTGTTATTTATAACTATGCCTCTAATGGCATCTGGCAAGAATCGGACGCCGAAGAAATGGCACGATTCAATGCCAATGGACATACTTTTACTGCAGGTAACGCTAGACCGGTTGACCAAAATGGCGATTATGTAATCGATGCCAACAATGATAGAGTCATCATTGGTAGCCAGATTCCCAAATATATTGTGGGTCTCACCAATACGTTCAACTATAAAGGTGTTGAATTATCGATTTTTCTTTTCGGAAGAATGGGCTACACCTACAACACCGGTGGTGAAGGTTTAGTGGGTAGGTACAATTCAAGAAAGGTAGATTATTATACCGTTGCCGATACCAACTCAGAATACCAAAAACCTATTTACTCTGCCGGTTACGGAGATCAATATTATGAGACACTTGGTTATAGAAGTGGGTCTTTTCTAAAAGTGAGAAACATCTCATTAGGATACAATTTACCTAACAAGTTGACCGAAAAATTAGGGCTCTCTACCTTCAGATTTTATGCACAGGCAACCAACCCGGGTATGTTATTCTCGAAAGTAGATTGGATCGATTTAGATGTTACGAGGCCGGCCAATAATGATAATGGGTACAGTTTGGGTAACTCAGCTGTTAATAGAGGTTTCACTCTAGGTATGAATTTGGGATTCTAAACCCGCAAATCACAACGAAATAAAAAAGTACAAAATGAAAAATATAATAAAATCAAAAGCATCTAGATATTTGGTCTTGGCGCTGCTATACTTGGCAAGTTCGTGTAATGACGATTTTCTGGACGAGGAACTCACTACCCAGAGAAGTAATGAATTTTACACTACAGAGCAGGGTATTCAACAATTGGCCATCGGAGCGTATTACCGCGTTTTGGCTTCTACATTTTCATCCGAACAACAATTTGGCACCACCAACTATGGTACCGATGAATTTCATGTTGGGGGTGACGATACGAACAGCCAATGGAACAATTATGACAGTAGGTTCAATTCTATCATTCCCACAACGAGAACAACGGCAGAAGAGCCTTGGGACAATTTTTATGTGGGTATCGGTCTGACCAATCAACTTATCAAATCGGCCACCGAAATAGAATCGGACAATCCAGAAATAAAAAGAACCGCTTTAGGTGAAGGATACTTTCTTCGCGCTTATAATTATTTGAAGCTCGTTAGACAATATGGTGGTGTGCCCTTAAAGCTCGATGTAAGTACAACTGTAGAGCTCGAATTTACCAGAGCTTCGGCAGAAGAGGTATTGGCGCAGGTAATCGACGATTTAACCAATGCGTATAATTTGTTGGATAATGGCGGTGCACCTGCCCGCATTACCAAAGATGCTGCAGCTCATTACTTGGCAAAGGCTTATTTGACAAGAGCTAGCGAAATCAACGATTCTTGGAACTCTTCTACCAAAGCTGCAGATTTAGATCAGGTAGTAGATCTATGTGACGAGGTTATTGCTAATCATCCCTTGGCTACAAATTTTCAACAACTTTGGGATTATACAGAGCCCGATGGCGATAATGAATTTTTACCGGAGCTTATTCTTTCTGCTCAATTTGGCAGGGATAAATCTTTAGAAACATCAAACTTTAGCACGGTACCTTTTACCTCCCGTTATGATGATCTTCAGATGATGAAAAGAGACTTGACCGGCATGCGCCCTTACAGTCGGTTGGCAGCTACCTACTTCACTTATGACGTTTACGACCACATAAATGATTCCCGTTTTTGGAAGACATTCAGAACCAAACACCGTGTCAACAGTGGTGGTACTTTTGATGGTGTCAATTATGTGGCAGGAGAAGATTTAGGTATCATGTACGTCATTAACTCACCTGATGATAACAGGTTCTCAAAGACCATCAACAACAACGACCCAAGCATTCTATATAATGGCAAGACCATACCTCATGTATTCGTTGCCTATGCAGCAGATGGAGTGGGCCTAATGGCAAACCCTAGGTTTCCGTCACTTAGCAAGCACTTTGATGCAGCCAGAACCTCTATCAACGACAACAGGGGCCTACGTGATGAAATATTGGCCCGCTCAGCAGATACCTATCTAATGGCGGCAGAAGCCAAAATTAGACAGAATGCTTTTGCAGAGGCGTTATCGTATATCAATGCGGTTAGAAACCGTGCCGCTTACAAAAGCGGTGAAGACCGAAGCTTTTATACTGATGGCGCAGCCGCGTATCCGACTTCTGAATTTACACAGCCCATTACTGATAATTCATTCATGCTTGAAAACTCGTATTACGAGTCGAATAACATTCCGGTGACAACAGATGCAACTGATTTGACTATTACCAGTACTGCCAGTTTACCTGAGGAAGATGAAGCGATTATTGCCACTTTGGGTTATGCAGGAGATTATGACCGTATGATGTGTTTACTCTTAAATGAGCGTTCCAGAGAGCTGTGCGGCGAATGGCACCGTTGGGAAGATTTAAGCAGAACTTTAACCTTGGTAGACAGGGTAAGAGCTTATAACCCTAACGCATCTTCTAACATTCAAGACTTTCATGTATTGCGACCTATACCGCAAACCTTTTTAGACGGCGTTTATACAGAAGGACGTACTTTGACCCCAGAGGAAAAAGAGAATATGCAAAATCCTGGTTATTAATCACAATTTAATATCAGATAATGCATATAAAATTTATTCGTGAACATTTTGAAAATGTACTTTTAAAGTTGACCGAATAAAACAAGTTTTAGTTAATTATGTGTCGGAAGGACATGTTTCTTAGAAGCATGTCCTTCTCTTGTTTTAAAGCTTGGAAATTCTAGATCAAGCTTTTACCGAAAATAGGGAAACTATGAGCAACCTTTTTCAGTTTTCGGCATCCACCAAATAAAAGTTCATGATGAAGTATGTTGTTTTAATTCCCATGTTTTTATTGGCATTCTGTTCTTCAGATGATGACTCAGTCGATAACTGTCTTGCTGCCGATTGCATAGCCAACTTCACTCACCTTTATATCAAATTGATTCAGGAAACCTCCGATAAAAATGTTTTAAGTGATGACATCTATTCCCTTGATGATATTTCCATTTCAAGTGATATTGCTTATAGCCTCGAAACTCAGTCGGTTCTAGAAGAAGAAGTGCTGGCCATCACTCAAAAAGAATGGGGTTTGGCCAATTATGACCTCACACTCAAAGTTGGTGAAAATGAACCTGCCCAAATACGATTTACCTTGGCAAAAACCGGTAAAATGGGTTGCTGTAGCAATCTACTGTATATTGAAGCGCTTTATTTAAATGATACCCTTCTTAGCACTGGCGAATACTATCCTATTTTGACCGTAATGGTCAAATGAACTTACAAGCTTCTGAACCGGCCCCCTCTAGAAGGTTTTGCACCACCGAATTGATCGAACTTATAAGTAAAACTTCCCATAAAATAACGTTTGAGAACGGTACCCTGAAAATCTTGGATGAAATCTTCACCCGTTGTTCTACGCGTATTGATGTTCTGATCTAGAAGGTCATAAGCCAGTATTTTAACCGTAGCCTTTTTCTTTAGTATCTCGAGACCTAAACTCATATTCCAAAAAACCGCGTCTTTTCTAAAACCCGGTCCTACGTTGCCATTATAAGAGTAGCGAATATCGTTACCAAAAATCACGTTCTTTGGCCAATAGGTGGTCAACCTTAAAGAGGCATTTTGAGAAGTAAATTTGACATCTTCTACATTATCGAGATTGTACTTGGTATTATTGAACGAAATACCATACCCAGGTTCAAACTCGACCATCTCTTTGTAATTGATTGTGGTTGATAAATAGGGAGAAACATCTAGGCTTTTTGCTTCTAACCGAACATTGTTCGTCAAACTTACCTGTCTACTAAAATTCATTCCTGGGCGAAGGTTGAACTTGGCACTAAAGACACTGTCTTTTTTGACCTCTTTGGAGTAACCGAAACCGGCCCAACCATTATAATTACCGTCAATATTGGCAAAACGGGTGGTTCTCAAAAAGTTTTCATCAGTGGTTGAAATGGCTGAAACGCGGTCATTTTGAAATTCTACTTGAGCATAGGCATAGACCCCTGTACGTTCTTTCCAATTAAAGTCATTGTAATTGATATTGATATTATGATTTATTCCAGGAGATAGACCAGGGTTACCGATGACGATATTTAACGGGTTACTTACATTCGGAATGGGTTGAAGTTGATTGACCGAAGGCAAATTCAAATTAGAGCGGTATCTGGCGAACAAACGCTTGTTACTACCAAACGAGTAGCGTAATCTGGCGTTGAACAAAAGGTTTTTATACGATTTAGAAAAATTGGAATCTTGTAAAAAATCTTCGTTGCTCAGTTTGGTGAACTGATATTCGGCCGCCACTCGAAAGTTCAGTTTTTCCCCGTTCCTTCTAAATCCGATGGACGGCGTCTGCTGAATGTTCTTAAAATTAAAGTTGGAACTCAATTCTTCGTTAAAAAGGCTGTACTCACCAACTTCTTCATCAAAATCATTAACCAGTTTACTGTTCACCCGATTATCATGACTGTACTGATATTCAAAATCAAGAAAGTTCTTTTCCGAAATGGGATGGCGGTATTCCCCTTGAAGTTCATACCCATCTCTTTTATTACTGACTTCAGAGAGTTGATCCAACTCTTGAATATTAGCATTCTCGCCAAATACCTCTCTTAAAGAATTAAGGTTAGAAACATTACGATCTTCGTTATTCGTATTAGAAAAACCGAAACTCACAAAACGACCCAAGGTATCTAGCTTCTTGATAATGTTCAATCGGTTTGAAAAATTTCTCTGAAAACCATCATCGGTGGTCGTTCGGTTGTTACTATTAATCATATTGCCCGCTTCATCTGTTGTTACGGAACTGTTTAAATTATAGCTTTCCGTTCGGTTAACGCTCATTGAAGGCTGTAAAGAAATACGAAGCGTCTCATCAATATCAAATTCAAGGTTGGCCGAACCTCTATTCGAATTCGAGGTACCGCTAAAATTGCTCTCGCTATCTGAATAAAACCTACCATCTGGCAATATGTTTTCTCGGCTTGTCATCTGGTCGTTAAAAGAATCGCTGTATCCGAAGAAATAATTACCATCTATTTCGTATTTGCCCTTTTCGGCATTGGCGTAACTGGCCCCCGCATTCGAACTAGTGGTAATTCCGTTACCAAAATTATTCAACAACCCACTCTCACGTGCACCATCATAACCTCCTCTCGTTCTTCCGACCATATCATAAATTTCATCAAAAGAAAACCCAGAATTATTGATGTTGTTCGAACTGGCTATAAAGCTCACCCTTTCAGTATCGTTAAAGTAATTCACGAGCCCGTTCAATTGGTAGCGTTCGTCGGTACCATAACCTGCGGAAACGCGCCCCATGATACCTTTATTCTTGTCTTTTTTTATGGTAAGGTTAATTGTTTTGCTTTCACCATCGCCTTCTTCTCCGGTAAATTCTTGTGTTTTTGTCTTGGTATCGGTAATCTGTATTTTATCGATTACTTCTTTTGGGAGACTTTTGGCAGCCACTTTGGGGTCGTTACTAAAGAACACTTGTCCATTGACCAAAACCTGGCTCACTTCTTTACCATTCACCGTAATTTTTCCGTCACTATCGACATCGACCCCCGGAAGCTTTTTCAGCATGTCTTCAACATTGGCATCGGGCCTTGTTTTGAAAGAATCGGCGTTAAACTCCAAAGTATCTTTTTTAACGGTTATCGGCACCCGTTCACCAACTACGTTCACCCCTTCTAACTGTTGGGCTTGCGCCTCTAGTTGAACCGTACCGAGTTTGGTTTCCGGTTTCAGGTCAATTTTCATGACCAAAGTCTTGTATCCATTATATGAAAAGAAAAGATTGACAGATTTTAAAGAGGTGCGATCTTCCAGTTCAAAAAAACCATTGACGTCAGATATGGTATAGGCTACCAAGCTGCTGTCTCTAGGAGATTCTGCATAAACGGTCGTAGACTCTAATGGTAATTGCGAATCGGAATCTTTGACAGTTCCGGTAATTTTAAACTCTTGTGCCGATAAAATGGGGGTAAAAAAAATGCACAGTACAAAAGCTTTGAAGGCTTTGTGCATGAAATTTTGGTTTAGTGGTTTGAAAATTTTGGTCCAAACCAAAAGTAACCGAAGTCAAAAGAAGACCTGCTTCCCTTAACAAAAGTTTGTGCTTTATAACAAAATGTTAGAATCTAACCGGTTAGATTATTTTTTACGCATGAATATGGAAACCGGCACTCCGGTGAAATCAAAGTTCTCTCTAAGCTTGTTTTCCAAAAAGCGTCTGTAAGGGTCTCTAATGTACTGCGGTAAATTACAGAAAAACGCAAACTGCGGGTATGGCGTAGGTAACTGCGTGATGAACTTAATTTTTACGTATTTGTCTTTGTACGCCGGTGGTGGTGTTCGTTCAATGATAGGAAGCATTACATCATTCAACTGACGGGTCTTGATTTTTTTCGAACGGTTCTTATAGACATCGACAGCAGTTTCGATGGCCTTGTAAATTCGTTGCTTGGTCAGCGCCGAAATAAAAATAATAGGTACGTCGACAAATGGCTCGATAGCCTTTTTGATTTGCTTGGTATACTGTTTAACAGTATTGGTCTCTTTATCTTCTACCAAATCCCATTTATTGACCAAAATAACCACGCCCTTGTTGTTGCGTTGCGCCAGCCAAAATATATTTTCTACCTGCCCATCAAAACCTCTTGTAGCATCAAACAACAACAAACAAACATCGCTATGTTCAATAGCTCTAACGGACCTCATCACAGAATAGAACTCTAGATCTTCTTTGACCTTTCTTTTTCGACGGATTCCTGCTGTATCGACCAGATTAAATTCAAACCCAAAACGGTTGTATTTGGTATCGATACTATCACGGGTCGTACCGGCAATATCGGTAACGATATACCTATCTTCACCGATAAGGGCATTGATAAAGCTTGATTTACCTGCATTGGGTCTACCGACCACGGCAAACCTTGGCAAATCGGCCTCTTCATCATCTTTTTCAGGAAGCACCTCGACCAAAGCGTCCAGTAATTCGCCTGTTCCGCTTCCGTTGATACTTGACAAAGTATAATATTCGCCCAATCCCAGAGCGTAAAACTCAACAGCATCTTCGGCACGTTGCGCATTGTCAACTTTGTTAATGGCCAAGAAAACTGGCTTCTCAACCCTGCGCAAGAGCTTAGCGACATCTTCATCCATTCCCGTAACACCGGTTTCAACGTCGACCATAAAAATAATCGCGTCGGCCTCATCAATAGCCAATTCTACCTGACGGTCTATCTCTTGTTCAAAAACGTCATCGCTTCCCAATACATAACCTCCGGTATCTATGAGCGAAAATTCCTTTCCGTTCCAATCACTCTTGCCGTAATGGCGGTCACGGGTAACCCCGCTTACCGCATCGACAATAGCTTCCCTTCTTTGAATAAGTCTATTAAAAAAGGTGGATTTACCCACATTCGGCCTTCCTACAATAGCAACAATCGCGCCCATACCACGTTAAATTTGGCGCAAAAATACTACATACCAATTATTTGCAGGTTCTTTTGCCTATATTTCTCGATAAGGGTACTTATGAAAAAAGAAACCCTCACGGAAAATTCCGCAAGGGTAACCCAAAAATGTACTAAAAATTAAGAGTTGATTTCGTAAATCGAAACCGTATTCGAGACTTCATTGGTAATGATCAACAAATCTTCTTTCGTTGGGCTCTTCTCTGCTGGCACCACTAGCAGCCCTTCTGGAGCAATGTCTTGGGCATCAAAAATCCAATTCAAAAATTCAGGCGCCGTTGGGTTGGTTATATCATATACCAAAACACCACCTGTACGCTCTAGCCCGACAAATAGTAAGGTCGACCCACCTACTTTCAGCGTAGTTACGGCTTCAGGTTCCGCTCCTTTATCATCGCTTCGGCCATCTGCCTCCCCTTCATCTGCATTAAAAAATGCAGGGGCAATCTCAAAGGTTTGGCGCCCTATATCGTCGCCACTATCGTAAACCAAAGTACCATAGGTATCCCAAATAGAGAACGAACGGGCACCGTACGAATAGATTTTATCATAGTCTCCATCACCATCTATATCACCATTGGCCAAAGTCGTTTTTAGCCTTCCTAAATTCTCATCTTCTTGAAGCTCTTCGGCATTCGGGAATACAGTGGCATCAAGCTCTAGGTCTTTTACCCTTGCCTCTTCTGAATATCCATCATAATCCCGAGCATCTCCTTCATTGGCCGTAATTAGATAATTGGTTCCTTTTATCTTTGCAAATGTGATGGCATCAGGCATATAAAAACCGTAGACGGGCCAATTCTGAAAGTTACCTACGATACCGTCATCATTGCTGGCATCTAATTGGTTTTCAGGAAGCGAATGGTCTTTTACACCAAGCCCATACACTTCTTTAATGACCATTGATTTTAAATCGACCACTGCCATTCCGTTATTCTCTTGCAGGGTTACATAGGCATATTTACTATCATCTGAAATAGCCACATATTCAGGTTCGATATCTTGGGCCAAGTTGGCTCCAGGGCCAAAAACCCTAAAATCGTTGCCAATGCCCTCTTTCGTAAAGTTGGTAAAAAACAAGGTGCCGATTTCTTTCTTTTTCAAATCGATCACGGTTATAGACCCTTCGGGATCAACCGTATAATCATCATTAGGTTCACCTTCATTGGCAGCAACGATATATTTACCATTAGGGGAAAAGGTAACCATATCTGGCAACGCACCAGCAGTGTAAGTTTCCAACAATTGCAACGATTCGGTATCATAAAGAGCTATCGACCCGTTGGCCTGCTTGTTCGGGTTCTCTACGGCCACCGCCAATACACCCTCATGCACATCAACACTATTCGGTGTTCCCGTTAGAGAAATACCTGATTGCTTAACTGCTGAAGAAGGATTGGAGATATCCCATACGGAGACTTCTCCGTCGTTCGGATTAACGATAAACAACCTTTTGGTCTTATCATCATAAGCGCTAATCTCGGCAAAGCCTTCATCGCCGGTTCCGTTTATAAAAGTGCCGATTTTAGTGAATTTAAGCCCCGACAATCCTTTATCAGGCTCTTCGCCAGGGTGCCCTATGTAATCTTTAATACATGAGGAAAGAAAAACGCCCGCCATGAGCGCAATTACTAGTGGTTTTTTCATTTTCAGTGGTGTTATTTAACTTTTACGAAAATGAAAAACCATCGTAACCAGAACGTAATCTTATCTATAAGCTATAGTTATGAATCAATTTTGATTGTAACCGAAGCGCTTGAGTTGCCTCATATCGCTTCGCCAGTTTTTGTTCACTTTTACATAAAGCTCGATATGAACTTGCTTACCGAAAAACTGCTCTAGATCTTTACGCGCCTCTACCCCTACTTTCTTTAGGGCAGCCCCTTTGTGACCTATAATGATGCCTTTTTGGGAATCACGCTCTACCATAATGACTGCTCGCATTCGAATAATATCATCATCTTCAAGAAACTCTTCCGTTTCTATTTCTACCGCATAAGGAATCTCTTTTTTGTAGTGAAGAAGAATTTTTTCACGAATGGTCTCATTCACAAAAAACCTTTCAGGCCTATCGGTCAATTGGTCTTTAGGGTAGTAGGCAGGCCCCTCGGGAAGCAATTCGATGATGCGCTCAAATACATTTTTGATATTGAAATTACTCAAGGCCGAGATAGGATGCAATTCAACCGTAGGAAGCAACTCTTGCCAGTACTGTACCTGCTCTTCCAACAATTCTTGGGTGGCCGTATCTACTTTGTTCAATAGAAGAAGTACGGGTATTTTGCTATTTTTTATTTTTTCGAAAAAAGCTTCGTCCTTTAGAGCTTTCTCCCCTATTTCTACCATATAAATCAATACATCTGCATCTTCAAAAGCAGTCTTTACGAAGTTCATCATAGATGTTTGAAGCTCGTAAGCGGGTTTAATAATGCCTGGTGTATCAGACAATATCACCTGAAAATCATCTCCATTTACAATACCCAAAATACGGTGTCTTGTAGTCTGTGCCTTTGAGGTTATTATCGAAAGCTTCTCACCCACAAAGGCATTCATCAAAGTTGACTTGCCTACATTAGGGTTGCCGATAATATTTACAAACCCTGATTTATGTTCTCCCATGATTAATTCTATTAGCGCATTCGTGGTTTTGGTAGATTTCTATCGTACATAACAATGCTTCCTGCAACGGCAACATTCAAGCTTTTGGTCGATTTGAATTGGACCAAATGATGTGATTTTTCACAGGCTCTATTCGATAGACCGTGATCTTCAGCTCCTAATAAATAAACACATCTTCTGGGGTGATTAAAAGATTCTAAATCAACGGATCCATCTTTCATTTCAACCCCCACCAACATGGCACCTTTAGGTAAATTGGCGTAAAAATCATCAAAAGTCTCATAATGAAAATACGGCATTGCCTTAACCGCGTGATGCGTATCACTAGATTGCTTAGCATACCTGTTTCCTATGGTAAAAATAAAGCTTGCGCCAAGATTTTGGGCCGTGCGCCATAGCACCCCTAAGTTCTCGGGTGTTTTTCCGTTCTGAATGCCAATCCCAAAAAACTCATGTTCAAAATTATCAGTGCTCACCTTTCAACCTCTGAAAATATTTCTTTGCCTCTTTATTCACTTTAGGCGCCAACAAAAGTACGGCAATCATATTGGGTATGACCATTAATGCATAAGAAAGATCGATGAGATTTTTAACCAGTTCTAAAGATGCCACGGCCGCAAAAACAATCATAATTACGAAGTACCAGTTATACAGTTTACCGATTTTGGGATTCGTTAAAAACGATAGGCACTTTACCCCATAGTAAGAATAGGTGAATAGTGTAGATAGAGCAAACGCAGTAACAATTAGCATCAACAGGTCATCGCCATAACCGAACAATGTCTTTTCAAATGCGGAAAGTGTCATAACAATTCCGCTACTATCTTCTAAATAAGCGCCACTTAGAATAATCACGACCGCCGTAAAGGTGCAAACCAAAATAGTATCTATAAAGGGGCCTAACATGGCCACCAAACCCTCTTTGATAGGGCTATCAGTTTTCGACTGCCCGTGATACATGGGCGCACTACCAAGACCGGCCTCGTTAGAAAACATGGCCCTGCGTATACCGATAATGACCAGCCCCCAAAATCCGCCGGTTACCACAGTCTTAAAATTCCAAGCTTCGGCAAATATCATTTTAAGAGAGGGAATAATTTGAGATGCATTGAGCGACATAACCACCACGACGGCAATGAGATAGACCAATACCATAAATGGCACAATAGCAGAAGCCACTTTAGCAATTTTTGTAAGTCCACCGAAAATCACAAATGAAGTAATAATGGCCAAAACGACACCTATGCCCAATTGCCAATTAAAATCGCCAAAATTGGCAATAGATTCATTTGGCTCAACCACGCTCATAAAAGTCTCGGTAAACTGATTGGCCGTAAAGACACCTAAAAAACCAAAGAGTCCACAAATCGCAAAGAATACGGCCAAAGGTTTTGCCTTTTCTCCCAAACCTTTGGTTATATAATACATCGGCCCGCCCTGCAGTTTTCCATCGGCGTCTGAAGATCGGTACATAACCGCAAGACTACAGGAATAGAACTTGATACACATGCCGATCAAGGCGGTAACCCATATCCAAAAAACAACGCCAGGCCCACCATCATGAATGGCAATGGCGACCCCAGATATATTACCAAGACCAACGGTCGCGGCCACTGCAGCAGAAAGAGCCTGAAATGAGCTCACATCGCCTTGCGCCGATTTATCATCGTATTTACCGGCTGTAATAGCAATGGCGTGGCCAAAAAAACGATAGGGCAAAAATTTAGAGTACGCGACCAAGAAAAGTCCGCCACCAATTAAAAGTATAAACATGGGCCACTCGGTGAATGGTAAGGCCCTTGCAATAAAGTCGTTGATTATCTCCATAAAATGTATAGCAAGTCTCGAAGGTATGCATTTTAAGTATTTATGAAGGTAGTTAAAAAAGATTCTGCAACAAGTTTTGATAATACCATAAAACAGTTGTATATTTGTCGCCCGTTACGAATAGTAGCGCTCTTCTCGGCAGTGTCATGAACTGCAGTAGTAATTGCAAGAGAGAAGAAACCCACATCGCGGGGTAGAGCAGTAGGTAGCTCGTCGGGCTCATAACCCGAAGGTCGCTGGTTCGAGTCCAGTCCCCGCTACAAAGCCAAAAGCCATCAATCTTTGTTGATGGCTTTTCTTTTTTCTAATACTGCGGTTTATAGGAAAAAGTGAATTACCATAATGATTTTAAGTCTATCACTTCCTAATTGCAATTTTTGTACTTTACTAGCCATAACTTAGAAACTTGGCCTGCGCTTTGACGAGAAAATGTCAAAGCCAAATTTACCTCCCCCTTTTCATTTTGCCAAGATTCTTTGTAGCCCCTTTAACATATGGCCTTTAAAGGCTTAGTCGAATATTTGATTATGAAAGCAGTTGTATACAAACAATATGGCCCGCCCCATGTTTTGATATTGATGGATATCGAAAAACCAACAGTCAAAAAAAATGAAATTCTGGTAAAGATTTATTCTACCACCGTTACTTCAGGCGATACCAGATTACGCGCCAGTAACTTTCCCCCTATAGCATGGTTATTCGTTCGCTTGATCTACGGGCTGTTCAAACCTAAAAAAGAAATTTTAGGGCATGAATTTTCCGGAGTTGTAGAAGCGGTAGGTAAAGATGTTACTTTATATAAAATCGGAGACGAAGTTCTTGGCACCCCAACCACTCTTTCGACCGGTTCGTATACCGAATATATAAGTGTACCGGTAGTAAGAAAAAAGGGGGTGCTTGGCAAAAAACCGAAAAATTTAGATTTTAACGAAGCAGCCGCTCTACCTGTAGGGGGTATGACGGCCCTATTCCTTCTTGACAAAGCTGGCCTTAGTAAAGGACAAAATGTTTTGGTTTATGGTGCATCAGGTAGCGTGGGTAGCTTTGCCGTGCAAATTGCCGAAAGCCAAGGCGCCAAAGTTGTGGCCGTTTGCAGTGGCTCTAATTTCGAAATGGTACAATCTCTCGGAGCCGACAGTGCTATTGACTATCACCAAAATGATTTCACACTGATCAACGAGAGGTTTGACATCGTTTTTGATGCGGTCGGCAAGATAACCAAATCGCAGGCAAAGAAAGTATTGAAGCTGAATGGTAGCTTCGTTTCAATCAACGCCATCACGAACCCCAAACAAGAACATTTGAACCGCCTACTTGAACTTACCAAAGAAGAAAAAATCAAACCCTATATAGACCGGTGCTTTTCAATTTCTGAAATAGTAGCTGCCCATGAGTATGTTGATCAAGGAAGAAAAAAAGGGAACGTAGTGGTTGAGGTAGCACACTAAAGGCTCCTTATGCCCTTACTATTTAAAAGGATTATAGTAAAAACCATTTTTCAAATTTCTTACTAAGAATCATTTTCAATTTTATTGAAATACAAATTATTTTTATTGAATATCAATAAAAAATTGTAATCTTGTCTTAGATTTTATTCTAAGTGTAGTTATGAAAAAAACTTCTATCAGGTTTCTTCAGTCGGGCGTTGTTCTTCTGGCCATCGTCACCCTTATCATATTGATTCGATTTCCGATGCTCGAAGGCAGAGCCGAGAATTTAGACTTATTACATATTTATATGGACCCCTTAATTTTATATGGATATCTAGCATCCATAGCATTTTTTGTGGCTTTGTATAAGGCTATCAAACTTCTAGGATATATTGGTCAAAATCGACTGTTTTCCCTCACCTCATTGAGAACCTTAAAAAGTATTAAGCATTGTGCGATTATTGTCAGTATCGCTATTGCTCTTGCGGCCATTTATGTACGGATATTTCATCATAAAGATGATGACCCTGCTGGGTTTCTGGCTATGTGTATAGTATCCTCATTTGCATCCATATCAGTGGCTGTTGCGATAAATGTTTTAGAAAGAATCTTGCAGAACGCTATTGACATGAAATCAGAAAACGAAATGACCATATAATTATGCCAATTATCGTAAACTTAGATGTCGTTATGGCGCAACAGAAGATTTCTCTCAACGAACTTTCAGATAGAGTGGGTCTTACCTTATCAAACCTATCAATTCTAAAGACGGGCAAAGCCAAAGCCGTACGTTTCAGTACGTTGGAAGCAATCTGTCAAGCCTTAGATTGCCAGCCGGGCGATATCTTAGAATACTCTGATGAAGAATAGGGATTAGGTCTAATTGGCACACAAATGTGAGAAAGCAAAGCTTAAAGCTCTCGAAGACATCGCCATTAAACAAATATTTTAAAAACTTTACAACCCTTTTTAAATGTGCGACACCATACTTTTCCTATGGACCAATTAGGTGCATAAAGACTATTTTTCCTTCATCTAAAAGGGTCCGCTAGCATCAATTAAATCAGCCTTATGTTTTAATCCGGGCATAACCCCGCGAGTTTGAAAACCTTCTTCAATTCGGCTTCCATCGTCTCGAGTGTACCAGTCTCCTGTAAGATTATCGGGTATAGAATCACCTGTTTCTATCATCCACTTTTCTAAAATCGTTCTAAGAGTTATATGAATGTCTTGATAAGTGTTATTTCCTAACAAATTGTCATACTGATTTGTATCAGTCGATAATTTAAAGAGCTCTTCCATTGACCGTGGTTTCAGAAAAACATCATTTTGCGCCTCCGTAAGGCTTCCATCTATTTTTTCTTGTTTTAAGGCTTGAAATGATGGGCTCTTCAAGGCGTCTGCCGGCCCCTGATTAGCGTACTTGGGTCTTGAATTAAGAATATATAAGTATTCTGATGTTCTAATAACCCTTTCATGTGCTTCATGGTCATGCCAATTATGTTCACCAAAAGCATAGTTTCTAAAACTTGCCGCAGGATTTGTCAATAATTTTTTGAAGCTTCTGCCTTGAAAACTTTTTGGGGTTTCTGCACCACAAACTTCCAGAATTGTTGGAGCCAAATCCATTATACTAATTAAAGCTTTACTAACACCCTTTTTAATCTTATTCGGCCAGTGAGCAATAAAAGGTGTCTTTAGACCTGAATCATACATTCTGGTTTTATCTCTTGGAAACGGTCTCCCGTTATCCGCCATAATAAGAATAAGGGTATTATCATATTGCCCTTCTTTTTTTAACAAAGTCACCACTTGACCTATATGGTGGTCAAACCGTTTGATCTCATCATAGTATCGGGCTATATCAATTTTTGTAGGTCCATCATTCACCAAGGTTTTTGGCACCTCAACAGTCTCCGGTAAATGAGTTCCAGAAAAATTATTAGCACCCCACGGCCTGTGAGCATCCATGGATGCGAACCAAAAGAAAAATGGTCGGCTTTTATCTCGGTCTTTAAGTGCAGGTAACCACATGTCCTCTCCCCCATCTCCATTTGCCTTTCCATTATCATGAATTACATCGAAACCGTTTCGCAAAAGATCTCCCATGTGCCATTTACCTGCCTGGCCTGTGTGGTAGCCTTTATTTTTCAATTGTGAGGCAATCGAACTAAAATTTCTTTTTGGTTCCGTATGTAGTTCTGCAGCACCTGTATTATGAGGATATCGACCAGTCATGATACTAATTCTACTAGGACTACAGGAACTAGTTGTTAAAATGGCATTATCAAATCTAAGACCTCCCTCGGCCAACCCATCAATATTTGGTGTTTGAACATCTTTGTTACCATAGCATCCGAAGTCGTTCCAGCTAATATCGTCTGCTATGAATACGATGATATTGGGTGGTATGGTATCAAATGTTGGATTTATGCCGATTGACATTAATTCAAAAGGGAAAATTCCAAAAAAAAGAAAATATAAAATGGCTTTTTTCAGCATTACCTATTCATTGATTTCGAGCAAAAGCAGCCTATCATCATTTCTTGCCACTAAAATTGCTTCATCCCCTTTGTGTCCTAAAGATATAAATGATGCCCCCCTCACATCACCCCTAACAACTAGACCTGATGATTTAGAAGGAACTACTTCAAAATCAAATGCTCCAATATTACGAAGGTAATGCCCAAAACTTGCGTCGTTTCTAGGAGTTTCTACCTCTGACGCATATAAATTACCTAAAAGAACTAAATCCGTTCGATTACTATCATCATTATAATGAGGGAGAATTCTGTTAATCGAGGAAATTTGAATTTCGTTTGGCAGATGACGAAATTCAAAACGCTTATTATCTACATTTTCAAATATTCCACTGGCAAAGTTAGTTGCTTTCCTATGAATACTATTTGTTAGCCCATCACCATAAACTTCTTGTAAACTTGCCTTTGCGAAAGCGTCATAGGTCTCAAATTTCTTTTTAACAAAAGGCATTTGATTTGATGTACACTCTCTACCTCTTAAAGGATATTGTTTGTCACTTTGCTGGAAGCCCAATACAATATCGCTGGTACTATTCTTATCAAAATCATTTACATACAAATGAAACGGAGCGTCATGAGAAGCCTTATACTTGTAATTAAGCCCCAAATTACCTGCAAGAATATCTATATCTCCATCATCGTCGATATCACTGGGCACAATAGTATTCCACCAGCCAATTTGATTTTTTAACCCCCATAATTCTGATTTATTTGAAAATCGACCATCTTCATATTTAAATATGGATATGCCGCCCCACTCTTCTGAAATAAGCAGTTCCTTTATAGTATCCCCATCAATATCTATCCAAATGGCATCTGTGACCATCCCAAATTTCAACATTTCGGGAATCAATTCAGAAGTAACATCCTCAAATCTGATTTCTTCGGATTCTGACTTGTTTTCCAACAGATAGCTTTTTGCCGGCAACCCGTATTTTTTTGGAAGTAACCTGGAACCAACAAACAAATCAAGATCACCATCTTGATCGTAATCGTGAGCATCAACTGACATTCCGCTGGCCGTAAGAGTAGGCAAGGCCGAAGATACATTATGAAAATCACCTTTTCCTCCATTCAGGTACAGGCGATCCTGATAATAATCACTATCGGCTTCTTCTTCATTACCTCCGCTTACCACATAAAGGTCCTTATCTCCGTCACCATCGGCATCAAAAAACAAAGCGCTCGTATCTTCGTGATTTTTATCTTTTTCAAAGTCTGAAATTTTAAGAGGGTGAAAACTGGAATTTTCGTTTTGCAGATACAAAACCCCTTTTTGTCCTTTTGCTCCCCCAATATAAAAATCCTCCAAACCATCTCCGTTTACATCTGCTACGCTCAGGGCAGGCCCAAATTGAGACATTTTGTGAGGTAAAAGGGTCTCAAGCTCAAAATCGTTATAGTCATTTTCTGCATGGGTGAAATCAACACCACGACCTAAAGTGTTTTCCTTAAATATTGGGTTTAAATCATTCTGAGAGGGATATTCTTTGTTTGGATCATATACTATTTCTAACTTTTGGTTAGAGACTATTTCATTCAATACTTGGTATTTACCATTTGGCCATAATACAACAATAGAATCGATCATGGCATTATCTTTCAACCCAAAGTGCATAGGCCCGGCCATTGAAGATTGAAAACCTCTTGTGAAAAAATTTTCAGCCATACTTACATGACCTTTCGTATAAATGTTTACTCGTGCTCCCAGAGCATCCAAATTTTTCGGATATCCCTTAAGTGAAATGTCAATGTAGTTATTACTATCAGCGATATTTTCGTATAGGTGGGCAAAATCGTCAGTATTGTTAACCACTACATCAAGGTCTCCGTCATTATCAAAATCTGCGTAGGCGGCACCACTTGCAAAAGTTTCGGGCTGTTCCATATTCAATTTTTGAAAATTAAGATTCCCTAAGTTACGATAGAGGTAATTTTGCTTTGCCCTTTCAGGTAACCTATCCAATAAATCATCGATATGTTCGACCAGGTCAATTTTCTTCTTTCGTTTTCCCTCTTGGTATTTTTCCTCGAAATAATTCACAAAATCATTATTTCTAAAATCTCTTTTTATACCATTCGTAATGAACAAATCTCTATTTCCATCATTGTCCATATCAAAAAGTAGTGGTGCCCAACTCCAATCAGTGCTAGATACTCCCGCAATTTGCGCTACATCAGAAAAAATAGGAATACTTTCTTCAAGTAAAGCCCCATTGTTCAGCTGAAGGGCATTGTACATATATTGACTATGCAAACCTAAATCTTCTACCTTATAAAAATTGGCCACGTTCATACCGCTCATACTGGTCTTCTGCGTATAATTATCTTCGGCCATCATATCTAAAGTCATTATATCAAGCAGGCCATCGTTGTTGATGTCTGCCATGTCGCTACCCATTGAAAAAGTAGATATGTGGTTAAACGCTTTCAACGAAACTTCTGAAAAAGTTCCATTTTTATTGTTTAGATATAAATGGTCTTTTTCGTAGTAATCATTACTCGTGTAAACATCAGGCCATTCATCATTATTGACATCTCCAATGGCAACGGCGAGACCGAACCCTAGATTATTACTTACAATACCGGTGTTTGCTGTTACATCTATAAAAAAACCATTATCGTTTCGAAAAAGTTTTTCGCCAATTCTATCTGAACTCTCTTTTTGTATTTCCTCAATATTTTCAAGGTCATACGTCTCGATATTATGATTGACCAGAAACATATCTAAATCACCATCTTTATCATAATCGAAAAAACTGGCCTGTGTGGAGTAATGCGGTAAATCTAATCCGTAGGAAGCTGCATCTTCCTTAAACATCGGTAAGCCGTTGCTGTTTACACCTTGATTTATTAATAGTTCATTTTTCAATAGCTCATCGTCTTCAAACCTCCCCGATTTTAGAATATAAATATCTTTTAAACCATCATTATTGATATCAATTACGGATACACCTGTAGGAAAACCTCCTCTTCCTTGGGTATTTGATTGAACACTTACGTTTTTAAATTTCAACTTTCCTTGATTCAAATAAAGCTTGTTGGTTCTTAGGTTACTAATGAAGTAAACATCTTCTAGACCGTCATTATTAAAATCGGCTACCGCAACACCTCCCCCGTTATAGTAATATTCATAATAAAATCCGTTCATAGTAGTGGTCTCTTGAATTTTATTCATAAAATTCAATCCGGTATCCTCATAAGTCAATATTCGATAGATGGGCTTATTAATGTCTATACTTTTGAGTAGCTCTTCTGATGAGCTATTATCACCGCAAGAGTTCATCAGTAGGGCCATACCTACAACAAAAACAACATAAAATTTACTCATAGTTTTAAAGTCATTTTCTTTCTTTGAATGATGTGATGCCAAAATGCGACAGAAACCATTGCGGTCGCAATTGTTCCACCACAATAGCCCCAATTAATCGGTAACCCGAGCCCCTCGGGTGCAACAAGAATATAGGTCGTCGTGACCATCGTCATAAATAATGCAGGTAAAAAGGAAATCAAAAAAAGTTTGTTCTCATAAACCAAATAAGTGGTTACCGTCCAAAGAACGACCGTTGCCAAAGCTTGATTACTCCAAGCGAAATACCTCCAAATAATTCCGAAATCTATTTGGGTCAAGAGAAAGGCAATGACAAATAACGGACCACTAATTAAAAGTCTGTTTTTCACCTTACCCTGATTGAATTTAAAAACATCACTTAGTATCAGACGAGCAGACCTGAACGCAGTATCTCCTGATGTTATTGGAGCGGCAACTATGCCCAACAACGCCAAAATACCTCCTATGCCGCCTAACATATTCAAAGAAATTTCATTCGCCGCCCAGGCTGCATTATTGTTATTTGCGCGCATAGAACTATTTAGCCCATCAACATCTCCAAAAAAAGCCATTGCTGCAGCAGCCCATATCAATGCTACCACACCTTCTGTTATCATGGTACCAAAGAATACTTTCTTGCCGAGGCGTTCATTCTTTATGCAGCGAGCCATTAAGGGGGATTGTGTAGCATGAAAACCTGAAATAGCACCACAAGCTATAGTCACAAACAAGATAGGAAACAAAGGCGTCGTTTCAGGATCTGAACTCATATTATACAAATTGGACACCACCAGTTCAGGAACCTCATAATCACCTAAAAAAAGTGCTATTAACAGGCCAACGGCCATGAATAGCATTGCTATTCCGAATATTGGATAGAACTTACTTATTAATTTATCTATAGGTAAAACTGTTGAGAGAATATAGTACACTAAAATAAAGCCAACCCATAGCCATACACCTATCGAATCTGGCACCATACCATTTAATATTTTTGCCGGACCAACGAGAAAAACAGTTCCCACAAAAATCAAAAGAATCACGGTAAAAATGCGCATCAAGTATTTGGCACCCGATCCAAGATAAATACCCACAATTTCACTTATGCTCAACCCATCGTGCCTTACTGAAAGCATGCCTGACATATAATCGTGTACAGCACCCGCAAAAATGCTTCCCAAAACGATCCAAAGAAAAGCAGATGGCCCGAACATTGCACCAGATATGGCTCCAAATATGGGACCCAGACCTGCAATATTTAAAAATTGAATCAAAAATACCTTCCAAGTAGGCAAGGGTAGGTAATCTACATTATCGCGCAGCCTGTGAGCAGGAGTTTTATTATCCTTGAGGCCAAATACCCTTTCTACAAACCTGCCGTATAAAAAATAGCCGGCAATTAAGGCTAAAATGGAAATAATAAGAGAAACCATGATTAATTATAATAGAAAAGCTCTACGGCTTTAGAACTTTTCTCATTCAACATAATCTTCTAAAAAATTATCAACCAAATAGTTATAAGTCTCATTGGGGTCATCGGCAAATGATTTTAGAGATTCAATTAGAACTTTATCGATACCCTTAGTATTTGACAAATGATTTAAATATTGCTTCAATTGGTTTTTGGTCATTACCCCAAGATTTTTGGACAACTCATAGATAATAGTCAAAGGAGCCATTGCTATTTTTTCAAGCAACAAACTCCTCGAGTTGATGTCTAAATCAGAGAAACAATTCCAAAAAGGTGTTTGTAAGGTTTCATTTTCCCAAAATGAGCTTGGTACATTTTTAACTATGTAACTTCTTACCAGAGGTATTCCGTCTTTAAATATGGCGGCAATCTGCTTATAGTTCTTTTCATATTGAGCCTTTGAGAATCTTTTAAGTACAAATATCTGATAGTCTGGATTATCTACTGATAACATAGAAACCAACTGATCCTCGCTCAAACCCTTAACCGTAAGTTCTCGTATTTGGTTCTTAACGACGCCATGCACTATGTGCCATGCCGTATAGCAAGAATATAATGCTCCTGAAACGACGGATTCCTTAACTTCTTTTATCGTTGCACCTGCGACAGCATCAACATTCTCATTTTCTGAAACTTGCGGCTTTTTGACAAGTTCATCAACTTTTCTACGTTTTAGAATCGAGTTATCATCCAACAAAAGTTGATGTAGCTTAAGGTAATCGGCATACACAAACTCATCATGGTCGTGTTTTGTAAGTGGACTCTGTTGATAACTATCAAAACCTGCATATCCTCCAAGTAAGGTCCAATAAAACCGAATGTCCATTAAGCGACAATCACCATCTGCACAAACCGGTGTAGAGATATCTGAAACATAAATAATTATTGTACCTGAACTATCTTGTAGTGCCTTGACAGGTTTTAAACCTAAAGAGTCGACCTTAATACTCAAATTGGTTTCCTTTTCAACAAGTTGAGTTCCCGGTTGCCAGGGTAAAATAAAAAATTGTGGCTTTTCAAGTTGTTGGCCACCAGCCCACTTATTATTTGAAAACGAATTGACCCTATCAAACTGCGACCATGACATGTGCACGGCAAAAAAGAATATGACCGCAATTAGTTTCATTGTTTTGAAGCTGGAATTTTCAGATACTTTTGATCTTCTATCAATTTCAAGTACTCATTGAGATACCCAACATAAACATCTCGCGGGTTTACATCGTATTTTTTACAAAGCGATGCGGCTAGGCCTACAGCTGCACCCATTTGACCTGTGGTACGCATAACCCTCGGGCCGCCGAGCCCCACATGTGAGGTACTAAAATTTCTACCCGCCATAAATAGATTAGTAATATTCTTTGAATAAAGGCTTCTGTAGGGGATGTAATATTTTGGTGTTTTAAAGAACAAAGCCTCAGAAATGAAATCAGGATTCTTCTCATTTTCCAAAACAGTTTGATAATGTACGTCTACTTCCCTTGTTTCTTCCACCACCGCATCAGGAAATTTTGTGCCAGCTTTGGCATCGTTAAAGGTGAAAATATGGTCGCCTACCAACCTTCTTGACTCTCTTTTACCCACCAGATATGACACCCATTCTAATTTTCTATTGGCATTTTTAGGGTCTTTTTTGGCATTAGCGAAAGAACCATATATTGCCATTAACATGTGGTCTCTGATTTCTTCTGCATCATCAATCTGATTCAAATCGTTTCTACTGAACTCCCATTGCCATTCACCGTTTATTTCTTGATATTTTTTGGCTACAGTCATTGCCCAAGGCACCTCAGGAAATTGCTGTTCTTGTTCGGTCTCTTTTGACCCCCATAATACCGAAGAGCCCATTACAGCGTTGTCAGCCTCTTCCGGGCTCCATAGTTCGCCCCACTCTTCCCAATCTTCTCCATACTTATCAACGCTCTCCCTCCCGTATGAAAATTCTGCTCCCGCCCAATAGCCTATCCATCCGTCGCCCGTCGAATCAACGAAATATGGGGCCGAAAATCTTTTTCTCTCTCCTGTCTTTGTTTGACGTGCATCAACATATTTTATAGTTTCTTCCTCAGTCACTGCATCGTAGGCCCTCCAATTAAGATAAAGATGAATATTCTTATAACTTTTGACATTATCATCCCTTTTTTTCTGGTCAATCTTAGCATCGGCTGAGCCATTTGGGTAATGTTCGGTATCCAACTTTTTAAGAATACGCTCGAAATGCCCGTAAATTCCCAGCGTATGAACTCTTATTTCACTACTGGCGTTACCTCCCAACACTGGTCTATCATGAATCAAGGCTACTTTCATTCCCTGTTCTGCAGCTGCAATGGCAGCCGCACAACCTGCAATGCCACCTCCTGTTACAACCAAATCATAATCTTCCGATTTAGCAGGCTTGTTCGGTTCTTGAGCTATTTTGGCCCTCCATTCTGCCAGGTTTTTAGGAGATGAGGGCGGTGAGATTTTTTTACTAGAAAAATATACAGCATCACACCGACCATTGAATCCAGTAAAATCAATCAATTCAAGCTTTGCCGTTTTAGTATCTAAATTTATTGAACCTACATATTCCCAACCCCATCCGGAACGTTTACCGAGTTCATTTTCAAAGGCGTGACCATTGATTGTAAGCCCGAATCTGCCCGGAGCTTCCCAATCTCCAGGAGCCCAATTCATGGTACGAACCCATACGTGGTATTCTCCCTTTTTAGGAAACTCAACAGAGGTTACTGCATTGGCAACAGGTTCACCCATGCCGTGAGCCATTAAATAAGGTGAACCCATTTGTTCAACAAATTGAGGGTCAACTACCCACCCGCCAGGCTGATCAAAACTCTCGGCCTCGACAAGAAGTTCTTGTGCTGCACTGATTTGCACACAACTAGTAATAATGAGTACCAATCGAAAAAGCATATTCATATTATTTATTTTAAATTCATTATTCATAGATAAACCAAGAAGTTATCTTACAATCTTCATCTGATTTTAGTTGAGCCCAGTGAGCACTAAAACCGTCAGGAAATTCATATGTTATTTTTTTGTTCGGTTGAAGTTCAAAAGTTTTGTAGGGAATCGCTTCATCGAGATAGTGGTTGACATGAACATAGAGTGTAACTTTCGTTTTCTTATCAGCTTGTAATTCGAGGGTCTTCTTATCGTACCCGGTCATTAGGTATAAATCGCTCATTTCACCCGCAATAACCTTTGAATCTTTCCAAGGGCCACCTTCACCTACCGGCTTTCCATACTTCCACAAATCATCGATTCCGCCGAGCCATATACTTGCCGAATTATCTTCATTCGTATAAACATGTTCTGATTTAAGAGCTCCTTTTTTTACTCCGCTTAGTACCAAAAGGCCATTCCAAGTATTAAAATCAGTAATTTGTTTGTTATGCGTTGAGACGGGTCGCATCATTTTATACCTAGGTTCTTGACCCACTTTAAATAGGGGCAGTTCATAGAAAGTACCCCCTACGTTTGCAAGCTCTCTTTCTGATTCTACCTCTCTTCTGAAGCGAGCCGTTCCGGCGGGTAAAATAGACTTATAATCAGACTTACCCTTTGGTAGTCTTAATTTATATTCCTTTGCATTAATTATTATTGAGGCTGCGTCTTCAGACCAAACGGGTAAACTTGAATTGGAGTTCTCTTCAGATTCTTCTTTCTTGTTATCAAAGCTCACTTGCTTCCCTATAGTTTCCAAAACCAAGGCCTCTCGAGCGGTGGTATCCTGAATACCTGGTTGAAACTTAAAATCGAACTTGCTAAACTCCCATTCATTACCGGGCTCAAACTTGCCTTCAACAATAGCACCATTAAAAATACTTAGGTTAAAATTTGTCTTATTGCTGTATAATTTCGCATGGTTTACTTCACTATCATCATCAATATCTACCAAATCTCTAAAAAGGGACCTACCTTCAACCCCATCATTCAAATCATCATCAGTTAAGTGAATAGAAGCTGTCAATTGGGCATCGATATCAGACTTTAAACGGATCCATTCACCATCCAGTCCCTCATCGAAAATATCAGCAACATAACCGTCAGCAGGAATCGTTAAAACCTTCAATTCTTCCCAAGCGTTATTACCTTTTATGTCAATCTCAATGATAAGTTCTACCGAAGTATTGCCGTAATTTCTAAAATGAATCATTCGGTTATCAAAACCAGAAATTAGAAACGGATCAGAGGGTTTGTTTTTCTGTACATCTTCTTTAAGCCAAATAGCGCCATAAGCGGATGAAGGGCCCCATTCAGATAGTTGCGAATAACTACCGAACCATAGGTTCGACTGCGGCTGACCAGCTAAGGGGTTACCCTGAATACTGGTTTCATCGGTTGCCAAAATTAATTGGCCGTTCCAATTTATAAAATCGGGTATATATCTTAGATGAGAGCCTATTGGCCTTATACCACTCGTGTTCGAAGCTGAGAAAGTTTTAGGAAAATCGAAAAACATTCCGTGCATATCCATCATCATTTTATCATTACCGATCGACCTTATTCTTGGCCATTCGGTAAACCAACCATGAGGTGGGTCATTGTTGTAGGTTGCCTTTGGCAAAAGATAGGTATACCATTTTCCCGCATCCAGTACTTTCAATCGCACAGACTTCGCATCCCAACCTATCGCCCAAAGCGGCGAATCATCATTCGGTATGGCATAAATACCATTTTTGGTGGTAATATCGGTATACTGTTTTCTTTCTACTACTTTAAAATTCTTACCGTCGAATTCGGCCAATATCCCCAGTTTATCATGACCGAAAATATTTTCTTTATCAACTTTCCAACTCTCTTCCCATTGAAAATCATTGTTATCCCAGTCTTGCGTGTCATGAGTCACCCTACCTTCGCTAGCGTGCTCGCCATTATTTGATATAACCAAACGGCCTTGACTTGTATAACCGCCTTTTCCGTGCCATCCTGGAAGCGGATCCTGATACAACTTATTAACACTTAAGTCATTTACATTAAGTTCGTAAAGCATACCCTCCATATCATACATATAGACCCAATTTTCAGGATCTTTCAAATGTCTTGCATAGGCATTAAGCCTTCCTTCCATTTTGCTGTAGGGAACTACCCTTATTTGTCCGGTACTATCAATAACATATGGACCTATCAATAGTTGGTTGGATTCTTGATGTACCATTCTAGCAGTTGGTGTACCACCTATACTGCCCTCGAAAACCTCCATATTAAGATTTTCATCAATAATATAGAGTTTGTGCTCACTTCCTTTGGGCTGATGTGCAGCATAGTTGATCATATAAAGTTTATCATTCCATTCGGCCAAAGCTCCAATACCACATTCATTACCATAGCCATAAACGCCATTTTCACGACCATGGGCATAAGTTGTTAGATGGGGATAAACACCACTTATCTGGCGTGTACCACTGATAGACTTTATTTCTCCATTCTTGGTTAAAACCTTCGTTTGCCCCTCTGAAGAACTTATTTGTTTTTTACAGGATGCTATCGTTACTAGGAAAGCAAAACCTAATACTATCTTTTTAAACATTGTTTGATTGTTTGTTTTGATAATCGTTGATAATGTCATAAAAAGGGCTCCCTGAAACTCAATTCAGGGAAGCTCCTTCTCAGTCAAACTAACATAACTAACTAGTATCCTTCGTTTTGGGTCAAATTGGAGTTTAACAACCTCTCTTCTGCAGGTATTGGCCATAAATATTGGCGCTCCGGAAAACTGGTAGTATTCAATGCCCTGCACAAGCCTGCTTCCAATAGCGGTGAAAAATCAGGTAATCCATCTTCATCGATTTCTGGCACTATACCCCAAAACCATAAACCAGGAGTAACCACATCATCAACCAAAGGCCCACTGGGCGGTATGCTCACATCACCATCACTAGCTACATCGAGCATTCCATACAATACTCCGTTCAGGGCTTTTTCGGCGAGACGCCATCGAATCAAATCCATATAACGCATACCTTCAAAAGCAAGTTCTGAACGACGCTCTTGCCTTATCTTTAATCTCAGGACCGATTGATCGGTCGATGTAATCAATGGAGTATCTAAACCTGAATTTGCATAGGCCCTATTTCTAACTTCGTTAATGGCGTCGAGAACACTTTGATCGATTTGATTTAATTCAATCTTGGACTCGGCATACATCAATAGAACATCGGCATATCGTATAACTATTCTATCACTATCTGTTTGAAAGTCTTTCCAATCTTCAGTAATGCCCTTTTTCCAAGCTAGACCGTTGAATGATGCAAATCGTGCAATTGAACGAGTATCATTATTTAAAATCAACTCATTAGATGAAAAGTTCAATACTTGCTTTGAAGCCGGGTGAGGGGTATATTCAATACCCATAAAATTGGTACCATCACTAGGTTCTCTTCCATCCCCATCTTCTAATTGCCCAAAAGGCACTATGGTCATTGCACACCGAGGATCTCTGTTCTTAAACGGATTTTGGGGGTCAAAAAGAGGTGATTCATCTATGGGAAGGCCATCTGTACATTCAAAACTTGCCAACAATTCCCAGGTAGGTTGTCTGGCACCCCAACCACCATGGTTACGCGGCAGATAATCTTGTTCATCGTCAGGGTCAAATGTATTAAGCGCCTCACTTCTAGGTATATGAAATATGGTTTCGATAGAATTTTTGGTGGTTGATTCAAACAACTCGGCAAAATCAGGATGTAATTCATATTCTCCCAAATCCATACAATCTTCGGCAGCCTCGGCTGCTGTTGCATAATCACCCATATACAATGCGATTCTGGCCTTCATGGCATAGGCAGCTCCTTTAGTGGCATATTTAACACCATCCCACCTTACCGGTAAGTTCAAGGCAGCGTCATCGTAGTACCCGTAAATTTTTTGTAGTATCTCATTTTTATCGGTTCTGGGCAACTCAAAAGATTCATCTACGGTAAGTTCTTGCTCATAAAATGGCACATCGCCAAAATGCGCAATTAAATATGAATAATAAGACGCCCTTAGATAATTGACCTCAGCCCTATATTGGCTTACCTCATCATCTGTCAACACACCTGATTGATTTTCTACTTGCTCGAGAACCACCAACATTCTGGTAATCGCCTTGTACAAATTGGCCCATTGCGTCGATGCAGCACCATATTCAGAAGAAACCGTTCCTGCTTTAATGGGGTCTAAGGCGTCCCTTCTTTGAAAGTCATCGGTCCAACCATTGATACCAATGCTATTTGCACTTGAAGGCTTGTCCAAAGGCCAGAAAACTTCTCGATAACCTTCATTAAGGGATTGTCTAAACTGTTCTTTTGTCTGATACCACGTTGCAGAACTGGCAGCATCTTCTTGGGCAAGGTCTAATTCGGTACAAGACAATGCCAACATGGCCATGTAAAGGCCAAAAATTATTTTTTTTATATATGTAGTCATGATCTGTTTCTTAAAAATTAGCTTTGACCCCTAACAGGAAAGATTTATTTATTAAATACCCTGAAAAGCGCAAATTTTGCTCTGGGTCGATACCATCGATAAGGTTATCAAATGTAAAAATGTCATTGCCTGATATGTAAATTCTCAATTTTGAGAATCCGGAATCTCCAAAAATATCAGATGGAAGGGTATAGCCAAAAGTGAGGTTCTTTATTCTTAAGTAAGACCCATCTACCAACCAATAATCCGAGAAACGATAGTTGTTACTTGACGCATTTTCAGACAACCTAGGGTATTTCACGCTTTGGTTTTGCGATGCAGAATTATAAACACTCCAGTAACTATCGGCATACTCAAAAGATGGAGACAACCACGTTTCAAGAAAAGGCCTTATATAATTTTGAGCCAAGTAAAAACTCTGCTTTCCTACACCCTGAAAAGTAAGTCCTAAGTCAAAATTTTTATAATTCAAGTTGAACGTTCCCCCATATTGGTAACGGGGTAGAGAACCATCAAGAACTGTTCGATCCAATTCGTTTATAACGCCATCAGGAACACCTTCGGGACCACTAATATCTTTATACTTTATATCACCTGGACCAACAGCATCGCTGGTGACAGGTGAAGCATCGACTTCATCTTGGGTTTGAAACAACCCATCTGATTGATAGCCATACCAAGACTGGTATTCAACACCAGTTTCGGAGAGCAACCTATCATCATATTCAAAAATTCTTTTTCCCCTAACATCACCAATAATCGATTGCGAATCGAAAAAATTCGTAGTTATAGAATATCTCCAATCTCCTATTTGATCCTTCCATCCCAAGGCGATTTCCCAACCATCAGAATCCATACTACCTACATTTACAGTTGGATCATCGTATCCGCTCAAAGACGGTATACTTAAATCAAGAAGCATATCTGTAGTCTCTTTTTTGAAATAATCTGCAGTTAAAGACAACCTACTATTGAACATGTTAAGATCGATACCAAAATTTAAAGAGGTAGTTGTTTCCCAAGTTACATCCTCGATTGCCAGAAAGCGTTGCGCAGCAGCCCTAACGGCTTCAACATTTGATCCATTGGCGAGTAGAACGTCGCTAAATTGCAAAACCGATTGATAAAGGTAATTGCCCAATCTGTCGTTACCTAAACTTCCATAAGACGTCCTGAATTTCAAAAAAGAAATTGCTGGGTCTAATGATTGCATGAAACCTTCATTGGAAATTACCCACCCCAAAGAAACTGATGGGAAAGTACCCCATCGATAGTCTTTTCCAAATCTTGAAGAACCATCTCTTCGCACCGTACCCTGTAAATAATAAGTATTATCATAATTATACTCAAGCCTACCAAAATAAGAGGAATAGGCATTTTCGGAAAAAGATGTTCCGCTACCGCCAGTTTCATTAAAGACCTTGTCTATAGGAGCTTGGTTCAAAAACGGATAATCGTTGCTTACAAATTCATTACCTTGAACCGAAAGTCTTTCAAATTTATTTGAGAACTCTTCATAACCTATAACACCACTAATGTTGTTATTGCCAAAAGACTTATCGTAATTTACCAAAGCCTGTGTCGTCAAGGTGTTGGTATTGGCCCTTCGTTCGGTCAACCTTCTTTGGGCTTCATTATGATTGGAAATATAACCCGGGGCGGCCAGTTGTTCGGGGTCTGTAGCTGCCCAATAAGGTATTGCCCGATTAAAGGACTTATATTTGTTAAATTCAAAATTTGGCGCCAAGTTGACCGAAATCTTAAGTTCTTCAATTGGCTTATACCAAACACTTGCCATACCATAAATCAGATAAGAATCGCTAGAGGAAAATCCTCCATCAACAAGCCTAGCGTAAGTATTATCGCCAGACTTGCTTTCTGCTATTCTTCCATCTTGCCATATTGGCGCATATATCGGACCTGATTGAATCGCTCTTGAAGTAGGATCTATTACAGGTTGATCATCCTTGGTGATTTTTAAGGCGAAATCTACATTACCACCAAACTTTTCTGAGATTTTTATATCGTTGTTTACCCTAGCCGTATAACGCTTCCAATCTCGATGATTATATAGGGCGTCCTGAAATTCGTATCCTACATTGATATTGGTCTTGAGTTTTTCAGTTCCGCCACTCATGGTAATATTATGTCTATAACCCGATGAAGATTTTCTAAGTATCAAACTCCTCCAATCAAAGTCTGGGTATTGATCAGGATTTTGTGCATTAAGAGCGGGATAATTCTCTATCAAATCTTGAGGCCACAAGGGAAATTCATTCTCACCATTCCCATTATCGTTCCATGATTTTTCATTATCCATTCGCATATAAGGAATTGCACTTACAGTACCTCTAAGTTCGGTTGGTGTGTTAACCATATATTCACCGCTATAGCCTAAACTAAAGACGCCCGACTTGGCTCTTTTTGTAGTTATAATGACAACACCTGCAGCTGCTCGGGAGCCATAAATAGACGCAGCAGCTCCGTCCTTTAAAATTGAAATGCTTTCGATTTGGTCGGGATTCACATCATCTATATTTGAAACAGGAACATTGTCAACTAAAACCAAAGGGGCACTGGCTCCTTGAAGAGTGGTTACACCACGAATCAAAATATTACTTCCGGACCCGGGCGCCGAACCACTTCTAGTAACACTAACACCAGCTACAGCACCCTGTAAGGCATTCGACACATTGGTTACACTTCTCGACTCGACGGCCGCTCCGTCAATAACACTAACAGAACCGGTTAAATCTTTCTTCGTTTGAGTTCCATAACCGATTACTACCACTTCTTCTAAACCTGCTGCACTTTCCTGTAATATTACAGCTAGTGATTTTTGACCATTTACAGGTACATCTTGAGTTTCAAAACCAATGTAAGAAACCGTTAATTCTGCACTAGGGTCATTGAGTATGATCGAAAAATTACCATCAAAATCGGTTTGGGTACCATTAACAGTTCCTTTCTCAACAATATTGGCGCCTGCAAGGGGCAGACCACTTTCATCGGTGACCTTTCCGGTAACAGGTTCTTGCTCATCCGGCAAAACAAACACCTTTCTTTCAGGGTCCGCCGATTTTTCATTTCTCCTTAAGAGAATTTTACGATCATCCAGTTCATAACTTGTTTCTTCTCCCTTGAACAATTTTCTTAAAACCTCGCCTATAGTGGCTTTTTTTGTTTTTATAGTGACCCTTCGGGCTAGATTGACTGCATCAGTATGGTAAAAAAATTTAAACTCGGTCTTGGATTCAATTGCATCAAGAACTTCTCTTAAGGTTGTGTTCTCTTTGTCCAATGAAATTTTAGTTCTCTGGGCATAAGAAGAATTTGCCTGAACTAAAAAACTTATGGTAAGAAAAAACAGAAGCGAAAACTTCATTTTTAGTTCATAATTAATTCGCCAAAGAGGTACGTTACCTCCCGACTTTGGTGGTTTTTTCATAATTTTGAATGTTTATTTGTGATTACGTAAAGTGATCATTCACTAAATCGGGAAATGTTGCAGCATTTTCCGATTTTTAGTTTAGGCACTTAAGTAAAGATGCCTTTATATGGTCGGTCATTTATGTTCTATTCGCATGTTCTCAATTTTGGTTAATTATTATTTTATTCTCAATTATGGTAAAATCAACATCATAGACTTTTTTGAAATAGGTAAAGACCTGTTCTATGGTTTCATACTCGGTCTCAACCGTAGCATTGAAAGTCTCTTTTGAGATTGATGTATTATTATTAATGACCACTACATTATAGTGCCTTTCTAATTTTCTGATGATGTTTTCGAAAGTCTCATCCCTAAAAACAAGATTACCCTGCATCCATGAAGTATATAGTTCTGTATTCACTTTTCGAGATTGGTAGGCGTTATCACTTTTCTCTATCGTAGCCATAAAGCCCGGTTCTAAAAACTCTTCTAGGCCATTATTGGCATTTGTAGAATCTGTACTAGCAACACTAACCGAACCATCTACAAGCACAACTTCGTATTTTTCATCTTCAGGATAGTTAGATACATTAAACCTGGTACCATAAACGCTAACACTAAGTTCTTGAGAATTCACCATAAACTTTCTAGAACTGTCATGAGCTACCTCAAAAAAAGCTTCACCTATCAAATCAACCTTTCGATTCTCACTAGATTGAAAACCGGTGGGATATGTTAGTGAACTACCCGCATTCAAATGAACTTTTGTCCCATCTGATAGCGTAATGGAGAACTTCTTTCCGTTTGGAACGGATAGCGTATTTTTTTCTATAGCAGGGTAACCCTTTTCTTCATAGGTGATTTCATTTCCTTTTTGATGTCCTACTACCGTTCCGTTTTTATCAATGACTTGTGAACTATCTTTTTCGGCTAGAACACGAACTTGACCATTACCTAATTTTAAAGTAATCGCATTTTCTCTTGGTACAACTACTGGTTCTTCTACACTTACGAAAACATCTTTTTTCAGTAAAAAGCCAAGTGCCAGAAAAACGATAGCTATGGCAGCATACTTTAAATATTCATTGAATCGCACCCTATAAACAGGTTTCGAATCAATTTTTATCTGTTTTAAAAGCTCATCTTTTATCTTATCAAGATTTGGGTCGTGCATTGCTATAGTGATTGCAAAATTGGTCTTAACGTACTCCTTAAATACCTTTTGATTGTTTTCATCTTTCAACCAATTGTTCAATAGGTCTAAATCATCGACATCGGCAGATTGAGCGAAATACTTTATGATGCTATTTTCAATATTCGGAGGCAGCATTTATCAACTAGTCTTTTTAATACTACAAGTGACATTTACAATACCCTAACATATTTTTGTTTTTTTTTTCATAATCGCATAATTTTTATTGTTTATTTGTGAAATACCCACAACAAATGAATTTTGAGGACAACAGTACTTTAGTAAAAGCATTAATTGAAGGCAATGAAAAAGCCTATATGTTCTTGCTTAAAAAATATCATAGACAGCTTAACGCTTATGCCATTTCGTTGACACACGAACCTTCCAGTGCCCAGGACATCGTTCAAAATGTATTTTTAAAAACTTGGAAATCAAGAAAAAAGCTGAATGCAGAATTTTCTATTAGAAGTTTTCTTTATAAATGTGTTTACAACGAGTTTCTAAACCATTATCAAAAAAACAAAGCCGTCTTTTTACTCCATCAAAAATACTTGGAATTTACCCATCAAACTATTGAAGAGAGTGATGACAATGTTATTGCCAAAATGATCGATTTGGTTAATAACGAGATAAAAAAACTTCCACCAAAATGCCAAAAAGTTTTCATTTTGAGTAAAAAAGAAGGACTGACAAACAGCGAAATCGCTAGCTATCTAAACATTTCAATAAAAACAGTCGAAGCCCAAATGACCAAGGCATTTGTAATTCTCAAAAATCGCCTTGGGGAACAATATACCAGTATTATGCTCTTAATTTTTGGTAATCAACTTACCGATAAAGCCTAGTTTAGATTTTCTAGCCAAAGAAGTAAAAAAGATTCTCCTAAGTATTTTAAACAAAGGTTGAGGGCAATCTCCTCTTTTAATTTCTAGGCAAAAACCGTTAAAGAAGATTATGAAGCTCGATCTTAGCTCTCAAGATAAACTTTCATTTACCCCTCTCCTCTCGTACCGAAGCAATCCAATCGCTGTGCAATTTTAAAAGCTCATTTACTATTTCAGGCTTAGAGTCTACCAGATTGTTTCTCTCAGAAATATCATCATCAAGATTCACCAAATAAAGCTCGGGTAATTTGACGCTTTTTTCCTTCCCCATCGGTTCGTTAACATTACCAATGAGCTTCCATGGTCCCTTTCTCACGACCCATTGCGCATTCTTATCGTCATAGCTGCCCAACTGCCAATGCACCGTCTCGTGTGCCGTTTCTAGCTTTTCATTTTTAATGATGGGCATCAAACTTTTGCCATCAACCTTCTCTTCTATTTTTGAGCCAGTGAGTTCGGCCACGGTACTAAACCAATCCATTTCCATGGCGAGTTGGTTTCTTACCTCACCCGCCGGAATCATTTGAGGATATCTAATGATAGCCGGGACTCGTATACCACCTTCAAACATACTAAACTTACTTCCCCGATAAGGCCCTGAATTACCACCTCCCCAAAAAGCTCTTTCTTCAAGGGAATGCCCATGATCCGATTGAAAGATTACAATCGTATTTTGGGTCATCTCTTCCTCATCCAAATAATCGAGTACTTCACCAATTTTCTCATCGGTGCTGGACACAAAAGCGGCATATTCCTTTCTCGGTGTTGTAAGATTACTGTAATGATCTAACCATTTTTTGTTTCCTTGGTAGGGATAATGGGGCGCATTAAAAGCCCAATAAATAAAAAATGGCTCTTTATTTTCTTGACCAATGAAACCTTTTATTTCATCAACCATCAAGTCGGAAAAATGCTGGCCGGAATAATATACTTCTTCCGAATTTCGGTAAAGGTCATGTTTGTTCGGGCCATCCCAAAAAAAGAAATGGGAAAAGTTATCGATACAACCCCTCTGATGACCAAAAAAATAATCAAACCCTTGTCCGTTGGGCAGATTCTGAGGTCTATGCCCCAAATGCCACTTACCAATCAATGCCGTGCGGTAACCATTATCTTTTAGTATTTCTGCCATGGTAATCTCTTCAGTCGGCAAACCATATTGACCGGTCGCTTCAGCCTTCTCCGGAATCGGCACATTATTTGGGAGACCTGCACGTAAATTAGTTTTTCCTGTCAGCAATGCCGCCCTCGACGGTGAGCAGACGGGGGCTCCGGCATAAAATTGTGTAAATCGCACACCTTCTTTGGCAAGCCTGTCCATATTCGGGGTGTATAGGTCTTTTGCTCCATAAGAGTTTAGGTCTATCGAACCTTGGTCATCGGTTAAAATGACTATCACATTAGGTTTAGTAGGTTCTGCCTTTTGGGCGCAGGCGTAATAGCTGGCGGATAGAAAGAGTAAACAGAATAAATACGATTTATCAAAAATGGAGGTCATGACTAAATAACTTTGGTAGGGTTGGTATTGGTGACTAAAATAGGCTTCTTTATTCAACACACCTAGAGAATTACAAATCAAAAAAGCTGAAAACACCTTTTAGACATTGATTTGAAGGAACCTGCACTTAATCCTTCATATTCTATTTTAGAATAATTCATTCCTCTCCTCCCCAGACGCAACACACAATTTTAACACTTAAAAATGCGACTCATAAGAAACCTCACAGAAAGTAATCTTCTCGTTAATTAAGAATTTGTAAATTGCCGCCGCAAATTGTTTCGTATCCGAAAAATATGATGCCAGAATATTCGCAGAATGTTAAAATCAAAACTTCCTCTCCTCATAGTGGTGAAGACGATTTTAACACTATGTACAAATTCTATAAACCCAAATTGTTTGTTATCGCGAACAGCTACATCTCTTCAAAAGAAGACGTAGAAGAGATTGTTCACGATGTATTGATCAAACTTTGGGAGAAAAAAGACAAGCTAAACGTAAAGTCTAACTTTACCGCCTATGTCTATAGCATGACGCGCAATGCCTGTCTAGATTACCTAAGAGCGCGCAAAAACAAGCTATCAAAAGAATTAAGTGCAGACCAGCAAGAGTATTGGCTCAACTACTCGGCCCTTGCCGATGATGCAGCATCCAATATTATAGCAGACGAGCTTCAACATCTGGTCGATAATACCATTCAAGACCTACCCGAGAAATGCAAAAGAGTATTTCAAAAAAGTAGAATAGATGGTTTGGCACATAAGCAGATTTCAAAAGAAATGGAGATTTCTACAAAAACGGTAGAAAACCATATCACCAAGGCCTTACGAGAGCTCAAAACTGCCTTAAAGGAGTACCTTCCTCTATTTTTATTCTAAATTTTCTTTTTTCGACTAGGGGGTATCATTGATTATTGCGTCTAGTTAATGAACACTGACCTCTGACCAAAATGAACAAAAGGGATATTAAAGCCTTAATTGAAGGAAAACTTTCGGGCAACCGAAAGCAGGAAGTCATAAAATGGCTCCTGAAAAATCCGCAGCAACAGCAACGTTACAACAAAATGAAAGCTGAACATGTTGCTCGGCTTTTGAGGTCTTCCGAACCCGATTCCCTAAATACCGCAAAACGCAGGAGAAATAATTTATACCAATTACTTGGCTATGCAGCTGTAGTATTAGTGCTTTTCTCACTATCCTTTTTATTCTTGCCATCAGAGAAACCTAGTGAGGTCACCATACCGCAAATAGTACAAACCGCTACGGCCATTGGTGAGAATAGAACGATTGAATTACCCGACGGATCTAAAATAACACTGAACGCGAACACTTCCTTATCATTTCCTCAGACGTTTTCAGATACGATTCGAGAAGTAAGCCTAAGCGGCGAAGCTTTCTTTGATGTTACCCATGATTCCGACAGGCCTTTTATTGTTTCAACCGATAACGGAATGAAAATTCAGGTATTGGGCACTACTTTCAACGTAAAGTCGTACCCTGAAGACCAAAATGTAGAAACCACCTTGGTTTCCGGGAAGGTCAGGGTAGTAGAAGAAAAAGACCATAAGACCGTAGTGCTTAACCCTTCGCAAAGGGCCACCTATGACAAGAACGAAGACAAGTTGATTGTCGACAAAGTAGAAACGGAAAACTTGACCGCTTGGCGATTGGGAAAATTGGTCTACGACGAAACCCCGATTCATCAGGTCATACGTGATTTACAGAGAAGGTTCAGCATATCGATTTCGGTCGAATCACCCGAAATAATGAATTATGAGTACACGGGAACTTTCGACAACCTTTCTATAGAACAGATTATGGACCTCTTTGAGGTTTCATCACCCATACTTTATAAAAAGAACAATAATAAAATCACCTTGTATATGAATAAATAGAAACTAACAAAAAAAGAAGAGGAAAGTGCGGCAACACCCTCCTCTTTGGAAAATTATTTAACTACCTAGTAATTAAACAACTTAAACTATTCAAAATTATGGAAAAAAAGGATCATTTTTTTTCAAAGGTCCCTATTATCAGGATAATGAAAATCTACGTCGTCTTAGTGGCCATTACTCTGGGCAAATTATTTGCTTCTGAGGTCAATGCCCAAAACATCTCGTTAGAGTTAAACAACGTAAGGCTAAAGAAGATACTCAACGAAATCGAGCGCAAAAGCGAATTCAGCTTTTTTTACAACAACAGTATCATTGACGTCTACAAAAAGCAGTCTTTGAATGTCGAGAACAAGAATCTTTCAGAAGTACTGGAAGCTCTTTTCGAAGATTCGAACATTGATTTTAGTTTCGTTCGTGATCAAATCATTTTATTTCCTAAAGACAGCCCGGAAATAAAAGAAAAAATCGAAAACCTATTGAACGGGCAAGTAGATAAACTGCCTTCGGTCTTGAGCCCGCAAAAAATCAACGAGCTCATTCAGACCAATGTACAATTTACTGTTCAAGGGGTTGTTACCGATAATGCGGGTACCCCAATACCGGGTGTTTCCGTTGTGGTGAAAGGCACTTCAAAAGGTACTGCTACCGATTTTGATGGTAATTATAGTATCATGGCAGATACCGGTGATGTTCTTTCTTTCAGTTACATCGGCTTTACTACCAAAGAAGTTGAGGTTCAAAGCGAGCAGACCATCAATGTTACCCTTGAGGAAAACGTTGACGCCCTTGAAGAGGTTGTCGTAGTCGGTTATGGTACTCAAAGAAAATCTGACCTTACTGGTGCCGTAAGCGCGGTAAGCAGCGAAGATCTTTTAAAAGCTCCGGTAAATAACGCCCTTCAAGGTATGAGAGGTAAGGTTGCCGGTGTGAATGTGTTCTTGAACTCTGGTTCTCCTACGGGATCACCAAGAATCGTAATTCGTGGTGTGGGAACCATCAACTCTTCATCTGACCCTCTTTATGTAGTGGATGGTGTTGTAATGGATGATATTAAGTTCATCAACCCTAACGATATTGAGCGTATGGAGGTTCTTAAAGATGCTTCCTCTGCTTCTATTTATGGTGCGCGTGGTGCCAACGGTGTTGTTTTGATCACTACCAAAAGAGGTGGTCAAGAAGGAAAAGTAACCATTGGTTATGATGGCTTTATCAGCGTTGGAAGCATTCGTAAAAAGATGGACCTTTTAAATGCAGATGAGTGGCTAGAGGTTGTTAGAACAGGTATGGAGAACACTCCAAAATACCGTCCTGATTCTCCAGCTCCGGTATTTACTACGAACGATCCGAATCTATTTGATGCTAATGGCAACCCATTATATGATACCGATTGGCAAGATGAGGCTACTAGAACTGCCTTTTCAACCAACCACCAATTATCGGTTCAGCAGGGTAACGAGAAATCTTCTGTGGGGGTTTTCCTTAACTATTCTCACGTTGAAGGTATCATGTTGAACAACAAGTTAGACCGTATCAGCGGTAAGATTGCCTATGATGTTACACCTAAAGATTGGTTGAAAATCGGTGTAAACCTTATGGTGAACGATGTGAAGGATACTGAATTCGAAGAAGGTGGCGGTGGTCAAGTACCACGTAGAACGATGATCGAGATGCCTCCTATCTTTCCGGTAAAATTCCCTGATGGAACATGGAGCAATAGCCAAATGATTTCAGATGCCTATAACTTGGAGTCTATGGCCAACCCTGTTCACGTATTGGAAACACAAGAACGTTTCTGGGAAAGAAACCAGTTGTTCGGTAACTTCTACGTTAACTTCAACATTCTACCTGGTCTTGACTTCAGAACCCAATTCGGTTTTGATAAGAACATCAGAAATAAAAAAGAATACTCTCCAAGAGATTTGGTCAACATTTCAGCACCTGATGGCTTTGGTAGAATATTCAACGAAAAAAGCACCTACTGGCAGCAAGAAAATTACTTGACATACACCAATGATTTTGGTAAGCACAGAATCAACACCATGTTAGGTTTAAGCTGGCAAGAGCGTCAGTACGAGTCTTCTACTATCTTCGCAAGAGGGTTTAGCGATGATTTCTTCAAGTACAACAATATCGGTTCTGCCAGTAACCCTAGCGCACCCGAATCTGCTACTGAAGAATGGGCATTGAACTCGTACTTCGTAAGGGCCGGTTATACTTTTGATGACAAATATCTGATTACTTTGACCGCAAGGGCCGATGGTTCTTCAAGGTTCGGTAAAGACAACAAGTATGGTTTCTTCCCATCCATCGGTGCTGGTTGGAATATCAATGAAGAATCGTTCATGGAGAACCTTGAGTTCATCAACCGTTTGAAATTACGTGGTAGTTACGGTATCACCGGTAACACTGAAATTCCTCCTTACAGCTCTTTGGCAACCGTTTCTGCCGGAACTGTTTTGTTGAACGGTACCCGTGTTAGCTCTAGTTCTGTTAACAGATTGGCCAACCCAGGTTTGGAATGGGAAAAGACAAGCCAGTTTGATATAGGTCTTGATTTAGCGGCCTTCAATTACCGTTTACGTTTTGAATTCGATTACTACGACAAATTGACCAAAGATCTATTGTTAGATAGACCGGTACCTTATACTTCAGGGTTTACCTCTGTAAGAGATAATATCGGTTCTGTTTCCAACAAAGGTATCGAGGCCATGGTTTCTGGAGAAATTATTCGTGGTACCGATTTCGGATGGGAATCTTCATTCAACATGAACTACAACAAGAACACCATCGAGAGTTTGGGTGAAAATGATGAGGATATCGAGCCAGGTCCGTTTTGGGTATCAGGTAGCCAGACAATCCTTCGTGTAGGTGAATCTCTAAGTTCATTCTATGGCTATGAGCGATTGGGCACTTGGGGAACCGACGAAGTAGCTGAAGCTGCTGAAGTGGGTGCAGTACCTGGTGAAGCTAAGCGTTCTGCTGATAAGAGAATTCTTGGTAAAGGTTTACCTGATGTTACCGGTAGCTTTATCAACAACTTTAGATATAAGAATTTTGACTTCACGGCCGATATTCAATTTGTTGCCGGTGTTGAAATCATGCAGCAGTACTACCACTCTACTGAAGACCGTTCAGGTATCGCCAACGGTTTGGCAAGTATTCTTTATGACGGATGGACCGAGGACAATCAGAACACCATGGTTCAGGAAATCAGAAACCAAGCTTACGCCGGGCAGAACAGCCAGGTTGACAGCAGATGGGTAGTTGACGGGTCTTACATTAGAGGTAACCTTTTCTCTTTAGGTTACAATTTCGATCAGCAATTCTTAGATCTATTCGGTTTCAATAGCCTTAGGGTTTACGCAAGTTTGGAGAATGCTTTTGTAATCCATTCAAAAGACTTCCAAGGATATGATCCGGAAGCTTCTTCTTGGGACAATAACCAGTGGGGACAGAATATTTTTTTCTTCCAGTACCCAAAACCAAGAACTTTCACCTTGGGTTGTAGCCTTAAATTTTAATGCTTAAAAAAGAAAACATCATGAAAATTAAATATATAGCTTGTTTAATAGGACTCGTTTTATTGGGGTCATGTGACGATTTCCTTGAAGAGGAACCGCTAAGCGAATTGAGCTCTGACCAGTTCTTTTCTGAGCCCGATCAGGCCTATAGTGCAGTTAACTCCTTATACAGAAACGGCGCACCTAACCTTACCGATGGTGGTGTATATAGTGGTACCCCATTAATGTTGGGCGCTTATATGAGCGGTTTCTTCACCAATGAGTACGCAGGTCAAGAATTACATGTAAGCAACACGCAACAATTGACCCTGAACGGTGATAACATCGGAGGTTATTTGCAGGATAGGTGGAGAGAACTTTATCTAGGTATCTCAAGGGCCAATAACGCCATTAAATACATTCCTGAGACTCCAGACCTAACGGATGCTCAGCGTAACCAACTAATTGCCGAAGCCAAATTCTTTAGAGCTTTTGCTTATTACTATTTGGTAAGATGGTTTGGGCCAGTGCCTTTGACTACCGAGCCTTACGAATCGTTGGATGGTCTTTATTTGGAAAGAAGCCCTATCGCCGATGTTTACGGTTTGATAGAGTCTGATCTTACCGATGCTTTGGAGCAAGGTAACTTACCCAAAACAACCATGGTCGATAACGGTAAAAGGGTAACTGCAGGTGCCGTGGCCACGTTACTTGCTGACGTTTATTTGACTATGAGCGGTAATCCTTTGAACGTTGATAGGTATGCCGATGCAGCTGGCTTGGCGCAAGACATTATCAATGGTGAATATGGTTCTTATGCATTGGTTCAGCACGATGAAGTTGATGGAGCTATAGACTTTGAGAATTCTGCTTATAACAAGATCAGAAAGTCAGATGCATCTGCTAGCGAGCATATTTACATCAAAGAGTACGATCCAGAAATCGGTACGGCCGTATATCCAAGATACTCTTATCCTGTAGCTTTGGCTTCAGAAGTATTGTACGATATTACCAACGGTGCCTACCAACCTTCTGATCAATTCTTGAATTTCTATAATTCCGATATTGATCTTAGGGCGCAAGAAAGACAGTTCTTTCACAGTACTTACCTACCAACAGGTCAGACTTTCGAAACTGCTCCTTTCGTATGGCACGATGACACCGCAATTTTTGAAACTGCCAACTCAGGCAAAGATTTCGCAGTGTATAGCTACTCAGATGTATTGTTGATCGCTGCCGAAGCGATTGCCATGTCAAGTGGTGTAAACGCGAATGCAGTTGATTATTTGGCACAAGTACGTGGTAGAGCTTATTGGACGACCGATGCGACCACTATTACTTCTGAATTGTCAGGTTTGGGTACCGATGCTTTCGTTGAAGAGGTTTGGAAGGAAAGACATAGAGAATTGGTTTTCGAATTTAGAAACTGGTTCGACATCGTTCGTACAGGTCAATTTCCTGTAGCTGATGCTCCTGGAACCATCTCTTTCGTGGCTGCTGTTGGACACACCACTGAAAACGGAAAACAAATTCAACAAAAACACATGTTATTACCCTTACCAGGGCCTGAACTACAGAGAAATCCTAGTTTAGGAAGCGATAACAACGGCTATTAACCAAACGGCCACTTATGTAAAAACCACCAACTTTCGTTGGTGGTTTTTTTATTTCTGTACCTTTGGTTCGTCTAAATCTGTACTCTTCTAATACACCTTAAAATATTGAAGGGCATTGCTAATATGCGTTTCAACGGTACGTATAGAAATGTCGAGTTCTTCGGCAATTTCTTTGTTACGGTAATTCTTTATTCGACTTAAATAGAAAACGTTTCTACATTTTCGCGGCAAACGGCTTAATAGATTTTTAAACTCTGATTCTAAATCGGTCTCCTTTTGCTTTTCTTCAATTTCATTGACCCCTGGCAATGCTTCAATGATGGTCTCATCTAAATCGACGTATCTATTATTGCGATAAACATTGATGATTTTATGTCGAAGAGCCGTTACTAAATAAGCCTCTAAGTTGACGATATTCAAATGACTTCGCTTCATCCAAAGAGTGGTAAAGAGTTCTTGAATAATATCTTCACTCAGTTGGCCGTCAGTTATCATTGCCTGTGAATACCTATATAATCGGTCAAAATATTTGTTGTAGACCATTTGAAAAGAAACATTGTCTCCCCGCTTAATTCCGTCTATCAGTTGTCTATCAGAAATTTGGCTGTTCATCTAATGGGTGGTATTGGCCATCTAAATTACAAGTACCTAATTCGTATATGGCCATTTAGATTTTATAAATAGGTTATGAAATGGTTAGACCTATTAAAATAGATGTCGCCCCTAAATGGGGCGACATCAGAAAAATGAAACTAACGCAAACTAACAATTGCCATTATCGGAAAGTGATCTGATATGAAATCACCTCCCCTTTGTCCGTCAAGGGTGTGGTGCTTTTTCACCTCAACCTTATCACTACAAAATATATAATCGATTCTTTCTCGTGTTTGGTCGGGCTCTAAAGCGAACCCGTTAAACGTATAGGTAGGGCCGTAAGTTTTTTGGGCCACTTCGTGAGTATCGTTGATACCAATTGCTCCAGTATTCGTGTCAACCAGCTCTTTATAGGCACCATTCGAAGGTGGAATATTGAAATCACCAGTCACCAAAAAGGGTATGTCACCTGCAATCTTGGCAATTTGCTTACGAAGCAATTTAGCACTCTCGAATTGTGCCTTCTCCCCTCTATGATCAAAATGGGTATTGAAAAAATAAAATTCATGCCCATTAGCTTTATGTCGTAGTTTAACCCAAGTTACGATTCTGGGCAATGCGGCGTCCCACCCTTTTGAATTGGTCTTTTCCGGTGTTTCAGAAAGCCAAAACGTATCGCTCTCCAATAACTCAAAAATTTCCTTTCGGTAAAAAACAGGACAAAATTCGCCTTCAGAACCTCCATTTCTACCGATACCCACATGGGTATAATCGGGAAGCCTTTCGACTAAATCTTTTAATTGGCTTTCAATCACTTCTTGGGCACCAAAAACATCCACCTCAAAGAAATTGATACTCTCCGCTACCCAATCCCTTCTATTTTCCCAAATATTGATTCCGTCTTTAGGATTGGCGTATCGAACGTTAAAGGTCATCGCCTTTATTGAATTTACCGATTGCCCCGAAACAAACATCGGGGCTACCAGCAAAAGTGTTATGATTATTCTTCTCATTTTCGTGTTATTCCCAACCTGGGTTTTGTTCTAAATTCGGGTTCAATTGTAATTCTACCCTTGGCAGCGGATATAGATAATCACGCTCTTCGTCGAATGTTCTATTATTAAAATCCGGTTGTGGGTCAATCAAGTTATTCTCATCAAAGAAAATGTCTGAATTGATCTTGATATACTGTACTCCTTGGGTTTGTCCCGCAGGTTCTGTACCATCGTATAAAACCACATCGATAGTACCGTCTTGATCCATATCGTATTCACCTGCTCCTGGAAAATAGAGCCCGCGCAAGGGCTGCGTAAGGGTCTGTCCCGATTTCCATCTTACAATGTCATCCCATCGGTGGTCTTCCATATACAGTTCGATTCGGCGCTCTCTTCTCAATTCTAGAATAATACCTTTGTTAGCACCGGCCAGAGTTGGGTATTGTGCTTCGATAAAGCTATCAGGCGAATTATTGGATTCCGTTAGATCCATCGGGGGCATGCCTACCCTATTTCTCAACAATTGAATGGATGCATCAAGATCAGCCTGTGTCAAAGTACCTAGTTCTGCCTTCGCCTCGGCAAAATTCAAAAGCACCTCACCGAATCTTAAAATCGGTAAATCGGTAATCGATTCATCATTGGTATCATATACAGGCTCAGTCACATATTTGGTCAATTGATAGCCCGTCATGGTCGCACCCAAATTGGGCGCCAAGGTCATCGCTTCACCCTTTCGCATGTAACCAGGGGTCCTAATTGTTTGGGACAATCGAGGATCTCTATTTGCAACCTCATCGGCAAACAATACTTGGTTGTAATTGAGTATATCTGTAAATCGCGAACCATCAACCATCAGATAGCTGTTGACCAAATCTTTTGGCATTCCGGGTCTACCATACGAGGATGTCGTTGTATAATAATTAACATTATGGTCAACGGCGACCGTCTGAGTGAACTGTCGACTTAAAATCATCTCACTTGTTTGGGCATCATGAGAATTAAAAAGTTCCATATAATCCATCTCGATGTTCCCCGTACTATAAACGGAATAGGGTGAATTTTGCATCAGTTGCAATGAAGCATCGACACTTGCATTCAGATAGGTTTCATATCCTGAAATATCACGGTATTTCTCAAAAGTACCCTCATAAAGGCCTACCCTCGATTTAAGGGCGAGCGCACTGTACTTAGTGATGCGATAGGCCTGTACTTCCTCATTAAGATTGGTGATGGCCCTATCCAAATCCTCCAAAATTCTATCGGTAATGAACTGCCTAGTTTCCCTAGGGGCTTGAAGACTTTCCATATCATCGGCACTCAGGGTAGTTTCATAAAAAGGAACCTCACCAAAGCGCTTCAACTTTTGAAAATAGAAATACGCCCTGAAAAAATAGGCTACTCCGCTAAAATGCCGCTTGGCCGCTTCATCTTCGCAACGCTCATAATTTTCCAATAAATAATTGATATCCCTTAGATAGCCCCAATCCCATCCACCACCGGTGGTAGGAATAGTTCTTGCGCCACGCATTTCATCACTTAACGTGGTAGAGATAATATTGTCGGCCATCGCATCACCATTATAAATTGAGGTGCTGGGGAACATTCTGTAGAAGCCGTTGGTATACAGCTGCAAATCACTTGCCTTAAGAAAGAAATTATTCTCTGTTACATCGGATAATGGTTCTTTATCAAGAAAGTCGTCGCTACAGCTGAACAGCAGTAAAAAGCATACTATTATTGTAAAATTAAATTTCATAATTAGAGACTTTAAAATTGTAATGAAATACCTAAAGAGTAAATTTTAGAAAAGGGTATCGTCTGCGCCGTACTTCTATTGGTCGAAGTAGATGGGGCATTGAAGTTTACCGAATTACTCGCCGCTTCGGGATCGATATAATCGGTGAGCTTACTGAAGGTCAATAAGTTTTCACCGCTGAAATACACCCGTAGTTTATTGAACGGAAGCCTATCGGATATACTGCTGGGCAAAGTATAGCCAAGGGTAACGTTCTTCATTCTTAGGTATGCGACGTTTTGCAGATACCTATTGTTGACGGCACCAAGTGCATCGTTATCAGAAAGGGCTATGTAACCGAATAATCTTGGAAAATAGGCATCGGTGTTTTCAGGTGTCCAAATATCATCGACCATATCTTTTCTAATGAAAGAATCGTACGGTCTGTTGTACATGGCCCAAAAAAGCCTTGAATCGGTATTCGGATACCAATCTTGCTTGCCCACCCCTTGAAAGAAAGCGGAAAAATCAAATCCCTTATAACCTGCATTCACCTTAAAGCTGTACAAATATTGAGGAGCGGTGTTTCCAATAATACGGCGGTCTCCTGAATTTTCGGCCGTATTCTCGCCTTCGTCGATCACCCCGTCATTATTGAGGTCGTTGTACTTGACATCACCGGGTTGAAGCCCTCCAGCAGCAACAATTCGGTTAGAGACACGTGTTTGGTCGGCATGGGCCGCAACTTCTTCCTCTGTCTGAAAAAGACCGTCCACATTATAGCCCCAAAGCTCACCAATGGTCATTCCTTCATAAAAATCCAACAAGCTGTTATTCGGGTTATCGAATCTGGTAATCTTGGTTTTTGAATTAGATAGGTTGGCAACAATCGAGAAATCGAAGGTATCGTTGCCCAAATCGAAATAATCATTGTAACCCAATGAAAGCTCGAAACCTCTCGTCTGTAAATCTGCCGCGTTTTCCTGTGGTGAAGGTGCACCCAATACACTTGGCAAAGTAGCCCCCTTGGTCAGCATGCCTTCGGTATCACGCTGAAACCAGTCAAAATTGACCGACAGCCTATTTTTGAAGAAAGAGAGGTCTGTACCTAAATTGAGGGTTTTTACCTCTTCCCAAGTAATGGCCCGAGGGTTCAAGTTAGGCGATTCGATATAGTCTAAAGTAGAACCGTCAATGGCGTAACCGGTATCGATATCTTTATTTAAAGTGGGGATGTAGGCATAATCAGCAATATTCTGATTACCTAAAGACCCGTAAGAGGCACGTAATTTCACCTGGCTGATTTCATTGATATCCTTCAAAAAATCTTCGTTTGATACTACCCAACCCGCAGAAACTGATGGAAAGAAACCCCAGCGGTAATCGGAGGGAAATCTTGAAGATCCGTCATACCTTCCATTTACTTCCAATAAATATTTCTTTTTAAAGTCGTAGGACAAGCGATAGAAAACACCTTGCAACGCCCATGCGGAAGCACTCCCGTTGGCTTCGGCATTGGAGGTGGCCAACCCTAAAGAATTCAAATCGTCACTGATGCTGTTCATTTTGGTGGCCTCGATACTTTTTGTTTCGTACGATTCTTGATTGAACCCGACCATACCGCTTAAAAAGTGGTTGCCCAGTTGCTTTTTATATTCCCCATATATATTAAAGGCATTATAGCTTGACTGCGTATTGTATTCTCTCAACCTATCGGCACCCATGGTACCGACCTCACCCACAAATATGGAATACGGAATTCTTGTTGAACGTTGATACCTGTTATAGGTCTGCTTTCTCAGGGCGTAACTGGCCGTGATATCAAAACCGTCAAACGGACTAATAACCGCAGTGGCGATATTGGAAAACTCTTGATTATCGGTTTCCTGTTTAGATTTACCATGCAGAAGTGCAGCATACACACCATCACCGACAGTATAATTGTTCAATTCGGTTCGCCAAAGAGCATTACCATCTGGGTTCGTCGGCATGTACGCCGGAAGCGCATGTACCCACAATAAGCTACCCCATGGGTTGGCAAAATCACCATACTGGCTACCGCCATGCTGCAGGTCGCTCGAGCGGTTGTATTGCATGTTATTGGTAAACGTAATCCAATCATTGGCATCTACCTCCAATTTACCACGAAGGTTGTATTGTTTAAAAATGTCATCTTGCACCTTTAAGATTCCGGTCGATTGGTAATTGCGGTACGAAAAGAAAGTCCGTACTTTTTCGGAACCTCCTGATAAGGAAACGTTGGTTATGTTAGATGGAGCGTTCTTTCTAAAAAAGGTGTTCCACCAATCGGTAGCGCCGTAATGAACATATTGATCCCTACCGTTTCTATTGTCGATTACGACCCTGGCCAATGAAGGGTCTTGAGAAACTTCAAGCAAAGCGGCATAATCTTGCTCGCTATACCCCGTATACGACCGCCCAACAGCTGTTCTAAAAGCTTCATCGACCAACATAGTCGATTTATAAGGATCGGTCAAAAAATCGGTATTCATCGTTGGGGAGCTGAAAGCCGTAGTGTTGCTTACGTTCACCGTAATATTGCCTTCTTTTGCCCTTTTGGTAGTTACCAAAACCACCCCGAAAGCACCACGCGCCCCATAAATGGCAGAAGCACCTGCATCTTTCAGAACACTTATTGATTCAATATCATCGGGGTTCAGGTTATTGATGTTGCCCTCTACCCCATCGACAATAACCAAGGGAGAACCACCATTGATCGATGTAAAGCCGCGAATATTGATTCTTGGCGATTCACCAGGTTTGCCACTGGTTTGCGAAATGTTCAGGCCTGGGCTTACCCCTTGCAGCGCATTGGCGGCATTTGAAAGCGGTCGGTTCTCAATGGTCGAAACATCTACCTTTGTAACCGCATCGATCAGCTTTTCCTTGCTTTTGCTTCCGTAACCCACAACGACCACCTCTTCAAGCATTTGCTCATCAGACTTGAGCTGAACGACCAAATTTGATTGTGGCTCGGAAATATCCAAGGTTTGGGTCACCATGCCCAAATACGAAAATGCCAAGGTGCCGCCGCGTTGTAAATTGATAGTAAACATTCCATCAAAATCGGAGATTACGCCATTTTGAGAGCCCATTTCCATGATGCTGGCCCCCATAAGGGCATTTCCCTCACCATCTAGTACCTGACCAGAAACTTTGATACGGTCTTGATTGATACTTTTTAATGTTACGGTTACCGTATTTGCGATGATTTTATATTGAATAGGAAAGCTTTGGGAGATTTCATGCATAACGGAAGGCAAAGGGGTGTCATTAAAATCGATACTGCGCTTTTGGCCTAGCTCCATTACATTTTTATTATAAACAAAAGACACTTCAGATGATGATTCGATATCATCGAAAAGTTCTATTAGGGTCCTACTTTTTTCCGAAAGCGTAATCTTGATATCATCTTTCGATTTTTCGAAGGGCACATCGAAAGGACTGGCCAGCGATTTTAAACTGAACCAAAGAAGCAGGTAAGCCAACATTTTAGGCTTCACTCTTATTTTTAGTATTTTTATTTTCATTTTAGGTTTTCTATTAGTTTTTCAGGCTTTTAGTGAAATCTTCGGCCTTTTCTATTGGCGTAGAAAAGGCTTTTTTGTGGGTTGATGTTACATAGGCTATGGTTGTTAAGGAACTATTCGATAGGTTTCAGGGGTTATTTCTTCAAATTTTGCTTGCAGTAGAAAACTGAGGCTTTCAAAGGTTTGCTGCAGTTCGGGGTTCTGGTACTTGCCCATGATTTTTCTATCGGCAAGGTCACCTTCGGGCATTTCTATTTTAATGTTGAACCAGCGCTCGATGATCTGCACTGCTTCCTTAACTGTTTTATTATCAAGGTGGATGGTGTTAAGCGTCCATGCCCGGTCTACCATGGCATTTTTTTGTGCCTTTCTAAAGGCATGGGTATTTTTATGGTAATGCAATTGTTGGTCGGGCAGTAATATTTCGTTGACACCTTTCTGGTTTGAGACCCTTACTTTTCCTGTGGCCACACTTACAGAAATACTATCGTTTTCAGGAAATGCGTTTACGTTAAAAGAAGTACCTAGCACTTGGGTTTTTACACCTTCCGTCGAGATTACAAAGGGATGCAGGGTGTCGCGATGTACATCGAAGAAAGCTTCCCCAACGAGATTCACTTCGCGCTTTTCACCTTTAAAATATGTTGGAAATTCAATGCGGCTGCCTGAGTTCAGTAGTACCTTAGAACCATCTGGCAAAATGATTTCTTTCTTCTGACCATACTCAGTCTGCACCCATTGAATTTCTGGGTCGCTACTGCCGTTGAAAACCATAAAAAGGCCGAATAGCAGAGCAATGCTAGCTGCTACGGCCCATACAGGAGGAATACGGAAGGTAGATTTTTGTTGCTTAGCCCCGAACAGGGAAGATTGAAGTCGGATATTGACTCGGTCTTTGGCAGCATCACTAGAAGAACTAAGTACCGAGGCGCTATCTTTTAGTTTAGCCTTAAAGTACTTTTGCACCAAAAGGTCTTCTTCAGGTGAGGTGAGACCGGCCTGATGCTTCTCGAGAAGCTTTATAAATTCATTAGTTTTCAAATTCAACTATTATATGTTCCTATTAAGAGGACACATAAAAGCGCTCGTACACGTAAATTGAAAATGAAAAATCAGCGCATTTAATGTTTTGGTAACACAGCGCACGGTAGCCGATAATGGAAAGTTAACATTACGGTATTTTGGCTGACCGAAGTTATTAGTCAGAAGTGACCTAATACATGGTATTAGGATTTTCAGAAGTCTCGGGAATCTGTTGAATACTGTCCCAATGTTCGCAGATTTTGCCTTCGGTATCAAACCGGAAAAAATCCATTGTAACGTATTGGTCGTTGCCTGGCCAGATTTGGCGAGTATGCAGAGCCACTAAATCACCTTCCGCAATACAGCGAACAAACTCTATGGTTTTATAAGGATATTCCTTTTGCATTCTTTCAAAATAGTCGATAAAACCTTCTTTACCGTCGGCCACATGAGGGTTGTGTTGTATGTACTGTTCTCCCACATAAATTTCTATCGCCTTCTTCGGATTACCTTCGTAAGCGGTTCGATAAAAATCGATAGCGGCTTTTTTGTTTCGGTCTAAATTCATTTCATGGTTTGTTAGACTTCTTTCGATTAGCGGCAGCAGCGGCCATACGCATTTGCTCACTGTCCCAATGATTGTCGTTCTGGTAAATGCCCCGTTGCCAGTCTTGGTCCATTACCTTTTCTTGTTGGGCCATTTCTTCGCGAGCCTTAAAAATATATTCCTTTTCATCTTTGGGCCGTTCAGCAGCCAAGCGGCGAAGGCTTTCTTCGTCTAACTTAATAAAATTCTGTGCCTGACGATAGAGCGTATATTTGCGAAAACCCATTTTACTGAGTACGTCGCTGGCCATTTTTACCGAAGTATCGAGCGATTCACGGTAAATATTCTCTACCCCCATATTCAAAAGTTCATAGGCCTCGTACCTATTTTTCGCCCTGACCATCATGTCAACATTTGGGTATTTCTTTTTGACTATTTCAATCAATTTGCGCGTAGTGGCAGGGTGATCCAATGCGCTTATCAGCACTTGGGCATCGGCAATACCCGCAGATTCCAACAAATCGATGCGTGTGGCGTCACCATAGTGGACTTCAAAACCCATTTTTCTTAGAAAATCGACCCGGTTGGAGTCAAAATCAAGAATGGTCGCCTCAATACCATGCGAACGCAGAAAACGCCCAATGGTGCTTCCGAAATGACCAAATCCCACCAAAATAACCTTATGCTGTTTGGCAATATGGTCGATAGGCCTTTTCTCCGTTTCCCGAGTACCTATATTAGGCAAAATAAGCCGTTCGTTCATCATTGCCAATATAGGCGTCAAGGCCATGGTCAATGCCGTTACCACTAACATGGTATCCATCTGCTCACCACTCAATATGTTCAGTTGAAAAGCAAACGAAAGCAGAACAAAAGCAAATTCACCAATTTGTGCTAGGCCTATGGTCAGAAGCAATCGTTGATCTAACTTGAGTTTAAAAAGCGCTCCTACAGCGTATAATACCAATGCTTTTAAAAGAATGATGGAAAAGAGGAGTCCGCCAATACCCCATGGATTTTCTTTGATGACAATAAAATTGATGGATGCCCCCACCGCAATAAAAAACAGACCCAACAATAGGTCTTTGAAAGGCTCGAGAGTACTTTCCAGCTCGTGCTTAAATTCACTCGTAGCTAAAACCACCCCGCCTAGAAAGGCACCCAGTGCAGGACTCAATCCTACCAATTCCATCAAAAACGATATCCCAAAAACGATGAGTAAGGCAGAAGCCGTCAATAATTCCCGAACCCTGGTCATGGCCACTTTCCGCAGCATGGGTACAAAAAGGTATCGGCCCGCAACGACTATTAAAACAACTGATACGATAATGGCCAATGTCTGTAAACCCAACGGTAAATTCTCCAGAAGATTGGCGTGGTCGCTATGCTCCTCTGCAGGTAAGGTAGCTGTATCCATAGAAGACAACAACGGAATAACGCCCAACATGAAAATAACGATGATATCTTGAAACAACAAGATGGAAAAAGAAGATGCCCCGTAGGTGGTTTCAAAAAGATTCTTCTCTTTAAGTGTTTGGAGTGTAATGGCCGTAGAAGACAGGGCCACCGCCATTGAAAAAGTTAGGGAAACCTCATACGAGTATCCCATCATATCAAATAGAAAGTACGCCACCAGCATGGTAGCTAGTACCTGCGCGCCCCCCATGCCCAAAATGGTCTTACGCATGTTCCAGAAGTTCTTGGGTTCGATTTCCAATCCTATGAGAAAAAGCATCATAACCACTCCGAACTCCGCAAAATGGAGAATATCTTCCCCTTCCTCTCCGACAAAACCCAGTACATAAGGGCCAATCAATATACCCGCCATGAGATAGCCCAAAACCGAACTAAGCCCGAGCCGTTTGGCCAAAGGAACACATATCAAGGCCCCTGCCAAAAAAACGATAGCCTCAAAAAGAATACTTCCCGTCATGAAACTAGGTATTAAGTTGTTCCAAATCGTTCAACATAGAACAATCCTTCATTGCTTGTGGGGAGCAGTCATCTTGCAAAAACTGCAGCATTTGAGCGTATTGCCTGCCCATGTCAAGAAGTTCATCGTCAGAAAGGCGGTGCGTTCCCATAATGGCAAACGGGGGCAAGTATTGCATACCACAAAGTCGTGCGGTCTGCTCAAAGGGTCTTAAAAATTCATTGACGGAATAGTGGTTGCTACCCTCCGAGCAATAGAGTTCACGAGAGCCTCCCGTAGTGATTACATTGAGGCACTTTTTGTTCAAAAGGGCCTTACCATCCGGCCCGTAGGCCCAATTATACTCTAAAACGAGGTCTATCCACTGCTTCATCAATGGCGGACAACTGTACCAATACATCGGATGGTGCCAAACGACAATATCGTGCTGCGCCAACAGCTCTTTTTCAAAAGAAATATTGATATGAAAATCGGGATAGTGCTCGTAAAGATCATGAAAGGTCACGCCTTTCATTTTCTCTATTTCGCCTACCAACATTTTATTGGTTCGGCTTTGCTCGAATTTGGGATGGGCAAAAAGAATTAGGATGGAGTTCATGCCCGAATTTAAGGGAAAAAAATTTCAAATCATAAGTATGAATGTTGAATGAATCAGCTAAACTTCGCTTGAATAAAAGATTAGAAATTTCCACTAGCCATAGTATTATAGCCCTATTTATCTTCACAAATAAAAACGAACTTTTTACTGAGGCCTTTCTAAAAAAGTGTCAAATCTTAAAAAGTTAAAACCTTATTTTTTTCTATCTCAAGAATTAGAATCACAATTATTGCTAAATAAAATTCAATGTTAATTCCAAAATTAAAATGTACAATTAGCAATAAAACCGCTCCATAAAAAACCATCAAGAAATATTTTATAGGAAAAAGAAGCAATTAATGATTTCTTCATCTTGAAACAGTAAAACTTGTAAAGAGATTTTTAATTTGATACTATAAATATTAAAAAATTTCAATTTGAAAGTTTAATACCATTTTTATTCATTTCATCCACATTTAAGGTGTTTTGTCTATACTTTTAAGATATGTACTTTCAATAAAAAATTTAATCTTACTTTGGCCATCATAATACCACTTCCCCCACCAAACTTTTTATACTCATGAAATTTATCGAGGAAACCTTCCTATCATCGCTATTGACAAAATTTCGAGAACGATGTAGTTTTAATTCTCTGGCTATCTGCTTATCCCTTGCCGCACTTTGTTCTTGTGTCAATGTTAAAAAAGCGACTTATTTTAATAATGTTGGCAATTTGGAATTCTTAGATGAGTTCGAGGTTCAAGAACCAATTCTTAAGAAGAATGACATTCTAAGTATTTCAGTTAGCAGTCTTAATCCCGAAGCTGCTGAAATGTTCAATGTATCTAATCTAACCGCAACCCAAAGCTCTTCTTCTGAAGGTAAAACGACACAAGCCTCAGGTTATCTCATCGACCAAGATGGGTTTATAAGTTTTCCTTTTTTAGGAAAAATAGAAGCGGCAGGAATAAGTAAAAAGGCTTTACGCGAATACATAACTCAACAATTAGTTGATAGAAAATTACTATTAGAACCAATTGTTGATGTAAGATATCTAAATTTCAAGGTTTCAGTCCTGGGTGAAGTTAACGACCCTTCAGTTCTAAGTATCCCAAATGAAAAGGTGACCTTATTAGAGGCGCTTGGACTAGCAGGCGATATGACCATATATGCTAAGCGAGATAATGTCTTGTTAATTCGTGAAGAAGGAGGTATTAAAAAGACAAGAAGAATTGATCTTACAACCAATGAATTATTTACATCACCTTTCTATTATTTAAAATCAAACGATATTATTTATGTACAACCTAGCAAGTCAAAAGTTGCTACAACCTCACGTGCAACTCAGTGGCTACCTGTGGTCATTAGTGCTCTGTCATTAATGGTAATCTCTATTTCAAGTTTCAGATAATGAATAATCACCCAATGACCGATGCAAACTCAATGAAAACCAAAGACAACTTGTTCTTGGCCCTCTTGGGCAAGTACCTGCCCTTTTGGCCAATTTTTATAATGCTCTTTGTTTTCTGTATGATTTTGTGCTGGAGCTACTTGCAATTCGAAAAGCCACTTTTCGAAATTTCTGCCGCAATGATGATAAAAGACGAAAGAAAAGGGGTCGATGATTCAGAAATAATAGAAGCAATAAATTTATTTGATTCTAAAAAGATATTAGAAAACGAAATTGAAATAATCAGGTCGAGAGAGGTAATAAGTAATGTTGTTGATAGTTTATCCCTGTACATATCGCAATTTGAAGAGACTGGATTTTTTGATAAGTCGGCATACCACTCCTCACCTATTCAAATCAGGTTTAGACATTCAGATAGCATTAAAATAGACCCAAAAATTGAACAAAAAATATTCTTTCAATTTGATACCGAACAAAAGACGGTATCTATTGAGAACAAAACTTACCCATTGAACAAATGGGTAAGAATACCGTTGGGGGAATTAATTTTCACCGCCAGTAACTCTCAAATAGAAAAAACAGTAAACCCTATATACTTCACTATTAGTAACGTAAAAAATGTAACTAATAATATCATTGAAAATCTAGAAGTAAATACAACCGATAAAGTTTCTACTGTTGTCAATCTCACTATAAGAGACGCAATACCTCAAAGAGGTGAGACTATTTTAAATGAGATAATCAAAGCATACAACCAGAAAGCCCTAGCTGATAGAAATTATTTGGCCAAAAGCACATTGGCTTTTATTGAAGATAGAATGACCAGTGTTGAAAACGACCTGAACTCTTTAGAGGCCGAAGTTCAGAAATTCAAATCATCGACAGGTGCAGTAGATTTAAGCGAACAGGGAAAACTATATTTACAAGATGCCGGACAAAATGATCGAAAAATTGAAAACATTCGTCTGCAAATGGCTGTTTTAGACCAAGTTGAAGATTATGTTTTATCTAAAAATAAATTAGGTGGCCTTGTGCCCTCTACCTTGGGCATTGAGGACCCTATTTTAAGTCAACTATTGGAGAAACTTTACGATTCAGAAATTCGATACGAGCGGCTAAAAAAGACTACTGCTGAAAACAACCCGATTTTACTTTCAATTACTAATGAAATTGAAAAGATTCGGCCAAGTATACTAGAAAATATCAAAAATCAACAGGTCAATCTGAATGCGAGTTTAGGAAATTTAAATAGAAATTCAGGAAAATTCAATTCGGCCCTAAAAACGTTACCCGAACAAGAACGTGCTCTTTTAGAAATTAAAAGAAGAGAAGAAATTAAGAAAGACCTCTTCTCATATCTACTACAGAAAAGAGAAGAAACGGCTTTAGCCTATGCCCCCACTCTAGAAGACACAAGAATTGTAGATAAAGCCGAGGCATCGCCTCTACCTGTCAGCCCAAATCCTAAAATGGTTTATGCAATGGGCATTCTAATATCATTATGCTTGGCGATGGGCTTTATCGTCATAAAAGAAGGACTAAATAATAAGATTCTTTTTAGACATGAAATTGAAAAATTGACTCAAATTCCAATTATTGCCGAAATCACGCATCAATATGAAAAAGAAAGTAAAGCTGCAATAGCATACAATGAACATAATCTTAATCAGTTTCGAGATCTTAGGTTAGCATTGGGTTTATATGGAACTTCCAAAGACATCAAGAAAATTACCGTAACCTCAAGCATTGAAGGCGAAGGAAAGAGTTTTCTTTCCAAGAATCTTGCTCTCAGTTTAGCATCATCGGGCAACAAAGTAGTTCTAATAGACTTCGACCTTCACAAAAAACAGTCATCCCCTTTATTTAAAAAATACAAATCCGAAGGCATATGTGGCTTTATTTACGGCAAAACACAAGTGCAAGAATTGCCTCAAGAAACGAATATTAACAATCTATTCATTATAGGTAGTGGTGCTAATAATGCCAACACCAAAATTTCAGATTTGCTATTGGGCTTCGATTTAAATAATCTTTTCGGGTATCTAGAAAATAAATTTGATTATATTATTATTGACACCCCGCCTATAGGTTTTGCTACTGATTCCTATGTTCTTGCAAACCATTGCGACCTTACTTTATTTGTTGTCAAACACGCATATACGCCAAAAGAATTGGTAGGAATACTTGACAGCAGTAAAAATCTGCAAATGATAAACAAGGTCTTCATTGTTTTTAATGGTTTAAAAAATAGAGGGTATAAAACTCTAGGCTATGGAGACAATTATGGCCAAGTACCGAGTAAGATAGCATATTACAATCATTAATGAAATTGAAAATTTCTCGATGACATTGCAACATAGAAAATAGCCAACAATTTTGATTTAAGCTCAATGGAGCTTTTATATACATGCACGAAAAAAGACAAAACTTTCTATTAAATAAGATAAAAGCTTTAAGCATGAATGAAGGTGTTAAAAAATATGCATTTAACACTTCTTGGCTATTTAGCGAACAGATTATTAGAATGGTCGTGGGTCTTCTTGTTGGTGTATGGGTCGCAAGGTATCTTGGGCCTTCAAAGTTTGGCCTTTTAAACTACGCCTATAGCTTAGTGGGCCTTTTCGGAGCTATAGCTACTCTTGGCCTAAATAGTGTTGTCATTAGGGATATTGTAAAAAGCAAAGAGAAAGATGTCAACATACTCTTGGGCACTGCATTTTTCTTAAAAATAATTGGGGCGGCTATTACCATCTGTATTTTATGGGTTTCTATTGTGTTGATAGATGGCGATAAACTTACATCAATCTTAGTGTTTATCATTGCTTCTTCAACTATCTTTCAAAGTTTCAATGTAATCGATTTCTATTTTCAGGCTAAAGTAAAATCCAAGTTCGTCGTCTATACCAACTTTATTGTTTTAGGGGTAGCTAGCCTTCTTAAGGTTATATTAATAGTTACAAAAGCCCCTTTACAGTATTTCGCAATGGTTTTTCTTGTTGAGAGTATTATACTTGCCCTAGGGCTATTCTTATTTTATAAACTTCAAAAAAACAATATTAAAAATTGGAAATTCAGAAAACTCATTGCAAAAAAGTTATTAAGGGATAGCTGGCCTCTTATTCTATCAAGTATTGCAGTCTCTATTGGAATGCGTATTGATCAAGTTATGTTAAAAACATTAATAAATGAAGAAAGTGTTGGCTATTATTCGGTAGGGGTAAAACTAGCAGAAGTATTTAATTTCATTCCTGTTCTTATTGTCCAATCGGTATTTCCAAAAATTGTAGGCATGAATTTTAATTCCGATAGAAAAGTACTTGTTCTACTAATTCGATACGTTTTTTTCGCACTAATAATTTTGGGACTAGTTGTTAACACTTTGTCTCAATTTATAGTAAATCTTTTGTACGGTCCTAATTATTATCCCAGTTCAAATGTTCTTGACATTTTGATTTGGACAATCCCTTTCGTATATCTCAATTTAATCACCATTGCAATCCTACAGACCAAGAACTTTAATAAAATGGTATTAATAAGACAAGCAACTTTAGCAGGATTAAATATCCTCGTCAATCTTTTTCTTATACCTCGCTACGGGATACTCGGAGCTGCAATTGCTACAGTTTTTGCAGAATTTTCGGTTATATTATTGGGTTTTCTAATTCCCAAAGAAAGATGGGTTTTTGGTGTTAGAGCACAAGCTTTACTATTCATACCTGAAAAATTTTTTACCACTCAAAAAAAAATATGAAAACACCTTTACTCTTCATAACATTCAATCGCCCGGATACAACGGCGAAGGTTTTCGAAAAAATAAAAAATCTTAAGCCGAAAAAACTCTTTATCTCTTCAGATGGGCCAAGGAATTATGTTGAAGGTGAATTTGAAAAGGTAATGACCTGCAGAGAAATGTTTAAAAAAGAGAATATTGACTGGGATTGCGAAGTTAAGCGCCTCTATTATGATGAAAATAAAGGCTGTGCGCTTGCAGTGTCAGACTCAATTACCAAATCATTTGAGCTTGTTGACGAATTGATTATTCTTGAGGATGATGTAATTCCGCATCCTTCTTTCTTTACTTTTTGCAGCAAAATGCTAAATCAATATAGAGATAACCATAAAGTTATGCACATCTCTGGAACCAGGTGGAACCCTGAGTTCGAAGTTGGGAAAGGAGACCATTTCTTCAGCCTTATAGGACATATTTGGGGTTGGGCTACTTGGAAACGGGCTTGGAAAAAATATGATTACGACCTTAAAGATTTACCTCAGTTTGAAAAAGACAAATCATTACAAAAATTATATCAAAGTAAATCAATAAGTAAATTTTGGCTCAAAAATTTTCACTCGGTTAATATGCCAAATAAAAAAACTTGGGACTATCAGTGGCAATTTAGCATATTTTTTAATGAAGGGCTTGCGGTAGTACCTGCTGTAAATCTAACCTCAAACATAGGCACTCAAGGTGTTCATTATCAAGGAGAAGCAACAGAACATCATTTTCAAGAGACTTTTTCATGGGAAGAACAACCTGACATCTTTGTTAATATCAAGGTTAATATGGAGTATGAGAAATATCATATGAGAAAAAGATTTATGAAAAAACCTCCATTAAGTAAACGAATTAGAGATAAAGTCAGAAGAACAATTGCTAGGCCATAATGAAAAAAATCCAATGAAGTCTGACAATATATGACTAGAAAACTTTAAAAGAAAGATTCCTTTTTACATGAAAATTACTCATATCTCAACATTCGGCAGTGGTGGGGCGGCAAAAGCGGCAAAAAGAATTCATGACCAAATGAAGAAAGATGGTCATGACAGTAGATTTTTGTTTCTTGAAAAAGGGTCTGAAAGTAAATATGAAATTAAATATTCTAAAAAGCTATACTTAATTGACTTGGCAGCTCGAATATTAAAGAAAATGGGCTTACCTCCTAATCTTGAGCAGTCGAATGACTTTAAGATTAGGAGATTCAAGAAAAAATTTGAATATTTTTCATTTGCCAACACTTCTTATATTGATCTACCCAACCATGAGGCTATTCAGCACTGCGATATTATAAACCTGCACTTTGTAGCCAATTTTATTGATGTGCCTAGTTTTTTTAAGAACATTAAAAAGCCCATTGTTTGGACCTTACATGACATGAACCCCTTTCAAGGCGGTTTTCACTACAAACTAGATGAAAAAGCTTATGCTTTTCAACTCAATGGTCTTGACGACGAGCAATATGACTTTAAAAGAAGGGCTTTCAAACCATTATCTAAGAATTTATTGACCATTGTAACGCCATCATTTTGGATGTATCAAAAATCAAAAGATTCACAACTCCTGAGAAAATTCTCGCATTTTCATATTTCAAATGGTATAGACACCGAAATATTTAAGCCATTAAACAAAAAAGAATGTGCAAAAAGTTTAGAGATGTCTACAAATAAACCTATAGTCCTTTTTGTTGCAGAGAGCCTTCGAAATAAGAGAAAAGGGTTTAATCTTGTTTTAGACCTTGTAAAAGACCCCAATTTGCTTCTTAAATATCACTTTGTCGCAGTTGGGGAAGTTCAAAATTCTAGAGCAACAAAAGATATCACATTTTTAGGAAGAATCAGCGATGAAGTTCAGATGAGCAAAGTTTATAATGCTGCCGATTTTTTTATACTCCCAAGCATTGAAGATAATTTGCCGAATACAATGATAGAAAGTCTCTGTTGTGGCACTCCAGTAGTAGGGTTTGAAGTGGGCGGAATTAAAGAGACCATTACAAACGGTGAGAATGGGTTTTTAAGCAAAGAGATAACTGTGGATGGTCTCAAAAAAGCTCTTTTGAATTGCGATGAAATCGGGATGGCGAAATATGGCCAAAAAATAGCTGAAAATGCACGATTAAAATTTCAACTTACTCTACAAACGGATAAATATATTGCTTTATACAATAGTCTTGTTCGACAGTTGTCTTAAAAGAAAAAACTTGAATGATACTACAGACAAATAGCTTAAAAATTATACAGGTTAGAGACCACTCGTCTCCTACATGGTTATTAACCTTGAGTATCATTTTGATGACTTTATTTGGTTGTCTGACCGATGCAACTTACCCTGTTTTTGTCAATATTGTGGCTTTGGCGACATTGATAATATTATTCATTTTTTGGCTTGAGAGAGAAGACTATACCTCCTTTTTGATTCAACTAGTCATTGGAAATTTTTTCATTTTTGGTGCCAAGTATGGTGGTAATTTTAATATTTCGGCGTCGCTAGCAATTTTAGTGGTCTATTTAGCAAAAGGTAAATTTACTACGCTAGGGCCAAGTTCTTTAAAGAGTTCACTCTTGAAAGTACTGTTTCTGTGGTGGCTCCTTCAATTATTAGGTGTTTGGGCGGGTAACGAGTTTCCTTTGACATTTAAAGTGCAATCAATCCTGGCTTTTTCTTTACTTCTTTATCTTTTTTATTTCACATCAAAAATTAATCTCACGGCCAACAAATTAACTACCATCTTCATTGCTCTTACCTTATTCTTTTACTACTTATTTCTCGTATCTGTAAATCAACGTTATATTTTCATCAATTATGACTTGCCGTTCCTTCCTTTGAATCCTGACAATGTTGATTACGAACTTGGAATCATTCGTAGTTCAGCTACCCTAGGAAATTTTGAAGCTTATGCCGAATTTTGCGTCTCTTTCATTGCCATTCTTTTTCCTTCTTTCATCAGTGGTTCTCTATACGCTCAAAGTAAAAAGCTATACGTATTGGTGCTCATTGCCATGCCAATTTCTGTTTATTCAATGGTGCTAACCGCAACTAGGTCTTCAATGCTACTTTTACCCTTCATTTTATTAACTGCCTTAGTTATTTTAGGTCGTAGAGTAAAGACTCTTGTTCTTTTTCGATTCTCTATGTTTATACTAATTCTTCTCTTACTTAACAGTACATTTCATGTAATCGATTTCTCTGTTTTTTTGGAAAGATCAAAGAGTATTGACTTCGAACGCCTAACTATCTCGAAACTTATAAGTGGTGAGGAGATGAATCGAGGAGATGTCTTTGATTATGCTTGGAATGAAGTCAAAGAAGCTAACACTTTAATTGGCCGTGGGTATTTTAGCACCATTGATGAGTATAGATCGAATCATTTTCCAGTTGACAACATAGGTGATGGAATCGCAGATTACCATAATATTTATTTAAGTTCTTATGTTCTTTGGGGAAGTGTAGGTTCTTTTTGCCTAACAATACTGTTTTTTTACGCAATATATAATGGTCTTGTCACCTATTGGAAATTTAAAGAACATGGCTCATTTGTAGTAGACTTAATTTTAGGCTTTACCATTATGTTCTCATTCTTTCTGGTTAATCAATTGAAAATTCAATTTATACGAGATGTAAATTATTTTATGCTCGTATTGCTTCTTCTAGCAATATTTATTTCCGCAATAAAAATTATGAAGACAAACAATTACACATAAGTAAATGAGAATAGCCATTTTAATTACTTCATATAATAGAAAGGATAAAACCTCTGCATGCCTCAAGAGTATTTATGAGCAACTATTACCTCTTGGAGTAGAGTTGCATATCTTCTTGACTGATGATAATTCTGAGGATGGCACTTCAAATCACATAAAATCTAATTTCCCAAAAGTACATTTATTTAAAGGCACTGGAGAACTGTTTTGGGCGGGTGGAATGCGTTACACTTGGAATAAAGCGAAGGTATCTAAACCGACCTTTTACTTTTTGCTCAATGATGATACAATTCTAAAAAAGGATGCGGTAAGAACATTAATCGACACACATAAAGATTGGCTAAACAGAAGAGAAAAGCAAGCTATAATCATAGGAAGCACTATAGATGACAAAGGTAAAATCTCATATGGAGGTTGGAAACTAAAAAATAAATTCGGTCCAAAAAGCAAAGCTGTATATAATGAAATTTCACCCATGCCTTGTGATTTAGGAAATGCCAACATTATGTTAGTACCTAAAGAAATTGAGGAAAAAATTGGCATTTTATCAGAAAGCTATACTCACGGAATTGCAGATTACGATTATACTTTAAATGCAAAAAGAAATGGTTTCGCTGTAGTAGTAGCTCCTGGCGTTTTAGGCAGTTGTGTTGATGATCATGGAAAGAACTGGAAACCATCAAGCAGCAAATTATCTGAAAGAATCCAATATCTATATAGTCCGAAAGGCCTTGCATATAATGAATACTTAACTTTTATTAAACGTCACTTCCCCCTGCATTTACCCTCTGCTATGCTTAAGCTTTGGTTAAAGACATTATTCCCTTTCATATACGAAAACTTCAAAACCAACTAAATGATTTATGCCAAACCGAAAATCACATATCTCACACAAGTTCCTGGCCCTTATAGGGAAAAAATGCACCTCAAGCTCGGAATCGAAAATTCATACCAATATTCAGTGATCTATTGTGCGAGATTAGAACCAAATAGAACATGGAACCTTGAACTTGAGAATTATGAAAAATTTTTTCTAGCGGACAGATCAAAGACCTATAGACATAACAATCCCCAAGTTTGGAAATTACTGAACAATCTTGACCCTGATGTGCTAATAATAACTGCCTTTAAACCAACAATGCTTTATGCAGTGTTTTGGTGTATTCTTAAAAAAAGAAAGGTGGTAGTTTATAACGATGGCACTTTAGAATCGGAAAAAGACTTTTCTAAAATCCAAAAGTTAATAAGAAAGCAAGTTTTCAAAAGAACGCAGGCTTTCGTAGGGCCGGGTAAAGGGGCTTTTGATTTGTACAGAAGTTATGGCGTATCTGACAAAAAAATGTTTAAAAGCTGCCTTTGTATCGATAACTCAAGATTTAATGGTAAAAAAATGAAGGATAGGAAATATGATCTTTTGTTTTCAGGGCAAATTATTGCAAGAAAATTACCTCTGCTATTTGTAGAAGTAGCAAAAAAAATACGCCGTCAAATACCTTCTTTGAAGGTGTTGATTTTAGGAGACGGAGATTTAAAGAATGAGATGTTGAACGAACTTGATAAAGCAAAAATCGATTATGATTTTAAAGGGTTTCTTGATCAAAACTGTTTACCTGCTTACTATGCGGATTCCAAGGTTTTTCTGTTCCCCACTCTTAATGACCCTTGGGGTATCGTGGCGAATGAAGCATGTGCAAGCGGAACCCCCGTGGTTACAACAGAAGTTGCTGGCGTCGCCAACGATTTAATCTTACATGGTGTTAATGGCCTTATTCTACCAGTAAACACTGATATCTGGGCAACTGAAGTATGTCTATTATTAGAAGATGAAAACAAGTTAAGCGAGTTCTCTCGGAACGCTATCAATTTGGTGAAAGAGTATAATCATGAAATGGCTGCCCAAGGTATTATAGAATCTGTGGAATTTGCCCTTAAAAACTAAAGCATGTTAGTTTGATTATTAAGTAAATGAATATTTGATATTTGAGAAATTATCCTATACCCTACTTAATTACTGATTATTCCAATCCAACGTAAAACTTATTTATATATGACAATTAATGACACATATAGACCAAAAGTTCTGTTTTTAATGCATCTCCCTCCCCCTGTTCATGGTGCTGCAATGGCAGGAAATTATATTAAAAACAGTAATCGAATCAACAATAAAATAGATGGCACCTATATAAACCTGGCAACCAATAAAGAACTCAATCTATCGGGCAAAGGAAATTTTAAAAAAATAGTAACCTTTTTTGCCATCATTAAAAATGTCTTGCTTACACTCAAAAAATGTAATTATCAACTTTGTCACATGTCTTTAACCGCTAGTGGACCGGGCTTTTACAAAGACCTGGTATTAGTTTACTTGCTAAAGAGACGTAAAACCAAGATCATTTACCATTTTCACAACAAAGGTGTTGCAGCGGCAAGTCAAAATAGATTGAATAATTGGCTCTACAAATATGCCTTCAAAGACACGTGGTCCATTTTGCTTTCACCACATTTGTATAAGGATGTCAGTCGTTATGTAAGCGAAACAAACGTATTTTATTGCCCTTATGGCATCCCAATATCCGAGAATGATTGCTCCAAAAAAGTAGAGAAACAAAACAAGATCTGCAATTTTCTTTTTCTCTCAAATATGATTGAAGAAAAAGGTGTTTATATCCTGTTAGATGCTATAAAAAAATTAAAGAATGATAAGGTTAATTTCCATTGCCATTTCGTAGGTGGTTGGTCAGATATTACCCCTATAAAATTTGATAATTACTTAAAACTTAATAACATCAGCGATGTAGCATCTGCTCATGGACCAAAATATAATAAAGAGAAAGAGTCTTTTTATTTAAAGTCAGATGTATTCATCTTTCCTACATTTTACCACTACGAAACATTTGGTATTGTCAATTTAGAAGCGATGCAACATTGCCTACCCATTATCTCAACCCCAGAAGGTGGTATTCCTGATATAGTAGTTAATGAGAAAACAGGCTTCTTAGTCCCGAAGAAAGACTCACAGCAACTGGCAGAAAGAATGAAACTTCTTGCAGATCGACCAGATATTAGAAAAGAAATGGGCATAGCAGGAAAACAAAGATTCGAGGAACTTTTCACAATTGAAAAATTTGAGGAAAGGCTATCTGATATTTTGATTAAAGCTTGTGAAAAATGATAAACCTGACTATATGAAATCAAACCTTCCATCCTTTTCGAATACTAATGTGCTTGGGTATGAAGTCTTCTCTTCTTCCTTAGATGTAATAAAACCTAATATAGACAAAGTACTTATTAACACTTTTAGCCCAAATTCTTATGGTTTGGCCAAATCCGATTATTTATTTGAGGAAGCTTTAAAGAAGACTGATGTACTTGTTTTAGATGGCATGGGTATAGCTATCGGGTCAATTTTGATCAATGGAAAGAACATCAAAAAAATTGCTGGGGAAGACTGCTTTAATCACTTTATGAAATTGGCCGATCAAAATAGGTGGAGAATCTTTTTCATGGGCTCTTCCGAAGAAACCTTAAAAAAAATTAAAAGTCGAGCTATTAGAGAGTATTCGAACATTACAGTCGAATTTTATTCTCCTCCCTTCAAAAGTGAATTCACTCTTGAAGATAATGACATTATCGTACAGTCAATAAACGATTTCGAACCCGATGTTTTGTTTGTTGGACTTACTGCACCTAAACAAGAAAAATGGGCTTACTTCCATAGAGATTTAGTAAATGCCAGAATAATAAGTACTATAGGAAATGTTTTTGATTGGTATGCAGGAAACAGTAAGCGCCCCTCTAAAATATGGATTAAACTTAGACTTGAATGGTTTATTCGCATTTTTCTAAGACCAGAAATATTTAAAAGAAATACTAAAAATCAAATGAAATTTTTCAAGGATGTGATACTTCATGTCTTATATATAAAAAAAATCAAATAAAAAATTATGGTAAAGGTAGCGTTAATAGGTGCAGGAAAAATGGGAATATCACATTTGTCAATTCTTGGAGCACATAAAGATGTTGAAGTAGTCGGTGTATGTGATACATCTTCAATAGTGCTTGGAGCATTGAAAAAATATACACAATTTCCATGTTATAAGAAAGTTTCTAAAATGCTTAACGAACAAAGGCCCGATGCTGCTTTTGTGGCGGTTCCAACTAAGTATCATTATGAAATGATAAAGCAACTTTTAAATCATGAAATACATGTTTTTTGTGAAAAACCATTTTGCATAGAGCCTGCACAATCCAAAGAATTGGCTAAGATTGCCAAAGAAAAAGGCTTAATCAATCAAGTCGGCTATCATAATCATTTTATTGGAACCTTTAGGGAAGTAAAAAAAATAGTTGAATCAGGGGTACTCGGTGAAATCTATCACTTTGCTGGTGAGGCGTACGGACCAGTAGTTACCAAGAAAAAAGACAAGACTTGGAGGTCAAAACCTGATGAAGGAGGTGGCTGCCTCATGGACTATGCCGCACATGTCATAGATTTAATAAATAACATTCTAGCCCCTATTAAAAAGGCAGACGGAACTATTCTAAAGTCTATATATTCTGAAAATGTTGACGATGCGGTATACTCGGTTTTACAACTAGAAAACAATATAAGTGGCGTACTATCAGTGAACTGGAGTGACGAAACCTATCGTAAGATGTCAACTTCAATAAGTATTTGGGGCACCAAAGGTAAAATCACTTCCAACGCCAGTGAACTTCGACTCTTCGTTCAAGACAATACAAATTTGGCAGGATATGAAAAAGGATGGAATATAAAATACATTACGGAACTAGCTTCACCTGTAGACTTCTACCTTCGGGGAGAGGAATATTCGGCCCAGATCGATTATTTTATCAAAGCCATAAAAAATAAGGGGCCACACAGTATAAACAGTTTTCAAAGTGCTGTCAATACGAACAATGCCATTTCATTAATTAAGACAAACCATCTAACAAAACTATAATGGAAAGAATACTATACGGAGACAATCAATTTTTTGCAGTTAACCACATCTCAGACGTAAAGTCGCTTGAACAATCTATAAAATTCAAGGACAATAAGGTCATTATGAATACAATTGACGACGCTATCAATTCTGGCATCAATACATTCATGTGTACAACACACGACCGTATATCATTTGTTTGCGAAACCATCAGAGAAAATCCGGAAAAATATAAAGACTTCAATATCTATCCCTGTATGCCCTATGCCCATAAATATGCCAATGCCGTTACTGAACTTGGCATACAAGGTACCTTGAAGCAGTACATGCCAGGTAATTTCTTTGGATCAATGTTTAAAGGAGGTAAGGCCCTAGTATCTCAAGATTATATCTCAATTATGGAGTTATTGATTGATTCTGAAATGAAAATGTTTAAAGGTGTAAATACCCCAGTCATTTTTCTTCAAAATGTTATTACAGATTTGCTTCTAGGTTTGGGAATGGATGATGTCTTAAAAGGTTTTCATGACTATGTAATTAAAAAATATAATTCTGAACCGGGATTCATTACTATGAACCTTCCTAAAATGGTAGAGAAGTTAGAGTCATTAGGCATTGAAAATCCTATAATTTGCACCTCAATCAATAGTGCTAACTTTAGAATGTCCGGTGGTAAAGAAATTTATACTGAGACTCTTAAATCAAAAAAGTTTAGGGGTATTGCAATGCAGGTTTTAGGCGGGGGAGCTATTCATCCTAAGGAAGCACTAGAGTATGTCTGTGATTTGCCGAATATTCAATCAATTCTTTTTGGAGCATCATCAAAAAGAAACATTCAAAATACTGTGCAGATTATTAGACAGTTCGATAATGGCAAAAATGATTAGTTTTATCTGTCTAGGTTAGTCGAAGGCTATTTTAACCTAAGTACCTTCTGCAAGATTTCTGCAGATTTTTTATCATGCGGGGGAGAAAAAATCAAAGTATGATCACCAGGAATGCTATGAACTTTTACTCCCTTTTTGGCCAATTCGTTCCACCCCATGTACTTTTTGTCATGTACATAAAAGGTGTCTTTTTCAACCCTAAATAAATCTACTTCAATATCTATCGGCACGATATGATATTTACTCATGGCCTCGTTGTTTTTCTGATCTAACTTTAAAGGTTGTTGGTATCTTATTTGGTGCTGTTCTTCCTTACTGCTTCCGTCATTGCGAAGAAGCTGTTTAATATCTTCCGCCCTTCCGTTAATTCTTTCCAAAAGTGCCTCTTTATCGGTCACAACTTTATGCAATACATAAAAGAATTTTCCAAAGGTATATTTGGCAATGGCCCATTTTCTTTTGAGAGCAGTTTTATGGTAATACGGTGGAAATACATAGGTATCAAAAAGCCCCAACATAGCTACGGTCTTCTTCTGCGCCAAAAGTTGTTTCGCCATTTCGTAAGCTATGATACCCCCAAAAGAGTATCCTGCCAAAAGATAAGGCCCTGAAGCATTGGCCTCCATGATTTCGGACAAATAATGACTGGCCATTTCCTCAACGCTTCCCAATGGTTCATCAATACCATTAAGGCCTTTGGCCTGTAAGCCATAAACTGGTTGGTCTACATCTAAATACTTACCTAGTGCGTTGAATATCAAAACATTGAGCCCCCCACCATGCACTATATATAACGGCGGCCTTGATCCGCTCGCCTTAATAGGAACCAAAGACTTCCAGGAGGCATTTTCAGCACTCGAACGGGACTCAAATAAGGTTGCAAATTTTGATATTGTTGAGTATTCTAACAATGATGATAGCGGCAATCGTTTTCCTGAACGTTGTTCTAAAAGCGCCATTACTTTTACAGCGGTCAAAGAATGACCGCCCAATTCAAAGAAATTAGCATGAATATCTATGGCCTCTAATTGCAAACATTCTTGCCATACCTCCGCAACCATAATCTCCTCTTCAGTGCGAGGGGCAGTGAAAGAATTCGAAACGTGAGAAGGTTGGTCAAGCACCAATTGCTGTAACGCCTTTTTATCAATTTTTCCATTAAGGGTTTTGGGCATTTCGCTCAACACCATAAACTCATGCGGAACAAAATGGGCGGGCAGTTGTTTAGCTAACCCTTGACGCCATTTTTCTTTAACTACCTCTTCAGCATGGCCTTCTTTAATCAGTAAGTATGCTACCAATCGATTATCAACACCTAATACTACAGCGGTTTTTACCTCAGAAAACTTCGATAGTTCATATTCTATTTCTCCAGGCTCGATACGATACCCACGTACCTTAATCTGATCGTCAACGCGGCCTAGGCATTCTATCTCTCCATTTGGCAACAATCGCCCTAAGTCTCCCGTTTTGTATAGCGTAGCGTCTTGCAGCGCTGAGTAACCATTAGATATGAACTTTTCTTCAGTCAGTTCAGGCCGACCCCAATAGCCCACAGAAACACCATCACCTCCTATGGCAATTTCACCGATATGGCCGGGCAATGCCAGACCTCCGTTTTGACCCAGTATATAAACTTGGGTATTTTGAACAGGTCTACCGATTGTAATGACATTATCTTCGTCTTCTACTTGCTTAATAAGACTGTAAATAGTCGTTTCGGTAGGGCCATACATATTCCATACCTCGGAACACCTTTCCAACAGGTTGTTCGCCAAATTCTTTGACAGGGGCTCCCCCCCGCAAAAGGCCTTCAAGGGCAATGGTTTTTCCCAACCTGAATCCAGCAACATTTGCCACCTAGCAGGAGTTGCCTGTAAGATGGTTATGGATTCTTCTTCTATCAACTCGATCAAAAGTCTGCCATCCTTTGCGGTATCTTGGTCCGTTAAAACGAGAAGACCTCCCACCATTAATGGGAGAAAGAGTTCGAGCTGAGCTATATCAAATGATATATTGGTAACCGACAATAACCGGTCATTAGAATTCATTCCGGGCTTTTCAGCTATACTGCATAAAAGATTGGCTAAATTTTGATGGCTGATAGAAACCCCCTTTGGCCTACCCGTAGAACCGGAGGTATAGAGCAGGTATATCATCGAGGACATTTCAACATCTTGCTCTAAAGGAAGAATCGATTGTTGTTTTCTTTCCTCCTGAATTACTTGTAGTTGTAAGACTTTGACATCTAAATCTTCCGGAAAAGTTTTGTAATCATCCATTATCAAAAACCTAGCGCCTGAATCAGATAACATGTATTGCTTTCTGGCCATGGGATAACTAGCATCTAAAGGAAGGTAGGCAGCACCACATTGAGAAATTGCCAACAACACCGTTACCAGTTCTATTGATTGGCTTAGAGCGACCCCCACCACATCACAAGGCCTTATACCCACTTTCTGTAAATAATGTGCTGTTTGGTTTACCTCTTTTTGGAGACTTTCATAATTTATCGACTGTTCTTTAAAACGAATGGCCTCGTTATTCAAATGTTCTTCAATAGTATGGAATACCAATTTATGAAGAGGTAACTTTTGAAAGGGAACTCTGGTCTCATTGAGTCTTTCATACACTTCCCTTGTTTTCAACCCGATAATTTCACCTAGCTCAGTTTTCGGATTTTCGGCCAATTGTCTTGCCAAAGTTTCAAAGGCGGCCATCATACGCTCAATACTAGATGACTTGAACAGATTTACATTATAAGACCATTCAAAGACGATACCTTTATCTGAACCCGTCAAATTCAAAAAGAGCTCAAAAGTCTCAAACGCTCTAGGGTTACTCACAATTTCAAATTGGAGACCGGAAAATGCAACACCCTCTGCCATTCCCAAATCGATATTGAACATTATTGGTATGAGGGGTACTCTTGCAGGATCTCTAGCTATATTGAGCTTTTGAAGAAGTTGGCCAAAACTCAATTGCTGATGATCGTAAGCATCAAAAAGTTGAGTTTTACGTTCTTTGAGATATTCTTCAAAACTAACATTGGGTCTTGGATTACTTCGAATTGGCAGCGCATTGACACAATGACCTACCAGCCGATTCTTTCCTACAGCAGGCTGCCCCGCCGTAGGCAAACCTACCGCTATATTTTCATGACCCGTTTCTTTAAAGAGGAAAATCTCAAAGGTTGCCAAAAGTGTGCTCACCAAACTGGACCCTACCTTTAAACCCGTATTCTTTATGGCGTTTAAAACCTCTTGGTCAAAATGGAAATCCGCTCTCTTACTTTCGTAGGTTCTTAGCTTCTGAGCGTCAAAATCAATGGGTAACGAAAAATCAGGAATAGACTGTTTATATTCATTCAGCCAAAAGCTAAAATCTTGGTCATATTCCCCTTTCAGCATTCTTTTTCTCTGCTCGTGGGCATAATCGACAAAACTTTCCGCTAAAGGTAGTTGTGCTCCTCTTTCTTCGACCAAAGCCGAATAGAATGAGCCCAATTCTTGAATTAAGATACCAAATGACCAGCCATCGCAAATAATATGGTGGGCCATGAGGTTGAAGAAATATTGATTTTGAGACAGTCTTACTAAACTAGCCTTTACCAAAGGCCCTTTATTCAAATCAAAAAGATAATGGGCTTCGGCTTTTAATATTTTTTTAAAAGCCTCGTCTTTTTCAAGTGAATCGAGTGAGGTAAGGTCATGATTAACTACCTCTGTTTCAATATTCTTTAAAACACTCATGTACCGACCGTCGGTACTGAAAACCGATCGTAAAGATTCATGTCGCGCAAGAATAGTTTGAAATGCACTCTCCAATGCAGAGACTTCAACATCTCCTGTTAATTTGATTGAAATAGATTCGTTGTAGGCCCTATTCGCATCGTCTGAACCTATTTGACAAGAAGCCCAAATTTCTTCTTGAGCTGGAGTCGTATAGGCAATACGTTCAATTTCAGGTCCCTCAAAAGGGTTGTGGCTTTTTGATTCTTTAAAAAGAGTTATCTGCTCACTCATTGGTTGGTCACTTTTGATTAGGTAAAGTCAGAAGGAAAAAATGGGATACTTTAATTTACTCTTCTCAAATTTCAATTTTGACGTATTCTCCCTCTTTATCATCACTAGGAACATACCATGCTGGATTACCTTTTTCATCCCTACCTAATCTAGCTCCTGTAATAGGAGGAGAATTTAAATTATCGATATCCTTCAGTTTGGTTTCTTTTGAATCTTTTAAATTGCCAGAACTACTTAAAATACCTTCTTCTATTAATTCATTGACACTATCAAGGATAGCATTAGTCAATTTCTTAATATCATTTTCAGCATATGCTTCGGTTAAAAAGCAAGGAAATCCGTCCCAAATATGAATTCCTTTTTCTCTTAACAAGACAAATAAAAGCTCGGAAAAAGGTATTTCTTCGGTAAAGGTCAACCTCCAAAGAGAGCTAAAATGATGGATGGTGATAGGGAGGCCCAACGATGTAAACCGTTCATTTAGGTTAAAAACAAATTGATCGGTCTTTTTGTTCATCTCCTCTTGCAAAGCCGGCCCTTTTTGTTTTAAATAGGCTAAGGAGGCTTTACAAGCGGCCAAGGCCAGCGGATGACGCACAAATGTACCGGCGAAGTAGGTAACCCCGACCTCTGGAAAGGAATCATCCCCATAACTCCAGTAACCGCCATCCAAGGCATCCATATACGAACGCTTTCCAACAATTGCACCTACCGACATACCACCTCCGATAACTTTACCGTAGGTTGCCAGATCAGCCTTTATACCAAATAATGCCTGGGCCCCACCCAAGTGCGAACGGAATCCGGTTATTACCTCATCAAAAATCAGTACGGCACCCGATTCTTGGGTCACTTTTCGTACTTCCTTTAAAAAAATAATAGGCCTAAATTCAGGTCTACGACTTTGTACAGGTTCTACCAATACAGCGGCTAATTCATGGGCGCGTTCTTTAATAATCTGTAAACTTTCCTCGGTACCATAATCCAAGATGAGCATATTCTCTACCGTATTCGGCATTATACCGGCCGCAGCTGGAAAAGTCTTTAACTTTTTCGTACCCCTAACAATTCCCTCGTCATTTATACCATGATAGGATCGGGAGAAAGCAACGATCAACGACCTACCGGTTACAGTTCGAGAAATGCGCATGGCACCTAAAACCGCTTCGGAACCCGTATTGCAAAGTGCCGCCCTTTCATGCCCGGTAAGCTCACATAAAAGTTGTGAAACCTCGCCTGCTAGCGGATGCTGAGGCCCTACCTCATAACCTGCATCGATTTGGTCTTTTAATGCTTCCGCAATAAAATCGGGTTGATGCCCGAAATAACATGACCCAAAACCGTTTAAAGCATCTAAGTACTCGTTCCCATCAATATCCCACAACCTGCTTCCTTTTGATTTGTTCACAACCAAGGAATAGGTGATCTCTTTCGTCTCAGGTTTAAAACCTGAAACCACCCTAGGATCTGACATATGCCCACGATGCTTTTGAGTATATGCCTTACTCTTTGCTGTTTTTCGAACATAGCGCTGAATTAGATCGTCTAGAAAACTTTGATGTTTATTTTCCGCACCATTTATTTTTCTCTCAATTTTTGGAGAAGCCCCAAAAGGCTTGGCATGCTCCTTTTTTTCTTCCTCGGTGCGATCATCCTCTACCAGATTTGAACCATTTAAAATGGTATGCCCTATGTCATTATGACTGGACTGAACATTTTTTTCGACCGGTCTGGTATTATCTTGTACGGCATTTCCTTGCAGAAGATTAATTTGTTGCCCCAATAATTGAAGCTGCTGTGCGATTAAACTTAATGCTGTTTGCTGATTAGAATTAGAGGGTGCCGCCAAAGTGCCTGTGCCAACTGTGTCAAGCTCTATTTGACTAGGCATCACTTGTTCTATTTTTGGCTGAAAAGCTCCTTCTGGCAAATGCTCGTCCAAATATTTAATAAGAAGCACGGGTGATGCACACTCTTCATTCAATTGACGAAAGGTCAACGGAACTTGAAATTCATTCTTACAGGCTAGAGCTACTTGGGTAAGTATTAAAGAATCGAGACCCAGCTCCAAAAAAGAGGATTCCCGTTCATCAGCTTCTATCTCTATACCGGCCGTATTGTTAACTATTTCTTTCAGTTTATCGAAAAGGATATTTTTTCTCATTGGTTTGGTTGTTTGTAAACCTCTTGGCTCTTTTAATGATTCATTGGTCGCTGCTGTGCCGGAAGATTGGTTTGCTGTAGACTGTAGAGGCTCAATCCAGCAAGGTTTTCTATCGAAAACATAGGTCGGGAGCGGCACTTTTTTTCTCTCTTGCCCCTTGTAAAAGGTTTTCCAGTCAATTTCAAAACCAGACAACCACACGTTGCCCAAAGCGGAAAGCAATTGTCTGTAAACCTGAGTTTGGTCATCGGTCGGCGAAAGCACAGGGAACACTTCTGAAAACTTCGCCTTTTGCTGCTTGACAAAAGAAGTTAACGCCTGACCTGGGCCCATCTCTAGCATGACTGCGCCCTGAATAGAAAGCAATACTGCGGAGGCTTCATCAAAATGTACTGTTTCACGCAAATGATCTGCCCAATAATCAGGACTTATAGCCTCTTCATCGGACAGAATTTCACCGGTAACAGTTGAAACCATTTTCAATTGGGGAGGCGTAAGATGAATAGTTGAGATATACTTTTTAAACTGCGGTACAATCGGATCCATCATATGAGAATGAAAGGCATGGCTGGTAGGCAAAACCTTATGGGCGATTCCCTTTGAAGATAATAGACCAGCAAACGCTTCAATATCGGAAAGACTGCTCGAGACCACGCTCAACTTATTGGAATTGGAGGCACCTATATTCAAACTATCCGGCAATAATTCTTTGAGTTCGGAGGCAGATAACCTTACCGACAGCATCGAGCCTCTAGGTAACTCGCTTACTAGCTTTCCTCTTATCGCTACTAATTTAAGTGCATCTTCCAAGGTGAAAATTCCCGCCAAATGGGCAGCCACAAATTCGCCTACGCTGTGACCACAGACTACCGTCGGTTCTATACCCCAACTTTTCCACAGTTGACTTAGGGCATATTCAATAACAAATAAAGCGGGTTGCGCATAACGAGTGTTATTAAGACGCTCCTGCCCTTCTTCGGTTAAAGTTTCTGGATACAGTATCTCAAGAATATTGATTCCTGCATTTTCCTGTAATATATGGGAGCATTTGTCTACCGCCTTCTTAAATTCAGGCTCGTTTTGATATAAAATTTGGCCCATACCAAGAAATTGTGCCCCTTGGCCCGGAAAAAGAAAAATCATTTCATCACCAACTTGCTTTAGATGATTTGTTTTGCGGAAAGCCAGCTTTCCATTCCCGAATGAATTTTTGAAACCTTCATTACTGTCAACAATAAAAGACCTGTACGCAAAGTCATTTTTAAAACTATTTAATGAATAAGCAATATCGGCTATCTTTTCATTTGTTTTGTCTGAAAAATATCTTTCTAAAGTCTCGCCATATTTTGTTTGGCTATATTCTGATTTGGCCGACCAAGTCAGTATTTGAAAAGGTCTTCCCTCATCGGTGGCAGTAACCTTATCCTCTATATATTCCTCTAAAATGGTATGAACATTCGTACCGCCCACACCAAATGAACTTACGCCTGCTCTTCTGACACCATTGGAGTTCCATTCCATTAGTTGATTGTTCAAGAAGAACGGACTGCTTTCAAAATTGATAGCAGGGTTGGACTTTTCAAACCCTAATGAAGGCGGTATTTTTTGGTTTTTTAAAGCTAAAACGGTTTTTATCACTCCGGCGACTCCGGCAGCAGCAGTCAAATGCCCCATGTTACTTTTGATGGACCCGATAGCGCAGTACCCCTTTTCACTTGTTGAACGGAAGGCTGTTTGAAGTCCCTCAAACTCAATAGGGTCACCTAAGGGCGTGGCAGTACCGTGAGCCTCTATATAACTTATTTCTTCCGGTTTAAGATTTGCGTCTTTTAACGCACTTTTTATAGCTCTGGCCTGCCCCTCAACACTGGGGGCCGTAAAACTTGCTTTGTTGCTGCCGTCATTATTGACACCCACCCCTTTAATGACTGCATGAATGAAATCTCCATCCCTTTTGGCCTCTTCCAAACTTTTTAGGAGAACCACACCTGCACCATCACTGAACATAGTACCTGTACTCTTTGCATCAAATGGTTTGCAATGACCATCAGAGCTAAACATAGCCCCTTCTTGATACAGGTGACCGCTATTCATAGGTGCCGTGACACTTGACCCTCCGGCCAAGGCCATCTTACAATGCCCGTTTCTGATAGCATCCACCGCTTGAGAAATGGCTAGCAAAGAGGTTGAACATGCTGAATGAACACTTACCGCCGGACCTTCTAGATTGAGATGATAAGCCGTTCGTGTTGCCACATAATCTTTGTCATTGACCATTTCTACATTGGTCATACCCAGGTTGGTCAACAGCTCTTTGTTGGGCAGTATGTTATTTCTATAATAACTGTTAGACCCGACGCCGCCATATATTCCTATACTTTTTTCAGAATCACCGTTTACACCGGCATGTTCAAGAGCTTCCCAACAGACCTCCAAAAGAAGTCTCAATTGGGGATCCATTGTTTCAGCCAATTTAGGATTAAGTCCAAAAAAGTTATAATCAAAAAATTTAGCTGATGGCACGATACCTCTTGCGGGAACATATCTTTCATCATTTGCGACAGTCGATGGTATCGAAAAATCTAACTCCTCTTTTGAAAAGAAGGAAATGGTCTCTTTCCCATTTTGAAGTATTTCCCATAAGTCGTCAATGGATTCAGCCCCAGGGAATCTACCTGCCATACCAATAATGGCTACATCGGTTGTTAGCTTTTTTTGGTTATCCTGTGACCATGTCACATCTTCCTTGGAAGATTGCACTACTTTATCCTGTAAATGCAGAGAAATTTGGGCAATTGTTGGAAACTGGTATAATTTGATTACCGCAACATCACTATTCAACACCTTACGCAATTGAACAATAGTTTTTTGAGCAATTAGAGAAGTGCCACCCAAGTCAAAAAAATTATCATCAATACCTATCTCTTCAAAACCCAAATTTTCACACCAAACCTTACAAATTTGCTTTTCAAGTATGGTCTTAGGCTTTCTCAATATTGGAGCATCAACAGGCCTTTGGTATTGCACAGAAGGTAACTTCTCTTGGTCAATCTTACCATTTATAGTTCGAGGAAAATCATCTACCCATATAAAAAGAGATGGTATAAGAAAATCGGGCAGTTCATTTTGCAATTTCAGACGAACTTTCGAAGAATCTTGTATTTCATTACTCGACTGAATGTATGCTATTAATCTAAGTTCGTTTTGATACTCTTGAACTATAACATGAGCTTTACTTATCTCTCTCAACTGGGAAATGGCCACCTCTACCTCCCCTAACTCAATTCTATGCCCCCTTATTTTTACCTGACTGTCTTTTCTTCCTATAAATTCAACATTTCCATCAGCAAGCAATCTGCCCAAGTCACCTGTAAAGTAAAGCTTGGCATTCTCAATGTTTGAGAATTCATCTTTTAAAAATTTTTGTTCATTCAATTCCGGCCTGTTCAAGTAACCAATGGCCACACCATCGCCACCTATGGCTATTTCTCCGACCATCCCCTGTTCAACTTGCTGCTTATTTTCATCTAAAAAGTAGCCTTGAACATTTGCCAATGGCCTACCAATACTTATGGTTTCTTCATTCCCGAAAATTTCAGTCATGAAACAACATACCGTAATTTCTGTAGGCCCGTATAGATTAAAAAGTCTTCTACATTTCTTTAGAAGTTCTAGGGATAGTGACTTCGTCAAAGCCTCCCCGCCACACAATATCTTAATATCAAGAGGTTCTTCCCAACCGGCATCCAATAGAGACTGCCATATACTAGGAGTGCCGTTGATAGCGGTAACCTTATCTCTTCTCGCCTTTTCCAAAAGCAACCTGCCATCCAGACGGGTTTCCTCATCCACAAAGTCAATACATGCCCCATGTAACAAGGGCACATATAATTCCATTACCATCGGATCAAAAGAAATTGTGGTCAACGAAAAAAACTTATCGCTTGGATTAACGTCAAGCTGTTTACCGGCAGAATAAATAAGGTTCGCTAAACCTTTGTGAGCTATCTGAACTCCTTTGGGCACACCCGTTGAACCAGAGGTATAAATAATGTAAGCACAAGTTAAGTTTGATACTTTCAACCCTAACTTTTGGTTTTTTAAACTCTGCTCACAACTTAAAAAGTGTTTATAAAAAACCGGTGTCGTATTAGAGGGAACATAACCTTCTGAATTATCGGTAATATAGAACCTAGCGCCAGAGTCCGTTACCATAAAATCCTTTCTCGACTGAGGATAGGTTGCTTCAATGGGAACATATGCCGCACCACACTGCATCACTGCCAAAAGTGATACAACGAGTTCCGGAGAGCGATTCATAGAAATTGCCACTATATCTCCAGCGCTAACCCCTTTCTCACTGAGAAAGTTTGCCATTTTGTTGACAGACACTCTTAACTCTGAATAGGTTGTTTGCTTACCTCGGTCTTCGAGTGCTATATTGTCAGAGAACCGTAAAGCTATCTCATCAAAAAGCTCATGTAAGGTAAAGTTGGGATATTCAATTTTTGCCCCTAGAATCGAGAAATTCATAAATCTTGAATTTAATTGTGAAGGAAATTTAAACTCCATCCACTTTTATCAATCAACAAATCATATACAGAGTCCAAATTATCAGCCTATAGTCTGGGGGCAACCAACGGAATCTGTATGCTTAACGAAAATAAGCAATCTTATAACCAATACTAAGAGGACTGGGCAACAGGAGCATAAATTCGATTATTTGTTAAAAAAGTTAAGGAGTCGCTATACAATACTTATTTAATTAACATTTTTTTGAAAATCTAATTTTCAGACCATTTTCATTAATCGATGAAATAAGTATTTGGTCGATTAACGGCAGAAAATAGATGATTGCATCAAGAAATCTATTTCATATCAACTCTAGAAAATGTCTGGTTAGATCAAACCATTTTTGAAACAATCTTCAAACCTTTAAGGCTTTACTATTTTTTAATCAACTATTTACCAACAATATGAAAAAGAATATTTCTTTAAATTGTAATTTACTCTTTTTGATAAGGATTAGTTTTTAAGTACCCAACCAACCGTTCAATCGATGAAACAATCATTTAGCCTTAAGCAAACCTTGAAATTGTGGAGTGGTAAATCTTTGACATTCTTAATGCCTGAGAGAGCATCGACCATTTCAAAAGAAGGAATGACTATTGTCACAAACAAAAAGTGGAAGAAAATTGATCTTCTGATCAGAGCACACTTACTCAAAGAGGCTGAAAAAAAAGAAGATTTTGAAACCCTTGCCCGTTATCAAAAAGATTTCTGGATAAGTCAAGGAAAAGCTTTTTTCGAAACGACACAGCATAGGTTTGAAGACACCTTTATCAAAGATTGCGCATTTATCTTCGAACATTTAGAGACTGAATTGAATCAACATGCAAATCAAGATTTTCATTTAATTGAAATCGGTACGGGAAACGGTCGTGTTTTGGAGTATTTAAGCGAAAAGTTTCCACAAATAAAAAATCTAACAGGCATAGATTTAAGTAAAGAACAGATTGAAATCAATAAGAAGAAATTCTCTACAAACAAGAAATTGAATTTTATTTCGACAGATGGCTTTAATTGGGTCATGAATAATGCAAAAGATTGTATGATATTCGTGACATCGCTGGGGGTGTTGGAGTATTTCACTCAAAATCAATTAGAACATGTCTTTGAAAGGATATCGGAATTCCGCTTATCGTTTCTTGTAATCAGTGAGCCTAAGGGAATCAATCATGACTTTAACACCAATCAAAATTCAGAAATCTATGGCCCTGAACATTCATTCTCACATAACTACCCTACCTTATTAAAAAAAGCCAACTTAAAAATTTGGCACGAATCTTATAAAAAGCTAGAATCTGATGACTTCCTGTTTTGTTTCATAGGAGCTAAAAGCAAATTATGATTCGATATTTTAGCGCTTGTTGAGACCATCTTACCTAAAGAATTTCTACTCGTCAAATATATTTAAGGTTTAAATTTCACACTCCCATTTCTTCGACCAAACGCAACTTTAGCTACCGTTAATCGAAAAAATAGCGTCAGATTTATGCAATTATACTAGTAGGCCCATCGGCTCGTTTGAAAAAAATGAACCGAATCTTACCTATTTTATTCTTTATAGCGGCTTTTTATGTGTCAAGAGCACAGGAATTGCCAGAATCAAAAGCTCCCACCGTTCTTGATAATCAAATTAATACGTCTGGCGGAACTGCGCTTACGAGTAAAGGCTCAATTTCCTACTCTATAGGCTCACTCTTAGTTTCCGGGAATTTAATTGCATCCAATCAATCAAACGATATTAATCTTACGGCAAAGACCTCTACAAAGAATGTTTCTATCGAACCTGCTGAAGTATTGGCCTACCCTAATCCGACAACTGATTACATTCTTGTCGACATCACAGATTTTGACCTTGAAAATGCCCAGTATCAATTATTCGATTATGCGGGAAGATTGCTAGATAACGGTTTAATAGAAACAGCTACGACCAAAATTCCCATGGCTCATCTAAAAAAATCTTACTATCTATTAAAAATTACGGTATTGAATAGTTTTGAACAGACATTGCAAATCATAAAATTATAATATCAACTATCGAGTTTATTTGAATAAGATTTATAAGTCTTTTTCTTGTTAAATTTTTTATCATTTCACATTCTAATAAAGGTGAAATTCTACAAGTCTTAAAAGAATAACTTTTCAGTGTTTTAAGTCATCCATCTAGCAGTTCTCATTCGTATACACAACGCGCTTTGTTTCCCAAACTGAACGCTACTTATGAGAAACCTATTTATTGGGCTAGTTTCCCTATGGCTACCCTTCATGACCGTTTTTTCCCAATCGGCAACAGTTTTGCCCGATTTAGACACAGTGAACACTTCAGGTGGTGACGCCGTATCTCAAACAGGTTCAGTTGCTTACTCTTTAGGGTCTATTTTCTATGCTTCGCTCTCTTCCAATGAAATACAATTCAATGAAAGTGTTCAACAAGCCACAGGAGAACTTCTTACCGAAGAAATTTCAGAAGAATCTATCGAAGAGGTTATTCAAGAAAATGCTGAAGATATTAATGCGGCAACCCCAGTAGGAGATGATGGAGACATTGAACTAAATGAAGGTATTCAAGAACATGAGAATCAACTTGATTCTGTAAATACCGAAGAAGATGAAGGGCTAGAAACCGGCAACAATGAAAGTGAAATTCATGATAATATGGAGAGCGATGTACATAACACTGATATATCTTCTGGAGAAGAAGTAGAACAAGACCTACATAACCGTGACAACCAAATCGAAACTCCAGACGAACTTACACCGGAAACTCATTCTATCACTGAAATTACTTCTGATTCTCATAATGAGGTAGAGCCCATAATAAATTCTGAAAACACCCCTATTCAGGACAACGTAGATTCTATAGCATCTTCGGAGCAAGAGGCAGAACTAGAACTTGGTCAAGATGACAACATCGAAACTACAGAAGAAAGTCGAGCAGAAACCCGCTCACTTAGTGATAACAATTCTAATTCCCAAAATGAAGAAGAACAGATGATAGACTCGGAATACAGTTCTGTTGATGTTGATTTACAGTTTAATGAAATGGACGCAGAAACCTGGGAAGAAAATATTTCCTTGGATACGAATACGGACGAAAAGGATGAATTAGAAGTTCGAGAAAACGCGCAGAATGAGGTGCCTGATGTTCTGTTACCAAGTCAAGACGGCAATAATCAAATCTATCACCTCCCCTCTTCGAATAATATAGATACTATTGAACGTCAAGATAACATTGAAGAAAATATCGATCCGTCATTACCACCATCAAACACAATCGGAAACAATTTTATAATTGACCCTCAAAATAGTAGTGGTAATCCCGAAGAAGAGGACGATTACCTTATTTCCGATGAATCCCCAGAACCGATTGAAATTAACCCCGATACGAACGAAGAACTTAACGAAAACCCACTATCGGACATTTCAGAATCAGATACTATCCAAGAAAATAATTTCATCCTTGATGATGGCTGGAATAATGTAGACGATGCCAATCAAAAAATACTCATCGCCAGAGACCATATTTACGATACAAATAATGACTTACAAGACAATATCGAGCAGCTTGAAATCGTTACCTATCCAAATCCAGTCACTGAATACGTAAAAATCAAAATAATAAATTATAACGAGCAACTGACTTGGTTAGAACTATATGACTTACAAGGACAAATGATTCTGAAAAAATCAATTGAAAGCAGTCTGACCAATGTTCCACTAGGATATTTAAGCGCTGGCACGTATTTACTCAGAATATTTATACAACCAGTGGGATACCGGTCATTCAAGCTCCTGAAAAAATAAAGAAATGAATAAATTAATAGTATTAGCTTTTTTGTTTTTCTGCCTAGGGGCAGTCGCCCAAGCTCCTGAAAAAATAAGCTACCAAGCCATTGTAAGAGCTTCTGACAACAGCCTGGTAGCCGATTCACCAGTAAGTCTTCGCCTTATCATAAGGCAAGGTAACGTAAATGGAGCCACAGCTTATGAAGAAACGCATTCTGCCAAGACGAATGCCAATGGCCTAGTTAGCATAGAAATTGGGTCTGGAGACCGAACAAATGGTGCATTTAATCAAATAAAATGGGAAAACGGTCCTTTTTTTATTGAAACGCAGGTCGATCCTAATGGAGGAACCAATTATTCAATAATAGGCGTAAGCCAACTTTTGAGTGTACCTTATGCACTTTACGCTAAATATGCCGAAAATGTCACCGGCAGCGCACCGAACACAACCTCCGAACCAAAAATCGCAACTATTATTGATTTTATTACTTCAAGACCAATAGAAGAGCAAGATGTCAATAATACTATTGCCTGTACCAAATCAGGTGTTCTTACTTTACCACTAAACTTCTCTAAAATGCAAGTTGGCGAAACCCTGAACCTAGAAGCACATAACGGTGCAGTTCTAACCATACAGGCAGACCCAGGAGTTCATATTAACTATACCGATGGCGGCAAAGCTACTTTTGAAAGTGAGAGTGGCAATGTACGTTTTGGTCTATTGAGAAAAAGCAAAGCAAACTCCTATATTATTTCTGGGCAATAAATAAAACATACAACAGTCGCTTGACTTGTTTTTTCTGTAGTTTACAGAACGATTTACTTTTCCGTCCATTTTTTTTCTCATCTTAGCCCTCAAATCGGGGTGATTTTTATTTCTGAATTGATTTGAACGGTTATAGCCGTATCAAATTATTATATTGAACTTTAATAGCTGATAACCAATCGTTAACGTTCAACAAATAGTTTCCCTATTAATTCAGTCTTATTTTACCATTTTAAATTCCCCCCATTTACATCAAAGACCAAACAAACTAGAGAAGTGTTGTCTACGAATTTTTTATAAATACCAGACAACTTCATATAACCGTACAAGACAGATGAATGTTCTTCATATTGTACCAAGCATGAACCCAGATCATGGTGGCGTTTGCCAAGGTATTCGAAATTCTATTCCTGAGATGAAGAAGAATGGGATTCATTGTGAGGTATTAAGTTTTGATGAAAGTAACGCCCCTTATCTAAAACTTGACAAATTCAAGGTTCATGCTCTTGGCGCGGGCCGTTCGCTCTGGCAATATAACAAGAAACTGATCCCCTGGCTGACAAAAAATCTTGAACGGTTTGACATCGTCATCATAAATGCGTTATGGCTTTATCACAGCTATGCAAGTATGAAATCGTTTTTAAAGTATCGTCGCTTAAACAATAAACAACCCCGTATATATGTTATGCCTCATGGCATGCTCGACCCCTATTTTCAAAAGGCCAAAGAACGACGGTTTAAAGCGTTTCGAAATAATGTATATTGGAATCTAGTAGAAAAAAAAGTGGTAAATGAGGCCGATGGCCTGTTGTTTACTTGCCAAGAAGAATTGTTACTGGCGCGAGACACTTTTCCCGCTTATAACCCTAAAAAAGAAATTAATGTTGGCTATGGCATTCAAGAACCCCCTTTGAGGTCTTCAGAAATGAAGACAGCTTTAAAAGTAGCCGTTCCTGAATGGGATGAAAGGCCATTTTTTCTTTTTTTAGGTAGAATCAATCCTAAAAAAGGGATCGAACAATTAATTAGGGCATATCTGAGCCTTGAGCAAACGTTACCCGATTTACCTCAGCTCGTTATAGCGGGACCTGCCGATCATTCATACGGGCGAAACGTCAAAAATCTGGCATCATCTTCTTCGAAAATTTTATTTCCCGGCTCATTATCTGGGCACTCTAAATGGGGTGCTTTTTACGAAAGTGGCGTTTTCATTTTACCTAGTCACCAAGAAAACTTCGGGATTGCCGTAGTGGAAGCATTGGCTTGCAGCACTCCGGTACTAATAACCAAAAAAGTGAACATTTGGGATGTTATTCATAGTTCAGAAGCCGGGGTGATCATTGACAATTCTGAAGAATCTATACTCGATTCCTTAAAAGACTGGCTTAGTTTTTCAGATAGTCATAGAAAAAATCTAGCGCAGAACGCCCACAAAGCCTATTCAAATTTCTTTACCGTAGAAAAGTCTACCAAACAGTTTATTCAAGGCATTTCATGTAGCCATACTTTAAATTAAGTAGTTATTTTAAAATACTACCTAATTGTTAAGTTGCTGATACAATATTATTTTTGATATTGCGTATTACTTTTTAAGATCTAGAGCTTACTACAATGAACTACTTGAAATACCTTTTCATCATACTTGCCGTAACTGCTCAAGCGCAAAACTATAGTTACGGATTGGAAGAAAAAAAACCAAAAACTGTTCAAGAAGAAATAGAGCCAGTTAGCGAAAATCTACCTGAAAGAGAAATTTTTATTGTACCCAGCGACTTCAATTGGTCAGTAATTCCGAACGAATTGCAAAATACCATTTGGGAAATCGAACATAATTTCGACCTTAAAGGACAAACTGTAGTTTTACCAAAAAACGTATTAATAAGATTCAAAGGAGGTATTTTACAAAATGGAGAACTCCGTGGCGATAATACAGAAATCGAGACATCAGACAAATCGCAGATATTTGCGGATTTAGAATTAGCGGGTACATTTAAATCGGAATATCTAAAGCCTTATTGGTTTGGCGCCATAATGGATGGAATTCGAGATGATAGACTGGAACTGGTTGAAACTCTCAAGCAAGCAACATCTATAAAAGCTAAAGTCCTTATAGAATATGATATTTTTCTTGATTTAGAAACAACAGGCAATAAATCTATTTTTCTAGATAATAATTCTTGGTTAGAAGGAAAAAATAGTCCTAACATAATAATTAATAACTTATTTTCTCCAGCATTTTTTATAGCATTAACTAAAGATGTCACTATTAAAAATCTAACATTTTTATATGACCAAAGTTATGAAGCCAATTTCGGATGGAATGAGAAGATCCATAGTACCAATACGGTATTTTTGGCAAATTATCTCACTGAAAACCACAACTTGAAATTTGAATCTAGCACACCTATTACCAAGTCTCCGATTTCGTGGAGGTCCGTGATTTTTATGGATGCGCCCGAAGATGTATTGCTTGAGAATGTTACTATCAAGGCCAAAGGCTCAAAAGCAAATCAGTTTATCCAATGGGCTATTAAGCTTAAAGAGGAATATAAGCCTAATCAGGTGATAATTGCTAAAAATAGAGGTGAGACCAAAACACCTAAAAACATCGAGTTAAAAAATGTTACTCTTGACGGGGTTATTATGGGCATCCAAGGGATAGTAAGCGACTTTAAATCCTCTGGTTTACAATCGTACAGATATTCTGATGTCCAAGATGCTAATGGCAATAGTATTGGAGGAAGTGGTACTGGCGGACAATATTGGATGCACCCTCCGCATTTGATTTATTTAAATAGTGATGACTCTCCAATTTTAGAAAGTAAAAATATCATTATTAACAACACAACAGATTACGGCATATATGTAGGGAGCGAAAAAGTTAGAGGATCACATGGTTATTGCCATTCGCTAAAATTAGTAGACAACATAACGAATGCAAAAGTTTCGAATTATAAGAGCTATCGAAGGGACGGCCTATGGGATTTGGGAAATTTAACCAATTCTGAATTTAAAAACATTTATTCAGAAAGCACATCCGAAATATTTGATGATTCTTGGAAGTTTCAAGCTGCAAGGTTCTTAGGAGAGTTAAATAATTGTTTGTTTCAAAACATAACTGTCAAGGATGTGTCTGAAACATCACAGATATTTCCTTGGGACGTTACGCATGGCAATCAAGTTATAATGGACAACGTTCAGATTTATGTGAACGATTTGAACACAACAGAAGACGGGCCATTTGGCATCTATGGCTCAAATAATCAAGTAATAAATTCTGGATTACATATATCAAAACACAGTAGCTCAAACGAGCATCTTGGTGTAATAGCAATTGACACAGAAACTAGACTTAAAGGATATAACAATCGTTACGAAATAACTGTTAAAGGTTGGAGAAAATTGACTGATTATTTCGTATCCGGAAAATGTATAAAGTTAATTATTCAAGACAAATCCAACCCAAATATTAATTCAAATTATGGTAAAGTTATTGATGAGACCAACAACTATATTTCGGAAGTTTTAAATGGAAAAAGAACTGATTATTGGTCCCAAAGTGAATCAACAAAAATTTTGGATAAGAATGGGGTGCTACTTAACACAAAAATACCTAATTCCTTTTCCGTAACCAGCGTCAAATTAGTTAAAGGCAGCTCGAATGATCTTAACAAGTCTTGGAACCTAATTGCCGATTCGTCAGACGGGGAAGTGTTGATTGCTGAGATTCCCCCGGGTAGAATGGAACTAAATAAGAATTTAGACCTAGGTCCATTTAAGCTTAATCAAGGTGTTTATCTTAAATCCAACAAAATGAATACCAGTAGTGGAAATATTAATATTTCGATTCAGTTAAAAAGAATTGTTGCTAATTGATAAAGACATCAACAATTCTGCACTAGCTTAATTAATTATTTAACCACACACCTTATTAAATATAGATACTGCAAAAAAAAAACAAAAACCTCAATTTAGAATTCAAATATTTGAATTTATAGCTTATTTCCTTCACCTTTACATCCCTTATATTAGGTTGAAAAAGAAGATTTAGTAAGGCTCAACTATAAGGAAGATTCTATTAAACTGGCTGAATATTTAGAACAACATTCTTTAGATGAGATTGACATATATTTTTAGACATCCAAATGTAGGATACTCCATTCAAAGAGTTTTTCAAACAATTATTCAAGGTATAAAGGAGAACAACGAAATGAATGTTTCTGAGTTCTTTTTGCCTAATCCTAGATCTGACATAAAATCAATCTTAAAAAATGGCCGGGCCCTAAAAAAAAGCTCTTCGAAGAATATACATATTACCGGCGATGCACACTACCTGTTATACTTTTTAAAAAAGAATAGCTCAATCATTACAGTTCATGATATTATGTATTTATCTTATCTGAGCGGATTAAAAAGAGTAGTTTGGAAAATATTATACGTAGTTTCATTAAAAAGGGCAAAAAAAATTATTTTTATTTCAGATTTTGCAAAAAATCAAGTTTTGAAGGAAGTTTTCTTACCTGGTGAAAAATTTACAATAATCCCAAACCCAATTCCTCCTGAATTCGCTCATCATCCGAAAAATTTTGACAAAAAAAACCCAACAATTCTTCACATTAATGGTCATTTGGAAAGAAAAAATCTGGGCAGAACAATTGAAGCTATTCAGAATTTAAAGTGTAGACTCAGAATCATAGGTAAATTAAGCTCTGCTAATATTAATTTATTGAATAAGTATAATATCAGTTATTCAGTTGCTCAAAATCTTACTAATGAAGAGGTTATTAATGAATATATTAATTGCGACATTGTAAATTTCCCTTCACTACTCGAAGGGTTTGGTATGCCGATAATTGAAGGGCAAGCAATAGGAAGGCCAGTTGTCACTTCAAATATTCCTCCAATGAAGGATGTTGCTGGGGAAGGAGGATTGACCGTAGACCCAAAAAGTGTTCTTGAAATAAGAGAAGCTTATAAAAACCTGATCGAAAATGATGAGTTTAGAAATAAAGTTGTAACCGACGGTTTGATAAATGTTGAACGATTTAAGTTAGGTCGAATTGCCCAACAATATCAATCGGTATATAATGAGTGTTTTATATCATGAAAAAAATATTTTCAGTCTTAATTATATTTTTGCCTTGGGGTTTACGACGTTACTTTTTACTAAAAATATGGAATTACGACATTCACCCTTCTGCCAAGATTGGCTTAGCATATGTCTATCCCAGACATCTAATAATGGAAGAGGGTAGTAAAATAGAACATTTTAATATTGCTATTCATTTAGACTCAATAATAATGGGGCGAAATTCATCAATTAATCGCTCGAATTGGATAACGGGCTTTCCTACTCTAACAAAATCACAGCATTTCAATCATCAATCTGATAGAAAAAGTAGTTTAGTTTTAGGAAAAGAAGCGTCGATAACTAAAAAACATCATTTAGATTGTACAAATCAAATAAGTATTGGCAACTACACTACCATAGCAGGATACCATTCTCAATTATTAACACACAGTGTAAATATTTATGAAAACAGACAAGACAGCTTACCAATAACTATTGGAGATTACTGCTTCGTAGGAACCAATTGTACTATTCTTGGTGGAGCTGCACTTCCCAATAATTCTGTTTTAGGTGCAAAGTCATTATTGAATAAAAAATTTATTGAAGAGTTTTCTCTATATGCTGGTGTGCCGACTCTCAAAATCAAGGAGATAGATTCTTCTGCAAAGTATTTTCACCGTAAAACAAGATTTATAATTTAAAATTAGGAAAATGAAAATACTTCGAATAATTCCAAGCATGAATCCTAAGCAAGGAGGACCTTGCCAAGGTATTAGAAATGCTATTCCAAAAATGGCGGAAATGGGAATTGTTAACGAGGTAGTTTCTTTCGATAATCCTCAAGCTGATTTTATAAAAGATGATTCATTTCAAATACATGCTCTAGGAGAAAGTAAAACTCCTTGGAAATATAATGACAAGCTTGTTCCTTGGCTTGAGAATAACTTATCGAGCTATGATTTTATAATCATTCATGCATTATGGCTATATCATAGTCAAGCCAGTGTTAATACCATAATTGAATTCAGGCGAAAACATCACAAGGGACCTAAGGTTTTCGTTATGCCGCATGGTATGCTAGACCCTTATTTTCAGAGAGCTAAAGAAAGACGCATCAAGGCTTTAAGAAATAGACTTTATTGGAAATTTTTTGAAAATGACGTTGTGAACAAAGCCGATGGGGTATTATTCACCTGCGAGGAAGAACTTCTATTGGCCCGTACCACTTTTCCAAACTACAAGCCTCACTCAGAAATAAATGTCGGCTACGGAATACAGGAGCCCCCTAAATATTCCGAGGAAATGAAAATTGAATTTAAAAGTAAAGTACCAAAATGGAATGGAAAACCATTCTTGCTGTTTTTAAGTAGAATTCACCCTAAAAAAGGAATTGACTTACTAATAAATGCCTATTGCCAATTAGAAAAAAAACATAGCCATTTACCACAATTGATTATCGCTGGACCGAATGAAAGCAAGTACGCCAATGACATGATGAAACTGGCCCAACCTTCTGATAACATCATTTTTGCCGGAATGCTTGGTGGATTAGCTAAGTGGGGGGCCTTTTATGAGAGTGAGGTATTTATACTACCAAGCCATCAAGAGAACTTTGGTATTGCGGTCGTCGAATCATTGGCATGCGCAATACCCGTATTAATAAGTGACAAAGTGAATATTTGGAGAGAAATTCAAAAAGGGAAAGGAGGAATCGTTAGTAACGACAATTATAAAGAGACCTACGAAATGATAGACCAATGGCTTAATTTATCATTGAAGGAAAAAAAAGAGATGAAAAAGAATGCCTATCAAGTTTTTTCAGATCATTTCACAATAACTAGAGCTGCCCAAAATTTCATCAATCAAATTGAAAATGCATAATACGGACACTTATACAGGAGCCTCATTCTCCCTAAAAAATCGATTATCAAGGCTCGTCTGGAATTTTGTATATACGCTTCTGTTTAAGTATTCACCTCGTCCTCTACACTCTTGGCGCTCATTTCTTCTTCGTGTTTTTGGAGGCAAAATTGGCAGAGGGGTACACATCTATCCAAAAGTAAAGATTTGGGCACCTTGGAATCTAATTATTCATGATGAAGTCGGAGTTGCAGACGGCGTCGACCTTTACTCGCAAGGTATCATTACTCTCGGCTATAGGGCTATTATCTCGCAACGGGCCTATCTATGTACCGGAACTCATGATTATACCTTAAAAGGCCATCCACTTTATACTAGACCCATTAACATAGGCCCCATGGCATGGGTCGCAGCCGAATCTTTCATAGGGCCCGGAGTCACCATTGGCGAGGGGGCAATCGTGGGGGCCAGAGCAGTGGTATTTAAAGATGTGGCACCTTGGGAAGTGGTAGGTGGAAACCCTGCTAAATTTATAAAAAACAGAGAACTAAAAAACTGATATGCTATCTATTTCAACAATCATTCTTACCTATAATGAAGAAAAGCATATTGAGCGATGTATACTCAATGCTCAAAAGTTTTCTGATGAAATATTTTTAGTAGATTCTTTTTCAAACGATAGAACCGTCGAAATAGCTGAGTCTATGGGTGCAAAAGTCTATCAAAATAAATGGGAAAATAATTATGCCAAACAATTTAATTGGGGATTGAACAATCTTCCGATTGAAACAACATGGGTCTTTCGGTTAGATGCCGATGAATATTTAACCAACGAGTTGGTTGAAGAAATTCATTCAAAAGTGTCACATTTAAGCTCAAACATCTCAGGCGTGGTATTTGAACGAAAAATGTTCTTTCTAAATAAACTCATGACCAAGGGCATGCTTCAAATGAATATGTTACGCTTATTTAAATATCAACAGGGTTTTTGTGAAGAAAGATGGATGGACGAGCACATTATATTAACGAATGGGGAAAGCATACTATTTGACAATTATTTTGTAGATCATAACTTGAACTCTTTAGGTTGGTGGACACAGAAACATAATGGCTATTCCATTAGAGAAGCGGTTGATCTTTTAAATCTTGAGCTTAATTTTTTAGATGATAAATCTAAAGGGGCATACGGCAAGAAATTATCAGAAGATGCCGAATCTAAGAGGGAAAAGAAAAAAAAATACGCCAACATGCCATTATTTGTAAGGGCCTTTATTTATTTTTTGTATCGCTACATCATTAAACTAGGGTTCACCCAAGGAAAAGAAGGGTTCTTATGGCATTTTCTTCAAGGTTGGTGGTATAGAACTCTTGTTGATGCAAAAATTTATGAGATAAAAAAGGAATGTGGAAACAATCCCGGCCAAATCAAAGCTTTTATTAGCAAAAATTACGATATTCATTTATAGTCTCAACTCAGTTTTTCAGGAATACTGGTGCCAGTTTAAATCATGAAAACAAGGCCCTTGGGTGGCTTCTGAAAATTTAATATCATTACTATAGCCGTTCCATTCTATCAAAACCGGTTTACTGCTACTATCAACGATTACGTCCCAACCAATGCTACCGACCATCAGCATTCTATTGTGTAATCTAATGACCATATTTACACAATCCTCAAAATTAGGAAGGTATTTGTTCGCGAAGCCGACACTGCTATCAGGGTGTTTTTCTATTCGATGCCAGTTAGGCAGATACCCTTCGTTCGAGAGTAAACCTGTATTCATATCTATAGGTATTCGAATATGTGAAGAGGATTGAACATGTGTATCCATGACACGTCCTAACCTTAAGTAACTTGCCCGCAACTGAACTTCACCCATTAAATCTAGAACGGTCGTTAATCTAATGGTTGCCACAGAATTCGAATTAAATTTTTCGAAGAAAGAGTTTTGAACAATGGGCCTTTGAATCGTAAAATTACCGAAGCCTTGTAACCTTTCAAGATCAAATTCATTTCTACCCATGAAAAATATACCCTTGCCCTGGGCGGTATCGTCAAGTTTACAGACTACCTTATCATCGTTTGAAAAAATTAAATCGGCTACATGTTGATTTTGTACCCAATAATAATTTTGATCAAACCAACTTCCATTTATATAATAAGCCAAGTCTGGGCAAACGCGCTCATCAAATAATTTATGGCTAAGAGACTTTAAGAACGAAGTCTTTCCATAGTCCCCTTGAATTCTAGTAATCACATTTCTCCCATAAAAATTATCTGGGATCCATCCTTCTAAAAACTCACCTCTCACTGACGTGTATACCTTTAACCAAGGAGCGAATCTGACACTTCCAAAAACATCTTTTGCATATTCTTCTGCATTTCTTAATTGCTTCTTGTCGGCAAGACCATTTACCTTTTTAATGGAGAAGAGTATTTCATTGGCGCGTTTATTAGAAAAGTAATGGTACCTTTCATTTATTAATGATTCACCAATTTTTTTTACACACAGCTTGAAATTCATTTATTTTGCATCTAAATATGATTAAGTAAATTCATTGACAATCAAAGGTGTTTTCACATTATATCTTTTAATTTTTTTCACCCTTTTGTGCTCAAGTTGAATTTCATATCTAGTTCTTTTTCTAAGTAGCTCAATCATTTTAGAAGCTTCCTCTGCTCCATAACTCGCTTTTCGGGAAACGTAATAAAGGCAAACGGAATAATCAGACTTCTGATACAGCTGTATTTCCTTAAAAAACTTCATATACCCATTAAACATTGCCATTATATGTTCACCCCTTATTAGAAGTCCGGAGGGGGTTTTAATATTTTTGGTTTGCCTACCTTTCACGTTCTCCATCAATGGTAATCGCACTCCGCAACTACAACTAAAATCTAGTGCCTTGCCTTCATCCCCAATCTCATATCTTATTAATGGAAAAGCATAGTTCGTTAAATCGGTCAGTAAAATCTTTCCAGTTTTATTGGGCGGCAAGGGTTTATTATTCTCATCAACAAACTCTACGTGAACTTTGTCTTGCATTATATGAAGACCGTTTTGAGACCTGCATTCTGCTGCGATAAGTAGAATTTCGGTATTACCATATTGATCACAGACTGGCGCTCCAAAAGCTTTTTCTATAATTTCCCTTTGTTCTTCAAACAAAGGTGCTGAAGTAACCCAAACCATTTTCGGAGCCTCTATTTCTATATTATGATCCAATAGGTAAAGAGCAAATTCAAACACTACATCTACATAACCTTGTACCAAGGCAGGTTTGATCCGATTGAATCGTCTAATAAACTTTTCAATCTTTTTCTCATTGAAATCTGCCGCGGCAAAGAATATTCGCCTTGTCGGCCACCAAATAATAGAATTAAAGAACCTTTTCTCAATAGGTCTTTCGTATCTATAAATAAAGGCTTGATTCTCCCATGGCTTTACCCCCCACCAGTTTAAAATTCTCCATCTTGTAGGTGTTTCCGGTCGTCGTTGATCGTGCAAAACTGTCACTGGGCTTCCTGTACTTCCTGAGGAACTAGCTCTTCTGTAATCAGGCGATTTAAGCCCCACCGATTTAATCTTATTAAAGTTGCCTATTAAATCAGTCCTTGTAAGTACAGGTAGCTGGCAAAAGTCTTTTTCATCAATAATTCCTTTACCAAGACTAAGGTGATTTTTGTATTTTTCTTTATAGAAGTCCGAATTTTGGATTGCATGATCAATCAGGCTTTTTCTTCTCTCAAAGTTTAATTTAGAAACATCCCGATTTTTCAAATCATATTCCGCTTCTAAATACTGCTTATTCAACTTAGACATGGCAATCTTTGTTTTGGCCAAAAAGATTATTCGTGCTAAGCTATTCATCATAAAAAACCAGATTTTCTTAGGTTTATATCATTATAAACTATAAAAAATAAATTTATTGACTATGAGTTTATAAGCTAACTAAATTTTCTATAGATATAATTGAACGTCTATTAAATTGTCTTATTATTGATAGTTAAGTAGTTTCTTTTCAAAAGCACCCATCACTTCGTCCAAAGCCAAATATCGTTCGGCATATGTTCTAGCATTTCTTCTCAAAATTGCCTGGCCGTCGTCTTCGTAAATACTCAAAATTCCATTATTCAATGCCTCTTGATTTTCAGCTTTGACCAAAACACCTATTTGATGATTTTGTACGACCTTGTATAAGCTTGATCCTTTATTTGCCGTAATCAAAGCCAGACCGCCGACCGACAAAATGGTGGTCAATTTCGATGGCATAACAAGATCACTTGCATTTTCTTTCTGTATGACCAAATGTAAATCGGCCATATTCAAAAAAGAATTGAATTCTTCTTTTGGCTGTAATGGCAAGAAACGAACATTATTCAAATTCATATTCTGAGCCATGGTCTCCAATATTTCTTTGTAAGGTCCCGTTCCGCAAATTGCAAATTGAATTCTTGTGAATGACTTCAGCTTTTTAGCTGAATGTAATAGAGCATCTAGGCCCTGTTTTTCACCGATAGCACCAGAGTACAACACTACCCAATCATCTGTATTAAAGCCAAATTTTTCTTTTAAACTAGTCTTCGATTTTAATAGGGGATAGAAACTTTTGGTATCTGTCCAATTAGGAAAAAACAGTAACTGTTTCTTAGCTTTTCTTTCTATCCGTGATATCATACCCTCTGAAATACTGCTAATGATATCTGTATTTCTAAATATAAATCTCTCGGTACCAAACAATACTTTTAATAGAAAGGAAGATTTAATCAACCCAAGATCTTGGGCAGCTTCAATCTGTAAATCTTGAATATGATACAGATGCCTAGAACGTCTAAATTTTTTATAAAGAACTCCTAAAATGCCAGATTGAAAGGAGGGGGCTATACTGATCACCCATTCAAATTTCTCTTCTAACAATAGGGGTAACATACGAAATAATACCGAAATCGAAAATGTTGTGTCTAACATCATTCTTTTTACACCACTAGGTTCTTTAGGCACGTACATTGGACATCTAATAACTCTTAGTCGTCCACCAGAACTAAATTGATGAAGCTCTTTTTTGTACCAAAACCTAGAGCTTCTATAAGGCTCCTGTACCTTCCAATCAGGGTAGTAAGGGTAAGCTGTTAGTACTGTACAATCATGACCACGCTCTGCCAACCAATGCATCATCTCCCCAGAATACTTACCAATACCGGTCAATTCTGGTGCAAAGTTATATCCTATAAAAAGTAAACGTTTACTAAAATTTCTATTCATATTTTTTATCCTCGGGATACATCCTTTTTTTAAAAACGAGATTTACCTTATTAAGATTATCTATTCATTAGTCTTGCACTGAGTCAAGCACCTCTAAATACGTCTTCTCTATTTCGTCTAAAATCACTTTTCCGGTAAAGCGTTTGGCATTTTCCTTACTTTTAAATATGTATCCTTCCCTATCGCTTTCGTCCAAATTCAATAAACTATCAATCGCTTTTGCTTCGGTCTTTGCCCATACTGTCAGGTCACCATAATTAACGCTATTGCTAATATACCACGCCGCATCACCGCCAACCTCGTTCATAGGAGCGTCATCAGTTGTAATTACTGGACAACCGCAAGCCATGGCCTCTGCCACAGGCCAACCGAACCCCTCATAAAGCGAAGGGAATAAAAATAATAAGGCACCACGATAACATTTTACGAGCATGTCATTACTTATATTCTTGAAGAAATAAATATCCTCTTTGAATGAGGAAGAATCATAGGCCCTATATATCTCTTGATTTGGCTCGTACCCCACCATAATCAAAGGAAAATCTTTCTTAGTTTGTTTTCTCCATTCTGTATAAAGCAAGATGACCCCTACTCGGTTCTTATAAAAATCATTGCCTCCGACATGTAAAATATATCCCTTATCAAAATTTTCACCCAAGCTCATACCAACCTCCTTTCTAGCCACATCAATATTCCCTAGACTAAATATGGGATCGATAGCATTATAGATTTGATTATTAATAGTTGGTGACCTTTTTAAAAAAGTGACTAGTTCTTGTTGTGTCCGTTTTGATACGGATATAAAATTTTGAGCCTGTGAAACCCCTTTCAAAATTAATTTCTGATAAATTTTACCTGTTCTTCCTGTAGGGTTTTGAGCTATTTGCCCTATTGAAGATTTTAGTGCGGTAAAGTCATGACAATGAACAATATGATATTTGTTTTTCAAAATCGGCATCCACATACCCAAGGCTTGGTCTATTAACACATAAAGGGTGTCTTTAGATAGTCTTTGGGTTCTAAAGAGCAGAACTATCGGAAATAGAATAAACTGATCAATATAACGCAGCCATTTATTGAACTTAAATGGTAGATTTTTATTAGAAAAATATGGTTTCGGAAACCATACCTCGACATTATGCCCCTTTTCAACTAAACCATTCTTCAAGAAGGAAACATACCTTTTCATGCTGTAACCTGTAAAATGCTGATGGTGATTTAAAAGAACTATTTTCATATATACACAAACCAAAAATCATTCAACACCCTGTAATTCGGATGATTTAAAATATTCTCTATTAGTGACTTTATTTGATTTTATAGTTATAAAATTAGTACTATGGATAACATCAATAATTACAACCATAATCAAGAATGCAACGGTATCCGCTAGAATTGCATCAAGCTTAGTTTCAATGGAAAAACTAAGACTAAATAGTGAGTAGACAACATACAAGGCAACTATTGAGTTGCCAAAAATGAATTTATTAACCGCTGTTATGAATTTCCACAATTTATATATAAACAAATAGAAAAATATAGTAATTAAAGCCCCTAGGGTTGAATAATCAGCAAGAGCCAACAATAAAAAAGAATCAGCTGAATCATAACTTATATGCTGTCTATCTTGTAAGACTATTTCTGAGCCAAGTCCCTTACCTGGATTAATAAATTTAGGAATTGCATGATCAATCGCAGATAATGTTATACCTCCCCAAGTTATATCCCTATCACTATCATTTCTCGCTATCCAGTAAATTGCTCTATAAAGATTTATAGCCCTAGTGTCTGTGAGGTCTGATGCACTATTACTAGTTTTACTGTAATTATCAATCCCGTATTCATAAATTTTTTGTACTGAAGTAAATGGTTCTTCTATCTTAAATTCTACAGAAGTGGTCCTGATAACATTATAAAAAGGAAAATAGATGAAATATATAAGAGCCCCAAAAATCAGGGAATAGGATATAAATTTTCGATTTATGACTTGCCGATTGATAGAGTAAAAAACAACAAATCCAAATAGGAAGAATTCAAGTAAATCTCTTCTTGAAAGCATCAAAAAGTTTATCAAAAAAAGAGATAAGGAAATCAATAGTAGTATGTCAATTTTTTTATTCTTCAAATTTTGACACAGCAGTAAAATTGGTATTATTACACCAAATCTGAAAATGGTTGAAAAAAACTTTATTAAGGAAGATTGCTCATATGTTGCTTTAGAGCTTTCATTTTGAATCGTATCGAATGCAGTTATAAAAGAAGTTTGAGGTATATAATATACTAAAGAAACGACGGGAAGTAATATCAGTAAAACCTTAAAAAAAACACTTATTTTGATTTTTGGATATTTCTTTATGAAGTAAGTGATATTAATAGGGCTATTATTATCTGGAACTATCAATGAACTTGCAATTAAGCTGCCTATTAGAAAGAATAACAAATAAAAAAAGACGTAAATGGATGTTTCCGTAGTAAGTATCCCTATAGCATTAAATACCTTCTCATCTGATTTCAAGGGAATAACAACAAAAAAAAGGGTGCTAAAAAGTACTAATAAATCAAAAAAGTTCAAATCCTCTTTTCTAATAACCTTCTTAACTACAAAAAAAGATGGAAACAATAATATAAACGAAAGAGCTTTGATTAAAATCATGATTAAGTATTAATTAAATCCAGCTTTCTTTTAAAACTATATAAATTATGTCAGAAGGCTCTTTTTAATTCTAAAGATAAAGTTCCGTAAATCTCCCAGTCCTCCGCTAAACAAATCATAAATGTTCATTCTCATTAGTTTACAGGCTTCAGGGAGCACTAAAAACAATAAAATAATATCTAGTGTAATTGTTCCTATGGCGGCGCCCACAAGTCCAATTTTTTCGGCCATCACATAAATCGTCCCGACCGAAATTATGGCTCCAGTCAACCCATACAACCCCATTTTCCTTGGTTTGTTAACAGCTCTAAAAACCATCTCCGCTGTATACCATAAAGCGTTTAAAAGCATTCCGGACACAAAAATGTACCACATCGCGCTAGGCACTTCCAATTCATTATTGGTCCAAACTTTATAAAACCAAAGACCAAAAAGAGATAAAAAAATAAAACCGATTACCGAAAGGCCAAAAACACTGATGATGGCAACCCTAAATATTCTTTGTGCCACCCCCCAGGCGTTCTTGCCAATTTGATTTATCAATTCAGGAAAAACTGTCGGCTCGACCAAATACAGAATCTGATTGAAAGATCGACTTAATGTTCTTACCGTGTTAAAAACAGCAACCGACTCAGCACCTAAAACTATTCGCACTACGAATGTGGAGCCTTGAAAATATATTATTTGCCAGAGCGGCAACATTAGATAGCTCAAACCTTTAGTCGTTATATCTTTTAGGATTAAATTATCTCTACGTCCTTTATGCGACTTGAATAAACCGATAACAGATTGACCTTTCAACCAGTAACCAATAATAAAAATTATCATCACCATTAATTGAGACAAGGCAAACTCAACTATTCCATAACCCAAAAGCAATACCAATAGTCCCGCCAATACGTTGGCTAAAGCCTTAAAGGATACCAAATTGATACTTAAAGAAGCTCTTTCGGCCGCCCTGTAGTAAGCCTCTATCAATTGCCTGTAAAAAGAAAGTAATTGTGTGAAAATTAAAATAGATACTGCTATAATCGCTTCTTGGGAATCAATAAGTGATTTACTGAACACATCAAAATAATTCAATAAATACAACACTAAAAAACTTAACAATAAGGCTAAGAGAATGGTTAGGCTTATAACGTAAATCCCTGTCTTATTGATATCTGCTGCCTCTTGCTTTTTATTAGCCGCATATTTCAAAACAAAACTATTAGCTGCTGCAGAGCCAAAACCAAAATCCGAAAAAGCAATAACAGTAGGAACAATGGTTAAGGTCAACCACTCGCCATAATAGGCCGCACCCCAAGAGCTGATAAAAAAAGGAACTAAAAAAAGCTGTTCTAAAACTCTTACGCCTTTTTGAAACACCGAGGCTAAACCATTTTGAAACATCCTCTTCTTAACAGTCATTTCCTAGAATTAAGAATTATTAGACTCCTGATTGATATCCATAGGCACTTAACGTCTCCGTTCCATTCAATACAACCATTGTATTCTTTAATTTTTTCATATGAGAAATTCTCTCCAAGATTTTTAAATGATCCTTACCTGTATAATCTTTTCTCACGATATAAAGAGTACTATCAATAAACTTGTTTAACGCATAAGCATCGGAAATCAAGCCAACGGGAGGCGTATCGATTATTATTCTATCAAATTCATTTCTCAAATGATTAATCAATTGACCCACCTTTTCACTTAACATAAGCCTTCCAACATATTGAACCGACTCTCCCGGAGGTATCACATAAAGGTTTTCAATGGTCTTATGTTTCTGAACAATGTCGTCCACTTCATATTCACGATTAAGGATAAAATCCGTGATACCAGGAGACCGCTTATTCATCATTAAGTTTTCGATTAACTGAGGCTCACGCAGGTCAAATGATAAAACTGCAACCTTCTCGCCATTGAATGCAAGTGTGACCGCAAGATTGGAGGCAATAAAAGTCTTACCCTCACCTTTAATCGATGAGGTTACTAATACCACTTGATTCTTATCAGTTTTGTTAAAATATTCCAAATTAAACCGTAGAAGCTGAAATAACTCTGCTGTAGGCGTTCTAGAGTCTTGAGAAAAGTCAATCAAACCTTTTTTAGGGTTTTTCGAGATTTCACCTAAAACAGGGGCCGACACTAATGCTTCTAATTCTTCAACGTTAGTCACCTTATTACTCAATATATCCTTCGCATAAATAATTGAGAAAGGAAGAAACAACCCTAGTAAAAAACCACCTAGATAAAGAGCCGTTTTATTTGGCGCTACAGGATACATACTTGCCTTTGGAAGGCTCACAATTCTCGTAGATGAAACAGGGGCGGCAAGAGAAAGAACCTCTTCTTCTCTTTTTCGTAGAAGATAAAGATACAGGCCTTCTTTAGTACTTTGTTCCCTACTGATATCTAACAATTGACGCTCCATTGCTGGCACTTTGGCAATTTGAGCATCATACTTATTGGCATTCGATTGTAAATTTCGCATAGCAATTATCAAACCGTTTTTTGCGCTTCGAACATTCTCTAAAATAGCCGAGCTTAATTCTTGGAGGTTACGGTTCATATTCAAAATTAAGGGGTTGCTGCTTGACGCTGATTGAGACAGTTGCTTCTTTTCGAAAAGAGTCTGATTATATTGTTCTATAATGCTGACCAGAGCAGGATCATTAGAACTTAAAGCACCAGGAATTGGAGTGTCGGAATTGCCCCTTGACAGATACTCTTCAATCGACTCCATAACATTAATTTGTGTTTGGTAGTCGGCAATCATTCTTTTATAATCGTTCGCCTGTTCTATGTAAACGTCTGCATTACTACTCACATTGGTCAAATCATTTCTGGTCTTAAATTCTTCAACCGTTCTCTCAACACCACTTATTTCTCCAGATAAGAGTTTAATGCGATCATCTATCATTTTAATAGTGTTTTCGGCCAATTCATTCTCATGTTTGATCATTTCCTGCACATAAGCCTCTATCAGACCGGCAACGATATCTTCTCCCTTAACCTTATTATTACTCAAAAAAGACAGTCCAAGAAGATCTCCAGTTTCATTTACCCTATTTACACTTAAACTTTCCAAGAATTCATTTACTACTATATCAGTATTTCGAAGTACAAAATATAATGGCTTATCTGAATGCTCAAACTCTACTTCTGGTTTAAGGTTAATTGTAAAAGTTGCAAATGGAGCATTAACCAAATCGCCAAAAACATGCGTTTCATTATAGTCAACTCCCTCTAGTGAGGCCTTAATCTCATAATTACTTTCATCTACAATAGATATATATATGGGCTCATCATATATCACTTTTGATTCAGTCTTATCTACCAAGATCTTTAGAGGCACATCGTCACCATACACTTCTACGTCGCGAATATTGCCCTCAATGAAAAAGCTGACATCAAGCCCCATTTGATTGACCACCTTTTCCATCAAACCGGACGAGCTTAAAATTCCAATCTCGTCAGCTACATTATAATTGTTTTTGATTAAACCCAGACTCTTTATACTTTCATTCTCTACCGCGCCTTGCCCTTGGTCTTTATTCTTTACCAATATGGTACTGGTTACCTCAAATTGTGTCTGGGCCGCATAGCGTAGATATAGAAAAACTGCTAATAAACAGAGAACAACCCCTAAGGAAAACCAAGGCCAATATTTCAAATATTTGAAAAATATTTTTCCAAGATTCTTTTCCTCTCGTTCACTAAAACCTTTGTCAAATTCTGTCATAATAAATTACTACTTTACACTACTAATAGGCCTTTTCCTCTCCGGCAAAGACATTATATGCTGTCATGTAGATAATTCTTAAATCCAATCCCAAAGTCCATTTTTCTACATAAAGTACGTCTAAACGGATTCGATTTAAGATATCGCTCTTTTTTTCAACCTCTCCCCTATAGCCTCTAATTTGTGCCAAACCCGTAATGCCAGGTTTCACAAAATGTCGAACTAAATATTTATCTACGGAGGTTTGATAGCCTTCTGTGTGCAATTCCATATGAGGTCGAGGGCCTACTACGCTCATATCACCTAAAAACACATTAATAAATTGTGGTAGTTCGTCGATACTGGTTTTTCTAATAAACTTACCGACCTTGGTTACGCGCATGTCATTCTTGGTGGCCATTTTGGAATCAGATTCCGAATTATTCGCCATCGAACGAAACTTATAGCACCAAAAAACGCGCTTTTTATATCCATGCCGCTTTTGCTTAAAGAACAAAGGGCCTCGTGATTCGGATTTGATTAATATGTACATCAAAGGCACCAACCATGACAACACAAATATCATGACCAAAGAAGAAAAAATCAAATCAAAAATACGCTTAATTACTCGTGAATAGTCCGTATCGAGGGGGACCCTACGAATGTTAAGCACCGGTATTCCGTCATACATTTCCAAGCTCATCGAGCGAGTAAAAACTTCTTTATTATCGGGAATAATCTTAAGCTTTATCAAGTTGTTATCGGCAAAATCTATAAGACGTTGAAGTTCAGATTGGGAAAATTTAGATGCAAGACAATACACTTCATCTATATCATTTTTTGTAATATAGTCAAAGCACTTTGATATTTCTCCTAAATAGGTTGGACTCACCGATGGGCTATCATCAAAAAAACCTTTATATCGATAGCCTAGGTAGGGATCGTCAAAAACCCTTCTAATTTTCTTTAAATTTTTATCTCGTCCAATAGCTAATACGTTCACATAGTTCCCCCCCATAAATCGGTATTTTCTTAAAGCCCAATAAAAGAAGACTCTATATATAGTTAAGAGGAGAAAGATTATCAATAATATCTTAATATGATATACTACTGATATCGCAACCGTGGTACCAAAGCCAAAAATCGCAAAATAGCATAGTCCAAATAAGGTATAAAGGTTGAACATCTTATGGATGTTCGTAAAGAAGTTCTCTTTTCGCTTGGTGGGGTAAAAATCAAGAGCACTGGTTATCAAAAGCCAAGAAAAGTTGTAATATAGAGCATTCAACCCCTGAAGGTAGGTATCGGGAGTAAACAAGAAAAGGGTTCCATTCACTATTAACAAATGTATGAGAATGGAGGCCGGTATAATTAATGCTGAACGCTTGATAGCCATAATGACTTATTTTTATACAACTATTCCGCTTAAATCAAAAAAATCTAGATTGAAACAAATTCATTGAAAAGAACACAACCAATTCGTTCATTTTACCGTTTAATCGATTTTCTTTAATTGTTAGCAATTGAACGTTCATAATTCTCATAAGCAAAGGCTTAGATTTAAGATTTTTGGCTAAATTTCTTTTTCCGAAATGATAGCCTTAACCGGTACGAAGATATATAGGCTAAGGAAAAAAAGATGAAATTATTCTTTAAAAAAAAGTATATTATTTTGATTTTATGATATAAAAACACCTGCTTATATCCATATTCGTTAGCTTTATTAGAAATTGCTCAATCACATTTTTGTTCATATTTCTATCAAATTTAAATTATTGTATTTCAGCGGACTAAATATTATTAATTTTCTAGATTAAGCGTTCAATTGTATAGAACAAAGGAAAATTGCGGTAATTAATTACTCCAGAATATGACTCTAAATCGGTTTATTTTCTCTATAAACAACCAACTGACCTAAATCCCTAATCGAAACATAAAAAAGGTATCATGTTCAAAGAATTCCCTCCCATCTCTGAAAAACAATGGAAACAAAAAATTCAATATGAGCTTGAGGGAGCCGATTACAATAAAAATATGGTTTGGGAGTCTCGGGAAGGCATTATGGTCAAGCCATTTTATCATCAAGACAGTACCGCATATCAGAAATACAAAATTGAGCTAAAACCTAAAAAATGGAATACCTGTCAAACAATCGATGGTGAAAATGTAGATCAAGCTAAACAGTCGATACTTGCAGCGCTAGAGAGCGAAATAGATAGTATATGGATTCAGAACATCAAAAAGTATGAAGATTTAGAAAATCTATTAGCCGACATTAAAATCTCTAAAACAAAAATTCATCTCCAACTATCCAGCTTTTCACTATCGGCTCTAGAAAAAATTAAACGCTTGCCCAACCATGAGCAAATACTTATCCACTTAGACCCTATTTCTGTTTTGGCCCAAACCGGCAATTGGCCCGAAGGCAATCTAAATTGTTTAAATCAGTTTTCAGAACTTCTGGTAAACTCACATGACTCAGAACTATCACATCACCTTTCGATAGACACCTCATTGTACAAAAACGCTGGTGCAACTATTGTTCAACAATTGGCGTATTCACTAGCTCACACGACCGAATACTTGAATTTAATACCGAAAGAGTATTTCAGCAAACCAACATTTAGAGTTTCTTTAGTAGGGAACTATTTTTTCGAGATAGCCAAAATAAAATCACTACGACTACTTTGGTCTCTTCTCGCCAAAGAATTTGAGGTTGAAGAAAATTGCCAAATTGTCGCAACATCCTCAAAAAGAAACAAGACATTATTTGCCCAAAACAATAATTTATTACGTACTACTTCCGAATCAATGGCTGCCATTTTAGGTGGTGCCAATACCATATGCACCCAGACCTATAATCATTTCAATCAAAGATTTGATACAGACGCCGAGCGCATTGCCCGTAATCAATTGTTTATCTTAAGAGATGAAAGTCACCTTACCGGAAAGAACGACCCGGTTGATGGTTCGTATTACATACAAAGTCTGACCGAACAATTCACCCAAAAGGCACTATTACTTTTTAAGCAAATAGAAAAATCAGGCGGCTTTCTCGAGCATTTAAAAAAAGGGCTCATCCAGAAAAAAATTAAGGAAAGTGCAGAAAAGGAACAATTGGCTTTTGACAGGCAAGAAGAAATACTTGTCGGCTCGAACGCCTTTTACTCTGAGTCGGAACCCATGAACTTACAGGTTGATAAAAATCCGTTTCGGGAAAAAAGAAATATTAAAACCCTGATTGAACCAATTATTGAATATCGGTTGTCAGAAAAAATGGAAAAGAAAATTATTCATACAGAGCGCAACTAACTTCTCTTTTACAATTTGCCTAAAAATATTGAAACCTAGAAAAGACATACAACATCTAAATTTAGACCAACTACTAGCTGATAAGGGAAATCAGAAAGAGACCAAACAAGCTTTTGAGCATGTTAATTTTGCAGCAGGGTTTCCTCCTTTTCTTCGTGGCCCGTATACTACCATGTATGTTAACCGTCCGTGGACAATTAGACAATACGCCGGATTTTCTACCGCTGAAGAAAGCAATGAGTTTTATAAGCGAAATTTACAAGCCGGTCAAAAAGGGCTCTCGGTGGCTTTCGACCTTGCCACTCACAGGGGTTACGATAGCGACCACGAACGTGTCATCGGTGATGTGGGCAAAGCCGGCGTGGCCATCGATACGGTTGAGGACATGAAAATTCTATTTAAGGATATTCCCCTAGATGATATTTCCGTCTCAATGACCATGAACGGTGCCGTTTTGCCTATTATGGCATTTTACATCGTAGCTGCCGAAGAGCAGGGCGCAACCATATCGGCGTTGAGAGGAACCATTCAGAACGATATTTTAAAAGAGTTCATGGTTCGCAATACCTACATTTATCCTCCAGAACCGAGCATGCAGATTATTTCACATATTTTCAGTTATGTCAATCAACAAATGCCCAAATTTAATGGGATAAGCATCTCTGGCTATCACATGCACGAGGCAGGTGCCACGGCTGAATTGGAACTTGCCTATACTTTGGCCAATGGACTGGAATATTTGAGAACCGGTCTAAAAGCAGGTCTGAAACTAGATTCTTTTGCTCCTACATTATCTTTCTTTTGGGGAATTGGAATGGACCATTTTACTGAAATTGCAAAAATGAGGGCGGGTAGAATGCTTTGGGCCAAGCTTGTCAAACAGTTTGACCCTAAGAATGAAAGATCAATGGCGTTGAGAACCCATTGCCAGACAAGCGGATGGAGCTTAACCGAACAAGACCCCTTCAATAATATAACGAGAACTACAATCGAAGCGGCAGCGGCCGTTCTGGGCGGTACCCAAAGTCTACATACCAACGCCTTAGATGAGGCTATTGCCCTACCCACCGATTTCTCCGCCCGCATTGCTCGAGACACACAGCTTTTTCTATTGCATGAAACAAAAATTGCAAAGACAGTGGATCCTTGGGCGGGCAGTCATTATGTGGAAGGATTGACCCTTGAGCTTGCAACAAAAGCTTGGACTTTAATTGAGGAAATTGAAGATTTAGGAGGAATGACCAAAGCCATAGAAGCCGGAATTCCAAAAATGAGGATTGAGGAAGCTGCAGCGAAAAAACAAGGTTTGATAGATAGCGGTCAAGAGATTATTGTAGGAGTCAACAAGTTTCAAACAGATAGTGCCAAGGAGATAGAAATTCTTGAAATAGACAATGGCAAGGTTCGAGAGAACCAAATAACAAGGCTCGAACAAATTAAATCAACCAGGAACACCAAAGATGTTGAGGAAGCGCTACAGAACCTGACTCGAGCCGCAAAAAAATCAATACATCGAATAAATGAGGAGAAGAGCCCAATCGACGAAAATGAAAATTTGCTAGCTTTAGCAGTAAAGGCGGCCAGAGCTAGGGCTACTCTTGGTGAGATAAGCAAAGCTTTAGAAGATGTATTTGGAAGACATACTGCCCAAAATCAATCAGTAATGGGAGTGTATAAAAAACAGACGGAAAACGACGAGAATTATAAGAAGGCGGCAAGCCTATCAGACCAATTTGCTGAATTAGATGGCCGAAGACCTCGCATTCTCATAGCGAAAATGGGTCAGGACGGTCATGACAGGGGCGCACGAGTAGTTGCCTCCGGATATGCAGACTTAGGCTTTGACGTAGATATCGCCCCTCTTTTTCAAACTCCGAAAGAAGTTGCGAAACAGGCAATGCAAAACGATGTTCATGTAATAGGCATTTCCTCATTGGCCGGTGGCCATAAGACATTGGTGCCTCAATTAATTGAAGAACTTTACTCTGTTGACAGAGCGGATATTTTAGTAGTGGTTGGCGGAATTATCCCCAAACAAGATCATGACTTCTTGTTCGAGGCGGGTGTCGATTCCATTTTTGGGCCAGGAACCAAAATTGCAGATGCAGCCATCGAAGTTTTAGAACAATTGATCCGTAACAGCTAAAAATCAAGCACTTCATCCATTTTAACAGGCGATTCAAAAAGTTTGGCTTTTTTGCCCTTTCCAAATCTATATTTTTTAGTAAGTTTGCACGCACATTTGAAAAACGGTCTTTAATGAGTCATTTTTCACTTTAAAACAAACATTCAGACCATTACAATATTCGGTCGCGTAGCTCAGCTGGATAGAGCATCTGCCTTCTAAGCAGACGGTCGAAGGTTCGAATCCTTCCGCGATCACCAGTAATCATAGGGCCTCGGAGAGTTTTACTTTCTGAGGCTTATTTTTTTGCAAACAATTTGCAAACAGGGATAAATTTTAACGTTTTTAACAAAAATTGTAGGTATTTGTCTCAAGTTGAAGGTTCTTGTTGAAAAAGTTGAATCAAAATTTCTAGGGAAGTACTTTTAATTTAGAATAATGGAACGAGTTTCCCATCCTGTATTTTTGCCTTTAAAAGTAATGTGTCACCATTTTGGTATAATAATTCTTGAAGGTTCACATTGTTGATTTTATTATCAAAATAAAAATCAACCACACGATGTTCTCCTTTTAAATTCAACAACTGTTTTTCTCTGTATTGATTTATAGAATCCTTGTCCTTTGAACCCAAATCAAAAAGACTAACTGATTTAGTGATTCTATAGGATTTTCCCTTAAGCCCCTTTTTATCCGTAGATACATTCCCTATATTGGATAATATACACGTTTTAAAGTTTATGGGATAGGAAATACCATCAACTTCAAGAAGAGTTTTAGGGTTTCCTTTGATGTAAAATAGGGGGGCTCTATAAATATCCTTTTTCTTTGAAAGAAAAGGATATAAATTTCATGATTCTCTTGCCAAGACAAAAGTTATTACCGAGACTAAATTAGATTAGGAGAACAAAGCTTCCGTATTATAATTGTCTTTTCCGTTATGTTCCCATTTCTGTCAAAGAGGATACCAAGCCTCATTCATATGTAAAATCTACCTTGGTTGTTGGACAACAAGAAAATGAATAAAATTGAATATATTTATAAAGTGTCTTGGAACACAAATAGTACGGCATTGATTATTTGATTTGACTTTCCAAAAGTCCGTACAAACCAAAGAATATTTATGTGGCAGCTGATTTTCAATCAAGCTGTATTTATTCGGTCCCGCTTGCGGGACGAAGGAATAGCAAGAGGGTGATGCGCAGATTGCGCCATCACGGTTGTTTTCAGGTATTCAACAAGTTGAAAACCAGTTGATTGAATGGATTTTGGAATACTGCGCAAAATCAGGGGCTACAGTAGACTTTTCCAAAATCTACAGTAAACCCTTTGGGAAGCCCTGTAAACACTGAAGATTTTTGACGAAAAAATTGACGCAATTTCACTAAAAAACAAAATCGCACCTATGGAAAAGCAAAAAAACAATGATAGAGCAAATAAAGGAACCGGTGGTTATTCCAATATCACAATTAGGAAAGAAACGGCCACACGTTTTCGGACCTATTCCAAAAAGTTCAGCAAATCCCATAGCGAGGTATTGGATGGAATGGTACACTACTTCAAGGAGAACAACCTTGAACCTTTTGGGGAGGGAACAAAGATTATTGTTGACAGTATCAAAAAATTGGAGCGTCAAATGATGAAAAAAATCGATAGGCTCATCGCCATTATCAAGAACATGGAAAAGACCAGTATCCGGCCCACCTATGAAATGATACTGATACTTTATGAGGCCTATGTAAAAATTGGGAGGAAAGCGAGACGGGAACCCGTCAAGATACAAGAAGAGCGAAAGGATTTTTTGGAGCCTAGAAACACTGTTCCGAAAACAGAGCATGATAGAATGTTGCAAGAATTCAAAGAATACAAAAAGCGTTGTACTGAAATCATCGATAATGTGGAAAAGGTGGAGCCAATGATGGGAAAGCCGTACTTGAAAATAAATATGGGCATTGGTGATTTTGAAAGCCTGAAATATCAATTAAGATAACGCTCATGTACCTAACCATCTCAGCACAGAAAATGGGAAGTACCTACAACTCCAGTGTAGGGAACTATGTGGACTATCTGGAAAAGGAAAACGAGGATAGATTGCCCGAACAAAGGGAAGAGTTCTTTGACCAAGAGAACGACAGCTTAAGCCCTCAAACGGTCATCGATGAAATAGATGCCAATACGGCCAAGCTTAGGCAGAAAGACCCAAAATTCTACTCCATAGTGGTCAGTCCCAATAAAAGGGAATTACAGGCTATTGGAAATGACCCAAACCTGCTAAGGGAATACACAAGAAAGCTCATGGAGGACTATGCCAAGAGTTTCCATCGTAACCAAGAGGTCAAGGCCGAGAATCTGAAATATTATGCCAAGATAGAGCATGAACGCACCTATCGGGGCTTTGACAAACAGGTACAGGAAAATGCACCCTACCGAGGGGAGATAGCAAGGCTCAGGAACGAGATACGGAAAGTGGAACGGGGCGAAACCATCGGGAATGTCAATGAGCTTGAAAAGAGGATCAAAGAGCAAGAAAGATTGGCCCCACATAAACAGAACGGACAAATGGTGGCTGGCGGAATGCAAAAAGAGGGGCCACAAACCCATATCCATATCATAGTCAGTAGAAGGGACGTGACGAACACCTATACGCTTTCCCCAATGGCGAAGCACAAAGCATCCGAAGTGGAACTGAACGGAAGGACGGTCAGGAGGGGATTTGATAGGGACAGTTTTTACCAATCGGCCGAAAGGACCTTTGACAGGACAACAGGGTTCAAGAGGAACTATGTGGAATCCTATGTTGGGAGAAAGGCTCATGCCAAGGAACCGGGGAAGTTCTTTGCCAAGGTGATGGGACTGCCCACCAAGGAAAAGGACATGGCCTTCAAACTACTAAAAACAATGGGGGTCAAGGCTCCCAGTATACCGACCAATAAAGTACAGATGGCGGCCAAGATCATAAAGGCCCTTGGAAGAGGTATTGACAAGGCTAGGGGTACGGGTGAGGATATGGGTTACTGAAATCCAAGAGGTAGGTTGCGCCCTATCGGGTTTTTGCTTTACGCTTATCTACCGGACCACTACAAAAACCCGATAGGATCCATGCGCAAAAGTTGGGGGTAAGATTTGGGACGCTTACATCGCTAAACATGGCTTCGTTCGCTTTAATAGCTTTATTATTCAATTTGCCCAGTGTTCTCTAAATTGTTTCCACTCACTTTTTTCAGTCTGCCAATCATAATAAATAGAAATGCCATCCACTAATTTGATTGAGTCATTTACAATTAAAATACTTTTTTTAATTGTTTGAAGTGTATTTGGGATATTTTCAATTTTAAGATTACGAAATTCCCTTAATTCAGGACGGTTTACAAATGTTCCTATCGATACTAAAAATTGGGTGCTGGAGTTCTGGTTTTTTAGTTCTTCGATATCTTTTATTTGACTCACACAATTATTTTCAAAAATATTCTGAGAGTTTATATGGGTGTCATAAAACAAAAATGAAAGTTGGTCAATGTATTTTATTAATATCGTAAGTTCTTTGATTGTGGTTTTGCGTTTCCATGGCTTGGTGTCTGGGGAAGTTGCAACTACAACAGTTAAAATAAATGCATCAGGTAATAAACTACGTAACTGTTTATGGAAATTGTTTACATTTTTTGGCATATTTGATTTTGTCGTCTAACTCTTCTTCTTGAATATTTGCATCCAAATAAGGATTTCATTTTATAATACACTCAAAGTCAAGGTGAATTCTCGGTGTTCCGAGGAAGGAAACTAATTTTTCAGTGTCCTTAAGCGCCTTATTTACCCAAATAGAGTCTTGAAGAAAGACAGTTTTATTTTGTACCCCACCTAACCATGGAAGAATGACGATTTGAGGATAATATTTTTGAAGCTTTTTATGCTCTCTTGAGCAGTTTTTGAAAATGGATATTTTGGCAAATGACCATTCCTCTTATAAGGTCCGGCAAAGAGGTAAACGTATTTTACTTTATTAGATTTTAGTAGTTCGACATATTCTACTAAATCTGTGTCGGATAATTTTTTTCCATTACTTGGCTTGAAACCCCTCAGATAAATACTTTCAGCCCATTTAAATTTTGCGTAAGGAGACTTAACTTGAATTTTCCGAACAATTTTCTTAATGTCATTATCATATACATATAAATATGATTTTCGATTAGAACCTAAGTAACTTAGATATTTCCCCGATATTGACCATTCCAACGGGGGAATCGCACTATTGGAAGGTGGTAGTTCTACCTCGGATTTTAGAAGCGTTTCCAAGTTGACTTTATATAAATGAAAAAGCAATGATTTTGGATTAAACTCTTGAAAATATATTTCTTTACTGTTGGGGTGCCAGGTTAGAGATAACTGAGTAAAGGAGGAGCTATCAATTTTTATAATTTCTGAATCTAATAAGCATTTTTTAAAAAGTTTAAAATATGAATCCTTTCTACTTTTAAGAAGGATTGATTTCCCATTTGGAGAAATGCTTACATAGGATATTGCTCATGTAAGATTTTACTATACCGAGCAAACCCAGTTGAATGGGATGAATTGGAGCATCCAATAATAATTGATAATAGGAAAATTAACGAGTAAAATTTTGGAAAAAAGAATCTAATAGAATTTTCTTACATTAGGTGATGTGTAGTTATACAAAATTGATTTAAATATATATAATCTTTTAATTTTTTAGTTGATGGCTTTAAAAGCAATATCTAAACATTTACTTAGGCATATATTGTTTTCGATTGTTTGTTTCATGATTACGGGATTTAGTTACTCGCAAACGCAAAATTTCTCGGTTAAAGGCATAGTTAGGAATACTATAGGTGAACCTATGGCTAACGTCAATATTAAGATAAAAGGAACTCCAAGTGGTACACAAACCGATAGTAATGGACGATATCGAATTGAAATTAACCGTAGGGAGGTGTTGTTGTTTTCGCATATTGGATATGAAAACTTAGAAAAATTGGTTGAAGCTGAGACCCAAGACCTGAATATTCAAATGGAAATTGGTACTACTGAACTTGATGAGGTGGTTTTGGAAAAGAAAAAATCTCATTCTCAAAAGTCCATGCTCGAAAATTATATGTTAAATCCAAATCTTATAAAGACAAGATTGGGCATTATTGATAAGGACAGAATGTCTTATCCGATTCAAATAATTCAAGGTTCGGACTTAATTACTGCAGGGCCTGATTTTTTGTATTCCCTCAAATCTTTCTATCCTAGAATGGAGGTTGTAAGGGAAGATGGACATGTCAAGGTATTTTTACAAAAATTAAGTTACAGTGAGCCAAAAAATGCAGCAATTTTCGATGTCGATGGAATTATACAGGAAACAGCACCCACGTATCTTCATGCCAATGATATAGAAAGGATTGCTGTGCTGGTTAGAGGTGCCGCCGCCGCAAGATACGGTCCGCAAGGTTCTCAGGGTGTTATTATTGTTAATACGAAAGGCCAGGCAAAGATAGATGACATGGGCGTAGATAGGAGATATAATAATGAAACCTTAAAGGACAGTTTAATAAGTGCGGTCAATACAGTCTCTATGTATAGAAATACTCTACCAAACGTTATCTGTGGATTTGAACGGGCTGACTCGAAAGACATGGCCATAGAACTATACCAATTGAAAATTGCCGAGAACGTGGACAATCCATACTATTTTCTAGAGTCTTCCAGATACTTTTATGACAAATGGGGAGATTTGGATATAGCTACCGAAATTTTAGGACGTGTCGAGACTGATTTTTCAAAAAACCTTCCTGTCCTGCGAGCAGTGGCATTTTATTATGAAGAGTTTAATGCTTATAAAAGGGCCATTTCCGCATATTGCAAAGTTTTGCGCCTTCAACCAAAGATGGCCCAGTCATATAGGGATTTGGTCAATTGCTATGCCGAAATCGGAAATTACCGTGTTGCGGTATATTACTATGTGAGGTATAAAAATATGCTTAAAGTTTTACCCGAAAATGAAGTGGAGAGCTTAGGGGCAGATTACCCATTCGAAATGGAAGTTGAGAAAATAATGTCAAAATGGAAGGGGCTTAATATAAATAACCACGTAAAGTCAGTAAGTTCAGACAACCAAGTAAGAAGATTGGTCCTTGAATGGAATGTTTCCAAAATTGATCTAACATTTCAATTCAAGAACGATTTAGGGGGTTATGATGATTGGTCAAATTTTGATAATCCCGAGATGAACAAAAACGGATATTTATATCAAGATTTTTTCTTTGATGTAGAAACGGGGGGTAAATGGATTGTTAATATAAAGAATCTTAAAAATAATACCTTTTCTCCATTTATATATATAAAAGCCACATCTTACAACAATTATGGTCTACCGAACCAAACCAAAAATGAGAAGGTTTTTAGGTTCGGCGAGGATGTAGATAATGTACAATTATTTATTATTGATATCTAGTCTTGGCGATTTTAAAATTCATATCGCACTGTAGCCTTCCCTAAAAATAGGACAGTTTAAAATTCAGATTTTCTAACTTTAAATTTTAACTGTCACATGAAAAAAACCAAGTTTACAGAGAGCCAGATCATCAAGGCTTTAAAGGAAAATGATCAAGGAAGAAGTACTGCGGAAATTGCCCGGGAACTGGGCATAGACAAGAGCACTTTTTATTACTGGCGAAAGAAGTATGGCGGGATGGAGACCAGCCATTTAAAACGTCTCAAAGAGCTGGAGGAAGAAAATTGCAAGCTCAAACAGATTTATGCCGATGCCGGTCTGGATATCAGAATGCTCAAAGATGTCCTCTCAAAAAAGTTCTAGGGCCTTCCGACAAACAACATCGCGCAAGTTATCTCATAAAACAGTAGGAGGTATCGGTAAAGCGGGCCTGTTGGGTGTTAAGCCTGACACGCTCAATGTGGTATTACCGCAGCAAAAAGGATGACAAGGAGGTAATTGACAAGCTCTCCGGGCTGGCAGCAGCCTTACCCACCCGTGGATTTGATGAGTATTACAAGCGTATCCGTCGCGAAGGCCTTCAGTGGAACCGTAAACGTGTCTTAAGGGTTTACCGGAGCATGAAGCTCAAATTTAGACGCAAGCATAAAAAGCGGATGATTTCCAGGGTCAAACAGGCACTGGAAGTTCCGTTGCATCTCAACGAATGCTGGAGTATGGATTTTATGGCAGACACATTATCCGATGGCAGGAAGGTGCGTATTTTGAACGTAATGGATGATGGTAACCGGGAAGCCCTGGCTGTGGATCCTGCGCTGAATTATCCAGCCAGAAAGGTTGTTGAAACCCTGGAACAACTGGAGGAAGAGATTTGCCTTCCAAAAACTATACGCTGTGACAATGGACCGGAGTTTCTCTCCAAGACCTTTAACCAGTGGTGTAAAAGAAAAAGAATCGAGATCAAGTTTATTCAGCCAGGAAAACCAATGCAAAATGGCTCTATTGAAAGACTTAATAGATTTCAGAGGGAAGATGTCCTAGATGCTTACTGGTTTAATGATCTATACCAGTTAAAATCCTTATCCAACAAATGGAAGATAGATTATAATAACAATCATCCGCATCAATCCCTAGGAGATAAATCACCAAAGGAATTTTTAGCGAGATCAATAGATGATTTCAATGAAAAACCAGAATCATTTAATCAAAAAATACTGAATTTAGAGTTGTCCTAAAAAGGGTAAGGCTACAGGTACATTGCAAAATTCAATTAGACCTTAATTTTAGGAGTTTACATTTTTAAAAACACTTTTATCTAGTGACTGATATGGTCTTGATTTCCATATTTAGATATAAAAAAGTTGGCAAGATGAACTTGTTGTTCCCCGTGGCGTTTGGGCATATTTCTGACATAAGAGTTAATCAGTAAAATATTCGATATTATAATGAGGAATATACTGTGGTCTTTCAAAATGTCACTGCTGCCTTTGCCTAAGGTATAGTTGAAAATACTAATAATATTAAACACCATTCAGAAGATAGAACTGTACTGATATAAGTCATAGATTTTTAAAATACCTATTACAAGAGAAGGCTCTTCTGTAAAGACCACTTTTAGTAGCTATTGATTGATTCGCGTAGTGAGTTACCGAAGATTAGAGAAACCATTTTGTGAAAAGCACTATAGATTCTATGAGAACAGTCGAGATTCCTATTTTCCAATTTTGGGAATTGTGGCAATGACACTGTAGAAAGCCAGAGGAAGGAAGTAGAATCATTAACCATTTATTCTGAGCAAACCGGAATTGGTGGAAGAATTACATAATTATACTTATTTTTATAATGCAGAATATTCATATAATTTAGCGGTGAATGTCCTGTTTTACAGACAGTTTAGAGTTCGGTTAATCAGTATCGAAACAAAGTGTCAAGTGTTGATTTTTAGTTAGTTGTTATTACTGCTTACTTCCAGTCATGACGACCTCCCTTAAATTGTCGTGAATAACTTTAGATAGCTTCAATTAATTTCTCGTTGTAGTCATCCAGGATAGTAGTCGGCAAGGATTTGAGATAGATTTGAGTTGTATTCAGCTTACTATGTCCAAGCATGGCAGAAATGGCCTCCAAAGGAATGTTGTGAAGCATAGCTTGTGTAGCAAAGCTATGTCTGCTAACGTAGGTTGTAAGCTTCTGCTCAATTCCACATAACTCCTGAATTGTTTTTAACCCACGATTATAACGCTGCCTTTCCCAATTAATCTCTCGTTCCTGTTTAGCAGGATTTTCTCGTTTTATTACAGGAAATATGTAATCCGCCGCTTTCTTTCCTTTCAAATAACTGTTCAAGATTTCTGAAAGTTGTCCGGTTATTTTTATGTCATATAGTTTTCCCGTTTTCTTTCTGCGAAATTTAATACGACCGTTCACTATATTGCTTACTTGGAGGTAGGCCATGTCCGTGAAGTTCATACCATAGAGAAAAAAGGAACAAATGAAATAGTTTCGATATCTAAACAATGCTTGATCCTCTGGAATTTCCAATTCTAGAATCTTTCTAATATCTTCAATTTCCAAAGCTCGTTTTTCGGTTGGAATTTGTCTTATGGTATAATTCATAAAAGGATAGGCTTCCTTTTCAATTAATCCCGCTTTTATACCCTTATTGAAGAGTGCTCGTAAGCCGCGTAAGTAAGTAGATAATCCATTCCAACTATTTCCCTTTGCTAAATGATATTTTTCAAAGCGTTTGATGAAGGAGTAATTCACTTCATTAAACTTAAGATCTTTGCCCTTATTGAAGGTCTTCAAGACCGATAAAATGCCTTTATAATGTCTGGCCGTCCCATATCTGTGTGCCGCCTTTAAATCCTCAACTACAGAATTCCCAAATTCAAAAAAGGATTCATAGGTGCTGTTTCTTGTGATTCGATTTTTCACTTCAACAATTGACAAATAGTTTAAATTACCTTGATCAGAAAGTTTGTTGAGAATGTCATTTGCACGAGCTTCTTCTTTTAATAAAAGCGTATTCAATCGGGCAATGGATTCCGTGCGAGGGAAGTTTCTTTTAATGGAACATTTTTGATGATCCCAAAATATTTCGGATATTGAAAAACCAGTTGCGATGGATGTTGTTTTTCGCAAATGGGTGAGGCGAAAAATTATAGGGTAGGTGCCATCTTTTTTTGCTCTTCTTGTATCCAGTAAAAGGGTCAAATATGTTCTCATTTACTTCAAGTTAGCAAAAAAATTTGCAAACAATTTGCAAACAAATGATTGATTCCAATTGATTCCAAATGAGGTCAAAATAAATGTAACACATTGACATGCAATAAATTATATCGATTTTGGTTTTTGGAAGATTTGGTATTAAAGCGGCTTCTAAGCAGACGGTCGAAGGTTCGAATCCTTCCGCGATCACAGAAGACCCCTCTTTATGAGGGGTTTTTTGTTTCAATCAAATTTCAACTGGTCGATTTTTAAATCTTCCAAAATCAATTCTCCATTCTCTGATATTACGGATAACTGGTCGTAAGGCGTCGTTGGAAAGAAAATTTCTGTTATAGGCGTAGAACCCCCATCAAAAAACAATTCAATGGACGTTTTATCCAAAAGAATTTCGGCATCATGAACTGATTTCTCCGATAACCTTGGCGCCACTGATATTTTTTCGGCGAATTCATCGTGAAAATCTACTATCCCCGATTTTCTTCGGTCGACAAAAAATTGTTTGTCATCGGAGTTATAACCAAAAAGCAACTCTTCCCCTTTCTCGTTAGATAATTTAAATGTGTATGATATTTCATCGATTGAGGGCAGAGTATAGGCAATACGGGCCTTGGAGTAATCAATATCTTCACCTCCTAAAATCTTCTCTTCACCTTCTTTTATCGAAACCGTTCCTTCTTCCAAACCCTTATCAATAAAGTTCCGAACCTCGTCAACAGGTTCAGACCTAAGCATGGGCACTCCGTTCTCGGAAATCAACCGAAGTGTGCGAGGTATGCTCTGACTACTTCGCCAAGTGGTGGTCGGTACTTGATTGGCATAATGACCATCGACCATCCAACCTATAAATATTTTACGCCCATCTTCCTCTGGAACATTTGACCAGGTTACCCCGGCATAATTATCTTTTCCAAAATCAATCCAAAAGTCATGCTTTTCGGCGAGTGCTGTTTTAAACGAGTCGTCTAAAGTGAATTTTTCGCCATCAAAATCACCGATAAAGTATTGAGTTCCGTTTCCTCCGTTTGGTGCTCCCCCACTGATGCTGCCCAACATCACCCATTTCACCTCATCGGTTCCTTCGATTGTCATCGGAAATAAATCAGGACACTCCCAGACGCCGTCATGACTGCCCACATCCTTACCAAATCGGTCCGTTAGCGTCCAATCGATTAAATTTTTTGAGGTATAAATCATCATCTCGCTGTCTGCAGCCAATATCATGGCCCATTGTTGGCGTTCTTCATCCCAAGTAACCTTTGGATCCCTATAATCTCTAATGCCAGGATTTTCAATTACCGGGTTTCCATCGTACTTCGTCCATGATTTCCCTTCATCTAAAGAGTAAGCAATCGCTTGGGTCTGCGCATCAATCTTGCCTTCATCACCCTTTTTGGGATCATGATACGTATACATGGCAACAATGGGTATCTCTCCATTTTTGGCAAGCCCAGAGGTATTTTCATAATCGACCACAGCGCTACCCGAAAAAATATACCCTAACTCATCGGGATATAAGGCTATTGGAAGGTGTTCCCATTTAATCAAATCGGTACTAATGGCGTGGCCCCAATGCATAGGCCCCCAAATATTATCGTCTGGGTAATGTTGATAAAACAAATGGTACTTTCCGTTAAGATAAAACATACCATTTGGGTCGTTCATCCAACCGATTTTTGGAGTGAAATGGAAATTAGGCCGGTAAAGTTGCTCTTCGACAGAAGCGATTTCCTTTGTTTCTTCCTGTACTGGTTTTTCCTTTTGATTTTTGCACGAAAACGTTTGAAATAAAATAGCTGAAGCGGTAATAAGTAGCGTTAGTCTGTTATTCGTGAGTTAGTTGGGTATTTAATTTGGAGGATTATTCAAAAGTGGTTCTCGTCTTTCCTATTACGAAGCAAAATCTGAAATAATTACATCATTTGTGATTGAATGTCAATTATTTAGTCGCTTTACAAATTCTTGAATATTCAGATAGCATCTAAGTGGGAGCAACTTGTTAATAGAATGTAATTCTACACAATTTTTTTAAATCTTCTTGGGTCCTATCCCAAAAAGAAGATTTTTACAACTTTAGAATTATACGACGTACTGCTACTTTCTATGTTCCAGTTAATCAGAAATATGACTCAAGCTAAATGAAAATACCTGGTGGGCAGCAATTAAAAAACCCTCTCTCGAAACGAGAGAGGGTTCTATAAAAGGAGCTGCTTTATATTCTTCGTTATTCTACGATGAAAAGGCTTGCTATTGCAACCGCATCATCACCTGAAAGTGGCTCATCGTATGCTTCGGTCGATGCTTCCATACTGAAAGCGGCATCACTACCAAGTGTAGTAACATCTACCCCACCTTGAGTAACGTTTTCCTCACCATTGTAAACCGCTTGGGTCGCTTCTGGCATTCCGTCGCCTCTTTCATTATTGGTAATCCATCCTTTAAGACCTCTCAACCTTCTAACTTCCGAAGCGTGCATGGCCTCAACGGCGTGTATTTGCAATGCGGCAGTTAGAAAATCAGAACCAAGCAGGTTACCGGCTTGCCCTTTATAGGCTCTTACACCTGTGTCTTCAAAAGCTTGCGCCAATGCCAATAATTGTGCGTAGGCGGTTTCTTGCCCTACGCCATATTCGTTGAACGGGTCAAAGGCGCCACCTGCCGTAAAATCGAAAGTCGGTTTTTCAACTGGGGTTACTCCTGCGCCTTCCAATCCGCTGATCAGAAAATCTACGTGGGCCTGCTCATGTTTAGAAATCTGCATGTACACCGTTTCTGGTCTACCGCTAGGCAAAACTCCTGATTGCAAAGCCAAATCGTAAAACTCGTCTTCTAAATATTCAAGAGTTAACGCCAATTGTAGGGCACTGACCGGGTCATTGCCTGACTCTTGAGCAAATGTTCTTTTGGGCATTGCAGCCATACCAAATGGGATTGCCGCAAGGGCTGCCTTCTTACCCATAGAGCCGAGAGAACCAAACATATCTCGTCTACTAGCCTTTTTATTGAGGAGGGATTCGTTCGTAAATCCATCTAAAAATTTTATAATATTCATAATTTTCTTCTTTTAGTGTTTAAGGTAAATTGTTAGCTGTGAACTTCGTGGTAATGAAACCTGTATCGCCCACGGCAGCCAATATGGCTGAAGGGTCAAGAGCAGCACTGAGTCCGTTACTTGCGGTTACATAATCGTCACCGGCGAAGTCTGCCGACCCCGGATTCAATAGCGTACGTATGGCCGAAGCATGTCTAGCCTCTACCGAAACAATCTTACCTGCAATTAACAGATAATTTGGGTCAGCAATCAAACGGCCTGCCCCATTATAAGCGGCAACACCGGTATCTTCAAGAACACTGGCCGTAGTTAATACCTGCTCTCTATTTCCAAAATCGAGGTTACCATAATCGAATTCCAAAGTAGGAAGCACCAAATCGGTATTACCATCAACAGCAGCTGTAATAGCCGCCTTGAAGAAATCTCTGTGGTTTACCTCATGGTAATATAAATCGGTAAGTACTTGTCTTTCCTCATCAGAAATATTGCCATAGAACGAATTCACAACCTTTGTGTAAAAATCGGCTTCGAGCTGCTCCAATGCGTAAGCATAATTAAGAACGCCTAAATCTCCTTCCCCTAAATCAAAAATTTTGTCTGGGTCCGGATCTGGATCCGGTTCCGGGTCTGGATCAGGCATCATACCCATACCATTATCATCATCACTACAGGCTACCAAAAGCCCCGCTCCAACAACGCCTAAACCTCCCAATTTCAGAAATCGTCGGCGATTTGTTGATTTACCAATAGGTTCTACCCTAACTATATTTTTTTTCATATGGCAATCTGTTTTTAAGGTTAATACACTAATACCTACGAGGGATTGGTAGGACGGTTTGGTCTTAAATGTTAAAATAATGTGAAAGCTATCATTTTAAGTGTAAACTAGGGGTATCGATGTGCTCCCCAACCTATATAGCATAGACGTCGGAAGCCCATATTGGGTTTTCAATAAAATTTTTAATTCTTTGTCAGAATCACTCCTTTTGGCAGTAACTAGCTATGGACTCACCCGTAAAATGACACGAAAAAGCCCATTTTTATTATGTTGAATCAAATTGTTGAGGAATAGAATCAATTTGTAAAGTACCTATTGATGCCAAAAGCTATTTTTATTTTTCTCAATTTAACTACCAATTTTTGCCAATTCAGGATTTTTTATATCCGCCTGTTATTGACAAGAAAACTCAAACTAATGAAAACTAACTATCAACTCAGACTACTAATGCTCTTGTTGCTGGCCCCATTTTTTATTTGGTGTCAAGACAGCAACACACTTTTCAAACTGCATCCGGCAAGCCGTACCGGAATTGAATTCAATAATTTATTGACAGAAAGCGATACCCTCAATATTCTCAACCAGGCCAATATTTATAATGGAGGGGGAATCGGCATGGGCGATTTTAATAATGACGGACTTATTGATGCCTATTTTGCCGGCAACATGGTCTCAAACAAACTCTACCTCAACCAAGGAAATTTTAATTTCAAAGATGTTACTAAAGAGGCAATCGTTGATGGGCAAGGACATTGGAGTACGGGAATTTCTGTAGTCGACATTAATGCCGATGGCTGGCTAGACATCTATGTCGCGGCTTCATTTAGAAATGACTCCGAACGCAGAACCAACCTCTTGTATATCAATAAAGGAACCAACAAAAAGGGAATTCCCATTTTTGAAGAGTCGGCCAAATCGTATGGGTTGGCCGATGATGGATATAGTACACAAGGCTATTTTTTTGACTACGATCAAGATGGTGATCTGGACATGTATCTCGTCACCAATGAAATTTATGATTCTCGCACCCCCATTCGCTATCGGGCGAAATTGACCGACGGTTCTGCAAAAAATACAGACCGCCTTTACCGAAACAACGGAGACCATACGTTCACCAATGTCTCAGAAAATGCAGGAATCACTATAGAGGGATGGGGACATGCCGCTAACATCAGTGATTTTAACGGCGACGGGTGGCCCGATATTTATGTCGCGAACGATTTTGTATCAAACGACCTGCTTTATATTAACAATCAAGATGGCACTTTTACCAATCAGTTAGACAACTATTTCAAGCACACGGCATGGAACGCCATGGGTACCGACGTAGTCGATTTTAACAATGACGGTTTTCCCGATGTTATTTCGTTGGAGATGCTTCCTGAGAACAATCTTCGAAAAAAACGAATGCTGAGTGGTAATGAGTATTACAATTACATCAACAACCAACAGTACAGCTACAACCACCAATATGTTCGTAATGTGCTTCAGTTGAGCAGCGGGCCTACCCCTAACGGCCACCCTGTATTTACCGATCAGGCATTTATGTCAGGTATTTACCAAACCGATTGGAGTTGGTGCCCGCTTGCTGCGGATTTTGATAATGACGGTTATAAAGACCTCATCATTACCAATGGTTTGCCTAAAGACGTTACTGATTTGGATTACATAGCTTATGAAAGTGGGCAAACAGCAGGAGCACAGAGTTACACTCTTGAAATGACCGACCGCTTACCGGTGGTTAAATTGGCTAATTACTCCTTTAAAAATATCGATGGTTCCAGATTTAAAAATACTTCTAAAAAATGGGGGATAGATCAAAAGTCATTTTCTAATGGCGGGGTCTATGCCGACCTTGACAATGATGGTGATCTTGACGTTTTAGTAAACAATATAAATGACACCGCATTTGTCTATGAAAATACCCTGAACGTTCCGGACAGGCATGTATCGGTATCCATTAAAGGCCCAGCCAAAAATCCTGATGGTTATGGGGCATCCATAAAGGTATACTCCAACGGTAAAATGCAATATTTTGAGCATTACCCCATCAGAGGTTATCTGTCCACCAATGATTCCAGAATTCATTTAGGTATCGGCAACGCGGCCCAGGTTGATTCTTTGCGGGTACAGTGGCCCGATGGAAAATCGCAACTTTTAAGCAACATCGTTGAAAACCAGATTTCAGTTAATTATTCGAATGCGACATCCGTTAAAGAAAGTAAGCCTTCTTTTGACAACTCCATTTTCTCCGACGCTTCTTCCGAACATCAATTGGTTTACACCCCAAAAGAAACAGACTTTTCAGACTTCAATATTCAGCCAACCATTCCGCATAAATTAAGTCAATATGGGCCGGGCATTGCCGTGGGCGATATTGATGGTAATGGTCATGATGACCTATATATTAGTGGCTCTTCCGATAACCCAGGAGTGTTCTTTATGCAAAATAGTGACGGTACATTTAAAAAAGATGCCAATCGTTTCTCCCAAAAAGAAGACATTCTTTATGAAGATATGGGCGTACTTTTTTTCGACGCCGACAACGACAACGACCTAGACCTTTACCTAGTTAGTGGCAGCTATGAAATACCTGCTAGGCACGAAATCAGCAATGACCGCTTTTTTCTAAATGATGGTAAAGGTTACTTTACACGGGCCAACAACCTTCCTAAAGATTTCACCAATGGGTCTTGTGTAAAAGCCGCTGATTTTGATGGGGATGGCGACCTTGATCTTTTTGTAGGTGGTAGAGTAGTTTCAGCAGCCTATCCGCAAGCTCCGGAAAGCTTCTTATTCCGTAACGACAACGGTCAATTTGTTGATGTTACCGAGACTTATAGCCCTAAATTGAAACGCATTGGAATGGTTACGGATGCTCTTTGGAGCGATTTTGATATGGATGGAAAACCAGACCTTATCTTGGCCGGTGAGTGGATGCCCATTACCTTTTTCAAAAACACCGGAGACTCGCTGGTCGAAATAAAAACGGGCGTCGAAAACCGCAAAGGTTGGTGGAACAGCTTAGTAGCCGGCGATTTTGATAATGACGGTGACATGGATTATGTAGCCGGAAACTTAGGGCTCAACACAAATTATGAAGCTACCCCAGAAGAACCGATGACCATCATTGCCAAAGACATGGATAAAAATGGATCTTTTGATGGAACCGTTTTTTGTTATATGATGGGCGACGATGGAATACGCAAACCTTATCCGATACCATCACGTGACGATTTGGTAGGCCAGGTAGTCAGCATGAGAAAAAAATTTCCTACCTATACCTCATACGGTATGGCCGACATGGATCAACTATGGACGGAAGCCCAAAAAGAAGGAGCCATCATTTTAGAGGCCAACGAAATGAGAACCTCCTTTATTGAAAACAAGGGCAATGGTCAATTCACCATGTCTCCCTTGCCCAATGAAGCACAAGCGGCCCCAATTTATGGTATGATGGCCGAAGATATCAATGAAGATGGTTATTTAGATATACTCATGGTTGGCAACGATTACGGAATGGATCCCTACAGCGGTCGCCACGATGCCTTTAATGGGCTATGTCTATTAGGTTCTAAAAATTCAGGATTTCAACCCATGCAGTTACAAAACTCCGGATTTTATGTAGAGGGTGATGCCAAGGGGTTGGCCAGGGTACACATAGCCGACCAGAAAGACCTTTATATTGCCACCCAAAACCAAGATGAACTTATTGTACTGCAAAAAGATTCAAATAAAACCAAGAAGTGGGTACATATTCAACCCGACGATTTTTCTGCCGATATTTGGTTTAAAGATGGCCGTCGCAGAAGGGTAGAATTTCAATATGGATCTAGCTACCTTTCTCAGTCTTCAAGAACGCTTCCTTTAGAAGAAGGTGCTACCAAAATTACCATCACCAATTTTAAAGGAGAGAAAAGAGAGGCCCTATAGTCGGAATTCTTACTAACCCAATTTTAAAGAACTAGTTTCACCGCTAAGGCGGTTTTAAAGACAAAACCCCACAAATGAAAAGATTAAGTTTATTGGCAATTTTAATGATGCTGACCGTTTCTTCGAAACATCCGGTCAATTATAAGAAACTTTCTGCCAGTGAAGAAGCCGATTATTTGCATCGGGCCGTTAAGCAGGTTACCGATGTAATGGTGTACGATATATATTCGCCCCCCGTGACCAGCAGAACGTATGCTTATGTTTCGGTAGCTGCCTATGAAACCCTTATTCAGGGTAATAAAAAATATATATCAATGGCCGGCCAACTTCATGGTCTTGAAGCCTTCCCTTCTTTGGATAAGGATAAAAAATACGACCTTACCTTAGCAGCCATTCACGCCGTTCTTACCACAGGTAAGGCCTTTGTCATCTCCGAAGAACGCATTGATACTTTTGAAAAGGAATTGTTAGCGGAAATCAAAGAGAATGGTATTCCCCAGAAAATATTCGATAATTCCATTGCTTACGGAGACATGGTAGCAAAGCACGTTCTCCAATGGTCCGCAAAAGACAAATATTCCCAAATCAGGTCAATGCCCGATTATAGTGTCAAAAGTGGCGAAGGCTACTGGAAACCTACGCCTCCTGCTTATATGAAGGCCATTGAACCCAACTGGAACAAACTTAGAACCTTTATGATCGACTCTGCAGAGCAATTTAAGCCTGTAGCTCCCCCAGATTTTTCACGTGACAGTACCAGTTTGTTTTACAAGGATGTCATTGATGTTTATGAGCAAGTGAAAAACAATACGCCCGAAGAGAATGAGATTGCTAATTTTTGGGACTGTAACCCTTTCAAAATGAACGTTCGCGGGCATGTTATGTTCGCCACCAAAAAGATATCACCTAACGGACATTGGATGAACATCACCTCTTTGGTCTGCAAAAAAGCCAAGGCCTCTGCCGTAGAATCAGCGGAAGCCTATGCTTCATTGGCGGTCACCCTAGCCGATTGCTTCATCAGCTGCTGGGATGAAAAATACCGCAGTTCGGTCATTAGGCCAGAAACTTATATCAATCAATATATCGACCCGAACTGGTTACCGGTACTCCAAACTCCTCCATTTCCTGAGTATACTAGCGGTCACAGTGTAGTGTCTTCTGGAGCGGCTATTATTTTGACCAAACTTTTCGGGGAGAATTTTGAGTTTGCAGATTCTACAGAAGAAGAGTTCGGCCTGCCTACACGTCATTTTAAATCGTTTAGGGATGCCGCTAACGAGGCAGCCATCAGTCGTTTTTATGGAGGTATCCATTACATGCCAGCTATCGCCAACGGTCAAGATGAAGGTTTTGCCATTGGTGAGTATTATTCGAATAAACTTAAGACTAGAAGATAAGTTCAATTACCATAAAAACCAATCGCTTGATCAAACCTAAAAACATACTTTGTTCGCTTGTTCTGATATTTTCTTTTCTATTACGGAATCAAACTATTGCGCAGTCGAACAGGCCCCACATCATAATTATTTATACCGATGACATGGGCATCGGCGATCTATCATGCTACAACAGTGGTTGGGTAACCACACCGCATATCGATTCTCTGGCCGCCGGGGGTGTCAAGTTCAATAACTATTACAGCGCATCGCCTGTATGCTCCCCCTCCAGGGCTGCTATCACAACAGGTATTTTTCCAACGGAGCTTGGCATCAACACATACTTACATAGCCGAGAAGGGAACAAAAAACACGAGCAATACGATTTTTTAGACCCACAATGGCCTTCAATGGCGAGAATGCTCCAAAATTCGGGTTACAAAACAGGACACATTGGTAAATGGCATTTGGGCGGAGGAAGAGATGTAGACGATGCCCCACAAATTACCGAGTACGGCTTTGATGAGTATGTAACTACCTATGAAGGTCCTGACCCGGATAAGTTGATAACTGCATCGAATTGGATATGGAGTGAACAAGACAGTATCAAACGTTGGGAAAGAACAGGGTACTTTGTAGACAAAACTTTGGACTTTCTTTCCAGAAACCAAAAATCGCCCTGCTTTGTGAATCTATGGCCAGATGATATGCATGACCCCTGGATACCTAGCGAGAACTATTATGATGACAAACAAGCATGGACGGGCAAAGAGGCCTTCGTTCAGGTATTAAAGGAATACGACAAACAAATCGGCCGATTGATCAAAGGCTTAAAAGATTTAGAAATATTCGATAATACCCTCATCATTTTCACTAGCGATAACGGTGCCTACCCTACTTTTGAACAAATTAGGACCAACAGCCAGAGAGGAGCCAAAAACAGTTTGTATGAAGGAGGTGTGCGAATGCCTTTTTTGGCTCATTGGCCTAATGAAATCGAAGCAGGTACAGTAGACAGTGAAACTGTGTTAAGCTCCGTAGATTTACTGCCCACCATCAGCTACATTACAGGGGCCGAAATACCTCAAAACTATAAGGGCAGTGGCGAGAATATGAGTAAAGCGCTTTTAGGAAATAAACCACAAAAGAGAACTACCGATTTGATGTGGGATTTTGGCCGCAACAAACACTTCAACCGACCTAAACAACCACATCATCAAAGCCAACACTTGGCCATTCGACGAGGCCCTTGGAAACTTTTGGTCAATTCAGATGGCTCCAAGAAAGAATTGTTTCATTTGGGTGACGATAGAAACGAAACAACCAATATTGCAAAAAAACATCCTGAAATAGCAGAGGAACTTTCAAGCAAAGTAATTGGTTGGTTTACCACCAAGAAAAAAGTCAGGGAATAACCAATATTAGCTCTGGAAAGCTCATCATTCCTCGAAAGGATTCACAGATTGCTTTCTAGTCGACTTTCTATGCCTTAAAAAATTGACTTCTTAATCAACCCGCTCCAATTCTTCTTTAACCTTCGTTTCGCGAGTTTTCCGTCCACTCATTTGGCCAAAAGTTCTGGAATAGCCTAACATAAAAATTCGTGAAAAAGCGGATTCATCCCGATAGACCGACTTGGTATCGATATCAAAAATTATGGGTTGAAGGGACCCATTGTGCGTGTTTATTTTGAAGGATTGAAAAATATCGGTCACCATAAATTTCAATGTGCCCCCATTGTTTTTGAAGGTTTTTGACAACCCGAAGTTGGCCATTCCGAAACCTTGCGTTTTGTGTGACCCGTTAAAGGAAGGGAAATTGTACCAGCCCGAAAGTTCTATATTCCATTCTTGGGGTAAATCAACGGTCTGGCTAAAATTTAGGCTTTGAAATAGATAAGAATTCTCAAGAGGACTCGGAACATGCACGAGTTTGTATTTTCGATAGGAAGTGGTGCTTGATAGTGTAAATCTTGCCCAATTGGCCCAAGAAAAATTTGTGCTTGCAAACAGATTGACACTTTTTTGATATTCAGCATTTTGAGGGGAAATAATCAAAATATCGTTGGCAGCCGTAGAACTGAACTGGTTTCTTAAAATCGGGTCTTTTTCATCTTGCAGCGAAAAACCAACACTAAAGTTTCGGGTGGTATAGTCTGTTCGAAGCATGTTTGAAAATGAGGGATTGAGCAACGGGTTACCCGTAAAGATGGCCGTTGGGTCATTGTAATACAAACTGGTCACCAAATCGTTGTATGCTGGTCGTGAAATTCGTCTGTGATACGCCAGAACCAAGGAGCTATTTTCCCCAATTTTGCGGTCATACGATAGCGAGGGAAATAACTGATTGATTTTAAAGTCACTCGTGGCATTATGGATGGTCCTGTGCCAACTTTCAAAGCGTAGTCCAGCATACAACGTAGCTTTCTCGTTTAAGGACACTGCTACTTGCGAATAAACTGCCCATAGTTTTTCATCACTTGAAATGACACTTTGCGAACGTGGGTCCACCTGCCATTCTCCATCGACATTGGTTTCAATACTGCTATCGTTTTCATTTTTGGCATAACTTGCCTTTGCTCCAATTTCCAATTGTAGATTCTCATTCAAATCCAGCGCGTAATCTGCTTTTATGGCACCAAGGCCAATGCTTGATTTGCTTTGCCCACGGTTACCTTCGGTAAAAATTTCGTTATCTGGATTTATGGGATTTCCATTGGCATCAAAATAGCGACTGATGGTCAAGGCTGGATTGTCATTTCCGTAAGACAAAAGACTGGCATCCACATTCAATTTTGATTTCTCGGAAAGCTGGCTTGCCATATAAACCGAAGTAATGAAATTGTTTTTGTCACTATTGCCGATGTTGGTCAATTTGGAGCTAAAAGGCTCCTCACCCTCAATTTGCCGTCGATTGTTGATATTGGAAACCGTATTGTTGTTGCCATGCATAAACGAGAAATCAGCTCCAATTTCAGTGGACGTATTGAGGTGGTAATTCAAGGCGGTATTCAGGTTGTGGGTATTGTTGGTGAAATTGAAGTAAGTCGCGAATTCAGCAAAATTTTGTCCACCCAAAAAGGCCATGTTCTGGGTTCCCTCGCCCTCAAAGCCATTCTTCCCTTGATTGTGCATAAAACTGTACGAGGCATTGAATGCAAAACTGCCCTTGCCCAAGGCATATTGTAATGAAGTATTGGCCTTTGGTTTGATTCCAACCCCGACCGAAGCGTTTAAGTTGAGTTGTTCCCCTTCGTATTCGTTCTTTTTAAAAATAATGTTCAATACCCCTGCCCCACCGTCAGCATCATATTTTGCGCTAGGTGAAGTTATGATTTCCACTTTTTCAATATTCTCGGTGGAAGTACTCGAAAGCAGCTCCATAACTTCTTCAACTGACAAAGGCATTCTTCGCCCATTGAACAAAATGGTTACGCCAGTTTGCCCATTTAGGTTGAATTGATTGTTGTTTCTATCTACAAAAATTCCTGGTAAACGCTCAAGCACCTGCAACGCATTGCTTCCTTGGGTCATAATACTGCTCTGTACGTTAATGACCTTGCCAAAACTGGTATTCTGAACCAAGTTTTTTCGTGCGGACAGTACTACCTCATCCAATTGGCTGGCATTTTCAAGAAGCGTTATTCTTCCAAAATCCTTTTGGCTGTTTATTTCCATTTCAAAAACATCGGAGGAGTAATCCTCAAATCCTAAACTGCTCAATCCCAATCTAAAACTTCCTCCTATATCAAAAACAAAAGAAAAAATTCCGTCTTCGTTAGTAACTGCTCCCGTGAGCAATTTGTTATCCGAAGCTTGATACAGCACCACATTCACATAAGGCACTGGATTTTCATTTTGGTCCACCACCGTACCTGTAATTTGGGACTGAACGGAATATCCTAAAAACAAAGAAAACAACAACGAAAAGTGAGAAGCCGAATATTTCATAAAGATGAATTTGTCGCCAAATGAAAACATCAAGCTTTTCTGAAAAGAATGTTGTTGACCAAAAACAGTCAAAAATTGAAGAATAGCATTTTCTCAAAAAATAAGGCAAAGTAACTCATTCGTCATGTATATGTAACCGTTGGTCAATTTGCTTTTGAAGCTCGCCTAAATTGAATAATTTGTAGGGTTGAAGTATGTCATCGTATGCAGCAATCGCCCTTAGTCCGATTTATTTTCAGGTACAAATTGCACCATATTCCGTTTTGGATTGTCTATCATTTGGTATGGCTCATCATCAATTTTGGAAGCCTCAAAGGGGTGTATGATTACCTATACTTTACCGATAGTTCGATTAAGTTTTACTTCTATCTCATTTTTCAAATGCTTGGGGTCTATTTTAACCTCTACTACCTCATTCCAAAATTTCTATACCGCAGGCGGTTCGCACTCTACTTACTTTTGGTAGTTGCCACTATTTTGGCTTGCAATGCCATAATCACCAGTGGTTATTATGTTGCGGACTGGCTTTCGCCCATAACTTTTGAAGAAATGTATGGGGTTGGCACCAATGAATTTTTTAAAATTTTCTTTGTGTGGGCATTACCCACCACCGTGGCCAGTATGACCTTGGGCATGAGCATAAAACTGGGCAAAAACTGGTTGCAGTCCGAGAATAAGCGATTACAAGTAGAGAAAGACAGTTTGGAGACGGAACTTAAATATTTAAAGTCGCAAATAAATCCGCATTTTTTGTTCAACACCATCAACTCCATCTTTGCCTTGATTCATAAAAATCCAGATTTGGCTTCGGAATCGTTAGCCAGTTTTTCTGATATGCTGCGCCATCAATTGTATGACTGTGATGATGATAAAATTCCCTTGGAAAAGGAGTTGGAGTTCATCCAAAATTTTATTGATTTGGAATCGCTTCGATTGGATGCGGAGCAGGTAAGCACTTCCTATAAAATTGACAATCAAACGACCAAAAAAAAGGAATTGAGTCCGTTTGTGTTGCTTCCATTTGTAGAAAATGCCTTTAAACATGTTTCCAAAGGAAAAAAAAGGAAGAACTTTATAAAGATGAACCTTTTGGCCACCAACGAGCAGCTGCATTTCACCATGGAAAACACCAAGGATATTAAAACATTGGACAACTCGGAAAAAGGAATAGGCCTTCAAAACATCAAACGCAGGTTGAATTTGGTGTACTCCAATTCCCACTCCCTTAAAATTGAGGAGCTGGAAGACGTTTTTAAAGTAGAATTTAAGCTGTTATGGAGCCCAAACTAAACTGCGTAATCGTTGATGACGAACCGTTGGCACGGGAAGTGCTGGCAGAATATATCGTCGTTCTCGAACATTTAGATCTATTGGCGACCTTGGATAATGCTCTGGAATTGGATCAGTTTCTTTTAAAAAACCAGGTCGATTTAATATTCCTGGACATTCAAATGCCCTATTTAACAGGAATGGAATTTTTAAAGTCGCGCTCCAATCTGCCCATGGTTATCATTACCACGGCCTATCCCAATTACGCATTGGACAGTTTTGCGTTTGATGTCATAGATTATCTTTTAAAACCTATCACCTTCAACCGCTTTTTTAAAGCCATTGGAAAGGCTAGTCATTATCAAGGCAAAACCAATCCTTCGCAACAAGAAATCTCCGCAGAATCCAATTATTTTTTTGTGAAATGCGATGGCAAATACCAGAAAATACTATTGGATGAATTGGTGTTCATAAAGTCATTGGAAAACTATGTCATCCTACAGACGGAAAGTAAAAGCCACATGACCTTGATGCCATTAAAAACAATTGAAGAGTATCTAGATTCCGATAAGTTTCTACGCGTACACAAATCGTACATCGTTCCTTCAAACAAAATAGTCACCGTAGAAAACCATCAACTATTGTTGAACAACCAGCAAGCCATACCTATAGGTAGGAACTACCGAAAATCGGTCATGGAGCAGGTTTTAAAAGATAACGTCATCCAAAAAAAGAAGTGAACTCTTCTTATGTTCAATTTCTTCTCCTTCATCGTAATCGCAATTGGAAAATTCTAGAAAATCACGAATTCATGACCTTATTCTGACGACAGAAACGAAACGCTACTATTATAAAAAAGCATCCTGAAATAGCAGCGGAACTTTCGAACAAAGTAATTGGTTGGTTTACCACCAAGAAAAAAGTCAGGGAATAATTCTTAACGGCTCAGGCAAACCTATCTAGTTCTTTAAATAAACCGTTTGGGTAAAAGCGCCGTTGGCAGCTACGTCCCAAACCTCAACACGAACCCATTTCCTATTTTTGAGTTCTGCCTCAAAGCTGAATTTATCAGTTCCGAAGGCATTAGTGTGGTTCACATCAATACGCTCCCTAAAAACCGAATTGCCATCACCTGAGATAACCTCAATGAAGTTTAGAGGGAAAGTCCAATCCAACTCCAAATCTATTTTAGCTTTCCCATTCTTTAATTGTAAAGACTCTCCCGATTCTTTTCCATCTACCTTGAAGGTAGGTATGCGAATCTCTCCCGTTGTAGAAAAGAAACTGCCCTGACTAAGTTGGTCCAGCACATTGCCCCATCCTTCCGAGAAACTAGGTAAATCTGGTATCTTAAGATAGTTGACATTCATATGGGCATACATTTCGTTCTCAAATGATATAGTGAACAAATCGGCTTCCGCCAACACCTTTTTTTGGTGTCCCCAATTGTTCATATCATCTAAAAGGTCAAGCACGCGTAAACCAAGTTTGGGTTTCGACAAATCTGCGGGCATGGCTTTCCAAGCACCTCCCAAAAAGCGATCCGATTTAAAAAAAGTTTCGTTTTTGTATGCATCGGGGTAACCCGTTGAGCCCTTTATTCTTGGATGAGCCGTCCAGACCAATCCGTTTTCCAATTCCAATAACTTCAACATTTCGTCACTATTGCCGATTCGGTAGACCTTTCCAAAATCTGGCATTTCACTTACGAAAGGCTGGTCTTCATTTCTAGCCATGATCCAATAGACCGGTTTGGGAAAAAAAGCCATGTAATGTCCTCCTAAAAACTCGTTCGGTTCTTCACCTGGCAGCAGCAAAAACTCATCATCCGACCATCTTTCTCCCATATCGAACAAAGCCTTTAGTTCCTGCAATCTCAAACTATCGGGCCCCTGTGGATGTGCCGTGTAATGAAATTCGCCCAAGTGAACGATATCAACCCCCATATGTTTAAAGACATCAACAAATTCGGGTTTCTCAGGAACTTCTTTGCCAGCCCTAACTACGTTCATAATAAACTCATTGTGAAAATGGCTTGAAAGGGTCTTATGATTTTCCAATGGTCGATAGGTATCGCCATTCGTGAATTTCTTGATTTCTTCCAAGACCGTTTCGGGAGATTCAGAACCTAGGTAGCCAAAGAAATTGAGTCGTTGTTCTGACTTCGGGGGCGCATTGAACCAAGGTACAAACCTATTGTCTCCATCAGGTTCGTGCCTGATACCGACACCAAACTTACCCACCATATCTCTATAATTTTTACCATACCAGACCGATTTGAGATTAAAGGCCTCATCTAAGGGATAGAAATACTGATGTGGTGGTGGAAAAATGGCTAGCGCTCCTTTTTCGCCATGTGCAAGAGCAGTTCTAAATTTGACCGCCTTATTGGTGGCAGAGTCGGCTTGAACCTCTGCTGTTTCAAATCTTGAATTTGCATTATCGAGATAAGAAACGTTGGTTGCACTGTCAAATGTTAAACCCGCATCGTACAAAATAGCCTTTGCATTCTCATCGGTAGAAATTACGGCAGCTATATTAAAAAGTGGAATACCATTGTAGATGGTCAACTCGAGCTTTCCGCTAAAAGACGGTGAGGTTATCTCAGAAATAGAAACAACAGTTCTATTAGCATTTTTTGATACCTCAACACTCTTCTTGTTTAATTTAAGCACATGAGATTCATAGGGGCGGGTATGTACCTTATCGAAAAAAATAGTCCAACCATTTTCTGGTTTAAGCGTTCGGCTCCCCTCATTGAGCAGAAATATAGGGTCTGCCAATTTGGCGATACTAGTCCTCTTTCCGCTGTCTAGAATGGAAAGTTCACTGAATAAAGGCTTGTCATTATCGAAATTCAGATTCAGTTCTGCAATCGAGCCATTTTTCAATGGCCATGATAACAACAAGCCTTCTTTTGTTCTGGTAACATCGGTCTTATTCGCCTCTTGATTTTTCGGCAATTGAATTTGTATTTGGGCATGCATTGAAAATACCATCCAACAAATACTCAAGCATATGAACTTTTTAACCAACATTACCATTATAACCTATTTTACTTATTCAACCAATTAAGGCTATTCTTCAATAAAGTTTGATACGCCTGTAAATCGTGGGCCCTTTCATCATGCCCTAACGTATTACCAACAATTTTTGCCTTTGGATGTTTCACTACCCAAACCACAGGAAATTCTTCACCTGACTCTAAACCTTTACCAATGGCCAAGACCTCGACATCTGTTCCGGCAGGGTCTTTTTCCCAACGGTAAAGTTCATCTACAATTCTAAAAGTAGCTGGAACGTCTTTCATAATAGGATGTTCCGGTCTGGTAACAATCACCTCAAACTCTTGCAGTTCTTCGTGCGAGCGTGATCCACCACCTACCAACTCTTTATTGTATTTGGGCCAATCTTCCCAATTGTACCATGTGCTCGGGTGGTAAATAAGCATATCAAGCTTACCACTTTCTACATTGGAAAAAATGGATTCCTTAACCTCGGCACTTAACGGTTTATTGTTGGTCAACATAAGCACGTCAACAACTGGAACCAAAGAAGCTATTTCTTCCATATCTTCTGAATAGACCACCGTATTGCTACCATTTTCACTCAAGATTTTTCCATCAGCTTTTCCGAAGAACTTTAAAAAATCATGGGATCCGCCTCCTCCGGTAATTGCAATTTTACTAGCCTTTTTATTATTGGCTATGTAATGCCCCTTTGCAGCATCAGTAGCATATTCTTTTGGCAGTTCTTGCGTCTTACAACCGACGGCCATCGTTAATGTAGCAAGACCTAATAGTATGTTTCTCATTTTCTGTTTTATTTCTGTTTATATATCACTCTCACATGGTTATGCCCCTGTGACCTGAACCTCTTTTTCGCCATTGGGTGTTACAATAATGACCCCTTGCATAAACCTCCAGTGCCCAGGAAATGTACACACAAAAGGATATCGGCCCGGCTTGTTCGGCAAGTTGATGATTATGGAATCACTTTCATTCGGGGCAAGCATAGTGGTCGCACCCAAGACATAACGTGAATTAGGAACGTAACCCATTTTTTCCGCTTCCGGCGTAGCCACAAACTCGTCTACTAGAGGTCCAAAAGCATCAAGGCTTTCAGGTCTTACAACCACCAAGTTATGCGGCATCTGATCCATGTTCTTCAATTTGATTTCTATGGTTTGACCGGCCTTGGCAAATAGTTCGGTTTGGTCAAAAGCCATCTCTTGAGGAACCGTTTTAAGATCAAAGACCACATCGGCCTTGGTCTCACCTACTTTACCGATACCCATATCGATGTATTGATCACCTCCCGTATTTATACAGTGCAGTGCTATTACATTCTTGCCTTTCTTGAACAATTGGCTTTTGGCCTCATCAAGTTTGATGAACTTATAGGCCTGACCACTGGCGCCCGATTCAGCCATCAACTTCTCACCATTGATGAAAACTTCGTAGTCATCGTCATGGGCAATCTTCAAGACCGGCTCTTCAATTGCTTCATTCAATTGAAACTCTTTTCTTAACCAGATGTCATTTGAATCCCAAAGTGATTTAGCTTTTTCAATGGCCTTACCCCCAAAGAAGGCATCTCCCTTTTTCCAGCTAGAGGTATCGAACTGCTCCGATGCCCAATCATCTCCAGGATCTGAAGTGGTATACAACCATTGCGAAGCACGGTCTTCTGCAGAAGGAACTATCATTTCTACCACGGCAGGATCAACAGTTTCATAATTCAGTTCTCTAAAGTATACCTTGGTAGCTGCATTCAACCACTTATCAGAACTATTGGAAGCATCACCTGCCAACTTTTCCATGGCAGTATAAAGTCCTGATGATTCAGGAAGTTCAGAGGCCCTAACTATCGCCGCCAACCTCACTTGGGCATTCGAATCGGTCAATAATTTGGACCCGGCAAGTAATTCACTACCTGCGGTATCGTTTGGCAACAAGGCCATAGCTGCTCTCTTCACGGCAAAGCTTCCGTTTTCAAGTGCCTTTTTTAAAAGATCTAGCGTTTTGGCATCTTCTCCATCAAAAGCTTCCAAACCATCCAAGGTCCACAAAGCATGCAGAACAGGAGCATTGATTTCATCATTCTGCCCTAAACCTTCTTCGGCCATTGCAATTAATTCACCAACGAGCTCTTTTTTACCTTCTTCAACAATCAAGCGTTGCGCCGTGATTCGCCAGAAAAGATTATCACTTTTTAAAGCGGCCAGAAGAGCTTCGTTATCACCTGCATCTAAAGATGTTATGGCATCATCTGTCTTATCATCGTATTTTACAATGTAGATACGACCATGACCATAGTCTCTTAATTTATTGATGTGAGCATTGCCCTCACCCTTGTCGGCATTCCATATTTGATTGTCCATTCCCCTTTTATCGGGGTTGTGCTGAATAACGGGGTTGTACCAATCTGCAACCCAAAGGTTACCATCGGGCCCGGTTTCAGCGAATACAGGGGCTGTCCAAGCATCGGTACTGGCAAAAATATTTCCGCCATCGACCTCTTTATAACCTGCCCCATCTTTTACAATTTTGGCAATGTGAACCAAATGTCCGGTAGGCTCTGCTACATACATTTGATTTCTATATTCTTTTGGATAGTTGCCTGCCGTATAAAAGTTAGCCCCGGAAGCCGCGGTAAAACCACCACGAACATCGACCTGTTGCAGGGGGATGTCGGTAACGGGAGAAATTTCGTAGTGGCCTTGAATAAAATCGGCATTTAAAGCCCAAGAAGGAAGTTTCTCCAAATATTCATAGTGCTTTAAAGGAATGCCCACATAGCAAGCATGGTTATTATTGGCGGTAGAACCGAAAATTTCGAAATTCTCGTTATAGCCCATTCCCCATGTATTATTATCGAATTGACCCACTGGTTCTAAAAAAGAACCATCTTGACCAAAGCGATAAACACCTCTTTCAAACTTGACATTCTTATCGCCGAAGGTGTTCTCAAATCCAGAATATCCAACAGCACCCCATAAGTTATTATCAAGACCATATCTTAAACTTGACGGGCCTGCATGCGTATCAAACGTACCGAAGCCATCAAAAAGAACGGTGCGCTTGTCCATTTTATCATCCCCATCTGTATCTTCTAAAAAGACCATTTCAGGAGCTTGGGAAACAATAGCTCCCCCCTTGACCAAAACAATTCCGGTGGTCAAACTTTGTTCGGTAGCAAAGTCGGTAAACTTATCCGCCTTGCCGTCACCATCGGTATCCTCACATATGGTAATGCGGTCACCGCCCACATCATTCGCCAAGTCGTGGGGATAATCTTTTGACTGCACTACCCATAGCCTTCCTTTCTCATCCCAAGTAAAGGCTATCGGGTTGATAATATTCGGTTCGGCCGCAAAAAGATGTGCGCTAAAGCCTTCCGGTAACTGAATGTGCTTTTGTGAATCTTCAGGACTCAGTGGATCTTGTACCTTAGGGTTTTCCCCCGTGTAGGTAAGAGGCGGTGGCGGTTCTTTTGTTTCGGTACAGGAATAGAGCCCCATACCCAAAATGGCCAAAAAAAGGCCAGATTTAAATTTTATCATTCTTCTATATTCTTGATTAGTAAGTAGGCCATTCAGGTAGGCCCTTGGTCTATTTTTTTCGGTAACTGGCGTAGGGTTCTTGTTGGCTCACATCAAGTGTACCAGCTTCCCAGCCCTCTGGTGGCGATAATACGGCCAAAAACTCAAGATCACCCTTACCTGCATTAAAAGTGCCATGCACCACATCTTTATCTATATAGATAGAATCACCCACCTCTAGATATTGCATTTCATCTTCGATCCATTGTTCGGCCCTACCCTTAAGTATGTACAGTATTTCGTGCATATTGGGGTGCCTGTGAAAATCGTGGCCCATGCCCTCGGGCACTACCACCTTGACCATATAAGACTGTGCGCCTGCCATGGTTTCAGGGTGGTAATGCCAATAATGGAGCCTGCCAACGGTTTCCTCGAACATTAAATCTTCTTCCTTAACAAATTTCCATTGATCGGACATGTTCTATTTTCTAAAGGGTTAACGATTTGAACTCTTTGGTCAAATTGGTCAATGAAGCTTCAACCCCCATTCTTTCCAAAGAGGAAGCGCCCACAAAACCGTGTAAACCGTCAACGTGGTCTAAGGCATACCTAACATCAGAAGGAGTGTTAATTGGGCCACCGTGCGCTAAAAAGAATGTATCGTGATTAGCTTTTTTAACAGCATCTACTATTTCTTGGGTACGTTCAAGAGCAGCATCCATAGAAACGGTTGCATCGGTTACACCAATCGAACCACCGACAGTAGTACCTACGTGGGCAATAATGGCATCTGCACCTGCTTCGGCCATTTGAACCGCTTCTTCGGGTTTGGCCACATAGACCACAGAGAACATATCCATTCTAGTAGCCAAGTCGACCATGGCTACCTCCTTTTTAAAACCCATTCCTGTTTCTTCCAGAACGTTTCTAAAATGGCCATCGATAATTGAGTGGGTAGGAAAGTTATTGACTCCGGAAAAGCCCATGTCTTTCACTTGACCAAGAAAATGCCACATTCTTCTTCTTGGATCACTACCGTGAACCCCACAGATAACCGGCACTTCTTCGACTACCGGCAATACCTCGAACTCACCGATTTCCATAGCTACGGCATTGGCGTCGCCGTAGGCCATCATACCTGCGGTAGAACCATGCCCGCTCATTCTAAATCGACCAGAATTGTAAATAATGATAAGGTCGGCGCCACCTTTTTCAATGAATTTGGCACTGATACCAGTTCCCGCTCCTGCACCGATAATAGCTTTGTTTTGATCTAAAACCTTTTTTAAACGGTCTCTTACTTCTTGTTTGGTATAAGGGTTACCTATTCCCGTCCATTTGTTAGGCATACTTCAATATTTAATTTTGGTTATACTTATATTTTGTTTGAATTACTTTCAATTTTATTTATCCAATAACAGCAACAACTCTTCGGTTATCACTTCGGCTAATTCCGGAGTGTTTACGTTTACATCTACCTCAACTACTTTTATCTTCGGGTCTAGATGCTCACATAGAGACTTAAAAAGTTGCTTATCGGCCTCTGCGTCATAAAACACCTCACCTTTAGCCCCTATTTTAGATAATCCGTTCAAGGGAAGAACAACGGTAACGGCGTTCTTTGAACTGTTCAACCTTTCAGCAATTTGCCTGCCCAGTATATCGTTCTCTTCTTTATTCGTTCTCATAAGGGTTACGTCGGGGGCCCATGAGAACAAATGCCTGTCTTGGTATTTTTCAGGAACCGTACTTTTCGCGGCAAAATTCACCATATCAATACACCCGGGAACCACCACTTGCGGAAGGCCCATTTTTGAGGCAGATTTTAATCTATGGGGACCAGCGCTACAGATACCCCCGCACAGCTCATCAGCCAATTCAGTGGTCGTAAGGTCAAGTACGGCGTCAAAAACACCTTCTTCCATTAAAGACTCCATCGTTTTGCCTCCGGTACCTACGGCATGAAAAGCCAGAACATCGTATCCTTTTGACTTTAAGATTTCAGAAGCCCTATTCGCACATACGGTGGTGTTACCAAATACACTAAGGGCTATACTGCCTTTGGTATCGCTATCTTTCAAAGGCACGATATTGGCCATTCCTAAAATGGCACCTGCGGCTTGATTGATCAACACCCTACTTATGCGATTAAGACCCGCTACATCAACAATTGAAGGCATCAGAACAATATCTTTATCCTCAATCTTTTCTGATAAATCTTTAGTGGCCAAGGTACTCAAACACAGTTTTGGCACACCGAATGGTAGGGTTTTCATAGCTTCTATAGCAACAAAGGTACCACCGCCACCGCCCATTCCGATAACTGCATTTATCTCATTCTTTTGGAAAAGGTTTGCCAGAATTTGTCCTGCTCCTTTACCCATGACAATAAGCGCTTCTCCTCTATCGTTCGCCTCCCTCAATGCTGCGATGTTTAGTTCTGCAGCCTCAGCAACCTTATCAGCCTCAAAATTTACAGCAAACCGGTCGGTACTGCCTAAAACACCCGTATTAATGGAAACTACCTCAGCACCTCCTTTTGTTAAACAACTATGTAGGTAGGCGAAATCTTCTGCTTTGGTATCAAAACAGCCCACCATCGCCACCTTAGTCTTTTCACTCATATGCTTATTAATCATTTTTTGCCCTCAAGTTGCAAAAACCTAAATGTGTTTTTATCAATGCTTATTTCTTCGTGCCCTTCGTCACCGTCGCTAAATACTAATTTGACAATTGCAGTGCGTCTCGGCTGTACCTTTGAATCATCAAAATGGGTATGAAAGACATAATACAAAGAACCGTCTTCATGCTCTAGAATATCTCCGTGGCCTGTTCCGTTGATTCCTAAAATCTCTTTGGTAATAAAAGGTCCGTTTTTAGATTTGGTCCAAGGACCTAAAGGATGATTGCTAGTGGCATAGCCAACGGCATAATCAGGATTACGAAAATCATTCGCGGAATAAATCATGTAATAAATTCCGTTTCTCTTCAAAATAGTAGGCCCTTCGGTTACGGGCCATTCGCTATCCCACGTATTTTCCCAAGGCAATTCGCCAGAAATACATTCTTTTAACGTCTCAGGTTTTATGGTCTCTAACGAGTCTTCAAGTTCAGCTACAAAAATTCGGTTACCCTCCGTCAACCTTACATGGTAAAGGTATTTTTTATCGTCATCATCAAAATAAATAAAGGGATCTATCTGCCTTACGGGAGCCTGCAAGTCTTTCTTTTCTTTATTCTTAAAAGGACCGGAAGGATGGCTCGAAGTAGCCAATGCGATGTGCTCATCGGCAGTATAGGCCATATAATATTTAGAGTCGTACTTAAATATTTGTGGAGCCCAAAAGCCCTTTGTACCAAATGCATCTCCCTTTCTCATGGCCAACCCTTTTGACGGGCCAGAGGGACCTTGCCAGTCAACTAAATCTTTGGAAGTATAGACCAAGAAACCTTTATCCTTTCCCATTTTTGGATCTCCGGTGGTTCCATATAAATAATATGTACCATCTTCTTGAAAAATAGTCGGATCGGCCAACAAAGGATTTGCCGAGGAATCTTGACCATAACTGCTAAAAAGAATGCCGATAAAAATGGATAGAAAAGAAATACTATATCTCATTGGTAGGTACTTTATTTTGTGGAAAAACGGTATTCAGTCATCGTATGATACTCTTCTCCCGGGTTTAATCTAATGGTCGGAAAATTCTTTTGGTTGGGCGAATCTGGGTAATGTTGGGTTTCAAGACAGAAAGCGGATCGATGTTCATCGCGTGCGCCCGACTTTAACTTATTCTCTGCATTCATGAAATTACCACTATAGAATTGCACGCCGGGTTCGGTCGTGAAGACTTCCATAACCACACCTGATTTGTCGCCTACTACCGTAGCGGCCTGCTTTAAAGAATTGTTCGTTTCATCGCTAAGAACGAAATTATGATCGTAGCCACCTCCATATTTAATTTGAGTATCTTCCGCTTCAATTCGCTCCCCTATTCTATGAGGTTCTGTAAAATCAAAAGGAGTGTTCTTTACCGCTTTTAACTCTCCCGTAGGAATCAAGGTTTCATCGACCGGGGTAAACTTATCGGCATACAATATCATTTCATGGTCTAAAATGTTACCACTGCCCTCTCCATTCAAATTGAAATAAGCGTGATTGGTAAGGTTAACAATGGTCGGCTTGTCGGTTACCGCATCGTATTCAATTCTTAGGGTGTTAGGCTTTATCAAATGGTAAGTTACCTTCGCATCTAGAGCCCCAGGAAAACCTTCTTCCATATCTTCCGACAAATAATTCAATACCAACGTAGTATCATTACTAGACTCTACTTTCCAAACTTTATCTTGAAAACCGTTCGGCCCCCCATGCAAGGCATTTTCACCATTATTGGTCTCTACCGAATAGTTCTTGCCATCTATGCTGAATTTACCTCCTGCGATTCGATTGCCCACCCTTCCTATCAAAGCTCCGAAATAAGATTCCGGACCATCGATATATTCTTTGACACTGCCACGCCCAATAACCACATCTACCCATTCGCCTTTGGTATCTGGCGTAAACAGGCCCACTATTCTTCCACCATAATTGGTGATAGCTACTTCAATATCATCATTTTTAAGCCAATAGAGTTTTACTTGATTACCATCGACAATCGTATCAAAAGCCCCGGCATTAAGATTTTTGGCTCTGGTCTCCATAACCTCAGTGGCCTCTTCTTGTTGCGGTTGACCCTGCTTCTTTTCTTGTTTGCATGAAAAAACTACCGTTAGCAAAATGCTTAAAGCAAATAATTTCAGTTTCATAATCATACTTTTTTTAATTTGGAGCAGGGTAAACTTGGTATTTGCCAGCCAGTTCTTCCCATTCTTTCGCTAATTCTTTTACTTCTTTATGATGGGTAGCGGCCAAATTGACCTGTTCCGTTTTATCGTTCGATAGGTTATATAGTTCCCACGGTTGTCCAGCATCTAACCTTACCAATTTTAAATCTCCTTTACGTAGTGCTTGAGAACCGAAATGTTCCCAAAAAAAAGTTTCTTGTGTGGGTCGACTGGAACTGCCATTTAATAAAGGAATCAAACTGCTACCAGGAGTTGGGGTTATTGACCTTCCATCAAATTCTGTTGGATAAGTACCGCCAGAGACTTCTACACAGGTTGCCATAATATCACTCACGTGGGCCGGCACTGTTCTAACCTCCCCATTATTCTTTAGTTCTTTTGGCCACGACGCTATAAACGGAGTATTGATACCACCTTCGAAGACTTTGGCCTTCCAAAACCGAAAGGGGGTATTTACGGTATGGGCCCACTGCGGACCGATACCTGAAAGAACCGTTTGAGGCCCGGGAAGCACTTCTTTATTAACAGGAAATTGAACCTGTTGGCCATTTCGTGTACTTCCTGCCCTGTCGAAACCAGGGCCATAGTTAGAGGGTCTTTCTGAACTCGCCCCGTTATCGGAGAGAAAGAGTACCAACGTATTTTCTAGTTCGCCGGTCTCTTCGAGTTTGTTCATCAACTCGCCAATGGTTCTATCCATAACATCGACCATAGCAGCATGTACGGCCATAGCGCGTACATCCCATTCTTTATCGGAATTATTTTCCCAATTTAATTCGGGAAACATAAATTCTGGCAATTTAGTATCTTCAGATATCAATCCCTTTTCTACCAAATTTTTATGTCGTTCTTCCCTAATAGCTTGCCAGCCCTTCTCGTATTTATCAACATACTTTTGAATTATACTATCAGGGGCTTGAAGGGGCCAATGGGGGGCACAATGGGCCACGTACAAGAAAAATGGATTTTCTTTTTTAGAAAACTCGTTTACATAGGCAACAGCCGAATCTCCTATAGCTTGCGTATGATAATAATCTTCGGGTACCTTTTCTACCTGCTGGTTGCCATTGACCAAACTAAATGGATCAAAATAATCGACCACACCCCAGATATTGCCATAGAATTTATCGAATCCTCTTGCGGTAGGGTATGTTTTTAAATCGGAAAACGGGCCGTAGTTTTCTTGATGAGCCAACCATTTGAGTTGTTTCTCACCTCCTAAATCATTCGTTTCAGAAACATGCCATTTACCTACCATACCCGTTTGATACCCTTCTTTTTTCAGTACCTCGGCAATAGTAACAGTATTTTCGTTCAATGTACCTTGATAACCCGGCAGACCTGCATCCATTGTCATTCTACCCAGACCCGCTTGGTGTGGATATAACCCAGTGAGCAAAGAAGCCCTCGTGGGGCAACAGCGGGAAGTATTATAAAATGAAGTAGACCTTATACCTGTCGCAGCCAGACGGTCTAGGTTCGGTGTATTTATTTCGCCCCCGTAACAACCTAAATCTGAAAAACCGAGATCATCGGCCATTATGATTACAATATTTGGCCTATCGTCTTTCTTAGGTTGAACTTTATATGTTTGCGACTTAGCATCACTACCAATCGAGAAAAAGGTAATGACCAAAAGGCTTGATAAAACTATCGATATGTAGGTTGCAATTTTTAACACTAGTTTTTTGCCTTTCGGATTGTATTTTTTAATTCTGCAATGGTCTTGGAATCGGTTCCGTGGTTGGGCCATCGACCACCAAAGTGCCGTCTTCTTCAATATTCATCTGGTCAATAAAAACAACTCTATTTTCTCCTGTTGCCTGTGTACGACCATGGTAAACAGTGTACATTTTTTTTCCACCATCTAGAAATAAGACCATGTTATGACCGGTTCCGGTAACATTGCCGCCCTTATCTATATTCTTCTGTAAAACAGGGTTGTTATCTGCCTTTTGATAAGGACCTAATGGCGAATTAGATGTGGCATAACCCACCGCATAATTTGGGCCTGCGTAGTGGTTTGCCGAATACATCATGTAATAAGTGCCGTTATTTTTAAAGGTAAAAGAACCTTCTGTCCATCTTCTATTTACTTCTTTCGAAGTAACCGAACGACTTTCCCATTCGGCATTACGGTCGTTCATTTCAAGCGGTGGCCTAAGTAGTAATTGGGGTTCGCCGATAACACTTTTAAAATCAGCTGCCAATTCTACCCCATAGACCCAACTTTCTTCAATTTCGTCATACAGACCTTCTTTTTTGGCCCATTCAGAAATCTCACTCTCTACAGGATGTTTGTAGCAAACCCTCGAATAATAAAGGTAAAATTTACCATCGTCATCTTTAAAGACATTCGCGTCTATAATAGGATACCCGGGATCAAATAAAGGTTGGTCGGTCAAATCTTTAAAAGGACCTTTAGGACTATCGGAAATAGCCACCCCAATCTTGAAATTTTCAAGTTCATTGTTGGGATTATCCTTATAATCGGCACTGAAAAACAAGAAATACTGATTTTCAAATTTGTACACTTCGGGCGCCCAAAAGTTCTTCTGAGTCCAAGATGCTTCGGTATTTCCTTCATAAATACGGCCTTCGAACTTCCAGTTCACCAAATCATTTGATGAATAGGTAGCAAAGCCATTTTCAACTTGGCCTGTTCCATACATATAAAAAGTGCGATCGCCATTATCCAACACAAATGGATCCCCAAATTCAACATCTATCGGGTTAGAAAACGTTTCAACAGCTACTTCTTTAACTTGTTTTTTTTCAACCTTCTCCTTACACGAACAGAATAAGACGGTTGACATACAAATGCCCAAAAAGAAAGTTCTATATGTAGAAGCTCTAAAATCTATCATTATATTTTTGCCTTTAAGTTAGGCATTCATTGTTTATAGCCTAGTCTTTTATTGAAATACCGGGCTCCGTACCACGGAAGCCCGGTAAAACCTCAAGATAAGTAACTACTAACAACTCAACATTAGCCAATCATTAAGATACTCTTCCCTTTATTCATCTGCACCATCTCTCGCTTCATTACAGGGAAAAGCAATGTATTACAAGTTTAACTTTTCAACAGGTGTATAAATCATATCTTCAATACCCTCTACCTTTACCCCGATACGGGCAAAAATGTAGTCTTGATCCGGTTTTTTGGCATCCTCGGGTATATCTACCGACATTGAAAGGTTGCTCAAATCACTTAAATCGGCATCGACCTGGGCAATGCTTCCTTCACCCCCACTGTTGGTATCGACAAACTGGGTTCTGTTGATTACCAAGGTAACACGTTCAACGGCCCTGCCATTTGCACCAGTAATTATTTGATCAACACCGCAAGTGCCGCTTACCGTTCCGGAAGATTGCGAAAACTGAGCCCCACGGATCATATAATAAGGAGTAACATTGAGGTCCATAGTTTTGTTTCCGCTTAGATTAAAATACAGAGTATCGGAGGAAGCTCTAAATGGACCTTCACCCGGTAGAAAAATCAATTTATAGTCTCCGGAAAAAAGTCTGCTGCTAAAGCTTCCGTCTTGAGCTATAGCTACGTCAATAGGCGCTGGGCTGCCATAGCCCGATTGCCATAATTCAAACCTTACCTGGTTTCTCGCAACTGGTATCGCTTGACCCTCATATACAATATTTCCAGTAAAGTCGGCATCAGGTTCATTGAAGTTATCCAATTCACATGAGGCAGAAACCGCTAGTACAAGTAAGGCCAGTATATAGAATTTTACTTTCATGTTCTTTAGTTTTCTAGTTTTATTGATTAGGATTTCTGACCAGCTTCGGATTATTGTTAATCAATCCCTGACCGATTTCAGAGTAATAGTTTCCTAAGCGGAACCTATCGGATCCAGTAATTCGGGAAAGTCTATTGATTCTGTACAACCATTTGCCATCATTAGCGTCACCTGGATTATAGTACTTGTAAGGCCAGATGTTGTACGGCTGTGTTTCTCTTTTGGTGGCAACACCGATGTTCTCGGTAACCTCTTCGGGGGAAATCGGGTTACCATCCAAAATGACATGAGCAAGTCTCCATCTTTTCAAATCAAAGAAATGAAGACCCTCAAAAGCTAATTCAACATATCTCTCATGTACTATTTTATCGAAGGTAACATCAGCAGCGGTCAATGGCACAGTAAGACCTGCCCTTTCGCGAACATCGTTCAAATAATCAGCAGCCAAATCTGGTTGGTTAAGCTCAAAAGCAGCTTCAGCAGCGTTCAATAACACCTCTGCATAACGATACCTGATGAACCAAACATCACTTTGAGTACCTCTTCTACCTGATCCAGTTGCCGGATCTTGGTATTTTCTAATGTAAAAACCTGTCTGTGCCGTGAACTCGAGTCCATCGATTGGCCCATCGAAACCTACCACCTGCACTTGTCCGGTCATTCCAGGAAGTTCTTTTTGTTGACCTCTTGAATCACCGCTAACAACAGAACCATCTGCCAAAACTACACCGGCCCAAATATCAACATCGGTAGACTTGAACTTGCTTCCTGGAAGAATAACCGTTCCTGCCAGGCGGGCATCCCTACCTTGAAAGATATCTCCGATATTATCAAAATATACCGGAGCACCGCCGATTTCATTTTCAAGTGGTGCGTAAGTACCATCCAACAATTCAAATGATTGAACAAACTGTAGACTTGGATTGATACGCCCACCTTCTTCTTCTTCGGCTCCGAATCTTGGTTGGTTCACAATGGTATAACCATGGGTTTTACCTCCACCTACTAGATAATCTTCAACAAAAATAGCTTCTGGGTTGTTCGCCTTATCGTAAAAGATGCTGGAGAAGTTTTCAGAAAGATCAGGCTTCTTGGTATAAAGACCGTAGCCACCTGCTTCGCCATTGATGATTGCTTCGGAAGCTTCCAAGGCTTTTGTGTAATATTCGTTGGCTCTTGAGGCCGGTATACCCACCTCACCGCCAGGCAATGAAACTTGTGGTGTTGTAGCACCGTACTTGGCAATCGAAGCGGCATATAGTGCAGCTCTGGCCTGCATGGCCAGAACGGCACCTTTGGTAGCCCTTGATTTGGTATTGGCGTCGTTTGGCAATATATCTTTCAATGCTTCAGCTTCACTGATCACAAAATCATAAATAGCGGCCTCTGTTTCACGTGGATGCTGCAAATAAGAAGCATCACCGCTGAAATCGTACGTTTCCGATTCAAGAATAAGCGGAACCCCACCCATTCTTTTTACCATTTCAAAATAATAGGAAGCTCTCAAGAATCTAGCCTCTGCCAAGAATCTGGTCTTGTCTTCCTCGGTCAGTTCGGTAGCCTCGGAGCAACGTTCAAGAAACAAATTGATTTCCCTTATATACGCATAGTCCCAAGTGCCCCAAGCTCCGTAGCCCCAACCATCGTTTTGAAATTCAGGGTATCTACCCGCTTCAGACCAATAGGCGACATTAAAGCCGGCTAGAGAAGCCCAGTCTTCAACCGTACCAAAATCATAATACCTATTATACAGGTCTGCCAATACCGAAAGTGTGGTTTTTGGATCAGAGAATATCTGTTCTTGTGTTAAAATCGAGGTAGACGGCCGATCTAAAAACTCTTCGTCATTCTTAGAGCAACTCCATATTGCTACACTCGCAATTAGTAGTAAATAAATATGCTTTTTCATTTTTCGATCAATTTTAGATAGAAAGGTTAACCCCTACGTTAACAAATTTGTTCTGCGGATACTGCAATCCGTTCTCTTCATTTACCTCTGGGTCAATTCCGAATTTCTTAAGATTGTCAAACGAGAAGAGATTGTAACCGTTTACATAAAATCTAGCCTTTTGAAAACCGACTTTATCCAACCAAGGTTTTGGTAACGAATAGCCCAGTTCTAAAGTACGTGCACGCAAATAAGTTACATTATGCATCCAATAGGTAGAAACCCTGTAATTGCTATGATAACCTGCATTGTATCTAAGTGCTGGATACTTTCCTGGAACCCAAGTACTGTTGGGGTTTGCAGGATCCTGTCTTGACCAACTATCCAAGAATATCTTATTAAGTGCCCCTTGGTTTTGGAAAGCCCAACGGGTTTCCCAGTTCTGAATCCAAGAATAGCCAGAACCTCCAGAAAAATCTGCTGTCATATCGACACCTTTATAAGAAAGTCTAATGTTCAAGCCGAAGTTGATATTCGGTTGTTTACCGAACGAATACCCAATAGGCTTCTCGTCATAACCATTAATACGCCCGTCACCATTGATATCTTCATAAATCAAATCACCTGGAAGAAGCGTGCGGTTACCTTGGCCATCAATATCTACGGTGTAGTTATTGATTTCCTCTTGTGTTTGAAACTCTCCAATTACATTATAACCCCAACGCATATCATTATACCTGCCTTCACTTGAAGCTCTGTATTCTTGCCATGAATTAGAAAATCTTGGTTTATAGGATTCGATAAATTTTCCTCTTGAATAGGATCCGTTGGCGGAAACCGAAACATTGAAATCACCAAAACTATCATTGTAGGTCAATGCGCCCTCGAAACCTGCCTGCGAATCACTATTTACGTTCTCGTCAGGTAAGGTGTAACCCAATTCACTTGGTATAAGTATATCATACTTAAAGCCTCTAAGACCGGTACGTAAACGGTAGAACCAATCATAAGAACCTGTTACCTTGCCATCAAATAGAGCGAAATCAATACCGATATCGGTTATCTTACTTTTGAACCAAGTAAGGTTATCTACAATCTGACCTTTATCTCTGGCACTTACTACAGGTTCTCCGTTTAAAATGGCAGTACCCACGTTGTAGTTATAACCTGGCAAATAATCATAAGCACCGATTCCGATATCATCATCACCTAAAATACCGTAAGAAGCTCTTAACTTAAATTCTGTCAACCAAGCATCTTCTCCAGCGATAGTCTCATACCAATCTTCTTCGGTCATCCTCCAACCGATGGAACCAGAAGGGAAGAAACCGGTTCTTTTTGATGGGGCAAACTTCCAAGACTTATCTTGACGACCGGAAATCTCCAAGAAATATTTCTGCTTGTAGTTATAATTGAACTTACCGATATAACCGATTCGGGCTAACTCACCATCGAAATCATTGAATTCGACCAAGTTGGCAAAGTACATTAACGGAAGAATATTGTTTTCAGGAACCGAACGCATCCATTGGTTTTGATCACGCTCTTCTTGTCTTTCTACCAAGAAAAGGCCTTCTACATTGTGCTCTTGCTCACTACCAAAAGCCTTTTTATACTGAGCCTGCCCTTGATAGACATTTTTAACAATTTTGCGATTTCTTCTTTCACGCCATGGGTTGGTACTGCCACCTGTCACGTTGTAAGCGTCATTTTCAGCATCATAGGTATATGCTTCATAGGTATATTCGTGACCGTTCAATACTTGATCTTGAATATAGTACGAGTACATACCTCTCACCGATAGACCTTCTAACACCCCGCCAAATTGGTATTCACCGTTAAAGTTCGATTGCATAGTTCTTAAGATGTTGGTTGAATAACCTCCAATTTCTTTATTGTGCAGCGCCCAGTTGGTTTCGTTATGCCCTATATCATTCAGATAATCAGGGTTATCGTTAGCATAAGGACGCTCAAATGGGCGGTTACGCAAAATGGCGAACCTTGGCAACCAATAATCATCGGCCCCTGGAATACCGGGGTTATCGGTAGTTTCTATACGACCGCTGATTTGCATGCCAACCTTTAAACGATCGGTAATATTTGCGTCGAGGTTGTTTTGAATATTTGTTCTTTCAAAATTAAATTCAGGACCCAAGACCGCCTCCTGTTTAAGATGGGTTCCAGATATGTAGTAGTTGATTTTTTCAGAACCCCCTGTTGTACTTACGTTTACACTGTACAATGGTGCATTTTTCTTAATGATAAAATCCTTCCAATTGAACGACTGATAGCCTGGTTCTGTACCAACTCTATAGCGCTCCAATTCTTCGGGAGTAATTTGTGTCTCACCAAACTCGTTCAAATCCGCTTCGGCCTTTTTGCTCATATAGGTATAAGAGTCGTTCACAACATCAGGGAAACGCGACCAATTCTGACCACCGTAATAGGCATTGACATTCACAACGTTTTTAGAGTTCTTCTTACCTCTTTTGGTTGTTACAACCACAACCCCGTTGGCGGCCCTTACCCCGTAAATAGCAGCAGCAGCATCTTTCAGTACCGAAATGCTTTCGATATCGCCTGGAGAAATATTATTAAATTGCCCTACGTCAGATTGAATACCATCTATAATGTAAAGAGGGTTACCCATATTACGTATTTGAACGGTTGCAGTAGCACCAGGTCTACCATCGGGCATTTTAAACGTTACACCAGAAATTTTACCGGCCAGACCAGAGCTTACCGATGCACCTGCGTGCACATTCTCTAAATCTTCACTGGTAACAGTAGATATTGCAGCCGTAATAGACTTTTTGTCTTGGGTAGAGTAACCCGTTACTACCACTTCGTCAAGGGCGGCAACATCTTCGTTCATTTGAACATCGACCGTTGCTTGACCATTAACAGGCACTTCCAATCTTTGAAAACCGATATAGCTGAAAATCAAAGTTGCATCAGCCGGGGCATTGACAGTATAATTACCATCAAAATCAGTGGTCACCCCTGTAGTTGTATTTTTAATAATAATCGAAACCCCTGGTAACGGAGCGCCATCACTGGCAGCTGTAACCGTACCCGTCACCGAAGGTGCATCTTGTCCGTATCCTTGGTACATAACTGCACACACCAGAAAAACAGACACAAGAATCTTCTCGATAATGTTAGTCTTTGGTTTTTTCATTGTTTCTCATTTTTGAATGATTGCTTAGAGATTAGTTTGCTAGTTGAGTAAATTGATAGATTCTTAAATTGAGAAAGGTGTTTGTGTCATAATTTCATTTTAAGTTGTTTTAGTTGAGTATTTATTTGAGATAGAGCTTTAAAATTGACAAATTGCCAATGATCAAATAAAATGAATTCAGAATCCTATTACTCTGTGGATTGTATCATTCTATCATACAAATCGTTCAAATTTTAAGAGAAGGTTAAGAGAAGAGTCTTTATTGATACAAATTGTTGCGGTTTGAGACAGATTGTATACCAATCAATTAACAAAGATTTAAATAATTGATTTTCAAATGGTTTAATAACCATATGGAACAAGTCAAATCGTATCAATAAAAGTGAAATCAGAACAATCTGTGCTGAAGTTGCCATTTCAGGTTGGTTTAAAACGTCTCGCGAGATGACTAAAGAAGTCTCCTATCCTGAAAGGATGACAAGAATCAAATCCATCCAAGTAATTACCTGACTTGAAGTATTGTTTAAATTGAGAAAGTTCAAAGAAGGAGATGTTAGAACTGGTACATAAAAAATGCCACCCCAATCCAAGGGTGGCATCGTGCTTAAACTCTAAACAATCCAAATTTGACTCTTACTATTTTCTTATTTATAATCCTGAAGGTTTGACCAATTTCTCAGAGGTTTCAATAGGCTCGCCAAGAATAGGCATATTATCTGAAGACCAAGAAATTTTCTGGGCCCTAGGAGACCTTTTGTTCCCGCAACCATCGACAGGAGTGTCATTTGCATGGTACAATATCCAGTCTTCGGTACCATCCGGGCTTTTGAAAAAGGAGTTATGTCCAGTTCCGAACACAGATTTCTCTTTCGCCTGTTGAAAAATAGGGTCTTCCGATTTAGACCATGATGATTTTTCCATAGGATCATCATTCTTATTCATCGTCAAAAGGCCAAGTGCATAATAGGGAGTCCAGCATCCGCTTGCGGAATAAACAATATGCACCTTATCACCATGAGCTAACATTTGAGGCCCTTCATTAACGTAAACAGGGGCATCCGGTTTCCAAACCCCAGGGTAATGCCAGTTTCTTTCCCAATCATGTTCTGGAGTACTTATCAATACACGATCAGAACTTATCGTATATGGGTTAGACATTTTAGCTATATAAATATTCTGCATCTCCTCACCTCCATCGACCTTGGGATTTTCCCAACCAGACCAAATAAAGTAGAGTTGGCTTTGGTGCTCAAAAATACTTCCATCAATGGCCCAATTATCATTTTTGTCAGTCTTTAGTTTAGACTTTACTTTAAACTCACCTTTGAACGGGTCAGGAGAGCTATTATCTATAACGAACATGCGGTGATTTCGATTATCACCATCATCTGCCGCCACATAAATGTACCAGTGCCCATTAATATTATGAATTTCAGGGGCCCAGATATTTCTAGAATGATCGCCGGTTTCAGGTGCGCGCCAAATTACCTTCGACTCTGCATTTCTTAAATCAGTAATATCTGCAGTTCGCATCAAAGTGATAGCGTTACCGCCAGATTTTATGTAATAAAAATTTCCTTCGTAATAGATGGTCCAAGGATCCGCACCACTATCTAATAGCGGGTTTGTGAAATAGCTGAGTGATTTTTCATCTTCTTGAACAAGATCAGTTTTTGAATTTTCAGCAGCTTCCTTTTCGGTTTCCTTACAAGAGAAAAACAATAACAGCAACACTAAGGGCAAAACCTCTCTCATAAGATTCTAGTTGTAAAAAATGATTGTTACGTTTAACAAAGGATTAATTTAAAGTATCGATGATTTCTTGATTAATTTTCTTGACTTCTTTGATGTTCATTTTGTCTACCTTTCTATCATAGGTCATAAAACCATTAACTTCACCTTCTACATCGGTCGTCTGTGTATATACCGCTCCTGAGAAACCTGCTTTGACCAAGTTCTTGAGCTCTTTCGCATACTTGATGTATTCATCGGTAGTTTCTTTTGAGTTTTTGAACTTTATGTAGCCCCAGTTATTATCCGGTTTCCATAAATGGCCTTTTAAGGGCAAGCCGATTCCTCCATACTCACCTAAGACATTTACCCTTTGCGCATCATATAAGTACATGGCCGGCCCAGGATAATTATGTAAGTCGACAATATCACCTGTACGATAAAAATTACCCCCACTGGCGGAGTTTACAAGTCTACTTTGATCATAAGCCTTTGTCCATTCCGTTATCTCTTCTGTTTTGAACTGACCCCACGCCTCATTGAAAGGAACCCAAACCACGATACTAGGTTGGGAATAGAGATAATCCATAATACCCTTCCATTCCTTACGATAGATTTCTTCAGATTCTGCAGATCTTTTTAATTCCGTACCGGTGAAATAGTTGTGATTCTGCCACTGAGGACTTTTATCTCCGCTAGGCATATCTTGCCAAACCAATATACCGAGTCTATCGCAATGGGCATACCACCTAGCGGGCTCAACCTTAACATGCTTTCTAATCATATTAAAGCCCAGTTCTTTGGTCTTGACAATGTCGTATTTCAGGGCTTCATCGGTAGGTGCCGTATACAAACCATCGGGCCACCAACCTTGATCCAAGGGGCCAAATTGAAAGTAATCTTTATTGTTCAGCTGCATGCGCACAATACCGTAGTCATCTTTTTTCATGGATATTTTTCGCATTCCGAAATAGCTTTTGACCTCGTCAACCTGATTATTTTGGCTATGCAATCTCACCTGTATATCATAGAGAAAGGGAGATTCCGGCGACCACAGTTTAGCATTTGGAATACTTAAAACAGTTTCTTGATCCACATTTGCCTTTGCGGTCGTAATTTCAGTTTCACCGTCAAAAGCTAAAATCTCAACTATATCGCCGTAAGAGGTACCTTCTGTTTCAACTTTTATGCTTACCGTATTATTATCAATGTCAGGAACTGTCTTTAAACTAACAATGCTTTTGGTATTCACAGGTTCTATCCACACGGTTTGCCAAATACCTGTTACGGGAGTATACCAGATACCTTCAGGCTTTTTCACCTGTTTGCCGCGAGGTTGAGGACCTTCGTCAGTCGGATCCCAAACTTTCACGGTCAAAACCTGCTCTGAACTTTGTATGAATGGAGTTATATCAAACGAAAAAGGAGTATAACCGCCCGTATGCGAACCTACTTTTACGTCATTGATCCAGATATCAGCTTTCCAATCGACCGCCCCAAAGTGTAACAGGATATTCTGTCCGCTCCACCCTTCCGGAATATTGAATTTTGTGCGGTACCAAAGCTCATTTGATGACCCTACTTCTTTCATCACGCCTGACAAGCTAGATTCGGCCGCAAAAGGAACCAAAATTTTTCCATCAAAACTTTCAGGAAGTGGAGCACCCTTTTTCAAGATGCTATAATCCCACAAACCGTTTAAGTTTTTCCATTCTGAACGCTCCATTATCGGTCTGGGATATTCAGGAAGAACATTTTCTGCATCTAAACTTTCGGCCCATTTGGTTTTAATTTTATCGCCGGCCGGCTTCCATTGCGCATTGGTCGTTAGAAAAGCCAAAGTAAAAATGGCAAGAATAAGTTTTTTCACATTTTGAAAGGCAAGAATAGAGTGTCTCATGGCGGTTATCAAATGAATTATTTTACAACTATTCTCTAAAGAAACCAATTTGAAAGAAAAGATGCAATACACGCCCGTTTCTTTATTTCGTACAAATTGTTCAAAATCACCGATGTTGATACCTATAATTAAATTTGAACTGTTTCGTATGGTGTATGAAACATTTTGTTGTGAATTTTTCATTAACTTTTAACGATATTCGGCCGATTTTGATGAGAATGAAGACCTTATTACCCCTACTTTTACTTCACGCCTCAATACTTTGCGGGCAAGAATTTTATTTCGAGCACTATAAAGTTGAAGATGGCCTTTCTCACAATACGGTTCTCAGCTCTATTCAAGATGAAAAAGGATTTTTGTGGTTCGGTACTAAAAGTGGCCTAAATCGTTTTGACGGATATAATTTTAGGCTATTTCAAAAAAATGAAGACGACCCAAAAAGCTTACGAAGCAACTATGTAGAAAGTCTTTTTGAATTAAACGGTACTATTTGGGTAGGTACCGATAACGGGCTTCTTTCCTATAACGAAAAACTGGAAAATTTTGATTTTGTAGAAGGTACCGAGAACAACCAGATCATTGATATGAGTGGCGACTCAGATGGTAATCTCTGGTACATCGCAGAAAGTAGTCTTATTAAATATGACCCCAACAAAAAGGAGAGTACTAAGTTCGAGGCAAGCGAAAATTTCTACGCCTCCGATGTTATCAACACCAAAGATGGGTTATGGGCCTGTTCAACAAATACCTTATATAAATACGATAAGATTACCAACAAATTTACCAGACATGCCCTAGATGTCGAAGCAAGCCCCAGTAGCCCTTTTGGCATTAACGAACTTTTCTCGCTTGATGACCGAACCATTTTGTTGGGCACTCAAAATCATGGCGTGCTTGCATTTGATATTATTTCGGAAAGACTACAGGAAATCGGCTTTCTTACTTCTGGCAAGCAATATGTTCGCGACTTTGCCCTGCGTAGCAATGACGAACTTTGGGTAGCTACTGAATCCGGATTGCATATTTTCAACCTGATAACCAAGAAATACAGTAATCTTAAGAAGAATTACGACGACCCTTATGCCCTTTCCGATAATGCCGTCTATAGTTTGACCGTAGATAAAGAGGGAGGTGTTTGGGCCGGAACCTATTTTGGGGGCATCAACTACCAATCAAAACAATATTCGCCATTCAAAAAATACTTTCCAAAGTCAGCCCAGAACTCACTTAACGGAAACGCCATTCGTGAAATCACTGCCGATAAATATGGAAACCTTTGGATTGGCACAGAAGATGGCGGGCTCAATAAATACAACCCAAAAAAAGATAGTTTCACAAATTTTACATCTATTGAAAAACAGAAAGATGGTATTCTAGCGCATTACAACGTTCACGGTCTGCTTCCTATTGACAATAAACTTTGGATCGGTATGTTCGACAATGGTATTGATATTATGGACATCAATACGAATAAGATTATCAAGCACTACGGCACCGATATGGCTCATGGCCTGCGGAGTAATTTTGTATTCGCAATCAACCAGACACGGTCAGGCGAAATCTTCTTTCTATCGACCTTTGGAGTACAGACCTTTAACCCGACCACAGAAAAATTTGAATTGTTTGAAGGGTTTCCTGACAATTTACACTACACCAGTTTTTTAGAAGACAAATCAGGCATTTTATGGGCAGGCACCACGTTCGATGGGCTTTATTCATATAATCCGGCAACTGGAGAAAAAGAAGCTTATAGATATAATAGTTCTACACAGAACAGTATCTCGAACAACCACATCAACTCAATATTTCAAGATAGTAGAAATAACATTTGGGTGAATACCGAAAATGGACTGAATCTCTTTCTTGAAGAAACCAAAGCGTTTAAACGCTACGGACTCAAAGATGGTTTCCCTACCAATGTGTTTTATGCCACATTAGAAGATGACAGTGGCAATCTTTGGATGAGTACCTCTAACGGGTTGGTCGAATTCAATGCCATAACCGGCAATAAAAAGATATATTCAAAGGCGGATGGGCTACAGAGTGATCAATTTAATTATATGGCCGCCCATAAAGCCGATGATGGCACCATGTATTTCGGAAGTGTCAACGGCATGGTCAGTTTTAACCCCAAAAATTTCAAAAAGAACAATTACAGTGCACCAACTTATATCACCGCCTTACAGATAGACAACCAAGACGTTTTTGTAAACCAAGAAGATTCACCAATTGAAGAATCAATTACATCGCTAAAAAAACTAACGCTAAAACCGTCGCAATCATCATTCAGTCTCGAATTCGCCGCTTTAAGTTTCAATGCGCCAGAGAATACAGAATATTGGTACAAGATGGATGGGCTTAACAATGACTGGGTGCATCTACAGAAAGACCATAAGGTCTATTTTACCGAGTTGGCACCGGGCAATTATAATTTCTTCGTAAAATCAATGAACAGTAGTGGTGTATGGGGCATGGAAACATCCGGTCTTCAAATAAAGGTGCTACCTCCCTTTTACAAAAGCAATCTAGCCTACTTACTTTATACCTTGCTGACACTATTGCTTATTTTTCTAAGCTTTAGAACCTATCACCAGCGCATCAAGTTCAAGAACGACCGAAAAATACGGCAATTGAACAGTAGAAAAGAGAAAGAAATTTATGAGGCCAAAATTGAGTTCTTCACTAATATCTCACATGAGATCAGAACACCATTGACACTCATCAAAAGTCCCCTGGAAAAAGCTCTTAGAAGGTCCCATGAGATACCTGGGGTAAAAGAGAATCTCGCCATAGTCAAAAGAAATACCAATCGCCTTCTTGATTTGGTCAATCAGCTGTTGGATTTTAGAAAAACGGAGATCGAAAGGGTCGATTTAACTTTCGTGAGAACGAATATCACCAAACTCATACAGTCAACCTATGAGAGGTTCAGCGAGGCCATTCGCGATAAGGAAGTCGATTTCCGATTGAATTCGGAAGATGAGGATATTTACGCCTCGGTCGATAGCGAAGCTCTCAAGAAGATTTTAAGCAACCTTTATGGCAATGCCATTAAATATGCCGATTCAAAAGTATTGGTTGATTTAAAGAGGAATGAATCGACGATTGAACTGACCATTAAAAATGATGGAGATTTAATTCCCGGTCATCTAAAGGAAAAGATTTTTGAGCCATTTTATCGCGTTTCGGGTTCAGAAAACCAAACCGGAACCGGTATCGGTCTGGCCTTGGCACAATCGCTTACCGAAATGCACGGCGGTAGCTTGAGCCTAGACACCTCCGATGGTTCTTTGAACAGCTTTGTGCTAAAACTGCCCATCAACCAAGAGAAAGAGTTCATGCTCAGGCCTAAAGCTGTTGAACAAGAAGATATAGAAGAACCTATCGCTGACCAACCGGCAACACAAAGCAATGAAAATACGGTATTATTGGTCGAAGACAGTATTGAACTTCTCGATTTTGTGGCCAAAGAACTTCGGGAAGACTATTATGTTTTAAAGGCTACGGATGGTGAAAAAGCATTAAAACTTCTTCATGAAGAAAACATTCAACTAATTATTAGCGATGTGATGATGCCGGGCATGAATGGATTTACCTTATGTAAAAAGATAAAGACCAATCTTGAAACAAGCCATATTCCGGTCATTCTTCTTACCTCTAAAAGTGCCATGTCCGCAAAAATGGAAGGACTTGAATCCGGTGCGGACGCCTATATAGAAAAGCCATTTTCAGTCAAGCACTTAAAAGTACATATAGCCAATCTTATAGAGAACAGAAGGCACGTAATGGAGCATTACGCAAGTTCGCCTTTAGCTCATATTAGAAGCATTGCCAGCACTAAGACCGATGATACCTTTATCAAGAAACTAGATGAAGTGATCATTCAGAATATGGCCGATCCTGACTTAAATGTTGAAACTTTGGCGGAAATCATGCATATGAGCCGCTCTACACTCTATCGAAAAATAAAAGATATATCAAACCTAAGCCCCAACGAACTCATAAATATTGCTCGCTTAAAAAAGTCGGCAGAACTATTAAAAACAGGCAATTATAGGGTATTTGAGGTAGCTGAGATAGTAGGTTATAATTCTGCAACGAGCTTCGGGCGTAATTTCCAGAAACAGTTTGAGATGAGCCCTACCGAATACATGAATAAAAAAGATTGATACGATTTTAGATTTCGAAGTATACATTATTCTTCAGCTTTGATACGTTGCCTACCATCTAATGCTTCTTGCGTTTCGTCGAAAAAATGACAATAAGAGTTCATGTTCTACCGTTCTTGTAGGTACCAAAATAATTACTGTTTAATTATTGTGCGTTAGGCTCCCCGCCGCAACAATCTAAAATTTAAGAGCATGGCTTCTACAAGATCAGATTTTGGCAACAAGGCCAACCCGTTTCATTATCAAGACAGTACGTTAAAAAACATGGCGTCTAAACTTTATAAGCTCAAGGCGAAATTTGAAAGAAAATACTATAAGCTTTCTGGCTGTCGAAAATATGATATGGCCCGTGATTTCAACATTGAACTAAGCGCTACTTTATATCAAGTGAATCAGATGCTGAATTTCAATGAAGCTAACAACGTGTCTTTTAATTACCAGAAAATTGACACTAAAATCAATAGTTTAGAACAGGAGCTCTCAAGCCTCATTTCATAAATTCGGTCTAAAGGAAACCTTTTTCCTTATCTTTATACGACCTATACCAAACCAAATGAAACGCAAGCACTTTAAGATTATTGGGCTATTTGTTGCTGCCCTCTTGTTACTTATCTTTTTGTGCAATACCATCATTACAAATGCTGCTAGCGGCAAGACATTTTCCGAGCCGAACGAAATCTACAAGAACCGCGTAGGCTTGGTTCTGGGCACCTCGAAGAAATTAATTGGGGGGCTACCGAACCCTTATTACACCCATAGAATTACGGCCACCGTAGAATTGTACAAAGCGGATAAAATCGATTTTGTACTTGTAAGCGGTGATAATGGCACTCGCTATTATAACGAACCCAATACCATTAAAAAGGATCTGATCAAAGGAGGTATACCTGCCGATAAAATTTTTCTTGATTTTGCCGGTTTCCGCACTTTAGATTCTATGGTCAGGGCAAAAGAAATTTTCGGCCTCGACAGCGTTACCGTTATCTCTCAAGAATTTCATAACCAGAGGGCGATATACTTGGCCGAGAAAAAAGGTCTCAAAGCTATTGGTTTCAATGCGGAAACCGTAGCCGGTAAAGAAGGCCTTAAGGTTCAACTTCGGGAATATTTGGCACGTGTAAAGGTATTTGTTGATCTTGTTTTTAATACGCAGCCCAAATTCTATGGTGACCGTATTGAAATAAAATAACCTTCATCATAGTTGAAAATGCCTTATTTTAGGATATTGAAACAACCTTTCATGTCCACATTCAAAACGCTAGTAAGAAATCTTGGTCCCGGTCTTTTATTTGCCAGTATGGCAATCGGAACCTCTCATTTAGTACTATCTACTAAGGCCGGTGCGCAGTATGGATGGGTGATGATTATACCTATCATTTTAGCCAACCTTTTTAAATACCCTTTTTTTGAATTCGGGGTTCGGTATACCAACGTCACCGAAAAAACACTAATCGAAGGGTACCTCAACCGTGGAAAAGGGTATTTATGGTTTTATGCCATCATAACCCTAATTTCTACTTTCACCATCTTAGCAGCGCTCTATACGGTTACAGCAGGCCTTTTCATCAATCTTTTTAAAGTTTCCGATGTCTCAATATCGACGGTAGCTCTGGGCCTATTTGTATTTATCAGTTTGGTTTTGATAATTGGTCGATATAAGTTCATGGAAACCTCGCTGAAATTCGTTGTTTCTATTCTTTTCATTGCCCTATTGGTTACAACCTTCATGGTTTTGATAAAAGGCAACGTTTCAGATACAAGCAATTTTGCTCCTCCTCCCCTATTTAATGATGCGGGAATTTTATTCTTGATAAGTCTTATGGGTTGGATGCCCACAACCGTTGAAGCATCAAGTTGGGTCAGTTTATGGAGTATTGAAAAATGGAAGGGCGAAGGGGAAAAACCCACTTTGAGCGAGTCATTACGGGAGTTTAACATGGGGTATTTAATGACTGCCATTCTTGCTGTTTTCTTCTTGATCATTGGTTGGGCAACGCTTTACGGCACCCAAACCGAATTAAGTGGTAATGCCGTAACCTTTGCTGATCAAGTTGTTCAACTCTTCACCGTGCATATCGGTTCGTGGGCTTACATTTTTATAGCCATATCTGCCTTTGCCACTATGTTCAGTACCTGTATGACGGCCCATGATGCTATCGCCCGTGTAAGCATTGATGTATTGAAACTGCTTTTTCCCAAAAGCCTTTTCCCATCAAAAAAATACTTCTTTGCCATGGGCATTCTAACCTTGGCCCTCATAAACTATATGGTCGTTTCTTTTTTCAGTGCCAATATGGGCCAATTGGTAGCTTTGGCAACATTTGTGTCTTTCGTCGTAGCACCTATTATTGGTTACATGAACCTTAAAAATGTGATGAGCGAAGAAATACCGGCGAGGGCACAACCTAGAATTTGGCTGCAAACATTAACCTACGCCGGAATTATATTTTTATCGCTGTTTTCACTTTACTACTTCTGGATAATGGTGTTCTGACGTAAAGTAATCCTAGGTTAAACAATCTTAACATTCTCAGGTTGCGATTGGCTGTACTTTTTGTAAGCTTTGTAGAATTACTTGTAAAACAACTTAATGAAGTTCATCCACATAAAAAGAAATACAGTCGCAGAAAAGAGATTTACCGAGAAGATGGGCATGCTCTACACGAATGTCACCTACGTAAAAAAGGCCTTTTTAGGTATTCCACTAAAGACCTTGCATATCTATCGAAAAACTTATTACGGTAAAGTAAAATCTTGCGAAGACTGTCGAATAGCCCATTAACCTACTTTACTAGGTCGGCATAGTTTTCCACTACAAAAAGCGTTCGCAAGTTCTGCTTGTGTAAGAAATCGAGGCAATAAACACCATCTTTACAGTTGTTTAATATATACTCTTCCCCAAAGCCTTTGGCACTTTTTATGTTAGAGTTTGACAAACCGTTCTGCAGCAGATAGTCTTTAATAGCATTCGACCTAGCCTGAGATATTTTTTGGTTGGATGATTTACCACCTCTACTATCAGTATGTGTCTCTATTGAAATAATCATTTCAGGAAACATGGCCACTTTTTTGACAACATCATCTAGAACAAAAGTAATATCGGGAGTTAAAGTGCTCTTTCCGCTGGCAAAATAGAAATCGTTTACATCGAGTACTTTTTTACCCTCACGGTCCTTTAAAACATCGTTCATTGACTCTAGCCGAACCTGTAGAGGAGCCTTTTGCATCTCTTCTAAAGTCTTCGGGTCATAAGTCTCCTCAAAGGAAGCAAAACTATTCTTGGCAATATGAATACTCGCTACATCAGTATACGGTATCTCAATATGATAATTGCCAAAATTATCGGTCGTTACCTGTTTTAGCACTTCATTGTTGGCACCCTTGATGGTTACATTTACATCAGCAATCGCTTCATCGTAGGGCGGCTGCATCACTTTGCCCCTAAAAATCAATGTTTTTAGCCCAGGTTTGGCATTTACCTTAAAGCCATATATGTCATCGTCACCTTTACCTCCTGAACGGTTTGAAGAAAAATACCCGATAAAACCATCAGTTTGGTCTTCTTTAATGATAAAACCAAATTCGTCATATTTGGTATTGATTCCGGTTCCTAAATTGACAGGAATGCTAAAGCTTTGGTCAGAAAGAATGTTGCTTCTGTAAATGTCCATTCCACCGACTCCATAGAAAACATCCGAAGAAAAATACAAGCTGTTATCAAAGACAAATGGTGCTATTTCGTTACCAGGGGTATTGATTCTCGGGCCCAGATTAATGGGTTGAGACATAACCTGTCCGTTATTAGTTACCACATAATAAATATCGGTACCACCATAACTATCATCAAAATTGGCAGAAAAATAAAGACGCTCAGCCTTTTCATCATAATACGGATAGTAAAAAGATGTACTCAAATCTTTTAGGAGAAACCTAAAAAAGCCGTTATCATAGGCCATACCAATGGATAAGGCATTCTTGCCCTTTTCATCAAAGGCCAAGTTCTTACCTTCGGTATTCGAAAGAACGTAATAGATACTGCCATTTCTTGCCGAATAGTAGGGGGTCGACTTATGGTACGGTGAATCGGGTATACCACCAAAAACCTGTACATTTTTAAGGTTACCGCTATTATCTCTATCGGCCACATAAATATCTAGGTAAGACTCACCCGACGGACCATAAACTTTCTTTGATTTTGATTTTCGACTACTGCTAAATAACAGTTTGTCGTTATAAAAACTTGGTGAAAAATCGGCCTGTGCCGTATTGGCGCCAATATTAAAAATAAAAAAACCTGATGCGGGATCACTACTGCTTTCCAACATACGATAATTGAAATCTGCATTTTCAGAGAGTTCGCCCGCCAACTTTTCATTTGACTTTAAAAAAGCCTTCACGCGTTCCTTTTCAGATGTTTTGGCCAAACTTTGAAGCATCTTGTTAAATTGATGGTCAGACATGATAGAATCATTCTTGTTCACATCTAAATAGAGCTTCGTAGCTTTATCATATTGTCTTGTTCTGAAATAGGAATCAGCCAGATTTAATAATTGGTGATTGGTCATGATTTTACCATCTGCCATTTGCTTATGATATTCCCTAATGGCATCTTCATAGGCATAGCTATAAAAGTAGCGATCCCCCTTCGAGGTAAATTCTTGGGCCAAAACAGTAGTAACCCCAAGTACAAAAATGGATATGAAAAGTTTAAGTTTCATCATAATCGATTAGAAAAATCTTGGCGTATCTATTTGCTTCGGTTTTCCTTTCAGGTTTTTATCGTTGGTATTGGTACCATCACTCTTTCCTAGATAGAACTTCAGTATCACTTCGTGAGAACCACTACTAAATTCTCCTAGAGGCTGGGTATTGTAATCATAGGCATAACCAATATAAGTGCCGCTGGTAATTTGAAACCCTGCCAATGCACTCACCGAATTACCGAAACGATAAGATGCCCCAAGCGTAAATCTATCATTGAACAAAAAGTTGGTAGACAGATTCGTATTCAACGGCGCCCCATTGATATAGTTCAACAAGAAAGCCGGTTTAAACTTGAGGGTTTCCGATAAATCGAAAACGTAACCCCCAATAAAATTGAACTGAATTTTATCTTCTATGATGGTCGCTACATCATCGTTATAAATACCATCGGTAAGAAAATTAGGAATAGAAACCCCTAAATACCAAATCTCATCTTCATATAGAAAAAGACCTGCCCCTACCGTTGGGTAGAATTTTTTAATAGTTTCCCTGTCCAAAATAGGTTCCCCCGGGTTTTCAAAAGTACCTTTCGAAAAATCAACATTCAAAAACGATCCCCCAACATCCATACCAAAAGAAAGCTTTGCCTTTTCTGAAACATTGAATTGGTATGAATATGCCAACTCAACATACGTTTGTGTAGAAGGCCCCATTTCATCATTAATGATATTGAGCCCAACCCCCATTTTTTCATTGGCCAAGGGTATATTGGTGCCCAAACGAATAGTTCTTGGAGACCCCGGAACATCAACCCATTGGGCTCTGTACAAACCAGCAATTTCAGGATCTTGAACGGTACCGACATAGGCTGGGTTAAAGCTGCCTATATTGTACATATACTGGGTGTAATGGGGTTCTTTTTGTGCCTGTAGGCCTAAGGTGCAAAACAATAAACCAAAGAATACAATTACAGGTGTATAAGCCAACTTGAATTTTCTATATACCATTATCAGCATTATCTTATTAGCTGGATCCAGCCTTTTTTAGTGGTGTTAGTTTCAACCCCTTCAACCTCTTCCTGCAAGGCAACATTCAAGACATAAAAATAGGTGCCGTCAGGAACCTCTTTTCCTTCGCGACTGCCATCCCAAATAATATCACCGCTCATATCGGCCCCTTCGAAGACCACACTACCGTATCTATTAAAAATTTTAATGTCGTAAAGAATATCGATCTCTCTCTGCGTACCATTTTCATTCACCAAGGTGCGATTAATTTTTAAATCATCATTGACACCGTCGTTATTTGGGGAAAATTGATTAAAAATAATTCCAAAATCGGCTTGGGTGCGTTCCGAAACATTCACGGTCACCTCATCAACGTTGTTATCATATTTACCTTCACTATCTAAAGGTGAAGACCTCACTATCTCAGCTCTATTAGTAAATGTTCCAACCGTAGGAACGGCCACCCTAATTTGCAATTCGGCTACCTCATTTCTTAAAAGTTCAGGAATTACCCAAAGGCCAGTCTGTAAATTAAATGTTCCTAAAAGCGCTTCGTGGGAGATATATTGAAACCCTTCGGAAATAGTATCAAGAACCTGAATATTAGAAACCGCGTTTTCCCTCGACTTATTGGTGACGCGAAGGGTGAAAATCACCTCTTGCCCCACTAAAGGGTTTACTTCTGAAAGATTACGATTATTAGAAATGTTCAAAGTGTCATTAGAATCTACTATTCTTGCCAACTTCTCCATTACCAAATCAATGCCTTCTGGCAAATCTACGTTCAAGGAAACCTCGGCTACGTTGTTGGCTTCATTATCGTCATCAGGAAATGACTGCAACAGTTCTGCAACATTGGTATATGGTCCGCCCTCGATTACATCTACCGTAACCGTCAAGGTAGCAGTACCACTAGCAGGTATTTCAAAAATCGTCCACATACCATCAAGCTGGTTATAAGTGCCTATGGAGGTATTATGGTTTTTGTACGCAAAACCGGTCTCGAGCAAATCGCCTACTATAACGTTCCGTGCTGTTCGTGCTGACAAGTTGTTAACCGAGACGGTGAACATAACCTCATCACCGACCACCGCATCGGGCTTATCCAACGTTTTGACAATCTCTAAATCAATGGGCGTAGGATCACAATTCTCATGATTGATATTAGGGCTACAGGCATCGAAAGGATCACTGCCAGCAACTTCTTCATCACCATCAGAAATACCATCTTCATCGGTATCACAAAGACCTACTGAATTATCGGGCACACAAGGGTTGTTGTTTCCGGGGTCTAAATGGTCTAAAGTTCCGTCATTATCAGTGTCAAGGATATTTGAATCGAGGGCATCAATAATACCATCTCCATCGGTATCAATCGGGTTATTGGGGTCGTCACCTACTTCTTCCCCATCTAAAATTCCGTCACCATCCGTATCGGGATTATTAGGGTCTGTTCCCAAAGAAGCTTCAATCCCCCCCAAAAGACCGTCATTATCATCATCGGTATCACAACTACTCACTGAGATAATAACTTGAGCGGTCTGATTTTCGCAAGGAGCCTCGGCGCCTGTAGTCGTATATGAAAATATATAGTTACCATTAGGGAAACCTTGAAAATCAAGAATATTACTTGCATTAGGTGTAGCCGCTGACGGGCCATCAACAAAAGCCCATTCCCCATCACTTGGTATCTGAGTAAACAAATCATCTAAATCTAAAATTGTATTGCCATATTGAGTGACATTACAAGAAGAAGCGTTTTGAGGACTTCCGGTGAACACTGGCGCAGAAACTACGGCTTCTACTGCTACTCTTTCTGTGGCGCAATTATTAGAAGAGGCTTCTACATAATAAGTAATAGACTGGTTTAAGTTAGGAGTCGTGAAATTTGCTCCACTACCAACAGAAGTACCTCCAGTTGGTTGTGTGTACCAGAGAATTGTCGCATTTGCACTGGCAGTAGCCGTCAAGGTCAACGTACCTGGGCCACATCTCTCAGCACCGGCGCTACTTTGTAATTGAGGAGAGGCGGTAACTGCCAAATTGATAGTTAGCAACGGGCTTGTACAATCGTTAGTAGCATCATAATAAAACCCGTAGTATGTTCCTGGCAATGGATTGGTTATTCTGTTTTGAGGCACAAAACTTCCGGTTGGGTCGGCCGCATCGCTCGCCCATCTCAGAAAGGTTCCGTTCGGACCGTTGTTTGGAGCATAATCATTTAATGTAATGTCATCATCGATTTCATCACAAAAAGTAGTAGGAACCGTATTGTTAAGCGTAGGTGCATCATCGCCGGCAACACAAGGATCACAATCATCAACCGAAATCGTTACTACGGAAGTATTCGGGCCACAAGGCCCTACTGTATTGGTAGTATATGTAAACTCATAATTTCCTGAGGGCTGTCCCCTAAAATCTAAATTATTATTATTCGGAATAGTAATGTCTGGGCCTCCTGTCTGCGACCAGCTTCCTGCATCTTCGTCTTCGATAAGGTCATCCAAATCGATTCGCACAGGACCAAATTCATTGGTAGGATTGTTACATGCTGTAGCATTGGTTACAGTACCAGCTGAAGGCTGCTCGGTAAAAGTTACTTCAACCGCTGAGGATGGACTAGCACAGGAATTGTCATTGGCCCAAAAAACAGCATAATACGTACCACTTTCGGTAGCAGCGGGGTTAGCAGGCAATAATTGTCCTGCGGTCGAGGGGTTGGCCTGCAGACTCCAACGAACAGAGGAACCGGCAGGTGCATTACCCTGAATAAATGTATTAAGATTGACCGAATTGTTTGGGGGGCTGCAAAATTCCTTCGGATTGTTGTTGATTGTCGGGGCTACATCGCCTGCAATACAATCGTTATCAGTAATCGTAACAGTTCTATCAGCCGCGGGCACTTGTGTAAACGAAAAAAGTGCCGTATTACTTGGTTGGCCTAAATTTAAGATAACAGTTTCCTCTGTTTCCGGTGTGGTATCATCAAGAACATCTATAAAGATATTGACCTGATTCACCCCTGCAGGAAAAGATATTTGGTTCTGGGCAATATTTGGATCATTTCTCACTTCAAAATCGGTACCTCTCGTCGCAGTACCGTTGTTGAAATTATATGGTATAGTAATAGGTGCGCCTGTACCATTAGCTTTATCGAGGCGCAAAACATACTGCCCAGGGTTGGCAACCTCTGCCGCTTCGGTTTCAGAGGCGTCACCATCTAACATTTCTAAAGTGAAGTTACCAGTGTCATTGTCAGCAATGTTGATGGTAATCGTATTTGCATTGGTATCAATAGTTCCGAAAACAGCAGAAGTAAGCGTTACTATTAAGGTTTCCGGCCCCTCTACCAAGTTATCGTCTACAATATCGACTGTCACTAAAGCTTGACCGCCATTGCCATTGTTTAGAGTAACAGAACCTGTCGGGCCTGTGTAATCGCTTCCATCATCTGAAGTACCTGTTAGGCTATAGTTTACAGTAGTAGGAAATATATTGGCCTCACTTCTTGATATAAGAAAACTTGCAGGATTAGCAATACCATCACTTTCAGCGGCATCTAAATCTGAAGAGGTAATAGAAACTGTTTGCCCAAAAGCCGTTTGTCCGTAACAAAACAGAAGCAATAATAAAAATGCCTTACCAAGACCAGTAATGGCAGCGGCAAAGCGAGTTCTTTTCTTTTTCATTTTCATAAACTGTCCTTTGAATTCAATTGAAATTCAATACACAGCACTTTAAGTAGGTTCTCGTAAAATGGGCCTCAATAATACTAAAAAAATAAAATAGGGCCGTAAATCTGGGGTTAAATAAGGGTTTGTATAGATTAAATACAATTTATACGTAAAAAACCCTACTCTGCGATTTCGGCGGAACGGCTTTCTACGTCTTTGGCTATCTTTCTTACTAGACCTTGCAACACCTTCCCAGGGCCTACTTCAATAAATTGAGTGGCTCCATCTTTCACCATGTTTTCAACGCTTTGCGTCCATTTGACAGGTGCAGTCAATTGTGAAATTAGGTTTTTCTTGATTTCGGCCGCATCATTTACTGCGACGGTGGTTACATTTTGATAAACTGGGCATTTAGGTTCACTAAATTTAGTATTCTCGATTGCCGATGCCAATTCTTCTCTTGCAGGTTCCATTAAAGGTGAATGAAAAGCACCCCCAACAGGCAATACCAAGGCTCTTCTAGCGCCGGCCTCCTTCATTTTTTCACAAGCCGATTCAATAGCCTCTACCTCACCCGAAATCACTAATTGACCTGGACAATTATAATTTGCCGCCACTACGATACCAGAAGTTTCTTCACACAACCTTTCTACCACCTCATCATCTAACCCCAGAACCGCGGCCATTGTGCTCGGTTTCAATTCGCAGGCCTTCTGCATCGCTAAGGCTCTTTGGGAAACTAATTTTAGTCCGTCTTCAAAATTTAATGTACCATTGGCCACCAAAGCGGAAAATTCACCCAAAGAATGCCCGGCCACCATATCAGGCTTAAAATTATCGCCCAAAACTTTACTCAAAATGACCGAGTGAAGAAAAATGGCGGGTTGGGTAACTTTGGTCTCTTTTAAATCTTCGGCAGAACCTTCAAACATTATATCGGTGATAGAGAAGCCCAATATTTCATTAGCCTTTTCAAAAAGTTCTTGTGCGATAGGGTATTTTTCGTAGAGCTCTAAACCCATACCTACAAATTGGGCCCCTTGCCCAGGAAAGATATATGCATTCATTGTGTTCGTCTTTAAGTGGGCACAAAAATAGGAAAATAGTTAGCAGTAGCATGGCGCTATCACAAAGTAATACCTTTTGAAAAAGTTTTAAGAGCCGATAGACAATCTATTCTTTGAACCAACCTGAATAGGTTACATAGTTATTGGCTATCCGGTCTATCTCGCCAGAACTAAGCTCTGGGCTAATATCTTTGATCTTTTTGGCAGGCATACCAGCAAAAATACTTCCCGATGGCACATGGGTGCCTTTGGTAACTACGGCGCCAGCCGCTATAATGCTGTTACTTTCTACAACACAATCATCCATAACAATACTACCCATACCAATAAGTACATTGTCTTGTATGGTGCAGCCATGTACTATAGCATTATGACCTATTGAAACATTGTTACCAATTACCGTAGGTGATTTTTGATAGGTACAGTGTATTACGGCCCCGTCCTGTACATTTACTTTATCGCCCATTTTAATAAAATGCACATCGCCACGTATGACGGAATTGAACCATACGCTACATTGATTGCCCATTTCTACCTCGCCTACTATTACGGCATTTTCGGCAACAAAACAATCTTCGCCTATCTTAGGTTCTTTACCTCTTACCGATTTTATCATTCTTAATTTTTTTTAGTTTAAAAATAGGCCAACAAATCTTTCTTCTTGGAGGCCGAGACCAGTAGCTCTTTTCCGTTTGAAATGACTACACTGCCACCTTTTCCCTTTCTGTACTTGACTATTTCATTGACATTTACCAAATAAGACTTGTGTATTCTAGCAAAGGAGTATGTCTGTAAAATATCTTCAAAATACTTTAAAGTTTTGCTCACCAATATTTTGGAACTGGACAAGTATATTTCGGTATAATTATCATCAGCCTGACAATATAAAATGTCGCACACGTTCAAAACCTGAAAACCGTCTTGTTGCGGAATGGTAATCTTGCCATTTAGAGACGATACCTTTGGCTGTAGAACGCCATCTTCTAACACCTTTTCTTTTTGCCTAACTTCTTGAACATATTCTACCGCTTTTATGAGCTCATCGATATTGATGGGTTTCATTAAATAATAGGCGGCATGATGGTTAATGGCATCAATAGCATAATGATCATAGGCTGTAACAAATACAGTTTCAAAGTTTCTGTCGGGAAGTTGATCTAACAGGTCAAAAGCATTGCCATACGGCATTTCTACATCTAAAAACAACAAATCTGGATTGTGGTCAGTCAATAGTTTTAAGCCCTTTTGAATGGAATCAGCTTCGCCCAGCACTGTCACCTCTGGGCAATACTTGGCAAGGTAATTTCGTAAGATTTCCCTACTGTTCAATTCATCTTCAATGATAACGGCTTTCAGATTCATCGGCTAACTTTTTCTTAGGGTAAAGACAACACAAGTTCCCGAGCCATCTGCATTCAGGTCAGAAATCTTTACGTCCAACTTATTTTTATACATATCGTTTAATATGGCGATGCGTTTCTTGATATTACCCATTCCTTTTGATTTTTGCTTTCTCTGATTTAGGGTCTTCAACTCCGCCGATTTTTGGCGGCCAATTCCATTATCACTAATGGTCACCAAGATCTTATCTGAGCCGACCTTTTCCAACGCTATATTCAATTGGCCTTTTTCCTTTTTATAACGAAGTCCGTGCCAAATAGCATTTTCAATATAAGGCTGTAATAACATAGGTGGTATTTGAAACGATTCGATATCGGCCGATCCATCTATTTTGATTTCATAATCGAATTTTTCAGGAAATCGTGAGTGCTCTAATTTCACATATAGCTGAAGCAGCTCTAACTCTTTGGATAGGGGTATAAAATCTTCCTCAGAATTTTCAAGAACAGACCGCATCAAAGTTGAAAATTCACTCAGATACCTATTGGCACTACGCTCATCACTCTTGGCTATATAATTGTTCACCGAATTAAGGGCGTTGAAAATAAAATGTGGGTTCATTTGTGACCTAAGAGATTTGAGGGCCAATAGATGGTTCGCCAGTTTCTGCTGTTGATTGCTTCTATAGAAAAAGAAGGTAGCCAGCCCTAAAAGCAATATCCCCAATAAAAGCGAATAAATAACCCATTTCTGGCGCTTATTGGTCTCCTCTACCAATTGCTTTTCAGTCTTCGCCAAATCAAACTTACTTTGAGAAAGCTCACGCTCTTGCTCAAGCCCTGTAATTCTGCTTTGCTTTGCCGCTATCTCACGATTAAAGCGGGCGGCCCTGGAAATTTCTTGCTCTTTGCGAGAGTAAAGGGTATCGACCAATGCTACATAGTTTCTATACGTTTCAAAGGCCTTGGTATACTCTCCCTTGTATTCGAACACTTCCGAAAGCTTTCTGGTCGCATCCTTTCTCACCACTATGTCATCGTCAACAGCTGCCTGTTCGATACTCTCCTGTAAATATGGAATGGCTTCGTCGTATTTGTCTTGTGCAATGTAGGCGTTGGCGATTTTATAATTGATACGCTGTGAGGTTATAGAATCGGCATTGGTCAGGCCGACTAACCTAGCAGCCTTCTTTCGCGGCAAACTGTTCAACTCTCCCAAGCTTTCTTTTCTAAGTTGAATTTCTGCCCCGTACTCATTTTTTTGATTGTAAAAATCTGCCACCTTATCCTTTTCCTGAACTGCCCGTTCTGGGGGCAACTGTTTTGATAATTCTAAAGAGCTATCATAAAAGGCATCGGCCTCGATCAACTTATCATCTTCTGCGTAAGCATCGGCAATCTTGGAATTTAAATCTGCCAGTTTCGGAGTTATTTGATTCTGATTGGCAATCTTGATACCCTCTTGATAAAAAGCCACTGACTTTTCGATATCACCCAGCCCTCTGTATGCATCGCCCAGGTGCTCGTAGAGTGTAGTCTTTTGATAGGGAATGAGGCCATTTATTTTTAGTAAAGGCCGTAAAATTGTCTCCGCCTCATTATACTCACCATTTAGAACCAATGCTTCCCCTAAAAGCAGTGTTGTTTTTGAAGTTTTGTTAGTTTCTAAAGATTCCCGGTAATTGGTGATTGCCAAATCATATTGCTGGTAGTATTGATATATTTCCCCTAAAAAAGATAAGGAAAGGGCCAATTCTCTTTTGTTACCGCTATCGCCAAGTTCTGAAATGGAATGAGCTATAAAATCAATACTCTTCTCAATATCGGTAGCCTTATAAAAACTAGCTGAATCTAAGTACGATTGGTGCCGAGATAACCGTTCGCCACGAGTTTGCCCGTAAGCCAAGGCCCCTGTAAATAGCAGCATTATCCATATGTAAGAAACCCTTATCATTTGAGGAATATTCAAGTAAACTTAATGCTAATAAACGACTCAAAAAAATGATGGCAGACCTCTGAGAAGCTTTACAACAACACTTTTGATGGGTTAACGAATTAACCAGCAAGCATTACTCACTCAAAGGGCACTTTCACTCATTCCTGGTTTTTTTCGAAGAATTACCAATCTACTTTTAATCAAAAATCAATAGCCTACAAAATCATTCTTACCGGTTACGATTTCGACTGTTATTTAAAGGAATAAAACGAAAAATTATGAAAACAAAACATTTAATCATTACGGTCACATTAAGCACCTTTGCTTTAACAGCCTATGGGTGCGATACTTCAAATAAAAAGACAAAAAGCAACGACTTGGCACTACTGCAAAAAGTAGAAGAACCAAGTAAGTCGACCGAACCTAAAAACAATACCGTAAAAATAGCTTTGCTGTTGGACACCAGTAATAGCATGGATGGGCTTATTAACCAGGCCAAGGCACAATTATGGGATGTTGTGAATAAATTCACCCATGCCAAGTGCGGCAACGACACCCGACCTGAGCTTCAAATTGCCCTATATCAATATGGAAACGATGAGCTCTCTTACCGCGAGGGGTATGTACAGCAGGTATTGAACTTTACCAGCGACCTAGACGAAATCTCGGAAAAATTGTTTTCCCTTACGACGAATGGCGGGGAAGAATACTGTGGTGCCGTTATTCAGCAATCGCTCAAGCAGTTGGATTGGGGCAAGAATCCGGATAACCTAAAAATGATTTTTATTGCGGGTAACGAACCTTTTGACCAAGGCAAGCTCAATTATAAAGACGCCACCACCAACGCCAAGGAAAAAGAAGTCATTGTAAACACCATTTTTTGTGGAGATTACCAACAAGGCATTCAAACCAAATGGAAAGAAGGTGCCATTCTTTCAGGGGGCGATTATATGGCCATAGACCATAACGAAAAAATGGTACATATATCAACGCCCTACGACGACCTCATTATTCAGTTGAATACTAAGCTAAACACCACCTATATTGGCTATGGTAACTTAGGCAGGTCAAAAAAGGAAAAACAACATACACAAGACATGAATGCCGAGTTGTTAGAAGAAGTAGTAGTTGTCAAAAGAGCCGTGAGTAAAAGTTCACGTCTTTACAACAATAAATCTTGGGATCTAGTAGATGCGTCCAACGAAGCAGATTTTGATATCGAAAGCGTTGAAAAAGAGCATTTACCTAATGAGCTTAAAGCAAAATCCAATAAAGAAATCGAGACTTATCTTGACCAAAAAAGAATGGAGCGAGTCGAAATACAAAAAGAAATTAATGCACTTAACCAAAAAAGGGAAGCCTACATTGCCGAAAAAACTCATGAAGAAACAGGTGAACTAGAAAATGCTCTATTTAGTGCCATAGTAAAACAGGCGGCAAAGAAAAATTATAAATGGGAGTAAACGGATAAAAACACAAGCGTCTCGAAAACAGTTTTCGGGACGTTTTTATTGTGCGGCAGGGCAGTAACAGTCGTACTTTCTTTCAGATTGGCCAAAATCATAGCCTAAGGTAATCTGATGAAAACCTCCGCTATCAAACCTGATATCGCCTGATTGATATGAATAGTTATAAGAGACCATAAAGTTTTTAATGTTGGCCCCTACGATAGGTGTAAAAAGTTGAAGTCTTTGTTCACCAAAGCCATCACTGGTGGCAAAGGGTGTACCGTCCATACTTCTTCGGTACGAGAGTCCGCCCCAAATTCGACCAAAGTCGACATCTTTGTAAACCTTGGCGTTTAAATCTATGGTTTTCTCTTCAGTAAAATCGGTCATTTGAAATAGCACGGAAGGCTCAAACTGCCATTCCTGCTTTCCAAAGATATACCCCGCAGAAACCAAGTATCTCCTTAAATTATCAATAACAGGAACATTGTCGTTCGCTTTACCATAACGATAGAGGTTACGTTGACTGCTTAAAAGGTTATTAATGGCAAAGTGGGCATAAAATTCCATAATACTATAAGAAACACCCAAGTCAACATTAAAATAACTTTCGCTCAACCGAGAACCCGTTATGGCGTCATCAGGCAATACCGACTGAAACTCCGATTCATCAAGGCTACTTTGTAAATAAGTCGGGCTCAAACCAAATGACAATTGGTTGAGATATCTCGCATCACCACCTAATTTCAAATGATGGGCATAGGTCAACTTTAACCCCGTTTGAGCATGATAGCCATTGGCATCATTGAAGAATATGGCTCCCACTCCGCTGTTGCCTTCTCCCAATCTAAAATTGGCATTCAAGGTCTGTAAGTTGGGGGCGTCTTCTACGCTAAACCATTGCATTCTTGCAGTTGCCCTAATCTTACCGCCTTCACTTATACCGGCCATTGACGGGTAGACTAAATAATAATTGTCTGAGAGGTAGTCGAAGTACACAGGTATTCCTTCTTGTGAATAGCTCTGATAGCTTATGATTATGGAGGCCAGAAGCCAAAATAAACGATGTTTCATTTAAATGGTTAAAGCGGACTGCGTTGAGAATCGACTAAATATATGGTATAACGGATGAAATGCTACAATATTATTCTACAGGAAGATAGCTTCCGGTAAAATCGCTATTTCCAACTACATTGTAAAACTCCATTTAAAGAATGCCCGTACATCTTTACCAAGATTATGGTCATTATAAGCTCATATTTATATCGTATTTTTGCGGCAAAGATCTTGTAATGAAAGAATACAATATAACGGTTGAAAAAACCAATAACCCGAAGATACTCAAGTTTGAAACGAATCATTTGCTTACCCAAGGCAAAAATTACGAGTTCAAGAACATCGACGAGGCCAAAATATCGCCATTAGCGCAACAACTGTTTTACCTTCCTTTTATAAAGACGGTATATATATCAGGTAATTTTATTGGGCTTGAAAGGTTTGATATTGTTGAATGGGATGATGTGAAAGACGAAGTTGCACAACAATTGGTTGAGTACCTGAATGCCGGGGAACCCATCGTTCATGAAGAACATACCAAGCAGAAGGTTGCGGTTACCGTCTATGCCGAAGTAACGCCCAACCCTTCTGTAATGAAATTCGTTGCAAATAAGCGAATAGTTCCCGGAATTTTTGAATACAAAAATATTGATGAGGCCAAAGATTCAGGTTTGGCCCAAAAGCTATTTCAGTTTCCGTTTGTAAAAGAGGTTTTCTTTGATCTCAACTATGTTTCGGTCACCAAATACGATGTTGCCGAGTGGGACGAAGTGACCATGACCGTGCGAGAATTGGTTCGTGATTATTTAGCTGACGGAAATGAGGTCGTTTCTGAAAATGCCGTTTCAAAAACTACGGAAACTACAGGCAGTAAGGCTAACGTAGCCTCTCCTGAACTGGACGATACCTCTCAACAGATTGTCGATATTCTTGAGGAGTATGTCAAACCGGCCGTCGCCAGTGACGGAGGTAACATATTGTTTCAATCGTACGAAAAAGACAGTAAGACTGTAAACGTCATTCTACAGGGGGCCTGTAGCGGTTGTCCTTCATCTACTTTCACCCTTAAGAACGGTATTGAGACCATGCTCAAAAACATGATGGGCGATAAGGTTAATGAGGTAGTTGCCCTAAATGGCTAATGCATTCATCTTTAACGGGTTTCCATCAATTTTCGCTGCCATATTTCTTATATTAAAGAAAATTTAAAAACAAAATATTATGGCAGTTTTAAAAGTGATAGAAATATTGGCAAACTCAGACAAGAGTTGGGAAGATGCCGCTAACAATGCGGTTTCTGAAGCCTCAAAATCCGTTAAAAACATACGTTCAGTTTACATTAACGAACAAAGTGCTACCGTGAAAGATGGAAAAATGGATAATTTTAGAGTCAACGCTAAAATTACCTTTGAGGTTAAATAGACACAAAAATCTTAAAATAATGAAACGCCCCTATTTCGGGGCGTTCTTATTATACCCTTGTTATGAGCAACACCTACACCAATGCACTCGTTCATGAAAGCAGCCCCTATCTGCAACAGCATGCCCACAACCCCGTAAATTGGGTGGGATGGAGCGAAGACATCTTAAAATTGGCCCGAGAGTCGAACAAGCCCCTTTTGATCAGTATAGGATATGCCGCTTGTCATTGGTGCCACGTTATGGAGCATGAATGTTTTGAAGACCCGAGCGTTGCCGAAATCATGAATTCCCATTTTATTAATATTAAGGTTGACCGTGAAGAAAGACCCGATATTGATCATATTTATATGGATGCGCTACAAATGATGACGGGTAGCGGCGGGTGGCCCTTAAACATAGTGGCATTACCCGATGGCCGTCCTTTTTGGGGAGCAACCTATGTCAAGAAAAATGATTGGATGGAGGTATTGACCCAATTGGCAAGCTTGTACAATAGCGATAAGAAAAGGGTAGTCGAGTACGCTCAAAACATGGAAGATGGCATCAAGGCCATTAACTTGGTTGAACTTAATAATCAAAAAGACCTGATCGATATCGATGAGCTTTCTACTTCTGTTAAAAACTGGTCAAAGTATTTTGACCTCGAAATGGGAGGCTATAATCGTGCACCTAAGTTCATGATGCCGGTCAACCTGAATTTTCTGCTGCATTATGCTACTTTACAACATGACGAAGCCATATTGGATTATGTTGATGTTTCATTGACCAAGATGGCTTGGGGCGGTGTTTACGACCAAGTCGGTGGCGGTTTTTCAAGATATTCTGTCGATGCAAAATGGCATGTTCCGCACTTTGAAAAAATGCTTTATGACAACGGGCAGCTGGCGAGTCTTTACGCCCAAGCTTATGCTGCTACCGGAAAAGAGCTTTTTAAAGAAGTGGTCGAGGGAATTATAGAATTTGTATCTAAAGAACTTACAAACCAAGACTTTGGCTTTTATTCTTCGTTGGATGCCGATAGCCTTGATAAGTCAGGAAAATTGCAAGAAGGAGCTTTTTATGTTTGGGAAAAAGAGGAACTCGTACAACTTTTAGAAGATAAGTTCGAGATTTTTGCCTCATACTTCAATATCAACGAGTATGGTTATTGGGAAGATAAAAACTATGTTCTTATACGAAACCGATCCTTTAAGCAGGTAGCCCTCGACCACGAACTTTCCGAATCTCAACTTCAAGAAATCATCACAGAGTCTTTATCGATATTGAAAATAACTCGTCAAAAACGTCCTGCGCCAAGATTAGATGATAAGGTTCTGACTTCGTGGAACGGCCTTATGCTCAAAGGTATTATCGACGCCTATAAATATTTGGGTAAAGGGGAGTATTTGAGTTTAGCCCTTAAGAATGCCCAGTTTATTCTTCAACATCTCACCACAACCGATGGCGGACTTTATCATAACCACAAAGACGGTAAAAGCTCGATTAATGGCTACCTAGAAGATTACGCTTCGGTAATAGATGCGTTTACGGCGCTCTATGAAGTCACCCTTGAGGAAACATGGATCGAAACCGCAATGAAACTGACCAACCATGTCATTTCAAATTTTTACGATGCCGATAACGGTATGTTCTATTTCACCTCAAAAAAAGATACCTATGTCATTCGCAGAACTGTTGAAACCTATGATAATGTGATTCCATCATCAAATTCGATAATGGCAAAGAATCTTTTTAGGCTTTCGCGATTCTTTAATGAAGAAAATTTCGAAAAAATAACACATCAACAGTTGAAAAATGTTCAGAATGAAATTAGAAGAAATGCGCAAAGCTATGCCAATTGGATGCAGCTTGCCTTATACTTCAACCAACCTTTTTATGAAATTGCCATTACGGGATCTGAAGTTCATGAGAAATTAAACGAATTACAAAGATCTTATATACCAAACGCCCTTATCTCAGGAGCCGAAAAGAAATCGAATCTCCCAATTTTAAAGCATCGTTTTGAAAGCCCCGACACCCTAATTTACTTGTGTGAAAAAGGCCAGTGCCAGTTGCCCCGTTCCCGTTCAAAAGAAGTTTTAACTCAATTGCGCCAAAGCGCCCTGCATTAACAATAGTTTAATGGCATAAGTTTGAAAAAGGCCACTATTTTTTATAGGTTGGCGCTCCTAAAAAACTAATCTATATATGAAAGAATTCACAAACATCGAAGAGCACATACAAAAAGCCATCGATTTTGCTTGGGAGATTTTGCCCAATATTATTTTGGCACTTATCATATTGGTCGTTGGCCTGTACATTATCAGGTTCTTGAACAAAATGGTCAAGAAGTTTTTTGAACGCAAGGAATATGATTTGGCTTTAGAAAGCTTTTTGCAGAGTTTCATAAGCATAGCCCTCAAAGTTATTCTTTTTGTTCTGGTAGTGACCCAATTGGGCGTGCAATCGTCTTCTCTCGTCGCCATGATCGGTGCCGCTGGTCTGGCTATTGGTCTAGCCTTACAGGGTTCATTGTCAAACTTTGCCGGAGGCGTGTTGATTTTGCTTTTTAAACCTTTTCGTGTAGGTGATTGGATATCGGCCCAAGGCGTAGATGGTTCGGTAAAAGAGATTACTATTTTCTACACGAAGCTAAATACATTTGGTAACCAAGTGGCCATAATACCTAATGGCCAACTTTCCAATAACAATGTTATTAATTACAATGCCATGCCCACCCGTAGAGATAACATCAAAATCGGTATTGGTTACGGCAGTAATATCAAACAGGCAAAAGACATTATGCTTCAAATATGTGCCGAAGACGAGAACATTTTAAAAGAGCCAGCACCTGAGGTCTATGTAGATGCCCTGGCTGATAGTTCGGTCAACCTAAGTTTACGTTTTTGGGCAGAGAACGGCGTTTTCTGGAAAGCCCACTTTCACGTAATGGAAGAAACTAAAAGACGTTTTGATGAATCTGGCATTGAGATACCTTTCCCACAAAGAGTGGTGCACAGCTTGGCTCAAAAGACTACCGAAAAAGAGCCAACAAGCTAATACATTAGCCCTATAAAAATTGTTTAGAGGTTAGCTATAATTGATAGCTAACCTCTTGTTTTTCATAGTATTATTTTTTAAATTAAGTATCTCATCTTAATTTTTTCGACTATGAAAAATCTTATTTACTTGCTAGTATTCCATATAATAGGAACGGCCTGGGCACAAACCATCGGCAATGGTGATGGAATATCTACCGATATACAAGCCGGAATTGTTATGCGAGAAGTGGATATTCAAGGATCGCCCTACCTAAATGAGGTATACAAGAAAGGGGAAACAATTATTAACGGTAAGTCAAGAACATCAGCGCTGATGAGATACGACGCCTACCACGATGCAGTGGAAATTCTTGATGAAAACCGTAAAGCACGAAAGTTGCTACGACGTCCTAGTATTAAAGCTGTTTTTGATGGAAAAACATACGAGGTACTCGAATATAAAGAGGGCAAGCAGGTTAAAATGGGTTATTTCAATTCGTTGAACCAAGGCCACACCCAGCTCTTATTCAAGCCTAAGAAAAAATTTGTTCAGGCCGAAAAGCCTGAAAATGGTTATGACGATTACGACCCTCCCGTCTACAAAGATATCTCGGCTTATTTTATAAGGAAAGGGGATCAATCTGCAACAATGATCAAACTAAATAAGAAAGGCCTGTTGAAGGCTCTCAATGACCAAGAGGCCTTACTTAAAAAGTTTATCAAAAAACATTCGCTAGACCTCAAAAAAGAAACCCATGCCATCAGGCTAATTCAATACTATAATTCAATTAATAAGACTACAGAAAGATTGATTGATTTTAATTCTACTGCTGTAGGATAAAAAATGTAGTAAAATTCTTATTATGGAATGATTTTTGGTCATTATTTTCAGAATCCCCCGCAACATAATACAAACTTAAAATTTACTTTTATGAAAAATGCTTTGTTGCTTTTGATTCTTCCTTTTGTGGGATTCTCCCAAAGTGGCTCCCTAATGTCATCTTCTATGCAAAAGTCAGGATTTAATTATCCTTTCTTTATGAACGAAACAAAAGAAATAACCTACGTGAATGAAGGCTCTCCCTATGAATCGGAAGAATTTAATAATGGAAATCTAAACTTTAACGGTAAAGAAATTCTAGTTGCACCAATGAGGTTTAATTCTATAAAACAAGTTATAGAGTTCAAGGATGAAAATAGCACCGTTCGAGAAGTTCTTAGAAGACCTGAGTTTAGTGCCACCTTTAATGGTAAAACCTATAAAATTTTCGAATTTGAATTACCCAATAACCAAACCCAATTAGGGTATTTCAACCCTCTATTCATAGGAAACCATATTTCTTTTTTACTCAAACCTGGAAAATATCAGACCATTAGTGCTCCTTCGAGCCATACCGCATACGGAAGTTCTACAAAAGTAGCAATCGCAAATTATATTGAGAATTCTTCCTATTATATTAAGCATGACAAAGCCCTTGCACAGCTAATAGAATTAAATAAAAGCAACATATTAAGGGCACTAAGCGACAAATTCATCGAGGTTTCAAACTTTATGAACACCAACAACCTCAACTTAAAAAAAGAGGCTGATGTTATTCGCTTGTTAAGCTATTATGATTCTTTAAAATCGATAAAACCGGTTGCGAAACAGGGCAAAGGTTAAAACTAAAAGCCTCTCATTTTCCAAAAAATTGACAAAGGCTATTTTTTCTTTTGCTGAAGTATAAAGTCCTTTAGATAGTAAGGTTCAAAATAAGCTACATCTTCGAACTCAGAAGATTTATATTTTTCGTACGCCAAGTGGGCCATTTGGCTAGAAGAAGGAACCACCCCTTCATCAAAAGAGATATGGTCGTGACATAATACTTCCTTACATTTTTCAGCTCCTGAGCCCAATAAGAGCACCTTCCCTTTTTGCCAAAACACTTCGAAAGAGGATTCAGAGACAATCTCAGCACGAGTATCCCTAACCTGTTTCAAGTCTTTATCAAAAACTGCAGAATACACCTCCATTCTACGGGCATCTAAAAGGGGAACTATAAAATCAACCGCCTGTGGGTCAGCTTGACTCGCCATACTTTCAAGTGTGGCTATCGATATCAACGGAATTTCCAAAGCATAACATAGGCCTTTGGCTGCCGAAACCCCTATTCGCAAGCCGGTGTATGACCCGGGGCCTTTACTTATAGCGATAGCATCCAGATCGGACAATCGCAAACTGGCTTGCTTGACGACCTCGTCGATAAATACATGTAGCTGTTCTGAATGGGAATAATTAGGGGAATTATGTTCTTTTAATGCTATTAACTGCCCATCTCTGGCCAAACTCACCGAACAATTAGTGGTAGCCGTCTCTAAATTAAGTATCAACGCCATAAGGCTGCAAATATAATCTTAATACATAAAAAAATCCGCTAAAGCTAAAGCAATAGCGGACCATTTAACTACCCCAAAATAGGGTTATTCTAAATCGATTGGTAATCCGAAGTAAAACTCAAGAACTTTAATTCTAAAAATATAATCATACTTGGTTCTTACTACCTCAGCAGCGGCATTATCGACCCTTGATTGTGCTTGACTAAAATCGAAGGCATTCATAAGTCCTACATCATACCTTTCTTTTGAGTAATTATATGCCAGTTGTCGAGCCTCTAATGTCTTTTGCGCTGCTTCATATGCTTTGGCAAAACTGGTTACGTCAACATAAGCTTGGTTGATATTGGTCTCTAAATCAAGCTTATCTTGCTCTAGTTGCAACTCGGCTTTTTTAACGGTAATTTCTGCCCTCTTAATATTATTTCTGGTACTAAAACCATTGAAAACAGGTATATTCAATTGAGCGCCATAAGATATACCATCATTGATCCATAATTGATTTCCGAAACTTTCAGCGGGCACAAAAGTACCTGTACTACTATCGAAGCCACCTTGATCGGAATATCTTGTATTATAGTTAAAAAAGGCGGATAGTGTCGGATACAACGCTCCCTTTGTAATTTTTAAATCCTCTTTTGCCAAATCAATATTTGACTCAGAGAACTTGATATCATTTCTAAAAGTAAGCGATTCAGCAAAAATTTCCTTCGGATTTTTGTTCAGGATATCAGAAGGAGGTACCTCGTAATCAACATCTACAACATCAAAATTTTCATAATCGGTAATTTGAAGTAACTGGGCCAAATTGATTCTCGAAATCAAAACCAAGTTTTCGGTATTTACAATTTGTTGCTCCAAGCCGGCGGCTGTCGCCTCAATCTCTAACAAATCTCCTTCAGGTAAAGCACCTGCCTGTATCAATTCTTTGGTACGCTTTAAGTCTTGTTCGGTAACTGCGTATTGCGCCCTTAAAACTTTTAAAGTCTCTTTATTTGAAAGTATTTGTAAATAGGCATTGGCGACGTTCAAACGAATATCATCCTTTAAATCATCTAAACGATATTGGTTGGCGATTGCATTCATTTTTGCCCTGTTCAGGCGATTGAAATTTCTCAACCCATCGAACAAGGTCAACGAAGAGGTCACCCCACCATTGGCCGTAAGAATAGTTGTTGTTACCGGTTGATTGGTTGTCGGGTCAAAGGAAAGACCTGTATTACCTGAAGTCGATATCGAGCTGTTAACATTGGGCATAAGCGCTCCTAACGCATCGGACCTATCGATTTTGGCATTTTCTAAATCCAGTTCGAATTGCTCAATACTTAAGTTATGTTCTACTGCGTATGCCACACACTCTTCTAATGTCCATTTTTTGCTTTGCGCAGTACTACTGCCAATAGCAATGAAGAACACTAAAACGATTAGTTTTAAGTTCATTTTTTGATTTTTTGATTATGATTGATGAATGTTACTCTTCTGCTTCCTCAGTGCCTTCTTCCTCTCCTCTCTTAATAGGTTCGGTCTTGTTCCAAATTTTGACATTGTCCGATTCTGAAAGGCCAGAAACTATTTCGACGTTGACCCCATCTGAAATTCCGATTTCAATATCGCGACGCTCAAATTGTTGTTCACCGGTCGAAACCTCCACATAGGGCTTGTCAGTTTTACTATCGAACTGTAATAATGCTTCCGGTATCACTAGAATATCATCTTTTTTCTCAAGCACCAAAGATGCATTGGCACTATAACCAGCTCGAATGAATATATCATCTTGAACATCTACATCACCCTCAATCTTGAACTGCACGGCGCCAGTTTCCTCGATACCTTTAGGTGCTATAAATCGAAGCTTGGCATCAAGCTCTTTACCTTCAACAGCACCCAAGCTTATTTTTAGGGGAGTACCGACTTCTAACTTCGCTACCTCGCCCTCATCAACTTTTCCCTCAAAAACCATTTTACCCAGATCGGCAATGGTAGCTATCGTTGTACCGTCGTTGAAGTTATTACTCTGTATCACTTGGTCCCCTTCCTCTACCGGTATTTCAAGAATGGTACCGTCAACCGTTGCCCTGATATTTGTATTGGCACTGGTAGAACCTCCTGCTGAACCTACTCTAATAATTTGATAGTCTGCTTTGGAGTTCTCAAGTTCTTGAACCGCCTGATCGTATTGAAGTTGAAGGTTATTGAAATCTTGACTTGATATCACCCCTTTATCAAAGAGTGATTTATTACGGTCATATTCGATTTTTGTATTATTGAGCGCCAACTCTGCATTTCTGACCCTACCCCTGGCCTGGTTCAAAGACTGTTCGTTGGGTACTACCTTAATGGTTGCAATCAAATCTCCTGATTTGACCTTTTGGCCTTCTTCCAAGAATATCTTTTGAATGATTCCAGAAATCTGAGGTTTTATTTCGATTTCGTCTTCAGGTATAACCGTACCGGTAGCGACCGTCTTTTTCTCGATGTTCGATATAAAAGGATGCTGAGTTTCGTAGGTAATCGCCTCTTTACTGTTCGATTTAATAAAGAAGGCAGCGGCCCATAGGGCACCCAGCACCAACACCCCGATTAATACATACTTTAAAATCTTGTTCATTGTAGTTGTGTTTGTTGTCTATTGGTATAGTTGTTCTCGTTTTTGTTACGTTGTATTCGTGTTATTCTTCCCTTAGCGCATCGATAGGTTTAATACTTACCGCTCGTTGAGCAGGAATCAACCCGATTAATGTTCCTAATACCACCATGATGACCAGAGCCCCGATTACATAGGGAATTGGAACTGTTGGATTCGTATAAGGGAAATCGATATTCTGAGTTAAGTTGTTGATTAATGCGAGGGTCGCCGCACCCAGTATGATGCCCATAATGCCAGCAATAACCGTTAGAAAAACAGATTCAAGAATAATCTGGTTACGCACCTCGGCGGGTGTAGCCCCCAAGGCACGCCTAACGCCCAGTTCTTTGGTTCTTTCCTTCACTGATATCAAAAGAATATTTCCGATACCTATAACCCCTGCCAGTATGGTCGCGATACCAACAATTAAGGATAAAAAAGTGATTCCGTTGGCAAAGCCGACAATCTTGTTAAACTGCTCGCCCAAGTTGAAAGAGCCAAAAGCACGATCATCATCGGGATGTACTTGATGTATGTTTTTCAACAAATTGATAATGTTCTCTTCTACTTTCACCACATCGGCGTCATCATAAGCAGCTATTGAAAACCAACCTACCTCATCGCCCGTGTTATAGAGCTTTCTAAAGGTTGAGAATGGAATAAAAATATCACCATCACCACCAAAACCTCCACTTTGGTCAAATTTGTGTACGCCAACGACCTGAAAATAAACGTTATCGATTTTAATGTACCCCCCAATAGGTTCTTCGCCCTTATCAAAAAGCTCTCGCTGCGCACGCTCACCGATTACCGCCACCTTTCTAGCTTGGGCAATGTCTTCATCGTTGAGAAAACGCCCTCCGTCATAAATTTTTTTAGGTGCTATTTTTGTAAATGCCGGAAAATCGCCAAAAAGGGGATAGCTACCCGATTTGTTGCCCCGGCCGATACTCGGAGGGGTCGAACCGAAGAAGCCGCGAACATTTCTTGGGGCAATAAATTCTACCTCAGGTATTCTGTTTTCGATCATGGTAGCGTCTCCGAGCCTCAACTGCATCTGCCTACCTGTTTTAAATCCTTCGTGGGGCATACTTGTGTTTTGTGCCCAAACGAACATACTGTTCTTGGCTATGATCTCGAACATACTTTCAAAACCATTGTCCATACCTTTTGCAGCTCCAGAAAGGGCTATATAGATAAAGATGCCCCATAGAACACCTATGACGGTAATGACGGTTCTAATCTTGTTCTTGCTGATAGAACCAAAGATTTCTTGCCACGTATTTCTATCTAGTATAAATCGCATCCTATTCGTCTCTTAATGCTACAATTGGTTTAATACGCGCCGCCCTACGTGCGGGTACGTAACCTGCTATTCCTCCAAATATGATAAGAACAACGGTCGCAATAATGGCCATGGGCATATCGATATAAGGGTTGGTAATGAAGAAATCTTCTAACCGTTCACCCATCGAACTCAAGATACCTACGCCCAAAAGCATACCTATAAAACCAGAGACCGTTGTAATGAAAACCGACTCTAAAAGAATGGTGCCTATTACCGATTTAGGTGTAGCACCTAACGCCTTTCGAATACCCAGTTCTTTGGTGCGTTCTTTCACCACAAAAACCATAATGTTACTAATACCGATGATGCCCGCGATGATGGTACCAAAGGCTACAAAACCGACAATAATCTGCAGTACCCGGGCAAATTGCTGGTTTTGCCTAAGTTGGTCCGCTACATTGCGTATAAAAATTCCGTTTCGGTCTTGCGGATGTATGTATTTCTTTTCCCGAATAAATTTGTCGAGACTTTTCTCAAAAGCCATTGCCCCGGCATAGCCAATTTCAGGCTTAAAGCCGATTACCATAGCGTCTATTTTATCGGTATTCTTTTCGATGAGCTGCATGGTCGTATAGGGCACGAATATATTTCGCTCTTCATTATCACCCCCATCATCTTGAAATACGCCGATTACCTTAAAAGAGCTTCCGCCCACATCGATATACTTACCAACTGCATTTTTAGATCCGAAAAGGTCTTGTTCTACCAACCTACCTATGACGGCGTTCTTGGTCTTGTTCTTAATGTCCATCACATTGATGTAACGACCTTTCATTATAATGTTCATTTCGGCATACTGATGCGCGGGCCCTACGCCCCAATTCGAATAGCTATTACTCTCGTTCTTGTAGCTTACAGTATCTTGTCGGGTAATTCTAGGACTTAAGTATTCAAGGAATAAGGGAAAATTCTTTTCAACATCTTCTAAATCGCTATTGTCGAACTCTACCGTTCTATTAGCTTTATAACCTTTATAGGGCATTGTCGTCCTGCCCCTGAATACCATGAAAACATTGGTCGCATCATTTGAAAAGAACTCATTGAAAGTATTAATAAGGCCATTGCCGAAACCGAAGAGCACAACGAATATCAAAATACCCAAAGCCACGGTAAAACCCGACAGAAAGGTACGCAGCTTATTCTTTTGAATAGTCTCGAAAATTTCCTTCCAAATATCCCTACTAAACATATTGTGATGCCCTAACTTGATCTACCTTTTTATCCTCGACTATAACACCATCTTTTAGATGAACTATGCGCTTGCACATATGGGCAATATCTTCTTCGTGAGTTACCACCAATATGGTATTGCCATCGTCGTTGATTTTCTGAATAAGGTCCATAACTTCATAAGAAGTCTTACTATCCAATGCCCCGGTCGGCTCATCAGCCAAGAGAACCTTTGGCTCGGCTGCCATTGCCCTTGCAATAGCAACCCGCTGTTTTTGTCCACCGGAAAGTTCATTGGGTAAATGGTGCGCCCATTCTTTTAAACCTACCTGAGAAAGGTATTTAATAGCTTTCTCTTCTCTTTGTTTTCGAGGAACCTTTTGATAATATAGGGGAAGAGCCACATTTTCCATTGCGCTTTTATAGTTAATGAGATTAAACGACTGGAAAATGAAGCCAAGAAATTTGTTACGGTATTTGGCAGCCTTTGTTTCGTTCAAGTTTTTAATGGGTACACCATCTAGGGTATACTCTCCGGAATCTGCCTCATCTAACATTCCTAAAATATTGAGCAATGTCGATTTTCCGGAACCTGAAGAACCCATAATTGCTACCAACTCTCCTTCTTTAATGCTAAAGTTCAATCCTTTTAGAACGTGAAGGGAATTGGCCCCCATCTTATAGGATTTATGCAGATTATTTATTTCTATCATTTGTGGTTACGTTAGTTGTTATGCTTTTTGAGGGCCAGCAGCAATATGACACTCAAGTTGTTAAATTGTTACGTGATATTGTCAAAATTTTCTGTTAAATATTTTTCTTACATGTTTTCCTCTTTCACAATGGCGTTCCAAACCTTGATTTTATCTTGCTCGGTAACTCCTGATTTAACCTCGACATATATACCATCACTAACACCCAGCTCTATATCTTTTCTCTCGAATATTTGTTCACCGTTCGCAATTTCAACAAATGGTTTCTTAGAGTCATTATCGTATTGTACCAGCGCCTCTTTAATGGCCAGCACACTATCAGCCTTCGCCAGAATGACAGAGGCATTAGCACTTAGGCCCGCCCGAATGAATACTGAGTCTTGCTTCTTTAAGGTACCCTTTATCTCAAACTGCACGGCGCCGTTCTCCTCATTGCCTTTGGGGGCGATATAATCCAATACCGCATCAAAAATGCGCCCTTCCAGTGCGCCCACGGTGATTTCAAGGGGAAGGTTTTCTTTAATTTTTCCTACCTCGCTTTCATCGACCTTTCCTTCAAATATCATTTTATCGACATCGGCGATAGCGGCAATGGTTGTTCCTTCGTTGAAGTTATTGCTCTCGATTACCTGGTTACCCACTTCTACAGGCACTTCTAGTACCATACCGCTTACAGTAGCTCGAATCTGGGTATTAGCGGCATTACCGAAACCTTTGGCGGTACCCGTCTTAACAATTTCAAATCTCTTATTAGCGGCTGCGTAGGTCTGTTTTGCCTGATCGTACGCCACTTGTGCACGTTCTAGGTCAACTTGAGAAATAACTCCCTTGCCAAACAGGCTCTTTTGCCTATCTAAGTTTCGCAGTTGGTCATCGAGATTAATTTTTGCCTCATCGATACCATTTCGCGCATCGTTCAAGGCTGCCAAATTAGGTACCACCTTAATTCTACATATCAGGTCACCCGATTTAACGTAGTCGCCACCTTCTACAAATATTTCTTCGATAACCCCTGAAATATTGGGTTTGATCAATACCTCTTCCAGGGGTAAAATACTGCCGGTCGCAACCGTTTTTTTAACGATTGTTTTCTTGGAAGCCTGCTCGGTTTCGTAGGTTACAGGATCCTCGGCATTCTTTTGGTACAAGTAGTACATGGCTCCCCCGAAGGTTAACACAATGAGGAGCAGGATTATTCGGGTTACTGTCTTTTTCATTTTTGATTGATGTTAGATACTATTATATATTTTATATTATTTGATTTATTCGGTACGCAATGCTTCTATAGGCCGAACCTTTATGGCGCTCTGGGCGGGAATAAACCCCGCAAGAAGACCAGAAACGATAAGAATAATCAATGCTCCAATGACCACACCTAAACTAACGCTAGGGTTGGCGAACATATCTACCGGCCCGTTCATATCGAGAATGGTATTAATCAGATAAATGAAAAGTGCTCCAAAGGAAATTCCTGCCATTCCGGAAATAATGGTCAAGAAAATAGACTCCATCAGTATTTGCAATTTAATCGACCACGGGTCTTCACCCAAAGCCCTTCTAATACCAATTTCTTTGGTACGCTCTTTCACTACGATCAACATGATATTACTAACTCCGATCACCCCGGAGAGCAGCACCAAAATCCCCACGAAATAGGCTACAAAACGCAAAGCCCCGAACAAGCTTTGCACCCTTTGAAATTGCTCATACAAGTCGAAATGACCTACCGCCCTTTGGTCATCAGGGTGTACTTTATGATTCTCTTTAACGACGGCCATAATATTGTTCTTTATCTCGGTAATCGATGTACCATCATTGGCAGTAATGGCCATCCACCCGACATCATTACCTCTATTAAAAGCCTGTGAAAAAGAGGTAAAAGGAACAAAAATTTCTTTTTGCCCTTCTTCACCGTCCCCACCATTGCTTTTCTTTTTATAGGTACCGACCACCATGAAATTCACCCCTTGCACCTTGATGTAGGTCCCCAGTACTTCTTCGCCCTTATCATACAATCCACCGACCACTCCCTCACCGATTACGGCCACCTTTCTTTTCTCTTCAATATCGCTGTAGTTCAAAAATCGCCCTGCAGTAATACTCATAGGATCTTGTCGAATTATCTCCGGATAATCACCGTACACATTATAGGCGCCGGTTCTAAGTCCTCGAACCACGTTGTTGGCTCCACCAAAACCGCCCAATTGATTGCGAGGAGATATAAAGCGTAAATCTGGAACGTTTTCGCGAATGGAGGAAACATCATCTGTCTTGAAAATAAAACTTCTTCCCTTGGGAAGCCCTTTGTACGATTTTGTAGTAGCTCTCGACCACATGAACATTGTGTTTGTAGCTATATCACCAAAGTCTTTCATAATCCCGTTTTCAAGGCCTTTGCCGGCCGAAAGCAGAATTATAAGTATGAATATACCCCAAAAGACCCCGAAAGCCGTCAAAACGGTTCTAAACCAATTACTGGTGAGAACCTCTAGAATTTCTTTCCACCGATCTTTATTGAACATAGCTTCTTAAATTTCCTTTTACCCAACTATTCATCTCGCAACGCATCTATGGTGTGAATGTTAGCGGCCCTCCACGCTGGAAAAAAACCGGCAACGGCCCCCGCAAAAATCAATACGAACACGGTTGAAACGGCCACTTGAAAATTGACCGAAGGATTCAACACATAATCTACCTCGATATGCGGACCTAATATTTCTAACAGCCCCATGCTTAAAATCAACCCGGCAAAACCTGAAATGGCGGTGATAAAAACCGACTCGTGAAGTATCATGCCAACTATCGACCAAGGCTTGGCGCCCAGAGCTTTTCGAATACCAATCTCTTTTGTTCTCTCGCGCACTACAATCAACATGATATTGCTCACACCGACTACACCTGCGATAATGGTACAAACGCCTACGAACCAAAAAAATAATTTAATGTTATCGGTCAGGCTATAAAACCTCTTGGCCTCTTCAAGGGCACTCCATACAAAAACGGCGTTGGTATCATCGGGAGCTATCGTATGTGCTAGTTGAAGGTTTCTTAATAGCGTACTTTTAAATTTCACCGAGTTGGCCACGGCCTCATCAAAATCATTGGCCATGGGTAAAGTATACGCTAGATTATTTACCTTATCGCCACCATTGAATACGCGCTGTGCGGTAGTGATAGGTATAAATATCCGTTCTTCTTCACGATCCTCGGTTTCGCCAAAGAGCCCCACAATTTTAAAGGGAATGCCCGAAATATCTATAAACTCACCAATTGGCGTATCAACTTCGTGAAACACATCCTTAGCGATTTTATTGCCAATAACGGCCACCTTGGCCGTATTCTGCTCGTCTTGATAGTTAAGAAAACGACCATCGGACATTGTCGCATTCTCGATGCGCTGAAATTGATATGAAACGCCCTGCACCCCGTAAACCAAGGCTTCATTACCATAATTAACAGAAACGTTTCTCACGAAAATACGAGGGGAGCTTAATTCGATTTGGTCGTTCAAAAGTTGCGAAGAGTATTCATAATCAGAATTTCTCAATTCGATTACTCGACCGGGGTTCAGCCCCTTAAATTCTTTGGTGGTAGTACCCGGCCATACCCAAACACTGGTCGCAGCATCCTGAGCGAATTCATTTTCAATTCCATTTTTGAAACCTTCGCCAAAACCCAATAATATGACAAGTATAAATATACCAGACGCTACGGAAAGACCGGTAAGAAAAGTGCGTAGCTTATTTTTACGTATGGTATCAAAGATTTCTTGCCACCTTTCGATATCTAACATGTGATTGATGTATTGATTGATGAACACACTTTAAAAAGCATGCACTTATAAGACTACCTGAAAGTCTCATTGTTACATCAAATCGCCAAAAGAAATGTTAAATTAACTTACAGGGCTCGATTTCATCTTTTTATAAACGAAATAGAAGAGCACTGCTACCAATACATAAGGTATGGCCATTAGATACACAATACCGTTGTTGACCCCTTCTGCCACATCGGTATTTCCATTACTTTCCAAAACTGCACGGCACATGGCACATTGAGCTTCCATTTGAGAAGGAAGACAGAGAGCTAGAGCAATAAAAATGATGGCAGCTTTAAACTTCATATCAGATTAATTGAATAATTAAATGGGGTAATATGGTGATATCATCAAATACACAATAACCCCTGTGACCGCAACATATAGCCAAAGTGGAAATGTAAAAGAAGCCCATTTTCTATGTTTATCAAACTTATTGAGATAAGCAAAAGAATAGGTTTTAAGAACGAGGGGGATTATAGCAATGGATAATATAATATGCGATATCAAGATAAAATAGTAAACGTACCTCATAACTCCTTTGCCTCCGTAAGTCGTAGAATCAGAAGTCATATGGTACCCGATATACATGACTAAAAATAGAAGGGACAGCGCAATACAAATATTGATCAGCGTTTGGTGAATTCTTCTATTACCCCTCATAATAGCCATCACTGCTGCACATAGCAATAAGGCCGTAACCCCGTTAATAGTCGCATAAATAGGAGGCAAAAAGCCTAGACGTTCTACATTGGGCAGTTTCACACCAAAAAGCAATGCCACAACAACGGGTACTACAATTGAAACTATGGTTATCAATTTATTGAAACGCTTTTCCCTAACAACTACGTCGCTCATTCTTCCAGTAATTTTTTTATATCCTCTCTAAGAATAGAGATTTGCTCTTGCTCGCCATGATCGTTCGCGCCTTGCCCTTCGGTGATAGTACCACGATAGTAGACTATGGGGTTACCAAACTCATCTACCCTAGAACGTAAAAACCCGTTTTTATCGACCAATGCAAACAACCCTGAATGCTCAAAACCTCCTGGTGCATCTGGCATTTCTGCCGCAAATATGTTAAAACCCTCGTTGGCCAACTTATAAATTTTCTTTTGATCGCCTGTCATAAGGTGCCAGTCTAAATCGGTAATACCGTATTTCTCGGCATACGTTTTTAATACAGTTGGGGTGTCATGTTCAGGCGTTATTGAAAATGAAGCTATACCAAAATCTGCCCGGCCCTCGTATTCATTTTGTAAGCTTACCAAATTCTTGGTCATAATCGGGCAAATCGATGGGCAACTCGTGAAGAAAAAATCAACAACGAATACTTTGCCCCTATAGTCATTATCACTGACAACCAAACTATCTTGATTGATAAACTCAAAAGAAGGCACCCTTCTCTTTTTACCATTCGCCAATACATACGCCAACTCTCCAGAATTATCTTTCACATTCATTCGGTCGGCCTCTACGACTGTTCCAGATTTGAGGCGGTTGACGATTTTTGGAATAAAGATGATACCAAAGACCAAAACAATCAATGAAACCCAAACGTATGTGTATTTATTCTTTTTAGCCGCCATAAAACATCCTATCTATCTGCATTGTTTTTCTTGAGCGCCAACCGATACTCTGCTAGAATAATCTTTACATCATCCACCATTTTATTGTTCAGCTCAGCTACAGAAGAAGTATCAAAACCGAAAACAACACCATCCTCTTCGTCTTTATTTCTCCCTCTCAGTTTTGCTTCCTTATCAACAATAAAAACAAATGGGGTTGATTGGTTTTCGTTTAAAGTAATATCAGTTTTCAACGAATTGAACAATTCAGTTATCATATTCTCTGTCATGAAGGCGAAATTCCATTTCTCGGTACCACCTAAATGCCCAATCTCCTTCTTTAGGTCATCTACTTGGTCTTGCAAGCCTTCAGAAACGACCATGACAAACTGAAAATCTTGAAACTCATGAAATCGCTTATAAATTTTTTGGTTTAAGTTGAACATATTCCCCCTTCGTGAAGCGATATCGGAACCTAAAAACCCCAAAATGGTGATCTTGTTCTCTAAGGCGATATCATTTGCACTGAGCGACTTCACATCAATCGTATCGGTCAATACTGGTAATCTGCCGAAATTGTTTACCCCAGACGCAAAAAAAAGATACGCCACGATAGGCAGTATGAACAGAGTGATAAGAACGGCCGTTTTTTTCATGATTTTACGGGATGCACCGGTAATTACAAACGGATACAAAATTAAAAAAGACGGTCGTTAAACCGTCTTAGTATGCTGTTAATTTATGATAATATAAGGATTAAAAGTTCCATTTAATGAAACCTTCCTTATAAACATTGTAAACATAATCTGCCTCGAACAACAAAATGAAAACCAAGTAAGACACAAGAAAAATCGGTGTCCAAACTATAGCCCTTCTCAAAGCCGTCTTTTCATCTCTTAAGTGCATAAAGTCCCAAGCAATGTAATAAGCCTTTACCAATGTTAGAACTATGAAAATCCAGTTCAACAACTTCATACCCAGAAAATATGAATGGGTCAAAACACGTGGCTTGTAAATACCTAGCAAAACCTCAACGGCAGTTACTATGGATAAGAAAATCAAAACTCCCCAAATTTTTTGGGTGTTGTTCTTAAATTTTAAAAGACCTCTAAAAATTTCAAGTTTGTGTGCGTGTGCCATTTTATTATGCTATTTCTTATGACTAAAAGGCCAAATTATACTAAGTAGAAGAATGTAAAGACGAATACCCATACCAAGTCAACAAAGTGCCAGTAAAGACCTACTTTCTCGACCATCTCATAATGTCCTCTTCTTTCGTAAGTACCTAAAATTACATTGAAGAATATGATGATATTGATTACAACACCGGAGAATACATGGAAACCGTGAAAACCGGTGATAAAGAAAAAGAAGTCAGCAAACAAACGGCTACCGTATTCATTGCGAACCAAGTTAGCTCCTTCAACCACTAATTTTCCGTCTTTAATTTTCTCTAAAGACTCTTCTCTAGTAAGGAGTGTTTTCTCGCCTTCCTTCTCTCCTTCTTGATGAATGGCCTCGGTACGGATTAGAATATTTGGGTTGGCCAAAAAGCCTTCCGTTACCTCATTCATCGAAAAAGTCGGTCTGTAGCCTTCATCATAAAACCAAACACCATTCTTTCTCTCGTGATTTGCTCGCTCACTAGGAATAATCTTGGCAAAATCACTAAGAGCAGCACGCTCGCCGGTCTCAGCATCTATAAACTGTAGAATTCGCCCCCCTTTGGTTTCGACCGCGCCAAAATCACCTTTGATAAAGGTTGCCCATTCCCAAGCTTGTGAACCAACGAAGATGGCACCCCCAATAATGGTCAAAAACATATACCAGATAACGGCATTCTGTTTCATTTTGTGCCCCGCATCTACTGCAAGCACCATGGTTACTGACGACATGATCAGAATAAAGGTCATGAACGCCACGTAAATCATAGGGTAATTACCATGAAAAAACGGTACGTGGGTAAATACCTCATCGGCTATCGGCCAAGTCTCAATAAATTTAAACCTAGAAAAGCCGTAAGCGGCCAAAAAACCAGAAAAGGTCAATGCATCGGAAACGATGAAAAACCACATCATCATCTTGCCATAACTCGCACCAAGGGGCTTATTTCCGCCTCCCCAGACGTTTTCCGTAGCAGTACCAGTTGTTACCGTAGATTCCATTTAATTCAAAGTATGGTTAAAATTTGCACAAATTTATAGTTTTCTTACCTGAAACGAAAGCCGAACGTTAAGGAAAACCAACAATATTTTATTTTATTATCCAACGAAATACATAAAGCCCATCAAATAAACCCATAAGAGGTCTAAAAAATGCCAAAAAGTGGCCCCAAGGGAAATACCTAAATACTCCGATGGAGAGTACTTACCCTTTGTTTGGTTAAACAAAACCACCAACAGAGATATGATACCCGCCACCACATGCGCAATATGAACCGCCGCAATCAGAAAAATATAAGACATTTTTATATTACTGGTCGGCCCGGTAAAATAATAACCCTCGGCCACCATTTGCGAAAAGCCATTGAACTGCATTATGATAAACACAAAGCCCAAGCCCAAGGTGGCCCACAACCATTTTGTGGCCATTTTTCCATTACCTTCTTGAACCGATTTTTTTGCCAGAATATAGGTGAGGCTACTAACTATAATTATGGCCGTACTGATGAAAAAAGAACTTGGAAGGTTCAGCTCGGTCACCCAGTCTTCCCTTGAGCTACTAACTATGTAAGCACTCGTCCATCCGGCAAAGCCCATAATCAGGCTTACGATACCGAACCAAAGCATCATTTTCTTGGCTCGGTCATTCTTTTCTTTACTTGTTCCTTGAGTTAAATCCATCAACTTAAATAAACTTATCTACTACGTAAACGATTTGCATTAGTGTAATGTAACTGACACTTGCAAGCATTAGTTTACGTGCCGTTACATTATCGCGTTTTTCATATAATTTGAAAGCAAAGACCAACATGACCATTCCCATCATAAAAATTACAATGGCCGCGGGTATCGATAATATCAACCTACCCGTAATACCAAAAACAGGCACTATCGAAATAACCAACATCCAAATCGTATACATGATGATCTGAAGGGCCGTGCCCTTATCTTTTTTTCCAGTAGGCAACATTTTAAAACCACCTTGTTTGTAGTCATCATCCAACATCCACCCTAATGCCCAAAAATGAGGAAATTGCCAAAAAAACTGAATCATAAACAACGTACCCGGCTCTATGCCGAATTCGTTGGTAGCGGCAACCCAACCTAGCATAAAGGGAATAGCACCAGGAAAAGCACCTACAAAAACTGCCAAAGGTGTTATCGTCTTTAGCGGCGTATAAACACTGGTATAAAGAAAAATGGAAATTGCGCCGAACATGGCCGTCTTAGGATTCAACACATACAATGAAGCAACACCTAGAACCGTCAATATAACAGCAATAATCAAAGCGTGGCGTACCGTCATTCGACCTGAAGGAATCGGTCTATTTTTAGTACGCTTCATTAAAGCATCCAAGTCTTTCTCGATGATCTGATTATATGCATTTGAAGCTCCGACCATGCAATACCCGCCAAAGGCAAGGAGCAAAAGAGAAATAACATTTATTTGGTGCGCACCAAGAAGGTAACCCGCCAATGATGAAAATACCACACTTATTGCCAGCCTAGCCTTGGTAATCTCCTTAAAATCGGCAACAGACAATGTCATTGAGCGGTTAATGGCCGTATTTACAGCAGTTTTCATTCCTCTTTTTTCGAACTGCAAAGATAATTCGATAGTCCGTTTCTTGCAACGAATTGAAGATCTTTAATATTTCATGCAAATACCTGGACTACCGAACAAAAAAATCCCATTCCAATTAGGAATGGGATTGTATCTTGAAACCAATCACAGAATAGCGATATGGTTGCTAATTACTGTAACTTAAAGGTAATTGGAATACTAAATGGAACCCTTACCGGTCTACCCCTTTGCTTACCTGGTGTCATTTTAGGAAGCTTACCGATAATACGAGCAGCTTCTTTTTCTAAGTTTTTGTCTGGACCACGCATTCTAACATTACCAATGGAACCATCTTTTTGAATGGTGAACATTACACTTACCCTACCTTGAATACCCATTTCTTGGGCAATTTCTGGGTAACGGAAGTTTTTGCTAATATGCTTCTGCATCATTTGCTGAAAACAAGCCCTTTTGTTCGATTCGTTCTCACAACCTGGGAATACAGGTACATCTTCAATAACCGCGAAAGGAACGTCAACATCTTCTACCTCTTCTTCAACCTCAACATCTTCTACCTCGATAATTTCTTCTTCTTGGCTGGTTTCGGTAGACTCGATTACGGTTTCTTCAACTTCCTCTTCATCTTCAACAACTTCGATGATTTCAGGAGCAGCTGGAGGCGGTGGAGGCGGTGGAGTCTTTATTTGCTCAGTCATCGGAACTTCCTCGTCCAAGTCGTCATCAACATTCATGGAAATATCGTAATCATTTACCTCATCATACGTTTTCCATTCTAATGCACCATATACCAATGCCATGGTAAGGGCCAGTCCTATAACAAAATACAAGCCGATGTTACGACCAATATCTGCTTTCGGATTCTTTTTCGGTTCCATAATTCTCGATTTTAATGTTCGCTAATTTAATTAAATATTCTGTTAAATAGCAACTAAATTTCCCATTTTAACCGTGTTCGGCCTGAAAACAGGAGTTTAATCGCAAACGCTCCGAGCAAGGCCCCAATCGTATTGGCCATTGCATCTAACACATCACCTTGTCTATCAACTGTTAAGGTATATTGTAATACCTCAATAATTATACCAAACCCAACCGCAAACACTACTGAAAAAAGCAGCGCCTTTCTCAACCCAACTTTGCCTAAAGTTCGCTCTCTAAGTAAAAAAGCAGCCAAAAACGCAGCTACAAAGTAAAATGTAAAATGAACGGCCTTATCTAAATGGGGCAAGTTAAAAGTGGGCGCATTATCTTGATCAAAAGAAGATAAGCTAGCATAAGTAACAAATGTCATCCAAGCAAGGAAGACCAAAGTGTACCTATAATTCTTAAGCACCAATAAGCGCTTTATAATCTTCAGCAGACATCAAGCCGTTTACCTCAGAGGCATCGCTCATTTTTATTTTAATCATCCAACCTTCGCCATAAGGATCTGAGTTTACGCTTTCAGGAGCGTCTTCCAAGGCTTCATTAAATTCAATTATTTCACCACTCAACGGTAGGAATAAATCAGAGACGGTCTTGACCGCTTCAACAGTTCCGAAAACCTCTTCTTTATCCAATGTCTCATCTAAAGTCTCAACTTCAACGTAAACGATGTCACCTAATTCGCCCTGAGCGAAATCGGTTATACCTACCGTAGCTGTATCGCCTTCGATCTTTACCCACTCGTGGTCTTTGGTATATTTTAGTTCAGCTGGAATATTCATATGCCTTTTTGTTTGTCGCAAATGTAAAATATTCCCTAAAGGTTTTCAAAAAAATAAGCCGAACACCCTATCAACCCATCAAATATTTAGTTAATCTTCTAGTTTCCAAAGTTATAGCGAAGCGTGAAACCAGAATTTATAGTGGTTTGAGGAAAAGCTGTGGAAACGGCGAACTTAGAAAACGAATGATCATAGAAGAACAATGCGTTCAGATTCTTCGTTAAAGCATAATCAGCGGTAAACTTGACCGAAAGAAGGTTTTGGCCCGAGGTTACTTGATTATTATCGATATCCAGGTTTCGAATAATAGTTACGTTATCACGCAAAGTCATATCGGCTTTCAAGTTCAAGTCTCCTTTCAACCTTGTTTTGTTACCGCCAATGTTAGTGACAAACTTGACATCTTTAAACCTATAACCAAGCCCTACCGTATACTCACTTCCATTGGTCTCCGTCATTAGGTTATTATCGAAGCTTAAGGCCATTATTCTGCTCGTACGCATTTCGGCCAATACGCTTACCGAATTCTTCATTTCAAAATCGACTCTCATTAAAGGATTGAACTCATCGTTCAACACAACGTTGTTGAGAATTAAATCAGGCATAACGTCACCTGTATCAGGATCGGTTTGAGACAACCCATCATTGCCCAATTGCACCTTTTCTAAATTGGTCTGAAAAGAATTGATGCTATAAGCGGCCCTATACCCGTGACTTAAAGAGAAACGTTGAAATTTCTTTTTAAACCATTTGTTCCTCATCAGACCTGTATACTTAATGTTCCAATTGGGAATAGGTATCTGTCTGAACGCATCTAGATTTACACGTTCGGCATCTTGTCCCGTATAGGCCGCAAAGAAAGCGGGCAACAATACATCTTGCTGTGTTTTTCCGTACCGTTCCGGGAATCCATCTTCATCTAGTTCTCCTACCGCTTCACCCCTATTGGCGACCAGCCTGTTAGCAATGGTTAATCTATTTTCTTTGAATTGCTGAAAGGTTTCAGAATCGAATTCATCACTTCTTCCAAAGACAGTTCCGATCATAAGGGTCGAAATACTGAAATTTCCGTATTCGTTACCCAAAGGGTTTTGATTCTGCGACCAAAGGTCTACATCATAATTTTCTTGATAGCTATTGGAGAATTGACGATCCGCTGAAAGGTCAATAGTCAAATCTCTCGCCGGCTGAGCCGTAGCAGTTATATTCAATTGCTTGTTTACATTTTCGATATACTGCTCATTGAATTCATTGAAGTCTATGAGCCAACCCTTTCTTGCAGCTTCGAACCGAACATCTGACTGGCTACCAAAAACAAACCCTAAAGACGGCCTTAACGACCCGATAAAACCTACCGACTGAGTATAACCTGGAAGTACCTTACCGCTGCTTTCGTTATAGTTAACATTCAATCGTTTCACCATAGTCAAAACATCTACCGCAGTATTGAAAAGTCCGCTAGTTTTTTTAGAAGTTTTTTCACTATCTGAAGCCGGATTACCTGCCTTATCCCTACGAACCGGGGCTGCGCTCGCATTTGCTTTTCCCTCCCTCTTTTTTAGACCTAACATATCATAAAACTTCTGCATGTTCAGGTTGGCCGTCAAATTATGAGTACTGGCATTTTGAACGGTATTTACCGAAACGATACCTTGGGAGTTCCGTTGATCCGCAATGGCCAAATTAAGGGCGTCTCCTCCTCGTTGCCAGTCAAAGTTACTGGTATAGCTATATTGGGCATTGATAAAGTCCAAAACAGGTATTTTACTAAAAGGCAATTCATAATTTACCTCAAGTTGTTGAGCATGGCGATTGGGTTGCCCCAAATCCCAGAAACCATCCCAAAGACCTAAGGTTTGATCAATTTCAGAGTTAGGGTCAGTCGGATCGTCCAAATAATTTCTAACAATGTGGTTATTGCTAGCCGACATATTTAATCGCAACGACTTAGTCAAACTATAATTGACCGCATATTGCCAATTGAACAAGTAATTGCGCTGACGCAAGGTCGGAAGCTCTAATTTATCGACACCTTCCTCAACAACATCTCTAAAACGTTGCTGATTGAATTGTCTATCAAAATTTGAGTTGACAGACACGCTGGTCGGTAATAAGTTAAGGTTTAGTTCTTTTAACCATTGTAGGTATCTGCCAGTAAACAACGAATCATTTTTGGCAAAAGGCGCCACCTCGATGGGTTCGAAATTGTGGTTGTACAACATACCCGCGGCAACACTCTTATCTTCTAGCGCGGCTATTTCAAAATCTCTGTGATTGGTTTCGTTGTAGGAATAATTGAAAGTAAAGTTTTCAACATCGTAGAAATTGGCCTCGGCCTCTTCACCCCTATCTTTTCGAACACCGATAAGATTCACACTCGTTCGCTTAGTGTAGTCTTCGGCCTGTGTTCTGATGGCTTCAGCCGATTCTTCATCTTCGGCTGCCGCTATACGGTCATCTAACTTAAGGTCATCGTATACAGGATCGAACTCAGGTGTAATTACCGATTCGGAAATACCATAATTAAATGGTATTTGTATATTCCAATCTTTCGGAAGCAATTGACCTACATTAACATTGGTGACCAAATCGTAGGAAATGGCATCTTCCCTGGCTCTTTCATTCGGCATTTGATCAATTGACCCAAAACCGGAAGTACTGGTACTACCCGTAGCACTAACATTGGCAAAATCGGCAATGTTCGCATCAACCGCCGCGATAGCTGCCCAACCCCCATTATTATCAAGGCCTGCCAAACGAAGCTCATTGAACCAAACCTCACCGCGTGCCGGGAAACCGCTTACGTTCTTGACACCGACCATCATGCTTCTAATGCTTCCTAATGACGGGTTACCTTTTATACCAATTCTAAGCGTTCCCGGAGTTCTCGGAGCAAACTCATCAACAGGAACCACCTCGCCACCAATGACCTCAAAAAACCGTATCTCACTTAAGTCGCTACCGGCAATCCATACCGACTTCACCTTGTTCAAATCGGAAAGGATAATTTCCATCTCGTTATTCTCAGGCCAGACACCTTCTTCGGAAGCCACATTAAAAGGGGTAAACTCTAAAGGAAGTTCTAACTGGTAGAAGTTCTCGGAAAAGTCGGTACCAATTCTCAAGAAGCCTACCAACGGGCTCTCGATTTCGTAGCTATCACTTTCTAAAATCTTTTCGGCATGCATGAACATTTTCAGTTTTTCATACTGCCTAACATCTATATTAAGGTTCTTGAACACCCCTCTAGAATCTTGAGACTCTAGATTTTCGACCACTAGCGAGAGCGACTGCTCATTCTGCTGAATGATGGTATTGTTATTATTTAATTGTTCTCTTCTAACACCTGGTGGCAAAACATAAGGTATAGGTGATCGATTTTCATTTTCTTGAATGTTCACCGCATTAACATCCATAGTAGTTGCATCATCACCGACATTTGGATCATCGGGATCTAAGCTCTTTACATAAGTTCGCCAATCACCCCTAACCAAGTCTAAAGTAGCAAAGCGCAGAACCACATCACTATTAAATCCGGTCATGTACATTCTCATTGAACTGATAGAGCGAAAATCGGTAATACCACCAACGGCATCGGTAAAATCGCTTAACGGAATTTTGTATTGAATCCACCTTGTTCTCACCGTACTTCCATCAGGAATTCGGTTACCAGACAACACCAATGAATCTCTAATATCGGTGACGTAAAGATCATTAATGGTCGTATTTGGCCTGATAGGAACTCGATACTCGTAGTAACTATTGACTGTATTCATGGTCAAATCGCGATCAATATCCTCTACATCGGGTAGAGTTGTTGAACCTCGATTGGTATTGGTCACCTGTACTGGGGAGTTACCTTGCGGGTTGTTGAAATTAAGGTATCGGTTTAACACCCCTCCATCTCGCTGTAAGAAGTACTGGTAATTATCGAGAGCGGGGTCGGCCCCGTTGCTATCACCATAGATTTGCGATTCATCGGTATCATTTAAGCCATCAAAACCTAAATCTTGTTGTTCACGAGCCCCCTCGTTCACATCAAATGCATAAACTAAGGCCTGAGTTGCAGGTACCGGACCCCAAATAGGATTAGCAGGTTTTGTACTACCTTCTCCGTTCACAGGAAGGCCATTCTCATATTGCTTTAAGCCGTCGGCCAGAATGTCTTCGGATATATTACCAAAGTTAATAACTAGTTCACCCGTACTCGTGGCCGTACCATCAACGTACGGATCCATTACCCAAAATTGCACAAACTCTACATTCGCCTGTTCAAAATTGGTACTGCTCAATGAACGCATGATACCCGCCCATTTTTGATCTGGGGTGGTACTTTCAAAATTCTCATTGGCATTATAAGGACCTTTTAAACTTGGGTAATAGGCCAAATCGAGAGTCGTTTGCTGCCTGGTTTGCCCTTGCGCGATTTCTACCTTCGGGAACACCTCATCAACAAATATTCTTCGAGTGCTGTTAGAAGAGATATCACTATCGCTCATTCCTGCTGGCCGTTGGTTGGTATAGAATACAGGATCTATAGTATACCAGGCCAACTTTGCCCTATTGAAACCAGTCTCCAAACCTTTTTGGGTAGGACTATCTAAAAACTCTAAAGGTGTACTGGCCATCGCCCAGCCCAAAGCAGATCTCACATCAATAAGCGATTGAGAGCCTTCAAAATCATCTAAATATGTAGTTGTCTCACCTTGAAAGTCTGCATTCTTTGGTGAATTGGGCTTTAACCATGCCACTTCTCCCCTTACAGACAAGTTTGAAGGAACATCAGTATCTATATTAGGTAGTTTGTTCACCCACCTTGTTAGAAAGGGCAATTCAGTAGAAAAGTTACCATTAACACCGAATATAGTATTGTTGACCGGCTCGACCCCGAAATTCGATTTTTGCGTCAAAGGCCTTTCGTTCAAATTAAGCATGGTAGCACCCAGAACAAAGTTCTTGTTGAATTGATGCTCTACATTTACCCCGGTAAATCGTCTTGTTTGTTGACCGAAAACGGCATTGTTCTCTACAGAAATATTAATAGGAACGTTAGAAGCTTCTAGACTTGGGTCCAATATTTGCACAGTACCGGCCTGATAATTCACCGTATAATCAATTCCTTCTTGCAATGTACGCCCGCCAGCGGTTACCCGAACCGAACCTCTTGGCACGTTAAAAGCACCTATCGGAATACCGTTACTGCCTTCTGACTTGTACCGGCCTTTCATCAAGAATTTGTTTTTTTCAGGATCCTGTAATGCCGCCGATTTGGTCAGCTCATACATATCTCTAAAAACGTATCTTTCTTGATTGGGGTTATAGCCATTTGCATTATTATAATCTCCACCCCCAAGCTGTTCAAAGAGGTATTCACCAAAAGGCTCTACCTTGGTAAATATGATTTGTCCATTTTGGGTATCTACGGTCAATCCTGGTATGAAATCAAAGAAACCGTCACCTCCGGGCTGTACATCATTGTACACATTCAAGCGGTCAAAATTGAATACATTTAAAAGTATTCTATCTTGTAGACCATCAGGCCAAGTAGCATCATCAATTGGGGTAATATAGTTTCTCGGTGTAGGATTGCTATACAAAATGTTCATCTTGAAGTCATCCTGACTCAAACGGAACGCTCCCGTAGCATAGATGTTTTTCATCATCAAATCCCATATAGGATCAGACACATTGGTAATATTACTTTTCAAAAGTTTTAGAACCAGAGTATTGTTATTTATCACCTGATTCTCGATGGCCCCAGAAACTGTTGTAGCATCAAGACCACCATTAGCAAACTCACCCACCTGATAAACATTACCGTTGTAGGTATATTGAAAAGCTACCGCCAGAACTTCATCATTACTCAACCTTTGGTTCAAAGAGATGTAACCCAATTGAGAGTTGAATTGAAAATCCCTACCCTGCTCCAACTTTCTTGCATTTTCTAAAAAGGCGTAATCAAAACCCTGATTAGGCTGGTAACCACCCGCATTGAAACCTTGTTCGACCGTGGCCACATCCCTAATATTTCCATTAAGAACACCTCCTCTATCGATAAGGGCAGGGTCATATAAGTTAGCGTTGTTTCTTGGTAAAGAGTTTGGTTGCCCACCAGTATTCATTCTAAAGAAGTTAGCCGGAGCATTAGAATAGATCCGAGTCTTTTTATCATCTGGATCACTCGTCAATGGATCAAATTCTCCTAAATCTTGAATACCGACAATATTTCGAACATTCAATGTTTGTTGACTTCTATTGGTCACCCAAACTTCTAAACGCGTAATCTGAACTTGACTACGTATATATGGATAGTTGGTAAGTGCCTGATCGTAATTATCCCTAAAATATTGTGCCAAGAAAAAATGACGATCCTCGTCATAATCCAATGCCGTAACTGAGAACTCACTTACGGTACCACCACCTTGCGCTACCACCGTATTATTTTGAGATTGTTGCTGAGAGAAAACCGCCGTCACCGTCGTTTTACCGAATTGCAATTGGGTCTTGACACCAAACAAACTTTGTGAACCTTGAATTAGGGAACTATTCAACGGCATAGATATATTACCGACTTCTATTGACCTGATTATGTCATCTTCAGTAGGTGTATAATCAAGCTTTACTATATTCTGAAAATCAAACGTGGCCTCTGTATCATAGTTGGCACTTACCTGAAGTCTTTCTCCAATTTTACCGAGCATACTAAGACTGATCCGCTGATCAAAATCGAAAGAGGTATTTGTACGGTTTCTTGGGGATAAGGAAGGGTTATCATTCTTTTGCCATATGACACCAAGATCCATAGCGACCGACCCCTGAGGTATGACCTCTATCGTGTTCCCACCAAAGACAGATTGAAAGAAATTGTTATTGACATAGAAATTAGGCAACAGGTTTTTACGTGCTTCTTCGCTACCTTCTTTTTTTCCGGAAAAGGCATCGGATTTTTCTTTGAAGTAATCTTTTATTCCTTCTTTTTCAACAAGCTCGTAGTACTGTTCGGGCGTTAAAATAATAGGATATCCTATATCGAAGTCACCTACTTTTTCAGAGTAGATGTACATTTTAAGTTGTGGGTCGTAAATATATTTGGAAACAATACTTTCTGGGTTCTCCATTCGGAGTCTACCCAAAGAATAACCGGTCTTGACGGAATCTACCTGTTGCTCCTCAGTATTCTCACCTTCAGTTTCTTGAGCATAAAAAACACCCGTTGAAACCATGAAAATTGAGAATAGGAGAGTAAGCTTAAATGGTAATTTAAGAATTAGTTCGGCCCCTGTTTTCAAACTTGTTACAAATTTTTAAGCGCAAGTTTAATAATGTTCTCCACGCTAAGAGAAGGATCCTGTCCGAGCACTTTATCGACCACCTTTTCAGCAGGTCGTCTTGCAAAGCCAAGAACCTCTAATGCAGATAACGCTTCTTCTTTATTTGTATTGTTTGTTGGTGCCGAAACTTCACCAATATCGTAAACTTTAAGAATTTTGTCTTTAAGGTCTAGAATAACCCGTTGTGCTGTCTTTGCCCCTATCCCTTTTATAGACTGTATTGAGGTAACATCCCCATTGGCAATGGCATCTCTAATTTGTGTGGGGTTCATCGATGAGAGCATGGTTCTTGCTATACTTGAACCTATGCCCGAAACGGATAGAAGTAATCTAAAAATTTCGCGCTCAGAACGCTCGGCAAAACCGAACAATGTGTGCGCATCTTCCTTTATTTGTAGATGGGTAAATAAATTGATGCTTTCTGAATCGCTAATCTTCGAAAAGGTGTGTAGAGAAATGTTCACAAAATAGCCAACACCACCGCATTCTATAACGACATAGGTTGGGGTTTTCTCTACCAATTTACCTTTAAGATGATGAATCATGCTTTATCTAATGGGCCGATTTCGCTTTTCTTCTTTTTTCACGTTCTTGGGCATCAATAACAGCCACAGCAGTCATGTTGACCATTTCGTCAACACTGGCCCCTAATTGAAGTATATGTACTGAACGACGCAACCCTACCATGATCGGACCAATGGAGTCTGCCTTGTTCAATTCTTTCAATAGCTTATAGGTAATATTCGCCGATTCTAAATTCGGAAAAATAAGGGTATTTACTTTTTTACCGGCTAATTTTGAAAAAGGAAACTGGCTTTGTAGAAGCTCTTTGTTCAGGGCAAAATCTGTTTGAATTTCACCATCGACCACCAGCTTAGGGTTTGATTCATGAAGAATGCGAACAGCCTCACGCACTTTTTTGGCATGCGGGTGAGTAGAAGAACCGTAATTCGCATAACTCAACAAGGCCAAAACAGGATCAAAACCGAACGTAGTAGCCACATTTGCCGTATTCTGCGCAATTTCAGCTAGTTCTTCTGCAGTTGGATCAATATTTATAGAAGTATCCGCCAAAAAGAGAGGCCCCATGTCGGTAATCATTATATTGACTGTTGCTACTTTTTTGACGTTGGATGCTCTACCAATCACTTCAAAAATAGGCTTCACCACTGTAGGATAAGCTCTAGAATAGCCAGACACCATTCCGTCGGCATCACCTTCAAGAACCATCATGGCACCAAAATAGTTACGCTCGCGCATTTTTATCTTTGCGCTATATAAAGTGGTACCGCTACGCTTTCTACTTTCCCAAAATTTGGTAGCGTAACGAATATGCTTCTCGTCAAATTCTTCTGAGGTTGGATCTAAAATAGGAATGTCGGCATCAAATTCTAACTCTTTCTTAAGCTCAAGAACGATTTCTTTCTTACCTAATAATATAGGATCGGCTATACCTTCTTCATACACAATCTGCGCCGCCTTTAAAACGTCTAGATGATCCGCTTCGGCAAAAACTATACGTTTTCTATTCAATTTGGCCCTATTGTGAAGCAGACGAACCACCTTGTTATCATTACCCGACCGCTGCATCAATTCCTCCTTATACTTTTCCCAATCATCAATGGGCTGTTGTGCAATACCACTATCCATTGCGGCTTTTGCTACCGCTGGGGGTATTTCAGAAATCAATCTCGGATCAAAAGGTTTAGGAATGATGTATTCACGATTAAAGGTCAGTCGTGTTTCACCGTAGGCTATATTCACCTGCTCAGGCACCGGTTGCTTGGCCAATTCAGCCAATGCTTTTACAGCGGCCATTTTCATTTCTTCGTTGATACCTGTTGCCCTAACATCGAGAGCGCCTCTAAAAATAAAAGGAAAACCTAGCACGTTGTTCACCTGATTAGGGTGATCCGATCGCCCCGTTGCCATAATGATATCTTTTCGAGTCTCACAGGCCAGATTATAATCTATTTCAGGGTTCGGATTCGCCATCGCAAAAACAATCGGGTTTTCTGCCATGGAAAGAAGCATTTCAGGGGACACAATATTGGCAATCGATAGACCGATAAAAACATCACTAGCTACCATTGCTTCCTCAAGCGTATTGATATCTTTATCGGTGGCAAATTCCATTTTAGCAGGAGATAGATTCTCGGCATCTTTTCTAATAACGCCCTTACTATCAAGCATCACAATATTCTCTGCCTTGGCGCCGAATGCCTTATATAATTTAGTACAGGACACAGCTGCCGCACCAGCCCCGCTGATCACAATTTGAACATCTTCCATCTTCTTGCCGGCCAATTCCAAAGCATTTAAAAGAGCCGCCGCAGAAATAATGGCCGTACCATGCTGATCATCATGCATCACGGGTATATCGAGTTCCTCTTTTAATCTCCGTTCTATCTCGAAAGCTTCAGGAGCCTTGATATCTTCAAGGTTGATTCCACCAAAGGTCGGGGCGATGTTTTTAACCGTTTGAACAAAATCGTCTACATTTTCGGTATCTACTTCAATATCGATACCGTCAATATCTGCAAAAATCTTAAAGAGAAGTCCTTTACCCTCCATAACGGGTTTAGACGCCTCAGGACCAATATTTCCCAAGCCCAAAACGGCGGTACCGTTTGAAATAACCGCTACCAAGTTTCCTTTTGACGTGTATTTGTAGACATTTGCTTTGTCTTTCGCAATTTCCAAGCAAGGCTCGGCCACACCAGGAGAATAAGCTAACGCCAAATCTCGTTGAGTGGCGTACGGTTTGGTGGGCACTATTTTAATCTTACCGGGTTGAGGTTTGGCGTGGTAAATCAAGGCTTCTCGCCTTTGTTTCTGTTTGCTCATCGTGTTCTCCTTTGGGCTTCAAATTTAATAGTATTCTTCGTATAACATAGAAAAAGATTGAGAGCTAACACATTCTAGACACTGAGGGTTAGTTTTATCACTCTTTAAAAAGACATTCAACCACTTAAACATCCCAAAAAAATAAGAGCGGGCACATTTCTGTATCCCGCTCTAAACAAACAACTTAACTCTAAACAACTATTTTCTCGTCTTCTTTGGAAATATGAAGACGCAGGGCCAGCAACGCTGCAATGATGAAGAAGACGCCACCGAAAAGAATGGCGTTCACAGCATTATTGCCCAGTATATTTTTTATTATAAAACCAAAAGAAACGGTTTGAATCAACATAGGAATTACAATCATCATATTCACGATGCCCATATAAACTCCTCTTCTGTCTTCGGGAATGACCTTCGAAACCATAGCATAAGGTATACCCATCATTGCCGCCCACCCAATACCGAAAAGTACCATTGGCAGTAAAAGCGCATATTGATCATTGATGAAAGGCATGCTCAGCATGGCTATTCCCGTTAAGACCAAGCTGAGAACATATACCATTTTTGAACTATATTTTCTAGCAATGGGCACCAATAAAAGTGCCACCACCATCGTAACAAGATTATAGGCACCGTTCATAAGACCAGTTTGGGCCAACGCCTGTTCCGATAAGGATTGGATATTTTGTGCGAAGGCCACATCGCCCGTGCCAATTACACCACCTGAATTGCATGCGGCCATAATAGATTCAAACTTTTCGTTATCACCATCGGATATACCGAACATACTCGTGCGCAGCATGGGCGTAATAAACTGCCAATAAACAAAAAGAGCGTACCATTGAAATAGATAGACCCCGGCCAATCTCCACATTAATTTAGGCATGTGGCCGATAGCGTTGAATATTTCAACAAAAGGCGCCACTAATCTTGAAACCAAAGGTTTTCGGGAATGCTCTTCAATATGCTTTATCTCTTCTGGGGATGGTGGTATCTCAGGTGTCTTATAAACCGACCAAAGAATGGTCGCCAATGAGGCAATTGCCCCTAAAAAGAAAGAATAATATACCCACTTGGGAATTATGGAAACAACTTCTGTGGTAGTCGAACATAGGGTACCCGCTTCCGTCGGAACACTGAACCAATCTTGAAACAAGAACAAAGAAAAATTGGCCAAGGTAATGCCAGCTCCCACAAACAGACTTTGCATCTGAAAACCATAGGTTAGTTGGTCATCCGGTAATTTATCGCCTACAAAAGCCCGATAAGGCTCCATTGCGGTATTATTTGCGGCATCTAAAATCCAAAGTAATCCTACCGCGAACCAAAGTTCAGAACTAAAAGGAAAGGCAAAAAGACAAAGACTTGCCGTTATGGCCCCAATTAAAAAGAAAGGTTTTCTTCTACCCCATCTGGGCGACCATGTTTTATCGGAAATGGCCCCGATTATAGGCTGAATCAAAAGACCAGTTACCGGCCCGGCCAGGTTTAATAAAGGAAGTTCTTCATGATGTGCTCCAAGAAATGAAAAAATTGGATTGACAGCAGTTTGCTGCAGGCCAAAACTGAACTGAATGCCGAAGAAACCGACATTCATATTCCATATCTGCCAAAAACTTAAAGCTGGCCTTTTAATTTTCATGATCTTTCAATTTGCTCAGGTTATACACTAAACAAGATAGCGTTTTAACAGGGCATTTACTAAATGCAATATGATTAATCAAAAAGTCAATTCTCAAGCCCACTTCGTAAAAAGAAGCGGCTTGCTAATCAATCCATAAAAGTCAATTGTTTTGACCCGGTATCATGGCTATAAGCTATGCTTACATCCATAACTTCTAAATCTACTATCAATTCTGACCAAGCCCTACCGTTGTTCCATTTTAGATGCAACACCTCATCATCACCATCAACTATTTCAAAAATACCTTGAAAAGAAGCATGCGTGTTTCTAAGAAAAATCAGCTCACTGAATTGCTCAAAGAACTCGGTATGTACTTTACGCCTAATTTCCTCTTTAGTGAAATAATGCCTGTTGATATCTCTACCTACATTGGTCTCTTTCAACAATTGCATATCGTTTTCACCCGCCAAAAGGCCCACGTAATAAATCTGAGGTATTCCCGGAACAAAAAATTGTATACTTCGAGCTATCAAGTAAAGCTTTTCGTCTTTGCCCAAAGCTTCGAAATACGTACAATTGACTTGGTACAAATCAAGGTTGGAAGCAGCGGCGCCCGTAGCCTTTCGACTAGTGCCATCACTATTAATGTGCATTTGCTCAACTATTTCGCTAAGCACCTCGTCTTCTACCAAACCCGGTTCGCCCTCATCTGAAGCTACGTCAACAATCCCTATTCCATCATGGGTATCTAGAACAGTGATCACGTTTCTAGGTGCTATTTCAAGCCACTTCTTCAGATTCTTTGATGTTTTATTGAATAGGGTATCCAATACCAAAACGGGCAGGGCAAAATCGTAGACATAATCAACCCTACTGGCAATCTCAATTTGAGTTTTATAGAAGGAGTGTATTTCAACCAATACCGACATACCCCTTAACCTTGCCTTTTCAGTAATCGATGAGATAAAGTCAAAAGTTTCATCAATCATAAAACAAGAGGTGCCGGCCTTTTTAATGGCATAACCGGCAGCATCAAGTCGAATCATTGAAACACCGGCCTTTTGAAAGGTATTCAATATCGATTCTAGATATTGGACTCCCTTTTTAGACGTAACATCAATATCTATCTGATTAGCCGTGAAGGTCGTCCAAACGTTTTTCTGTTCTCCATTTTCCAGTTGAAAATTGGTGAAGGGCAATCCCGGCCTTGGCCTATAAATCTTCTTAATCTCTTCTTCAGTAATACCGTTTGGAAAGACTTTATCTTCGGTCAGTATCAATTCTGCATATTCAGAGTCATCCCCCTTCTTTAAATAATCTGCGAATTGTTTCGATTTGGCCGAGATATGATTGACAATCAAATCTGCCATTATCTCTATCTGACCACTTAACTTATTTAAATCTGACCAATCACCTAATCTCGGATCTATTTGCGTATGATCGATGGGGTCAAAACCGGCATCTTCACCATCGATGGGGTTAAAAAAAGGAAGTATGTGCACCCCACCGAAAAGACCTTTGAAGCGAGTTTCAAAAAGGTGAGACAATTCGGTAATATTTTTGCATCCCAAACGATCAACATAAGTGATCAATTGCACTTTGTTCTGCATAAGTTGATTGAGTAAATTCTAAGTTTAAGTTAAGATAAATAGCTCTTGAAAAAATGCAAACTCCCTTAATTTTCAATTACTTTCAAGCAAGATAGAAAACTCAGACCCATTTAGGCAACAATCAAAAATAAGATATCAACCGAAAACGTTAGAGGATGAAAAAAGTTTTTAAAAGGCTATCTAAAAGGTCAAAAAATCATCAATAGAGCCAGTTTTTCCACCTGATGTAAGCCTACAATCAGGGCTTTTATTTTTTTAAAAAATCAATATTTCTTTTTAATCCTGAAAATTTTGTTCTCTTAACCGCTGACTTTTTGAATACCTTTTTGAAAACATCTTCGGTCATTTCCTCCCAATCTTTTTTTGACATGTTCAACAGGTCAGGATGCGGGTCGAAGAGCAGCTCTCTATGAGGTTTTGAGAATCGGTTCCAAGGGCAAACATCTTGGCACAAATCACAACCAAAAGCCCAATCATCAAACTTGCCCTGAAATTCATCTGGAATTTCATTTTTTAGCTCTATGGTAAAGTAAGAAATACATTTACTACCGTCTACCACATAAGGTTCTACTATGGCATTGGTCGGACAGGCATCGATACAGGCCGTACAGGTACCACAATGGTCGGTGACGGGTGTATCATAATCAAGTTCTAAGTCGACAATCAATTCGGCAATAAAGTAGAAAGAGCCTACTTGTTGGGTCAATAGATTACTGTTTTTCCCAATCCACCCCAAACCACTTTTTGCCGCCCAAGCCTTATCAAGAACAGGCGCCGAGTCGACAAAGGCACGACCGTTTACTTCTCCTATTTCCTCCACGATAAAATTATGCAGTTCTCGCAGCTTGCTCTTGATTACATGATGGTAATCTTGGCCATAGGCGTACTTCGAAATTTTATATGTGCTGGATTTCTGCTCCTCTTCAGGATAATAATTTAGGAGTAAAGATATGACCGACTTCGCCCCATCTACCAGTAAACGTGGGTCTAGCCGCTTATCAAAATGATTTGCCATATACCCCATCTCGCCATGCATTTGGTTGTTGAGCCACTTCTCTAATCGAGGGGCTTCCGCTTCAAGAAACTCGGCCTTGGAAATACCACAGGACAAAAAGCCTAATCGCGCAGCTTCTTGTTTTATGAGTTCACTATAGCGAGATTTGTTGTACACAATAATGGATGGTTTACCGAGAGGTTAATCGTATTTGAACCAAGTTAGGAGCTTACCTCTTTTCAAGTTTAAGAAAAACGTTTTGAGGTTTAAGGGAAATAAGTGGATTTATTTCTACTTTCTCGGAAGCAGCGCTCACTCTATAATCTTTAAGAATCGTACTAATTACCATAATCATTTCGAACATGGCAAAATTATTACCGACACACATTCTCGGCCCTGCCCCAAAAGGATAATAGAAATCACTATAATCCTTACTATTCAACTCATTAAATCGGGTAGGATCAAAAGCTTCGGGTTCACGCCAAAACTTCTTACTTCTGTGCAACTCGTACATACTCATCAACCAAACGGTTCCCTTTTCAAAACTTCTGTTTTTAATGGTATCATCTCCTAAACTTACCCGGTCTATGACATACACAGGAGGATACAAGCGCATTGCTTCTTCAATACAGTTTTTGACCAATTGAGCCTGCCCTATGGCCGACATGATATCCTCTGAAAAATTCAACTCTTTTATTTCATCAAAAATATCTTCTTGCCATTGAGGGTGTTTTGCCAATAAAAACAGGGTGAAACTCAGTGCATTTGCCGTTGTTTCATGGCCTGCAGTAAACAGGATCAAAACTTCATCTATCAATTGTCTTCTAGACATGGGCGAACCATCTTCATACCTTGCTTTCAACAGCATATCAAGAAGGTCATCTTTTTCTTCGGCCAAATCGACCCGCTCTTCGATAATCTCGTTCAAGAGATTTCTAGCTTCTTCAGCCTTGGCCAAATGCCGATTTGTTTTTCCGGAAAGTTGAAACCACCATTTAAGGTAGGGTTGCCTCATTTCTTTGATCAACATTTCTTGGTTGGTTTCCGTGATATGCTGCAACTTGCGCATTCGCTTTCGCAGATTGTCGGCGCTGAATAAAGACTGCGCAACCACTTGAAAAGCTATATCACCCATAATGGGAAATATGTCAATAGTATCAGCTTGGTTTAATCTTTCAAGTTCTTGCTCTATACTTGAAAGCATAATTGACAATAGACCCTGCAACTTTCTTTTATGAAAAGCCGGCTGGACCATTCTACGATGGGCACGCCAGAAATCACCATTCGAAGTCAGTAGACCGTTACCGATGTATTTGGCCAAATCTTTGGTCTGTAAAGAAGACTTGTAATAATTCTTGTGGTTTTTTTGGAGAATGTATTTGATAGTTTCCGCATCACGCGTAAACACGACTCTACCGCCTATGCCAATATTTACTTTGAAGGTATCACCGAATTTTTCGAAGTTTTCTTGATGAAAGGGTAAAGGGTTTTTAAGTATCCGTTTTCGGTTTTTGAAAACTTCAACCTGGGAAATAGTCACCAAGTCATCACTCTTCTTCATAAAAAAACCATCATTCTAAAACAATCCTTGCTGGGTACCTGGCTTAGTTTTTCCCAAGTGCTTATATGCCAATTCGGTCACTTCTCTACCTCGTGGTGTACGCATGATGAAACCTTGCTGAATCAAAAATGGTTCATAAACCTCTTCAATCGTTTCGGCGCTCTCTGAAACCGCAGTGGCCAGTGTTGTAATACCGACAGGGCCCCCTTTAAACTTGTCAATAATGGTAGAAAGTATCTTATTATCCATTTCATCGAGGCCGTGAGCATCAACGTTCAAAGCTTTTAATCCAAACTTTGAAATCTCTATATCAATAGTTCCGTTACCCTTTATCTGAGCAAAATCGCGAACCCTTCTTAAAAGGGCATTACAAATTCTGGGAGTACCACGGCTGCGACCCGCTATTTCAATGGATGCCTCGGTACTGATAGGAACTCGAAGAATATCGGCACTACGCTGTACTATGGTCGAAAGAAGCTCTGTATCATAATACTGTAATCGGCTAGAGATGCCAAACCTGGCACGCATGGGTGCCGTGAGCAAACCCGAACGTGTAGTGGCCCCAATCAATGTAAACGGATTGAGGTTAATCTGCACGGTACGTGCATTTGGGCCTGTTTCGATCATAATATCAATCTTATAATCTTCCATCGCCGAGTATAAATATTCTTCAACAATGGGGCTCAACCTATGAATCTCATCTATAAAAAGAACATCTCTTTCGTCAAGATTGGTAAGTAGACCTGCCAAATCACCTGGTTTATCGAGAACGGGGCCCGAAGTAACCTTTATACCTACACCCAATTCATTGGCCAGAATATGGGCCAAGGTAGTTTTACCCAAACCCGGAGGGCCATGAAATAGCGTATGGTCTAAGGCTTCATCCCTTTGGTTGGCCGCCTGTACAAAAATCTTAAGATTTTCCAATACCTGCTGCTGACCTGTAAAGTCGTCAAACGTTACCGGCCTAAGTGCCTTTTCAATATCAATTTCCTCAGAAGAAAAATGCTCGCCGGTGGGGTCTAGATATTCATTCATACGATAACAAATATAAGGTAAAGCAGCCACAAGTAAATAGTCTCAATATTCGATATCAGTCAAATCTACAACCTTCAAATAGCTATCAATCGAAAAAATCATATCCTCATAAAGTCAGAAAAAATTGTAAATTCATTTCATGCAAACAATGACTTTTACGCAACAGCTACTTCAGTACATTCCGTTTTTTTATGTAATCTGGTCAGATGACTTGGTTACCATTTCTGAAATAAATGTAGTTCAGAACACCATCGAAAAAGACCAAACACTTTCAAGAGAAGAGAAAGACACTCTATTGTCCTGGCTCAATCCAGATAAACCACCACGAGATAGCGAGATGAAACAATGGAAACACACTATCAGTAATTCAAACGAACGACTGATTGAAAGTGAAACCTACCCGTTGACTTCGTTTAGCAATAGGGTTGCTTCTCATTACCACGGCCCGGTGGATTTTAATGAAAGTCTGAAACACATCGAAATCAATTTAGGAATTCAACCCAATCATTACAATCACTTGTTCGATGTAGAGGTCAAACATGCGTCTACCTCTACTTACTATAATCCAAAAGAACTAGACCAAATACTAAAAGGCAAACATGCCAATCTAATCGATGCCTTTAGGGAAACTCTGAACCATTCCATTTTCAAGTGGGACATTCACCGAGACAAAGAAGACTTTAGAAACATTGTACTAGATCAAGTAAAATTCTTGGCCGGTAAAGGATATGGGGCAATGGCCTATCCCGAAGCTTACGGCGGAAACAATGATATGGAGGGTTATGCCCACATGTTTGAGAACATGATGTACGTTGACGGTAGTCTTACCATAAAATTCGGGGTGCAATTCGGCCTGTTTGGTGGCAGTATTCAAAAATTGGGCACTAAAGAGCATCATGACAAATATTTGACAGACACAGGTAAAACATCACTGTTAGGGTGTTTTGCCATGACCGAGACGGGTCATGGGTCTAATGTCAGGGGAATAAAGACCACGGCCACTTACGATAAGGCCACCGACCAGATTATCATTCACACCCCCGGTAAGAATGACAACAAAGAGTACATCGGCAATGCACTTCATTCTAAAATGGCATCGGTGTTTGCCCAACTGATCGTTAACGGAAAAAATGAGGGTGTTCATGCCATATTGGTTCCGTTACGGGATGAGAACCATGAACTGTTGCCCGGAGTTACCGTTAAGGATAATGGCTATAAGCTGGGCTTAAACGGTGTCGACAACGGAAAAATATGGTTTGATCAAGTTGCCGTACCAAGAAAAAATCTGCTAAATAAATATGGGGAAATTACAGATGACGGAAAGTACCGCTCTGAAATAAAAAATGCCAACAAACGCTTTTTTACCATGTTGGGTACTTTGGTCGGTGGACGTATTTGTGTGGCTAGAGCCGGGCTGGCCGGTGCCAAGTTTGCTTTGACCGTAGCCGTCAAACATGCTCTAAAACGTCGCCAATTCAATGATAGCATTAAGGTTCAGGAAGATTTGTTGATTGACTATCCTTCCCATCAATTAAGATTGACACCGTTGGTCGCGAGTGCCTATGTTTATCACTTTGCATTAGACCAAATGATGGAGTCTTATTGTGATGAAAAACAACCCGACAAGCGGGTTATTGAAACCCAAGTGGCTGGGCTCAAATCTATCATCACTTGGTATGCCAATAATAGTATTCAAGAGTGTCGCGAAGCGTGCGGGGGCAAAGGTTATTTGCTAGAGAACCGAATTGCCGATTTAAAGGGAGATGTAGACATTTTTACCACATTTGAGGGAGATAACACCGTTTTACTTCTTTTGGCGGCCAAGGGCGTTCTAAGTGATTTTAAAGCGGAGTTCAATAGTGCAGGCTTTACTTCAGTATTGAAAATATTGGGTATGCAACTCAATAACACACTTACAACCATCAATCCGGTATATTCCAACAAAGTCGATAAAGAGCACCTTTACAATATCAAATTTCATAAGCACGCCTTCAACTATAGAACAAGACGCCTCACCTACACCTTGGCTATGCGCATACGAAACTATATCAAACAAGGTATGCCATCATATCAAGCATTCTTAAAAGTACAGACCCATTTGCTTACTTTAGGCAAGGCGTACAGTACCGAATTGGCGTACAATACCTTTATTGGAAAGATAGAGCAGCTTTCAGAAGACAAGAACAAAGCTTTGCTTTTCAAGCAAGGTACCCTTTTTGCCCTGCATGAAATAAGAAAGGATGCGGAATGGTACTTGGAACAGGGCTATATCGGAAGCACTAAATCAAAGGCCATACGCCAAAGGGTTGAACGCCTCTGCACAGAGCTACGACCCCATATCGGTTCGTTGGTCGACGGCTTCGGAATTCCAGAGCATTGTTTAACGGCTCCGATAGCACATTAACTATTTCTCCTTATGTAATTCAGATGTATCGGCAAACTCTAGAATAGTTATTGCTGGTGAGCCGTACAAATGGGTTTTTGACGAACCATTTGAAGTCAATTCCAAAGAATTAATGGCGTTGACTTCGGCAGAGGAGGAATGTTGTAGATTGAGAAAAACTTTCTCAGCTTCCAACCTCTCTCCTTTTAGACTAGAATTTTCCATCAAATCTGCAAAAAGCTCGTTGGCAGTACCCTCCATTTTGGCACCGGCATTCTTATACATCTTCACATTGTTCAAATCACTTACCGTATATATACGGGCGTCGGACTTATCTTTTAGTACAAAACTCATTTCACCACCGGTAAGACTAAATTCACCGGAGCTGCTACCCTCCATATTCACATTTATTAATTGCGAATCGGCCGTAAGTTCAATTTTCGAAGACCCAAAAGTATTCACATATAGCTCATTTGAATTGAGTACGCCATCCAGAATAATTTTTCCGTCATTCACTGTAATGGCGTTTACGTAATTGTATTGAATGGTGATATCCAGTTTCTTTTTCCCGGTGATATTGTAAAACGAACTAATGACCAATGTGCTATCTTCCACCCTGAATTTCAAAACGTCGATTAAGTTATCATCCGCGGTAATCTCATATCCTTCTTCAGAACTATACTGTAGATGAATTTCCAAGTCGTCATTCAATTCAATTGCACTAAAAGCAGGTAAGGTTTCCTGTACATCAACAACGTTTTTATTGCCCTTTATTTTTGGTTTTCTCTGTGCCGAAATCTGGCCTACAACCAATAAAGTCAATAGCAAGATAAAATATCTCATATGTAAAATTTTATACCCAATAGGAGTTACTATCTAATATATCAAAAAAAATACCCAACTATAATAGCCGGGCATTTTTATTTGAGTTAGCCTATTTCTAGTGCTGTAGTTCCTCTTCATCTTTCTGAAGGGGTACCGTTTGCGGAACAAAATCTTGTCCTGGTATAATATATTCTCCGTTCTCGTCTACTTTGCTGTAGTCGTAAGCCCATCTGTGTACTTCTGGTATAGCGCCTTCCCAGTTACCGTGTATGTGCTTGGTTCCTGTTGTCCATTCCAAAGTATTCGATTTCCATGGGTTTTGCGGTCCGACTTTTCCGTAGAAAACACTGCTGATAAAGTTGTATACAAATACTAACTGAGCTAGACCCGCAATAAGCGCGAAAACCGTCATAAGAACTTGTACGTCCGTCAATTCATCAAACATTGGGAACGCCGTATTCTGGTAGTATCTTCTAGGAACACCGGCCATACCAACGAAGTGCATTGGGAAGAATACCCCATAGGCACAAATCGCGGTAACCCAAAAATGCACATAACCTAGATTCTTGTTCATCATTTTGCCTTCGAACATTTTAGGGAACCAGTGATACACCCCTGCGAACATTCCGTAAAGTGCAGATATACCCATTACCAGGTGAAAGTGGGCCACTACGAAATAAGTATCATGAACATTGATATCCAATGTACTATCACCTAATATAATTCCCGTTAGACCACCTGTAATGAAGGTTGACACCAAACCAATTGAAAATAACATGGCTGGGTTCAACTGCAAGTTACCTTTCCAAAGCGTAGTAATGTAGTTAAATGCTTTAACTGCGGAAGGAATCGCAATCAATAATGTGGTAAATGTAAATACCGAACCTAGGAATGGATTCATTCCTGAGATGAACATATGGTGCCCCCATACTATGGTTGAAAGAAATGCGATAGCTAAAATGGATGCAATCATTGCACGGTAACCAAAGATTGGCTTGCGCGCATTGGTCGACATGATTTCTGAAGTAATACCCAATGCAGGAAGCAAAACGATATATACTTCAGGGTGACCCAAGAACCAAAACAAGTGTTCGAATAATACTGGTGAACCACCTTGATAGTGCAATACCTCACCTTGGATAAAAATATCACTTAAGAAAAATGAGGTACCGAAACTTCTATCCATAATCAGCAATAAAGCAGCTGATAAAAGAACAGGGAACGAAATGATACCGATAATTGCGGTTACAAAGAATGCCCAAATAGTCAAAGGAAGCCTTGTCATAGACATACCTTTGGTACGTAGATTAATTACTGTAACTACATAGTTAAGAGACCCTAATAAGGATGATGCGATAAAAATAGCCATTGAAACCAACCATAACGTCATACCCAAACCAGAACCTGGCTGCGCCATCGGTAGGGCACTTAACGGCGGATAAATGGTCCATCCTGCCGCCGCGGGTCCTGCTTCAATAAATAGGGAAGCAACCATGACCACACAAGAGACAAAGAACATCCAGAAAGAAAGCATGTTCATGAATCCGGATGCCATATCACGCGCGCCAATTTGCAAAGGAATCAAAAGGTTACTGAACGTACCACTTAACCCTTGCGTCAATACAAAGAAAACCATCAATGTACCATGAATGGTTACCAATGCCAAATAGATATCAGCATCCATGACCCCTTCAGGAGCCCATTTACCTAGAACAGCTTCAAAAATAGCAAACGACTCACCTGGCCACGCCAATTGCATACGGAAAAGCAATGACATCGCTATACCTAAGAAGCCCATAATCAATACCCCTGTTATAAAGTATTGCTTGGCAATCATCTTATGGTCTTGACTGAATATGTACTTGGTTACAAAAGTCTCTTTGTGATGGTGCCCATGGTCATCATGTGCATGGTCATCTACGTGTGCATGTGCTGTAACGGACATAAAATCTTAATTTTATAATTTTCTTTTATAGCTTCAACTATACCAACTTCACCTCAATTCTACTGCATGTTCATTGCAGTCTCAGAACTATCTTGTTTTAAAACTGTTTCTGCAAATGTACCTTGCTCAGCCAACCAAGAATCATATTCTTCTTGAGTTTCAACTATAATCTTCATTTGCATGTTGTAATGAGATTTACCACATATTTTGTTGCAGAGCAAAATATAATCGAACTGCCAAGGATCCGAGTTCTCTTCACCGTTAGCCGCCCTCTCCGCTCTGATCTCATTTGTTCTCTTAACCTTATCTCTAACATCAGCATTCTGACGCATTTCTGATGTAGTATAAATGGGTGTAAAAGAGAATTCGGTAATCATACCAGGAACACAGTTCATCTGCGCCCTAAAGTGAGGCATATAGGCTGAGTGCAAAACATCTTGTGATCTCATTTTGAAATTCACTTTTCTGCCAACAGGAAGATGAAGCTCTTTCACAACGATATCATCGGCCGCATAAGAATCTGATTCATCAAGACCTAATATATTGGCTTTATTTATATCGATCATTCTCACGTTGGCATCACCCAAAACATTATCCTCGCCTGCATAACGCGCTGTCCAATTAAACTGTTGAGCATAAAGCTCTACAACGATTGGGTCATCTTCATCATTCACATCCATAATTGTCGTCCACGTGTAAAGACCCCATAAAATCAAACCTGCCAAAACAATTACCGGAATAATGGTCCAGATGAACTCTAAACGGTCATTATCGGCATAGAATAAAGCTTTTTTACCTTCTTCACCACGATACTTGTAACCAAAATAGTGCAATAAGGCTTGAGTTAAGGTTTGAACTATAAAAATGATTACAAACGAAATCAACATCAAGTAATCATAATCTTCACCGTGTCCGGAAGCTGCTTCTGGCAACAAAAACTTAGAATATTTCCAAAAACTGAATATGGTAATACCGTAAATGAAGATCAAGAAAGCGAACAATAGATAACCATTGGTCTTGTTATCTGAATCGTTAGCAATTTGCGAGGTTTCAGCCTTCAACTGTGACAATTCAAATATCTTGGTCATTTGCCAGATAGCAATTGCCACTAATACCAAAACCGCTAAAATCAATACTGTAGTCATCGTATGCTCTACTATTATTCGTTAAAATTACTCTCTAATAATGAAAATGTCTGCTCTCTTCGATAAAAGGGTTTCTCTTAGGCTGTAAAGGAACTGTTGCCAATGCCTTGAACACCCAAAAGATGAACAAACCTGCGAAGAAAAGTACAGCCCCAATCTCAGGAATACCAATCGACCATTGATCACCCACCGTTGCCGGCATAATCATATTGAAAATATCTAAATAGTGACCTGAAAGAATTACGATTCCAGCTAAGACTACAAACCAATTGATTCGTTTATAATCACTGTTCATCAATAATAAAACAGGAAACAAGAAGTTCATTGCTACCATGCCAAAGAAAGGCAATCTAAAGTCTTCGATACGAGTTACGTAGTAGGTCACCTCTTCAGGTATGTTTGAATACCATATCAACATAAATTGAGAGAACCAAAGGTACGTCCAGAAAATACTGATACCGAACATGAATTTTGCCAAATCGTGAATGTGGCTGTTGTTAACATCAGGTAAAAGGCCTTTTGATTTCAAGTAAATGGTTACCATTGCAATAACGGTAATTCCCGAAACCAACATACTAGCAAATACATACCAGCCAAAAAGTGTACTGAACCAGTGAGGATCAACACTCATAATCCAATCCCAAGACATCATAGACTCAGATACCAAATAGAATACCAAGAAACCGGCAGACCATCTAAAGTTCAACTTAAAGTTTGAATTGTCATCTGATTCATCTTGTCTCAAGGATAGTTTTCTTGAATATTCTCTATAAAAAATCCAGCCTCCTAGAAATATAGCCGCTCTTATCAAGAAGAATGTTGGGTTCAAATAACCTACCTTACCTTGAATCAACTCGTCGTGGGCTACCACATCGGCATCCATCCAAACAAATAGGTGGTTCATATGCATGACCGACAAAACCAATATTACAAAAACAATGATTCCACCAGGAACAAGATAAGAGGTAATACCTTCCATTACCCTGAAAAGAAGGGGCGACCAACCAGCTTGTGCAGCACGTTGAATGGCATAAAAAGCCAAGACCCCCAATGAAATCATAAAGAAAAAGAAAGCTCCCACATAAAGGGCAGCCCAAGGCTTGTTTTGCAATTGGTGCAATAAGTGTTCGTCATGTGAAGCGTCGTGTGCCTCACCGTGCGCATCTGCAGCATCACCGTGACCTGCGGCTGGGGCGTGTGCGTCAGCAGCACCATGCCCTCCACCATGACCATCGTCATGACTGGCTACAATGGCCTTTGCTTCCTCAACAGTTCCAGGCGCACCAATAAAACCAATTGCGATACCTAAAAGACCTACCGCCATTAAAATAAAGGAACCTATTTTTAATTTGTTTGAAACCGTGTACATATCGTCTCTCTAGGTATTATTTCGTTAAATCTTGTTTCAATGTCATCACGTACTCCGACACCTGCCACATTTCTTCGGTATTCATTTGCGAGGCATATGAGCCCATTGAATTCAGACCGTATTGAATGGTATGCATGGCAGTACCCACTGTAACATTTCTTGCGGCATCTGCATAGCTTGGCACACCTAAAATCTTTTCTCTTTTTACCAAAGTACCTTGACCGTCACCCTTATCCCCGTGACATATCGCACAATAAATGGTATATAACTGAGCACCCTCTGCCAAGTTCTTTTCGCTGTTCAAAGAATCTAACGGACTTTTCATCACACGAGCCATCTCTTTGCCCTCGATAGTATTTTCGTAAGGATAAGGCAACCAACCTCTCGGAACAGTATGATCAGGTGGCACCATGGCTTCTTGCCCATTAGGAAGAAAATCTACTTCACTATAAGCTTCATAACCTGCCGCCTCATACATGTTGGGCATGTATTGATAATTCGGTTCTTGTTTGTCTCCCCAACAGGAAACCAACAAAAACATGCTAGCAAAGACAATCGATATTTTACTAAAACTGTTCATATTTAATGACTGTTTTTTTCCATTACATTAATCTCAACCGCACCTGTATCCATCAACAATTCGGTAAGTTCTTTTTCATCACCGTGAACATCGATTTCCATTAGAAAATGGTCATCGGTAGTTCTAACATCGGGGTTTTCCGCTTTCTTAAATGGCCATAATCTACTTCTCATATAAAAAGTGATTACCATCAAGTGCGCTGCAAAAAATACGGTAAGCTCGAACATAATCGGGACAAAAGCCGGCATGTTCTCAAGAAAACTAAAACTTGGTTTCCCTCCGATATCCTGCGGCCAATCTTCTATCATGATAAAGTTCATCATCGTAATAGCAACCGTTAGACCTACGCAGCCATACATAAAAGAAGTAATAGCAATACGTGTCGGAGCCAAGCCCATGGCCTTATCTAAACCGTGTACGGGAAAAGGACAATAAACCTCTTCGATGTGATGTTTCGCGGCTTTTACTTTCTTCACCGCATGCATCAAGACATCATCATCATTGTAATATGCATGTATTGTTTTAGATGCCATAGCTATTTCTTATTGTTTAATAAAATTGCCTGACCGGCCCAATCGTCACGTTGTGCCCGTCCTGGAAAGGAACCGGTAATAGAATCTAAAAGGTCATATTCCCTTTCAGTCATTCTACCCACTTGGGCAAAAGTATAAATACCTATTTCGTTCAAGGTAGCTTCCATTTGAGGACCAATACCCTTAATCTGCTTCAAATCATCAGGTGTTTGAGTTGCCGGATCAAAAGTTCCGATAGAACTTAACAAATCATTCACTCCTGTTTTATCACCTACAGTCGGTGCAGGCTCACCCATCAATACATCATCGGTCACTTTTTCTTGCTTTGTAGCAACAGGCTGCATTCTTTCAATCTTATACAAAGGCTTTCCAGCATCACGCAACTTCTTGTATCGGTCACCGGAAGACTTTAAAATCGACTTAACCTCTGCCTGAGCAATTACTGGGAATGTACGTGAGTACAGAAGGAAGAGCACAAAGAAGAAACCGATAGTTCCTATAAAGATTCCTATATCGACAAAGGTCGGCGAGAACATCGTCCAAGAAGAAGGAAGATAATCTCTATGCAACGAAGTAACAATAATTACAAATCGTTCGAACCACATACCTATGTTCACTACAATCGAAATAAAGAAAGAGAACATGATGCTAGTTCTTAATTTCTTGAACCACATAAACTGCGGAGAGAAAACGTTACAAGTCATCATTGACCAGTATGCCCACCAGTAAGGTCCGGTAGCTCTGTTCAAGAAAGCATATTGTTCGTACTCAACACCAGAATACCATGCTACGAAAAGCTCTGTGATGTATGCACACCCAACGATAGAACCCGTAATCATAATCACGATATTCATCAATTCAATATGCTGCACTGTAATATAGGCCTCTAGACTACACACTTTTCTCATGATAATCAAAAGAGTGTTCACCATGGCAAAACCAGAGAAAATAGCCCCAGCAACAAAGTAAGGAGGGAATATCGTGGTATGCCAACCTGGTATTACCGAAGTAGCAAAGTCAAAAGATACAATGGTGTGAACCGAAAGTACCAAAGGTGTTGCCAAACCGGCCAAAACCAAAGAAACTTCCTCAAAGCGCTGCCAGTCTTTCGCACGACCGCTCCATCCAAAACTTAAAAGACTATATATCTTCTTTTGAAAAGGAAGCACCGCCCTATCACGGATCATTGCAAAGTCAGGCAACAAACCTGTCCACCAGAAAACCAATGAAACCGATAAATAAGTTGAAATCGCAAAAACATCCCAAAGAAGAGGTGAGTTAAAGTTCACCCATAAAGACCCGAACTGGTTCGGAATCGGCAGTACCCAATACGCCAACCATGGTCTACCCATGTGAATAATCGGAAAAAGTCCGGCCTGAACCACCGAGAAGATAGTCATCGCCTCAGCCGAACGGTTAATGGCCATTCTCCATTTTTGACGGAACAATAACAATACCGCCGAAATCAATGTACCTGCGTGACCAATACCTACCCACCAAACGAAGTTGGTGATGTCCCAGGCCCAGTTAACGGTCTTGTTCAGACCCCAAGTACCGATACCCGTAGAAATCGTATAGATAATGCAACCGATACCCCAAAGAAAAGCCACCAAGGATATGGAAAAAACAATCCACCAGTGTTTATTGGCCCTTCCTTCTACAGGAGCGGCAATATCCACACTTACATCGTGGTAACCTTTATCCCCTATTACTAGGGGCTTTCGTATAGGTGCTTCGTAATGAGACGCCATATAATTCTGTTATAGTTGTTTACTTAAATACAGGTTATGCTTCGTTGGTGTTTCTAACTTTTACGTGATAGAATACATTTGGCTTAGTTCCTACATGCTCCAATAAGTGGTACATACGATCGCTCTCAGCCAACTTAGAAACTTCACTTTCTTTATCGTTGACATCACCAAATATAATCGCTCCGCTACTACAAGCTGCTGAACACGCTGTTTGGAACTCACCATCTTTAACTGGCCTACCTTCTCTCTTGGCATCAAGAATCGTCTTTTGAGTCATCTGAATACAAAGTGAACATTTCTCAATAACACCACGAGAACGAACATTTACATCTGGGTTCAATACCATTTTACCCAAATCGTTATTCATATGGAAATCAAACTCGTCGTTATTATTGTAAAGGAACCAGTTGAAGCGACGTACTTTATACGGACAGTTGTTCGCACAATAACGCGTACCCACACAACGGTTATAAGCCATATGGTTTTGACCTTGACGGCTGTGAGATGTTGCAGCAACAGGACATACAGTTTCGCATGGCGCATGGTTACAATGCTGGCACATTACAGGTTGAAAAGCCACCTGAGGGTTAGCCGCAGGGTCTTCCAACTCTCCAAAACCACCTAACGAACCGTTATCACCACTAAGACCATCAAATTCATCTTTCTTGACGTTGTCAGCCTCAAAAGTATCTTCTGATGAATAATATCTATCGATACGCAACCAGTGCATATCTCGACTCTTTCTTACTTCTTCCTTACCAACAACAGGAACGTTGTTTTCTGCATGACATGCTATCACACAAGCACCACAACCGGTACAAGCGTTAAGGTCGATAGACATATTAAAATGGTGACCTACGGTACGATCAAAACTATCCCATAAATCAACAGAAGTCGCAGGAACTTCTTGGTGGTTCAACGAAACTTGAGGCACGTGGTTCCACTCGGCATGGTCTTTCGTGTTAAAAATCTCAAGTGTTGTTTCTTTTATAATATCACCCCTTCCCATTAAGGTTTTATGCAACTGAACACAAGCAAATTCATGTGTACCAGATGCCTTTTCAATGGTAGCGGATTGTGTAGAACTAAAATCTTGGTATAAAGGATACGCATTAACACCTGTCTGCATTTCAGACTTCATACCGACTTTCTTACCGTATCCGAATGAAAGACCGATAGAACCGATAGCCTGACCTGGCTGAATGATTACAGGAACATTGTTCACAGTAACGCCATTAACAGTAATGTTAGCGTAGCTACCATCAAGACCGCCATTGGCCACATGGTAATTCTCCAAACCTAGTCTTTCGGCATCAGCCTTGGACACAGTTACATAATTATCCCATGAAACCCTAGTGATTGGATCAGGAAATTCTTGCAACCAAGGGTTACTGGCCTGTTGGCCTGCACCCATACCTGTTTTAGGATACAAGGTCAGCTCCATACCTCCACCGCTGGTTGCACCTGCCAAACTACTGATGGCAGACGAAATAGAAACTGCGCTAGAAGATACGCTTGGCGTATCGGCAGCAACTGGAGCTTCTTTATCTTCAGCAGAATCGGTAGCATCTACAGGGTCCGCATTTATCATATTGACAGCACCTCCAACAAAGACACCATCGTGCAGCGCCTTGTTCCAGTCAGAACCACTAAGTATACCTGCAGTCCAGGTTTCCTTTACATAATCATAGTAATTCTTGTCGGAGCCCAACCATTTTAACATGGCAGACTGAAATTGTCTTGTATCAAAAAGTTCTCTGATAGTAGGCTGCATCAAGCTATAATGACCCTTCTTTATCTGAAGATCACCCCAAGATTCCAAGAAGTGGTTAGATGCGCCGGCATATTGTGTTATCTCAGTAGTCTCGTTCCAGTTATTAGAGAAAGCAACGGAAAGACCCACTTTTTCAACGCCTGCCTTAAATTCAGCAGCATTTGGTAGCGTGTACATCGGGTTAACACCGTCCATCAACAAAACACCCACCTTACCGGCATTCATATCAGCCACCAATTGAGACACAGCTTTTGAACTACCCTGTCTCACATATCGTGGTGCAGACGAATCGAATGCCTTACTACCTAACATTTCGTTAATCGCAAGAACAACTGATTGTGCATTTACATCATCTAAACCAGTTACCACAACGGCATCACCACCATTACTACGTATTTGCGAAGCAACGCTATCTATCGCTTTTTCCACATTTTCAGAAAGCTCGCCACCCGCACTTGTTCCATTAAGTTTGGCATATAATTTCGCAAGGGCAATCTTTTGCTGCATTGGCGTTAAAGGAATACGCTTATCCGCATTGGCTCCAGAAAGAGTCATGTTCGCCTCAAACTGCACGTGACGAGACATCTTTCCTTCTTTAGGGATTCTTCCTTTCGCATAACCGGAATCAAATCCACCACCTTGCCAATCTCCTAGAAAATCAGCACCAAAAGAAACTATCAACGATGCTTTTTCAAAATCGTAATCAGCAAGCGCTCGCTCGCCATATTTTGCACTAAAAGCCTCCAAAGCGGCATCATCGGCAATAGCATCGTAAACCACATGATTCACATTACCATATCTGGCCTTGAATTCCGCTATCAATCTTTCGGTCGAAGGACTCGCATAGGTCTGGGTCAAAAGAGCGATTTGCTGCCCTGAACCGCTTAGAGAACCTAATTTAGCCTTAACCGCAGCATCCAAAGCACTCCAATCTACAGGCTCACCGTTAGCCAACGGACCTTGAAGTCTTGTACTATCATATAGAGAAAGAACAGAGGCCTGAACTCTAGCATTCGCGCCTCCGCCTACTTTGGCATCTTTATTATTTTCAACCTTGATAGGCCTACCCTCTCGGGTTTTTATCAAAATACTGGCAAAATCGAAACCATTCGCTATAGACGTAGCATAATAATTGGCCACACCGGGAACGATATTCTCCGGCTGAACCACATAAGGTATCGACTTATGAACCGGCCCTTGACAGGCAGCCAAAGAAGCGGCAGCTGTACTAAAGCCAACATACTTAAGAAAGTCTCTTCTATTAGTATTGGTTGAAGAAAGATTTTCCTTATCTCCTAAGAAATCATCAACAGGAATACTTTCAACAAATTCGTTTTGTTTTAGCGTCTCAACAATGGAATCGTTAGGATTTAACTCCGCCTCGTTTTTCCAATATATTTTGTTTGATGCCATACGTTTCTATGTAATTAGCTACTCTTTCTTATTCGATTAATAGTGACACTTTCCACACTCAAGACCGCCCATTTGCGCAGCGGTCAATTGCTCAACCCCATATTTCTTGGAAAGCTCTTCATGAATCTTTTCATAGTATTCGTTACCCTCAACTTTCACATTTGTTTCGCGGTGGCAGTTAATACACCAACCCATGGTCAAAGGCGAATATTGAGACATAATTTCCATTTCTTCAACAGGCCCGTGACACTCTTGACACTGAATACCGGCAACGCTAACGTGCTGCGAGTGGTTGAAGTAAGCGAAGTCTGGCAGATTGTGAATTCTCACCCACTCAACTGGCTTCGTATCACCTGTATATTTTTGATTCTGATCATCCCAACCAACAGCAGCATAAAGCTTTTTAATCTCCTGGTTGTAATCTACACCATACTCTTGTTTACCTTCGGCCAATGTTTCATCGGATACCTGGTATATAGATTTATGACAGTTCATACAAACATTCAACGAGGGAATTCCTGAAGTTTTGGAAACCCTAGCGGAAGAGTGACAGTATTTACATTCTATTTTGTTATCACCAGCGTGAATTCGGTGTGAATAGTGAATAGGCTGAATCGGCTCATAACCTTGATCAACACCAACCTGCATCATCCAACCGTAAGCGAAGTAAGCACTGCCCAACAATAAAAATATCACCGAAACAAGCACTAAGAACTGATTGTCAACAAACGCCTTCCATAACGGCTTACGTTTCTCACCAACTTCTTTTTCCAACACAACCCCATTGGCTTCAGCGATGCGACGCAAAGTTCTATTGACCAATATCAACATTACCACCAACAGGCCAAAAACCAAAACCAAAGCGCCCAAAATAAGTTCGTTGGAAACTCCAGAACCACTTCCACCACCAGCTGACTGACCACCACCAGTAGCCGAAGCTTCGTCAGGCTTTGGCGTCGAAGGAGGCGCAGCGGTATAAGCCAATATATTATCAATATCAGCATTGGAAAGCGTTGGGAAAGCGGTCATGGCCGCCTGATTGAATTCATTATAAACCTTGTTGGCATAAGCATCACCTGATGATATCATGCCAGGGCTATTCTTGATCCATCTGTAAAGCCATTCTCTATCCAACCCTTCATCCTCGGCCAATCTAGACTCTACATTCGCAAGAGCAGGACCTGTCATTTTGCGGTTCAAGGCATGACAAGCGGCACAATTCTGATTGAACAGAGCCTTACCGGCCGCCGGATCACCATCCGTTTCGGCCGCAGCTTCGGTTTGCCCAGAACCAGAATCAGCCTCGGCAGAAGCATCTTCTTGAGCAAAGATAGAAGTAGAAAGTAGTAGGAAAAATAATACAGTTACACCTAGAATCTTAGAAATTGGATGGCGGTACGGAACCTTTTTCATATGGATTTTATTTCTATCAAATCTTGGCACGATAATTTCGGATGTACTTAAATGTGCTTTGTTTTATCGGTGCTAAAATTGATGGCAAAAATACGACATAGACTTTATTTTGAAAATGTTAAAGGATTGATAATTGATAATTTATAATTATTCTAAATAATCGCGGACAGCCTTTGTTTGTTCTATAAAAATCTACTTTTGTATAAAACCGTAAGACCCAATAATTTCCCTTCGATGAAAACAACTTTTATATCTTTTCTCACCATTTTTTCGGTTGCTATCGGCTACTCCCAACAAGGAAATATCAGCATTGCCCAAGACGAAAAAATAACAGAACTGTTAGATATTTATAAAACCTCTAACGAAAGTACCGACTATTATAGAATTCAGGTCGGTTTTGGATCTTACGCGAAGGCGCAAGACATTCAAACCAAGGTCGACGAAGATTTTCCTGACCTTGCGTCAAAAATTGAATTTGATTCACCTACCTATAGAGTTAGAATAGGTCGGTTTAAAGACAAGCTGACAGCGGAAAGAAAGTTTGCCGAAGTGCGGCAAAAATATCCCGATGCGATGTTGCTACAACCAAAAAAATCGACCCGTTAAGGTCGATTTTTTTTATTCTTATAACTGACTTTAGCAAAGAAAACCTTATTTGATTTTCAACTTTTTCTTGACAGCTACTTCTTGGAAGGCCTCTACTATATCACCTTCTTTGATATCATTATAATTCTTCACCTGAAGACCACAATCGTACCCTTTTGAAACTTCTTTAACGTCGTCTTTAAATCGCTTCAACGAAGCCAATTCACCGGTAAAGACCACCACGCCATCACGTATCAAACGTATACCGGCATTTCTCAAAATCTTACCATTGGTTACCATACAACCTGCAATGGTACCGACTTTAGAAATCTTGAAGGTTTCCCTGATTTCGGCAGTACCTGTAATCTCTTCCTTGATTTCTGGGGAAAGCATACCTTCCATCGCATCTTTCAAGTCATTGATCGCATCATAGATAATGGAGTACATTCTGATATCGATTTCCTCTTTATCGGCAACATCACGGGCATTACCCATAGGTCGTACATTAAATCCGATAATAATCGCATCGGAAGCAGACGCCAAAAGAACATCTGATTCAGTAATGGCACCAACACCTTTATGTATGATATTTACCTGTATCTCTTCGGTAGAAAGTTTCTGGAACGAATCGGTCAATGCCTCTACAGAACCATCCACATCACCTTTCAAAATAATATTAAGCTCTTTGAAATCACCCAGTGCAATTCGTCTTCCAATCTCATCAAGAGTAATGTGACGTTGTGTTCTAACGGACTGCTCACGTTGAAGCTGAGACCTTTTGGCCGCTATTTGCTTGGCCTCGCGCTCATCTTCTAAAACATGAAACTTATCACCCGCCTGAGGAGCACCGTCTAAACCTAAAATTGATACTGGAGTTGCAGGACCGGCCTTCTTAACAGATTTGCCACGTTCATCGTGCATAGCCTTGACCTTACCACTGTGCGTACCGGCCAAAACATAATCTCCAATCTGCAGGGTACCACCTTCAACCAAAATTGTCGAAACGTAACCGCGACCTTTATCCAAGAATGCTTCTACAACAGTACCATTGGCGCCCTTATCAGGGTTCGCTTTCAACTCTAGAAGCTCAGCTTCTAAAAGTACTTTTTCCAAAAGTTCTTTTACCCCTTGCCCTGTTTTAGCGGAAATGTCGTGAGATTGAATTTTACCTCCCCAATCTTCTACCAATAAGTTCATCTGGGCCAATCCTTCTTTAATCTTATCAGGATTTGCAGTGGGTTTATCTACCTTGTTTATCGCAAATACGATAGGAACGCCAGCAGCTTGTGCGTGGCTAATAGCCTCTTTCGTCTGCGGCATGATATCATCATCAGCAGCAATAACGATTACGGCAATATCGGTTACCTGTGCACCTCTCGCACGCATAGCGGTAAACGCCTCGTGACCAGGAGTATCCAAGAAGGTAATTTTCTGTCCGTCATCCAGTGTTACACCATAGGCACCAATATGCTGGGTAATACCACCACTTTCGCCGGCGATTACATTGGCTTCCCTTACATAATCAAGAAGCGATGTTTTACCGTGGTCAACATGCCCCATTACCGTTACGATAGGCGCTCTAGATTTCAAATCTTCCGGAGCATCTGCTTGAACCTCAATAGATTCTTCAAGTTCAGCAGTAACAAACTCTACCTCATAACCAAATTCATCGGCCACAATAGATAACGTTTCAGCATCGAGACGTTGGTTCATGGTAACCATGATACCTAGCGACATACAGGCCGAGATAATATCTGTTGTAGTAACATCCATCATAGTAGCGACTTCGCCCACCGTGACAAACTCGGTTACCTTCAACACCTTGCTTTCCAGCTCTTGTTGCTCAAGATTACGCTCAGTTTGCTGACGGTGCTGATCTCTTTTATCTCTTCTATACTTCGCCCCTTTTCCTTTCTTCGATTTACCCTGAAGTTTTTCAAGGGTCTCTCGAATTTGCTTTTGTACATCTTCCTCGCTAGGCTCAACTTTGGGTGCGTTGAATCTATTTCCGCCACCTTTTCTTGGGCCGCCGCCTCTGTTGTTGTTCCTATCTCTAGGTCCTCCGCCGGTATTACCCGACCCAGGCTTGCTTACAATACGCTTTCTGCGCTTCTTTCTATCATTACCATCGGAAGACTTGTTGTCTTCCTTCTTTTTCTTGGGCTTATCGAATTTCGATAAATCTATTTTATCGGTAATTTTAGGACCTGTAAGTTTTTTATATTTTGTCGCCAGTACGTCATCACCTTCTTTTGGCTCTGGCTTAACCTCGGGCTCAGGCTCTTTTTTCGGTTCTTTCTTAACTTCCGGCTCTTTCGGTTTAGCCTCTTGCACCGGCTCTTTTTCTTTCACCGGCTCTACAGGCTTCTCCTCTTTTTTAGGCTCTTCTTTCTTCTCCTCCTTTTTCTTAGGATTCAAATCAATTTTACCAACAGTCTTAGGACCAGTGAGCTCTACCTTGCCCACAAGGGGTTTTTCGGCTGCAGCACGTTTTTCTCGCGCCAACCGTTTTTCTTCTTGTTCTTGCTCCAATTGCAGACGTAAAGCTTCTTTCTCCTCACGCTTTTCCTCGCCGACCTTTTTAGAAGCAACTTTTTTGCTCTTGTCGGTTTGAAATTCTCCTTGAAGCACCTCATAGACCTCATCGGAAATCTTTGTCGTAGGCCGCGCTTCGATCTCATGACCCTTAGAGGCCAAAAAATCTACCGCCCTATCCAAAGAAATATTAAACTCCTTGAGGACTTTATTGAGTCTTATTTTTGCAACGTCTGCCATAAATATCTTCTCCTAATTCTTTTAAACTGCTGCTAATATATAGCTAATCTTCCAATTCTTCTTTGAGTATACGTACAACTTCCAAAATTGTTTCCTCCTCTAAATCTGTACGTTTTACAAGATCATCAACATCTTGCTCTAATATACTTCTGGCCGTATCAAGACCAATTTTACTGAATTCTTCAATAATCCAACCATCAATTTCATCTGCGAATTCGGTCAATTCAACATCTTCTTCGACACCTTCACGGAACACATCTATCTCATAACCAGTCAACTGACCAGCTAAACGTATGTTGTGCCCACCACGACCAATAGCTTTCGACACCTCTTCCGGTCTTAAATAAACCTGAGCGGTCATTTTCTCGTCATCTAATTTTACAGATGAAACCCTTGCCGGACTCAAAGCCCTGGTCACCATAAGCTGAGGGTTGGCGGTCCAGTTGATTACATCGATATTCTCATTACCCAACTCACGAACGATGCCATGAATTCGAGAACCTTTCATACCTACACAAGCACCTACTGGATCAATACGATCATCGTAAGAATCAACAGCGACCTTCGCCTTTTCACCGGGTATACGCACCGCTTTTTTGATGGTAATCAAACCATCGTAAACTTCTGGTATCTCTTGAAAAAATAATTGCTCCAAAAACTTAGGGGAGCTTCTCGACATAATGATGGTCGGCTTGCTTCCTTTCAGCTCTACGCTTTCTATAATACCTCTAACATTATCTCCCTTTCTGAAGAAATCGGACGGTATTTGACGGTCTTTAGGAAGTATGATCTCATTACCCTCATCATCTAACAAAATAATGGCCTTGTGTCTGATATGATGAACCTCGGCGGTATAAATTTCACCCTCCAAGTCTTTAAACTGCTTGTAGATAGTGGTGTTATCGTGCTCGTGAATTTTAGAAATCAGGTTTTGGCGCAACGCCAAAATGGCCCTTCTCCCCAAATCAATCAACTTAACCTCTTCAGACACATCTTCACCTACCTCAAAATCAGGTTCGATTTTGCGAGCGTCGGTCAGAGAAATCTCTTCGTTCGGTTCTTCAACTTCACCATCTTCAACGACCACTCGGTTCCTCCAAATCTCCAAATCTCCTTTATCAGGGTTGATAATGATATCGAAATTATCGTCAGACCCAAATTTTTTCTTGAGAGCGCTTCTAAAAACGTCTTCAAGAATAGCCATAAGCGTTACCCTGTCTATGAACTTATCATCTTTAAACTCTGAAAAAGACTCAATTAACGCAATATTTTCCATTACTCTGTTGACATTAAAATGTTATTATGACTTTTGCTTCTTTTATATCAGAAAAATCAATTTCTTCTTTTTTCTGAACCGTTATCTTCCCTTTTCCAACGGGTTTGGGTTCCCTCGCTTTCCACTCAAGAACAATTCCGTTCTCAGTAGTTGCGGTCAAATTACCTTCGAAAGTATTCGTTTCGGTCACTACCTTAAGCTTTCTGCCAACATTTTTGGCATACTGCCTGGGCAAAACCATCGGTGAAGCAGCCCCTGCAGAGGTAACCTCCAGCGAAAAATCTTCTTCTTCACGATCCAGGTTATGCTCGATAGCCCTACTTATCTTCATGCAATCTTTCAAACTCACCCCCTGGTCTCCATCTATAACCACTTTTATAGAGTTATCGAGAGCTACAGAAAAATCGATTAAAAATAATGATTTATCCGCTTCCAAAGCTTCCTCTAAAAGTGACGCGACCCTATCCTTCAACATAACATTTAGAAATAAAAAAGAGGACTCTATTGTCCCCTCATGAATACTTTTATATCCTTTCAGTGGCGCAAATATACAATTTTTTTGGTTCTCGCAATAGCATGCAGACTTATCTCGTTTTAAATGACAGAGTTAACCAAAAAGGCGTGCCTTTGCCTATAATTTTTGCATACCTAACTGCAAATCATGGAAATATTCACTTCTTATAATCTCATCATTGGAGCCTCGGCAATCGTAATCATTTCTTTTTGGTTCAATGGTATTTCAAAAAAAACGAACATACCATCAGTGCTCATGTTAATCGTATTGGGAATTCTTCTGCAATTCGGGCTCAAATATGTACTTGGGCAAGAAGTCGATTTTGAGAAGAGCCTTCGTGGAACCTTAGAAATCATAGGAACTATCGGTTTAATAATGATTGTTCTTGAAGCCGCCTTGGAACTGGAACTGAAACCTGAAAAACTCCCCCCTATTCTTAAATCAATGGCTATCGCCCTAATCGGCCTTGTTAGTTCGGCCTGGGTAGCGGCTTTTATCATGACCCAGTTTATTGAGGGCATGAGCATGCAAAATGCTTGGCTTTATGCAACACCCTTATCAATATTATCAAGTGCAATTATCATTCCTAGTGTAAAAGGTCTAAAAGAAATAAAAAAAGAATTTCATATTTACGAAAGCACCTTTTCAGACATCATGGGCATCATGATGTTCTATTTTCTAACGGGCGCCCTCGATCCTGAAAACCAATCAGGCGCCACCGGTTTCGCCCTGAATATCGTTTTAACTATTGTCATCGCTATAATAGCCAGTTATGCTCTCGTTCTTATCTTTCAAAAAATCAAGAGCCAGGCCAAACAATTTCTATTGATAGCCGTTCTACTCTTGCTCTATGCCATTGGCAAGAAACTGCACCTATCTTCTTTAATCATTATACTCATATTCGGCTTGGTGATAGCCAATGTTAAACTGTTTTTCCCTGGAAGAACATCAGTTTTTCTTGAGGAAGAAAAAATGCACCGCATTTTTCATGAATTACACATCATAACACTTGAAACCGCCTTTGTCGTACGTACTTTTTTCTTTGTAATATTCGGCATTACGATAGTGCTTTCATCGCTATTGAGCTTGAACGTTGCCATGGTGAGCATTCTGATTATCATTTCAATCTACGTTATCAGGTTTTTGATATTGAAAATTTTTGTTGGGAAGGATATTCTACCTCAAGTTTTTATCGCCCCCAGAGGATTAATTACCATTTTGCTTTTCTACGCCATTCCGGCAGAGGCAGAGGTTCCCGGTTTTGAATCCGGAATATTACTTTTCGTTATAATTGCCACTAGCCTTATAATGACTTGGGCTATGATTCGAGACAAAAAGCCGATGGCTACTCTTCTAGATGAAATTGACCAAGAATATGACGAAAGAAATCAAATAGATAGCGAAGTTGAAGCCGAAGACAATACCCCTCTAGACGACACTAACCATTTGGAAGAAAAATCAGAACCGAACGAAAGAGACCTATAAAATCTGAGGGAATAAAAAAGGTTCTAAAGCTATTAACCTTAGAACCTTTTGTTGGCCTACTAGGACTCGAACCTAGAATGACTGGACCAAAACCAGTAGTGTTGCCAATTACACCATAGGCCAGTACCTTTTCTAAAAACGAAAACCAGTTCCGTATTAGAGCGTGCAAATTTAAAACAAAGTTTGATCTGCACAAACATTTTAGATCAGAATAATTGAAATCCTGATTTTTCAAAAGCTTTGAAACTTGAAATTTGCGCTTTCATTTTTTCTTTTGAAAACATACAACGAACCGTCAAGACTATTTAGAATCATGAATTTCAATGCTTGACCCTCTGTAAAACGCTGTTAAACCTTTATGAAAATGGAGGTTGCATATCTATATAAATTAGTAAATTCGCCGCATTGGTTAAACCACTTAGTAAATGTTTGCAAAAAACTTCAACAAATGGGACACCCTTTTGGGGTGGGCCGTCTTTTTTATTGCCCTTATTACATACGCAATTACGGTAGAGCCCACCAATAGTTTTTGGGATGCAGGTGAGTACATCGCCACATCCGCCAAGTTACAAGTCGGTCACCCACCGGGAGCACCACTTCAACAAATGATCGGTGCTTTCTTTGCCATGTTCGCCTTTGAGCCGGATCAAGTGGCAAGAATGGTCAACTATGTGTCAGGTGTGTCGAGCGCGTTTACCATTCTGTTCATGTTTTGGACCATTACCAATCTCGCCCAGAAATTGGTGTTCAAAAAAGACGAGATTATGACCAACAGCAAAGCTATAGCAGTTTTGGGCAGTGGTCTAATCGGTTCTCTCGCATTCACATTTTCAGATAGTTTCTGGTTCAACGCCGTTGAAACAGAGGTTTACGCCATGGCCAGCCTTATCATGGCACTTCAGCTATGGCTAGGGCTAAAATGGACGGATAGCCTTGACGACCCAAGAGGTAACAGATGGTTGATACTGATCAGTTTTGTAATCGGCCTTACCTTTGGGGTTCAATTTATGGGCTTTTTGGCTATACCTTCTATAGGTCTACTCTATTATTTCAAGACGTATAAAACCACAACGGTCAAAAATTTTCTTTTGGCCAATATTGCGGTAATTGCCGTACTCATGTTGGTTTATAAATTTTCACTCACCTATGTTTTAATGTTGTTTGGTTGGAGTGAGGTTTTCTTTATCAATAGCATAGGCCTACCTTTTAATTCAGGTTCTATCATTATGGGCTTGGTTTTCGTCGCCGCCTTTTATTTCGGCCTTTCATTTACAAGAAAAAACGATTATCGCACAGCCAATACCATTGTACTTTGCATGATGTTCGTTTTTCTAGGGTTCTCAACCTGGCTCATGCTACCCATCCGGGCGAATGCAAGAGTGGTCATCAATGAGAACAATCCTGAAGACGCCCGTGCCCTTCTAGCCTATTACAATCGGGAACAATACCCAGGAGTTGACAGCCCTATTTACGGGGCCTTTTATTCAAGTACTTTCGGAAATGCCGGAGAGGATAAAGATGAAGCGCCCAAGTATGAGAAAGATGAAAAACTGGGCAAATACGTAATCGTTAACTACTACAAAGGTGCCGTACCCGGAGACGACCCTAAACATGTAGGTCTACTACCCAGAATGTGGAGCGGACAGCATGCAGAAAACTACATGCGCTACTTCGGGCCGTTGGATTTTAAGATGAAGCAATCGAACGAAGAGCTTCGTAGGGCTGTAAAACAAGTAAAAGACGGTTTTGCCAATGGAGAAATCGATGCAGAACAATATATAAGTTTTCTAAGACGCTTTGGCGATTATCTAGAGGTCGAGCCTCCTTCGCTTTGGCAGAACATCAAGTACATGGCCCAATTTCAATTCGGTTATATGTATTGGCGTTATTTTATGTGGAATTTTTCCGGAAAAAATAATGATGTTCAAGGCCGGTACAACGGCAACGGCGAGTGGATCAGTGGCATTGGCTTCATTGACAGTATGCGTTTAGGAAGCCAGAATAACCTACCTGACGAGATTGAAAACGACAAAGCCAGAAATACTTATTTTCTATTACCGTTAATTTTAGGAATCGTAGGTATCCTGTTTCAAATCGCCAAAAACCCGAAACAATTTTGGGTGTTGCTTATATTCTTCCTTTTTACAGGCTTGGCGATTCAGTTCTACACCAATCCGTACATTTTTCAGCCAAGGGAGCGGGATTACTCGCTCGTAGGTTCATTTTATATTTTCGCTATTTGGATCGGACTTGGCGTATATGGCTTGTTCGAAGAGTTTAAAAAGTATCTGACGCCAAAGATTTTGGCCCCAGCCCTGACAGTGGTATGCTTTTTGGCTGTGCCAACGGTTATGGCATTCCAGAATTGGGACGACCATGACCGCTCGAACCGTTTTACAGCGAACGCTTCGGCCAAGGCCTACCTAGATTCTTGTCAAGAAGATGCTGGCGCCATATTGTTTACAATTGGTGACAATGATACTTTTCCCCTATGGTATGCCCAAGAAATTGAAGGGTACAGAACCGACGTTCGCATCGTCTGCACCAGCCTTTTTGAAACAGATTGGTACATCGACCAGATGAAACGAAAAGCCTATGAGAGCGAAGCTATACCTTCACAAATAGCCCACGATAAATATCGCTGGGGCTCGCGTGACGTACTTTATTTTCAAACTGTTGACCCTCTCTTTAATAAGCAAATATCAGAGAGCAGATGGTCGATTCAAGATTTTATTAAGTGGGTAGACAGCGATGAGCCGAAGACCAAACTAAAGTATATTTTAGAGAGACAAGAGAATATTGATATGGACGCTTATTCAGAAAGTGCTCAAAATATTGTCTATTACCCCACCAACAAACTACGTATTCCTGTCAATAAAAAGAACGTATTGGAAAGTGGCCTTGTTAAAGAAAAAGACAGCGCCCTAATCGTTGATTATATAGATATCGACCTTCCTAGAAGCGCCATCACCAAGAAAAGCATGATGATGCTTGACATTTTGGCCAATAATGATTGGAAGCGCCCTATTTACTTTTCGGGAGGTAGTTTTGACGATGCCGAATTTATATGGATGAAAGATTATCTGCAGTTAGATGGCATGGCCTACAAACTCGTTCCCATCAAGACCGAAAGAAGAAGTTCTTACGAAATGGGAAGGATAGACAGTGATTTAATGTATGACATCGCCACTAATTGGTATTGGGGCAATTCTGGAAGCCCTGACATCTATCACGACCCCCAAACTAGAATTCAAGGACTTTCCTATCGTAGTAATCTGGCCCGTTTGGTCGAACAATTGTTAGAGGAAAACAAGATTGAAAAGGCAAAGGACATAATAGACCTAGCGATGAAGAATATTCCAGTAGAGTACTTTGAGTATTACACTTTCGTCGAGCCTTTTGTAGATGGCTATTATAAGGTAGGCGAAACCAATAAGGCCCATGAACTTTTTGAAAAATTGAAATACATTTATCAAGACCGTCTCGAGTATTACGCTGAAGTACCCTTAGAAGAGCAGTACGATAAAATAGATGAAATTATTGCCGACATGGAGGGTTATCGAAGAAACATCGACATATTGATCAGCAACAATGACCGTGAACGCGCAGAAAAAGAAACACTTATCTTCAACGAGTACATAGATAAGTTCCAGCATTTTTACAGGGATAATATTTTGGAGGAAGAACCTCCGATACCAGGCGAAAATCCTGATCTGGAAGATTCAATGCCAATTTCCGATACCACCGTTATCGACGCCACTACAACTGAAGAAGAAGTATTGGATACGATTCCGGTTCAATAGAAGACCACATTTCAACATAAAGCGAGGGCCACTTGATCAAGTGGCCCTCGCTTTTTATTTAAAAATACCCAGCACCAAATCTAACATAAAAGTAGTGCTGCTGAAAAGTGCGAAAATTTAGATGCTAAATATACTCGTTAAGTATGCCGATAAGAGTGTTGGCATCTTGCTCACCGCTTTGCCTCCAAACCATCTCTCCTTTTTTGTAAATCATCAAGGTAGGCAAACCCTTCACACGCAAGGCTTGAGAAAGCTCTTTATTTTTGTCAACGTCGATTTTTATCACCTTGCCACGATCACCTAAAGCGGCGGCTACATCGCGCAAGACTGCATGCATGGAAGTAGATTGCTCATTCCATTCAGCATAAAAATCCAACAATACGGGGACCTTCAAATCTATAAGTTCTCCAAACTTTGACATACGTAAATCATTGGGTTAAAGGCCAAATGTAGTAAAAAATGTTAAACCTGATTGACCCCCTAATATTTTATGGTTGAGCGATGGCGTTAAAATCATGTTAAGGGCTTTCGCTTCAAAGTTATCACACTGATTTCTGGCCAAATACCTACCCGCCCCGGGTAGCCTAAAAACCCAAAACCTCGATTAACATTAATAAACTGGCCCAATTCTTTATAAATACCGGCCCAATACTTGTAACGCCACTTAACGGGGCTCCATTTAACCCATCCGGGAATCTCGATTCCGAATTGCATACCGTGCGTGTGTCCGCTTAAAGTCAAGTGATAGTGATAGTCGTCTTTAAGAACCACGTCTTCCCAATGAGATGGATCATGGCTCATTAATATTTTAAAATCGGCACTATTGATTTCAGAAGATGCCCTCTTAAGGTCACCCGCTTTCTTAAATCCGCCTCGGCCCCAGTTCTCAACACCTACCAAAGCGATTTGATCAACCCCTTTCTTAAGATATCTATGTTCATTCAACAACAGATCAAACCCCATTTCACGTTGCATATTTTTGAGGTTCTCAAGGTTTTGGCTTTTCAATTCGGCCGTTTCCCATTGAATGTAATCGCCATAATCGTGATTGCCCAACACCGAAAACTTACCATCTTTAGCTTTTAAGGTAGAAAACAGCTCGGCCCACGGCACCATTTCTTCACTCTTATTGTTCACCATATCACCAGTAAACAAGATAACATCGCTCTCTTGCTGATTGACCAGATTTATGGCATATTCAATTTTCTTTCTATCATCAAAACTACCACTATGAACATCTGAAATCTGAGTAATCTGGTAGCCATCAAAAGCTTCCGGCAGATCATCAAATTCCAAATTATATTTGAGTACTTGAAAATTGTATTTACCCTTATACATTCCGTAAAGCAAGGCCCCAAATGGTATAGATGCCAATCCTAAACCTAAAAGACTTAAAAACCTACGTCTTTCTGGCAAGCTAAAGGTTTTTGAACCACCGAAAAATCTTTGATAACCACCAGCAATCAACCTAAAAATATCTTCACTGAACAAGAACAGAATAGTTATGGCCTGAAAAGCCAGAACAGTAAGCAAAAGACCAAAAGCATAACTTTTAGGTCTGCTCAAAACACGCCCTTGCGTTTCGCCCCAAGTAAATTGATAGATAAAATTACCAAGAACCAGCAGCGAGATGGCCATGAAAAGGTAATAGACCCAGGGGTAACGGGTTGCAGTTTTAAGCGCCTGAAGAGTATAGGCCCCTAAGGCCAAGTAAAAAATGACGAATAGAATCCAACGTAGCATAAGAACAAAGATATTTGTTCTTACCAACGCAGTTGCCCCATTTAGATCTTATTTAACCGCTTTCACCACTTTTTGAATGGTATCTACATTGGAAACGGCCAATTGATCATCCTTCAAAAAGGAAAGGGAATTCATTGAAACTTTTGGAGATGTATTCAAAGTCTGGATGAATTGGGTACCTGATAGATGAACCGCTTTGAAACCGCCTGTCTTGAACTCCGTTACATTAGTTGGCTTCACTCCTCCACCAGGCATTATGGTACAATTCTCAGTTTTTTCAAGGAGTGATTTTAACAATGACAAACCCTCCGTTGCTGAGGAAGCCTGACCCGAGGTTAAAATGGTGTCGACACCAATAGATTCAAGCTCCCCTAATGACTTTTCAGGCACAGACAGCCAATCAAAGGCCCTATGAAAGGTAAAGTTCAGACCTTCCGTAAGATTTCTTAGTTCTTCGGTACGCTTCAAATCAATGGTAAAATCATCTAACAAGACACCTGAAACTATCCCGTTAAAACCTAGATCCTTACATAACTTAACGTTGCTTTTCATGATTTGAAACTCATCATCAGAATAGGTAAAATCACCACTTCTCGGGCGAATCAAAACATTTATAGGAATATTTACTTTTTCCCTAACAAGTTTTAGCAATCCATAAGAGGGAGTAATACCTCCGACCGCCAATTCTGAACACAATTCAATTCTATCAGCGCCTGCCAGCTCAGCATTTATAGCAGATTGCAATGAATTGGCACAGACTTCTACAAGCATATCATTATCTTTAGCCGACTAAATTAAACAACCCAAGATGAAAAGGAGAAAATTCTTGAAAAATTCAAGTCTCACGGCAGCAGGAGCCTTATCGGCCCCCGTGATGGCCTCTTACCAAGAGCGTAATAACCAGCCCAAAAAAATAGAAGACTCAAAACCGGACATTCGACCAATTACGGTTTGCACTTGGAATTTTGAGAATGCCACGGCCAAATCATGGGAGGTTCTCAAAAACGGAGGATCTTCCCTAGATGCTGTTGAACAAGGTGTTCGCGTTGAAGAGGCAGATGTTACCAACGAAACCGTAGGTAAGGGAGGCAGGCCCGATCGCGACGGCAACGTAACCCTTGACGCCTGTATAATGGATAAAGATGGTAATTGTGGTTCGGTAGTATATCTTCAAAACATAGCCCACCCTGTTTCGGTGGCAAGAAAAGTAATGGAAGAAACCCCACATATCATTTTAGCAGGCAGGGGCGCCGAGCAGTTCGCGTATGAAAAAGGTTTTGAAAAAGAAGACCTATTTACCGAAAGCACGCGAAAGCAATATGAAGAGTGGAAAAAAAGCTCTAAATACGAAACTATCATAAACATCGAAAACCACGATACCATTGGTATGCTTGCCATCGATAAAAATGGAGATATTGCCGGGGCATGTACGACTAGCGGCATGGCCTACAAAGTTGCAGGTCGCGTAGGCGACAGCCCAATCATCGGCGCAGGCCTTTTCGTGGATAACGAAGTCGGCGGGGCCACTGCTACCGGAGTTGGCGAAGAGGTCATTCGAACCGTAGGTAGTTTTTTGATTGTTGAACTAATGCGACAGGGCAAAAGTCCGCAAGAGGCTTGTGAGGAAGGAGTAAAAAGAATTATGGCCAAAAATAAAGACCGGAAAGATTTTCAGATAGGATTTTTGGCTATCAATAAAAAAGGAGAAACCGGAGGTTATTGCGTGCATCCCGGTTTTACCTATCGCCAATATACCGAAGATGGTCACGAAAATGTTCCTGTTTCCAGTTTTTATCAGAAGAAATAAAATCAAACAATAAGGGAGCGGACATTTGGCCGCTCCCACCCCTATCAAGTAACGGTTAAATTAAATCATTTTCCTATCTTGATTTTCTAACTTCGCAATACAAATAAAAAAACCCATGTCAGAACAAAAGAGACTTTTCCTTTTAGATGCTTATGCCCTTATTTTTCGTGGTTATTATGCGCTTATAAAAAACCCAAGAATCAACTCTAAGGGAATGGACACTAGCGCCATCATGGGTTTTATGAACTCGTTGTTCGATGTTATCAAAAGGGAAAAGCCTGACCACTTAGCGGTTTGTTTTGACAAGGGCGGAAGTGCCGAACGTACAGAACTTTTTCCAGAATATAAGGCCAATAGGGATGAAACACCTGATGCGATTCAAGTTGCGGTGCCTTACATACAAGACATTCTTAAAGCAATGCACATACCAAGTGTGGTTTTAGAGGGCTGGGAAGCTGACGATATTATCGGTACCCTATCAAAACAAGCGGAGAAAGAGGGCTACAAAGTATATATGGTAACCCCTGATAAAGATTTTGGCCAACTCGTAACCGAAAATATTTTTATGTATCGCCCGGCGAGAATGGGCAACGGAATTGAGATTTGGGGTATTCCCGAGGTACAAAAAAGATTTGGGGTTGAAAGGCCCGAACAAGTGATCGATTATTTGGGCATGATGGGTGATGCTAGTGATAACATTCCCGGACTACCCGGTGTTGGAGACAAGACCGCCAAAAAGTTTATCGCCCAGTTTGGCTCTATGGAAGGCCTCTTCGAAAACATCGACCAATTGAAGGGCAAGATGAAAGAGAAAGTCGAAGAGAACAAAGAATTGGGGCTTCTTTCAAAAAAATTGGCCACCATTTGTATTGATTGCGATGTAAAGTTCAATGCCGAAGACTACGAACTCTCAATGCCCGATAGTGATAAGGTTCAAGAAATCTTCGAAGAACTTGAGTTTAGAAGGTTAAAAGACCAATTTATTAAAATATTCTCGGGCGAAGTCAATGAAACCCAGACCCAGGTAACCAGTACCGAAACTGCTAAAAAGCAGGCGCAAGCGACAGCCGGAAGTGGACAATTCTCACTTTTTGGAGGCGATGCTTCTGCACCGGCGACAATCAAAGATAGCTCAAGCCGCCTAACGATTAAAGAGGTGGCGCATGTATATCAGAGCGTCGCACCGGGCATGGCTATGAAACTATTTGTTCAAAACCTTATGAAACAACCCTCGGTTTGTTTTGATACCGAGACAACCTCCATTAATCCATTGGAAGCTGAACTAGTCGGCATTGCCTTTTCTTGGGAAGCAACTAAAGGGTACTACATTCCCTTTCCCGAAAAAAAGGAAGAAGCACAAGAACTTATCGAACAGCTTCGCCCGTTTTTCGAATCGGAAAGCATTGAGAAAATCGGTCAAAACCTAAAGTACGATATTAAGGTACTTGACAAATATAAGGTTCAGGTAAACGGAAAGCTTTTTGACACCATGCTGGCCCATTACCTTATCAATCCTGATATGCGCCATAATATGGATGTTTTATCGGAAACCTATTTGAACTACACCCCTATTTCGATTACCGAACTCATCGGAAAAAAAGGAAAGAATCAACTAACCATGCGAGAAGTTCCTTTAGAAAAACAAACGGAATATGCAGTGGAGGATGCCGATATTACTTTTCAGCTGGCACAGCATTTTAGACCGGAACTCGCCGAGGCGAAAACCGAAGACCTTTTTAATACGATCGAAGTTCCGCTTCTACGGGTTCTTGCCGATATGGAATTAGAAGGAGTTAATCTAGATGAGGAATTTCTAAAATCACTTTCTAAAGACCTCACGAACGATATTAAGAATCTAGAGGAGAAAATTTACGATACCGCCGGAGAAGAGTTTAACATTGGGTCGCCCAAACAACTGGGAGAGATTCTTTTTGACAAAATGAAACTGGTCGACAAACCCAAAAAGACCAAAACGGGGCAATATTCCACTTCTGAAGACGTACTTTCCTATTTGGCAAAAGACCATGATATCATACAACATGTATTGGATTACCGCGGGCTTACCAAGTTAAAGAGCACTTATGTAGATGCACTTCCTGAACAGGTCGAAAGCAGCACGGGCCGTGTTCATACCGATTATATGCAAACGGTCGCTGCCACGGGTCGCTTGAGTAGCAACAACCCTAATTTACAGAACATACCTGTTCGAACCGAACGTGGTCGGGAAGTTAGAAAGGCATTCATTCCCAAAGATGATGACTACACCTTATTAGCTGCCGATTATTCCCAAATCGAATTGCGCATCATAGCCGCCTTGAGCGAAGAGACCACTATGATAGAAGCTTTTAAAAACGGTGAGGATATTCACGCCTCAACCGCCTCAAAAGTTTTCAACGTACCTATCGATGAAGTTACACGGGAACAACGAAGCAATGCAAAAACGGTGAACTTCGGTATTATTTATGGTGTTTCCGCATTTGGTCTAAGCAATCAGACCGATCTTTCACGATCGGAAGCGAAAGACCTGATCGACACCTATTACAAAACCTATCCTAAACTGAGAAACTACATTAGTGAGCAAATTGATTTCGCAAGAGACCATGGCTATGTGCAAACCGTTTTAGGAAGAAGGCGCTATTTAAAGGACATCAATGGAAACAATGCCGTCGTTCGAGGTGCTGCCGAGCGTAATGCTGTCAATGCGCCTATTCAAGGTAGTGCCGCCGACATTATCAAAATAGCCATGATCAACATCCACAAGAAATTAAAGAAAGACAACTTCAAAAGTAAAATGCTATTACAGGTACATGATGAATTGGTATTCGATGTTTATCGCCCAGAGTTGGAAAAAATAAAGCCGCTTATTAAATCGGAAATGGAGAATGCCTATAAAATAGCTGTACCCCTAGATGTCGAAATAGGCTTGGGAGATAATTGGTTGGCAGCACATTAACCTCAAATAAAGCAGGTTTCACAACATTAATTAGATAACCGCGAACACCCATCATAAATTTGTTTTTGTTGCGTTCTTATAATAGAGCCGGCTTGAACAAATGAAAACATACGTTTTAGTTTTTTTCTTCCTAATTATAGGCACATGTAATTATGCCCAGGACGCCTCTATGCCTGAAAATCAGGAAAAGACCGAACAAAAACTAAAAGTATTTCCTAATCCTGCCACTAGCGTTGTCAATATACTAGGATTAAAGAATACCTCTAAAGCCGAAATCGCTATCTACGACATTTATGGCAACAACGTTTTTATTCGCAAGTGGGAGATTCGAAGAAACGCCATCAATATTCCTATATCTTCGCTAGAACCGGGTGCCTATATCATCACCATTCACTCAGATGAACAACAGGTACGCACCAAGTTTTACAAAAAGTAATACTTTTGTCTACCTATTTATCTGCTTTCTAAGGTTGAGCAAATAGTAAACTATATGGCCCATAAGCCATTGAACGTTATATCTATTTTAAGGACCTCAAAAAATAGAAAAATATTCTCAAATAACCATTTGTTATTCAGAAGAATTAGTGTACATTTGCAGCCCGTTTATCGGGATTGAAGTGTTTAATTAAAAAGTAACCGTAGTGGATACATTAAGTTATAAGACCGTTTCTGCCAATAAATCTACCGTAGACAAGCAGTGGGTATTGGTTGATGCTGAAGGGGAAGCTCTAGGGCGTCTAGCCTCCAAAGTAGCCAAAATGCTTAGAGGTAAACATAAGCCAAGCTACACTCCTCATGTTGATTGTGGTGATAATGTAGTTATCATCAATGCCGAGAAGATTGAAATGAGCGGCAATAAGTGGAATGACAAAGTCTATTTAAGATATACTGGTTACCCAGGTGGACAACGTTCTACTTCCGCTAAAGAACTATTGGCCAAAAATCCGGCTCAAATAGTTGAAAAAGCGGTGAAGGGTATGCTTCCAAAAAACAGATTGGGTGCAGACTTGTTCAGAAACCTTAAGGTTTATGTGGGTTCTGAGCACAACCAAGAGGCACAAAAACCAACGGTTATCAACTTAAAAGAATTCAAGTAATGGAGACCATTCATAAAATCGGAAGAAGAAAAACAGCTGTAGCGCGTGTTTACCTTTCTCAAGGAAACGGAAGCATTACAGTTAACCAAAGGGAGTTGAATGACTATTTCCCTACTGCAACACTTCAGTACAAAGTTAAACAGCCTTTTTCATTGACCAACAGTGAAGAAAGCTACGATGTAAAAGTGAATGTTTATGGCGGTGGAATCACCGGTCAGGCAGAAGCGGTTCGTTTGGCTTTATCAAGAGCTATGTGCGAATTAGACGTTGAGCATCGTTCAGTTCTTAAGCCAGAAGGTTTGCTAACACGTGATCCAAGAATGGTGGAGCGTAAGAAATACGGTCAAAAGAAAGCCCGTAAGAAGTTCCAGTTCTCAAAACGTTAATACGAGAAATTATCAGGCACCTTCCAATTTTGGCGGGTGCCCTTTTTTATATTTTTAACCCAAGTTCATTGAAAGTTCGCCGCTTGGCGGATAAATTAAAATACTATTACTGCATAATGTAATGGTTACCGGGAGACCCAACAAGACTCTTAATCTTTTGGGCACCGTTAGTTTAGCATCTAAATGAGGGAGGCTCTTCACTTGAAGTACCACTCTGTCATTGCCTATCAAAAGAACGTAAACTAAATTAAAATGGCGAAAGTCGAAGTAAAAGAATTATTGGAAGCTGGTGTGCATTTTGGCCACCTAACACGAAAGTGGAACCCGAACATGGCTCCTTACATCTACATGGAGCGAAACGGTATTCACGTTATCAACCTTTACAAAACAGTTGCAAAACTAGAAGAATCTAAAGAAGCACTTAAAAAGATAGCTGCTTCAGGTCGTAAGATTCTTTTCGTTGCCACTAAAAAACAAGCAAAGGACATTGTTGCCGAAAAAGTAGCCAATGTAAACATGCCTTACATCACCGAGAGATGGCCAGGTGGTATGTTGACTAACTTTGTAACCATACGAAAAGCGGTTAAGAAAATGGCTTCTATCGATCGTATGAAGAAAGACGGTACTTTCAACACCCTTTCTAAAAAAGAAAGACTTCAAGTAGATCGTTTACGTGCAAAATTGGAGAAAAACCTTGGTTCTATTGCCGACATGACCCGTTTGCCCGGTGCTCTGTTTGTAGTAGATACTATGCGTGAGCATATTGCCGTTAAGGAAGCGCAAAAATTGAACATTCCAATCTTTGCCATGGTCGATACCAACTCTGACCCAAGAGATGTCGACTATTTAATTCCTGCCAACGATGATGCTTCTAAATCGATCAACATCATCATGTCTGAGGTTACCGATGCAATTGCAGAAGGTTTGGCTGATAGAAAATCAGAAAAACAAGCTGACAAAGAAGGTAACGACGAACCAAAAAAGGCAAAGAAAGAATCTAAAAAAGTAGAGTCGGCCCCTAAGTCAGAGACAGATGACAATAATGATTCTTCAGATGACCTAACAAAAGTTGAAGGCATTGGCCCAAAAGCGGCAGAAGCTTTAGTAAAAGCAGGTATTGCTAGTTACAGCGACCTTGCAAAAGCCGACCCTGAAAACGTAAAGGAAATTTTGACCGAAGCCAGCTCAAGAATGGCGCATCTTGACCCAACTTCATGGCCAAAGCAAGCTCAAATGGCTGCTGACGGAAAATGGGACGAGCTTAAAGAATGGCAAGATAGCGTTAAAGGTGGCGTAGAAGAATAATCTTCACTTCAGAAAATTAAAAATAACATAACATTGGCCCGAAGTTAACTTGTCTCAAACATTTCTACCTTCAGGCCAATTGTAAAAAAGAACATAAAATGGCAAAAATTACAGCCGCAGAAGTAAATAAATTAAGAAAGACTACAGGTGCAGGTATGATGGACTGCAAAAAAGCCTTGGTCGAAGCAGAAGGTGATTTTGATAAAGCAATAGAGATCCTTCGTAAGAAAGGTCAAAAAGTTGCTGCCAAAAGAGCTGACAGAGAATCATCTGAAGGTGCTGCAATTGCAAAAGTAAATTCAGAAAACACCGAAGGTGTAATTATCTCGCTTAACTGCGAAACAGATTTCGTTGCCAAAAACGACAGTTTTGTTACTCTAGCGAACGAATTGGCCGAACTTGCCTTAGGGTATGATAGCAAAGATTCATTCCTTGCTGCTGATTACAAAGGTATGAGCGTTCAAGATAAGCTTACCGAGCAAACAGGTGTTATCGGTGAAAAAATCGAAATCGGTGGTTTTGAAAAATTGAGCGCACCATTTGTCGGAAGCTATATTCACGCCGGCAACAAGATTGCCGTTCTTACAGGTCTTTCTGCCGCTGTGGAAGGAGCCGATACTGTAGCAAAAGACGTTTCTATGCAAGCAGCCGCTATGAACCCAGTAGCTTTGAACGAAGAAGGTGTTGACCAATCTGTTATCGATAAAGAAATAGAAATTGCAAAAGACCAGCTTCGTCAAGAAGGTAAGCCAGAGGCTATGCTTGATAATATTGCAAAAGGTAAACTGAACCGTTTCTTCAAAGACAACACTTTAGTAAATCAAGCTTTCATTAAAGATAGCAAGCAAAGCGTTTCAGACTACGTTAAATCGGTAGATTCGAATTTAGAGGTAACAAACTTTAAAAGAGTTGCCCTAGGTTAATCTGAAAGAGATATTTCATAAAAAAACCCGCCTTGAAAGGCGGGTTTTTTTATTGATAAACAATTAGTTTATTATCCCTTTAACCAACTTTCACGCAGCTTCGATTCAGTTGAGCTAACACCTTGTACGGGCACAATGGTTTCAACTTGTAAAATCGGTATTCCAGCTTTACCATCTAAGGTTATTTCCTCCTCCCCTCTTCGCACAACCATTTCAATTTCTTTGTCTGCAGACCAAGTAAAACTTCTGGCTATAACATCCCGCATAGCATTAAGATCGATTTTCGTTCCGTCTATACTTTTTATAACATCGCCCCCTTCAGCACCTAAATCGTTAAAAAAGCTATTTTGTTCTATTCCCTTACGGATAAAAATCTCATCATCATTTTCTTTACTCACATCGATAAAGGGATTGTCACCATCTAAAAAGAAACCTGTCTGTTTTTCTACCGTCTCCGTTTGTAAACCTACTTTGGCCAAATAGTCGTTGTAATTAATCGGTGTATCACCTATCACGTGTGTATCAAAGAAAGTTCTTATTTCAGGATAGGTCATAGCCACAATCTCATCAATTAGGTCGGCATCTTGAAATGGAGTATGGTTTCCATATTTCTTAGATAATTCTTTCATCAGCCAAAGCACGCCCTTTTCACCGTTACTCAGACTACGAAGCTCAATATCCAAAGCCATATTGATCAACGCGCCCTTTTCGTAGACATTGGCATAGTTCTTTTCATAAGGTTCTTCTAAGATATTCTTGCTCATCTCTGTAAACGACATAGAATCATCATATGCTTTGGCATTATTAATCTTGTCCATAATTCGCTTATAAAATTCCGTCTCATCGATTAGACCTTGCTGAATCTGAAAAAGATTGGCGAAATATTCGGTAGTGCCTTCATACATCCAAAGATGCTGCGACATTTTAGGATCGTTAAAGTCGAAATACTGTATTTCTTCAGAGTGCACGTTTAAAGGCGTGACTATATGAAAGAATTCATGAGAGACCACGTCAACCATCGCCTGCTCCAATCTCTCCTTGGGCATCGCCTCTGGCAACACCACTACAGTAGACGTATGGTGCTCCAACGCACCAAAACCTGAGGCATCGGCTCCATCCATCGTTGATAAATACAGAAGGATGTTATATTCCTTTGTTCCATCAATATCGCCCAGAAAAGCCTTTTGGGCACCCATCATTTCTTCCATTCTAGCCTTTAAACTTGATGCCTTATAAACACCTGTAGGCGAATAGATACTTAAGGTCACCGTGATATCGTTAATTTGAAAAGTCTCGGTGTTCGGTTTGGCATATTGAATAGGGTTATCGATCACTTCAAAATACCTTGAGGCCAAAAAGGTATCGACACCTTCCGCAGCTCCCTCGACCACCTTATTTTTAAGGCTGGTCGTTGCCTTTAAATCATTAGGATGGCTAATTTGTATTTCATAAGGCACTTCTTTTAGCCCCTTAAAATATCCAACAAAACCATGAAGGTTCAGCATAAAGTTCTCACCTGCCAAAATATTTGTACCTGATGGTGAAAAAACCTTATCGCTCATCTCGGCCTCAATATCATAGGTGTCATTTACCAGATAGGTAACCTTATCAAGAGATTTACCATTATTTATCTTCCAGGTATTGTCATCGATTTTCTCAAAAGTCAGCTCTTTGCCATCATAATCCATAGCCTTAAAGCCATCCACATACTTCCCGTAGTTGTCTTCACTATAGGTACCGGGAACCGTTTTCGGTATATAGAAAAACACTTCTTCTTGGGTAAATGCACCCGGGTCAACGCTAACAGAAACTTGATCATCTACAACATTATTTAAGTCTAACGATGCCATAATGGTGGCCTTATCAGCCATAATCAGTGATTTACTTGAACCACATGAGTATAGCACAGCAATTGCCCAAACCGATATAAAAATTTTCTTCATAAATCTCGTATTCAATTCTTTGTCAATATACTTCAGTAAAATGCTACAAGGTTATAAAATTTAACAGATACCAAGAGCATTATTAGGAAATAATTAAGGTTACCTATTACTACATTTCGAAGAGTAAACCCTAATATTTTTTGATTATTTTTGCTGCAACTTAATCGTAACGCATGCAATACAAAAGAATTCTTTTAAAGCTGAGTGGTGAGGCTTTAATGGGAAAAAAGCAATACGGAATCGATTCCGAAAGACTCGCCGAATATGCGCAGGAGATAAAAAATGTTAGTGAGAAAGGTGTAGAGATTGCAATTGTTATCGGTGGCGGAAATATCTTTAGAGGACTTACCGGAGCGGCCATGGGTATGGACCGTGTTCAAGGTGACCACATGGGTATGCTGGCGACCGTTATAAATGGCCTGGCGTTGCAGAGCGCTCTGGAAACCGAAGGGGTACAGACCCGACTGCAATCAGCAATTCACATTAATGAGGTAGCCGAGCCTTTCATCAGAAGGCGCGCCATGAGGCATCTTGAGAAAGGGCGTGTGGTTATCTTCGGTGGTGGAACTGGTAACCCTTATTTCACAACGGATTCTGCTGCAGTTCTTAGAGCTATTGAAATTGAAGCCGATGTAATCTTAAAAGGAACGAGGGTAGATGGCATTTATACCTCAGACCCGGAGAAAGATAAAAACGCGACAAAATTCGATTCTATTTCTTTTGCAGACGTGCTTTTAAAAGGACTCAAAGTGATGGACACCACAGCCTTCACCCTGAGCCAAGAGAACGAATTGCCCATTGTAGTTTTCGATATGAACAAAAAAGGCAACCTCACCAAATTGGTAGAAGGCGAAAATATAGGTACCGTTGTCAACCTTTAAACAGACACATTCAATACGCTTAATTATTTTTGAACTATGAACGAAGAGGTACAGTTTATACTTGATTCTGCTCAAGAAGGCATGGAGGCAGCCCTTAGGCATTTGGAAAAAGAATTTGTAAAAATTCGTGCCGGAAAGGCCAGTCCGGCAATGTTGTCTTCGGTATTGGTAGAATATTATGGGTCTCAGACCCCACTTTCACAGGTATCTAACATCAACACACCTGATGGACGCACCATATCGGTTCAACCTTGGGAAAAGAATTTACTTGGTGAAATTGAAAAGGCCATCATCAATTCAAATTTAGGGTTCAACCCAATGAACAATGGCGAATTAATCATCATAAACGTTCCTCCACTTACCGAAGAAAGACGTATTCAACTGACCAAGCAAGCCAAAGCCGAGGCCGAGGATTGTAAGGTAAGTATTCGTAGTGCCCGTCAAGACGCCAACAAAGAGATACGTGACCTAGATGTATCAGAAGACTTACAAAAAAATGCAGAGGTCGATATTCAAGAGCTGACCGATAAATACATCAAAAAAACAGACGCCTTCTTAGCCGTTAAAGAGAAGGAAATTATGACTGTTTAATCATAAAACATCACAAGACAAAAAGCGACCTAATGGGTCGCTTTTATTTTTAGCTCAAATGAGATAGAAGATTATTATAAACGTTGATTCTTAGGAACACAGACAATCATTCTATACCTTTGCGCTCGGTAAAATTTTACCATGGCTACTAAATTCATGAAAGGTTTTTGGGAAACGACCGCTCGAATCATTCTTCGTAATCGAATTTTGATTCTTTGCCTAATTGCAGCATTTACCGTTTTTTTAGGTATGCAGTGGGAAAATATGCGCTTTAGCAATTCCCAGGCCAATCTTTTGCCCGATGACCACCCTGTAAATTTAGAATATCGTTCTTTTCTTAAACAATTTGGTGAAGAGGGTAATGCTATCGTTTTTGCGGTTCGCGACTCTGCTCTTTTCACCCCTGAGAACATCAATAGATGGAACAAGTTCAGCAAACAACTAGTAGCCTTTCCCGAGGTCGACTTTGTGCTATCCCTTGATAATCTGCAAGAGCTTATTAAGGACAATGAAAAACAAGAGTTTCAACTAAAGCCACTTATTGAAGGTCAGTTGAAGACAAAGCAAGAAGTTGATAGTATAAAGAACCATCTCTTTAACGATTTACCTTTTTACGACAAGCTTCTATACAATAAAGAAAGTTCGACCATTCGTACTGTAGTGAATATGGACAAAGATATTGTCAACACTACTGTTAGAAAAGACTTTGTGCTTAAAGACCTGACCAATTTGGTCGAAAATTTCGAGGAAGAAACCGGTTTAAACGTTCATGTTTCGGGTATGCCCTACATACGAACCATGAACTCTCAAAACATAATCGATGAAATCGGCAAGTTCATATTGGCAGCCTTGGGTGTAACATCGCTTATATTTTTCTTTTTCTTCAGAAGTTTTCGTGCCACCCTCATCTCAATGTGTATTGTAATCATAGGCGTGATGTGGGCCTTTGGTATACTCGGGCTTCTTCAATATGAAATTACGGTATTAACGGCATTGATACCACCGTTGATTATTGTCATCGGCATTCCGAACTGCATATTTTTAATCAACAAATATCAGCAAGAGGTTAAAAAGCATGGCAATCAAGCCCTTTCGTTGCAGCGTGTCATCTCTAAAATAGGTAATGCCACCTTAATGACGAATATGACCACCGCTTCCGGCTTTGCAACTTTCATCATCACCGATAGCAAGTTGTTAAAAGAGTTCGGTATCGTAGCTTCTATTAATATCATCGGGATATTTATTCTTTCTTTATTGATCATACCGATTATCTATAGTTTTCTATCCCTACCTAAAACACGCCACCTCAAGCATTTGAACAAACATTGGGTGGATGCCTTTGTCAATTGGATGGAGAGAATTGTGAGGGAAAGAAGAATTACCGTCTATATTGTTTCCTTAGTGCTTTTGATAACGAGTATTATTGGAATTTATCAAATAGAAATATCCGGAAGCCCTATAGAAGACATGCCCAAAAGCGCCCAGTTCTTCAAGGATATCCGTTTTTTTGAACAAGAATTCGACGGAATTATGCCCGTTGAGATTGTGGTCGATACTAAAAGGCCCAAAGGCGTATTGCGCTCGACCAATCTTAAACGTATTGACCAACTTAGCGAGGTGATTACCGATATACCTGAGCTATCACGCCCCATCTCAGTCGTTAACCTGGTAAAATATTCAAAACAGGCTTTCTATAACGGGCTACCGAAATATTATCAATTGCCTACCTCACAAGAGAGCAATTTCATCATGTCGATTGCTCAAAAATCTTCGGGTAACGAAAACTTGCTTAAGAGCTTTGTTGACAGTACCGGACAGACAGCTCGAATAACGACCTTCATGCAAGATGTGAAGACTGATCGGATGGAGCAGATTGAAGAAAGACTAAACGAAAATATCGCTAAGTTTTTTCCGCCAGACCGATACAACGTATACATGACCGGTAGCGCTCTTATTTTCTTGAAAGGGACGAAGTATTTGGTCAAAAACCTTATTTTATCATTGGCCTTCGCCATATTTCTAATCGCTCTATTTATGGCCTATCTTTTCAGGTCATTTAGAATGATCATTATTTCATTGATTCCCAATTTGCTGCCACTAGTAATAACCGCTGGGGTTATGGGCTATGTTGGCGTACCCATAAAGCCTTCGACCATTCTAGTATTCAGTATCGCTTTTGGTATTTCCGTAGACGATACGATTCACTTTTTGGCAAAATATCGTCAAGAATTAATTGCCAATCGTTGGCAGATTAAAAAGTCGGTCTATGCTGCGTTAAGGGAAACGGGGGTAAGCATGTTCTACACTTCTATCGTTCTATTTTTTGGGTTTTCGGTATTCATCATTTCAAATTTTGGTGGCACGGTAGCTTTAGGCGCATTGGTCTCTGCTACACTAATGTTCGCCATGCTTGCCAACCTAATACTTCTCCCCTCGTTATTGCTTTCTTTGGAAAGGAATATCGCAAGCAAAAAAATACTTAAAAAGCCCCAAATCGACATCCTACCAAAGAAAGACGAAGACAATTGAGCTAAAATCTAAACTGATTTAACCGCTAGCAACCTCTATACTTTCTAAGCAAAAAGTTATCTTTGCGCTTCAATTTTCAAGTGACCAAAACATGAAAGCATACAGCGTAAAAGAATTGCTAGAAGGAAATCTATTATTACAGGAAGTAACCGTAAACGGGTGGGTTAAAACTTTCAGAAGCAATCGTTTTATCGCATTGAACGACGGATCTACATTAGCCAATATACAGTGTGTAGTAGATTTTGAGAACTTTGACCAAGAAACTCTTAGACAGATCAACACAGGCGCTGCCCTAAAGGTTTCCGGCACCCTAACAGAAAGCCAAGGACGCGGACAAAGCTTTGAGATTCAGGTAGAGGAAATTTTCGTACATGGTGGTGCCGACCCAGAGGCCTACCCTATTCAACCTAAAAAGCATTCGTTGGAGTTTTTAAGGGAAAAAGCTCATTTACGGGTACGCACCAATACTTTTGCCGCAATTATGCGCGTACGTTCGGCTCTCTCTTTCGCCATTCACCAGTATTTCAGGCAAAACGGATTTTACTATTTTCATGCGCCAATAATTACCGGATCAGATGCCGAAGGTGCAGGTGAAATGTTCCGCGTTACTACTTTGAGCGATAAAAATCCAAAGCTGAATGACCAGGGTAATGTTGATTATAAAGAAGATTTTTTTGGCAAGGAAACGAATCTAACCGTTTCTGGCCAATTAGAAGCTGAAGCTTATGCTATGGCTTTGGGCAAGGTATATACGTTTGGCCCAACCTTTAGGGCTGAAAATTCAAATACTTCAAGGCACTTGGCCGAGTTCTGGATGATAGAGCCAGAAATGGCCTTTTACGACCTTGATGCGAATATGGACCTAGCCGAAGACTTTATTAAAAATGTTATTGGTTATGTACTTGAAAACTGTGCCGATGATCTTCAGTTTTTAGAGAAACGTCTTCTTGATGAAGAAAAAACAAAACCACAGGCCGAAAGAAGTGAAATGGCTTTGATCGAAAAATTAAAGTTCGTTACAGAAAACGGTTTTAAAAGGGTTAGTTATACCGAGGCCATCGACATACTTAGAAACAGCAAGCCCAACAAGAAGAAAAAGTTCCAATATGCCATAGATGAGTGGGGTGCCGACCTTCAAAGTGAGCACGAACGCTACTTGGTGGAAAAGCATTTCAAATGCCCCGTGATTTTATTCGATTATCCTGCCAAAATAAAAGCGTTCTACATGAGATTGAATGAAGATGGCAAAACCGTTAGGGCCATGGATATTCTTTTCCCCGGAATTGGTGAAATTGTTGGCGGTTCGCAAAGGGAAGAGCGACTTGATGTACTTAAAGATAAAATGGCCGATCTAAACATACCGGAAGAAGAACTTTGGTGGTATCTAGATTTAAGAAAATTCGGTTCTGCAGTACATAGTGGGTTCGGCCTCGGGTTTGAAAGATTGGTTCTTTTTACGACCGGAATGGGCAATATCAGAGATGTGATTCCGTTTCCTAGAACACCACAAAATGCAGAGTTTTAATCGGAAATAGTTAACTTTATAGAACTAGGCAATCCCTGAATTCAATGCTTAAACAACACTTACAGTTTAAATTATCGCAAAAATTATCTCCTCAGCAGATACAGCTGATGAAGTTGATTCAATTGCCTACCCAGGCATTTGAGCAGCGACTTAAACAAGAACTGGAAGAAAATCCCGCATTGGAAGGTGGCAAAGAAGAGGTCGACACCTATGAAGACGAATTTGCCGACAATTATGACAATGCCGATACCGATGCCGAGACCATCAATACCGACGATATCAATATTGATGATTATTTGAGTGATGACGAGATACCTGATTACAGAACAAAAGCGAACAATTACAGTTCTGACGATGAGGAAAAAAACGTTCCCTATGCCGCAGGGGTATCTTTCAATCAATTTTTGTTGAACCAACTAAATACCGTTTATCTCAGTGACGAAGAGTGGGGTATTGCCGAGTTTTTGGTGGGAAGTGTTGATGAAAGCGGATACATTCGTCGGCCACTAACGGACATATTAGACGACCTAGCTTTTACCCAAAATATTTATACGGATGAAGAGACTATTGAGAAAGTTCTTAAAATAGTTCAGAAACTTGATCCGCCGGGCGTAGCGGCACGTTCTCTAGAAGAATGCCTAATTATTCAACTCAAAAGAAAAGAAGCCTCTCCGCCGGTAGAACTGGCCATAACAGTACTTGAAAAGTCTTTTGAGCAGTTTACCAAGAAGCATTATAAAAAACTTCTACAGAAACATAACATTACGGAAGAGCAATTAAAGGATGCCATTTCGGAAATTGAAAAGTTGAATCCGAAACCGGGTGGGTCATATTCAGGCAATAACCGTATGGTAGAGCACGTGGTTCCCGATTTTTCCATACGAATCGTAGAGGGCGAACTCGAACTTTCATTGAACGGCCGTAATGCCCCAGAATTACATGTATCAAAAGAATACAGTAATATGTTGAAGGGATATAAGGATGCCAAAAACAAGTCGAAATCGCAAAAAGATACTATTCTTTTTATCAAGCAAAAGCTCGATGCCGCCAAATGGTTTATAGATGCCATTCGCCAAAGGCAACAGACGCTATTCGTTACCATGAATTCTATTATGAACTACCAAGAAGAATATTTTCTTACTGGAGACGAGCGAAACTTGCGCCCGATGATCTTAAAGGATATTGCCGATGAAATTGAAATGGATGTTTCGACCGTTTCAAGGGTAGCCAACAGCAAATATGTTGATACCCCTTATGGCACTAAACTCATCAAAGAATTCTTCTCTGAATCAATGAAAAACGACCAAGGGGAAGATGTGTCGACCAAGGAAATAAAGAAAATATTGGAAACCGTTATCGGTGAAGAATCGAAGAAAAAACCCTTAACGGATGATAAATTGGCCGCTATTTTAAAAGAAAAGGGCTACCCTATTGCCCGTAGAACGGTCGCCAAATATCGAGAGCAGCTGGATATACCCGTTGCCCGATTGCGCAAACAGATTTAATGAGGGTCTTTCTAAAAGCAATATCTTACCTATTCCACCCAATTTTCATTCCTATTGCGGGTTGTATATCCTATTTTTTAATCACTCCAAAATACAGCCCTCCAGAAATCCGGAATCCCATTTTGCTTCCCGTTTTTATCCTAACGGTAATCATACCTATTATCACATTCTTTATCCTCAAAAATATCGGTCTGGCAAGTAACATTTTTGTACCGCAATTAAGAGAGCGCAAATACCCATTATACATTAATCTTATTCTACTTTTCTTAGTAGTCTATAAAGTGATTTTCAACAATTTTATTGCTGAGCTACATTTCTACTTTTTAGGGCTGATTGCCGCTTCAATGACCACCTTGTTATTGTTGTTCTTTAAGCTAAAAGTAAGTATGCACCTCATGGGTATGGGCAGTCTTTTTATGTTCTTGGTATGCTTAAGCATTCACTTTGAAAAGAACATTACTATTGCAGTAAGCTTGGTAACGTTAGCCTCCGGTCTGGTTGCTACCTCTAGACTATATTTAAAAGCCCACTCAAAACCTGAACTTTTAATAGGTTTTTTTATAGGGATGATTTCCCAATTAATCACGATTAGGTACTGGCTCTAAAGGAAGCTATAGTATATAAAAAATCAACCCCAAACGTAAGGGGCGAATGGTAAACGGAGAGCCATTCAACAAAACGCCATCATTAAACAAGTTATTCAACCCATAATAAGCGTGCAGGTTGAAGGTATTGTAGCCAAAATTAAAGGTGAGTCCGTATTGAAATTTACGAATATCACCATTGTAAAAAGTCTCTTTAGGCCCTTCTCTGGGTACATACTTAGACCGGCCACCTACTAAATACCCTAACTTAACACCTGCATAGATACGCCAAAACTTATGTGATTCAGCGGTAGAATTCCGCCAACGAAATTGCAGGGGCATTTCAAGCATATGGGTTTCAATCTTATTTCGCTTAAAAACATCCTCATCCTCTAATATGGAATATTCAAAACCCTCGTCTAATTCAGTACTTAAAAGATTGGAGTAGTAAGAGTAGTAACCATACCCCAAACCGATACCGAGGGCAACATTTCTTCTAAGGTTCAAGGGCAAATCCTTTATTAATCCACCTTGAAGGCCGTAAGACAGATTACTTTGATTGACAGGATCTGGCTTATCTAAGAGAAAGTTGTAAGTGAGACCTAAATAAAATTGATCTTCTAAATATTTATCATCAACCTCTACTGAATCTTGAATAATCTGTGCCTGTACAGTACACACCAAGAACAAAAAGGAAAGTGCTGATAGAAATCTCATGCTACTAATTTAGACAAATAAAAAACGCCTTGAATTAAATTCAAGGCGCTTAAAAATATTATTATCTACTGAACTAAGAATAGATTCTACTGAAGGTTATTAAAAGCATCACCTTCGTAAGTGGTGTAATTTACTTTTAATGCATTAACCTTACGTAGTTCTTGCTTAATGTCAGAGATGAGACCCATATTAGCATTTTTGTCGACTTTAAGTGCAGTGGTCAATACATTCTGCAATTCTTGAGCTTTTTTGGCTCGCTCTTGCAAAATATAATCTCCTACTGAAGATGGGTCGGCAAATTTATCGTTCAATTGAATCTTAGGTTCTTTACCGAACTGTGAAGCATACTGCGAAGTTGGTGCACCCACGTAGATATAAATAACCCTATCTTTCTTTTCCAGTTTCTTTGTTTCACTGGCATTAGGCAGGGTATTTTCTACCTTCAAGGTACTATCTTTCATTACCGTTACGGTCATGAAGAAAAATAACAGCATGAAAACAATGTCAGGTAAGGCAGCCGTGTTTACCGCTGGCAAACCTTCATCTTTTTTCTTTGCAAATTTTGACATAGTATTCTTTGTTTAACTGTTATTGTTAGTTTGCACTGGTTTCAGCTTCCGACAGTTTTTGAGGGAACAAGTCTTGTACTCTTTTAACTTTTTCCTTCAAATCGTCTTTTGTGCTAGATTCGGTCTCCGGATTCAGATATTCCGCCTCCATATCAACGAAATCTCTTTTAAACAGACGCTGAGCCTCACGATTTCTTAGATCGTTGTAAGCCCCTACCAATTCGTTCTGAACAGTAATATAGGTACTGTATTTAGTTTCCCTATCGTTCTTTAAAGAAATAATAGCTTTTGTCGGGTTATCAGATGATTCTGTGTTCTTGGCTCCTTTACAGTAAGTACAGGTTCCATCGCCGCCATTATCCAAAAAGGCAATAGCTCTTTCCCTCAAATTCTTTATATCAGTCAACTCATCCTCTACCAATAGCTGACCGTTTTTGTTGATATTCACTTCGAAGATATTCTTCTGCTTAATAACAACATCATTCTCGGGCGGTTCTATAGGCGGTAACATACGGTCAAGGCCAGCATCTGTTTCAATCGTTGTTGTTACTAGAAAGAAAATAAGTAACAAGAACGCGATGTCTGCCATAGATCCCGCATTTACCTCTGCTGGTGCTCCTCTTTTTGGCATAATTTAAACTTTTTAATTATTTAGTCATCTTTCTAACACCGCCCCAAATCATGGAAGCGATGGCGATAATGGTCAATATAAAAAACACATTGATACCTGCACCAATTTGTTTTACTTCACTTTCAGTGGTCGCAACTCCCCTATCGGCCATTTCTTGAAGGCTTACATCGGTACCATCGGCCATTACATAACCGATACCAACTACCAATAAGAAACCTACAACAACAAAAAGGCTCTTTTTAAGACTTGCCGGATTAGCGAACAAATTCTTGATAGAGAAAATCAAACTGAAAAATATAGCCACACCCAACAATACATAGGTAATGACAAACATGGTATTTAGCGCACCACTACTTGCTGCTTCGGCAGCAGGCATCTCAGACTCTGGTAACAAGAACCAAAGCACAGCACCTATCAAACCGATTGCAATGAGCGCAATTTTTATAATCTTATGCATAATTTTAAGGTTTTAAAGGTGTGCGATTTACTTTTTGTGATCTACCAACAAATCGATCAAAACGATAGAAGAATCTTCCATATCGTTAACAATGCTATCAATTTTAGCGATGATGTAGTTGTAGAAAATCTGAAGGATAATAGCGGTGATAAGACCGAATACCGTAGTCAAAAGTGCAACCTGGATATCACCTGCAATAAGAGAGGCACTCAAGTTACCAACAGCACTAATTTTCTGGAAGGCCTGAATCATACCGATTACCGTACCCATGAACCCAAGCATCGGAGCAATAGCGATGAAAAGAGACAACCAAGAAACGTTTTTCTCTAATTGACCCATTTGAACACCACCGTAGGCAACAACAGCCTTTTCAGCAGATTCAACACTTTCTCCTGCTCTATCCAAACCTTGATAGTAAATAGAAGCAACAGGACCTTTTGTATTTCTACAAACTTCTTTAGCAGCTTCAACACCTCCAGAAGCCAAGGCATCTTCTACTTGCTGCTTCAATTTAGTTGTGTTGGTAGTAGCCATGTTCAAGTATATGATTCTTTCGATAGCAACTGCCAAACCTAAAATCAAACATAAAAGTACAATACCCATGAAACCGGCACCACCCTGAATAAACATTTCTTTTAAAACTTGGGTAAAACCTTTTTCTGCTTCAGCGGGGGCGTCTTGTAACATAGTTGCAGCAGTAGCCATTGCATTTACAGTATTTGTGCTCAATACAAACAACCCGCCAACGGCTAGGATAGAGGATAATTTTTTCATTTTTTCAAACTTAGATTAGTTATTTAATAGGGTTAAAGATAAAAAAAAATCGTAACAAAAAAAGTAAAACTTCAAAGCATACAAGAAGCGTCAAACACCGTTTTAACTAGGCCTCGACACACATTCAAGTGTCTCTAACCCAATCACAAACCGCTACTCACGGCCTCCCTTTTGCTAATAAAACTAAACTTACAAATATTTCCCGGTTTCCAGTATTGGCTCGAAAAATCTTTTTGCACTTGCAGAGAGGAAGGGATTCGAACCCTCGATACACTTTTGGTGTATACACACTTTCCAGGCGTGCGCCTTCGACCACTCGGCCACCTCTCTAAAACGCCCCTGCCCTTTCATGTTATCCAAGACGAGATAGGCTCACCTAATTCGGGTTGGCCAAATAACAAAAAAAATATTAGTTGATGAAATTAAACAAGAACTTTTATCGCATTTCACCACGAAGGGAAGTTTCAAATACGGTTTTGAACAATTTTGGGGAAATCTCGCTCCCCAGAAGGTACATCAGCTTGGTAATGGCGGCCTCGGTCGTTATATCTTTACCATTGATAACTTGGGCACTTTGAAGGTGTTTGCTTGTCTCATATCTTCCCATCACCACAGAACCTCCAGAGCATTGCGTAACGTTCACAACCTGCACACCTCTTTCTGCGGCCAAATTCAGGGCGTTACTCAACCAAGGCTCTGTAGGGGCATTTCCTGAACCGTAGGTTTCCATTACTAGGGCCTTTAAACCCGGAATATCCAAAACACTCCTCATTACCTTCTCAGACATATTGGGAAACAGTTTCAAAATAGCCACATCATCGCTCATTATTTTATGCACCTTGAACTTTTTACTACCCGAGTTACCCAATAAATTATCACGGTATACTTTCAAATGCACCCCCGACTCAATCAAGGGCGGGTGGTTTAACGATGCGAAGGCCTGAAAATGCTCTGCATTAATCTTGGTAGTTCTGTTGGCCCGGTAAAGCTTATATTCAAAATAAAGCCCTACTTCTTGAACAACCGGCTGACCGTTCTCGGTCAGGGCGGCAATTTGCACTGAAGTTATAAGATTCTCTTTGGCATCGGTTCTTAGGTCACCTATTGGAAGTTGTGAGCCAGTAAATATTACCGGCTTTGCCAAATTTTCTAGCATAAAGCTTAACGCGGAAGAAGTATAACTCATGGTATCACTACCATGCAGAACTACAAAACCATCATATTCATCATAATGTGCCTCGATCAAACTGGCGAGATGAATCCAGTGCCGAGCGTTCATATTAGAAGAATCAATAGGCTTATCAAAAGATACCGTATCGATTTTACAATCAAGCTGATTCAACTCGGGTATTCGCTTCAACAACTCACTAAAGTCAAATGCCTTTAATGCACCTGTTTTGTAATCTTTGACCATACCAATGGTACCGCCCGTATAAATCAACAAAATTTTAGTTGCTCCGCTCAAAACATCATCCTTAAATTCCAAAAACAGTTTTGGAGTTTTCTGTAGTTACGTTCGCTACTTCCTCAATCGACACCTTATATATATGCGAAAGTTTTTCGGCCACGTTAACCAAATAAGCACTTTCGTTTCTTTTGCCCCTAAAAGGTGTTGGGGCGAGGTAAGGAGCATCTGTCTCCAAAACAATCTCAGAAATAGGTATTTCATTCAAAAACCTATCTATTTTACCATTTTTAAAAGTGACCACCCCACCTATTCCCAACTTCATATTATAAGACAATGCTTTCATGGCTTGATCAACGCTACCCGTAAAACAATGAAAGATACCGTGAAGTTCGTCATCATGACACTCTTCCAGAATTTCAAATATCTCATCAAAAGCTTCCCTACAGTGTATAACAATCGGCAGATGATAACTTTTGGCCAACTCGATCTGCCTTTTAAAAGCATCTTGCTGTTGTTGCAAATAGCTTTTATCCCAATAAAGATCGATACCTATTTCACCTACAGCATAAAACTTGCGCTTAGCGAGCATCTCCTCTACATGAGACAATTCATTTTCATAATTATCCTTAACATGGGTGGGATGCAAACCCATCATCAAGAACATATTCTCTGGGTACTCGGCCTCCAATTTCAACATAGCATCGGTATATGTCGAATCTATAGCAGGTATGAAAAAACGTTCGATACCACGTTCAAAGGCCCTTTGTATCATCTTATCCCGGTCTTCATCAAATTGCTCACTATACAAATGAGTATGTGTATCTGTCAAATTCATGGCGCAAAAATAGCCTTATCTTTAGTATCTAGAAACTATATCTCATTTTATGGCCCATATGACACGGCCGTCAAGCCTTTAACCTATCTTTGCTTCTTTTTAAATAAGTTGCATCAATATACTTAGCTAGGCTATGGCATCATTAAAAAGTTTTTTAACTAAGAAGGATTATTCCCGAATAAAACTCGAAGTAACCGAGACGAACCATTTTGAAATTACCGCGAAAATTAATGGCATATTGGGCAGGTTCATTCTTGATACGGGCGCCTCTAATACCTGTATCGGATTTGATAAGGTCGAGCATTTTAAACTAAGCTCTGAAGAATCGGAAATCAAAGCAGCGGGAGCAGGAGGCACCAACCTAAAAACACTTATTTCCCTAAAAAACAAGATAGAAATCGGCGAGTGGAAGAAAAGGAAAACCAAAATTGTACTTTTCGACCTAGTTCATGTCAACGAGGCCCTTACCGCTCACAATGTTTTACCAGTAGATGGTATTATCGGGGCAGATGTGCTTAAAAAAGCAAAGGCCATTATTGACTATGATAAATCTTGTGTGTATCTAAGGAAGAAATAATTCTTCTCACTAAAAATAAAAAGGCCGGGCCGCACATGTGCGGCCCGGCCTTTTTTAATGAATCTATATCTTAAAGCTCTAAGGCTCTTTCTAAATTACCGCTCATCAATAGCTCCTCCGGATTTTCAAGTGCTTCTTTAACAGCAACCAAGAATCCAACGGATTCCTTACCATCAATAATTCTATGGTCATAGGACAAAGCCACGTACATAATAGGAGCAATCGCAATAGCGCCATCTCGAACGATTGGGCGCTCTACAATATTATGCATACCTAAAATAGCACTCTGAGGCGGGTTGATAATCGGCGTTGAAAGCATTGATCCAAAAACCCCACCATTGGTAATAGTAAAAGTACCTCCGGTCATCTCATCAACAGTTATCTCGCCTTCTCGAGCACGAATGGCCAAACGCTTAACTTCGGCCTCGACACCCCTAAAACTTAAGTTCTCGGCATTTCTTATAACAGGCACCATCAAACCTTTAGGCCCGGAAACAGCAATACTAATATCACAGAAATCATACGAAATCATTTCTTTGCCATCTATCATAGAATTTACAGCAGGAAATTCTTTCAGGGCACGAACTACGGCCAAAGTGAAAAACGACATAAAACCAAGGCTCACCCCGTGCTTTGATTTAAAATCTTCTTTATACTTAGAACGTAAATCAAAAATAGGTGACATATCGACCTCGTTAAAGGTGGTCAACATCGCTGTATCATTCTTAACGGAAACCAAACGCTCGGCAACCTTTCTTCTCAACATCGAAAGTTTCGAACGGGTCTCACCTCTACTCGCACCCGATGGGCTGCCCATAGACGGTACCGCCTTCACGGCATCGTCCTTAGTTATTCGACCATCTTTACCACTTCCTTTAACAGAAGAAGCTTCAATGCCTTTTTCGCTTAAAATTTTCTTTGCCGCCGGTGAAGCTACACCAGAAGCATATGTTTCCTTAGCCTGCGCAGGCTGAGGAGCTTTTTCCCCCTCGCTTTTCGAAGAGGCTTCTTGCTCTTTTGCCAAGTCTTTCTCAGCCTTAGCACCCGAACCTTCATCGCCTCCGCCCATGGTACTGTCCGCTCCATCACTTGCTCCTTCTGGTTTGGCGGCATCGGTATCAATTAGGCAAACCACTTCGCCAACAGCTACTGCATCGCCTACTTCGGCCTTCAAAGTAATGATTCCACTCTCTTCTGCCGGAAGTTCAAGAGTTGCTTTATCAGAGTCCACTTCGGCAATGGCCTGGTCCTTTTCGACATAATCACCGTCTTCGACCAACCATTCGGCTATCTCAACCTCGGTAATCGATTCGCCCGGAGATGGAACTTTCATTTCTAATATCATGCTATTCTTATTTGCTGTGTTATTTTAGTTACTATTCTTTTAGAGGAAAAGCTATAATTAGGCTTTCGCCTCCTCTTTTGGTTTTGGGGTGGGTTTCGACATATTGTCTTTTGATTTATCGAAAACATAGTCAATTACTTGCTGATGCCTCATTTTTGACCTTACGGCACTACCGGCAGCAGGGGAAGCGTAGAATCTTCTGGAAGCTACCCTAAATTGTTGCGACTCCGGAAAATGCATCATCAAATGGCTCCAAGCGCCCATATTGCGAGGTTCTTCTTGCGCCCACACAATATCATCGGCATTTTCGTATTTCGAAATAATCTCTTTCATCTGTTCCGTCGGTAACGGAAACAACTGCTCAACACGAACCAAGGCCACATCATTTCTTGAATGCTCTTCTTTTGCTGCCAACAAATCATAGTAGAATTTACCGGTACAGAAAACAAGTGTTTTAACCTCTTTTGCCTTCACATTCGTATCATCTATTACCTCTTGGAAACTTCCGTTCGCCAATTCATCTACCGATGAAACAGCCTTCGGATGACGTAAAAGACTTTTTGGCGTAAAAATGATCAGTGGTTTTCTAAAGTTCACCTTCATCTGCCTTCTCAAAATATGGAACATTTGGGCAGGAGTACTCACATCGGCAATGTACATGTTATCGCGAGCACATAGCTGCAGATATCTCTCCATACGGGCCGAAGAGTGCTCGGCCCCCTGACCCTCGTAACCATGTGGCAATAACATTACGAGACCGTTCTGTAGCTTCCATTTATCTTCTGCAGCAGAAATATACTGATCAATCATGATTTGGGCACCATTGCTGAAATCGCCAAATTGGGCTTCCCAAATTGTCAAAGTATTCGGGCTCGCCATGGCATAGCCATAATCAAAACCAACTACACCATATTCGGAGAGTAACGAATTATAAATTTGAAACTTACCTTGGTCTTCAGAAATGTGGTTTAAGAGCATCACCTCTTCTTCACTCTCTTCAACCTTCATTACCGCATGACGGTGCGAAAAGGTACCGCGCTCAACATCTTGACCTGACATTCGAACCCCGTAACCTTCAGAAAGCAATGTGCCGTAGGCCAACAATTCACCCATGGCCCAATCTAAAGTTTGGGTTTCGAAATACATTTTTTTACGATCTCTTACCAATTTTTCAACCTTACGCAGAAATTTTTTACCCTCTGGCAACTCAGTAATCACCTTGGCTATTTCAGTAAGTTTTGATTCTTCAAAACTGGTGTCGACCTTGTCCATCATCTCCCATTCGCGCACATTGGAAAAACCTTTCCATTCGTCGGCCATAAATGGGGTAATCTTCGTTTTGTCCTCTTTTCTGGAATCTTCCAGCTCTTCTTCTAAAGACGCCTTATATTCTTCTTCCAGTTTCTTCACATATCCCTCTTCGATTACGCCCTCTTGAATCAATTTCTCGGCGTAAATATCTCTGGGATTAGAGTGCTTGGCAATAGCCTTATATAGTTTTGGCTGCGTAAATCGCGGTTCATCACCTTCGTTATGCCCATATTTTCGATAGCCCAATAAATCTAAAAAGACATCTCTATTGTAACGCATTCTATATTCAAGCGCAAACAATGAGGCGTGTACAACCGCCTCGGCATCATCAGCATTCACATGTAGTACCGGGCTTAGAGTGACCTTACCAACATCGGTGCAATAGGTAGAAGTTCGCGCGTCTAGATAGTTGGTAGTAAAACCGATTTGGTTATTTACAACGATGTGAATCGTTCCGTTTGTTTTGTAACCATCCAAGGTCGCCATTTGAACAACCTCATAGACCAGACCTTGACCTGCAATGGCAGCATCGCCGTGAACAACAATAGGCAATACTTTAGAAAAATCTTCAGGAAAATGAGTGTCTTGTTTAGCCCTTGTAATACCCTCAACCACAGCACCTACAGTTTCTAGGTGTGATGGGTTCGGAGCGATATTCATTTTAATTCGTCTACCGTTATCGGTTTTTCTTTCGGATGTCCATCCCAAATGGTATTTAACATCACCATCAAATATCTCTTGCTCGTAATCTTTACCGTCGAACTCGCTAAAAATATCTTTGGCGGCTTTACCAAAAATATTCGTCAGAACATTAAGACGTCCCCTGTGGGCCATACCCATAACAAATTGCTCGACACCCAACTCAGCCGCTCTTTCTACAACAGCATCCAAAGCAGGTATTAACGATTCGTTACCTTCTAACGAAAAGCGCTTCTGACCAACATATTTTGTGTGCAAAAACCCTTCAAAAGAAACTGCTTGATTCAGTTTTTTGAGGATTCTCTTTTTGTGCTCTACATCAAACTTTGGGTGATTATCATTAACATTCAACCATTGCTGAATCCACTCAATGCGTTCCGGGTTTCTAATGTACATGTATTCAACCCCAATGGCATCGCAATAGATACGCTGCAAATGATCGATTATATCGGCCAAAGTACTGGCGCCAATACCAATTATCTCACCAGCATTGAAAACAGTGGACATATCGCTTTGGGAAAGTCCGAAATTCTCAATTTCGAGGGTTGGCTCATACTTTCTTCTCTCTCGAACCGGATTGGTTTTGGTAAATAGATGTCCGCGGCTTCTATAACCATCAATCAATCTAATTACCTGAAACTCTTTTTGTAAAGAATTAGGAACTTCAACCGCTTGCCCATTTTGAGATACCGAACCATTAACCAGTTCAGATACATCAAAATCTTCCAAAGCGAGTTCAGACCCAAAGTCGAAACCCTGAAAAAAGGCCCTCCAACTGGGCTCTACACTATCGGGGGCTTTAAGGTACTTGTCATATAAATCCGCAAAAAATGCAGTGTGTGCGGCATTTAGAAAGGAATATTTATCCATAAAAGATATCTGTCGTGCAAATAAAATTAGAACCTGCCCTTGACCGAATACTTAACAAGATCTGACTTTTCAACAGCCCACGGTTCGAAAATGCTATCGCAAAAGCGAACCAAAAGCATTGATATTGTGAAACATGTCAAAAAATCTTGGTGTTGTATAAAACCAAAGATAAGCTCATACAAAAATACAATATTTCCCATATTTGGGAGATATTATGAACACTCATTAATAAAAAACAAAGATAACGATCAAAAAACTACCCGATTGTTGAAAACGTAAAAAAATTGTGTTAATCGAAAGCTAAAGTGAAGCTTGACAAGAACAATGAAACCTAATTTTCAATCCGTTCAGCTATAATGACTTTTTAGCCACACTTTTTGATGCTCTCTTTCAAGAATTAAATGGGTTACTTGTTCTGCCACATCGACCACATCGGTAACATTGATTTTCTTGAAATCGCGCTCAGGCACATCGATAACATACAAAAGATTCAGATACTCCGAGAAGCGTTCCATAATCAAATAGTAAACTTTTTCATGAAGTACCTTGCAAAGGTCGGAAGGATCAATACCGACCATCAAATCAACATTGATATTGGCCAAAACAAAATCTTTCTGAAGTTGGGCCACCAACTCGTCGTATAAAGCCTCGTGAACTGTTTTTTGCAAGAGCTCAAGAGATTTTGAATAATCTATCGCCATAACCAATCTACGAAAATGCAAGGCATACGGTTTTTAACAAAAGCCGTAAGATTTTGACCAAAGATAATAAGGTGGACTTAAGACCTAATTTTTTGTTCCCAGTCCCAAGCCGACTTCATGGCCTGATCTAAAGAATATTGAGCTTTCCATCCCAGAACCTCGTTCGCTTTTTTGGTATCGGCGTAGGCTTCGGTAATATCTCCCGGTCTACGACCCACAATCTTATAATTGAGCTTTTCGCCCGAAACCCTTTCAAAACTATGAATCACCTCAAGAACAGAACTACCTTTGCCCGTACCTAGATTGAACACCTCGTAATTCTTTTCGTTCTTCTTGTTCAACAATCTTTTCAAGGCTTGAACGTGCGCTTTGGCCAAATCGACTACATATATATAATCACGAACGCAGGTGCCGTCTTCCGTTGGATAATCATCTCCAAAAACCGAAAGCTCTTTTCTGATTCCAACCCCGGTTTGCGTAATAAAAGGAACTAAATTTTGGGGGACCCCCATGGGAAGTTCTCCGATTTTAGCACTAGGGTGCGCACCCATAGGATTAAAATAGCGAAGGGCTATTGCATTTAATTCAGGTGTTACTTTACATGTTTCACTAATAATCTCTTCACCTATCTGTTTGGTATTGCCATACGGCGATTCGGCCGCTTTAACGGGTGCATCTTCCGTAATTGGCATTTGATCAGCCTGACCATAAACGGTACAGGAAGAACTAAAAATAAAATTCGAATTGTTCTTTTTAGAAAGCTCTTTCAGCAGATAAACCAACGTACCTATATTGTTTTCATAATACAAAAGAGGTTTCTCAACACTTTCCCCAACGGCCTTCGATGCGGCAAAATGAATGACCCCTCCAATATCTTCATGCCGTTTAAAAAAGTCTTCTACCTTCTCTTTTTCCTTTAAATCAATTTTTTCGAACAAAGGCTTCTTACCGGTAATATCGGTTATTCCTTTAAGAACATCTTCGGAAGAATTGGAACAGTCATCAATAATCACGACATCAAAACCATCGTTTTGTAATTCTACGACGGTATGGGATCCAATAAAACCTAATCCCCCGGTAACAAGTATTTTCATATGAGTATTATTTGGCGAAGCTATTTTTTGAGGAAATGTATATTATTTACTTAGAAACTTTATGATTGTTTGGACAATGTATTCAATTTGTTCGTCATCTAGTTCGGTATGCATCGGTAAAGAAATGACTTCATCGACCAATTGGTTGGTGACCTTAAAATCACCTTTATTGTATCTCTCGTCTATATAAGCCTTTTGCTTATGCAAAGGTATAGGATAGTAAATACCAAAAGGAATTCCCTTTTCGGAAAGGTGAGCCGCCAATGCATCGCGTTTGCCATTTGTAATTCTCAAAGTGTATTGATGAAAAACATGGCAACTGCACGAACCTAGTTCGCAGTCACATTTAGAAACCACTTGAGGAACAATCACATCATTGACACCATTAAAGGCTTGGGAATATTTTTCGGCGGCATTTCTCCGCCTTGAACAATATGCATCTAAATGGGGTAGTTTCGCTCTCAAAACCGCCGCCTGAATAGAATCTAAACGCGAGTTGACACCGACCACATCATGATGATATCTCTCGTACATACCATGATTGACAATACCTCTTAAAGTATGCGCCAAATCATCATCGTTTGTAAAAATAGCGCCCCCATCGCCATAAGCTCCCAGATTCTTTGATGGGAAAAAGGAGGTAGCCCCAACATGACCAATCGTACCTGCCTTTTGCTTATCTCCATTGTCAAAAATATAATCGGCACCAATGGCTTGGGCATTATCTTCGATGACCAAAAGATTATGTTTTTTGGCCAACCCCATGATGGCATCCATATTAGCGCATTGACCGAAAAGATGAACGGGAACAATAGCCTTTGTTTTTGGAGTAATGGCCCTTTCTATGGCCTCTACATCAATATTGAAAGTATCCGGGTAAACATCGACTAGCACGGGAGTCAACTGCAGCAAGGCTATTACCTCAACGGTCGCCGCAAAAGTAAAATCGGCAGTAATCACCTCATCACCAGGTTTGAGCCCAAGACCCATCATAGCAATCTGTAAAGCATCGGTACCATTGGCACAAGGTATAACATGTTTCACGCCCAAATAATCTTCCAACTCCCTCGAAAAGGCATGCACATCAGGCCCGTTGATAAAAGCCGAAGTTTCTAGAATCGTCTCTATAGATTGATTAATCTGATCTTTTATGCCTTGATACTGACCTCCGAGGTCGACCATTTGTATTTTCTTCATGTAAACCTATTATGAATGCAGCCACAAAAATACGAAACCAAGAACTAACAAATTCTTACAAGAAATGTAATTTAGCCTAAAATATAGACCTGTGCATTTTATCTATAATGTATTCGCCCAACTGTCTTGGCACTTTCTGAAGATTGTTGCCCTTTTCAACCCTAAAATCAAATTATTTGTTGAGGGAAGAAAGAACACCTCGACCATTCTGGAAAATAAGCTTGGCCCAAATGACAAGAATATCTGGATTCATGTCGCGTCACTCGGAGAGTTCGAGCAAGGCCTACCCATAATTGAAAAAATAAAAAGTGACCACCCCGATCACAAAGTTGTGGTTACGTTCTTCTCCCCCTCAGGTTACGAGGTCAAAAAAAATTCATCAGTTGCAGATGTCATTTGTTATTTACCAATAGACACAAATGAAAAAGCATCCTCTTTCATAAAAAAAGTGAACCCCCGACTGGCAATTTTTGTCAAATATGAAATATGGCCGAATTACCTGAAAATTCTGCGAGACCATCAGGTTCCTTCCATTTTAATTTCTGCCATCTTCAATGAAAATCAGATTTATTTTAAATCCCATGGCTCATTCATGAGAAAAGCCCTCAAAAGCTTCTCACACTATTTTGTTCAAGACCCTGCCTCAAAAGAATTACTAAAAAGCATCGGCATCAGCAACTGCACAGTGAGCGGGGATACGCGCCTTGATAGGGTTTCCGAAATTTTAGAACGCGACAACTCGCTCGATTTTATGAAATCATTTAAAAAGGACAAGTTATGTTTCATAGCAGGCAGCACATGGCCCGAAGACGAAAACATCATTATTGATTATATCAACCACACCCCTAGAAATATTAAGTATGTATTAGCACCACATACCATCAAAAGCGATAAAATTTTAGGCTTGGCGGGAGCTCTTTCAAAGAAAACCATCCTCTACTCTAAAATGGAAAACAACAATCTTGGCGACTACGAGGTTCTTATTGTCGACCATATTGGCTTACTTACCAAAATTTACAGCTATGCCGATATTGCCTATGTGGGGGGAGGATTTGCCACAGGCCTTCATAATACTCTCGAACCAGCTGTGTTTGGCATTCCGGTAATTATTGGCCCTCATTTTAAGGGTTTCAACGAGGCGGAAGACCTAGTCGCCCAAAAAGGAATTCTTACCATAAACGACAAATGGACATTCGGGGAAACCATGAAAAAACTTTTGGAAAACAACGAGTATCGACTTAGAACTGGGGCCATTAATTCAAATTACATCTCTAAAAATAAAGGAGCTAGTCATCAAATAATGAATTATATCTCCTCCCAACTATCTTCTGATAATCGATAAAGCGGATTTTCTTTATAGGAAGGCTACACTATCAAATTCTTAATTTCACTGTTATTTTTTTGTTAGCTTTATTGCCACCAACAAAACTTAACTATGAATTCTAAAATTTTAAGGATTTCCCTTATAGCTGCCTTGGCCGGCTTTTTATTCGGCTTTGACACCGTTGTCATCTCAGGTGCTGAAAAAAAACTTCAACTTTTATGGAACTCTTCCGATGCTTTTCATGGCTCGGTGGTCATTGGTATGGCCTTGTGGGGTACGGTTATCGGAGCTATTTTCGGCGGCATACCGACCAACAAAATAGGTCGCAAGAACACCTTGATTTGGATTGGTATTCTTTATTCCGTCTCGGCCATCGGTTCGGCCTTTGCCAATGACCCTTACACCTTTGCCGTAGCTCGTTTCATTGGCGGTTTGGGCGTTGGGGCTTCAACGGTCGCAGCACCTGCATATATCTCTGAAATTGCCCCCGCAAAAGACCGAGGCAGACTTGTAGGCTTTTATCAATTCATGCTGGTATTGGGTATACTACTTGCCTTTGTCTCCAATGCTGCTTTGAGCAATGTAGGTGAGAACGATTGGCGATGGATGGTCGGCGTAGAAGCCTTTCCGGCAATAATCTATACTTTGTTTGTTATTACGGTACCAAAAAGCCCTAGATGGCTGCTAACCAAAAACAGAGATGCCGAGGCAAGAGAGATTTTAAATTCAGTAAGTCCGGAACTGACACTGGAAACCATCAAGGAAGAAATGGCCGACGACATAGGCAAAGAGAAGGCCTCTGAAAGTATTTTTATGTCGAAATATCGCTTTCCACTGATATTGGCATTCTTAATAGCCTTTTTCAATCAGTTTTCGGGTATTAATGCCTTTCTCTATTATGCACCGCGAATTTTTGAGGCAGCAGGCCTTGGCGAAAGCACTGCACTTCTTAGCAGCATCGGTATAGGCATCACCAATTTAATCTTTACGTTGGTCGGTATCTTCTTGATCGACAAGTTGGGAAGAAGGCAATTGATGTACATTGGGTCTGCAGGCTATATTATATCATTATCTTTAGTTGCAGCAGCTTTCATTCTAGAATGGCAAGGAATGGCCGTGCCTATCTTCCTGTTTATATTCATCGCCTCGCACGCTATTGGTCAAGGCTCTGTTATTTGGGTATTTATTTCAGAAGTTTTCCCTAATCATTTAAGAGGTGCTGGTCAGTCTTTTGGCAGTTCTACCCATTGGGTACTAGCGGCAATCATACCCTCGATGGTTCCTTTTCTCTTTACAAAGGTCGGACCAGGACCGGTATTCGCCTTTTTTGCATTCATGATGGTGTTGCAATTGTTATTTGTCAAATTCATGATGCCCGAAACCAAGGGTGTTTCTTTAGAGGAGCTAAGCAAAACACTAAGTGGGAAAAAGCCCTAAAAAAGAAACCTTCCTTAATTTTAAAATCGACTAAAAAACGTTTTTACGATTCACAAGGACCCAGGGCGTAAACAAATAACTTCCTCAAAAACAGTTTTGTAACATAATATTTGTTAACTTTAAGTAAACATCAACTATTATGGAACAAGAACTACCCATCGGAGTTAAAATGCTTAATCTCTTTCTGAGAATTATGGTCGGCTGCTTGGTTTTTATTCTTGCCGCTATTCCTGTCGCTCTTATTTTAGACATTATTGGCATTTTTGATTAACAAAAGCTGAAATCACAGCCAACATTATTTCTTAATCTTATTTCAAATAATTTATAATTGGGCCCCATAAATCAGGGGCTTTTTTATTGGGTAAGATTTCAGTAAACGTCTAAATCAACTTTTAAACTAAATTTTTAACTAAAACATTTTACTAAACGTTTTCGTTTTTAAGAAATTCTTTACGTTTGAACTGTATTTTTGACACAACATTAGAAGAACAAGTAAAATCTGGAATGATACAGGTTATTAGGGAGAAAAAAGAATGGAAAAGATGTATCAACACCTTTCCACATCACGATTTTTACCATACTTATTCTTACCACGAGCTTTCTAGAAAGCAGGATGAGGAACCAATTCTTATTTCTTACGAAGAACCGCAAGGCTTGGTAGCCTTACCCTTATTGGTAAGACCGATCATTGGTACGCCTTATAAAGATGCTACCTCCGTTTATGGCTACGCTGGCCCGCTGGTGATGAAACTGAAACCTTCTTTTAACAATAAAAAATTCAAAGAAGAGTTGATTGCTTTTTTAATGCAAAACCATATCATTACTATTTTTTCCAGATTGCATCCTTTTATAGAACATCAAGACGAAGTTCTAGAGGGACTTGGCGAAATAACCAATCCAGGTTTTGTGGTCAATATTGACCTCACCCAACCCATCGATATTCAAAGGCAAAATTATGGTAGTCGGTTAAAAACGTATTTGAACAAGGCTCGAAAGACCTGTTCTGTATATAAGGGCACTACCGAGGATGATATTCAAGAATTCATTACGATTTATCATGAAAACATGGATCGAGTGAACGCCAATGAGAGTTACTTTTTCGATGAGCGGTATTTTTACAAACTTTTGCTAAGTTCTGAGTACGAAACCGAGTTGTTGCTTTGTAAAATTGACGAGACCGATGAAATAATTGCCGGTGCCATTTTTATATTAACCGACGACATCGTACAATACCATCTTTCCGGGGCCAAAACCGAGCATTTAAGTTTGGGCGGAATTAAATTGATTATAGACGAGATGCGCCTTCGAGCTAATGACATGAACTATAAATTCTTTAATCTCGGAGGAGGTAGAGCAAATAGAGAAGATTCGCTTATGGCCTTTAAATCGAGTTTTTCGAAAGATTTGATGCCTTTTAAACTATGGAAGTTCATTGTCGACCAAAAAATTTATGACAAGCTGATAGAGCAAGAATTAAAGCGTTTACGCAATTCTATGACAGACAAAGACCTAGAGTACTTTCCTGCGTATAGAATACTTCCCCAAATATCCAATTAACCATGATTAAAGGCAATCCCTTTTTATCTGACACCTTCAGCGGTGTTTGGAAAAAACATTTTTATACAAATGGAAAGGTAAAGAAACCCGAATTTCTTGCACCCCTTACCTTTGCAAAGCACCCTTCGTTACCCGTGTGGCACAATATGGGAAGTACGTTGACAAAAGGTATCGATTACCAAGTGAACTTAGGTAACCGACCCAACGAAATCAATGACACCTACCTGATTTTTGACGTTCCTAGCTATTTTAATGTTGAAAAATCAGAATCGAACCAAATCGGTTTTTTAAGTAGTAAGCAATATCCTGGATATCTTATAGATCTCGATACGTTTACAGACTTTCAGCAGTTTATGCAAAAAACTTTTAGCAAAAGCAGTCGTTATAAACTCAACAAATACAAGAGAAGGCTGGAAGAGTGTTTTGACATTAGTTATAAGATGGTATGGGGCGATGTTGAAAAGAAAGAGTACGATGAACTATTCGAGTCATTCAGAAATCTTCTGGAAAAACGTTTTGACGATAAAGAAGTATACAATAATAACCTTGATGCTACTGAATGGAACTTTTACAAAGAAGTCGCCTACCCCCTACTTTTAGATAAAAAAGCGGCGCTTTATGTTATTTATGACCAAAACATACCTATTGGGGTAACCCTCAACTATTTTTCAAAGGAGATTATTTTCGATGCCATTACGGTTTTTGACATCGATTATGCCAAGTTTCATTTAGGTTCCGTAACCATTATGAAACTTATAGAATGGGGGTTGGAAAACAACTTTAAAATATTCGATTTTTCTAAGGGTCATTTCGAATATAAAACAAGATGGGCTACCAGAACCTATGATTTCGAATATCACATTTATTTCAACAGGAAGTCTATAAAATCAAAGCTAACCGCCAACAGCGTCAAGAAATTTTTCGACCTTAAACAAAATTTGCGCGAAAAGAACCTGAACGAAAGACTTCACAAATTAACCTATGGTCTAAAGAACCAAAAGAAGGATAAACCAAGCACTCCGGGCTATACCTTTATCGAACTTGAAAATACGGTCTCTACTGACAATCTTGATTTAATCACCCTTGAAAAGCAAGAGAACAACTACCTTAAGACAATCGCTTTCGAATTTTTGTATCTGAATAATGAATGCATGAAAAACCTTAAAATATTTAAGGTGGAACATAATGAAATGGACTATTTGTTCGTTGGCAATCTTAAACAGACAGGAGTGCAAATGTCAAAACAACAAGCCTAACCTAAAACCTTACCCTATTGCTATTTAATTCAATAGAATTTCTATTCTTTCTACCCCTGGTATTCATCTTGTATTGGACGGTTTTCAAAAAAAACCTAAAGGCCCAAAACATTTTGATTATAGTAGCCAGTTATATCTTTTATGGCTGGTGGGATTGGCGTTTTCTTTTACTGATAATGCTCAGTACACTGGTAGACTTTTATGTGGGGCAAGAAATATTTAAAAACCTAGATCAAAAAAAGGCAAGATACTGGCTATGGGTAAGCATGGCTTTTAACTTGGGTCTCTTAGGTTTTTTCAAATACTTCAACTTTTTTGTCGACTCATTCATCGATATGTGGTCGATTTTTGGGTACGATATGAAAAGTACATGGACGCTAAGGGTCATTCTACCCGTGGGTATTTCATTTTACACCTTTCAAACAATGTCTTACTCATTTGACATTTATTACAAAAAGCTGAAACCTACCAATGATTTGGTGGCATTTACGGCATTCGTAGCCTTCTTTCCCCAATTGGTCGCTGGGCCCATTGAAAGGGCTTCCAATTTGTTACATCAGATTTCGAATAAAAGAATTTTCAATTTTGACCAAGCCTCTAGCGGAATTAAACTTATGCTTTGGGGTTTCTTCAAAAAACTGGTGATTGCCGATGCTTTGGCCCCAATTGTTGATGACATATTCCAGAATTATGCCGACTACCCAGCTTCCACGCTCATTTTGGGTGTTTGTCTTTTTAGTTTTCAGGTGTATGGCGATTTTAGCGGATATACAGATATCGCCTTAGGAACCGCCAAGCTTTTAGGGGTCGAACTTATGTCGAACTTTAAGTTTCCTAACTTCTCGCGTAACGTGGCCGAATATTGGCAACGTTGGCACATCTCGTTATCGACATGGTTCAGACACTATCTTTATATTCCCTTGGGTGGTAATCGGGTCGGCAAACTTTTATCCATAAGAAATATTACCATAATTTTCGTGGTTAGTGGCTTTTGGCACGGTGCGAATTGGACCTTTATTTTCTGGGGAGCGTTGCATGCGCTTTTTTATATTCCCGTATTCTTGATGGGCAGAAACCGAATCTATGCCGACAATGTAATAGCAGAAAATAGTTGGTTACCATCACTAAAGGAAATTGGCCAGGTATTATTGACCTTTGCTTTGGTCACTTTCTCCAGAATCTTTTTCAGGTCTCCCACCTTAACCGATTCTTTTGCCTACATCAATAAGATTATCGAAGATTTCAGTTACGCTCCCTACGTTCATCCGATGGGTTACCGAATGATCGATTTTTATGTTTTGATAGCCCTATTTACCTTTTATGAATATCTAATTAGAAAAGACGAGAGAAACCCGTTCAAGTTTGAATCTAGATATGTGAGGTTTTTTGTATACTCTGTTCTCATATTACTTATGTTGCTATTCTATGATGATGGTGTCAATAGATCGTTTATTTATTTCCAATTCTAAGGGATGAAGAAGTTTATATTAAAATGCTTGGTATACGTATTTCTGATTTTACTGACCTTAGAAGGGTTGGTAAGGCTTTTACACCTGTACACCGAAGACCCACCGAGATACATTGATGAGTATGGTGTAGAAAAGCGTGTGCCCGGTAGTTCAGGATACGCCGTGACCGGAAACAGAAATCAGAATTTTTCAGAGTTCAGGATCAATGAAGAAGGTTTTAACTCCAAAAATGAATTCAACCCCACCGAGGAAGATTATGAAGTAGCTTTAATAGGAGATTCATTTATAGAAGGCTTTCATCAAGATTACTACATTTCTACCGGCGAGAAAGTCGAAGAACAAACAAAAGATATTAGCGTATATGAATATGGTTATGCCGGCTATGACTTGGCGAATCAAATGCATTTGATACACGCTTATAAAGATCAATTTGAATTAATTGATAAGATAATCATCTACCTCAATTATGAAAGCGACCTTTCAAGAGGAGAGTACAGCCCTAATTATGCGAGGATCAAAATGCTGAATTCCACGCTTTTTAAGATTCGTGATAACATCAAACTTTTGGCCTACGGTTCAAAAATTGGTATTCTCGAACCCTTTAAAAGACTTGCTCAGGGCAAAGCTTTTAGAGAGCCCCAGAACGGCTATCAAGAAAACGAGGTAACGCTGTCGCAAGAAGAAATAGACGCACAAGAATTAAAACGACTCAACAATTTCAAAAGCCTAGTTTCTCTTTACGGTTTCGACAAAGAAAAAACGGTTATTCTGCTAGACTCAAGAAAAACGGCCGATAGCTTTTTAAGATACTGTAAAGCCGAAAATATTGAGGTATTAGATTTTGCACCCAATTTTAAGGCATCAAAAAAATCGACGACCTTAATTTACGACCATCACTGGAACGAACATGGTCGAGATATAATTGCCAAAACCATAGCTGATTACCTTACTACCGAACGATAAATAAATTTTATCTTTAGGAATGTCGAATTTTTACGACCAATTCCCCCAGAGATACATATTTATCGTTTCGAGTTGGCTATTGACATCAAATACCGGTTTTTCTTTGACCTTTTCATGAAAGGTAAGATACCTCCATTCTATAATACCCCCATAAATAACAGTCTTACCAACTCGAATCTTCTTGCAAATTCAAACCATTTTGACGGATTTGATGATTTAGGGTTCACCTCCGTTTGGGATATTCCCGAGTATTTAGATGTGCCTGAAGCCCCCTTAAGCAAGAATATTTCTCGAAGAAAAATACGCCAATATAAAGGTTTCTTAATAGATCTTACAGCTTCAAAAAGTGTAGACGATTACATTTTGAAACAGCTAAGTGCACGCAATAGAAAAAAGCTTAGGTCAAAAAAGAAAAAACTGGAAGCTGAAAACAAAATAGAGTACTGTTTCTTTTATGGCAAAATGGAAAGGGCCGCCTACGATAAGCTCTTTTCTCAGTTCGCAGCTCTTCTTCAAAAGAGGTTCGACGAAAAAAGAGTACACAACAACAACTTACATAATTGGCATTATTATCAAGAACTAGTATACCCCCTTTTGCTTAAAAAGAGAGCCTCTCTTTTTGTGATTTATAATAAGGAACAGCCCATAAACATTGCCCTTCACTTTCATTTGGAGGATACCGTTTTCAGTTATATTCAAACCTATGATATTGCATATTCCGACTACAATATGGGCGATATAGGCATGTTAAAAAGACTGGAACTATTCTTCAATATAGGTGTTAAGACCATCGATTTATCAATGGGAACTACGGATTATAAAATCAAATGGTGCAACTACCCTTATCATCTATACTTTCATCTGTTTTACAGAAAAAATAATCTGATTTCATGGAGTAAAATGATAACAACTGCCTATAAACTTAGAGTAAAACAACACCTAAGAGACAAAGATATCTTAGGTAAGCGCTTTCGACTTGACAAACTGAAGTACCTTTTGAAAGGTGCTTCTTCAGCATAAAAAAAGCCCCTGAAAAATCAGAGGCTAAGATTACAAAGAATTGCTTATAGTTTTGGCTCCCAACCTGAGGCGTATTCTCTTTTCCACCAGTCTTTCATCACTTTATCATTATTCAAGACTTTACCAGTGGTTGTATCAATCTTTATGGTTTCCCCGGCATCTTGAGCCATATTGCCCAAGTGGCAAAGCATGGTGGTAATGCTGGCATCTTTAATGTCGGAGTTCAATGATTTATCCTCACGAATTCCTGCAAAGAAATTGCTTACGTGGTTGACATCTAAAACACCTTCTCCCCTAGTATTGGTTCCGGTGCTTTGGTCTCCATCTTCCTTTACATCTTTAATTTGGTTCCCTCCCAAATCATATAGTTGGTAACCTCCCCTACTAAGAGTGATGATACCTTTGCTACCATAAATGGTAATACCTCTACCTGGTTGATTAGGCATTATAAGACCCCTACTATGACCTGTCCAAGTTATAAATTTATCATCCCCGAACTTATAAGTAACCTGCTGGTTATCTACAAATTCCCAATCATCATCATAGGCGTACTTTCCTCCGTAAGAGGTTACACTATCGGGCAAATCAACCCCTAATGCCCATCTACAAATATCAATTTCATGGGTACCATTGTTATGCACCTCACCAGTACCCCAATTTTTAAACCAGTGCCAGTTATAAGGGTGAATATTATCTCTGTAATCTTCACGTATTGCTGGCCCTTGCCACATTTCCCAATCCAGCGTTGAAGGTACCGGAATTTTTTTACCCGTTCCAATAGAATCTCTGTTGTTGGAATAATAGGCTTCTCCCTTGAAGACATCTCCTATAATACCCTCATTGATTTCCTTTACTGCCAGCGCCGAAGATTTGGCCGATCGTTGCTGGTTACCCATTTGCACCTTCTTACCATATTTCTTTTGTGCCTCTACCAGTAAAGTATTCTCATAAGGGTTATGGCTACATGGCTTTTCAACGTACACGTGTTTACCTGCCTGAAGGGCCAAAATGGCCATTGGTGCATGCCAATGTTCAGGTGTCGCAATAAAAACGGCATCTACCTTTTTGTCTTCCAAAACTTTTCTAAAGTCTTTTTCGACTTTCGGAACATACCCTATATTCTTTTTACACCATTCATTATGTTCTTCAATAATCTTATCATCTACATCGCAACTATAGATAATTTTGGCATTCGAATCGGTATGAATAGCCTTAATATGTGCTTTTGCCCTGCTACGCACACCTATGATGGCACAGTTGATTTTATCGTTTGCTCCCAAAATCCGAGAATATTCCGAAGCCGACATTGCATTTATACTACCACTGAAGGCTATTCCCGCCGCACCTACCGAGGCTTTTTTGATAAAGTTTCTTCTGTTAGAACTCATATTCTTTAGTTTAAGTTTAGTAACCGGTATGGTTTGACCACAACCAGAAAGCAAAGTTTATTTACTCAAGTCTTTAATTTTGATGTTTTTGAACGACACCAAGTCACCATGGTCTTGTAACAAAATGTGCCCTTTGTCAGCCTCACCAAAATTGGGCCATTTTTCATACTTGCTTTCAGCGACTAATTTTCGGTAGTCAGCACTTTTACGCTCGTATTCCAATACTTTAATTCCGTTTAATCTGTGTTCAACATGATTATCTTTAGAAATGATGTGGGCAGTATTCCATTCTCCAATTGGGTTGATTGGCTTGTTTTCATCAGCAGTAATCAAATCATAAAGAGAAGAAACCGTGCGATTACCGTCCCTACCCATTTTTGCATCAGGATGCTTATCGTCGTCTAAAATCTGATATTCCAATCCGATAGAAGAACCAGGACCTTTATTGATATCGGTATTGACATAATATTTAATACCGCTATTGGCACCCTCGGTAAGTTTAAAATCTACCTTCAGCTCAAAATCACCATATAGCTCTTTGGTGACAATATCACCCCCAGCAGCAGATTCGGCGCCACCCGAAGAAAGTACGCTTAAGACACCGTCTTCAATCTTCCACCCCTTATCAGGGAATTCATCCAATCTTGCACCACGCCAACCATTGGTTGTCTTACCATCCCAAAGCATTTCCCAACCACCTTCTTTTTCCGATTTGGTCAAGTTATTTTTCGTAATAATGGGCTCTACTGGGTGCGGTCTATTATATTTTGAAAGACTATCGGTCAAAATCTTAATATTTCTCCACATTATTTCAGTACCCTCTTTACTTTCCTTCCGAATACTGTGCACCTGTAATCCGATAAAGCCGCTAGCAGTTTTATCATCAATTAAGTTTGCGGCTGGCACGCCGTTGATCCAAGTCTGCAAAGTGTCACCTATTGCCTCGATACGATAATGATTCCAATCGTTCTGTTTAAAGGCCTTTTGTGCTTCAGGGTTATCGGTCATTGGGTTGAGCCAACCTCTTCTGGCCTCATCATAGATTCCGGCACTCCAAGCCCTTTCTGAAGGGTCGATTTCAATCTGGTACCCATGAACTCTACCGTTCATGTAATTCGGATAGCTATTACTTCTTATTTGGATACCAGAATTCATTGTAGAATCTACTTTATAATCAAGTTCCAAAATAAAATCCCCATACATTTTGTCTGAAGTCATGAAAGAATTAGGGGTATCATGAACCGTACTACCTACAATGATTCCGTCACGAACTTCATAGTTTGCTTTTCCTCCTTTCTGGCTCCAACCATTGAAGGTTTTCCCATCAAAAATCTCAACCCATGGAGTGTCATCTTTAGCCGTTTCACCACATGAACCTAAAAGAATTAATGCTGTAAGTGCCAAGCCATTCACAATTTTTGCTCTGCTTGATTTAATTATATTCATTTTTTTAATATGTATTTTGGATTTTGCTTCAAGATATGAATTTTTATATAGCTTTTTGCCGCTATACCTTTTTTAAGAAAAATGTGTGAAATACAACGTTAGCAACTAAAAAGCCAGCGTAAAAACGCTGGCTTTTGACTAACTCAAACAACATAATTATTGGGGATACCCAGGATTCTGAGGATATCCTCCCAATGTTCTATCAATCTGGTCTTGAGGAATAGGCCTAACCGTATGATAATCTTGAATATTGGCCGCCCCTTGAGGGTTATACGCTTTAACTCTATCGACCAATGTACCGGTTCTTGTAAGATCCCACCATCTATAACCTTCACCAGCTAGTTCACGTGCCCTTTCATCTAAAAGAAAATCAAGGTCAACATCGCCAGCGGCAACTTGAAGCGCTGCTTCTTGGCCCGGCCAAGCAGCCCTTGTGCGAATAACGTTGATATCGGCTGCGGCTCCAGAGGCGTTGTTTTGTTGCAACCTAGCTTCCGCGCGCAGCAAATAGGCATCACCTAATCTCATAAGGATAAAGTCTCTTTGACCGTTCACCTTTTGCCTGTCAGGTCTCGTGTCGTCAATCCATTTGTTCATTGGCGGAAACAACCTTTCAGAATACTCATCATCTGTAATCACCATATAAGGTACTTGATCCTGTCTCGATTGTGGCCAAAGTTCATTTCGCATTGGCCCAGGAATAAATATAGCGGTGTCGCCAACAGCTAAAGGTGCTCTTGCCGGTTCATCTCCTACCGCGTCGGTGGCTGGCTCTTCTTTGTTGGCATAGAAAACATGTTTAAAAGACTTGTCATATCTTGAATCAATATCCCTATCCCACAAAGACAACATAAACTCTGTTGGACGGTGCCTTTTCCATGGCCTACCATTGGCAATATCCCTAGTCATACCCCTACGTACATCATACTCCATTAAAAAATAAAGGTGCCACCTATGACCGTAAGGATCTATATCACTATCAACCTGCGCTTTTGAATTCGGTACCGCGAAAACAACTTCACTGTTTTCTTGGTTAGCTATATCCCATAAGGATGCATAATCATCTAAAAGAGAAAAACCGTAGTTGTTTATAACATTGCCGAATAGGGTTTCTGCCCTTGCTGCATCGTTACCTTCTGCAAAACCGGTGTAACTTCTGGTAAGTAACACTTTTGCTAACAAAAACTCTGCTGCGGGTTTGGTCGCCCTACCATAATCACCATTAAAAGGCTCTTCTCCTAAATTGGCAATCGCAAACTCTAAATCTGGTATTATAGCCTGTGCGTAGATTTCAGATTGAGAAGTTTTATTGGCTTCAACCTCAATATCTGTGGTTTCCTCTAAACTTATGTGCGCATCACCGTAAGTGGTCACAATATTAAAGTAATAAAGAGCCCTAAGAAATCGAACTTCGGCCAAAAGAGTTGTTTTCTCACCCTCATCCATCTCAACATCAGCTGACCGATTAATCACACCATTGGCCTGATTGACACCTCGATACCAAGTATTCCATGCGTCGCGAATATAAGAGGAAGCCGAGTTCAAACTGGTATCATAAAAATTAAAGTATTTATGACCCCCGTCAGCACCGTTGGTCCAGATGTCTGTACCGAAAGTGGTCATGGCGGCACCCATCTCTTGACCGTAAAACGGTTTCAAAAGACCATAAGTAGCGGTAACCGCATCTTTAAGACCATCTTCAGTTGTATAATACGAGGCAGCGGATACGTCTGTCACCAACTCCTCTTCAAGATAGTCCTCACACGCACTGATTACAAAGCCAAAAGCTAGTAACCAAACTGTATATATTGTTCTTTTCATAATATCTATATTATTTTTTTTTATGGTCTCCATGATTAGAATGTAGCACTTAAGGTTAAAGAGTACATCTTATTACTTGGAATAATACCAGACCCCAAAGAACTTGCTCCGTTGGCTTCACCTGGAGGATCAACTCTAAATGGGCCTGCATTATCGTCGGACTCTCCGACCTCTGGATCAAATGTTTCATAATCGGTGATGAACCACAGATTCTGTCCTGATAATGTAAATTTCAAGCTATCCATACCCAATTTATCGGTAACCGAATTTGGCAAAGCGTATGAAAGCGATATATTTCTTAGTTTGATGAAACTACCATCAAAATAAGTCAAGGTTGAACCGTTTCTCGGACTTTCTTGGTTTTCGTTCGGTCTTGGATTGGCATTTGTAGGATTGTCAATAGTCCAATAGTCCACATCAAGATTATTATATCTTGCGAATAGTGAATTGTTCCCTGCATGGAATCCCGATTGAATTGTTTGCCCCTGACGGAAATAGAAGAACAATCCAAGTTCAAGCCCTTTGTACGAAAATCTATTGGTCAAACCACCATAATAGTCTGGGGTATCAGTACCTAGTATCTTTCGGTCATCAGGATCAATGACACCATTATTATTTGTGTCTCTTAATTTTATTTCACCTGGCACCTTCTGCTCCATTGAATTGGCCAAATCGACTTCGTTCGATTGATAAATACCTATCTTTTCGTAGTCATAAAAAACTTGAATAGGCTCACCGATAAACCAAGAGTTACCCACATCATCGATAGGATTACCATTTTCATCCTTCAAGGCCAACTCGGTGATTTGTTCACGATAACCGGCTATATTAAAGTCTAATTTCCATGAAAAAGCGTCCGGGTTATCGAAAATCTTAGTGCTGACCGCAAATTCAAGACCTTGGGTACGTGTAGAACCTATATTCTGCAAAATGCTACCATAACCTGATGTAGGTGGTAAGCTCCTATTTAAAAGAATATCTACAGTATTTGTTCTAAACCAATCCACAGTACCGCTTACGCGACCATTGAACAAACCAAAATCAAGACCAACGTCGACCGTTTTTGAAACTTCCCAGCCCAAGTTGGTATTCGGTATTTCAGAGAGGCCAAAGCCAAGAACACCATCTTCACCCCAAGCATATGGTATAGAACCCAATCTTCCTGCTGTTTGATAAGGGTTAACCGAGGTATTTCCAACTTCACCGTAAGAGGCCCTTAACATCAATTGTGATACCGAAGTATCGGCCAAGAACTGCTCTTCTGACATACGCCATCCAATGGAGGCGCCAGGAAAGTAATTCCATTTATTTCCTTCGGCCAACCTTGAAGACCCATCAGCCCTTAACGAAGCTTGAAATAGGTATTTACCTCCAATATCATAATTCAACCTCCCCATAAATGAAGCCAAGGTCCATTCGGTTAATCTTGAGGCTACATTTCTGTTGGCTGCAGAACCTAGATTAAAAAATTTCTGGGACTCATAAGGTATACCAGTGGTCGAAGCCTGAGCTATTTCTGTACGTGAACTTTGAACACTCTGAAGAAGTGTTACTTTAAGATTTTGATCACTAAACACCTCTTTATCAAAAGTCAATAAGTTCTCTATTGTATAGGCAAAGTTGTCTGAGTGAGTGATAGCCGCATCTCCAGGACCTCCACGATTGTCGTTCGTCAAGCTGCCTCTAAATTCACCTCGTCTACCTAAACGAATATCAGGCCCAAAAAGAGTTTTCCATTGAAGCCCTTCGGTAATGTTTATATCTAATGAGATGGGAGCAAAAATACGGGTCCATTTTCTCTCATCAACAAATGCACCATCAACCAATTCGTTTAAAGGGTTTGTTCGAATACCGTCATTGGTAGGTAAAAATCGCAACTCACCATTTTCATCAAATGGCACACCTAAAGGGTTGTTTGCCAAGGCTTCACCCATTGTTGCATTAGAACCCCAGTTCTGAATAGAGTGTGCAATAAGAAACGACGCCCCGATTTTGAAAGTATCATTGATACGATGATCAACATTCAACCTTCCTGAGAAACGCTCATAGTCCATATTACTAATAATACCCTGCTCTTTGAAATACCCTATAGAAGAGTTGAAAGTTGTATTCTCTGAACCTCCACTAACTCCTAATTGGTGATTGGTCTGATAACCTGATCCAAGTACCAAATCTAAATAGTCGGTCGACCGCCCTTGATCCAATGATTCTAATTCAATAGGATCGAAGAAAACGTCTGTATCAGCTGGGATGGTACCATCCCAAGAAGAGCGTCGGGCCTCCCTTTTCATAGCCGCATACTCCGGACCATTCATCATATCCACAAGGCGTGATGCCGAAGTTATACCATATTGGCTACTATATCTTACCTGTGTTTCACCGACCTTTCCACGGTTGGTAGTCACCAATATAACACCGTTAGCACCTCTTGACCCATAAACGGCCGTAGCTGCGGCATCTTTCAAGACTTGCATAGAAGCAATGTCTTGTGGGTTAATATCAGACATTGATTCAGAGCCATCGATCAATGGAATTCCATCAACTACATATAAAGGATCGTTAGAAGCCGTTACCGATCTTCTACCCCTAATACGTACAGTAGAAGTTTGACCTGGGCGACCGCCCCCGGCCTGAATATCAACCCCTGAAATCTGTCCCTTAACCGCATCTATTGTACTTGAAGTTTGCACAATACCAATTTGCTCGGCATCTACGGATGCAATTGCAGCGGTTACTTCACCCTTCTTTTGGGTACCATAACCTACCACCACCACTTCATCTAAGAGTGCCGAATCTTCTTCAAGGGTTATACTTAAAGTAGATCGATTGTTAATTGAAATTTGTGCTGTTTTGTAGCCAATATAGCTTACGCCCAAAACAGCGTTACCTTCTGCTTGAATGGAGAAATTACCATCAAAGTCAGTCGTTGTACCCCTAGTGGTTCCTCTGACCACCACACTTGCCCCGGCCAAGGGAACCCCATTCTCATCAGTTACCGTACCTGAAACGGTTGATTGAAAAGGAACATCAAAAGCATGGATACGATCAGCAACGATAATTTCGTTGGCATGACCTAAGGTAGGTACAACAAGTAAAATCATGAAGAATGCGCCCAAAAACTGTGATTTGAACACAACAGAGCCTGTACCTACAAATTTTGTAGTGTTTTTCATGTTGTAGTTAGTTAAAAATTGTTAGTTACTTAATAGTTTAAATCGAAATCAATCTAGCCCTTTTTGGGCATAAAATGTGTAGTTAGATAGTTCATTTCATAGTGTCAATTTTTGTAGTTGTTAGAATTAATTTTCTCTTGGTTGCCAAAACGGTGTACTTCCATATGACTATGTAATAATCAATAATTCTGCATACCGTCATAGACGAAAATAGGCTTACGTTTTGATTTAAGCAAATCAAAATATCATTTTTAAAGCCCCATTAGCACTGATTTAGCACTAATTTTACCTATAATTTTAATTATCAATAATTTTTTTACTAAAAAACCAAAATTGTTTGTTTTTAACGAAAATTGAGTTTCAACCATTTAGCCAAATCGGCATAACCTCTGTAAAAGCCCCATTTATCGGGCTTCTGAAAGACTTAAAAAGTTTTTTAAAAATCTTTGAAAGAGAAATAGGATAATTGGAAGCGCAATCGATTACTGCAATCGGTTACACAATTGCCAAAAAATTTAACAAAAATATTTTTTTTGTTTTTTTATCCTACAAAATAAAATAAACAGGAAAAGTACTACAGGGAGAGGGACTTATTGAGGATTACGCCTGACCAATCCCTTGGTAAATTCATTGAGAACCTCCACCTTTTTCTCAAAATCTCCTTTGATGGTTTTGCGATATTCATTTAAGTTCTGAACCAAATCATCAATATTATCAGGAAGAACGTCTTCAAAAAACTGACGGAGCCTCTTTGCCGTAGTTGGCGATTTTCCATTGGTAGATATAGCTATTTTGACGTTTCCTTTTGTTACTATACCTCCCATATAAAAATCGCAAAGGGGTGGATTGTCTGCCACATTGACCAAGAGACTTTTCTTCCTACAATCTTCATACACAGTAAGATTAACTTGAGGGTTATCGGTCGTTGCAATTACAATATGCTTATTTGCAAGATGCGAGTCATTGTACTCGTCTGTATACATGGTAACATTATTCTTACCGGCAAGGTCGATAGTATCCTTTCTAAACATAGGAGCAACCATTTCAACTTTGGCATTCGGACTTGACTTCAGGAGGAACGTCAACTTCTCCAGTGCCACATTACCGCCACCAACAATTAATATATTCAATTCGGATACCTTCAAAAATATTGGATACAGTTGGTTTCTTTCCATAATGATTGCATTTTCTTTCACCCCTCTAATTTACAACAGTTCGCCCGGCCCACCAACCAACAAAAAACTTCTATTGTCTCACTTTGTTACATTAATACTTTGAAATATGATAGATTTATATTTCTTTTGAAAAACAAACTCATAAATCGGTCAAATTATCAATTTAAACTATCTCTTTCTGCTAATACTTTAAAAGACTTTACTCAACTATAAAACCGCTATCATGAAAATCATCCACACAATCTTGCCAGTTGTCTTTTTGTTATTTTTTCAAATCAACAACGCACAAAAATTGGTAACTGGAAAAAACGTGGCCGTTACAAATACCGAATCAGGGAAAGTTAGGGGCTATATTCATGATGGAACATATATCTATAAAGGCATACCCTATGCCCAAGCCAATCGATTTGAAGCAGCTCAAAAAACAACACCTTGGGAAGGCGTAAGAAGTTCAACAACCTATGGCCCAGTGGCTCCACTCATGACCCCGACAACTGAAGTTACCGATGAACCCGAATTTGTATTTGATCACGATTGGGGTTATACAAGTGAAGACTGCCTTCGAGTTAATGTTTGGACCCCAAGTATTGACGACAACAAAAAAAGACCTGTTCTTTTCTGGATCCATGGAGGAGGATTCACAGCAGGCTCCAGTCAAGAGCTACCCTCTTATGACGGTGAAAATTTGAGTAAAAAAGGTGATGTCGTAGTAGTTTCAATCAACCATAGATTAAATGTTCTTGGCTTTTTAGATTTGTCTGCCTACGGAGACAAATACAAACATTCGGCCAATAACAGCATTCTTGACATGGTGGCGGCTTTAAATTGGGTAAAATCAAATATTGCCAATTTTGGCGGAGACCCTAATAATATTACAATTTTTGGCCAATCCGGAGGTGGTGCAAAAGTCAACACGCTGATGGCTATGCCGAAGGCTAAAGGTCTTTTTCACAAAGCCATCAACCAAAGTGGTTCGTTTAGAACCAACATTCTCGAAAAAGAAGATACCCAAGCCATCGGGGCCGAAGTTTTGTCATTACTTGGTATAGAACCTAACCAGGTAGACAGCATACAAAATGTACCCTTCGATAAACTAAGTGCAGCAAGTACCCAAGCACTAAAAAATGTAGCGGAAAAAATGAAGGCGGCAGGCAAACCCGTAATAGGCTTTGGTCTGAACTGGGGGCCTAGCAGAGATGGTGAAGATTTACCCTATCAATTATTCTCTAAAAAGGCTTTCGAACTATCGAAAGACATTCCGCTTCTTATCGGAACCACTAAAAATGAGTTCGCCCCTTTTGCGAACATGAGATTTATAGATGCTACCGACGAAGAGATATATGCTCATATCAAGAATGAATGGAAAGATAAGTCAGATGACTATATACAGGCAGTCAAAAAAGCCTATCCGAACGATACAGACACAAAAGACTTGCTAGATGTCGATACTATGTTCAGACCAGGGGCAGTTGTTCAGGCGAATGAAAAATCTTCACTACAAAACGGTGCTTCGGTATTCATGTATCTTTTCACTTGGCAATCACCTGTGTTTAATGGTAAATACAAATCGTTGCATTGTATGGAACTACCTTTTGTTTTTGACAATATTCAAAGGGCACAAAATATGACGGGGGGCGGTGAAGAAGCCCAAGTTCTTGCAACCAAAATGAGTCAGGCATGGATCAGTTTTGCTAAAACAGGCAATCCTAATCATGAAGGTTTGCCAACTTGGCCAGAATACAATAGTAAAAATACGGCTACCATGCATTTTGATACTTCTTGCGAGGTAAAACCGCAATTAGACAAAGAACTGTTCAGCTTGGTCGAGAACAAATAACGAACTATTCCGAAATAGCGGCTAGTTGTTATCTAGAATATTTCGAACATTACCAAACAGAAATAGAGCAAATCTGGGTTCGCTTCAGACCTAAGAAATCGATAGGCTCGCTTCATCTGAGTTTTAACCGTATTAACTGAAACTCCGTTGTTTTCGGCAATTTCAGAATACGACTGACCATATATGACGTAAGAGATAAAAATCTTTCTGCGACTTTCGGGTAGTCTGTCAATCAATTCTTGTATGCGTTTCTTATTGCCGATTTTTTGAGGTTTTTCTTCATCTACCTTTATGTTGGCCACCAATTGGTTTACCAAACTCTGTTCTTTTTTTACTTTCTGTACGTGCTGAAGACTTAGGTTCTTTATAGCCCTTACTGCGTAGGCCTTAAAGGAAACGGTAAATTGTACATTCTTTCTTCTTTCCCAATAAGAAATAAAGAAATCTTGAACGATATCTTTTGCGACATCTTTATCCTTTACAATAGATAAAGCCACCAAACATAAAAAAGCGTGATTGCTCTTAAAGAACAATTCTAACTCTTCTATGGTCAAAGGCGGCTTTTGCATGGTTGGTTGTTCAAAAAGCTACTTACACACTTAAATTTATTCAATCTTTTTCGCTTTTCTGCAATTCAATTATATAGAATTATACTCAGTTACGGAGAATTTTCAATCCTTTTTGTTAAAAAACAAATAATCTGTCACCCCAAATTAGAAAATAGGAAACATACAGGAAACAAACTTTGCAAAATGGCAAATATTGAGCAGTTCAAAAAAGTTCTTAAGCTCGTACAACAAACAGGTAGAATTGATCAAGAAGCTTTCAAGCATCTGACCAAAGAAGAAATAGAGTTAATCAAAGATTTGAACAGTTCTGGCCTTTTAGACGAGTCTATTGAATTGCTTGATGTAAATGGAACTGAAGACGAGTGGACTGTCATTAAAAACAAAATCAATCCGCATGTTCCAAAAGCGATACCTCTTTGGAAAACAGTGGTTCGCTATGCGGCCATCTTCGTAGGTCTGGCAATCTCTACATTATTTCTACTTGAAAGAAATGAAACAACATTTGAAACGGTGCAGCCCGATCCAGAAGCTATTACCCTTAGAACAGGAGAAAATGCTATTGAAGTTATCGAAGAGAAAGGAAATCAAAAAATAGTAGGCTCAAATGGCAAAGTCATTGCCAATCAAAAAGGCAATGTTTTAAGCTATAGTGCCGATTCAGAAATTGAAGAGCTCGTTTATAGCGAAGTTCAAATTCCATATGGAAAGATTTTCAACGTATTGCTCTCCGACGGAACATTGGTTCACTTGAACTCCGGAACAAAATTTAAGTACCCCATCAAATTTATCAAAGGCCAAAATAGAGAGGTTTTTATCGAAGGGGAAGCTTATTTTAAAGTAGCTAAAGACACTGAACACCCATTTATAGTAAATGCAGATGAAGTCGCAGTAAAGGTTTTGGGTACCGAATTCAACCTTTCATCCTACCCCGACGAAAAGAATATTACCACCGTGTTGGTCGAGGGATCCGTAAACATGACCAACACCTACACACCGGACCAAAGTACGATTTTAAAACCTGGACATAGAGCCCGATGGGGAAAGACCTACCATACGACCCTTCTTGACGAGGTCGATACCGAAACTTTTACTGGCTGGATCACCGGAGAAGTCGTCTTCCGCAATACCCCTTTCCATCTAATGGCAAAGAAGCTAGAAAGGCGCTACAATGTATCAATCGAGAACAGAAATAAATCACTCAACTCAAAAGTGCTAAATGCCAGTTTCAATGTTAATGTAGAAAGCATTGATGACATACTTCAATCTCTCAACCAACTTCAACCTTTCACGTATCACATCTCTAATAATAAAATAACCATTGAATAATGTCAACCCTTTAAAACTTTAATGCCTATGTAAGACCTCAGAAAAACCTCAGTTGTACCCAATCGAAAACTACTAACTAACGGAACAACATTTAACCAAATAATTACCCAACCATGAAAAAAAACCTTTCGAATAAGTTATTAACGTGGTGTAGGCGCAGAGGCGATTTGCGTCCCTTTCTGTTCACCTTAATAATTTCACTACTTGCCGTCATTAATTTGCAAGCTAGTACCTACAGCCAAAATACCGAGCTCTCACTAGATTTAGAAAATGTAAGTATCATAGACGTTTTCAAAGAGATTGAAGCCAATTCAGAATTTAGGTTCATGTATGAAAGTGGTCAAATCGACCTTCAGAAAAAAGTTTCCATACACGTTAAAAAGTTTAAAATAGATCCCATTTTACAAATACTCTTCGATGATACCAACATTACCTATAAAACGGTCAATCGACAAATCATCATCACCACCTTAGAAGAGACCAAAAACGATACTACAGAAAATGCTGTAGTCTCCGGAACCAATAAAAAAGAAGTACAACAAACTGTTTCGGGTGTCGTGTTAGATTCAGATGGAGTTCCTTTACCAGGTGCTAATATTTTAGAGAAGGGAACGACCAATGGTACTCAAACCGATTTTGATGGCAACTTCTCTATTAATGTTGGTAGTGATGCTACCTTGGTATTCTCATACATAGGTTTTTCAACCGCCGAGATAGAGGTCGGTGACCAGACAGAAATGACGGTAACCATGACCGAAAATGCCGCAAGTCTAGAAGAGGTGGTTCTCGTGGGTTACGGCACACAAAGCAGGGCCAAAGTTACCGGTGCCATTAGTACGGTTGATAGCGAGGGTTTGACCCAAAGACCTGTTACCAGTGCCGCCACAGCCTTACAAGGGCAGTCTCCCGGTCTGACTATTCAAAACAATGGTGGTTCACCAGGTGTTGAAGATGTGGGCATAAGAATTAGGGGTATCGGTACCCTGAACAATTCGAACCCGCTTGTTTTGATTGATGGTATCGAACAATCACTGAGCACCGTAGAAGCACAGAATATTGAATCAATTTCAATTCTTAAAGATGCGGCTTCTTCGGCCATTTATGGTTCACGCGCCGCCAATGGGGTTATCTTGGTAACTACCAAAAGAGGCGCCTCAGAAGGTACTATTCTAAACTATAATGCTTTTGTGGGGGTTCAAAATCCTAGTTTTTTTCCTGAAAAGGCAGATACCGAATCTTGGTTAAGATTGGAAAATGAAGCCCAGGTTAATGCCGGAGGAACGCCGACCTATTCTGAAGAATATATTCAAAATGCCGTAGCGGGAACCAACCCGTATGAATTTCCATGGGCCAATTGGGAAGATGGTATCTTCAACAAAAGTGCTTTAATGCAGCAACACTCCTTTTCAATTTCAAGTGGAAGCGATAAGGGTAGAATTTTTGCCTCTTTAAACTACAACGATTCAGATGGCATTCTTCAAAACTTCAATAACAAAAGAACCACGGCCCGTGTAAATGCCGATCTCTATGCCAACGATAAGTTGACTTTCAAAGTCGGACTTATGTACCGAAACGGCAATTTCTCCGGACCGGGACATGCCATCAATGGCTCAGGCGTTGCAGGGCAACAAATCGTTCAAGGTCTCTTACACATTAACCGTAATGTGGTCATGGCTTATCCCGATGGTACATACGACCTTGTATCGGGTTATTGGAACCCCCATGCCATGGCTAACGAAGGTGAAACTAGCAGAATTACCGATGATGTTTTTACCCAAGGAGGCTTTGAATACAACATCAACGAAAACTTCTCTCTAGAAGGTAATGTCACTTACAAATTGACGAATCAAAACACTTCAAGGTTCATGAACAGCCTTGCGGGTATGAGAAACTATGTAACTGGTGAGCCTGTGGCCGTCTCAGGTTGGTTCGCGACCAATGAACTTACCGAAACCGAAAACACCACCAGAGAACTGAGCCAGAGACTATATTTAAATTATGATAAAACCTTTGGCAGCCATTCTTTCGACGCACTGGTTGGGTACGAAGAAATTTACAACAAGTTCAAAAATGTTGCGGCAAGTCGACAAAACTTCTTCAATAATGACCTGCGCGATTTAAATGCGGGGGCGGTAGATAATCAAAACATCAGTGGTTATAATCAAGATTGGAGGCTACGATCGTTCTTCGGTAGGCTGAACTATTCTTTTGATGACAGGTACCTGATTCAGGGTAATATTAGATACGACGGATCATCACGCTTTGGCGATGGTAACCGATGGGGGGTTTTCCCATCAGTATCGGCCGGGTGGAATATAACCAACGAAGCTTTTATGGAAGATCTTATTGAAGATTCTTTCGTCAATAACATTAAACTTAGAGCCTCTTGGGGGCAGTTAGGAAATCAGAACATAGGTCTCAATCGTTTTAGAAGCACCTACGACCTTGATCAAGGTTATCAATTTGGTGGCAACGTAGTTTCGGGTTCTGCCATAGTTCAAGCAGGAAACCCAGACATCACTTGGGAAACCTCCACCATGACCAACATCGGTGTAGACGCCACTTTCTTGAACAATAGAATTTCATTGGTTGCAGAATATTTCTGGAAATATACCGATGACATTCTTTTAGACCTTCCTATCTCTACCACCATCGGTGTAAACCCTCCGGTTCAAAATGCCGCCGCTGTTTCGAATAACGGATATGAAATTGGCATCAATTACCAAGGTGCGTATAGACCAGACGACGAGTTTAATTACTCGATTGGGTTCAATTTTACCGATGTCATTAACAAAATTGAAGATCTGAACGGCGCAGGGCCTTTCTTTCCCGACAACTTCTCTATTTGGACGGAAGGTCACTCCATCAACTCTTTAAGAGGTCTTACCTCTCCTGGTCTGTATAGAACCGATGAAGATTTGGCCAACTATCCTGCCACCATTCACCCTAGTGTAGGTATTGGTGATATTATTTATGAGGATGTAAATGGTGACGGACAAATAACCCAATCAATCGCACCCGGTGGTGACCAAGTCATTATCGGTAATGAAGACCCTCGATATGAATTCGGTCTTAGGTTCGACGCTTCCTACAAAGGGTTTGATTTTTCAATGTTTTGGCAAGGTGTTCTTAAAAAGCAACATCTATTGGACGGGGCCATTCCCGAGGGGCCAGCCTTCCAAAATTTCATCCATAAAGAAATGGCCGAAAGATCGTACCATCCTGAAAGAAACCCTAATGGCGACTGGCCTTTGGTAACTGCAGGTAACTCATGGAACATCGTCAAATCAGACTTTTGGCTGATCGATAGCAAATATGCACGATTGAAAAACTTTCAATTGGGCTACACCTTCAAACAGGATATATTTTCAAAGTTAAGGCTCTACGTTTCGGGCGAAAACATGTTGACCATTACGGCTCAAAAATTATTTGACCCGGAGACTCCTAGAGGTAGAAGTCAATTCTTCCCCCATACCAAAACAATGAGTGTTGGCCTAAATGTAATGTTTTAAGAAAATGAAGATTATTATGAAAAAAGTATATATAACTAAAGTATTGGTTTTATCGGCCATATCGCTATTCTTCGGCTGTGCCGATGGGTTAGACGAGGGCCTTGATTTAGAACCAACAGGTGCAGTATCCGAAACAGTTTATTGGTCTTCGGAAAGAGACGCCATTTTAGCGGTGAATGCCATTTACAATGAACTGGATGGCACCCAGTCAGTAATTGAGCTTGACGGTATTACAGACATAGGTTTTAGATCTGCTTCTAACGTACCGACATTTAACGATGTGCGCTTAGGAGAAATTGACCCCTCAAATGCTACCATAACCGCTATTTGGGAAAGATACTATCGAGGCATTGGTAAAGCTAACGGCGTACTTGCCAATATTGATCGTGTTGAAGATGGTAATGCAGCAACGATGGCCCGACTAACTGCCGAAGCCCGTTTTTTACGTGCCTATTATTACATGCAGCTGGCAAGCCTTTGGTGCAATGTGCCTCTGATCTTAGAGCCCTTAGATGTAAATGACCAACGGCCTACCAATTCGAAAGAAGAGATCGTAGACTTTGTCATCTCAGAGTTAGATGCCATAATCAATAGCGAGGCATTGCCCCAAAGTTACAACGCTGACAACGTCGGTCGTGTCACCCATGGGGCGGCGTTGGCCACCAAAGCTAGGGTCGCCATTCGCAACAATAGATATGAACTGGCCCGCGACGCTTCTTTGGCGGTTATGAATCTTGGCATCTACAGCCTTTATCCTGACTATCAAGAACTTTTCCAAGCGGCAGGCCAAAATTCAACAGAGGTTATCTTTGATAGACAATACGCAGTAGGTGGCAATACCTATAACAATTTCGGCTATTCTGCCGCTTCCATCGGCGGAAACTCCACCGTAGAACCGATGATGGAACTCTTTGAGAAGTATGAATACATCGGCCCGGTCAATCCTGACGACCCCTATGAAAACAAAGATCCAAGGTGGGACTATAATGTATATTACACCGGTCAGCCCATCGGTAACAACACCTATAATTCATGGCCCAATAGTAGTACTCCTGACCGCGTAAGCGGCAGCGAATGGGCAACACTTTACGGGTATAACCTAAAAAAATGGGTCGACTATGAAACCTTTGTCGAAAATCCGAGTCTAGGAGATGTAAACATGATCTTGATCAGATATGCCGACGTGTTGCTCATGTACGCAGAAGCAAAAACCGAGCTCAATGAAATAGACGCTTCGGTTTACGATGCTATCAACGATATCAGACAAAGACCAACAGTTGAAATGCCCGAAATAACCGAAGGAAAGACCCAAGCAGAACTGAGGGAAATTATAAGGGACGAAAGGGTTAAAGAACTGGCCTTTGAGGGGCTACGCCTTTTCGATCTGAACAGATGGCAGTTGGGTGAAGAAAAAGTCGGTCTATTAGAAGGCATGTATTACATAAATGAAAGTTCTGGAGAATGGGAAGTAATGAATTACGGCCAAGTTGCCCGATTTAACCCTGATAGGGATTATTGCTGGCCTGTTCCTCAAAAAGAAATGGATATCAACGATGTAATCACCCAAAATCCGGGTTATACAAACTAAATAGTCATGGGAGAAAAAAAGTTCAATCAAGAAAAGACTCGGCGAGAGTTCATTAAAAATGCAGGTGCTGCGGCCATCTTTAGTGCAGGATCCTTTAATCTGCCTATCGGTTTTGCAAAACCTTTGTCATCAAAGGCCCAAACCCAATTGAAGGTAGGTCTAGTCGGCTGTGGAGGCCGTGGTACCGGTGCTGCGGCACAAGCTCTGCAGGCAGATTCAAATGTGGTACTCTGGGCTATGGCCGATGTCTTCGAAGATAGATTGACAAGTTCTCTCAAACTATTGAAAGAAACACATGACCAGCGTGTACAAGTGGCCAAAAGCAGACAATTCGTAGGTTTTGATGCCTACCAAGATCTGATTGAATCCGGAGTCGACGTCGTATTATTAGCGAGTCCTCCGGGTTTTAGGCCCAAACATCTTTCAGCAGCTATCGATGCCAACAAACATGTTTTTTATGAAAAGCCTGTAGCGGTCGATGCACCCGGAGTAAGAAAGGTTTTGGAAGCTGCCAAGATGGCCAAAGAGAAGAATCTTTCGATGGTCTCTGGCTTCTGCTTTCGCTATGACCTACAAAAAAAGGCACTTTATCAAAAAGTACTCGATGGAGCCATAGGGGACATCAGGTCTATAGCCTCTACCCGTAATGGTGGCGAACTTTGGTTCAAAGACCGAAAACCAGAATGGACGGATACTGAATATCAAGTACGCAATTGGTATTACCAGAATTGGCTTTCAGGTGATTTTATAGTTGAAATGTTCGTTCACAGCCTAGATATGATAGCCTGGGCAATGGGAGAGAAAATGCCTGCCTCAGCCACAGCTACAGGCGGTAGGCAATGGCGTACCGATAAAAAGTATGGTAACATCTTCGATCACTTTGCTATTGAGTTCAATTACGACAATGGTGTCAAGGGGTACTGTTTCACAAGACAGCAAGAAGGTGGCTCTACAAAGAACGCTGTGGAAATCAACGGCTCGCTGGGCAATGCCTATTATGAGGGAACCCGACATGAGATAACCGGTAAAAACCCTTGGAAATACGATGGGGAAGTGAATGACATGTACCAGTCTGAACATGATGCCCTATTCAAATCGATACGTGAAGAGGCGGGTATTAACGATGGTGAGCTTAGTGCCAATAGTTCCCTAATGGGAATCATGGGCCGAATGGCCGCCTATACCGGCCAAACCATTACCTGGAACGATGCCCTGAACTCTACCGAGATACTAGGGCCTGAGTCTTATGACTGGGATATCAAGTTTGAAGGCCCTGAAATAGCCATACCCGGAAAGACAAAATTCAAATAAGAATAAATTGTTGTAGTGAAGTAGTTAGTTCATTTAGGGAAGTACTCAAAGCTTGGTTAGTTCTTTGAGATCCTATACCAAACCATAGGTTGGCTTACCACCTTCTTCCCTAAATGTTTAACCCAGATTTGCCACCTAAAACGATCCAAATGAAATCAACAGCAACCTTGGCCAAAAGTTGGGCCATTGCACTTTACGCCCTAATAATCACAAAAGTTGAAGCGCAAAACGAGAACTTTGGGTTTGAGTTCGGCACGGTAACCACAATGGACAACCTCTATTCCGAGACCCCATCCGGACTGGGTTCAATCAAATGGGTTAACGTAAATACCGAGAAGAACACGTGGTCTGTTGATAAAAACGGCATATTGGTTTGTCAAGGTTTGCCAATTGGTGTGGTTCGTTCAAGCAAACAATACGAGAACTTTATCTTACATGTAGAATGGAGGCACATGGAGCCCGGTGGAAATTCAGGAATCTTTGCCTGGAGCAATGCCAACCCCGAAGAAGGCAAGAACCTACCTGACGGACTTGAAATTCAAATGCTTGAACTTGATTGGGTCAACCTCAACACGCGCAATGGCGAAAAACCGGCCATAGCTTATGTTCATGGTGAACTTTTTGGTGTCGGTGGCGTGACCACGATACCTGACAACCCTAGGGGCGAAAGAAGCAAATCAATAGAAAACAGGGCTAAAGGAAAAGGCATCTGGAATACCTACGATGTAGTTTGTGTAGATGGTGTCGCCAAACTTTCGGTCAATGGCAAGTTTGTAAACGGTATCGCCAAAGTTTCCCAAAAGAAGGGTTATCTCTGTTTAGAGTCGGAAGGGGCAGAAATTCAGTTTCGAAATCTAAGGGTTACCGAGCTACCCCCAAGCGTTACCTCATCAAATCAGATAGCACCCCTTCTCGATTAATCAAAAACCAAAAATTAAAATGAAAAAATTATTTTTTATAGCAATACTGGCCATGAGTTCCATTAACACTCATGCCCAGAAAGAAAAGTCTATTTTTAACGGAAAAGACCTATCAGGTTGGACCAAACACGGTACCGAATACTGGTATGTTGACGATGGTGAATTGATTTGTGAAAGTGGCCCGGAAGAAAAATACGGGTATTTATCGACCAACAAGCCCTACAAAAATTTTATCTTGAATCTCGATTTCAAGCTAGAGGCCAATGGCAACAGTGGTATATTCATTCGTTCGCATGTGGGCGGCAATGACGGCACCACTATTTCAGGATGGCAAGTTGAAGTAGCCCCTCCTGATCTTCATACCGGTGGTATTTATGAATCTACACCGGGCGGAAGGGGTTGGATCATAAAGCCCGACCCGAAAGATGAAAAAAACCTCAACCCCACCGACTGGAACCATATGCGAATAGAAGCCAAAGGAGATATGGTCACCAGTTGGTTGAACGGCAAGAAAATGGTAGAACTTGAAGATACCAAAATCGGGGAAGGCAGAGGGTCTGTTGCACTACAAATTCATAGTGGAGGAGGCATAAAAGTGCGTTGGAAGAATATTAAAATACAAGAATTAGATTAAACACATACCAATGAGATCAGTAACCACTCAAATAAAACGTACCCTCATGAAGAATAGTTCCCTCGCCTTATTACTCATTCTAATTTTTACCATTGGAACGAATAAGGCCCTTTCGCAAACCAAGAAATTACCAAAGATTGCCATTGCCGGTCTTGCTACCGAGTCGAGTACGTTTTCACCTGCTTTGGCAGCAAGAGATGCTTTTAGAATTAGAAAAGGCAAAGCGGTTTTGGAAACCTATCCGTTTATGGTTCCCGATTCAATGGTAGTATCACGAGCTGAATGGCTACCCGCATTGGTTGCAGGAGCTTCTCCGGGAGGCGCGGTAACACGTGAAGCTTATGAATCGCTTGTTGAAGAAACCCTAGATTCATTAAGAAAAAATGGCCCTTACGATGGCCTATACTATGACATTCATGGTGCCATGAGTGTGGTCGGGCTTGATGACCCCGAAGGTGACATGTTGGTTCGAATTCGGGAAGTAGTCGGCACCGAAACCCTTATATCTACTTCAATGGACCTTCATGGCAACGTTTCATGGCGTCTGGCAAAACATACCGATTTGATAACCTGTTTTCGAATGGCACCGCACGAAGACCGTTGGGAAACCAAAAAAAGAGCCGTAGAAAATCTCCTCGACAGGCTTGAAAACGGTAAGGGCAAGCCCGCCTATAAAGCATGGGTACCCGTACCAATTCTTTTGCCTGGCGAAAAGACGAGTACGAGAGTTGAGCCGGCCAAAAGTTTATATGATAAAATACCCGCGGTAACTGAACAATCGGGTGTAATAGATGCAGCTATTTGGATCGGTTATGCCTGGGCCGATGAGCCAAGAAATCATGGGGTGGTCATGGTTACCGGTGATGACAGACAACAGGTAAGTAGCGCTGCCGAAAAATTGGCCAACAGTTTTTGGGATGTTCGGTCGCAATTCGGTTTTGTGGCCCCGGTAGACTCACTTGCAGGAAGCCTTAAAAAGGCCTTGAAAAGTAAAAAACATCCCTTTTTCATCAGTGATTCTGGAGACAACCCAACGGCAGGTGGTGCCGGTGACGTAACTTGGACGTTGCAGAAATTATTGGAGAGACCTGAATTTAAGCCCAAAAATGGCCCTTCGCTCATTTATGCTTCCATACCAGGGCCAGAACTTTTTCAAGAGGCACAAAAATTGGGCATAGGCCAGGAGATTAGCGGACATGTGGGTGGTAAAATAGATGGTCGCTTCGCCCCTCCCCTTGAAATCAAGGGTACGATTGAAGGTTTGAGCGATCGAGCCACCGTAGTTCGTGTTGGCAGTTTGAGAATCATTGTATCGAGCGATCGTAACCGTAAAACCGGTTTTGATGAATTGGGTTTAGACCCGTTAAAAACAGATATTATCGTGGTTAAAATGGGATATCTAGTGCCCGACCTTTATAACATGAGACAAGATTGGATCATGGCTTTGACCCCTGGCGGTGTTGACCAAGATATAGAGAGTTTAGATTATAAGAGAATCAACAGACCCATGTTTCCTTTCGATACGCACTTGATGCCACCTGACTTAAGTGCTAGGTTGATTCCGGCTTCAGATGAGTTCGTTCCTGAGTCTAAATTCTAATTCTAAAATTCAAACACCCCAAAATGATAGTAATCAACAAACTAATCTTTTGGGGTGTTACAACTACCTAATCAACTAACTGAACTATTTCATGCAGAAAAGACGGTCAATATATTTTTCGCTTTTGAAACCACACATCCCTTAAGCTTAAATTAAGTGTCAACACCTGAAAATTCTCTTCCACCAAAATATTCTGTATTTGACCTTGAGAACCATAACTGTACGATAGATTCAACATCGAGGTATGCCCTTGCCCAATAGGTAGTCCGATACCTGCCGTTAATGCATGACCCGCTATCTTAGAATTATTTACCGACAGATAGCCCGTATCGTAATTATACCCCATTCGATACCTAATCCGGTCAGCATATTTATAGCTATCTTGCTTAGAAACATATTCAGCACCAAATGCAAATATGCTCTGATCTACATAATGACCTAGATTCTCGGTTTGACCGGTCTTACTCCAAAAATTATTCTTGTAATCAAAAGATAAAACAAGCGAGTTAAATGTTTTGACACTAATACCTACCCCTACCTCTAAAGGCAACTTAAAATCGTCGATAGCATCTGAATCATCTGAGTCGACCACGATTTCGGTATCATCAATATTTTTAAGTACCGAACGCTTAAGATTACCTTTTAACGAGGTGGGAAATTGCATGGTACCACCTATGGTAATGTTATCGGTCAAATCGAACTGCATAGCAGTACCCAGGCGTAGACCTGTATAATTGGTCTCTTCCGATAGGTTAAACGAACTTGTGCTGATCTGAAAGCTTTCTTCCTCTTCAACGTTTCCAAACAACAAAGAGGTACTTAAACCGAATCTCAAACCATCGGTTATGCGATAACCTAGATTAAGTCTTAGGTCGCTCAACCCACCGATGCCCCTCACATTACTTTCAAAAACCTCATTGGTACCCTCGATATTGGATTTTATACCTACCAAAGAATATCCTACATCACTATAGGGAACCATGGCAATTCCGGCTCCTAATCCTTCAAAAATTCGAAAGGCCATGGCCAAGTTAGAAAAGTTCAACGTGGTTCTATTTTCTTGGTCCGACCGATTACTGTAGGTATTGTATTGTCCCTTTAAACCTACGTCATATATAAAACTGTTTTCAGGCATAAGGGCAAAGCTTGCGGCATTCAAATTGTTTATCTCACCTTCTTCCCTCAATGCTATACCGCTGTAACCCATTCCGTTGGTTCTACCAATACCTGTTTGGTTGACGACCCCAAGGCCATAGAGAGAATAGGGTGAACTTGTAAGGCCTTCAGACTGGGAGAACACCGTACCAACTACCATTAGTGCCAGAAAAAACAAATTAAACTTATTCATCTTCACCATAAACCGCATAAGTTATTTCGAGGGAGGTTCTCGATTCATTGTTGGAACCATCTGTCAGCACATATCTATCGACCGATGTATTAAAATCATTTGGTATCAATAAAAGAGCTTCCTTTTCATCTCTCATTCCCAATAGCAGTTCTTCGACATAACTACTAATTGGTATCTCATAGTAAATATTATTGAACTCCTCGTCGTTTCGGTTCAGTATTCCTTGTACAGAAGCTATGTCTTCAATTGACAACTGTTCTGTTATATCGTTGTTCTGGTCGACCAAAAAGACCAACAGAGTATCTCTTAACATTAATAGATCATTGTAAGAGGCCACCGTTGGCCTAACCTTCAGAACCGCCCCTAATAAGGTACCTTCGCCGCCAATGTCATGTATTGTTTGTATATGCGGGAATTCTATACGAGTTGCAATGCCGACCCCAGATTGTATATAGCTTTGGTTACCGGTAAGTCGGCTATACCTGTTCTCTTCTTGGCTAGTGAAAGAACGTAAAGCCTCTATAGGTTCTTTCGCTATTATCTCATTAAAGAATGGGGGCGGAGAAGTGGCTTGATTTATCGAAAAATCGATATAATCTTGAACTACATCATTTTCCTCGGCTACGCTGAAAAAAAGTCTCATGCCGCTTCCGCTAAGCGAATAACCCATCACCGGGCCATTATTATTTTCGGCACTAATTCTGAATCCCTTGAAGTATTCTTTCAACTCATCTGAATTGACAATTGATTTACTTTGAAAGTTTTCAAATAACCCAACACCCAAACTATCATTTAACTTAACACTCAATGAATCAGCATCGTTTGGGCGCGGGTAAAAAGAAATAACACCTAAAGACTCGCCTTTGGTCGTTATATTGGAGCTATTGTAAAAACCATCATCGCTAGGAGAGAGCTTCTGAGAAAGCTCTTCAAAGCTTATGGTTAAAGATGTTAGCGTATCGTTATAAAAATACCCGTCGTGTTTTAGGTAGAATACCAAACTATCAAAAACAGCCTCACTATCGATCGTATAACCATCAGGCAAAAGTTCAAGGTAACTTGAGCTCTCCACCACTCCGAAAACAGGATCTTCATAACGGCCGACGAGAATTCGGGTAGTCTCAGAAGTGATGATACTGTCGTATTTAATGGTCGACATTAAAACCGTTGCGGTATCTAATTGAACAACCCTGATATTGCTACTGGTAAAGGTATCGCCTGCCTCAAAATTTGATTCGTTGACCCCTTCGGTACTACAGGCCAATACTATAATGAGAATTAAAAGACTGGCTAAAGAAAGTCTTATCATTCGTTTTATTTTAGGGCTAAAGTAGTTGGCGTGCTTACTTGTAAAAACCCTAATAGATAAACTTGTTTTATTACAAGACCTATCTATGAATATGATCTACCAAAGAGCTATTAATTTTTCGCCGATAAAATCACCTTGTTCGTACCTTAAAAGAAGGGCTTCATCTATTTGAGTTTATTGGGCGGCACATTGAGTTTAGTTTTGACCAAAAATTAAATCTCAATGATATGAACCGTTACGATTTTAAATTTCTTGGTATAACCGTTTTCTGCGGATTGCTTTTTATAGGCTGTTCAAGCGATGACGATGACGATGACCTAGGCAACTGGATAGACCGCTCTGTTTTTGACGGAAGCCCTAGAAGTAGTGTATCGGGTTTCACCATTGACAACATCGGCTACGTAGGTGTGGGCTATGATGGTGATGATTACTTGAATTCATTTTGGGCCTATAATATTGATGGAGACTATTGGTCACAGAAAGCCGATTTTCCTGGTAGTGCAAGAAATGCGGCTGTTGGGTTCGATGTAGACGGCAAAGGCTATATAGGGTCAGGGTATGACGGACTTAACGAACTAAATGATTTTTATAGTTATGAACCTAGCAGCAATACTTGGCAGCAAATAGCATCATTACCTAACAGTTCGCGAAGAAGTGCTATAGCTTTTGGTATCAACGGCTTCGGTTATTTCGGCACCGGCTTCGATGGCGACAACGATCGTAAAGATTTTTGGAAATATAACCCAAACACTGACAGCTGGTCTGAATTGGTCGGTTTTGGTGGCGACAAAAGGCGAGAAGCGGTCACTTTTACCATAGGAGACAAAGTATATTTAGGCACTGGAGTTTCCAATGGAATATATCTTGATGATTTTTGGGAATTTGATTCGGCCAGCGAAAGCTGGACGAAAAAATTAGACCTTGACGAGGAAGATGACTACAGCATCGTACGGAGTAACGCTGTTGCATTTGCCCTGAACGGATATGGCTATATCGCCTGTGGGGCTTCAAGTGGAGCGCTCGGCACCGTTTGGGAATACAACCCAACGAACGACACTTGGGAAATGAAGACCAGCTTTGAAGGCACAACTCGGCAAGATGCCATTGCCTTCTCAAACGGATCACGGGCATTGGTCGGCCTAGGCCGCTCAGGCACCTTATATCTTGACGACCTAGACGAATTCTTTCCTTTTGAAGAATATGATGATGAAGATTAGCCGAACATTCCTAAATACTGTTCTGCACCATTGGAAAGCTATTGCGCTATTGACATTAGTAACAGTGGCTCTATTTCTAACTGTCGATTATTTAGTTCCGGCCAAAAAAAACAACAATACTTCCAAACAACTAAAGACGGAAACGATTGCGGTTGGCGATGGCTATGGTTATCAAGTTTGGTATGGTGAAGACGTTTTGATAAGGCAAGAGAATATTCCGGGTCTACAGGGTCATGTCACCTTTCAAAATGTAAACGATGCCTTAAGGGTAGGCGACCTAATCGTGCACAGACTGAATCACGGTAAGAATCCGGAAATCACGCTAAGAGATCTTGAAAACTTAGAGGTAACAACCCCCAATCTTGTGGCAAATCAATAATGGCTTTAGAAAAATTCTCTATCAAGTCAATATTAGCGCATGTGGCCGTTTGGGGTTGCTTTACGCTCTTTCTTTTATACCCTAGCATTACCGAAGGAAGGCGGACCCCTAGCGATATACCGGCAAAACTGTGCCTAACCATTGCCCTGTTTTATGTCAATTACTTTTTACTGGTTCCCCATTTCTTGCTAAAGAAAAAAACATTTCTCTACATATCGCTTTCCATATTGCTATTGTTCATAACCACATATGTTTCAGAAACTTTTTTCAGGCCCCAGTTCATTGACCACCTACCAAGAATACCGCGCGGTCCGAAACCAGAGGGTTTTAGACAGCCTTTAATTTTCATTTTGCTCTTCTGTGTTCCTTTTGTGGTAAGCACCATTTTAAAAGTATATGGAGAATGGAAAAGCAATGATGATTTAAGAAAAGTTACTGAAAAGGAAAAAATCAATTCAGAACTACAGTTTTTGAAAACACAGCTGAACCCCCATTTTTTATTCAATTCCCTTAATACCATCTATTCGCTATCGGTCAAGAATTCTTCCGATACATCGGAAGCAATTCTCAACATTTCTGAATTGATGCGCTATATGCTGTATGAGGCCAACCGCGAAAAAGTGCCCTTAGAAAAAGAAATCAATTACCTTAAAAATTACGTTCAATTACAACGATTACGATTACCGGAAGGCGAGAGTGTAAAACTAAAAATCAATGGCGATACGTACGGTAAACTAATAGCCCCCCTACTCTTCATAGCTTTTATAGAAAATGCTTTCAAGTACGGTACCGATTTTCAAGGCAACACTGATATAGAAATAAACCTTGAGATAAAAGAAAAGTCTATAAGCTTATATGTAGCTAACATAATCGGGGCGTATGTCGGGAAGGAAGGTAGTTCTGGAGTAGGCATTGAAAATGTTAAAAATAGGCTGAAGCTTCTTTACCCCAAAACCCATGAACTAACTATCGAAGATGATGGAAAATATTATAGAGTTCACTTATTTCTTAATTTGAATTAGTTAGCATGAAATGTATTATTATCGATGACGAGCCCTTGGCCGTAGATGTTTTAAAAGACTATTGTAACAAAGTTGACTTTTTAGAGCTTGAAGGTACTTTTACCAACCCTTTAGATTCTATACCGGTCATCAAGAGAACCAACATCGACCTCATTTTTTGTGATATTGAAATGCCACAAATGAACGGTATCGATTTTATCGACTCTCTAGAAAACAGGCCCTTATTTATTTTCACCACGGCCTACCCTCATTATGCCGTTGATGGCTTTGAACTCAACGCCGTTGACTACTTGGTAAAACCAATTAGATATGGGCGATTTGTCAAAGCGGTATCTCGGGCGCAAGGCCTGATCAGCAAACGCGAAGAAGCAAACGATGCCCATATATTCTCTTCAAGTGGCAGCTTTGAAAACACCGATAACTTCATTTTCGTGAAGGCTGAATATGAGAATATCAAAATAAAGATTGACAGTATTAAATATGTGCAAGGCCTCAAAGACTACTTAAAAATTCATATTGATACCTGTAATAAACCTATACTGACCTTAATGAGTTTTAAAGAACTCTACGAGCGATTACCCCAAAATCAGTTTGAAAGGGCCCATAAATCGTTTCTTATCAATGTGAACCACATTGGTTCAATACAAAGAAACCGTGTGGTTATTGATGATATACGAATACCTATCGGTGAAAGCTACAAGGCCAACTTTCTGTCAAGACTGGGCCTGCGGTAAGCACATTATAAAACTAAAAAATTGAACGGTAGTAAATAACGGGTAAGACAAGCATTACGCTTCCATTGTAAGTTTTAAGAAAACTTTCTCAAGTCCGTTCCAGCAAGACAGAAAAACCGCATATTTTAATGAAATTTTAATCATCTCACCCCTATAAATTAAGGGGTTAGGCTTTAATTTTGCTCATTTTACCCTCAAGGCCTATGAGCACCATATTATTGATTGAAGATGAACAGAAAGTTGCCGATATAATAAAAAAAGGCCTTGAAGAAGATGGGTATGCCGTGGTTCATGAAACCGATGGAAGAAAGGGTATTGAAACCTTAGGAAAAACATCGGCCAACTTAGTAATTCTTGACATACTGTTACCGGGCATGAACGGCCTTGATGTTTGTAAAAAAATTCGTGAATTGGGTTACAACGAAATACCCATTCTCATGCTTACTGCCCTGGGTAGTGTTGAAAATGTAGTTTTAGGCCTTGATAACGGTGCCGACGACTATTTGGCAAAACCTTTCAAACTAATAGAACTAAAGGCAAGGCTCAGAACCCTGCTAAGAAGAACCGACCTTTTAGACAATGCCAAATTCAAGAATGGCGACCATTACTCTTTTAACGATATTCATATTGATGACTACACTAAAACCGTAACAAGAGATAACAAGACCATTAATTTGACCTCGACCGAATATCGCCTGTTGCTTATGTTTATGAAGAATCCTAACAAGGTACTTACCCGAACCGATCTCTTGGACGAAGTTTGGGGAATCAATTTCGATATAGGCACAAATGTAGTCGATGTTTATGTCAATTATATTCGAAAAAAGTTGGAGGTAGACGGTCTACCTAGGGTAATACATACCGTCGTGGGTATGGGTTATGCTTTAAAAGACTATAGATGAAAATTCATTACAGAATCATTTATCTGTTGATTTCGGTGTTCTTTCTGTACACCCTACTCTTCTGTGGCTTCATCTATTATTCCATCTCCAATTATTCATTCACCGATTTTTATAAGCGACTTGAGATCAGGGCTGCCACGACAGCAAAAATTCAGCTTGACAATCCGGATGATGCTTCTATCATAATGGAAATGAGGCAAGAATATCTAGAGAAGTTACCCCATCAAAAAGAATACTTATATCCGGTTGAAACCTTGACCGCCCAAGCCACTGATGATACCCTCAAGTTTTCAAAAGACTTCGTCGAAAAGCTTATTGAAGATGGCGCGGGCAGTTACAGAGATGGAAGTATTTTTTATTCAGGTATTCGATACAAAACCATCAAGGGCAAAGACTATATCGTCATTGTTTCGGCTGAAAATTACTTTTTTTCGCACCACATAGCCTACTTGAGAAGTTTGTTGGTTACGTCTTTATTGTACGCCCTTTTACTTATCGCCCTAGTGAGCATGCTTATTTCACGAACCTTGGTACGACCAGTCCAGAACATTATCAGTGAAGTAAAAAAAGTAAGTTCCGAAAATCTGCATCTAAGGCTGCAACCGCCCAAATCAAAAGACTCCATTCGAAAACTGGCATTGACATTTAATGATTTGCTCAACAGATTGGAGACAACTTTCGAAACTCAAAAGAACTTTGTGAGCAATGCATCGCATGAGTTGAACACCCCACTAACGACCATTATCGGCGAGGCCGATTATGCCCTGTCTAAAGAGCGAGACAGCGAGGAATACAAAAAATCGTTGGGAAACATTCTCGGTGAAGCCGAAAAGCTTGAACAAAAGACCAAGGCCCTATTGTTACTGGCACAAACCGGTTTTGATGGAAAATCGCAAAAACTGGTAAGGCTACGCTCCGACCAGCTTATATTAGATGTGAAGGAAACAGTTCAAAAGCTCAACTCAAAATTCAAGGTTTGCCTTGACTTTAGTTTACTGCCAGAGAATCATGAAAAATTAAAAATTCGGGGTAATTTTCATCTGCTGCACTTGGCACTCACCAATATAGTGGTCAATGGCTGTAAATATTCTAACGGAGAACCGGTGTATGTAGCCTTAGGTGCATCTGACACACATGTGCTTATCATCATAAAAGATTCTGGAATCGGAATTCCGAAAAATGAAATGCCCTATATCTACGACCCCTATTTCAGGGCCTCAAATACAACGGACTTTGCAGGCTATGGTATTGGTCTACCACTAAGCAGAAACATCGTACTGCTTCATGAGGGAACGATAAAAGTATCATCGGTAGAAAATGAGGGTACGACGGTCAAGATCAATATTCCGATATGGAACCAGCCACTTTAATGTCATTCTAATGTGAGCTTAGAATTTTAAGCATTTTCTAATGCGGTTCTAAATTTCGCTTAATGGCTTCCATGGTAGATTTGAGAAAAATTAAATCATGGAAGCAAAAAAAATTCTCATCCCAACCGATTTCACGACTCAATCCTTAGAGTTGGTACAACAAACTCTTGAGGCATCTTCTGACCGTCCATTGCAAATTGTTCTGGTACATGGTTGCTACCCTTCCCTCTCGATAACCGATATGTTGTTCTTTTCAAAGACAAGAATTATCAATCAGTTACAGTCTGAAGATTTTGTAGAAGCTTGTAAAGTTTTGAAAAACAAATATGATTCTAAGTTAAACTCGCTGACGGTAGATATCATTACTTCCAATAACGAGTCTTATTTCAAGAATTATCTGGAAGGCAATAAGATTACCCATACCATCGTACCCAACGAAGGGTTTTTGAACTTTAAAAAAGTTCAAGGAATCGATACCATCGCTCTTCTCAAAAATTGTGGTCTGCCCTGCCAGATAGTCAATTTTGAAAATCAGACCGAAAACCTCAACAATTACAGCAAGCGGTCTTTGGCCAATGTGCTATTGTCGAACTTAAAGTAAAACAAATGAAATTATGGCCCATATATTCCTTTTTTGGCCTTTTGCTCTTTTTGAGTATTGGGGCCATAACCAAAGAACAAAGTACAGAGACCTTAATTTTGGGGGACTGGAAGGAGGTTTCATGGAAATACGAAAAGGTTAACCACGATAATAAAATTGCATTTGACATTAATGATTACCAAAAGGAAGAAATCTGCAAAAACCTAATCATTCACGAGGCCGAAACCTGGAGGTTCTCACCAAATAAAAAGTTAGAGTTTCTTGAGAACGGTAAAATCAAGGAAGATTTAAAGTGGAACATTAAAGGTCGAGGGCATGTTTTAGAACTAAAACACCAAAATTCAATCATTGAAGATTATCAAGTGGTCGATGTAACACGAGACGAACTGATAGTGCAATTCAATTTTGATTTGCAAATAAGGGGTATCGTACGAATGACTTTTAAAAGAATACCAAATAAACAATATGCTCAGAAAATTTAGTAACTATAGAAACTTTGCCGACAATGTACGTTTGGGTGGGTTAACGGCCTTTACAGCTGGTATGGTCAACGTTATTTCGGTAATTGTTTTCTTTTCGTTTACCAGTAACGTAACCGGACACTATGCCATATTGGCCCAAGAAATTGCCAAAGGCAACTGGTATCAAGGTGCTGTAGTACTTATATGGATATTTTTATTCTTCGCCGGTAATTTTGTGTCGAATTGCTTGGTAATACATAACAATACCCCTACCGGCCGTTACCTTGCACATGCCGTACCCGTGTTTTTAGAAATGGCCTGTCTTATGTTCGTTGGCTTTTACCTTCAATATTTTTATACGGAAAGCCTACAGGAAACCGAAATATTGGTAGCCGCACTTTTATTTGCCATGGGCCTACAGAACGGTCTGGTGGCGAGTATATCTAATGCAAAGGTAAAAACGACCCACCTTACCGGACTTACGACCGATTTGGGTATTATTTTCTCTATGTTTACCAAAAAGGAATATAGAAATGACAAGGCGCTGATACAAAAGGCTCAACTGCTGTTGACCATTATGTTATCGTATATGTCGGGAGGTGTCGTTTCTGGCTTGCTTTACTACAGGGTAGAAAATGCGACATTTCTCGTAATCGGGTTGATTCTTTGTGTGGTTCTTCTGTATGATTTCTCAAAATTACAGGTGACCAAATTTGTTCAAAAGAGAAGATGGCAAGAGCGTAGACTGGCCCTTGGTGGCAGAAAGACCTAAATAAAAAGTTTTGTGATAGTTGTGTAGTTCAACTTGGATGCCTTGGTCGGTATCTGTTCAATCAAAGCCGACGATAACGTCGGCTTTGTCTTTTTCCAACATTACTCAACTATTTTAATATCTACAGAGGTACGTGCCTGCCAACCGGTAACATCTGTAACCGAATAGGCACAGTGGTAATCTCCCGTATCAACATCGTTGGGTATCTCGATTACTAAATTGATTTCATACGAGGTCAAACCTTCTTCAAGGGAATAGTTCTCCATAAAAATCATGGGGTTTTCAGAAGCCTTTATGGCATTTAGCTCGCAACTGGATCCTTGGTCGTCATGTGTATGATGGTCAAAATTGTGGTGAATGTTCAAACTATAGGATGCAAGTTCAAGATTATCGGCAGCGGCGGCCCTAAAGGTGTAAGTCTCGCCTCTTTTTAACTCTTCACACGATTGTGGAAACCCTGAGTTTAGACTAATAGTGGGTTTTTGCTCATCGATATCGCTGTCTTCGTCACTAGAACATGAAGCCATCAGTAAAACCGCCAGCGGCATAAAATAAAAAGCTCTTTTCATTAATTTCATAGTACAATTTTTTAATGATGTTGCGCGGCCTGGGCCGCGCAACAATACTTAGTTTATTAAGATGCGGTCACATCAATATGGGTGTCATACTCATAAGTGTTTCCTTCCTCATCTTCTATACTAAAGAGAATATGATATTCGCCAGCAGGGGCTGTAGCTGGCACATCGATATGTTCGTGAAATTCTACTTCACTTTGTTCATGATACTTTTCGCTATAGGATTGTTCAAAATCCCACTCGACTTCACCTTCACCTACTTCAAGACCGTGGGCATGAACATCGACGGTCACATCATGAATTCCATTTAAGGCGGCTATCATGAACTCCACATGAAAATCTTCTCCCCTAACGACACTCTCATCCATATCAAAACCACTTATAGAAATCGGATCTAAAATTTCAATATGCCCTTCTGCTTCGGTGCTATTACCAAGTTCATCGGTAACAGTCAATAAAATGTGATATTCGCCTGCCGGAATATCGGAAGGAATATCGATATGCTCATGAAATGTCGGGTTGATAACCAAATAGTCGGCATCAGTATATGTCTGCTCAAAGTCCCATTCAACCTCACCTTCACCTACTTCAAGATTATGTGCATGAATGTCTATTGAAATACTACTTACGGTTGCTTCGGCAGTAATTTCAGCTTCCAAGTGAATGTCTGAACCCTTATAGGCAACCTGCTCAGTTGAATGTTCGCTTCCCTCCCCATATTCAAAATTTGAAATGGTAGGGGCAGATAATTGAATGTCACCATCATCATCGCTACAAGATTGAAATACTAAGCCTACAAGGGTAAAGAGTACTAATAATTTAAAATTTGATTTCATTTTTTGTTTGTTTTTTGGTGTTTTACTTTTTTAGTTTTTAAAATGGAAAGGTCAATGAGACCGATAAATTTCTACCAGCCTCTGGCACATCTATGAGCCTGTAAAAACTGGTATGGTCATAGTACTCCGTATGGAATACATTATTGAGCTTCACCCTAATTTGGGCCGGCGGTAATTGCTCAAATAGCCGCACACCTGCCATTGCTGAAAGATGTAATACCTGATACCCCTCGGTTTCCTCCTCAGGCGGCACAATATCATCTTGTCTGGCGGTTACCCTTAAGTCAGCACTGAATACCGGTTTGTTTAGCAACCAGATATTTTCGAACTCATAGTTTAAAGAGAACAATGCTGAAAGGGGGGGCGAAAATGGCAACGTAAAGTTCTTTTTGGGGCCACTGGTCTGTCTTGAATAGACATACTCTAGAGAGGCATCTGCATGAAAAGAACTGGTTATATCAACTCCTGCTCGCAATTCACCTCCGAACCTGAACACTTTACTCTGTACATATTCATAAACTTGTAAAGTCTCGTAGTAATCGGAAGTAGGGTTTAGATAAATAAAATTCTCAAAGAAGTTAACAAACGGACTGGCCCCTAAATAATAACCTTTGCCCCTGTGGTCTACATCTGCATCTATCTGGTACGACTGTTCAGGATTCAAATCTATATTTCCCCTCTCGTATCTATACATGTGATAGTTGACACCATCGGAAGCAAGTTCATTAGGCAAAGGCATTCTAAAGCTCTTGCCCATATTGACTTTGTAGGTAGTCTTGTTTCTTAGATAACTTATACCTACAGAACCATTGACATTCTGAAATGTCAAGTTCTTATTTTGGGCTCTTTGAAGAAACACATTGGAAACGGTGCCGTCGGAATTCGCTATGCGAGATTGGAACCAATCGGTGTAACTTTCCGTTTGCATTAGTCCCCAGTCATATCGCAATCCTCCTTGAATGTGAAAATTATCACTAACCCTGTAGTGGTCGAAAGCGAAAGCCCCGGCCGAATAGCGCTTATACTCCGGTATCAAAAAACCCCAACCTCCTATATTATTGTTCTGAAGCTCGGTATTGATGCCAAAGACCATATCATGGGCCGAATTGGGCCTAAAAGTAGTTTTTGCATTTGCCGATAGTGTATTTTTTGTAAACACACGCTCCTTACTATCAGTAGGCTTTGGCATGTATCCATGAGGTACGGGTTCTGAGTGCTCTTCTCTTTGATTGTTTTGAAAACCGACATCTACCCGCACGGTATGCTCATCCAAAAAGAAAGTAGTGTTATTTGTCACTTTAAAGTGATTGACCTTGTGATAAGGTAGGTCTACGTCTCTGTTAGATTCATCATAGTCTATAGAAGACGTTCTCACTTCTAGACCATGGGCATTGGCGAAAAATCCGTTTTTGGCATTCACATTACTAATAAACGTCTCAGACTTCATTTTGCCACCAACATACCCCACACTCACACTAGCGTTCGCTTCAGTGCCTGCCGTATTGCGCAGATTATTTTCATGCAAATCGAAAATGTAGCTCTCGTACCTGATTCTATCTGTGGGCACTTTATAGTCCGCATAGTCTCTATATGTCAGTCTTCCTCGGTAATACCAATCTTGCTTTCTAGCTTGGGCACCTGCAGATACCCCGAAAAGGTCATTATTGGTTTCTCCTAAAAGGTTTACTTCACCTTCAAAAGAACCCACTTCAGGAATTTTTGGAGGCTCAATATCGACCACTCCCGCTATAGCATCTGACCCATACAATAAAGAGGCCGGGCCTTTGATAATCTGTATGTTATCAATACCGTACTGGTCAATTTCAAGGCCATGGTCATTGCCCCATTGCTGTGCCTCGTGCTTAATACCGTTCTGAACGACACTTACCCTATTAAAACCCAGCCCTCTTATAACAGGTTTAGATTGCCCTGACCCAATGGTAATCGTACTGACTCCAGGCACTTTCTTCAAGGTTTGCATAAGGCTATTTTCCCTATTGCTTTCGAGAAAGTCTTCAGAAATAGCTACCGATATGGTTGAAAGTTCTTGGGCCTTTCTTCGGTCAGTCTTGGCTATTAATTCTACCTCTTCAAGACTCGTCACTTTTTCCTTCATTAAAATGGTCAAAGGCATCGAATCGTCATCTACATCAATTGTAACAATCTGATTGCCATACCCCACATGGGTCACTTTAATCTGATGTGAACCAAGTGGAACATTCTGAAGGAAAAACTTTCCATTTCTATCGGAAACAGCGTTAAAAGAAGCATTAAGAATGTTGACATCCTTTAATGGTTTTAAGGTAATGGCGTCTAGAACGGCACCCTCAACCGTGAAGGTGTTCTGGCCATAGGCTAAAGTGCATACACCTAAAAGAAGGCATACACGCAATATTTTAAAAATCATGCGAATTACGGGAACTATAAGTTTTGATATACGTTGCCAAGAATGGCTTTTCAAAAACCTGTAAAGAAATAATGCAGTCTAGTCAAGGTTCAATTACCTATAGAATTATCTAAAGGTTATAACCTAGACTTAGTCAACGAGACAGTATCCCACATAGAAGTGGTCACGCAATCATTGAAAGCAGAATAAAATACAGGTAAACTTATAGGGTGAATGGAGGAGGCCTGGAGAAAAGCTGATTAGAGTCAAGGTTTCTGTTGCTAATAAATGCGTAAAGAACCTTGACCTCGTCATTTGTAATACCCTCAAGATTTTTGAGAGTTACACTAACTAGATCTGGCGTTAATGCCGGAATCAAATTATGGGCCGTCGTATGATCACAAACGGCGCATTGAAGTGCGTGGTCATTATCATCGGAATGCGACAAAACGTGTAGGCCTGCCATTTTCACAGAAAGAAAAAGCAGCAACAACAAGTATGAGATACAATTTTTAAGTCTTCCGTTGACCATATTGCTCGCAAACTTACTAAAACAAACCAAAAAGCATGTTAATATAGTCTTAAGGTGAGATGTTAAAATTGAATGGCATTCGCTCGATTCATTTTTATATTTGAAATAACATAGTTAAGTTTTACCGATAGTATCGTTGATAATTATAGTAAATGTCACTGAATCCCTTATTGATTTTTATGGTCAACAATAAACTAAAAATAAAAAGTTGAGATTACTACTTGCTCTCTTTATTGTAACCGTTCACTTTAGCCTCTTTGCCCAAGAGTTGCCCCCTATTCAAAATTTCACACCCAAAGATTATAATGGTGAATATCAGAACTGGGCCATCTCCCAATCGATAACGAAAAAGATATACGTTGCCAACCACAGCACGCTCTTGGAGTTTGATGGAAGCAAATGGTACAATTACAAACTCCCCAATCCGTCAATAATAAGATCTGTAAAAGTCTCTGGTGAAAAAATCTATACCGGTTCTTATAGAGAGTTCGGCTTTTGGACTAAAGATGTGACGGGCGAACTACAGTACACCTCACTTTCCGAAAAATTAAAAGACCCACTCTCGGAAGATGAAGAATTTTGGGATATTCTTATCATGGACAATTGGGTCATCTTTCTTTCTTTAGACCGCCTCTATATTTACGACCAACAAGACCAAAGCTTTAAAATAATAGAAGCGAACTCGGCCAAGGCAAAACTTCATTTGGTAAACAACAAGGTTTATTTCCAAAAAATAGGGGAAGGTTTGTTTACCATTGAGAATGGAGAACCCGTACTTGTCAACAACCATGAAATTTTGGCCAACCAGCCGCTTATAGGCATATACCAAAGAAAAAATCAACTACTCATATTGACCGAAGAAGGTAAGTTTTATCAGCATGATTCAGAAGCTCTTACCACTTGGCCAACAGATATGGATACCATTAATGCAAAACTTTACAACAGCCTTCGTTTGAGCGATGGTAGCTTTATGTTGGGCAGTATCTCGAACGGTCTCTACCACCTTTCGCCGGAGGGCATTCTTATCAGGAACATCAACCAGGCCAAAGGCCTAAATAACAATACCGTTCTCTCATTGTTTGAAGATTTTGAAGGCAATCTTTGGCTGGGGTTAGATAATGGCGTGAGCGTTCTTAATCTGAACTCTCCTTTTAGCGAATATGTCGACAAATTAGGTAATATAGGTTTGGTATATTCGGCTCTCAACCATGATGGATTTTTGTATTTAGGAACCAATCAGGGCCTCTTTTTTAGGAAAATCGATTCAACTGAAAATTTTAAGCTAATCCCCGGAACGGAAGGCCAAGTTTGGAATCTTCAGGTCATAGACCAAACCATCTTTTGCGGGCATAATAGCGGAACCTTCGTAATTAAGAATAATAGAGCGTCTTTGATTTCCAGTTTTCCTGGTACGTGGCGACTTCATCCTTTAGGAAAATCCGGTAAACTCATTTTGCAAGGCAACCATAATGGCCTCAGCATCTTAGAAAAGAAAGGTGATTCATGGGCTTTACGAAATGTAATCGAAGACTTCTCAATCTCCAGTCGGTTTTTTGAAGTGATTGATTCTGTAAATATTATCATTAACCATGAACAGAAAGGGCTGTACCATCTTACCTTAGATTCGGCAATGCAGCGGGTAGAAGAACTTAAGAATAAAGAACCTCTAAATCATAGCTCTAACTTATTCAGATTCAAAGAACAGTTATTTTACAAGACATTCACTGGTATCTATACTGTAGACAATCATCTAGAAAATGTAGTTATCGACAGTGCTTTGACAGACATGATCTTTACAAAGGATGAAGCGCCGATAAGTATAATTATACCTGACTCAGTTGACCAAAAACTATGGTTTTTCACCAAAAACGGGGTTAAGTATATTACTCAAAGTACACTAAGCGGTAAGCTTAGCACTACCAATATTTCTATGCCCACCAGTCTAACTAGCAATCTTGGCGTATCGGGCTTTGAGAATATATCAAGAGTTAAAAACGATAGATATCTTATCGGTAGTTCAAACGGGTATGTATCTCTTAATTTAAACAAGGTTTCATCTCAAGACCATCAGATAGTAATCAATCATATCGGTTTTGGAGATTACACCAAAATAGCTTCCAAGGCTTCTCTTGAAGAATCTGGGAAATTCGAGCATACAAATAATAATATAACGTTTGACTATAGTGTACCTGAGTACGACAAGTACACCGAAGTGCGCTACCAGTATAACCTAAGTGGTATTTATGACGAGTGGAGCGAATGGTCTAACAATTCCGAAATAACATTCACCAATTTACCCTTCGGCGATTACTCCTTTAATGTACGCGCCAAAGTAGGTAATGAGCTAACAAAGAACATGGCCTCCTACAACTTTAAAGTATTAAGGCCTTGGTTTCTTTCCAATTGGGCTCTATTAATTTATCTTCTTTTAATCATACTGCTATTCGTGGTCATTCACAGAATTTATAAACTTTATTATAAAAAGAAGCAAGAATCGCTCATAGTAAAGAACGAGAAAGAACTTGAGCGAAGAAAACTTCAAGAAAAAGAGCGCATAGCCCAACTGATGAACGAGAAACTTCAAGATGAAATTGAAAACAAGAACCGTGAGTTGGCGATTTCGACAATGAGTATTCTGAAAAAGAATAAATTCTTGTTCCACATCAAATCAAAACTAAACAGTGTATCCGAGAAGGATAGAAACATCAAATCGGTCATTAAAGACATTGACAAAAATATAAATAGCGAAGATGATTGGAAATTCTTCGAAGATGCCTTTAACAATGCAGACAAAGACTTTCTAAGGAGAATAAAACAGAAACATGAAGGTCTTACCAATAACGATTTGAGATTATGCGCTTACCTACGATTGAACCTATCCTCTAAAGAAATAGCCCCGTTAATCAATATCTCTGTCAAGAGTGTTGAAATGAAACGCTATCGCCTTCGAAAAAAATTCAATCTTCCTCATCAAGACAATCTTACCGACTATATTTTGAATTTTTAAAACTCTACCTCTCAGTTCATTTACTCTACAGTACCACATTATACCTCTACATTAACTCTACTTTGCTAGTATTGTTTACAAAAAGAGTCATATTCCCTAGTATTCAACAAAAGCCCAAACTATTTGTAAATCCGCATAATTTGAGGTGCTAAAGTAAATAATATTCATTTTTAAACCCTTTATTTTAATAATGTAGATTTTATATAGAGGTCTCTTCTTTGTTAAGAATTCGTTAAGCCCTTTACTTTACCATCAAACAAAATCGCTCTAGAATGAGATATGGCATTACAATGTTGATGGTACTGTTTTGTACCTATTTTGGTTTTTCCCAAACGAAAACTATTACCGGAACGGTTTCCGATACCTCAGGCCCCATACCTGGGGTCAATGTCTTGGTCAAAGGCACTACGAATGGGGTCGTAACAGATTTTGATGGAGAATTCACCCTTATGAACGTACCTGACGATGCTGTTTTGGTATTCAGTTATCTCGGTTATAAAACACAAGAAGTACCCGTTGCCGGTCAAGAGAATCTGAATATTAACTTAGAAGAAGATACTCAAGCTTTAGAAGAGGTAATCGTAGTTGGTTATGGTACACAAAAGAAAAGCAATGTGGTCGGGTCGGTCACCAGTGTTGATGTTGAAGAGTCTACTACAGTACCCACTACCAACGTCTCTGAAATGCTAAGGGGCCGGGCTGCAGGTGTTCAAGTCAATTTGGGCGACGCCAGACCTGGTGGCGCTTCCAATATTGTAATTCGTGGTAATGTTTCGGTAGCACCAAATGGCAACTCACCCTTAATTATCGTTGACGGATTGCCTTTTGATAACCTTAATGACGTGGCACCCGACGATATCGCCAATATTGAAATACTAAAAGATGCCTCTTCGACGGCCATCTACGGCTCAAGAGCGTCTAACGGGGTTATTTTGGTCACTACCAAAACGGGTAAGGTAGGTAAGGCTACCATAGATTATCACGGCTACACCACTATACAAACATTAACCAAAAACTTCAATCAATACGATGGCCAACAGTTTATCGACCTAAGAAGGGAGGCAAATCGCAATCGTTTTACGGGTGCTTATCTCAATGATGAAAATATCTTCTCCCCATTTGAGTTAGAGGCCATCCAAAATCGCAATTTTGTCGATTGGGAAGATTTGGTCTTAAATGACGCCGTAATACAGAGCCATGCCCTCAGTTTTTCTGCCGGTAGTGAAAAAACGAAAGTTTTTTCGAGTTTAAATTATTTTAGTCAAGAAGGTATCATTCCGAATTCTGGTTTTGACAGAGGTACCTTCAAACTTAATATTGAACAGCAACTGAACGATAAATTACTGTTCAGGGGGATTATCAACTACCAAAACGCGAAACAAAATAGGGAAACAGGTGGGCTAAACTTTACAACCATTACTCCTCTAGCGAAGCCCTTCGACGAAAACGGTGAACTGATAAAGTTTTACCTAGGTTCCGCCAATACGGCCGTCAACCCATTATGGGATCAAAGGGAATCAACTGATGAGACCAAAATCAATTTAACGGACATCAACCTGAGTTTGGTCTACAACTTCACTCCTAACCTCAGCTATACTTTAAAAACCTTCTTAAGAAATAGAAACACGAACCAAGGGGTCTATCGCACTTCTTTACACTCCGCCGGCGACGAGGGTAATGATGGGCTTGGGGTGCTATCGAACACACTTTTCAAACAGGTTTTGGTAGAAAACATCGTCAACTACGAACCTCAATTAAATGAAAATCACAGCTTGAATATTACTGCTGTGCAGGCCTTTGACGAACAAAGTAACGAATATACCCAAATCGATAAATCAGGTTTTACCAATGACGCCCTGGGATACAATGGCAATGCCACTACCCTACTCAACAACCCTAGGGATGTTTCGCAACGGAGACTTCTTTCTTTTTTAGGAAGGGTTCGCTACGGATATCTTGACAAATACCTTTTGGAAGCCACCGCCAGGGCAGATGGGGCTTCGGTTTTCGCCGAAAATAACAAATGGGGTTTCTTCCCGGCAGTATCCCTAGCTTGGAAAATGCACAACGAAACCTTTCTCCAGGATATAAGTGCCATCAATGAAATGAAACTAAGGGTCAGCTATGGTGCGACAGGTAATCAGGGAATCAATCCTTTGGAATCGTTAGGTGTGGCAGACGACCGACCCTATGTCTTCGGAGACCAAACCGTGGCCGGGGCTACAGCTTCATCGCGACTGCCCAATCCTGACCTCAAATGGGAAACAACGACTACCCTAAATACGGGGCTAGACTTTAGGCTTTTTGACAACTTGTTCGAGGGTACTTTCGAATACTACAAGGCTAATACGACCGATTTACTCCTCGACCGATCTATTGCCGGCACCACCGGTTTTAATGTGATACGGTTTAACGTGGGCGAGTTGGAAAATCAAGGTATAGAAGCATCACTTACATCCCATTTCATAAGGACAGAAAATTTCAGATGGTCTTTAGGCCTTGTTTTTTCGAGAAACCAGAATGAGGTCATATCGCTCACAGGTGAACTTGATGACAATGGTAACCAGATAGATATTACCGATAGCTCTGGCCGACGCCTTTCGATTGGCCAATCGATCAATAATATATGGTTACCACAGTACGATGGTATTTATCAAGAAGGTGATGATATTGCCAGTTCAGGCAACCCATTGGCCCAACCCGGAGATGTAAGGGTAGTGGATCAAGACGGTAATGGCCAAATTGATGATAGAGATAATGTATTCACCAATACCGATCCGGATTGGTACGGGTCTATCACTAATACCTTTAGCTATAAGAATTTTGACCTCTTTGCGGATATCTATATGGTTCAAGGTGCCACTCGATTAAATCCCGTTTTGGCCAACGGAGAACTTTGGAAAGGGGCCATCAATGGTATACGGGCAAAATATTACACCCCTGAATACCCATCGACCGATTATCCAAGACCCAAACCCGATACGCACCTGCATCTCTATTCTTTTGCGGTTCGCGATGCCTCTTATGTGAGGTTAAGAACCTTGTCTTTGGGTTATAACATTCCGCAAAAGACATTTTCAAAAATGGGCATACGCCAAAGCAGGGTCTATTTGACCGGAACCAACTTGCTCACATTTACAGACTTTAGAAGTTATAGCCCTGAGCAAACTCCCTTAAACAACAATGATCAAAATGCCTCGGCATTCCCGGAGACCAGAAACATTACGGTAGGTGTCAAACTCGGATTTTAATAAAATTGATATGAAAAATATAAACGTTTATTTACTGAACAAAAGGTGGTTTACACTGCTGCTGACCCTTGTATTATTTTCTTCTTGTGAGGATGATTTTCTTGGGGATAAGTTACGCTCAGACACCTCTGTTGACTTTCTTTACTCTACCCCTGAAGGTTTGGAGTCGGCCGTTGTAGGCCTTTATAGCCTCAACCGCGAAATCTATCAAGACTTGAGCCTTAATGGTACCTATCCATTAATATTGCAGGCAAAGGGAGATTTAGGAGTTGGTATTACCGGTGAAGTCTCTCTATACAGCAGGCTACTTTGGGGCGCTAGTTTAGGCGATTATGGCACCACCTCGGGCATAAATGCTCATTGGGTACACCACTACAGAATTGTGGATCGTTGTAACGCCATTATCAAGAGTGCTGAAACTATCACCGATTTAGAGGTTGGAAGAAAAAACCAAATTCTGGCGGAGGCCAAGGCTATGAGGGCCAATTCTTATTTTACGCTTTACAGGCTGTTCAACAATATTTTCATTACCACAGAACCAACAACCCCTGAGAACGCGTTTGATGTTCCACAAGACAAATCATCTGTTGAAGAAATTTTCGCTTTGCTTAGGTCCGATTTGGATTTTGCCATCGAAAACCTTGATTACAACCCTGAACAGTTTGGAAGATGGGGACAAGGGGCAGCAAGACACCTTCGTGCCAAAGTGGCCATGTGGGAAGAAGATTGGACGGAAGCTGCAGCACAAACCGATGCAATAATTACTAGCGGCAATCACGCTTTAGTGGCAACCGAAGATGTATTTGCCGATGAATTGAACCATTCAGAAACCCTTTTAGCTATCAATTTTGAAAGGGAAACTATTGGGGGTGGCAACCCTCATATAATGAATTGGAACATGATTTCTGCTTACTCAGATGCCCCCGGTCTTATTCAATCGGTAGAAAATGGTGGTGCCGGTGCCGGCTTCATTTCTTTGAACCAGTACACCATCGACCTATTGAATGAAGACCCTAACGATAACAGAAAGAACAACACCTATTACATTTTTGAATACGCCTACAATGATGAGCCAGGTATACCGGCAGGCAAACAAATAGGTGAACCGCTCGACCTTTATGAAAATAGCGATACCGACCAAAATGAGTTCATGCTTTACTACAGAAGACAGAACCCAGGTATTCTAAAATTCTTTGACGAAAACGTTGAGCCTACCGATCGTAACCATTTTAAGAACATCATGATTTATCGCTCGGCAGAAACTTATCTGATAGGTGCCGAAGCACATATGATGCTCAACAATACCAGTAAGGCACTTGAATATATCAATGCAGTTAGAGAAAGAGCCAATACCGAACCGATAGCATCTATCGATTTAGAAACAATTTTAGAAGAAAGGGCTCGTGAATTGGCTTTTGAGGGACAAAGGTGGTTTACACTTAAAAGAACTGGAAAATTGTTCGAATACCTTTCCGATCATATGAACAATGACAATATGAACGAATCGTACCCGGAAGGAAATCCTAAAACCCTACTGAGGGAATACATGAAGAACTGGCCAATTCCTCAACAACAAATGGATCTTTTGGGGCCCAGCTATCCTCAAAACGATGGTTATAATTAATCGATTATCCAAAAGCACATTTAAAAAATTAAACAATGAAGAAGTTTAGAAACAATCGCAAGCAAGTTGGCACCCGACTTCCCGTTATTTCGTTACTAGTTGCTTTCGGGTTTGTAGTTACTTTGATATCCTGCGAGCAAGAAGACGATACGCCACCACCCTCTGCATACGTAGCTCCAGAACCACAACCAGAACCTGAACCGGGTTCTGATTGCACGTTCTCAACAATGACCCCAGAAATTGCTGAAGGCATCGATTTTGAATGTGGCGGACCTGAGGTTACCTTTTTTGGCGAAAAGGATGGTTCTTTTACCCTAGAATATGTTGAAAATCCAGATTCTTCAGGTATCAATACATCAAAAAAAGTGGTACAATACGACCAGACAGATGGGGTCGAACCTTGGGCCGGCTTCTTCTTTGATTTGGCCAGTAAGGTTGATTTCTCGGTCAATCAGACCGTAAACGTTAAGGTATATGCTCCTACCGCAGATCAAATAGTATTATTGAAGTTTGAAGATAGTACCGATGGCTCTATATCCAAAGAAGTTCAAACCACCACAACCGTCGCCAATGAGTGGGAAGAGTTGTCTTTTGTATTTTCACCCAGTGATTCAGACAAGTTTGACAGACTTGTATTGTTCTTTGATTTTAATGGGGAAAAAAGTGCGCCTTCTACCCATTATTTCGATGATATTACAATGACCGAAGGAGGCGAGGTCGAAGAACCCGAAGAAAGCTCGGAACCAACGACTCCCGCTGCAGACCCGACCGTAGACCCTATGGAAGTGATTTCGTTATTTAGCGATTTATATGACGATGTAATGGTTGATACTTGGCGTACCGATTGGTCAGATGCCACCTTGGAAGAACTTGCTATTAACGATAATACCGTCAAAAAATATAGTGCACTTAGCTTTGTTGGCATTGAAACGGTGACCAACCAGATTGACGCTACCGATATGACACATTTTCATACCGATATTTGGACAGGAGATGCCACGGAGTTAAGAATAAAATTGGTAGACTTTGGGACCGATGGAGCTTTTGATGGCGGTGATGATACCGAACACGAGCTTATCATTGAAAATCTCACCCAAAAAGAGTGGATGTCAATCGATTTACCGTTGAGCGATTTTACAGGTTTAACCACAAAGGCCAACATTTCGCAGTTGATATATGTGGGCGCACCATCAAAACAAAATACCGTTTACATAGACAATGTTTACTTTTACAATGAAGCCGGAGTGTCTAATCAGCCCATAATGGGTGCCCCAGTACCGACCTCAGACGAAAGTAATGTGATTTCTATTTTCAGTGATACATTTACCAATGTAGCTGGTACCGATTTCAATCCACCTTGGGGTCAGTCAACCGTTGTTTCACAAGTTGATGTTGCCGGTAATAACACCCTAAAGTATGAAAATCTAAACTATCAGGGCACTCAGTTTGAATCGTCAATAGACGTATCGGCAATGACCATGCTGCACATTGATTATTGGACGTCCGATTCGTCGGAATTAAATGGTTATCTCATTAGTCCCGGGCCTGCTGAAACACCTTACTCCTTTGACATCACGAATGGTGAATGGGTCAGTGTTGACATTCCCCTAACCGTATTTTCTGGGGTTGTAGACTTATCAGAGGTCATTCAGTTAAAATTTGATGGTAATGGTACCATCTTCTTTGATAACATTTATTTCTACAATCCACCTATTACCGAACCTACAACAGCTGCAGTAGAACCCACCCTACCCAATGGCGATGTTATTTCACTGTTCAGTGGTACTTATAGTAACGTACCTGTAGATACTTGGAGGACCGATTGGTCGGTCGCTACCCTTGAAGATATTCTGGTTGGGGGTAACGATGTTAAGAAGTATAGTGGTCTGGATTTTGTTGGTATAGAAACGGTCAACAACCAAATAGACGCTTCCGACATGACGCATTTTCATACCGATGTATGGACTGCCGATGCTACGGAGATTAGAATAAAATTGGTAGACTTCGGGGCCAATGGTGCTTACGATGGCGCGGGAGACGACGTTGAACATGAAATAACGATTGCAAATCCTGAGCAAAACACATGGCTTTCGTTAGATATTCCCTTATCAGATTTTACGGGATTGACCACCAAAGCCAATATTGCCCAACTCATATACGTTGGAAGACCGGCCGCAAACTCGACCATTTTTATTGACAACGTATATTTTCACAAATAGTCTCTTTATAAAAAACTACCATGACAAGTTGGTAGGTTGCAGTTAGTTAAATCAAAGGAAAGGCCCCGGTCATGGTCCGGGGCAATTTCCGAAGTTAATTTGCTATGAACAATATGAATTTTCATCAAATCTTTAAAATGAATCTATTGAATATCGCCTTGATGGCACTCACCCTAGTTCTTTCTTGTAGTTCAGGTGACAACGACACAAATGACAGTCCTTCAGCGCTTGATTTGAATATTACCTTAATCGGATCTAGTGACAGTAACCCCAACGGCGATGGCTCAGGAAGAGTTCAAGTAAAGGCCGCAGCAGAAAATGCCGTGAGATATGCCTTTCGCTTCGAAAACGGAGACCAGATTGATAGCCCATCGGGCACTATGGAATATACATTTACTCAAACAGGTACGCACTCCTATTCCATAGTTGCCTGGGCTTATTCTGAAAACGGGAGTTTTACCACTGAAACCCTTACGGTAGAAGTCTTTAAATCAGACGAACAATTTACGACTTTGGTGTTTGAAGATGAGTTTGAATACGAAGGAGCTCCGAACCCTGAAAAATGGCATCACCAAACAATACCGCCAGACAATGGTAATTGGCATAATGGCGAGCTTCAGCATTATACCGAAAGGCCCGAAAATTCATCAGTTGAAGACGGAACGTTGAAAATCAATGTATTCAAAGAACAGTATACAACAAGTGGCTCTACCAAAGAATATACTTCGGCCAGACTTAATTCTAAATTTGCCTTCACCTACGGTCGTGTTGAAGTACGCGCCAAACTGCCCGAAAGTGGGGGAACTTGGCCGGCTATTTGGACCTTAGGGGTAGATGTTAACGAAACGGGCAATTATTTCGGTGATCAGTTCGGTGCAGTTGGCTGGCCCCTTAGTGGCGAAATTGACATAATGGAACAGACAGGTGGTGATAAAAACAGTATCATATCTCACTTTCATTGGGGTGATTTAAATACTGAGGAATATAAAAACGAAGGAGGAACTGCCCCAGTTTCAAATGCTTCAAGTGAATACCATGTTTACGTAATGGAATGGTCGGCCGATTCTATTAAAACGTTCGTTGACGACACCATGGTTTACGAGCTTACGAATTCTGAGAACAAGCCTTTCAACCATGATCACTACTTGATATTGAATGTTGCTATGGGCGGAAATCTCGGAGGTGAAGTTCCCGAATCGTTCTCTCAAGATACTTTTGAAATAGACTATGTACGAATCTATCAATAAAGTTCGATTCATAATTTTTCAAACTTTAGAAAAACAAAAAAAGCCTTTCGATATCGAAAGGCTTTTCTGTTTGTACAGGCGGAGAGACTCGAACTCTCACACCTTGCGGCACTAGATCCTAAGTCTGGTATATATTGCACCAATAAAGCATAAATAAACTCATTTTCAATTGTTTATGTTTTTCATCATTTTATTTAAAGTCAATTAATATCAGTTAATATCAACATTTGTTGTACCTATGTTGTACCCAAAATTCGTAGTAAAGACGTATCTTTAGAGTGAATTTTTGACAAAATGTTGTACCTGATTTGGCTTTCGTATCTAAAACAGGTTCAAAATGTCAACGAGTGCAAAAATAATACTTCGCAAAAAGCCTAACGCAAAAGGGCTTTTTCCGCTTGCGATAAGGATAACCAAAGACCGTCGTTCAACTTACAAACATATAGGTCATTATATTGAATTAGAGGATTGGGACTCTAAAAACCTAAAGGTAAAAAAATCGCATTCTGAAGCTGAAAGTCTAAACAATTTGATAGCTTCCAAACTATCCGAAGCCAGAAAAGGGCTTATTGCACTACAGACGGATAATAAAGCTGCTTCTGCTCGACAAATCAAAAAAGAAATATACAAGCCAACTTCGAGCTTAACATTTTTTGATTTTGCTGACGAGCATCTTGAAGCCTTAGAGGCCGAAAAGAAAATCAATCGCCATTCTACAGATTCAGCTTGGGTAAGCTATATAGAAAAATATTGCTCTGGCCGACATTTGACTTTTCAAGAAATCGATGAGCGCTTTCTCAAAAAATTTAAGATTCATTTAAAAGGTTCTTGCTCATTAACTGAAACTACTGCAATGAATGTAATGGTCTTGATACGATTACTATTTAATAGAGCTATTCGAGATAAGGTTGTTAGCAAGGAAATATATCCCTTTGGAAAGGATAAGTTTAAAATCAAATTTCCCGAAACCACAAAAACAGGGCTTTCAAGTAAAGAAATAAAAGCCCTTGAAAGTGTTACTGAACTAACTGATATGGAAAGACACTCATTAAATGTTTGGTTGTTCAGTTTCTATTTTGCTGGAATGCGTGTTTCAGATGTGTTGTTTATAAGATGGTCCGAGATTTATGATGGGCGATTGAATTATAGAATGGGAAAAAATTCAAAGTTACTGTCGCTTAAAATTCCAGCTAAAGTTGAAAAAATCTTATTACAGTATGTTGAGGAAAGAGTAAATGATGATGACTTTGTTTTCTCCGAAATGAAAAAAGCCGACTTATCTGATGCGAAAGACATATATCGAAAGAAAAAAGTAGCGAACAAAAAATTCAATGACCACCTTAAAAAGATTGCGAAAAGAGCAGGCATCCAGAAAAAAGTTACGATGCACATTGCTCGACACTCTTTTGGCAATATTGCAGGCGACAACATTCACCCGCTTATGCTTCAAAAATTATATCGCCATACGGATTTGAAAACCACCATTAACTATCAAGCTAATTTCATTCATAAAGATGCAGATGATGCTTTGGAAAATGTAATTAACTTCTGAGAAGGTAATACTTCAAATTACAGTATCTCAAATTCCATTATCTTTATAGGTCACAACAAGTCCTATTTTATGATACATATTCTTACAACCGGCGGCACCATAGAAGGACTGGATTATGTAGATGGTAAAGGAATCACCCAATCAAATGTCACGATTCAAAGTTTTCTTGAGAGTGCCAATATTGATTTTGATTACACCATCAAAAGTGTGTTCAAAAAGGATAGCAGGGCCATCACAGATGAGGACAGAGCGCAGTTGGTTTGCAAGATAAATGAATCTGCTGCGACAAAAATTTTGATAACTCACGGTACTTTCACAATGGAAGATACCGCAAAATATATCGGAAAACTCAACCTGAATAAAACCATCGTACTGGTTGGGTCTTTCATTTTAGGTTCATCTGCAGAGACAGATGCACCATTTAATTTAGGCTATGCACTGAGCTCATTACAGCTTCTAAAACCGGATGTTTATATTGCTATGAACGGACAGATTTTCAATTGGAACAATGTTTCAAAAAATTTAGAAACCAACAAATTTGAGCGCAATGACCAGTAAAGTAAATGTTTGGCACGTCAATACATTGGACAACTTTCTTTTATCTTTTAATAGATACGGTCATTGTATTGCTCACATTTTACTTTTCGAGAAGAAATGCACGAAGTAGCCTTCGACGGTTTTTATATCTCGGCATCCTTTTCATAACGTACAATGCTACGGGCGGATTTTTACCCATAGAGAACTTTCCAGGGCCATTCATCCTTCAATATATCATTACGTATGGCGTGGCCATTGCGTTATGCGTATATATCGTTTACTACCTCTATAAAGAATATGACATCGTCGTATTGAAATTCAACTCATCCATTAAAAATCTCGCATTTTTAGCGAGTGGCAGCTATGTTGTCCTTTTTTTGATGCCTTATTTTTTGACAGACTCTTTGGATGCGGCTCGCTTTCTTTTTACTATTCCCATATCCTTAATAGCGTTTATATTTCTCATCATTTTCTATAGACGTATTTCAAATCCGAGCAATCCGAATGCGTTTATTTTAAGGCGAAACAAATTGTCTATGGTGAGCGTAGCGAGTATAGCTCTGTTGCCAATTTGCACCGTGATAGGCGATTATCAATGGATAACTTTTACCGTAATGAACTTGGCCTTCTTTGCCATTACAGCCATTGAGGTAGATAGGTATCTATACTTTTTGGAAAACAATACCCGAATGTATGAAGTGTTTGCCCTGAAGAAAAAACAACGCGAAGAATCTGTAGAGCGCAAGATAATCTATGAGGATTTAACGAGAAGGGAAATTGAAGTTGCGTTATCCATTCTTAGCAATCTTAGTTATAAGAAAATTGCCGAGGAACTTTTCATTGCCGAAAGCACCGTATCAAAACACGCCTCAAATATCTTCAAGAAAACCGGTGTGAAGAACCGTCGTGAATTTTTAAAGCGGTTTCGCAAAAAAAGATAATTAAATTACCTCTCTTAAGACCTAAGCATATTCATTGTCTCTCAGAGTTTCCGTAGAAAAATACGGCTCGTTCCGTAATTAAATACGGCAAGTTTTCCTTGTACGTTTATGAAGTAAAATTATTTTAGTGAGAGTTCCATAAAATACACCAATGAGCCACAAATTTAATGACCTGTGGCGTTCATTTATATCATTTTGCAGGACTATGATATCATCTAACCAACCGCATCAACTAAATCCCATTTCTATGGTTTCATATCAAAATACACCTGCTTATGGACTTTCAATTATTAACACAGCGACTAAAAAAAGAACTTGATGATATAAAACTTCAAAACGAGAGCATCCTTGAAAGGGCACACCGTTCCATTGGGCTCTGCCGTGATTCATTAAGCTTGCTTAAAAAAGAGGTTCTGTCGCAAGGCTTCAAATCCATTCAAGACGAAATCCATTTTTTTAAAGTAACCAAACAAGTCCCTCTCGTTGAGTTAATCTACTATTCCGAAATCCATTCGTTTGAAATTCAGTTCCCGAAAATCGACTTAAAAAGGCAGCTCAAATCCGTCAAAAAGAAAAGCAACAAACTCAATCGATTCTTTCTCTATAATCTGGACTTCGGAAGATACATCGAATCAGGGCAGACGCATTTTGATAAAGAGTATTACACTCGTGATTATCTCAATGGGTATCATATCACACTTTCAAAATTCTATTTTCAAGACCCAGAATTCTGTACAGCAAGAGATATGTTGCTCGGCAAATACAATGCCTACAAGTCCCTAACCAAATATTTAGTGGACAAGCAAAATAAATTGAAGAATGGGTTGAATGGAAATGAGATTTCATTATCTCACACCGAAAAAATGCATTGGCCGTTCAGCAATACAGACTATGTGGAACTCATTTATGCGCTTCACGCTAAAGGGCTTGGCGCTAAAAACAATCTGAGTATTGTTAAAATTTCAGATTACTTAAGCCAGATTTTTGATGTTGAGCCGAAAGACATCTACAAAACTTATCAAGACATCAAATACAGGAAAAAAAGCCGAACCCTTTTCCTCGATGAGCTATCCACTTCCCTTCTTTCCGAAATGGATAAAAGCGAGAAATAATATCATTTTCCAGCTGTTTTCTTATCAAATCTAAATGTTAAAAAATTACCGTACTACGGTTGAACTACGGTGTTTTGGTTTTCAGCGAATGTCCATAAAATTCAGTTCGATTTAAGTATAAATTTCGGCATCAACTATATCAAACCGCACCAAAGCATACCAAATTTCAAGATGTTAAATTTTGACCGTAGTACGGTCGTACTGGGGAAGAAAATCCAATAATCCATATCAAATTTGTAGAACGAAAGTCAAATTGGGTCAGGGCCTGTCAAATTAGTTGAAAGCAAAGCGGCAGTCCCTTTCTTTTAAACCGTTCTATTATGCCAACAAGTATTATAACCACAGACGACCTTCGGGAGTTCAAAATGGAATTGCTCGATGACATCAAAAACCTGCTTGCCAAACAATCGAAGGGCAGGCTCAAGAAATACCTTAAATCATCCGAGGTTATGGACTTACTTCAAGTCAGTCCGGGAACACTTCAAAACCTACGCATCAATGGCACATTGCCCTATACAAAGGTTGGTGGAATAATCTACTACGATGCCGAGGAAATTCAAAAGGTTATGGATGCTAACCGTGTGCACCACGGTCTAAATCCGTAAACGATGAACTACATAAAGCTACTCAATGCGGCTTTTGAAAAGTTCTATTTTGATGACCGCCTAAACCCGACCCATATCAGCCTGTATATGGCCCTGTTCCAGGAATGGAACAGCAACCGTTTTGCCGAAGAGTTCTACGTGAACCGCCGAGAGCTGATGCGTGTGGCCAAGATTGGCTCAAAATCTACCTACCACAGATGCATCGTCGATTTGGACGGTTGGCAATACCTCTCCTATTTTCCTTCAAACAATCCGTACAAGGGCAGCAAAGTGAAGATGTCCATTATCGGGACAAGTGATGAACCGGATGCGGGACAGTACAATCCCATTTTAGAACAGCTTGCGGAACAGTACTATCCCAGAGGTGTACCGCTTGGAGGACACAACCATCCCAAAAACGGACAGGTAGTGAACCCGCACCGTCCCACCAGCGGACAAGCATTGGTATCTAATACAAACAATACCAAAGAGGAAAACTATATAAAACAGCCAAAGGACTGTCAGGCCGTCACTGATTTTTTTGAGGAAAAGAATTTTGATGCCGATGAAGCGGAAAAATTCTATCAGCACTATACTGATCGAAATTGGCAAACAGGCGATGGGGAACCGATTCGTGACTGGCGTGCGGTGGCCATCAACTGGATGGACCGTACCGAACTGTTCGACACCGAAAACAAACCAAACAAAAAACAAGCATCCCAAATCAAGGACAACCTGCGTACCACTAAAACAAAAGACTATGGACAACCCCTCTAAAATCACAGAAGGTAGCGTGGAATATTCGATCGGAACATTCGACGGGAAAAGCATAGTGTACGATTTTCCTAAAATCATAATTTACCTGAATGCCAAAGGAAAGCTGTTGTTCGGCAAAAAGTTTAGGATTTATGATGAGGACAGAGATATTCTCTTGAAGCTCTGTTCCTACTTTATCAAAGACAAGGAATATTGCAACGCAAATGGCATTGATATTGACAAGGGCATACTGCTTTCCGGCCCTGTGGGATGCGGAAAAACAAGCCTGATGAAATTATTACGGCATATCGTACCCTTACAACGTCCGTATGAAGTGATTCCCTGCCGAAACGTAACCTTTGGGTTTAACCATTTGGGCTTTAAAACGGTCGAGGAATATGGCAATACCAAATTCTATTGTTTTGACGATTTGGGAGTTGAACCTGCTGGCCGATTTTATGGCAAGGACTTGAACGTAATGGGCGAAGTACTTTTATCACGCTACGAGCTTTACCTTTCCACCAAGCGAAAAATCAAGACCCACGCCACCACTAACCTTAACGCCGAAGAACTGGAAGAACGCTACGGCAATCGTGTCCGAAGCCGGATGCGTGAACTCTTTAATTTGATTGCTTTTGATAAGGCGGCTGGGGATAAGAGAAAATAAATATGCAATTGCTAGAGAATTAAAATTTTCATTTTACTATTTTTGTTAAAAATAATTTGGCAGCGGCAGAAAAAATAAAGGCATTATTACAAAGTTTTGGTGACGAAGACGATAATCGTTTTTACACCACCGCAATGCAAATTGCCGCTTCTGAAGCCAAAAAAGGGCATACAAAACTTGCTGAGGAATTGAAGGTCTTGATTGAAAAAATCAAGTCAAAGCGAAAAGTCGATTCAGTTTCAAAAACAAGAATTCTTCCTGTAAATGAAGCCCAAAGAGAGTTAAAGGATTTACTAGAAGTTTATAGACCACATATCAAAACCAAGGATATGGTTTTGACCGAACAAGTTTCGGAAGCTATTGAACGTATTCTCTCAGAACAACTGAAATTTGATCAGCTCTTACAGCATAATTTAGAACCAAGGCGAAAATTAATGCTAGTTGGCCCTCCTGGTTGTGGAAAAACAATGACGGCCAAAGCAATTGCTGGCGACTTGGAAATTCCATTGTTCATTATCCGTTTGGATGGATTGATTAGTCGCTATATGGGTGAGTCTATAGCAAAGCTTAAATTGATATTTGATTCGATGTACCAACATAGAGCGGTTTACCTGTTTGATGAATTTGATTCCATAGGTTCAAATCGCAGCTATGGTAACGATGTCGGGGAAATCAAGCGTGTTCTAAACAGTTTTTTAATGAATATTGAGAAAGACCAATCGAATAGTTTGTTGATTGCCGCTACCAATATTCCTGAATCTCTTGATAAGGCGTTATTCAGGAGATTCGATGACATTATACAATATCCTTTACCAAGCAGCAAGGAAATTGCCGAACTCATCAAAGTTCAGTTAAAGGGGTACTCGCTTGCCAAAGGCAAAACCGTGAATGCACTTGCCAAAGAGGCTGTAGGACTTAGTTTTGCGGACGTTTCCAATGCTTGTAAGGATGCAATTAAGGAGATGATTGTACAAAACACAGAAAAAGTGTCTTCCGCTACTCTTTTTAAATTTATCCAAAATAAAAAGACCAAGTTTTAATTTATAAATGCCTAGAAACTTAGAACACATAATTCTTTCTGGGTATGCATCTACCGAGTCTTATACAAGCCCAAGCACAGGACGGGATAGAGTAACTCCAATTGGGAGAAATAGAAACACTCACGGAAATGCGTTGCGCAACCAGCTTCAAATGGCTGAAATGGCCTTTAGGCAAAATACAGATATGGATTTTGTATATCTGGAGTTTATTTCTGAAAAGGATTGCCTTTTGGCCTTTGATAGTTTTGAAGATGGTAGAAGTGGCGACCATCGTTTTGTATCGTCAAAATTGGAAAAAGTCATAATTGACGGTCAGGAACACGAACGCTACAGGGCTTGTGTGTTTTTAAACACCAATGGAATATCCAAATTCCTGAGAAAAATCGAAGCTTATCTAGATCCCGAGAAGGACAGTGATTCCGGTAACCCTAGAAACACTAAGCTGCTCAATAATATTGCTAATATACAGCAGGCTACTTTGGCAAGTTTTTGGCAAGAGGATGAAATCGATTTTCCTGGTCTCGATGAAGAAGTTTGGTGGGAAGTTTGGTTACGACGAGACAACTCACAAAACGACATCCGTGAAGATGAGGAGATGATAAATATGCTCTTAGATAATGTAATTGTGGTTGCTGAACGGAGATTGTTGTTCCCAGAGCACATTGTTCGAATGATTCGAGGTACAGCAAGAGAACTATCAACTACTCTGTTATATACTGATAAACTAGCAGAATTAAGAAAACCCAAAGAAGCTGCTGATTTTTTCACAGGATTAAATAACGATGATGCCAACGATTGGGTTGAGGACCTAAGAAATAGAACGATTGATAGAACCACTGATGATTCCGTTATAATCTGCTTATTGGACACAGGTGTAAACCGAGGTCATTCCTTGCTACAGGGTTTTATCCCAGAAGACAATATGGATTCCGTAAACCCTGAATGGGGAAATGCCGACACACATCCCCACGGCCACGGAACACCAATGGCAGGAATTGCACTTTATGGAGACCTTACCGATTTATTGCAGGACAACTCAAATATTGAAATATTCCATCGGCTTGAATCTATCAAATTAATTCATCCCAACAACCCGCATCAACCTGAATTATATGGTGCAGTAACGGAAGAAGCCATTGCCAGGGCAATAATTCTAAACCCTACCAACAAGCGAGTATTAGCAATGGCGGTAACTGCTACTGATGGACGTGACAAAGGTAAACCATCATCGTGGTCAAGCTCCGTAGATAAAATTGCTTTTGGAGAGGAAGGTACAACTGATGACAAATCACTGTTCTGTGTCTCAAGCGGAAATACCGTGATATTTAATATTTCGGAATATCCACAAAAGAATTTTGAAGAATCTATACACGACCCTGCACAGGCCTTCAATGCACTTACCATTGGTTCATTTACCCAAAAAACCGTCATAGACCAAGGTCAATTTAATGGAGCAACACCTTTAGTACCTGCAGGTGGTATGTCACCAAGCAATAGCACTTCAGTAATGTGGGAAAACAATTGGGCTCTAAAGCCAGAACTGGTTATGGAAGGTGGCAATTATGGTATTCATAACGGAGGTATAATCGACCCAGATTCACTAAGAGTACTTTCCGTTGGAAAAAATTTTAGAACCGAACCTCTTTCCAGCTTTGGTGATACCAGTGGAGCTACAGCTTTGGCCTCTAGGTATGCAGCAATGCTAACTTCGCAATATCCCACATTATGGCCAGAAACCATAAAGGGCCTTCTTGTTCATTCGGCCGATTGGACAAATGAAATGCTTGGTAACAGGGCTATACAGGAATTGAACAACACAGAACAAATCAGGCTTCTAAGAACTTTTGGGTACGGCGTTCCCGATTTTCAAAAAGCTGTAAGAAGCGCAAACAATTCACTTACCTTTATTGCGCAAGAATCTTTGAGTCCTTTTATACTTGATGATGGTACGGTTAAAACAAATCAAATGCATTTACACAGTTTACCTTGGCCTACCGATGTTCTAACGGGATTATTTGATAGCGAAGTAACCCTTACGGCCACATTATGTTATTTTATAGAACCAAACCCCGGCAACAAGCAATACAGTAAATCATATTACTATCAATCTCACGGTCTGCGGTTTAAAATGATTGATTCGGGTGAAACTATTGAACATTTTCGGGAAAGAGTAAATCGCGAAGCTAGATTAGAAGACCAAAATGGTTCGTATTCCGGAGAAAGTTGGATTATCGGAAATAAAGTTCGGGATAAGGGCTCTGTGCATAAAGATATTTGGAAAGGCACCGCTGCCGACTTAGCTACCAGAAATAAAGTTGCCATTTATCCTGTCAATGGTTGGTGGCGTACCAGAAAAAAATTGTTGCGTTACAATAGTCAAGTCAGGTACAGTTTAATTCTATCTATTGAATCACCAGACAATACGGTTGACCTATATAATCCCGTTCTCAATCAAATAGACATTTTGATATAAGAAATTATTACTTCTATGTCGTTTTTGAAATTGCTTTAAGACTATGTAAAATTTTTTGAGATAGTTCTTTCATTGATTAATTGTTTATTGATTTTAATATGATGTTCGCCAAGAGTGTAATATTCTTTGTGACTACAAGATATTTTTCCTCTTTAGGATGACTTAAAAACCCCAATTCCAATAGAACGGATGGCATAAAGTCCTTCGTTTCCCGAAGCACCTGAAAATTGGAAAACTTTACGCCTCTACTTTCAAATCCCAACTTGTCATTCAAATCAGCTTGTAATTGAAACGCCAACCAAGTTGCTTCATCCAAAAACTTCGACCTTTGATTGAACACATAGATTTCTACACCACGAGCATTAGGATTATCCGAATGATTGCAATGCAAGGACAGGAACAAATCTGCATTTAGAACTTTGGCCAGCTTGCCCCTATCACTTAAAGAAATTAAGGTATCGCTATAACGTGTTTGATAAATTTCCACAGTTTTATTGTGGTTTTTCTCGGCCAATTCTGAAATCAACCTTGCTATTTCCAAGGTTATACTCTTTTCCTTTAAGTTATTTACCCCAATTGCACCGGAATCATTTCCGCCGTGGCCAGGGTCAATTACGATGATTTTTTTCTCATCCAAATCCTGACCCAAAAAGATGCAACTTTTGAGAAGCAAAATCATAAAACTGACGTTTTTGAGCCACTTTTTCATTTTCAATTTTTCTCTTATTAACAGTTCCACTTCAAAATTTCATAGAATTTGATGTCAAATAATAACATCGAAAACTAAATAATATCAAATAATATTTTATTCACAAATATTTGATTTTCAGTTATTTATATTCAAATATATGTAAATTTCACATAACGAAAATGAACCAAAAATTTAAACCCATTCGTTATGAAAAAAACATATTATTTGGCGGGCTTTCTTTCGCTCTTATCCACATCGCTTTTTGCACAGATTGGTGGTATTGAAGATTCGGTCAACGATGTTTCCGATACCATCAGAGCCATTTTCCCAATCATCTTAGGGGTCATATTCCTTATTGGATTCCTTTTTAATGCAGGTCATTTCTTTGGTGAAAACGCAGACCTCAAAAAAGGAATCACGCGAGTCTTGGTATTTGTTTTAATCGCAGGCGCGGTAGTTGGAATCTTCACCTATCTCATAGGCATCGTAGTGTAGTGAAGAAGTTTGAAGTCTATAGAAATATGCGGAAACGGGCGGTCATATTTGGCCTGCCCATTTCGCTATTTGCCTTGATGATGGTATCTATTTTGGCATCACTGCTCATCATCATTTTTTCCTTCAGCTTTGGCATCATCATCGGGCTAATGGTCTTTAATGGTGGACTTTATATTGCCTTGACTCGAATAGCCAACAATCCGCAGCTTTTCCAAATGGGTAATCCTTTTCCAAAAATCATCAGCAACAAGCGTAACTCAGGTTTTGAATATGAATAAGATGAACCTCTCAGCATATCAACCCATTGCAGATATTCAGGATAATATCGTCTTTGCCAATAATGGCAATGTGGTGTTGTGCTATAAAGGGAATCTGCCAGAAATCTATTCGCTTTCTGAAAAGGACTTTGAGGATATACACGGTGCGTGGTTCCAAGCCTTGAAGTCACTACCTGTTGGAACGGTGGTTCATAAACAGGATATCTATTTAAAGAAGTCCTACTCTTCAGAACAATTGCCCAACACATCTTTTCTTGAAAAGGCCACCCACAACCATTTTAAGGGACTTGGTTATATAGAGCACCAATGCTATCTGTTCTTTATCCTGACTAAAAACAAGGCACTCAACAATTCTAAATATGTCAATCCGTTCCGGAAGGTTTCTAAGGGGATTGTCCAGCAAATGGATGACAACATTAAGGTATTTGCCAATGCGGTCAGCGATTCGGTGTCCTTCATCAACAATAGTAGAAAGATGCGTTTTATTCCGCTTCAAGCGAAAGAAATAGAAGACTTGACCAGCTCATACTTCAATGGATTTAGTGAAGGATTTGATACCGACATCCTACTGGAAAAGAAAAACGTCACCATCGGTGACAATCATTTTGATGCCCTGGCCGTCAACAGCGAACTGTGCTTTGGCGAAAGTGTACAAAGTAGCAAGACCAATGAGAAATTCACTTCTGACGATTTTGTATTTCATCAAGGGTTTATTGATGGCTTAGGGCTTACGTTGAACGAGAACCATATCGTAAACCAAATTTTGTATTTGGATGATAAACAGAAATGGCGAAAGCTGCTCGACAAGAAAATAGAAGAGCTTAACAAAAGTTCCAATTTCGGTTCGCAGAATAAGGTGGTTCTTGGTAAAATCCAGCACATCCTTGACCAAATCAATGCCGATGACAATGCACGGATTATCCGAGGTCATTTGAATGTGGTCTATTGGGCAAAGGACAAAAAAAGTCTGGATTCCATTACTTCAAAAATCAAGACCGAGTTCAAGGAACTGGATATCATCCCATATTATCCAAGAGGTGAAGAACGCAAGAATTACATCCTGAACAGCTATTGCTGTTTTTCATCCAACTTCTCGAACAATGATTTGTATGTAACAGATTTGAAACAAGCACTTTGCCTGTCCATTAACAATACCAACTACAAATCTGACGATACCGGAATCATCTTTAATGACCGAGAGCATAACATTCCAGTTCTTAAAGATGTTTGGGATGAACGAAAGAAGCGTATCAAAGCACGAAACTTTGCCATTTTCGCCCCAACGGGCGAAGGCAAATCGTTCCTTGCCAATAACATACTGCGCCAGTATTTTGAAAAAGGTGTCCGCTTGGTCATTATTGACTTGGGTGGATCCTACACCAAATTTGCCAAGCTCTATCCCGAAAAGTACACCGTGCTTCGCTATGAGAGCGGAAAGAACCTTGGTATTAACCCATTCTTTATTAGCGATAAAAATGACCTAACACCGGAACGGCTTGAAGATTTATCGGTGTTCCTTTTTGAATTGTTTGCTTCTGATTTAAAAGTGACGAAAGCACAATCCGTTTCGATCAAAAAAATACTGCGTCATTATTACGATAGCACTTCTGAAAACCATTCTCTGGAAGGCTTCTACAATTTTATAGAAAGGCATCAAAAAGATATTCTGAGCGACCTAAAAATCCATCCCGACTACTTTAATGTAACGAGCTTTCTGCACGTGATATCCGAGTATGTCGGCGATGGTCTATATAGTTTTCTCTTTGAAGTTAGCGAGGACCAAACCTATAAAATTGAGGACAAACGATTGATTGTTTTTGAACTGGATGAAGTGAAGGACAATAAGGAAATCTTGTCCGTAATGCTCAAGCTCATCAAGTCGGCCATCCAAAGAACCATCTGGCGCAATCGTGCCGAAAAGGGCATCATCCTGTTCGATGAGTTTGCGAAGCAACTGAAGTTTGATAATGTACTGGAAAGTGTGGAATTCTACTACCAAGCCATCAGAAAGCAAAACGGTGCTATCGGTATTATTTTACAATCCATCAATCAGTTACCCAACAATTCTACATCGGCCAGTATTCTTGAAAATACACAGGTCATTTACAGCTTAAACAATGAAAAGGGTTATGATGAACTGGTCAAACGCCTTAATCTTTCCAGCCACGACCTGAATCAGTTAAAGTCCATCAAGAACAATCTTTCCGGACCACGGAAGTACACCGAAATGTTCATCAAAATCGGGAAGGAAAGCAACATCTTCCGGTTGGAAGTTCCAAAGGAAGTTTATGCCGCCTACTTAACGGATGGAAAGGAAAATGAGGAAATAATGAAGCTCTACAATGAGCATCAGGATATGGAAAAAGCAATAATTCAATTCACATCTAAAACATAATGTTATGAAAACAAAAATCTTGATTATCGCAACGGCATTCATCTTTTTATTGCCTGCACGCGCTGCGTGCCAGGGAATGCCAGTCTATGACAATACCAACTTCATCAGTTTGGTTAAACAGCTATTGGAATCGGGTAAACAGACCGCAGAAATGATTAAGTCCGTAAAATTTCTCAAGGATGCCAAAGAAGCTATTGAAAAAGTTTCAAGCGTTGTCCAACAGCTTAGGGCAGTTGAGGAAATCGCACAGAACAATCAGCGCCTTATTGATGTAATGCAAAATGACCTTCAGGATATTCTCAATTCCCCCTACATCAAACCCGAGGAAATTGACAAGGTTATGGGTTCTTTCGAAACCATTGTACAAAATTCCTTGGACACGGTGGATTTTATAGACGAAGTTCTCTCAAGTGATTATCTAAAAATGAGTGATGCCGAACGCGCCGAAGTCCTGAAAACCAAGGAACTGGAATCGAAGCAGATGGTTTCCAGCATCACTATGAAAACAAAACGCTATCGTGATATTATTTCATTCAGAAAGATGCAGGATAAAGTCAATAATCGAGAAATAGGATATTAACAATGACTGCGACCATCATTTTAGGAATTGGCTTGGAATACATCGATACGGTGTTCCAGACCATACAGGCCAGCGACTTTTCGCAATACACTATTGCCGGAATGAAAACACTTGCTGTCCTATTTTTCTTGGTCAACATCCTTAAAAAATACAACGAAGGTATTGCTGACAAGGACGGTTACACTTGGGGGTTGAGTCCGGGCGAATTGGCAAAGAATTTTGCCATTGTCCTATTGGTCATATTTTCAACGCAGGTGTTAGGATTCTTTGATGGGATATTGGTAGCCATCGAGGAACAATATAGGGGCACGGCACCTGCGTTACTTCCATTGCAAATGCAGGATATACCATTAGAGGAAGATGTCAGCCTTTTTGATGCCGCAAGCTCGGCAATGACGCTTTTGTATGAGGCATTGGTAACACCATTATATGGGTTCAAGATATTGGCCTTTATCCTAAGCACCATACTTTGGATATTGGATTTGTTTATCTATCCGCTGTTTTTAGCAGAACGCTTTTTCCTCTTGGGAATAATGCAGGCGTTTTTTCCATTGGTCATTAGTTTGGCAGTTTTTGAAAAATTCCGTTCGCTCGCCTATACCTTCTTTAAACTGTACGCTGCCGTTTATATGCTCGTACCAGCATTCTTTCTGGTCAATGTGTTTATCAATGCCATTTACACGGAAATAAATACCAATTTCTGGGTTAACCTGTTCGGAACCGATACAGGTCAGGGCTTTTTTGCGCCTGTAGTTCAACTGGGCTCAGTTGGCTTTATCGTTTTTCTAAAATTCAAATTGTATAGACGTGCAACCTCGTTTACCCTCAGATTATTTACCAACTAATTCCATTCAGAATGAAAACACCTTACAAGAACATATACAAAATATTGAAACTGAATCGGCTTATTGTTTTGGCAGTAGTCATCTGTGCGTTGCTATCCAGCAGCTTTTCGCTTTTAATGGTTTATAATATGAACAAAACTGCTCTCAATAGTGCCTTTGCTATCAATACCGATGGCAGTATCATTCCGTTAAAGCTCGTAACTCAAAAGGAAAATTTCAGGGTCGAAGCTCTGGCTCACTTAGAACTGTTCCATAACTACTTCTATAACATCGATGCCAGCAACTACGAACGCAATCTGGAAAAGGCTCTTTGGCTGGCCAACAGCTCGGTGGATAATCTCTACCGTCAGAAAAAGGCTGATGGTGTCTATAATCGATTGCTTCAGTATTCCCTTGTTCAAAGAGTGCTGAGCATCGATTCGCAAGTAGAGCAGCAAAACGGAAGCTACGTCTTCAGGACAGTAACCATTTTTGAAATCAATAGAGGTTCAGTCATTGACACTTACGAATTGGTATCTACAGGAAACTTGATTATGGTAGACCGAAACTTTCCCAACAATCCACACGGATTGTTGATTACCAATTATTTCGAAAACACTTTAAGAAAAATAGATTATGAAAGTAGAAAAGAATAAAATCATTTTTGCTGGTGTACTCGCCATCATTTTCCTCTTCCTTATCTCGTATTCAGTAATGCTTATGGAAGATGAGGACAATGATGAAGACACCTTGCAACAGACGCTTGTTCCTGAACTGGAAGATGACCAAAAGGAATACGATTCCAAACTCGATGCCATAAACGACCTCAAGGAAGTGCGTGAAAGCACCGCACCGAGCATCTACGATGAAAAGCTCTTGGATTCTACGGGACTGTACAATCCTGATTTGCCAGAACAAAAAAAGCAACGCATTGTGGATAGTATTTACAAGGCTGGCAAGATTAAGTATTCCGAAAAACGCTATCAAAATTTGGGACAAAAGCGAGTTGTTCAACAAACAACACCAAAGGTGGATTCTGCTGAAGTTAAAAGAGAACAAAAAATTGAAGCCGAAGAATTGGGCCTGGAACATCAACTGTTCTTTGCGGCCTCGCCCAAGCCCAATGAAGTTTCAATTATCGGCAATACTGATGAAACGATTTACGTAGTCGTAGATGGTGACCAGGTTGTTCAAGCAAATACCCGATTACGGATGCGCCTAACCAAATCGGCTACTATCAATGGTAAACTTATGCCAAAGAACACGCCTGTTTTTGGCTTTATCAGTTTCCAGCCCAATCGTGCTTTAATTGAAATTGAGAATATTAAACACCATCCCACTAAACTAAAAGCCTTCGATTTGCAAGACGGTAGTGAGGGTATCTATGTCGAAAACAACTTTAGGGAAGAGGTAACCAGAGAGGTATTTGATGATGTTATTGGCGATATTAATATTCCCAGCGTACCGCAAGTTGGCGGACTTACACAAGTATTTAGGCGTTCTAACCGCAGGGTAAAAGTAACCGTCCTGAACAATTACAGATTAATCCTAAAACCAAAACTATGAGACGATATAATTATATATTCATAATGGTATTTGTTTTCGCTTTCGCGAAAGCGAACGCACAAACCACCCACTTACTTGATACCATTTATGCAAATGACACTAAAAATGTGGCACTATTCTTCCCAGAACCTATTCGGCAAGGTATAACCGGTTCAGATAATTTTGTCTTTACCTACAATCGTGAAAAAGAACAATATTTTGGACTGTTGCAAGCCAAGCCTGGAAAGGAAAGTAATTTGCTGGTAATCAACCGAAATGGCTCGATTTTTTCGTATATTGTAAGGTATAAAAAACAGCTTTCTAAGCTCAATTATTTTATTCCGATATCAAGTAGTATCGGAAATGAAAAACCGATTGTAACCGATTCAATTCTTGCTGAATCTTCTGAAGAGCGTGTAGATAACAGAACGTACCATTACCAAAAATTCTGCGCATACCTTCTCAATAGGAAACAGCGCATTGGTCGAATCAAAAAGCGAAATGAAGGTATTGTTTTACGTGTTGAGAATATCGTTTTCGATAAAGAAGAACTGTACTTCGTCATCCAGATTGAGAATAATTCTACCTTGGATTACGATTTGAATTTCTTGAACCTTTCGATTGAAACACGACAAAAAGGAAAAAGGAAATCATTACAACGTTTGTATCAAGAGCCGATTTACAAACATAATCTGCCTTCAAAAATTGCAGAAGGTGAAACGGTACGGTTCGTTTATGTATTGCCAAAATTTTCATTATCCAATGACCGTAGGGCAATTTTAGAACTGAATGAAAAGGATGGTGAACGAAATATTGAAATGAAACTATCGTACAGATATATCAATAACCCAAATTAAAGTCATTATGAAAAATAGTATCGTTTTCACGCTCGTATTGCTGTTCCTTTCGTGTGCAGATTCCACAACTAAAGTTTCAGGACCAAGTGCTACAGCCCAAGTTGTTATCGAAAGCTTTTATGAAAAGGATGAAGAAACCTTAAAAGCCAACTCAACACCACAGGCTTATTCTAACTATATGAATACCATAAATATGTTCAACGCTACACCAAAAGATGATTCCAATTTTAGTGTTTTGCAGGACACGATTATGGGTGATGTGGCTTGGGTAAAATATACAACAGCTTACGATAAAACACCCGGCCTTTTCAAACTGGTTAAGCAAAACGGTAAGTGGCTGGCAGATGCCAGAGGTTCAAAAGATAAATCGCCTTTTTGAAAAACGTATTTATTTATTTTTATCGAGATTGATTTCCCAATAGCCTCTTGTTCCGCCCACACGCTCTATATATCCAGCATCCTTTAAATTATTGAGGTGTTTTTGAATTGCAGATTCATTGATATGTAATACTTCTGCAATACCGGAACGACTTATTCGATTATCTTGAGCAATTAACTTCAGAACTTCTTTTTGTCTATGTGTTAATTCAGAAATGGCACCAATATCCTTTTCGATTTGACCACCTATTTGACCACCTTTTAGACCACCTTTTGCACCACCTTCATCAACAGTAGTTTCTTTAGCCTCAAATGTCATTCTAAGAAAGTTATCAGAAAAACTAAAACTCTCTTTGCCATAGTGTTCCAAAATACGAGGGATGCCAGAACCTAATTGTTCCACCAGTTCTAAATCCTTAAAAATTCGCATCAGTTCTTTATTCCGTGGGACTGAAAAGCCCTCAAAAAATTCCTTTTTGCTCAAACCTTCGGGCAGACCACCAGCTGATGTAATTTCTATCCTGTCCGAAAAGATTTCAAACTTTGGGGTAATCTCGTTGGTATAGTCGTAATGCACAAATGCATTGATAATAGCTTCCCGTAAGGCGATGGGATTCCAAAGATTGGCCTGTTGTCGTTCCTTTGCGGTAATTTTTGTGGCTGTTCTGTTCTCGACGGCAATCTTATCAATGACCTGCTTGGTCGCTTTTACCAAGCATTCGTGACCATATTCGTTACTTTCAATGAGATCTGTTCGGGTCTTGCCTGAATACTTGGCCACTTTAATAGAGGTATTGTTCTTGTCAGCTAAAAGATAGCCTGCGTAATTGAATGCGCCATCTTCGGTAAGCAATTCCAGGTTCTTTGTAAAGGCTTTCCCCAAATTATAGCCAGCTTCTTCGTAATAGATTTTCAACTGTCCAAAGCTCAGGTCCTGTCGTCCAGATTTAATTTTGCTGATGGAATTTCGTGTGCGCTTAGCAAAGAGCTCGTCTATCATCTTTTGGGACATTGGCTCTGCAGATGAACCCATACGGATAAAACACCCCTTTTCGCTCATCCCATACTTTCTAAGATGATACAGTTTTTCAGGACCGCTGGCGACAATAATTTTAAGGATGTCTTTACCATCCCGTTCCTCGCTCACGATGTCAAACAGACCCAATGCGAAAGGTCGGATGTTGTTCTTTAGCCTATCCTTAATCTTAAGTTGGTCGCCATCCGAATCCGCCAAACCGTAAACATTCTCGTTTTTGTCAATACCGATATAGAGAATACCACCCTCGCGATAGTTCAAAAAAGCAATGACCTCTTTTTCAAGCCCATCGGACAGTTCTCGTTTGTATTCTATACGGTTTGTTTCTGGCATTCATCAAGGTAAATTAGGGGATAAAGATAGTGATATTAAATTGTGGGTTTTAGCAAAAAACAGATATAATAAGATTACGATGATTCAATCTGCAAGAAAACATTTGTTAAAACTAAACTGTTGTGAAATGTTAAAATCCATAAAATGTTAATTAACTTTATCGATTTTAATATCACTATTTTTTCATGAATAAAGGCGCAAAATTTTATCGATGTGATTTTCAGGTACACAGCCCTCGCGATATTGCTTGGACAGGTGCACGTTATGGTGTAAATCCAGAGCAAGTAGAAGGTTTAACTCAAGAGGACAAACAGCAAATTGATGATAACCGAAATCAATTTTGTAAGGAATATTTAGACAAAATAAGCAGTGCAGGAATTAACGCCATCGCTATGACAGACCATCACGATGTGGTTTTTGTCCAACACTTACGAAGGGTCGCCATAGAGCAGAATGAGATACACGACATAATGGGCGAGCCAGAGAAAAAAGTTACGGTTTTCCCAGGCATTGAACTCAGCCTTTCCAATCCTGCAAGCCAGACTATTATTATTTTTGATGCAGATTTCGAGGATACCCATCTCAACTCTGTCCTTAATTTTCTTGGCATACAACCTACAGACCCCTATGACAGACAAACGGTACAAACCCAGAGAATTTCCCAAGAGGTAATCAACAACCTTCCCCAGCTTCATAAAATTTTAGATGAAGTTAGCTATTGTAAAGGTAGGTACATTGTACTTCCTAATGTTGGGAAAGGTGGCCAACATTCCATAATACGTCAAGGCTTCCAAGAGCACTACATTAAAATGCCTTGCGTTGGCGGTTATGTTGATAAGGACATATCACAGGAATCCGGTTATCAAAATAAAATTAACGGTGGGGATGTCAACTACGGAAACAAGAGCATAGGTCTTGTATCTACTTCAGATAATAGGTACGAGGACGGTCGTGAGTTTGGAAAATATTCTACTTGGGTTAAATGGGCAGAACCAACTGCAGAAGCTATTCGGCAGGCCTGTTTGGCCAAAGAATCCAGAATTTCTCAGAATGAGCCAGAAATGCCTCAAATATTTATTGAATCGCTGGATGTTACAAACTCTAAATTTCTGGGTGGTTTCAATATCAACTTCAATCAGCAATATAACGCCTTGATTGGTGGAAGAGGAACTGGCAAGTCAACTATTTTAGAATACATAAGATGGGGACTGTGTGACCAAACGGTTAAAATAGGCAACTATCAAGAATTGGATATTATTCAGAACCGAAGAGATACGCTAATAAGGAAAACGTTGACAGCCGTTGATGGTGAAGTGAGAATTACAATGGTGAAAAATGATGTTCGCCACATCGTTAAAAGAAATTCTGCCAGCAGGGAAATACTTTTGAAAATTGGTGATGGTGAATTTCAAAAAGTTAGTGAAGAAGATATTCGAAAAGTACTGCCAATACAATCCTATAGCCAAAAACAACTTAGTGATGTTGGTGTAAAGACAGAAGAACTAAAGCGGTTTATAGAACAACCTATTAAGAGCAGCTTAGAGCGTACTTCTTACAATTTAGACGAAACAAATCTAAAACTCAAAAATGCGTACAATCAATTAGTACGCAAAAAGAAAGTGCAGAATGAGATAGCAAATTTCAATATTGAAGGTAGTTCTATAAAGGGGCAAGTTAAAGGTATTAGAGAGTCTTTAAAAGGGATTTCGGAAGCTGACCAAAAAACAATTAACAAAAAATCAAAATTTGAGTTAGAGAAGACAATTATAGAAAATACTGAATCTGAACTATCGCTTTTTGAGTCTAAAGCTGATGAGCTTCTTGAGCTTTTGAAATTATACCCAGAACCTATTGAGCCTCACATTGACAACATAGAGAACAAGGATTTGATAGAAAATCTTAATACAGAGGTCAAAACAAAATTCAAAAATATCAACGAAGCTGTTCAAAATCTGAAGGATATTTTTAATGAGAGCGGATTAAAGCAGTACACCGAAATTGTAGAAGAATGGGGGAAAAAGCAAGCGCAGTTCGATAGTGAATATGAGGCTGCCAAGGGGAAGTCCATAGCAAGTCAAGAACAACTAACGAATATTAAAAAACTTGAAGACCGTCTGGCAGAGATTAATAGTTTAGTTGCCGATAGGAAATCAGTATTAAAAGAGCTTGGAAATCCAGAAAACGACTATAACGCCTATAAAGAAGAATGGAAGGAACTGCACTTGGAAAAAGTTCAGGTATTAAATGACCAAGCAACAAATTTCACCGATTTATCAAATAACCTTATTAAAGCAGTAGTTACCAAAAATATCAATCTTGCTAATTTCAAGGAAAAATTACGTTCTATTCTTGAAGGAACGAGAATCAGAGAAGAGCGAATAGATGCATTAATAGCACATATCCGCAGCAAAGATGACCCAATTTCTGAATTTATAGCGATCTCTGAAGAATTAAGATTATTGGCAGAATTTAAACTTGATGAAGAGAATCCAGAAGAATTGCCATCTACACCAATCTTGGACTCAACCGGATTCAGCGAAGACCACAAATTAAAGATGCAATCCAAAATCACAACCGATGACTGGTTACAATTGACAGCAACAGAATTAGAATTTGACCCTGAATTCTTTTATACAACAAATAATGAACTTGGCGATGAAATTCCCTTTCGAGATGCATCTGCTGGGCAGCAGGCTACGGCACTACTTACAGTATTACTCAACCAGCCCGGAATACCTTTACTAATCGACCAACCCGAAGATGACATTGACAATAGAGCTATTGATGCAATAATCCAAAATATCTGGAATGCCAAAAAGAAAAGGCAATTGGTTTTTACGAGCCATAATGCCAATTTGGTAGTTAACGGCGATGCCGAATTAGTGATTTGCTGCGACTATAAAGATGCCAGCTCACAAACAAGAGGGATTATCAAAGCAGAAGGTGCTATTGACACCAAAGAGATTAAAAACGAAATTACATCTGTAATGGAAGGTGGCGAAAAGGCGTTCAGGCTTAGAAAAGATAAATATGGCTTTTAATGGATAACTATAAAAAAATGACCTCAGAATGTGGTGGTTTCATAAAAAGTACGGAAAACTAATTGTTAGAACTTTTCTAATTTTTACTTTTCATCAGTGCTATACTTAAATATTTTGGGGTAATCGATTGAGAAACTTGCTTAGTTGTTATCCTCTAAAAATCGACCTCGCCTCATCATAAATCCTTTCAAAATTCGCTCTCAAATCTGCTTCCGAATATCGCTTGGTATCCTGTGGAAGTTGTCTTTCGATTTTTGATAATTTGAACCGTACTTTCTTATCCTTCCCGTCTGCAAAGGTGACGAACTCACCTTGTTTGAGCCTAAAGAAAATATCTGCTCTTCTTTTGGAAACCTCTCTTTCGCCTTTTGTTATTCGGGTGTCGGTTTTAAAGATGTTGGCGGCCTTACTTATGCTTTTTGTTGGGTTTTTGATAATTTCAAAAAAACGTTCGTAATACTTTGCCGTGTCTGGGTCATTGACCTTGCCAAAGAATTGATAGGATAGGTTACTCAAAATAGCTTTGCTGGCCTTATCGCCATACATCATATCGTTTTGGATTTTGTCCTGCATTACATAAATGGTGGCGATATCATAGCTTCGCAGTGTCGCTGGAATGCGGTGCATATTGAGTAAGCGAATGGTCGGTGCTTCTTCCATTAATAGAAATGAAGGTTTGGAATTACGCACACTCATCTGTTTGGTGATGGTGTGGATGATGGTAGCGATTACTGGCGAATAAGAGGTTTCAAATTTGGGATTGTTCACCACCGAAATCACGGCTGGATTTTCTTCATCATTTACGTTCAAAGGCACTTCATCCGCAGACAATGCCATAAAAATACGTTTGGTGCTGATGCGTTTTAACGCATTGGCCAAGGTACTTTTTACACCAGCTGTTTGACGCTCGGAATCCTTTCCGCTAATGAAAGCATCTGCCATTGCTCTCGATGTGGTATTGGTTTCAAGAAACTGGATCAGGCTATCGGTATCGAGCATTTGATAAATGGCAATCAAATGGGGCAAGGTGCAAAATTGCGGATAATCGGATTTCAATTTCCAAATCAATCCGCCAATTAATCCTTCAGCAGCATCGTTGAAGAATTTGGTTGTTCCGGTGGTTCCCGATTCTCGTTGTTCCAAGAGGTTTTCAATCAAAACCCTCGACACTTCATTTACGCTTTCTTCATTCTCTAAATACCTCGGTGCAATGGGATTTACCCGATGGATAATCCTATCAAATGAAATGACCTTCATTGGAATTTCGTTTTCTTTAAAAAGCGGATACGCCATTTCGGTCAGCTCAAAGTCTTTGTAGTCGTGAATGATTCCACAAAAACCATTTTCACGAAAGTGTTTTAAGAAGCCATAGACAACGCTTTCGGTCTTCCCACTTCCTGCAGAACCGATGACGGATGCACCACGCTTTATGTTGTCTATCTGAAATCTTCCCGATTTTGTCAGGAACTTTACCTGATATCGTTTATCTGTTTTTCCCGTTAGTTCACTATCGTAAAAAGCATAGAGAAGTATGGCTACCGAAAGAACAGGCACAACAACATATATCATTATTTCTACCAATGACCAACTCATATCCCAATAGAGCTTGATTTGACTGTGATTTCTGCACCTTTCCTAAGTCGCTTAAAAACCCGAAGTGCTAATTGTGCTTTACTGGTCGGGATATTTGGGATTAATGGAATGCCAGACTTACCCATAATTTTAAAGGCCATTGCTTTTTCATTGGCTGGTAATTTCATTAAAGCTGCGAAATAGAGTTTTGGGTTTTTGACAAAATCCTTTTTGGCCTTATAGGTCTCAGCATAGTTGCGTTTATAGCCAAATGTCTTATCAAAGGTCTTTTCGGCACGTTCAAAAAACTGGTCACGGTCAAAACCACGTTTCACTTTCTTTCCGTGCATCTCAACTTCGGATGCTTTGTGCTTGCTTCCTGGGGAAAGACTGAAGGAATTGGATGCATCCTTTCGGCTGACGATAATATGAATGTGGCTTTGGTTGCCTGCCTTTTTCATTCCCTGGACAATACGCTTACCATTTTGTTGGTGCGGTGCTTCTCGTTCGAGTTTGGCAATTTTTAGCTTTAACCTATCGATGTTCCCTTTTGCCTCACCTTGTTGGATTTTCCGGACTTCTTGTTTCAATTCAAGAATCTTGGTAGCAAAAGGTTGGTTTTCTCGCACCTGAAAATCCGTGCCTTTGAATGTTCGTTGGTGTTCAATTTTGGCGAAGTATTTAATATCATTAACACCTACTTTTCGTCCATTGATTTCCCGGTTGAAACTGGCTGCATAATCCTTCATCAGCTCTCGGGTATATCGTTTTAAATCTTCGCTACTGTTTTGAAGTTTTCGCAATTCGTATTTGGATGGACTGACCGTGACGGAATAGAATTTTGGTTCTTTCTTTTTCAGCTTGGCAGTGTTACCATCAATTTCTTTGACCACTTCCTTTGCTGAAATCTCATCGCCATATTGGTTGAAAAAATGTTCCATCTCTTCTTTTTCCAGACCCTCGTTTTCCTTTTCCAAATAGTCCACAAAATCCGCTGAGCTCTGACTGTAATTCGTTCCTAATTTTTGTGCGGTGATGTTTATATACATAGGTTAGAATTTTAAAGTTGATTCTGGTTATTTCGCTTTTCGCGAAAGCGGACTTCCTTCTTTTCCTCAGCATATTTCTTTTCCAAAATCAAGGGTTTCTTTTTGGGTTCATCCATTTCAAAAAGGGATTGTAACATTGCAACTGTAGGTTTGGTTTGTGTCTTTTCCACATCACGCATAATTGCAATGACCGCATTGATGCGCTTTAATAATTTGGCTTCAATGGTGCGCCCAGTTGGTCCTAAATTTTCCTTTGGTGAAATCTCGTTATAGAAGAAAAAATCAAGGATGGCTTCCATTGCCTCGGTATGAGTCTTGAAGTGTTTACGTGAGAATTCCTGAAAACGTTTTGCTGTTTCCTTTTTGAATCTAATGCCGATAAATGTGTCCATATTTCGCCGATTTGTCGCAAATCCTTCCCGAAAAATGGGCGTTTTGAGGGCATTTGTCGCAAATTGCTGAAAACCAAAGAATTAAAATGATTTTAAACAACTGATTTTCAATGCTTTGACAACGAACAGGAATATGTAACACCGCGCAGCGTGTTACCCTCTTGCTATTCCTTTTCGTTCCGCTCGCGGGACAAAAATCCATACAATCCATCCGACCTACGGCGGATGATTGCCATTTTCGAGGAAATGAAATTTCCGATATGTTAATTTTCGGTGGGTACGGTTATCGGCGAAAGTCAAAAAGTGGATAACTGTACTTAAATTGTGTGCTGTATTTCAGCGAAATAAAGATACGATTTTTTCGTGATTATAAATGCACTAAAAATGAAAACACCCCTGAAATTTCAGGGGTGCATTTCTTTTAAAATTATCAATCATATATTAAATACATAGGTATAGGAATATAAATTCCGTAACGCTTCCTCGTCAAGCATTTGGTCCAAATTGGTGTGATGCTTAGTAGCATAGTCCATCAAATCCTTGCCATATTTTTTCTTGACATCTTCTTTGGAATTTGCAATTAATCGCTCTTGCGCTTCCTCACTCAAATCGGTAAAATTAAGATAAATCATAGCTTCCCGATTTTAGTATTCGCTTGATAACATCAGCGTATCGTTCACAAAGAACATCCGCAATTCGTCCAGTGGAAAATCGGTAGCATTGTAACGGTGGGTTTCCAAAATGTTATCGTTTCCATCGCTGTAAATAATTTCAGCTTCGTAGCCTGTGTAATCCTGTTTTTCTTCTGACATTCTTTTGAAGTCAATCGTTACCCATTTGCTTCGGTTCTTCAAACTTTTGGCAATTACCGAAGCATCCGTAATGAGCCAATAACAGTCCGCTACGTTTGCAAGATATTTCAAACCATCCGTAAATCGGGTTCTAAGAATGGGAATGTAATAGTACATTTCCGTGCCCGTGAATTGTTGTAAGTTCTGTTCTATTTCGTTAACTTGTGCTTTCATTGTCTTATACTTTTAAATGGATAATGAAAAGAGGGCGCATCTTTTCGACGGGTACGCCCTCTTTCTTTTAAGTCTATTCGTTAGAACCGTTACCGTTTTTTGTACCCAACAATAGGATTTCGTTGGCTTCGATTTCTGTTACGTATCTTTTGATACCATCTTTGTCCTCATAGCTTCGGGATTTCAGTTTTCCGCTTACGCCTACCTCTTTTCCTTTGACTACATACTGTTCAACAATTTTAGCAGTCTTGCCCCAGGCAACCACGGTATGCCATTCGGTGCTTTGCTCTTTCTCGCCTTTCTTGTTCTTGTAATATTCATTTGTGGCGAGTGAAAAGCGGGCTACTTTGCTTCCGCTTTCAAGGTTCGTGATGGTTGGCTCTTGTCCAACGTTTCCAATCAATTGTACGTGATTTCTTAAAGTACTCATAACTAAAAATTTAAAGATTAATAATTCCCTGTTTAATTCAATTGAGATGAAATTTTAAGGGGTGTTTGTTTGATTTCTTTCGTGCGTAGCACAATGGGTGACGTGGGTTTTGTCAAGACTTTCGGGGAATAAATCAGGTGTGTCTGCGACGTAGTGAATCCTGCCTGCTGAAAAGCAGGCATTGGATTTCAAGGAAGTAGATACCTTATTTTTCGCTGAAACTTGCCACGGTCTTGACAAGTTCCATAAGGGCATTAGCAATTCTTTTAAAGCCAGTTGCGACCCGAGCGTACGGGAAGTTAAGCGAGGTGAGCGATTGGGTTTAATTTAGAATTGGTTATGCACTGCCTGTTTTTCGATGCCCCGAAAAACATTCAAGGCTTCATCCATTATAAACCCCTTAAAATGTGTGGGACAGCACCCTGGTTTTTAGGGATTTTCGAGTAAGGGCTCAAGAAGTTCTTGCCGTAAATTCTGTTAAGAAAACCAAGGGGCTGGCCTTCCGATTTGGTAAGGCGGACTTAATTCACAATTTTGGCTATGGAATGTAGCGTTCCTTCCCAGCCTAAGCGGGAAGGGTGAGCGGAATGGAAAGCTAAAATTGGGGATTGTGTCCAAGGTAGTTGTAGTGAAGCTCTTTTCCCGGAATGCAGCTTTTCGCGAAATGTAGGGGAATGTGCTGAGCGGTGTTGTGAAAAAAAGCCTTCCTATTTAATAAGAAGGCCTTAAACTGAATATTTTTTCGTCATTCTCGGCTATTGATAACTATTTGATACACACAAGGAATCAAATTCAAGATGGTTGCCGATAGTAACCCACCCAAAATGACCACAGCCATCGGGGTTTGAGTTTCACATTTGGGTTGAACATCTTTTTAGTGCCAGACAAATTCCATCCAATAAGATCTGTATTATTTTCTCTACAGCGAAGTTAATTATAATTAAGAACTGATCATACCCTTAAAAACCTTCGGGTTGAATCTAATTACCAAAAATGCCCCATTTTTCCTAAATCCAAAAGTTCGAAAGAATTCATTACAAAATTTCTACAGAATTAATTCCTTATTTTGCTATTATGAAATTGCTCATTATAGAAGATGAACCTGAAATGCTAAAAAGCCTCGAAGAATTCGCCGCGGAAGAGGGGTATTTTTGTGATGTCGCCTGTAATCTCTCCGAAGGTCTGGAGCGCATCGGTCTTTATGATTATGACTGTATTATTTTGGACATTAATCTTCCAGATGGTAATGGTTTCCATTTGCTAGAGGTTCTCCATAAGGATGATAAGTCCGATGGGGTAATCATCCTTTCTGCCCGTAATTCCCTGGACGATAAATTAAAAGGCTTGGGGTTAGGAGCTGATGATTACCTGACCAAACCATTTTACTTTTCCGAGTTGAATGCCCGTATAAAGGCAATTATAAGGAGAAAACAATTCAAGACAAATAGATTGGTTCACTATGCTAATCTGGTAATAGAACCAGATCAGTACATAGTTGGAATTGATAATCTCGAAAGCCCACTTTCTCTAACAAAGAAAGAATATGCTATCCTTACCCACTTGATCAACAATCACAAACGGGTGATCACCAAGGTTTCTTTGGCAGAATATATCTGGGGCGATTACGTAGATGAGGTACAGAGTTTTGATTTTTTGTTTTCACAAATCAGAAATTTGAGACGCAAGCTAAAGGAAGCAGGTGCCAACGTGGAAATAACCAATATTTACGGTGTGGGATACCAAATAAAAACAATATGAAGCTGCTTTCTTATACGACCCGAATCCAATTATTCGCATTCCTTTTACTGTTTGGGATATTCTCGACCTTGTTTTATCTGGTGCTAAGCTGGAATGTACTTCAAAACATAGATGAGGTTTTGTATAACCGTAAGATGAACTTGCTTGCCTATCTCGAAAAGCACCCGGAAATATCCATAGCGAAGGATTACCCTCTGGACGATTTTACATTTTACCCTATTGATATAAATACGTTTCAAGACGGAAAAGAAAGCTATGCCGACACATTGATCTATGAACCGATAGATGCCGAATTAGATGAGTACCGGAAGCTGATAACATTTGTGGAATTAAACGACAGCTATTACAAACTGGAAATTGTGAAGCCTCACCTGGAAGCAACTGAAATCATTGGTACGATTGCTATTACGCTAGGAGGGCTATTTTTTGGACTTGCTTTCTGTTTTTACCTCTCAAACAGAATGCTTTCTCGAAGAATATGGCAGCCCTTTTATACTATGCTTGACAAGCTCAAAAATTATAATCTTGGCAATGCAAATACACCAGTATTCCCAAATTCCAAAATTGAAGAATTTCAGCTATTAAATAATGTGATGACCGAACTGACTCGGAAAAACAAGGAGGTCTTTGATAACCAAAAACAGTTTGTCGGGGACGCTTCCCACGAAATGCAGACCCCTCTGTCCATAATCCAGTCAAAACTGGAAGCACTTATAGGCCAAACACAGCTCTCCGAAAAGCAGTCTGACATCCTGGAAGGTATCATCGGTTCCACACAAAGGCTGAAAAAACTGAACAAAACCCTGTTGCTGCTTGCGAAAATAGAGAATGACCAGTTCCTAACAACGGAAGAGGTAAATGTTGATGGAATAATAGGTAGGTCGCTGGAATTTTATGAGGAGCAGAAGGAAGCCTTAAACATTAGGACAGAGATCGATATCAGGAATGAGGCAATTGTCCAGGGAAACAGGTTGCTTATCGAGATTCTCATCCAAAACCTGCTCAAAAACGCCTTCCTGCACAACGTGAAAGATGGAAAAGTAATCATAAACCTGGACGGGAAACGATTGGTTATTACCAACACCGGTAGCGAAAAGGGGGTTGACAAGGAAAAATTGTTCCAACGGTTCTATAAATCTTCCAACAATCCAGATTCGTGGGGCCTTGGGTTGGCCATTGCACACAAGATTGCCGATAAGGGCAATTGGAGGTTAACGTACAGTCACAAAAATGCGCTTCACACATTCACCGTCGATTTTTGACAATCCCAAATTTCTACAGATTCAGTTTTTACATTTGGTATGAGTTAAATGTTAATCTTTAAATTTTAATGCTATGAATACAAATAAGAAATTTTTTCGCATTTTGCTGTTATCCCTACTATTTATTGGTGGCGGAATGTTCACGGCTACGGCACAATCCGAAATAAAAGAGCTAAGTGAAGAGGCCATTGAGTTCTCCAATCTTCCAAAGGCCGTACAGGATGCCTTTAAGAATTCCGATTATGCCAAATGGGAAATTGAAGAGGTGGAAAAGGTCGAGACCGATAAGGGAACTATGTATGAACTTGAGGTCGAGAACGAGGATGAGACGTATTATGAACTCTATTTTAGCCCCAAAGGAGAACTTGTGCTTAAAAGGGAGGAAAGCCACTCGGACGGCGATGACGATCATCGATAAAATTTGGATGAAGATAGTCTAGTTGATTTTTTAATGATCATATAAGTTGGGAGATGCCAGAAAGAATGATTTTGGACTTGTGCATCTCCCAATTTTTTAATGTTAATGGGAAAAATTGGTTTAGCCTTGAGTTCGTTCCTTTTCTTCGTGCGGAAGATGGTGCGTCAAAGGTTAATGGGCTATTATTTCATGATCCGTAATCAGGCAAAGAAAGGTACGTATTTTCTTGTTACCCGCATTCCTGTCCGTTTTGGTAATAAATTGGCAACATCAGTCTCATTTGCTTTTCAATTTGGTATCTTATTTTGAAACTAAACTATAGAATTGAAAATAACTGAATATATATTTTACAAAAACTGAACTATGAAAAAAATATGGATTTTTGTATTAGCGTTGATGCTAATTTCTTTTGGTTGTGAGCAACCTAACAAGAAAGATGATTCAAAAGAATCGGCTGAAAAACCTTTAAAAAACAATAATGAATTAAAGGCGATGGATATTGGAACCTTAAAATCCGGACTTGGGATGGAAGGAAAGGAAGAAGGTGGGCAATTTAAAGTTACCATTCCGCAAAACGACCTGAATGTAAAGGTTGATGGTTTTAAGATTATTCCCCCGATGGGATTGGGCAGTTGGGCTGCTTTTGCACCAACCTCGGCACAAACTATGGTTATGGGCGATATAGTGGTTACGGAAAAAGACCTGAAACCGGTACAACAGGAAATAATCCAACAGGGATTGACGGTTACGGCGATCCACAACCATTTTGTAAGGAACGAGCCAGATGTAATGTACATGCATATCGGTGGTATGGGAAGCGAAGAAAAATTGGCCAAAAGTTTAAAAGCTATTTTTGATAAGGTAACGGAAATTAGGGGAGCAGACCCGTCCGCCGTAGAAATGTCGTCGGTGGAGAACACGCTGGACACCAAAAGGATTGACAGCATCTTAGGGCATAGCGGGACTATGACCAATGGGGTGTATAAAATCACCATTGGCCGACCCGATGTAAAGCTGACGGAACACGGAGCTCCTGTTAGCACATTCATGGGGTTCAACACTTGGGCAAGTTGGCAGGGCACACCTGAAAAAGCAGCAGTAGCCGGTGATTTTACTATGCTGTCAGATGAAGTAGCTCCGGTTATCAAAGCACTTATTGAGAATGACATTGAAGTGGTAGCGGTACATAATCACATGGTGCACGAGGATCCAAGAATTTTCTTTCTTCATTATTGGGGAATTGGATCAGCCGAAAAATTAGCAATAGGATTAAGAGAGGCTTTGGACAAAACGGGAGTAATTAATGCGGAATAAATTTACACCGGCACCGGTTTCATTTGCCTTTCTTATTCGGCATCTTACAATTGAAAGTAACGAGTTTAAATAAAAAAATCAGAAAAATGGACAGAAAAGAATTTATAAAAAATTCAGCAATTCTTGGAGGAGCAACCATTCTTCCTATAAACAATGTTTTTTCCCAAAGTGTTAATGAAGCAAGTATTGACAAACTGGTAGACAGCAACGGAAACTTTATCCAAAAGCCGTTACCATATAAGAAGACCTTTTTAGAGCCTTATATGGACGAAGAGACCTTGCACTTGCATTATGAATTTCACCACGGTGGTGCAGTCAAAGGTGCCAATAAGGATTTGGAAAATATCAAGAAAAATCTCGACTCCGGTGAAATGGATAGTGTCGATTTGTGGACCAGGAAATTGTCCTATCATTTTTCAAGCCACGTACTACACACTATTTTTTGGACAAATCTCACAAACAAGAAAAGCGAGCCCAAGGCAGAGCTTCTAAAGCAAATAGAAAAGGACTTTGGTTCATTTGATAAACTCAAGTCCTACATAGCAAAAGTTTCTAAAAGTGTAGAAGGCAGTGGTTGGGGAATTTTAGGTTACCAGCCTTATTCACAATCCCTCACACTTCTCCAGTGTGAAAATCATCAAAAGCTTACCCAGTGGGGCGTTATTCCCATATTGGTCATAGACGTTTGGGAACACGCGTATTATTTAAAACATAAAAACAAGAGAGGTGATTTTGTTGATACTATAATGGAAATCATAAATTGGGATAACGTAGCACAACGTTTTGCGAATGCTAAAAAGATTAACTAAGAACTAATTATCGTCAAAGGCAATGTCCAGTGTATCAAATCCCTCTAAAAACCAGGTGTTACCATTCAGCGAGGCGTTAAAAGTTTGGGTAAAAGTAGCCATCCATAGTTTTGGTGGCCCGGCAGGCCAAATTGCGGTCATGCACAAATTTTTGGTGGAAGAAAAGAAATGGATCAGCGAAAACCGCTTTTTGCATGCGCTGAATTATTGCATGTTGTTGCCAGGTCCCGAAGCACAACAACTGGCCACATACATAGGTTGGCTGCTTCATAAAAAAAAGGGCGGATTGGTTGCCGGACTACTTTTTATATTGCCTGGATTTATATCCATACTGATCTTGAGCATTCTTTATGCAGCTTATCGGGATGTGGCTATCGTTGACGCCATATTTTTTGGTATTAAGCCAGCAGTGCTGGCCATTGTAATTGGTGCGGTTATAAAAATTGGCAAGAAAGCCCTTAAAAATGAAGTCATGGTAATTATGGCTGCCTTGGCATTTGTTGCCATCTTCTTTTTTGAGATGGACTTTCCTTACATTGTACTTGCGGCAGGGATAACAGGCTTTCTTGGAGGCAAATTCTGGGAGGAGAAATTTCATGTCATTAAAGGCCATGCGGATAAAACAGAACAGGAAAATGATTATTTAATTGACAGCCATATTCAACAAGTCAAACCCTCATTCAAGAAGACCCTCCAAACGATTTTATTGTACCTCTCTTTGTGGGCATTGCCGTTAATTTTAATCGCATTATGGGTTGGCGTTGATTCCATCTTCTTTAGCGAAGGAATATTTTTTAGCAAAACCGCAGTGGTTACGTTTGGAGGAGCCTACTCGGTTCTTGCCTACATAGCTCAAAAAGCAGTGGAAGATTACGGCTGGCTGAAAAGCGGAGAAATGCTGGATGGTTTAGGTATGGCAGAAACCACACCGGGTCCACTCATACAGGTCGTGCAATTTGTAGGGTTTATGGGAGCTTACCGCTTTGCTGGCACTATGGATCCTCTACTGGCCGGAATCTTAGCTTCCTTACTGGTAACCTGGACTACCTTTATTCCCTGCTTCTTGTTCATATTTACTGGTGCTCCCTATATTGAATACCTCAGAGGAAATAAAAGCCTGACGACTGCCTTATCAGGAATTACGGCTGCTGTTGTAGGTGTAGTACTCAACCTTGGTGTTTGGTTTACCATCCACACACTGTTTGGGAAAGTGAACGAAAGCCATTCACTTGGAATAAGATGGTTAATCCCGGAATGGGAGACTATAAACATTCCTTCATTGGTGATCGGATTGATAGCCGCCTTTGCCTACTTCATCCTCAAATGGAACATGCTTAAAACCATACTCATTAGTGTGATATGCGGCATCCTTTATCATTTCATTTTTTTAAAATAGCAGAATACTCTCGTTCCCATATTTCTACAGAATCGGGTCATAATTTTGTAACGAATTACATTAATAATTGAATATGATCCGAAAATTCAAGCTTATCCTGTTGGCATCTATTCTTGCTGTTTCTTGGACAAATGTACGGTCTCAAACACAACCGACAATTGTACAATTACTGGACACTGCCAAGAAAAATTATCCGGCAATTCTTGCCTCAGCGTCTCTTGAGCGGGCATCTGAAGAGAAGGTAAAATCCACCAGACGATTGTTGGTTCCAGAAGTTTCCGCCTCCACCTACATTAATTATGTTACTTATAACAACATTACCGGAATGTTTTTCCCCGAATATTTTCTACCTGTAAGTGGGCCTCCATCTGCCAGGAATCTAAATGATATGGTTTGGGGGTCAGCTGCCGGTCTGCTCATGAAATGGGAACCCTACACTTTCGGAAGAAGAAATAATGAGATAAAGGCAGCGGAAAGCACCCATGAGGCCAGCACTTCCATAAAGGATCTTACACTTTTAGAGCATAGCGTTCAACTATCGAGTACCTATCTGGATTATCTACTTGCTATGCAAATTCTTGATCTACTGGAAAGTGATCAGGAAAGATCGAGATCAAATTACGAACAGGCTGTGGTCCTGGCTAATTCAGGGCTGGTTTCAGGGGTGGATACTGCACGATTTAGGACGGAGCTTTCCAAGGTGAAAATCAATATACTGCAACAACAAAATACCATTCATGAATATAAAGAGAAACTGTCTGAGTTAATTGCGGCTGATTTGCCAGAAAACCTGGCGGATTCTACCTTTCTTAAAGTACTTCCCAGGTTGCCAGAAGTTTCAGGGGTGATTCATCCAAAGGAAAACCTGGCCATAGCCCAATGGAATGCCGCACAATACCAATTTAAAGCTGAAAAATTAAGCTGGTTACCTACTTTAAGTGTATGGGGCACCGCTTATGGCAGAGGTTCGGGGGTTCAGCTTGACAACAACGGTAACAGTTTTGTCAATAATCCTACTGATGGATTTAATCTGACCCGGTTCAATTATGGCCTGGGTTTACAATTGACTATGCCGCTGACCCAAATCAGCCGATACAAAACCCAATGGAAAGCCAAGGAATGGGAAACTGAAGCTTATAAACAGCAACTTGAAGAAGTGAGACTGACCCTCAATAAACAAAAAACCATAGCTGATAAGGCCTTAGAAACAGCAATGGCTATTGCAAGAGAGACTCCGTACCAGGTTGAGGATGCTCTTTATGCTTACGAAGCCGCACAATCCCGATACCAGGCCGGGTTGATGAGCTTTACGGAACTGATTGAATCCCAAAACGAACTGATTACTGCGGAAATAGAACTACGAAAATCCTATTGGGAAGCCTGGAAAGCACTATTGTATACAGCTGCTGTCAATGGTAATCTGGAAATATTCTTAAATCAATTATAGGAGATGATCAAACTAATAATATCTGCACTGCGAAAACCCATAACCGTCATGGTAACCCTTTTGGCCATCGTGTTTTTTGCGGTATTGTCAATCCGGAATATGTCAGTTGATATATTCCCAAAACTAGGCACCCCCACTATTTATGTGGCCCAAACATACGGTGGTCTTGCTCCTAATCAAATCGAAGGATTTATGACTTCTTATTACGAGTACCATTTTCTGTATATCAATGGGATAAAGGAAGTGGAAAGCAAAACTATTCAGGGCGTATCCTTGATGAAGCTCATTTTTCATGAGGGCACCGACATGTCTCAGGCTTTGGCGGAAGTGGTAGCCCAGGTCAACAGATCCAGGGCCTTTATGCCTCCGGGGACAGTACCTCCGTTCATCACGCGTTTTGACGGAGGGGGTGCACCAGTAGGCCAACTTGTTTTTAGCAGTGAAACCAGGTCATTGGGTGAAATACAAGATCTTGCACTCTTTAAGGTACGTCCAAAATTTGCTTCAATACCGGGTGTGTCAGCCCCCCCCCCTTTTGGAGGAAACCAGCGTACTGTACTGATTAAGGCAGACCCTTCCAAACTGCGCAGTTATAATATCAGTCCGGATGAACTCGTCATGGCTATTGCCAAGAACAATACCATTTCGCCTGCCGGAAATATCCGAACTGCGGACAAACTTTTGATTGCTAACCAAAATACGGTGGTCAGCAATATCCAGGAACTGGCCAATATTCCCTTAAAGATGGGCTCCGGGCCCTCGGTATATGTAAAGGATGTAGCTGAAGTACAAAATGGGTCTGATGTTGCATCAGGATATGCCCTGATCAATGGCAGCCGCTCAGTGTACATTCCTGTAACCAAACGAGCCAGCGCATCAACCTGGGATGTGGTGAAACGCATCAAGGCAAGCCTGCCGGAAATGCAGGCTGCTGTGCCGGACGATATTAAAGTGAGCTATGAATTTGATCAGTCGGGCTATGTAATCAATTCCCTGAAAAACCTGTCCTTTGAGGGAGCTCTTGGAGCAGTGCTTACTGGCCTTATGGTACTGCTGTTTCTTGGTGACAGACGAAGCGCGCTAATTGTAATTCTTACCATACCACTTGCCATATTATCGGCAGTAGTGTGCCTTTATCTGGCTGGACAGTCGATCAATATCATGACATTGGGCGGACTGGCGCTGGCAATAGGTATTCTCGTGGATGAATCGACCGTGACAATAGAGAATATCCACCGACATCAGGAAATGGGCAAGAAAAAGGGCCGTGCCATTCTGGATGCCTGCAAAGAAATTGCATTGCCCAAACTTCTTATCCTGACCAGCATTCTTGCCGTGTTTGTTCCTTCCTTTTTTATGACTGGCACTCCCAGGGCCATGTTCTTACCGCTTACATTGGCTGTAGGTTTTGCCATGATTGCTTCATTTCTACTTTCTCAAACAATGGTTCCTATTCTTTCCAATTGGTTTCTGAAAGACCATATTACTCAAAATAAAGAAGGAAAATTCCAACAGTTTAGAAACCGGGTTGTAGGATATACAAAGGGTATTACAAACAGGAGCAAGTGGGCCATCGGTATTTACCTGATAACCACTATTGCCATGCTTGCGGTACTCTGGCAGTCTACTGGTACGGAGATATTTCCAAAAGTCAATTCCGGGCAGTTGCAAGTTCGTTTAAGAATGCCTGACGGAACCCGCATTGAAAATACGGAAAGGAAAACAAAGCAGTTTCTGGAAGTGGTAAACGAAGTGGTTGGTAAAGAAAATGTTGAGATTACATCGGCATTTGTCGGTATCCAACCACCCAGCTACCCGGTCAATACTATCTTTCTCTGGACAGGTGGGCCACATGAAGCTGTTATAAAGATCAAGCTACAGCAGACAGGAAAGCCCCTTGATGAAATTAAAGAAAATATCAGAAAAAAGGTAACAGAAATCATACCTGAAATGCAGCTCTCTTTTGAACCGGCTGACCTGGTTGACCAAGTAATGAGCCAGGGAGCCAACACATCAGTAGAGATAGCTGTTCAGGGCAAAAACCTTTCGGAATCACGTAAATATGCCCAAGAAATAAAGGACAGGGTACAAACCGTATCGTTTATGCGTGATGTGCAATTTGGTATTCCACTTAACTATCCATCCATAGATTTACAATATGACCGTGTCCGGGCAGGCCAGTTAGGCCTAACAATTGAAGACATTAGCCGCTCTGTAACAGCCTCCACCTCTTCCAGTCGTTTCACCCAGCCCAATTATTGGTTGGATGCCGGATCGGGCAATGCATACCAGGTCCAGGTAGAATTTCCTCAATATATGGTGGATCAACCCGATGATGTCGAAAAAGTTCCATTAAAGTCGGAAAACGGGAAAACCGTCTATGTGGGCGATGTGAGTAAATGGGAACCTTCTACCATGATTGGGGAATACGACCGTCTGAACCAACAACGGTTCATTACCATCACCGGGAACCTGCATAATAAAGACCTGGGAAGTGCCATTAAAACGCTTAAAGATGAAGTAAATGCTATGGGTGAACCACCCGAAGGGATGAGTGTTAAATTCAGAGGACTTGCTGAACCGCTCTCTCAAACCTTTGATGAATTGAGTACCGGCCTTTTACTGGCAGTAGCCGTGATATTTCTGCTGCTGGCAGCCAACTTTCAGTCATTCCGGCTTTCCTTCGCAGTGCTATCCACTATTCCTGCCGTAGTTGCTGGTTCGTTCCTTCTGATTTGGATAAGCGGGAACACGCTCAACATTCAATCTTTTATGGGCAGTATCATGGCTATAGGTGTGGCAGTGGCCAATGCCATATTATTTGTTACCATAGCAGAGCATTATCGGAAAGAACAAAAACAAAACCCTCACCTGGAAGGGATAAAGGATCGCCTGAGGCCCATACTCATGACCAGCATAGCCATGATAGCAGGGATGCTACCGATGGCGCTAGGGCTGGGTGAAGGCGGCGAACAAACAGCCCCGCTTGGAATTGCAGTGATAGGCGGATTGTTGTTCTCCGTGTTTGCAACCGTATTCATCTTGCCGTCCGTCTATTGGCAGGTTTCCGGAAGAAGACTTTATAAGAGCCCGTCACTTGATCCAGATGATGAGCAGAGTACATACTTTGAACAGCAATAACTTCAAACCTGAAAAGAGTAAAATTTAAGAATAATGAGAAAATATATAATACCGATTTTATATGCAGCCATCGTTTCAGCCTGTTCAAGTAGTGTTGAAAACAATAAGATGGAAAGCAAAAACGAGTCGTCAAAAAAAGTAGAAACCATAAAGTTAAGCTTTGATAACTCCAGACATACCCTGATGCTTCCTGCGGAATTATTGGCTTTTGAAAAAGCTGGTCTGAATGCCAAAGTACAGGGGTATGTTACCGAAGTGCGGGTAGACATTGGAGATAAAGTAATGAAAGGAGCAGTCCTGATCAGGATAGAAGCACCAGAAATTCAGGCAGCCTATTCAGAAGCGCAGAGCGATGTAGAGTCAGCCAGAGCGGACTATATGAGTAGTGAGGATACGTATACCCGATTGCTAAAAGCTTCCGAAATACAAGGTACGGTCTCAGAATCCGAACTGATTAAAGCAAAAAACAAAGCCATGTCGGACAGCACTCGGCTAAAAGCATTGGATTTTACCGCCAGAGCTAAACGGCAACTCCTTAATTATCTCACAATTAGGGCGCCATTTACTGGGGTTGTAACGCAAAGAAATACAGATCCCGGAAATCTTGTGGGAGATATAGATAACCAACCTTTACTGATAATCGAAAACAACCAAAAATTGCGTTTGAAGCTACCAGTTCCTGAGGCCTTGACCGGAAGTTCCATAGCAGAGGATTCTACTTCATTTAGTGTAGAACCATTTCCCGGAAAAGTATTTAAGGCAGATTATTACAGGCGAGCCAAAAGTATAGATCCGGACACCCGTACAGAGATGTGGGAATTTCTTGTGGATAATCAAAAGGGTAATTTGAATGCTGGACTTTTTGCGGAAGCTCAATTAAGCATCAAACGTCCGGATGGAAGTCTGTGGGTACCTCATAGTGCGGTCTTGACCACCCTCCGAAGAAAAGCTGTGGGAAAAGTAGCGGATGGCAAACTAAAATGGGTAGAAGTCAGCACAGGCATGAAAGATGAAGATATGGTTGAGATTTTTGGCGCACTTGATGAAGGGGATCAAATCCTTCTGCAGCCCAATGAGGAGATGTCCGAAGGTCTGCCTGTAAACTAGTTCCCACATTTCTACAGAATCGGTTTCTATTTTAGGAAAATATGAAAGGACTATTCTTTGTCATAGGTTTACTGATGATTGTAGAATGCAGCATGGCCCAGGTAAGTTTACCAAACACGATTTATGCAAAGTATACAGATGATGCAATTCAGCTTGATGGAAGATTAGATGAACCTGTTTGGGAAAATGCTGTTCGCATAAGCAATTTTACCCAACGCGAACTGAATGTTGGGGAGCCGGCAACTGAAAAAACGGAAGTGGCCATTGTCTATACGGCCAATACCCTATACATCGGATTTTGGGGTTTCGATAGGGAGCCGGATAATCTTGTAGCCCGCGAAATGAAACGGGATTTCAACTGGGGTGTAGAAGACAACTTTGAGGTCATCATAGACACTTACGATGACGACAGAAACGGATTTCTGTTTGTAATCAATCCTAATGGTGCCCGTGCCGATGCGCAGATTTTAAACAACGGTAGGTCTTTTAACAAATTTTGGAATGGTGTATGGGATACCAGAACAGCGATAACGAACGAAGGTTGGTTCGCGGAAATAGCCATTCCTTTTTCTACCCTGAAGTTTAAAACGAATTTAGATCAGCAGGTCTGGGGTATCAATTTTGAGCGCAATATTCGCAGAAAAAGGGAACAATTACTATGGCAGGGCTGGTCTCGTGATTCCGAACTAGAGCTGGTGAACAGGGCTGGTACTTTGACCGATCTCGACAATATCAAAAGTAAAACTTTTATTGAAATCAAGCCTTATTCAATCGGGGGTGCGGAATTAACACCAGAAAAGTCTGAGGGACAACTGAATGCCGGTGGCGACATCAATTACCTTATCACACCTACCCTCCGTATGAATCTGACCATTAATACAGATTTTGCACAGGTTGAAGCCGACAGACAGCAGATCAACCTTACCCGATTTCCACTGTTTTTCCCTGAACGAAGGGAATTTTTCCTTGAGGGACAAGACTATTTTGATATGGGTATGGGAAACCGCATAATCCCTTTTTATAGCAGGCGGATCGGATTAGCCGAAGATCGCTCTACGGTTCCAATAATCGCAGGGGCAAGGGTATTGGGTAAAATGGGAAATACTACGTTGGGTGCTTTGTCCATGCAGACAGCCAGTAGGGACAGCATACCCTCTACCAATTATACAGTTGTAAGCTGGAGGCAGGATGTCTTGAAACAATCTTCCATAGGCATTTTATCTGCCAATAAATACGAAAATGGACGATGGCATAGCACAACCGGAGGATATGGGCTTTACAGTATGTCCGAATTATTTGGTGACAAAAACCTGAATATTGGTGCATCATTCACACAAAACATTAACTCTGATGATTTTGATGCCAGGGCCAATGCTCACCGTATTTACCTGAGCTATCCCAACGATAAAGTTGAGTTTGATATGGCTTGGCAAAGAAGTGCCACCCCCTTCAATCCGGAAGTGGGTTTTCTGCGCAGGGAAAATTTCCAGGAGTTTTATACTGAACTTGAATGGAAACCCCGACCTAAAAACCATTTCAAATGGATACGACAGTTCAGTTTTAAAGGGTTGGACATGAATTACTTCATTTTTGACGACACAGGTGAACTGCAATCATTTTTCTACGAAATCAGACCATTAGGCTTTGAAACACGTAGTGGGGAATCCTTTGAGTTTAACCTCCAAAGGAGAGCGGAAGGTCTGCGAGAACCATTTGAGATTACGGAAGGAATTGTCATTCCTGAAGGAGAGTATTGGTACAACCGTATGGAAATACAAGCCGCTACTTTCAGCGGTCGAAACTTTGCACTCGATACGTATTTTAACTGGGGAAACTTTTTTAAAGGAAAGAGTACCCAAAGTGCTTTTGAGCTATCATGGAGAACAAGCCGTTATCTAAAGATCGCTGCTAACTACGAAAAAAACTGGATTGACTTGCCGGAAGGAAGCTTTGATACAGACCTGATCGGTAACCGTATAGAGTATGCCGTAAACCCGAATCTATTCGGCTCCCTGTTTTCCCAGTGGAACAGTGAAGATGAAGAAGTACTTCTGAATTTCCGTTTGCAATGGATTCCAATTATCGGAGCTGATTTCTTTTTCATCGTCAACCAAGCTTACGACACTTCGGGAAATAGCTGGACACTTGAAAGAACAACTATTTTGGGCAAACTGATATGGAGATTTGTGATTTAAAAAGAAAACTACCAGATACCTGTTTAATGTGGTACAATGTAGGTAATTGATTTTATTTGAAATAGTTAATTCAAGTAAGTTCGCAACACAGATGAGACAATAAATCTTCTCCTTGTAATCCCGAATTTCTACAGAATCGGTTTGTATCATTGAAATGGGTTTTAGTAAGAAATAAAAAAAGATTATTATGCGATTTAAAAATGTATGCTTTGTAATACCTTGTTTGTTATTCGTGGCTGTAACAGTAAGCTGCGAAAACAAGAACCACAATTTTAAAGAAATCAGCGAAGAGGAAATTGAATATGCTGACTTACCGGCGTCTGTACAGACTGCCTTTGAGAGCTCAGAATACAAGGACTGGGAAATAGAAGAAGTAGAAAAAGTTGAAACCGACAAGGGAACTTTATATGAATTAGAACTGGAGAGCCCGGACGATAAACATCTGGAAATCTACTTCGACCAGCAAGGGAAGGTTGTAGCTACAGAGTAGCATGCAGTATGAACAAGGTGTGGTTAGAAATTATTTCATCGTAAAAATCCTGTCCTTTTAGTTATTAGTACGGACAGGATTTTTAGTTAATCAAAACATTTTAAGCTATTCGGATTTTTTAATTACCAACTCATACACACACGGTATGACTATCAAATTGAGTAAAGTGGCTGACAATAATCCACCCAAAATGACCACCGCCATCGGGCTTTGAATTTCACTTCCCGGCTGCCCGCCTTTTAGCGCAAGCGGAATCAATGCCAATCCTGTGGTAAAGGCGGTCATCAGAATTGGGTTCAATCTATCCAAGGCACCAGCTTTAACCAGTTCTATACCTGTCTTACCTTCCTCTCGCAAATCTTCGTAACGGGAAACCAAAAGGATACCGTTTCTTGTGGCAATACCAAAGAGACTGATAAATCCTATGGTCGCCGCGATGCTTACGATTCCTGATGTAAAGTACACAATGAGAATACCACCAATCAATGCCAAGGGAAGATTAATGAGCACTACAAAGGCCAGTTTTACATTTTTGAACTCATAATAAAGTAACAGGAATATGACACCAATTGCCAAAATAGCGGTAATCAATAACAGTTGCGAGGCTTTGGATTCACTTTCAAATTGCCCGCCATATTGTACGCGGTACCCCTCGGGAAAATCGATGGTGGAATTCACCACATCCTCAATCTCGTTCACGGCACTTCGCAAATCCCTTCCCTGAACATTGGCCGCTACCACGATCTTCCGTTGTACATCTTCACGGCTGATGGTATTTGGACTGCTGACCGATTGAATCATTGCCAGTTCGCCCAACACGGTCTGCCCACCATTTGGCAGGCTAATCAAGATGTTTTTAAAGTTTTCCACGTTGTCACGAAAGGGTTTTTCATAGCGTACCACCAAATCGAAATAGCGCTGTCCTTCATAAATCTCACCTGCTTCTTCACCTGCAAAGGCAATATCTACCTGTTCCATTAAATCACCGACGGTCATACCATACGCTGACAAAATGGGACGCTTGGGTTTGATGCGGATTTGTGGCACTTCAATTTGTTGGTCAACCGCCACATCGGCCAGTCCATCGATGGATTTGATGTTCTGTTCTACCTGTTTCCCCAACTCGAACAATCGTTGTAAATCCGAACCAAAAATCTTGATGGCAATATTGGCTCGTGTTCCAGAAAGCATATGGTCGATACGGTGCGCGATGGGTTGGCCAAGCGTGATATTTACACCAGGAACGACGCTCAACTTGGTGCGGACCTCCTCAAAAAATTCTTCTTTTGATTTGTCTTCCAAAGTAAACGGTACATCGATTTCGCCTGCGTTTACGCCTTGGGCGTGTTCGTCCAATTCGGCACGTCCCGTTCTTCGGGTTACCACATCGACTTCAGGCATCTCCAGCAGTAGATTTTCTATTTGCTTGCCTGCCTTATTGCTTTCTTCCAGCGACATTCCCGGTGGTCCAACCACGGCTATCACCAGCGAACCTTCATTGAATTCGGGTAAAAAACTTCGTCCCAATTGGGTTGCCACGACCAAACTTAACAGGAATGCAACGACCGTTACCGCAATCACGGTTTTTGGTATTTTAATAAACCTATCCAAAGTGGAAGCATAGTGTTTTTGCAACCATTGTTCTACTTTGGTGCCTTCGGCTTGTTTTTTGAGCAGTTTTTCCTTGTTCAATAAATACGAGCACAATACGGGTGTTACCGTAACGGCCACGACCAATGAGGTCAATACAGAGGTTACAAAGGCAATCCCGAGAGGTTGCAACAATCGACCTTCCATTCCGCTTAAAAAGAATAAGGGAACAAAAGACACAATGATGATTAATGTCGCAATGATGATGGAACTCCGAATTTCCACCGAACCATCTCGAACGACTGTAATCATCGATTTCCGCTCTGCTTTTGGCAGTCGGCTGTTTTCGCGCAAGCGCTTATAGACATTTTCCACATCGATAATGGCATCATCGACCAATGCGCCAATTGCAATTGCCATACCGCCCAGACTCATCGTGTTGATGGTATAGCCCATCCATTGTAAAATAATTATAGAGACCAACAGGGATATGGGAATGGCCAATAATGAAATGACCGTGGTGCGCCAGTTCATCAAAAAGATAAACAAAATTATTACGACAAAGAATGCCCCTTCCATTAGTGTCCAATTCAAGTTGCTGATTGACGCATTGATGAAATCCGACGACCTGAAGATTTGACTTTTGATTTCTACAGTTTCCGGTAAGGTTTTTTCTAAATCGGAAATGGCGATGTCCAAATCCTCAGTTAATTTTAGAGTGTTGACATCTGGTTGTTTTGAAATGGTGAGGATAACTGATTTATTGCCGTTCAATGAGCCATCGCCAATTTTATCGGACGCACCGATTTGAACGGTTGCCACATCCTTGATTTTAATAGTCTGCCCATTGATTTGTTTTATCACGGCTTCCTGTAAATCCTCCAAAATGTAGGCCCTACCGCTTCCTTTAATGATGTATTGATTTCCGTATTGGTTCACAATACCCCCTGGTGCGTTTACATTGGCTTCCTTTACGTGCTCTACCAATTCTTGCAAGCTCACGTTGTAGTGCTTCAATTTTTCAGGATTGGCAAATACCTGATACTGTTTGTAGTCGCCACCTATGACCACCACGTTGGCAATGCCACCAATGGCTTTGATACGCGGGCGGATAGTCCAATCGGACAGCGTTCGCAGTTCCATAGGCGACAGACTATCGGACGTTACGCCCAATAGCATAATCTCTCCCATAATGGATGAAATGGGTGCCATTGTGGGTGCCCCAATACCTTCGGGCAAGTTTTCACGCACCATCGGGATACGCTCACTCACGATTTGTCGAGCTCTGTAGATGTCCGTACCCCATTCAAATTCTACCCAAACAATGGAAATCCCTGCGGCGGATGATGAGCGGATACGCCTTACATTGGGCGACCCGTTCATAGCTGTTTCCAATTGGTAGGTGACCAATTTTTCCACTTCTTCCGATTCCATTCCGTGGGCTTCCGTTAAGATGGTTACGGTTGGTGCGGTAAGGTCCGGGAACACATCGACATTCATCGTTTTGGCGTAGTAAATTCCCAATACGCTCAATACGATTGCTCCCAACAAAATCATCAAACGATTATGAAGGGAAAATTTTAATATTTTAGTCAACATAAATCTCCTTTTTAGTGGTCGTGTCCGTGTGCCGGTGTGGTACCGGACATTGATGCCATTTTTACCTGATAGGCTCCTGTAGTGACTACCACATCGCCAACTTCCAATCCTTTTAAGACTTCCACGTTTTTACCGTTGCGTTTCCCGATGGTTATGGGTCGTCTTTCAAAACTTTCGCCACCGAGCTGCAGAACTACCGAGTAATTCCCATAATCTTCCAAAAGTGCCGACTCGGGTACCAGCGTGGTTTGCTCTCCATCGCCCATTGCAATCTGAACCTGGGTCAAGCTGCCGTCGGGAACATTTATAACATCGTTTACCTTGGCAAACACGGATATCAACGGACTTTCCCTTTCTACATCTTTTGAAATGGACAATATTTCGCCTTCGGAATCTGAAATGTTTTTCCAATCACCTTTTTCGGTCTGGTACCACATTCCTTTGATGTTTTGCATCGTCAGGCCATAGGTGGGTGCCACCTGTGATTTCAACACTTTGGACTCATCAGTAGCTACACTTATCAAGACAGCGCCTTGGTCCACATAGTCGCCATTGGATACATTCACCGTTCTGATAAAACCATTAAAGGGTGCACGGATTTGCTTGCTACCACCCGAAACGCCCGAAGCGATGGACTGATATTGTGATTTGGCAATCGCATAGTTGCTCTCCACCTTTTCAAACTCGGATTTTGGGATGATTTTGCTCTCGTAGAGTTCCTTTTTACGGTTGTATTCTGATTGGGCTTGTTCAAATTTCGCTTTCGCGGAAGCGACCTCGGCACTCAGATTGTTGTTCGCCAATCCCTGACTGCTCACGTTCAACAACAATTGTCCCTGTCTGACTTCCATACCTTCGGTCAGGTTGGTCGTGGTAAAATTGACCGTCCCGTTGGCCGTGGCTACCATCGTTTTTACAGAACCTTGAGCAGGTTGCCAAACACCCGATGAAATGATGACATCGTAAATTTCCCCTTTTGTGACCTGCGCCGTTTGAAAGTCGATTTTCCAGGCCTGTTCCTTCAAAAAGGAAATGGGTGCCTCTTCACCTGCATTGCCTATCGCTTTTTGGGCTTCCTCCAAATTGGGATAGACCATCACGTCTTTAATCACGATGTTGTCACTGTATTGCGGTGTGGAAAGGTCGAAAACCAATTGGTGTACACCCGCTTCCTTCGGTTGGATGGTGGGTGAAAAAATTCCTGGGGAAGAAGGGTCATCTGCTGTGGTACGCAAACCATTGTCTCCTTTTATCAAGCTGACTATTACCGAGCCTTCGCGTACGGGTTGGTGGTTATCCAAAACTGTAAAGTGTGCGGCAAACCTGCTGGGTTGCCCGACAATCAATGCCGGGAACTCAACAAAGAGTTCGGTATTGTCCGTCCACAATGTATAATCCAATCTCGGGGTCTCCTCGCCTACGTGGCTCCCGTCAGCGTTGTGGGCGTGTTCATCTTCGTGATTCTGTTTACAAGCTACTGCCATAAAGGCAAGCACAATTATTAAATACTTTTTCATCTTTTTCTTTTATTAATGTTGGTGTCCGTCATCATCGTGGGAATGTCCGTGGTCGTCATCGTGACTATGGCCGTGTTCTTCCTTTTGAAGGGTGTCCTGACCTACCGTAAATTCTTCCTGCTTCAAGTCCTCCTGTTCCATATGAGAGCCGTCCGGGTTATGCTCGTGACCGTGGTCATCTTGGGCTTCTTCCTTTTTTGTTTCCCGGCATCCTGTAAGGCTGATTGCTGCCATTACCATTAGTGCCATTAGTATTTTTGATAAATGTTTCATCTTTTTAATTTTTAAAATTGTTATAACTGATGTATTAATAATTGTGCTTGTAAAAGCTGCAACTGTTTTTCCATTTGCAAAATTCTATCGGTGGCGTCCCGATAGAATTGCACTTCCATATAGTATTCCAAAAACGAGTATTCTCCCAAGCTATAAGCTTTAAAGAGCAATTCCTCACTATTTAGGGTTTCTATGGTGTCCTGATATTCGGTGTACTTCTCGAGCAATAATTGGTACTGATTGTACTCTTGTTGTAATTGGGCATACAGCATTTGTTGTACAACTTGTGTGTTGGACTGCTGGTATTTGTAATTGGCTTCTGCCGCTTTTACTTTGTTTTTACTGTTCCACAAAGGAATGGTCAACCCTCCATAAACACCCGAATAGTTGTTGCCGTTGACCCCTTGGTAATTGTAACCCAATGAAAGGTCTGGCAGTATTTTGGTTTTTTCCAACTTCACGTTTTGTTGTGCTGCGGCTTCATAAGCTTTGAGCTCCAAAATCTTCGGATCTTTGGCCAATTTCTCATTCCATAAATCGGCTACAGTTTGTATCTGAAATGGAATATTCAATTGCAGATTGTCCAACCCAAGCGGTTGATTTCCATTTAAAGCCTGCAAAGCTGTTTTTTGATTTTGGATTTCCGCTTCCAGTTGTTCCACCACAAATTGCTCCTGAATCCAAGCTACCTTAGCTTTGTTGAGGTCTAAAATGCCGACTTGCTCTCTGTTAAAAAGCTCTTGCATTTGTTCATACACCTCTTGGCTTTGTTTCTTTCTTTCATCTTCAATGGTTTTTCGCTTTTGAAGTATAAAGAAATCTATTAACCATTTTTTTGCCTTTAGCAGTATTTCCTGGCGTTTTTCGCCATAGGCTGCCTGCAACTGTTCTGCTTTTAGGTTGTTCCACTTGTTACGGGCTGCATATACCGAAGGAAATTCAAAGGATTGTGAGATTTCGAACTCGGTATAGTCATCGGTTTGATGGTCGCCAAAAGGCAGATAGTATCCTGAAAGCTGTGGGTCGGGCAGGTTGTTGCCGCTCTTGTTTTGAAGCTTTTGGCCATCGATAAGAGATTGATAGGCCTTCAGCTCTATATTGTTCTGTTCTATTTCGTTGAGTAGCTCCCCTATATTTCTATCTTGAGAGAAACCAGTAACGAAGAACAGGCATCCGCATATCGCGGACACGATGTATGTATTCATTGTTTGAAAATTTAGGTTTAATCTTGCCTGATAAGAGACAGGCCTGAAATTCAATAGGATTTCTACCTAATAGATAGATAATCCCAAACGATTAACCTAAAGATGGTGGCCCCCGTAAATCGAGGGATGAAAGGAAAGGATTAAAATAGTGATTGGGCGGATGATAAAGCGGCGGGTCGTTGTTTCGCCTCTTATCAATAAAATATAGTTCTTGAAAACCAGAATAGGTTTTTACAACATTCTCATTCGTATCGGTACGGTGTTCAACGATTTGTCTTTCGACAATAATATCGGTTGAAACCGTGGAATGGACGTGCATATCCATAAAGAACCCAAAAAAGCCATATGGTGATTCTTCGTCTTCGTGCGAACCATTATCGTGATGGTGGTGTTCGCCCGTATGGGCAACATCCGAATGGGAATGGGAATGCGAATCCTGGTGCTGATGATGCAGATGCGGAAATGCTTGATGCAGCACCATAAGGCCAAACAGGCCCAAGAAGAAAACTGCTGCTATTTTATTTGCTTTTTGCATCGATTGCAAATATACAAACATTCTGAAAATGTTAAATTTTTAGCTTCAGTCTTTTTTTAATCAAATGTCAGGGTTTCATTAAAAAATCCAGTTTAAGGCACTGGATAAACCTTTTAAAGCTATGCCAGGGCATACACTTCATCGAACAACTTTATATCAAGTCGTTCCTGTTGGCCAAAGCTCTTTTTCAGTACATTGTGCAATACCGAATTAAAGGCATTATAACCTATCCAAAGATTCGGTTCCTCATTGAGCAACAAGGCTTCGTAATTGAGAATTTCAAGAACTTCACGAGACTTTTTAGATGGGTCGCTGTTCTTATCGCTACATTCATAGCAGAACAGTTTCGTTCTGTCAAGAATAGCTTTCACAAATTCCTTGGTATCGATGATTTTAAATTCCTTCATCTTGTCAAATTTCTTGGTAATGGTGTAGAACTCGTTGTCCAAGAATTTATCAAACAGGTTGTTTAACCTTGGCATTATAAGGTCTGTGTTATTCCTACTGTGCTTAATCGAAAACTCGATTTCAGCCTGTGAAACGTGTAGCCCGTTGGAACACACCTTTCGATAGAACCCGAAATGGCCAGAGGTCTTTTCACTACCATCATACGAATTTTTGAACCGAAGCATTGGCAGTATCAAATCCTTATCATTCTTAACCGTAAATTGGCTTTTGTCGTCAATGATAAAGTCGGTGATAAACGACCTATCGTTCTTGTTGATGGTTCGCTTATGATAGTTAAGTCCAGCATCAACCAGCATTAATTCTGCTTTTTTGAAGAACAGTTGGTTTGGAATGTGTCCGTAGCTTTTTGATACCACGTTGACTATTTTACCATTCGAGATGATGGCGTTTTCAAGCCCACGACGGGATTCCATCTGGGTCAAACTTTTCAAGGATTTCATTTCATTGGAAACGAAAATCTCATCTTGTTGCAAATTTTGTAAATACATAGCTTCTGAATTTTTGGTTAAACATTTTGTGATAATAGAGCGTAATACTCTGGATGCTTTTCTCGGTAATAGGCCAGATGGCTTTCGGCACCTTCAATCGTGTAATTTTCCCTACTGGATTCATAATGTGCCTCGGCTTCTTCGACCGAAATCTTCGCTTTTGTTGACATAATGTTGAAATTTTAGTTAAACAATATTTGAGCATCGAACAAACGGAAGCTAAAATCACAGCTCAAAAGGAAACGGAATAAATGAGAAGTGGAATGCGCGCAACGGCTTTATGCCGTAGTCTTTTGATGGGTGTATTTTACGAGTTTACCTTTGCGCTGGTATAGATGGATGTCTTTCCTTTAAATCCTTGCAGGGTATCATAAAAAGAAAAAGGGCCGACACGAATGCCTACCCTTCTTCAAAACAACAAAAGCTAATCGTTGAGTTCCTGAATTTTCTTTTCAAGAACTTCGATACGCTCTTTCAAACGTGCTTCACGTTTGTTTCGTTTCTCAGCATAGCTCTTCTCAATGTCTGCAATTTTGGATTTGTAATATCCCTGCATCGCATTGTAGAACGAAATGTTTGTGAGATTATTGACGTGATTGCTTTCGCCAAAATGGACTTGTTTCGTGAGGATATAGCGAATCAATTTGTGGAAAATTTCTTTTTTGAAATGCTTCTTGAAATGCGCTACGGTTTCTGCTGTGTTCATTTTTGATGTATCACCTAAGAATTTTGAAAAACACTTTTGTTGAGTAGTGTAATCCACATTGTTTTCAAACAGTGAAATGGAAAAAGCAACCATCTCATCTACCGAAAGTGTTTTTTTCATATCGATATAATCCGTCTCACGAATCATATTTACAACTTCCTCAAACTGCTTGTTGTTCTCAATCTGTTGCTTGCGGATTTCACGCTCATTGATTTTTATGATTTGTTCTTCCGGTGTACAATCTGCCATTTTTCTGTTGGCCAATGGTGCTGCATATTCTGTGGATTTATCTTTTGACTTTTCAATTACCTTGACAAACACTTTTTTGTTTTGGTAGGTCTCAGGATGGAACACGATGCCGTTTACAAATCCATTGTCAGTTGCTGAATTGTAATTTTTTAATTCTTCTTCGTAGTTCTGAATGGCTTCCTTAAGCTCAGCTTTCAATTCGTCTTCAAAATAATCGTAATGTTGATATTCTATTTTGATGGCCTCTATTGTTGGCTTAATAGGATTTTCAATGATTTCAACATCATCAAGCAGATAGACCTTCAACCCATTATTTTCCAGTTGGGAAATAATGAGCTGATTTTTTTCTTCATCCGCCCAATACTGTAGTATTTCTGGAATGAGCAGTATGTTGTCTTTCTTAGATTTATCAATCAGTTTTAAGAACGATTTTGTCTTTTTCGTCTCAAAACAGGCTGATTTGGTACAGACCATTTTGCCTTCGCCAAACAGATTGCCTTGATTCGCAGCATTGAACGGACATTCTACACAGGAACCCGCTTTAGCGACTAATCCCTTGTCCTCAACATCAAAGGGCGCTTTTTCCAAATCATAGGTTCGGTTGTTTATCATTCGGTTTATCTGATGTGCGTTGAATTCTTCGCCCATCGTTTCCAGCATCATCTGTTGTTCCTCTGGTTCAAAGAGCGCAACACCAACACCTAACGAAATGGTCATTTCACCACTACGCACAAAATGTTTGAAACCGTCAATCAATCCAGCTAATTTCAAACGTTGTCTGATGAAGTTGTCGGTTCTTCCCAAACGCTTCGCGATTTCAGAGGGTTGATACTTGTCACTCAGATAAGCTATCGCTTCGGCTTCTTCAGTAGGCCCTACGTCCTTCCGTTGCAGGTTTTCGATGATTTGAACTTCAAGCACTTCGTCGTTTTCATAGGTTCTTACGATACAGGGAATCGTTTTCTTGTTCGCTATTTTGCTTGCGCGAAACCGTCTTTCGCCCATAACGATGATAAAGTCCTTCCCCGATTTGCGAACCGTTATTGGTTGCAATACACCAAATTCCTTGATGCTATCCGAAAGCTGTTGTAGCTGTTTCTCATCAAAGGTTTTTCTCGGTTGCTTAGGGTCAGGCTTGATTTTGCCAATGGGAATGTTCTCGATTTGAAGTACCGGAACTTTCTTTCCGTTCACTTCTTTTTTCGCAGTAGTCGAAGTTCTTCTGCGCTTTCTTGTAGTACTCGCTTTTGTTGTCATAATACTCAAATTTTAGATTAAACAATATTTGAGTAGTGAACCAAACGGAAGATAAAATCTTGGCTCAAAAGGAAACGGAATAAATAGGTAGGGGTAGAAGCGTTGGCTTTATGCCGTAGTCTTTTGATGGAAGGATTTTACGAGTTTAACTTTCGGGAATATTGTATGATAATAAACCCCCAATCGAAGAACAAGAGTCGAGAAAACCTAAATTCTATGAATTTATATTGATTGACATAGTGGTTAATATCAAATGGAAGTATATGACACTAAATCAAAGTTTATCTTGAAAATAGGTCAAATGTTGTACCTATGTTGTACCCGTGCTTTTTTTTGGTCAATTTTCAAAGTAAAAAAGCCGAAGATTTCTCTTCGGCTTTTAGTGCGGGTGAAGGGACTCGAACCCCCACACCTTGCGGCATCAGATCCTAAGTCTGACGTGTCTACCAATTCCACCACACCCGCATAAAGTGCAAATTAACACTTTTTATTTGGATAAATCCTAAGTCTAGCGTGTCTACCAATTCCACCACGCCTGCATCAATATTTTCGTATCAAGAACTTCAATTTCTTTACATTCTTGATTTAAATTATGACTTTGAAAATTTAACTGTGTCTACCTCCCGATAGCTATCGGGACCACCACGCCTGCAACTCCAAAATCAAATTGGGATGCAAATATAAAGCAAAAAATCAAATCTCTAAATTTTAAAACATGAAAACTTAGTTTTTTGTAATTTTAAAAACTACCCTAATTTCGTCCTATGCAAAATGTAGAGGAATACCTGAAAAAAAACCAGGATCGATTTTTAAAAGAACTTATAGAACTGCTTAAAATACCTTCTATTAGTGCAGATTCTGCTTTCTCCCAAGATGTACTAGATACTGCCGAGGCGGTTAAAAACGCCTTGCAAAAGGCTGGTTGCGATAAAGTAGAAATATGTGAAACGGATGGCTATCCCATTGTTTACGCAGAAAAAATTCTAGACCCAAAATTGCCGACCGTATTGGTCTACGGGCATTACGATGTTCAACCCCCTGACCCGGTCGACTTGTGGAACTCCCCTCCTTTTCAACCTGAAATCAAAAAGACCGATTTGCATCCCGAAGGGGCTATCTATGCCAGAGGTGCTTGCGATGATAAGGGGCAGATGTACATGCATGTAAAGGCACTTGAGTTTATGGTAAACACCCATCAATTGCCCTGCAATGTCAAATTCATGATTGAGGGCGAAGAAGAAGTGGGCAGCCGTAATCTGAGTGTTTTCGTGGCCAATAACAAAGAGAAATTGACAAACGATGTCATCTTAATTTCAGATACAGGTATGATTGCCAAAGATGTGCCTTCAATAACCACAGGACTAAGAGGCCTGAGTTATGTAGAGGTAGAAGTAACCGGCCCAAATCGCGATTTGCACTCCGGTCTTTACGGCGGTGCGGTGGCTAACCCAAATAATATTTTAGCAAAAATGATCGCCTCATTGCACGACGAAGACAATCGAATTACTATACCTGGATTCTATGACAAGGTTCAAGAACTTTCTGAAGAAGAACGCGCCCAAATGGCCAAAGCTCCTTTTAGCCTCGAGAAATACAAAAACGCCCTTTCTATCAATGATGTTCGCGGTGAAGCCGGTTTTTCAACCAACGAAAGAAACTCCATCAGGCCTACTTTAGATGTCAACGGAATGTGGGGAGGCTATACGGGTGAGGGTGCAAAGACGGTCATTCCTAGCAAGGCATATGCTAAAATTAGTATGCGATTGGTACCTAACCAAGATTGGCAAGAAATAACGGAAATTTTTAAGAGGCATTTTGAGGCAATAGCCCCAGAGGGGGTGAAGGTCAAAGTAAAACCTCACCATGGGGGTCAAGGCTATGTGACACCTATAGACAATACTGCCTATCAAGCGGCCTCTAAAGCTTATGAAACTACATTCGGAAAAGTACCCATACCTCAACGAAGCGGTGGTAGTATACCTATTGTTTCTTTATTTGAAAAGGAACTGAAAAGCAAGACCATACTAATGGGCTTCGGTTTAGATAGTGATGCCATTCATTCACCGAATGAACATTTTGGGATATGGAACTATTTAAAGGGAATTGAGACCATACCGTATTTCTATAAATACTTTACGGAAATGAGCATGGATTTGGAAAATTGACTTAAGACTCAAGACTTAAGATTAATGACCATTCAATTGTAAACGAAAAATAGCAACTGGCAACGGACCATCCCAGTTAGGTTGATACGGACAAACCACAACTAACTTTTCTTCACATATTTGGTAATAATCACGATTTGCTGACCATCTACCTTGCCTTCGATGTACTCCGCATTTTCACGGTCTAATGAAATTCGACGTACGGCAGTACCCTGTTTTGCCACCATACTGGATCCCTTTACTTTAAGGTCTTTTATGAGCACCACATTATCCCCATTTTCTAGAACGGCCCCATTGGCATCTCTATGAACGATTTTTTCGGCTTCAGAGAGTCCTTCACCTGTAGCCTTGGCCCAATTCAGCGTTTCTTCTTCCAAATACATCATATCCAACAGGTCTTTTGGCCAACCTTCATCTTTCAATCGAGACAGCATACGCCATGCAACAACCTTTACCGCTTCATGTTCGCTCCACATACTATCGTTCAAACAGCGCCAATGATTGGGTTCCATTTTATTGTTTCCATCTATTTGTGACAGACAATCTGAACAGACTAAAATACTTCCATCAATTCCCCCTGTAGAGACAGGTGGCACTTCATACACCGATAAACTTTTTCCTGAACTACACAACTCACATTTCGTGTCGCTTCGCTCTTTCAATCTTTCTAAAACATCCATACTGAAAAGGTTATTTGACAAAAATAAACCATTTATGGAGGGTACCAGTAGTGTCTGTCAAAATCCAAAAAAAATCATTATTTTACATTAATCATTTGAGGTTTTGTTATGAGCGGACATATTATCGATATGGTCAACCGTATTCGTCAGAATAAAATCCCCCAGAGAAAAAAATTTCAGGGGGACAACAGAAGTATGCTTTATATCGAACCTTCTGAGGTGAATTACGACTTTGCGCAGCCAACACCAGATGAACTTCAAAAAATTAAGTTGACCATTAGGCAAGAAGCTCTCCAAAATAAAAAGAACTCTCTTTTCTTACTTGCAGCTTGTATCGTCGTCATTGCTCTATTAATGACACTATTCCTCTTAAATTACGATTTCCCTTTTGCTACATTAGGAAAATATTAATTCTACATTTGTAGAATTAGATTTATTGTTCTATGTTTGTAGAACAATAAATGGTATGTAATGCAATTATCTAAAACAGAAGAAGAATTAATGAACCTTTTGTGGAAGCAGAAAAAAGCTTTTATGAAAGATTTGTTAGAGGCCTACCCGGAACCTAAGCCGGCAAGTACTACCGTTGCCACACTTCTAAAAAGAATGACGGAAAAAGGTTTTGTTGCCTATGTCATGCAAGGGCGTTCTAGGGAATATTACCCCTTGGTAAAAAAGAAAGATTATTTTTCAAAACACGTGAATGGGCTTATACGCAACTTTTTTAATAATAGTCCCGGACAGTTTGCGTCGTTCTTCACCCAAGAAACGAATCTTAGTATAGAGGAGCTTGAAAACTTAAAAAAGCTCATCGATAGCGAAATCAAAAAAAGATAACCATGTTACTCTACCTCTTAAAATCGGGAGCATGTTTAGCCGCATTCATGGCGCTTTATAAATTGTTGTTGGAAAACGAGCAAATGCACGTTTTAAAACGATTTTATCTTTTGGGATCCGTAGTGCTATCATTTATTATTCCGTTAATAACCTTCGTCAACTATGTTGAGGTTGAAACCATTACTGCGCCCTTTGACCCCATCAATACTTTTGCCGTAACCGAGCTGGCCAATGAAGCGCCTAAAGAGGAGTTCGATTGGCTACCTATTTTACTAACAATTTATATTTTCGGCTTATCAGTATTTCTCTTTCGTTTTCTAAAGAATCTTTCGGATTTGATAAAAAACATTCGAAAGAACCCTAAACTAAAAGTACGTTCATGGGTTCATGTTTTATTAAATGACCTTGTGGTACCCCACACGTTTTTCAATTACATTTTTTTGAACAAACAGAAATTTGAAGCGAAGAAAATACCCCATGAAGTACTTTTACATGAGAACGCACATGCCAGCCAGAAACATAGTGTGGATGTTTTGATAATGGAATTACTTCAAATTGTGTTTTGGTTCAACCCCCTTATTTACATCTTAAAGAACTGGATCAAACTGAACCATGAATTTTTGGCCGACCGTGCCGTAATTCAACAGGGTATTTCTCTTTCGCACTATCAACAAACCTTATTAGCGTTTGTCTCATCAACAAACCATCAAGATAATCAGTCAAGTTTGGCAAATGCCATCAATTATTCATCAATCAACCTGACCTTATTTGGCAAGACCTTAAAATTCAACAGTTCATTTGGGCAGGTAAAAAAACGTTTTACAGTCATGAAAAAAAGAAGTTCTACTACCTCGGTAGTACTAAGAAGTTGTGCGGCCATACCTTTAATTGCCGTTTTGTTAGCGGGTTTCAGCGAACAGATTACAATGCCGAAACCCATTTCGCCCGTGATTGAGATGCAGCAAGGTGCCAGCAGTGCCGAAATGCAACAGTTCAATCAACTGGCCGAAAAATATAATTCAGTACCTAAAAAAGACAGAGTAATTCCGCTAGAAGAATTGGCCATCTTGGAAGGCGTCTATCGTAAGATGTCCTCTAGACAGAAAAACGAATCTTTACCTTTTCCTGAATGCAATACATCAAATGTAATTGCTCAAGAAACAGTAGAGTTTATAGAAATATACGTTAACAAAAAAGGCCGTCTTTTGATTAATACCAACGTAGTTACCCTTGAAAATTTATCTCAGCATTTAGAAAGTCTTGATACGCCAAACACATTTGAAGAAAGAGAACAAAACTTAAGAGTTGTAATCAATGCGGAGAAAGGTGCACCTCAAAAAGTTCTGGAGAAAATCGATACCATTATTTCCGATTTTGGAGCGGCTACTGTAAATATCATGGAACATAAGGCCTACGCCCAACAAACTACCATCTCGGCCAAAGAGGTAAAAGAATATAATTCTTTGGCAAAGAAGTACAATAAGATGTTGGAAAAAGACGAGGGTATACGCATTCTAAAAAAAGACGTTGACCGAATGGAATATCTCTTCAACAGTATGTCTGAAGAACAACGGGTAGATGCAGAGCCTTTTCCTGAATTGCCTGAGCCACCAGCGCCACCGTTACCCCCTAGTCCTCCTGAAAAACAAGTTCAACCGAAACAGCCAAAGACACCATTACCTCCAGATGAAGCTTTGGAAATGGAAGAAGATGTAGAAGTAGTTGAGGAAATCAATGAAAATTTGATAGAAGAGGTACTCTTGAAAAGGAACTCCTCTGATATGGAGTACGCCAACTACCAAATAAAAAAAATCATTGAGAGGCAAGATCCTTATGACGTTGTTAATGGAAACCTTTATATCGTTACTTCTAATGAAAAAAACATTGTAACTCCCAACGTTTACAAGTCTAAACTGCTACATACTCAAATTAAGATTCAGGAAACATTGCCTCCGCCACCACCACCTTATAAAATACCGAATAAAAAAGATGAATACTCAGAAGAACTTCTTGAGGTCTATGATAATTTTATTCAAAAAGCTGATGAGTACAACAAAAAGGAAGAGGTTTATAGGGAAACTAAAGAGGGTACCATTACAGAATTGTACAAATTGCACATTGAGTTAATGTCCCTTTACAACACCTATCATAGTTTGGCGATAAAAGAAGGTTTAATGCCCCCACAAGTTGGTAAACCAGAGAAAATTACAAAACCGATCAATGAGGGTTCTCAAGCGGCTCCACTAGCCTCACCTATGAGGGGTAAAAAAGGTTCGCTATCTCCCAACGAAGAAAAAGAAATTAAGGCTGAAAAAACTAAAAATATCGGCAATCCCACCCTAAAGATGACACTTTTCGACCCGCCATATTTAGGGCCGCAAACAGAGAAAGCTAATCCGACAGCCATATTTGAAAAAATGCTTCTGAACGGCTCTAGAATATGGCACAAAGGTAAAATTATCTCAAAGGATGAAGGGCTTCAACTATTAAAGAAACATACGAATGTGCAATTGGTAACGCACGAAACACCACACGATGTTCCATCAATGACATTAGATGAGTTGGAGTAAAAAAGGTGAGAAAGAAGTTGTAACTATTCTCTGAACCTGTAGAAATAGATTAAGAATCAGCACTTAATAAGCCAAAGCCTTCTTTCTGAAGGCTTTTTTGTAATAAATAACCACTATCACATACTAACCATCATCAAAATCAAGTTACCCATTATGAGGCCCTTGCTATTTTAAGCTAGGTTTCATTAAAATTCATCAATCAAAATCATCATCATGTTACAGCGATTCTTTATTCTCTGCTCAGGAGCGGACACCGAAATTCTTAGTTCATGCTCTCAAGGAGAGCGCAATAAATTTGCCGGTATTGGGGCTACAGTTTTCTTTACGGCCCTAATGGCTACCATTGCCTGCAGCTATGCCCTATATACTGTTTTTGACAACTTATTTTCTTCAATATTTTTTGGGTTTATCTGGGGTCTACTAATCTTTAATCTTGACCGGTTCATTGTCTCCACTATCAAAAAAAGGAATAACCGATGGGCGGAAGCTGCTCAAGCGATTCCGAGAATTGTTCTGGCCATTATAATTGCAGTGGTGATTTCAAAACCACTGGAGATGAAAATTTTTGAAAAAGAAATCAATCAGGTACTTCTAGAAGAGAAGAACGAGATGACCTTGGCCAACAAACAACAACTTGCCGAACAATACACACCAACAATAGCGCTTCTTAATGAAGAGATTGCTGCTTTAAAAAATGAGATTCTTGAAAAGGAAACCGAAACCAATACGCTTTATGACACTTATATTTCTGAGGCCGAAGGCACTGCAGGAACCGGCCTTTTAGGAAAAGGCCCGGTTTATACAGAGAAAAGGGAAAAGCATGATGCCGCATTGGCCGAACTACAAGAACTCAAGAAAACCAATAGAGAAAAAATTCTAGGAAAAGAAGAACAAATTGCCCAATTAAACGCAGAGTACGCACAAACAGTAGAAAATACGCAACCTATTATTGACGGTTTTGATGGACTCATGGCACGTATCAATGCTTTGGAAAAATTACCTTGGTTGCCTTCTTTCTTTATTTTTCTGTTATTCTTAGCTATTGAAACCTCCCCCATAATCGCCAAACTTCTAGCTCCAAAAGGTGAGTACGATTTAAAACTGGAAGATCAGGAAACCAGTCTAGAAACATGGGTTAGCCAAAAAGTCATGCAAAGGTCTAATATTCTAGCTACCGACACACAATTGAACGAAAAGATTTATAGTGAAATTGTTGAAGAGGAAGCGGTTTACGCCTATAAAAAGCAGAAAGCGGAAGAACTACTGAAATTACAGGCAGATGCCTTTCAAAAGGGAGAACTGAAGAGTCTTTAGTTAAGCATTGTCTAAAAAGTTAGAAACTTTTTTCAGTACCGACTTAAAATCTTCATCAAGGGCCGCATCACCCTTTTCAAGTTTTTCTTTATGGGCCTCGGCGAAGGCGAAAGTCTTTTCCATGCCGAGAACGCTGAACTTATATTTCAATTTATGAACTATTTCGGCTGCAGTTCTCGGTTCATCTATTTTAATATGATAGAGGTACCTGCCTAAATCACAGGTGAATTCGGTTTTCATAATGGCGACAAACTTCGCCTGAAATTCAAAATCTTGCGTACCTACGAGTTCTACTACGTAATCAAGGTTCGGCTTTTCCTTTAAAAAATCTTCTGTCGAGTCCATAATTGAGTATCCGCATTACCCGTAAAACTGTCTATCATCAAATGCGAACTTAACAAAGGTAAGAATTATACTACTTAATTTTAAGATTTTGTTGTGAAAATGTTTATTTCAATTGGTATGTCTCTTTAAAAATGTGGCCAATTGCCCAAGGATTAAAATAACGGGGCAAAAATTACATTATTGCGCACCTTGAATCCCTCGGATGGTAAGCCGCTATCCAACAATTTTTTAAGACCTAAATTTAATTTTAGATTTATGGAGCTAGCTAATTAATCAACCCTGCCCGATTGCAGAAAAGTACTCATTACAAGTATCCAACTAAGTATGGCTATCTCGATTATCCGTTGATAAAGCCCTTTAAAATGTGATTCGGGTTGTAAGAAAAGAATAGTTACAAAAGCTATGGAGACCAACCCGCAAATTCGGGTATATCTGTATAAAGGCGGATGGTAACCTCGTCTCTTGAAAGACCTGGCCATTAGAAGCAAGGTTAAGGGAATAGTGAGATATGTAATTCCCCCGGACAAGTTATGAATATATTGAGACACGCTAGGATTATGTTCATCGGGCACACAACCCATATCACACGGGAAAATACCAGTAACGACAGTACCAAATCCGTAAAAAACAGTAAAAACAATGAATAGATATTGAATTGTTTTAACATTGCGAAAATGAAAAACCAATGCCCAACCAAATACACTTAGAAGAACTCCGCTTACAATGAAACCTAACTGAAGAATGGACGCATATGGCATACCTCTCGCATAACCTTCACTTATAAATTGGCTTACTGGGTCATAGTGCCCAACATATAAGCCTGACCATATGCTTGCGACTACAAAGACAGCTGCACCCAAAATACCTGATATTGAAGCAATCATTTTTATCATGGCGTAGAAAGCATGGTCTCAAAACTAACCTAATTGCCCCAAATACGATTCCACAATGCCTTTAAAAGCCCTTTTGCATCATCACGGCGGCGAGGTTCTTCACTGATTATCAACTTATCACCTTCCTGTTCAAGGCGATAACTAAAGGCAAACCGTGTTTCATCGGGGTCAAGACTAATCAAACCAAACCGTAAATCATTAAGAAAAAGAGTTCCTTCTCTTTCACTTAAAGTGTACCAGCCTTGGGTTATTTTAACAAGACGATTAAAATCATCGTTGGTTTTTAGATCTCCTATCAAAGTATGGTTCTTGGGGTATTGCTGAAAACTGATGTTCTCACTATCTAAAAACGAATAATTTCCTACTAAGTAGGCATCGCCAACATCTACATTGGCAGACCACAACAACGTATTGAAAGGTGTAGGCCGGGTATTTAGGTTCACATATTCAATACCTTCATCAGCTAGTGCCGACTTGAATTTATTAAAGCTTAATCCTTTTGAAGCCACAGTTAACACGAGGTAAAAGCTACTTATGGTCAAGCCCCATTGATTGTACAGTTTTCTTTTAGGCGAGTCACGACTTTGAAGCATGGCCAGCACTACAAATCCTAAAAAGGGCAATGTATAAAGGGGATCGACAACAAAAATAGTCTGAAAGGCGACCCGCCAATCAAATGGCCAAAAAAGCTGCGTGCCCCATGTAGTAAAAGCATCTAAAATGGGGTGGGTCAATAACCCCCAGAACATAAGCCATGACCAATCTTCAAACGTAGCATTAGACCCTTTTTCTATTTTGCACACTACCCAACCAAAGATGGGCGCGAACAACACGGAGAAAAAGATAGAGTGGGTAAACCCCCGATGCCACTCGATTGCAGTAACCGTGTTAACAAAATTACTTGACAATACATCAAGGTCGGGTATGGTACCGGCAATGGCCCCATACAGCATAGCCTTATTGCCCACTTTCTTTCCTAACACGGCCTCACCTACCGAGGCCCCTAGAACGATTTGTGTCAGTGAATCCATCTAATCAACTATATCCATCTTTTTAAGTAAAAATGAGGCATTCATATTCTGACAAATTCCGTTCTTGAAACGATAATCAAAATGTAGTTCGTCATTAATAATTTCAGCATCAAAATAATAATTGGTCACTTCGGGTAGTTCTTGGGCCATATTGCATAAGCTCAAATCATGGGTGGCAATGATGCCGGTCGCTTTTGAACCAACCAATCTTTGCACAAATTTTCGACTACCCTCTGCCTTATCGGTACTATTGGTGCCCTTCAAAATCTCATCAAGCACTATAAAATAGTTACCGCCCTGAACTTCGTTAACTATAAACTTTAAGCGTTTAAGTTCGGAGAAAAAATAAGATTCGTCATCAGTTAGAGAATCACTTGTACGCATACTTGTAATCAGTTTGATGGGGCTGTACACCATTTTTTCGGCGCAAACGGGCAGCCCTGTATTTGCCATTACGATCTGAAGAGAAATTGTGCGCAAAAAAGTACTCTTACCGGCCATATTGGCCCCCGTAATGATAAAGAAATGTTCTTTCTCGATTTCAATATCGTTAAGGACCATTTTTTTTGGGTCTATTAACGGATGCCCGGCATTTTCGGATTTTAAAGCTTTTGAGGATTGCCCATTTATCTGGGGAAAAACATACTTGGGGTGGTTATAGGTGAAATTTCCCATACTATTATAGGCATCAAAAAGCGCTACCGCCCCAAACCAATTTTCAACATAACGGCCATAACTGGCAATCCAACGTTCTAAATTATAACAATGGTGTAACGACCTCAGAAAAAACCCATTCGCAATTATCGCATAGACCAAATTATTGTTCCTGTCAAGACTGTTCAAAGAAGCCGAAAACTTTGCAATCAGTTTGGAGGCACTATGTTCCCCCTCGGTCACCTTTCTTTTAAAATTTTGAAGGTATATTGAGGAGAATTCCTTTTTTTCAATTATCAATAACAGTTTTTGATACTGATCGAACGTGTTTTTGGTCTTGGAAATACCTTCTATCAAAGGCATCAATTTTTTAGCAAATGCACCACTAATTCCCAAGCCTATTACATACCAAATAATAAATACCGATTCCGGAACGATTTCAAAAAAATATAACCCAAAAATCACTATTGACATAACGGAAAAAACCGCTGGCAAAAACTTCATATAGGATGGAACAAAGCCTTTGTACGATTTTAGCCATTCAGCAATGTTTTTGCTATCAGAGCCCATTCTTGCCAATGAAGCGGTTGCTGAAAAATGCTGTCTCCATTCCGGTATTTCTGAAAGTTCTTTGATAGCTTTCTGCCTATCCACTATTTGATCTGTGCGATTTTCCGTTAACAAATCGGCAAAGACTTCAGCCCCTTCTTTAAGAGCCGTTCGATTGGCATATTGATAGAAAGAACCCCTACCGAACAAGTCAATATCTTGACTGTAATGGTGAAGCCCATCTTTAAATTCATTCCCCTCCGGTAAATCATGAAAATCCCTTTTCAGAACCTTTATCTCTATCTCGTTGATATCAATGAGCGCCAACAGTAAATTCTTACGGTACTGAAGGTCGGCATGCCTGTTCACCAACACAAGAAAAAGAGCAATGGTCAACAGTATTATGGCAATGACCCACTTAAAATCTCCGTAGACCATATAAACCCCGAAGATAGCCGCACAAAAAAGGGCTAGACGCACCATACTTGATGTGAAAAGTTGCCCTTTTACTTGATTCAAACTGGTCTGATGTCGGGAAATTTCATTTTGGAAGAACGACTCTAATTTTTGCATATAGCTTATTCTAGTTTTCGCACTCAAAGATAAACTTTAAGCTAGAGCCGATGCACTGCTCTATTTTAAAATGGACAGAATCATTGCTATTTGGCCCAAATGATATGTATCGTGCTCGGTAATGCCGGTGAGTAAATATTCAAAAGTATAACGCTCTCCGGGAACCTTTGATTTTAAAAACAAATCGTCTCTTTCGGAAAGGACTTTCAAAAGGTCGGATTGGGTTCTTTTCAAATCGGCCATTAAATTATTCCAAGCCTGATCTGAAAGCGATTTTGCCTTGGGCCAATCGGCATCACTATTAAGTTCAATCTTGAACTCGGCGTCACCCATAAGTTTTCTTAATGCAAACTCTCGCCAAGCTATCAGATGTATCACCAATTCAGCCACGTTTTTTGAATAGTTGGGCAAATACTGCCCTGCAATAGGCGCGCTTACCCCGCTCAATTTAGCCAAAACGGAATGCCCGTACCAAGGTTCACCTGAGAAACAGGTTTCCAGTTTTTCAACTATCCGAAGTACTTGAACATTGCTCATGATCTCAGTCTAGACCCTCTAATTCAGCTTTAACCTTTTTTGGAAGTTTAGAGACCACCAAATCGTACGAATGGTCGATTAGACCGACCAACAGTTTAGGAGGAACTTCGTTGATCATAATCGTATTCCAGTGAACTTTGCTCATATGATATCCGGGAACTATCGCACCATCGAATTCCTCTCTTAGTTGCAAGGCTCTTTCCGGGTCGCACTTCAAGTTGACCTGCGTAGGAAGCCTTTCAAGCGCACTTAGGGCGAACATTTTGCCCATGACCTTAAATACCAAAGCATCAGGGCCAAAAGGCAACTCTTCGGTAACTCCTTTTTTTGAAAGACAGTATTCTCTAAAGGCTTCTATATTCATGTGGATTGTTTTCTAGAATTGACCAGAGCGACCAGGTCTTTGGCTTTTGGCCAATAGTAGCGAACCTTCATGATTTCTATATCGCCAATATCGTTGCCTTTAATAGTTTCTATGACCTGACCTCCCAACGATTTATAGAAAGGATGTGCCCCAAGGTTCTTTTCAAGCACCCAGAGATAGAATCCTGAACCAGGGTACAAATTTTCAATTTCCTCGGCGGCCACTCCTAAAAGCCTAGTCCCAATACCCTTCCCTTTAAACTCCGGGGATACATGCAAGTTATCTACCAATGAGCCATAACGCTGGTCATCCTTTAAAAAAGTACAGATAAAACCTGCTAACTTTCCATTCGATCGGGCCACCCAAGTACTTTGATTATCCTTTGGGTACTCAAGCCTTTGAGACCAAACACCTCGACGCTCGTCGGCTACCTCTACATCTAAAAAATGGTCGCTAAACGAACCTCGATAGTTCTGTTGCCAGCTTAACGCATGTAAGGCAGCAATAGCTTCGGCATCGGCTAGGGTAGCCTTTTGAAAATCAATCATTACCTACTCTTGAACGGTCATCGAATCATAAACAATAACCTTTGTCCATAATTCGGCAGACTCTTCAATAAACAGTTTATGGGGTGGTTCGTCTTGATATTTCTGCTGTGAGTCGGCAGAATCAAAAGATACAATTAAGGAATAGGTAAACGAACCATCAACCACATCTCGGCTCGCTTTGGGCGGTTTACCGATGAAGCAGGTTTTAGCATAGGCAGAATTGTCTAAAAACTTCTGCAAAGATTTTTCAAATGCCTTTCTGTCTTGTTCGCTATCCGGATTTTTCAGCCAAAAGTATACAGTGTGCGCAAAATTAGGGTCAAATTCTCTCATTTCTACATTTGATGTTTGGGCCGTGCCCATGCACGACCTTAATTATTATTTCAATTATTCAGGGCATTTGTTGAATGCTCTATTCTTCTAATATTTTCTTTTGCTTTTCAGAAACTTCCAAAGCAGAGTAATCAAGTTTCCAGCCAATGGTTTCAACTATTTTCTCAATTAACATAACTGCCTGAACAGCTTCTTTTCGAGCGGTTTCCATCAAACCGCTTTGGGGTATTTTTTCACGAATGTGCTGCTTCGCCTCTTTGTTCAATAAGGTTAGATCATCCGGCGAAAAAAAATTAAACATTCCGCTTTGAATGTCATAAAATTGAATATCAGGTTCAATCGATAGAATTTCCGGCTCGGGAAAATTGGTCAAAATTATTTTCTTGTTGGCATTATCGGCCCGTATTTCCACCTTTTTAAGGTCGTAGCCTATCTGAGCCTTTGCATTAATGACCATAAGGGCTTTCTTCTTGCTAGTCACCAAACTCATGAAATGTTCCTTTATATTCTCATACCTATAAATTTCAGCAAAATCACCCTCTACCGAAACAAGTTTACAAACACTTCTTATTTTCTCTAACAATACTTGTGATTGATGTTCGGTCTGTTCTTTGGTCTGTTTGGTACGAAAGAAAGAGTATACCCAGTACATTAAAATAGCACCGAGTACAAGACCTAAAAATGAGTCGAAAATAGTATCCATCTTATTTACCTATCTCTCCCAAATGGGTGAACTTAAAACCCTTATCCAATTTAAGTCCGTAACCGAAAAATCGGTCCATAGCCGAATGGGAAAATAATATCACCCCGATCAACTGAACAATGGGCTCCGAAAGATAGCTTCCCAAAAGGTAAATTGCAATGGCTATGCCCTTGTGATGAAAAATATTGTACACAATCGCTCCGACCTTATTGCCAAAAGCGTACCCCAGAAAACCGATATCGGGAGCCAAAATGAGGGCAATGAACCACCACCAACTGAAAGGTAACAGGTAGAAGAGGTAAATACCCAATATCATCTGTGCCAGTTCTTCAAGTTTTAGAATTGTTTTCATCAAACGTATATTAAACATCTTGAATTTCATAGAGCACGGGGCGGCTCGGGCTAGCGTCATTCTCAAAAGGGGCCATCTGTAAGTTTAAAAAATAGGGGCCATCTTCAATGGCATCTGGCACATAAATAAACTCGGTGATTGTGGCCTGTTTTCGTAGCTGCCCATGATAATTCCAAAATGCCTTATGCGCTTTTAAGGCCCCATCGTCTTTCTCTTTATCTACCGACGGAAGGTCGATCAACAAATGTTCAACACCTTTACTCAAAATATAATCAACCGCGTCTTCTAAAAGATAGGGTGGGTTGGTATTCGAATATTGTCTCGAAAGCTTATCTCTATCGTTGGGCGAGGTTCTAATAACCAAGGCCTGTATTTCTTTTTTTGGTAACACGACCTCTAGAATATGTTTTGAAATTACCCAATCATCGCCTTGAAGTTCCGGAACAACGGTAACCAATTCAGCAAGAAAAAAGAAGCGGTTCAGGTGTTGGTTCACTGAATAGAACTCTTCGGTGATATGGCCTACGCACTCGGTGTGCGTACCATGTGCATGGGGGTTGAACCAGATATCATTAAAATTTACCGAGCTACCCAAAGAGACCTTTCCAACAAAGTCTGCCTCTTCGTGCGGTTCGATTCTAGGGTGGCCCAAATACCAAGTATTTACATTTTGGGCATCACCTCTTAGCGGAATCGAAATATCTAACGGCTTGGAAAAATCAATCGAATACTTTGAGCCTTCATGGTTGATTTCTGCTTTCATTTAAAAGTCAATTAAGGTTTAACTAACTATCCGATAAATTAAGCATAAATAAATCGGCGGCGAGGCCGTCGGCTAGAAATTTTCCTTTTTTGGTGGTTAAGAGGATGTCACCATCTAAAAAAAGTAAGTGCTGAGTAATATGCTTCTGGGCTTGTTGCAGGGCATACTTTTTGAAATTTTCTCCAAAATCCTTTGTAATCTTATCCAAAGAAACGCCCCAAATTGTCCGCAGCCCAGTCATCACATACTCGTTATATCTATCTGTAAGCGAAAGAACCTCGGTTTCTAGAGGAAGCTTACCATTTTCAATAGACTTTAAATATTTCGGATTGTTATTGATGTTCCACCCCCTGCTGATACCATCAAAAGAATGGGCCGAGGGACCGATACCTAAGTACTTTTTTTGTTTCCAGTAGGCGGTGTTATTTTGGGAAAAGAAACCCGGTTTTCCAAAATTTGAAATCTCGTAATTAACAAACCCCTCCTCTTGCAACCTATCTACCAAAATATGGAAGTGCTCCTGCGCTACCTCATCATCTACATTCTTTACCAATCCCTTTTTAATAAAACTTGCCAATGTCGTTTGAGGTTCTACGGTCAAAGCATAACTTGAGATATGCGGAACCTCTAATGACAAAGCCATTTCTATATTCTTGAGCCATCGCTCATTACTCATATCGGGAATACCGTAAATCAAATCGAGGGAAATATTTTCGAAATACTCCGTTGCCAATTTTAACGATTGTAGCGCCTCTTTTGCCGAATGTGCCCTATTCATCAGCTTGAGGTCTTCATCGTAAAATGATTGAACACCGACACTCAAGCGGTTGATAGGGCTCTGGGCCAATTCTTTTATCTTTTCTTCGGACAGGTCATCAGGGTTGGCCTCTAAGGTGACTTCCGGATTTTGACATACTTCATATTCATCATAAACGGCTTGAATAAGAGAATTTATTTCCTCACTGGAAAGCACGCTGGGAGTACCTCCACCGAAATAAATGGTCTCCACAGTATCATTTTCCAACTCAGCCCTCCTCATTTTCAACTCTTTTTGCAATGCCTTGACCATCGCATCTTTCTTCCCCATCGAAGTAGAAAAATGAAAATCGCAATAATGACAAGCCTGCTTACAAAAGGGAATATGTATGTAGATGCCGCTCATTTTCTCAATATACAATTAACACTAATCAATTTGCAATGTTACTTTATAAGTTGGGAGTAGGGCTCATTTTTTAATCCTAGTTGATTTTAAAATGGAGAACATTATACGTGAAAGTTCATCGGCCTTCTCGATTAATACCTTCGATGTTTCTGAAGTTAAATAACCGGATTCGTTTAACAAGTTTAGCCAATATTTAGTTTCAAGGCTTTCTTTATAGGCAATAGAAATTTTTGAAGAAAAATCTGCAGTAGAAATAGCACCATTTGCTTCTGCAATGTTCGCCCCAATGGAAGTTCCGGACCTTAACAATTGCTTTGAAAGAATAAATTCTTTTCTATCTTCTTTCAAAAACTTATACACCTTGACAACCTCCAATGCAAAGGCGTATGATTTTTCTGCCAAAGGATTGTTGAGTTGAGCCATTTATAAATGTTTACGTGTATTAAATTTTGATTATTGCTAATTGACAATTGTTTATTGTCAAACTGAATCACCCCTTCTTCACCCTTTTAGCATTCTGCTTAACAAAAGCTTCCCAACCTGTATAGCTTTTACCCACTTCAACCCTACCCTCATTATAAAAATGACAAACGGCTGCGGCCAAACCATCGGTACTGTCCAAGTTTTTGGGCAACGATTTTAATTTGAGCATACCCTGAAGCATTTTGGCCACCTGTTCTTTACTGGCATTTCCGTTTCCGGTGATGGCCATTTTTATTTTCTTGGGCAGATATTCGGTGATAGGTATTTGTCGCGATAAACCGGCGGCCATGGCCACCCCCTGCGCCCTACCCAACTTGAGCATCGACTGCACATTTTTTCCGTAGAAAGGAGCCTCAATAGCAATTTCATCAGGGTGGTAGGTGTCGATAAGTTCTATGGTGCGTTCGAAAATCAATTTCAGTTTTACGTAAGGATCGTTATACTTCTGAAGCAATAATTCGTTCATTTGAATGAACTCCATCTTCTTGTTTACAACTTTTATAAGACCAAACCCCATGATGGTGGTTCCTGGATCAATACCTAATATGATTTTTTCTGTTTTCAAACGCTTGGGGTGAGGGTTGACGGCAATAGACTAACAATTTTTAATAATGAACTTCCATCTATAAGCCAATCACTGCGGACTCAAAACTATAGGAATTCTAAATTTGGCCTTTACGGGAATGCCTCTCTTTAAAGCCGGCTTCACCATAGGAAGACTATCTAAACTTTTCGCTAACTGCTCTTTAAATTGGGGTAAATTATCTTCTAGTATTTCACCATTGATTACATCCATCAATTCGAGTTGGCCTGTCTCTTTCATGAGTAAATCGATGTAAATAGTATCTGAGGTATTTTCTATGGATGAAATATATGTTTCATCAAAATAACCGGAGAAATGGGATATTAAAACTTTCGCAAAACAGTTCTTCTGCTCTTCTTTGCTCGCCGTCTCGTCACAATCTTCAAAAAGGGGATATTTATCTACCTCTGCCCAGTCGATATTCTGAATCTCTTCATTGACCAGTTCTCGAGTTTTCTTTTCCCGAGAGGCTGTCCAGTTACAACTGGAACCGACCAATAAAATAATTAATAAAGTGAGATATCGCATTACCCTCTAATCTAGGCGGAAATTACGATTTTTTAAGAAGAACCTACTTTTTGCCAAAATATATCTCCTCCTTTAATTGCGAGACCCTTTTTTTGACCATCTCGATGCTATACCCGTCTTCATGACCGTAACGTTCAAGATATTCTTCATAATAAGGCAGCACCTTTTCGGGGTTGTCATAAACTTGATCGGCCAGAGTACAAACATTATGAAACAGCATAGAAACCTCGGGCGCCTCTTCATGCGCCATTTGATAGTACTTCAATGCCATTTTAGGGTTTTTCCTCAACCGCTCAATTCTGGCCAAAGCCTCATATTCTTGTGTCAAAACAGGGGTTTGCACCTCTATTGATTTTTGAATAAATATCTGGGCGCTATCTAACTGTTGTTCCTTTAAATGAACAAGGCCTAAATTGTAATAGGCATCAGAATTTTGATCATTAAAAAAGAGCACTTGTTTATAGGTTGATTTCGCCTCTTCAAACTCCCAACTTTTAAAATAACAATAGGCCAATTTTGATAGAATAAATTCTTGGGTTTCGCCCAACGCTACCAATCTTTCGAACAAGGGAAGTGCCTTTTGGTATTCGTTGTTATTAAAATACCCCAAAGCCTTTAGGTTGATGAGAGACACATCATCCGGATACACATTTAATCCCTGATTCAAATACCTCAGCGCCGCTTCTTTTTCTCTCTTTATTACAAAAAACTTCCCTAAACGAAATAAACTCTTTAAATGCTGACTGTCTTTTTCAATAGCCTTCTTATAGGAATTTAAGCTACTGGCCGGTTGATTCAATTCTGTAAAAATTTCACCGAGATAATAATGATATTCAGGATTCGAATCATTGGAAGCAATCAATTTTGAAAATAGTTTACGCCCTTCTTCATAAGACTTGGTCTTCAAGTACAGTTTGGCCAATTCAAAACCTGCTATTTGTGCTTCCGGCTGCTTTGCAACAACATCTTCATATTGCGCGATGGCCTTATCATATCTGCCCAAAGCGTTATAAGAGCGTGCAATTTGAAGGCTCGCATTTTGGTCATTTGATTGGGCATAATGGTTAATGGCCTTTGTAAAATCACCCGTAGAGAAAAGACTATCGGCAACGGCCAAAGCCGAAGTTTGAGCCTCGGCTTTTACAAAAACCATAAGAATTGCTCCCTTCAATACGGTTCTCAATTCTATTGTAATTTAAAATTTATTGGTATCGAATAGGCTACCGCTACATTTTTACCACCATTTTGGGCCGGTTGCATCTGCGGTAACTTCTTGATAATTCTTAGAGCTTCCTCCTCTAAGGAGGCATCCGGACCCCTATATCGGATACTTTGAATGCTTCCGTCTTCTGCTATGGTAAACATTAGAGCCACCCTGCCCTGAATACCCCTTGCCTGAGCATCTTCTGGATACCTAAAATGTTTACCAACATGTTTATATAAGCTTTGCTTAAAGCATTCCTTAGAATCTGAAGCATTTTCACATCCGGGAAAAACGGGTGCTTTCTCTACTGTAGCAAAGGGCATAACATTAATATTTGCCATTACCTCATCCATAGACATGCGCTGGGGGTTGTTGGTTGACATTTCCACATTTGCCCCTAAGGCGTTGGTTTGAGACAATTTAAAAGTGATGGGTATCGAAAAAGGAACCCGTACCGCTTGACCTTTTTGTTTTCCTGGCTTCATTTGAGGCAACCGAGCGATGATTCTTTCGGTTTCCTCCTCTAAAAGTTGGTGCGGCCCACGTTTTCTGATATTGACAATACTTCCATCTTCCGCGATGGTAAACATTACGGACACCCTGCCTTCTATACCCTGCGTTTGGGCCTGCTCTGGATATCTAAAATTCTTGCTGATATGTTTTTGAATACTTTGCTGAAAACAGGCCCTCGGATCCGAAGCATTTTCACAACCGGGAAAAATTGGTACTTCATCAACAACTGTGAAAGGTACATCAACCCCATTACCATTAATTATTACACTCTTAAGGTCTTGTTCAAAAATGTCAAAATCACTGGCCAGCACCTTAGAGTTTATTTGCATGGCAGCCTTAATAGGCACTCCATTGGGCCCGGAAATATAGGAGTATTCATTTACGGGATGGGTAAAGGTGATAGTAGAGTTACCGTCTTTGAGTACCAAATTCCACTCTCCACCCTGTTTTGACAAATCCAACAAGCGAACATAAAAATTCTGTTCTTCCTCAGCTGACAGGCTTTCTACATTACTCACTTCAATTGTATTGGCAGAGTTGGTTTCGTCTAAATCGCGTTCACAAGAGGTATAAAACAGGATACCGAACAACATCGGCACCAAAGCCAAATATTTTAATTTCCAGATTTTTTTCGATTTTGCTTTTTGTAACATGACTATTCGTTTTTTGATTAATGATGATTTAAAAAATTGATTGATGAATGAAATATTTTGTGATTGAAAAGCTTGGGAGAGTAGGAGCTCACAATGCTTTGTTCTCTCATGCTTCGCTACCTCGGCGTCGGCGATGAACTCGTGCAGTTCAGACAGCCTATTTTGGTAGACATATACTAACGGGTTGAACCACGAAAAGATTCGCATTAGCTCAAAGAACAGTAAATCGTAGGTGTGTTTTTGTCGAATATGTACAAGCTCGTGTTCAATGATGTTCTGGTGGTCTTTTTGTATTACCCTATCGCCCAAAAAAATGGACTTAAAAAAGGAAAAGGCCGCATCACTATTCTTTAATACCACCTTGGTGAAATGGGTAAAGTACTGCACCTCACCACTCTTTCGAAGGGCATATAATTGGCCTAATTTATAGGTAAACAAAACCAAGGAAACGATAATTCCCACCACGAAAACGATTGCGGGCCAACTCAAATTCAGTGAGGTATCTCGAGCGACTACCGCCACTTCCGGAGTATTGTTCATATTCCACCATTCTTCGGGGTATGCGTACAATCGTTCCGGCACCTGCGTTTTCAGGGCTTCAATCTTCACCCATGGTAGCACCAAAGAAATGAGATAGGTTCCAATAAGATAAGCTCGATTCCATTGAAAAAAGGTTTCTTTTTTCAAGAAGAGGTCGTACACCAACAAAAAAACCAACTGAAAGGCGATGCATTCTAAAATGTACTGTATCATTAGAACTGATTTTTAGTTTTCTATTTATTTCTTGGAGGTCGTGTCGTCTCCCTTTTTTATTTCCTGAAGGATGGATTCCAGCTCTTTTAGGCTCATGTCGTTCTTCTTCATAAAAAAGGAAACCATACTTTTAAAAGAACCTTGAAAGTAACCATCTACCAACTTATTGATGCTTTGGTTGCTGTAATCTGCCATTTTAACCACTGGGAAGTACAGATAGCCCTTCCCCTGTTTCTCGTGATCCACGAAGCCTTTTCCCTCTAAAATTCGCACAATGGTAGAAACGGTATTGTACGCAGGTTTAGGTTCGGGCAATTCTTCTATGATGGAGGCCACATTGCATTTTTGTAACTGCCATAATACTTGCATTACTTCTTCTTCTGCCTTGGTCAATTGCTTCATTCAACTAATATTTTAGTTTAATAACAATCAAATATAACTAAATTTTTAGTTTAAACTATTTTTTTAGTTGAAAAAAATGAAAGATTGCCATAGAGATGTGTAACATTTTCAAAACCACATAGTCATATACACAAATCGATTTTGATGGATATTGCCCTACTTATAGTTGGTTTCGTCTTTACTATTATTGGCATACTTGGTAGTTTCTTACCGGTTTTGCCCGGTCCTCCTCTAAGCTGGTTGGGCCTTTTGCTGCTTCACCTGACTATTGCCATACCTCAAGATTGGTGGTTTTTGGGCATAACGGCGGCCGTTGCCCTTGTTGTTTTCGCCCTAGATTACATTATACCCGCTATCGGAACTAAAAAATTCGGAGGTACCAGGGCAGGTATGATCGGTACTACTTTGGGGCTCGTCATTGCCCTAATTTTTCCTTTTTTGGGTCCGTTAGGTATTATAATTTGGCCTTTTGTCGGGGCCTTGGTAGGTGAACTATTGAACAAAGCCGATAAAAAAACGGCCACGAAGGCAGCCTTTGGGTCTTTTCTTGGTTTTCTTACAGGAACTTTTATCAAATTTGTAGTAGCCGTGGTCTATCTCGGACTTTTCGTTTCAAAAGCATGGGAATATCGCTATGGTCTATTTCCTTTTATAAAATAATCTAACAAAAGCAGCATGAAGAAAATTGGCCTGGCCCTTATATCCTTCCTTCTTTTTCAAAATATATTGCTTGCCCAAGAAAGGCAATTTGAAAAACTTGACAGCCTATTTACCATTTTAGAAAGCAACAACCGTTGGATGGGTAGTTTTAGCATGAGTCATGACGGAACAACCGTTTATGAAAAGTCGCTAGGCTTTGCCGATACAGAAAATCAACAAAAAGCCGACAACCATACGAAATATCGTGTTGGATCTATTACCAAGATGTTCACCTCTACCCTCACATTTATGGCAATAGAAGAAGGTTTGCTTTCACTTGACCGGACCATTGAAACATTTTTTCCGGAAATTGAAAATGCAGGTAAGATAACCATTGGCCATCTGTTAAGTCACCGAAGCGGTATATTCAATTTTACAAGCAGTGAAGATTATCTTGAATGGCATACCGAACCCAAATCAAGAAAAGAACTTGTACATCTAATAAGTGAAAAAGAATCTATTTTCGAACCCAATAGCAAGGCAGAGTATAGCAACTCAAACTATATTCTACTCACCTTTATTTTAGAGGATGTTTTTAAAACATCTTATACTGATTTGGTCGATACTAAGATTGTTCAACCGCTAAAATTAGGTCGCACCCAAATTGGCAAGCATATCAAGACTTCCGAAAACGAAGCCTTATCCTATAGATTTACGGATTCTTGGATTGAGGAAAAAGAAACAGACATGTCCATACCCTTAGGTGCGGGAGCATTAATTTCAACTCCTACGGACCTCAACAGATTCATAACCGCTCTTTTTTCTGAAAAGCTTATTGAAAAAGAATCGTTAAACACCATGAAGACCATCTCAGATGGTTACGGAATGGGCATTTTTCAAATGCCCTTCTATGACAAAAAAGGATACGGACATAATGGCGGAATTGACGGTTTCACCTCAATGCTAGGTTATTTACCTGAAGATAAGCTGGCCTTCTCGCTTACTTCTAACGGCTCAAGGGTCAACAATAATGACATCATGGTCGCTGCACTTAGCGCTTATTTCGATAAACCCTTCGATTTACCCAGCTTTAAAAGCTTCGTCGTTCAACCTGAAGCGCTAGCACTTTATGTTGGCACTTATTCAAGTGAACAAATACCTCTTAAAATCACCATTACGCAAAGCGAAAACGGATTGATGGCCCAAGCGACAGGGCAGCCCTCGTTTCTACTTGAAGCCGTCGAAAAAGATGTTTTCGAATTCAATCAGGCAGGGGTTCGTATGGAATTCGAACCTTCTTCAAAATCAATGGTTTTAAAGCAAGGTGGTGCTACCTATAATTACCAGATAGAATAGCTCAATCGGCCCATACTACCTTATCTTCAATTGGCCCGCGAGTACCTTCAGGTAATTCTTCATCGTAGTGCCCCATGTAGAAAAAGCCAAGGCACTTTTCGCCTTCTTCCATTTCAAAAAACTCGTCCATAAATTTGATCAGTCCGGGCGAGCTCCAATAACTTCCTATTCCCATTTCGGTGCAACACAACCACATGTTCTGTACCGCCATGGCCGTTGCTGCAACTTCTTCCCATTCCGGAAGGCTTTCCTTTGGATCTCGCTGCATGCAAATAGCGATAATCGCACCGGCCATTTTCGGGTTTTCGATAAGCTTTTTGGCTTTCATCTGTTTGGGTCGCTCTTCATGCTCCATATATTTATAAGAGAGAAACAGCCCCAATTTTTCTTTTGTCTCGCCAGTCATCACCTTAAAACGCCATGGCTCGGTTCTTTTGTGGTTCGGTGCCCAATTGGCCGCTTCTAGAACCTTCTCTATATCTGCCTTCGCAATAGGCTTGTCATTGTACTGTACGGGAAAGACAGAACGTCTTTTTCTTATTAAATCTAATATCACTTGATTGCTTTATTTTTTCAAAAATACCCAATCGAACGATTGTGGGCATGGTTTTGGCAAAAAGATAACAGCTGACTATAACCTTACTCTAACCAACTTTGGTAGTATTTGCCATCGTCGATGTCTAAGGCCGCTTGGGTAAGTTTGAGAGGTTTAAAGGTGTCTACCATAACGGCCAGCTCCTCCGTACCTTTTTTACCAATACTTGCTTCATAGGTTCCCGGATGCGGACCATGGGGGATGCCTGCCGGATGTAATGAAATATACCCCTTATCAATACCTTTTCTACTCATAAAATCACCATCAACATAATAGAGTACTTCATCGGAGTCGATATTGGAATGATTGTAAGGTGCCGGAATAGCTTCCGGATGATAATCGTACAATCTTGGGCAAAATGAACAAACCACGAAAGCCGATGTTTCAAAGGTCTGATGCACTGGAGGCGGTTGATGCACCCTACCGGTTATGGGCTCAAAATTGTGTATGGAAAAGCCGTATGGAAAGTTGTATCCGTCCCAACCGACCACATCGAACGGGTGTGTAGCGTAAACCATATAGTGTAACTGGCCCTGTTTCTTAACCTTCATTAAAAAATCGCCCTTCTCATCATGCGTATTCAAGTTCTGCGGAAGTTTAAAATCCCGCTCGCAGAATGGAGAATGTTCTAAATGCTGCCCGAACCAATTGCGGTATCTCTTGGGTGTATAGATCGGGTGGTAGCTTTCGGTAATGAGCAATCGGTTGTCTTCGCCATCAAAATGAATTTGATAAATCATTCCCCTCGGTATCAACAAATAATCGCCATATTCAAAGACTATTTCACCCATAAGGGTTTTTAAAGTGCCGCTTCCTTCATGAATAAAAATCAACTCATCGGCATCAGCATTCTTATAAAAATAATCGGTCATCGATTTTTTTGGGGCCGCCAATACGATGTGAACATCGTTATTGTATAGAACGGTCTTTCTGCTATCTAGATAATCATTCTCCGGTCTTACCTCAAGCCCCTTTAACAATCTCGATTTTATGTTATAATCAACAGCAGCTCGAGGTGCTACATCTAGCGTCTTAAGTACTTCTTTTACCTGCGTGGGTCGGTGCAGATGATAGAGAAGAGATGACATGCCATCAAAACCTATAGTTCCGAACAACTGTTCGTAATGTAAGCTGCCGTCAGCCTTTTTAAATTGAGTGTGCCGTTTTTTGGGTATAGATCCCAAGCGATGATAAAGGGGCATAATGTAGTTTTAAGTGAGTTCTTTAAAAATACGACAATTTTCATTCTTCCTTTCTGGGAAAGCCCTGAACATTGCCCATATACTTTTTGAATCAACAAATGATCGGTTAACGTACGGTGTTTGAAGTATCTAGCATTAATTTGCCGCTGTATGAAAAATGAAAATGAAGTGAATTCCAAGAAAATCAACGAACAAAAAACCGATAATAAATCGCCATCAGAAAATAGTGATGAAAATCGTCTGTTCTTGGTAAAAGGGGAACGGTTAGACTTTACTAACAGCAAGACCACTTCATACAAAAACAAGAATTTAGTAGGTACCAAAAATCTGATGGACAAAAAAAGCAAGCTATACAGCCAGGGTGGCGAAAGCAAGAACGGTCTTGAAAAATCGCAATCAAGGAAAGTAAAAAAGGGCTAACCAGATTATAAGTGAAATTATTCTGTATGAAAGAAATGAATGACTATGAAAAGAACAGAATCTAATACCACAGCAACAAGTACTATTACAAGAACAGTACATCAGAGAAAATCAACTTCTAGTTCCAAAACCGAAAAAACGAAGAAAAAGTTCTCTTGGAGAACCACAGCCGTCGTTTTTATATCAATTTTAATTGCTGCCGCATTGGTTCTGGTGGCTCAAGCATAACCGCAACGGGCATCTTCTAAAAACAAAAAAAGCCTTCCGATTTGGAAAGCCTTTCATTGGCCCATACCTAAAAAGGTTTTGGGTCACAACACAACGGAACAAATATAATAAAGCTTTTTAATTTTTGAGCGACTACGGCTTGCAAACTAAGTTTTGTGATTGAACGGCCTGACAATTAACCTCGCAGCCTTATCATAATTGATATAATTGTAGGCCCAGTTAAAAAATACGATAACCCTGTTTCGAAAGCCGACCAAAGCCATTAGATGAACGAACATCCAAACGAACCAAGCCAGAAATCCTGAAAATTTCACCTTGCTTAAATCGACTACAGCACGGTTTCTGCCAACAGTAGCCATGGTACCCTTATCATTATAAGTAAAGGGCTCAAGATTTTTACCTTCCAACAATCGATACAGGTTTTTGGCCAAATGCTCACCTTGTTGAATAGCTGGTTGCGCTACCTGCGGGTGCCCTTTTTTGAAAGCATCAGTTTCCATATAAGCAATATCGCCGATTGCAAAAATATTGGGATACCCCTCAATACGATTGTACCTATCAACCTTGAATCGGTTTAATTTTTCCACCAAGGCCTGACCGCTTAAACCTGGTATCGATGCCCCGGTCACCCCAGCTGCCCAAACCAAGTTTTTACATCTCATGGTCGTATCATCATTCAAAGTAACCGTTTCACCATCATAATCTTTCACTAAGGTCTTTAAATGAATCTGCACCCCCAGTTCTTGTAGAAAATCAGATGCCTTTTTAGAGGCATGCTCACTCATAGGCGGAAGAATTCTTTCGGCGCCTTCGAAAAGATGAATCTGCATTTCCTCTACATTCAAATGACGGTAATCTTTAGGGAACACGTTGCGTTTCAGTTCGGCCAAAGCACCTGAAAGCTCAACGCCGGTTGGCCCACCTCCCACTATACAAAAATTAAGAAGGGCCTTTCTTTCTTCTAATCTCTCACAATCATCTGCTTTTTCAAAATTTTGTAACATCAGGCTTCGAATGTTTAACGCCTGAGGCACGTTCTTCATAGGCATGGCGTTTTTGGCCAAATCTTGGTTTCCAAAAAAATTGGTCTTGGTACCCGTGGCGATAACCAAATAGTCATAGGTCAAATCACCAATTGAAGTATATACCTTTTGCATATCGGCATCAATACGTTCGACCTCTGCCAAGCGAAAGTGAAAATTGCTCAACCTTTTAAGAACTTTACGAATAGGGTAAGCGATTGAGTCGGGCTCTAATCCGCTGGTGGATACCTGATAAAGAAGAGGCTGAAAGGTATGGTAGTTATGCTTATCGATCATTACCAACTGAACGTTTAAATCTTTCAGTTTTTTGGCCAATGATATACCTGCAAATCCGCCCCCTATAATTACTAAACGTTTTTTGTCGGTTTGGGGTAGGTTCATATGATTTTTTATACAAATTTACACCTCGAAGAAAGAGTTATTGGCATTTTTAACGGGAAATAATAACTCTAATAATGAACATGAAACTTGCCCTTACCTTGCCCTGTCTTTAAGGTTTTAACAGATAATCTATTTGATAACCGAACGTACTTTATATATTTAGCGCTTATTTAATCGCTCAACCCAACCAATGACAAGATTAAGTTTCGCTGTATTACTGTTTATAGCTTGTAGCACAAGTACCCTTAAAGCTCAAAAGAAAGTATCGGACGAACCGAAAGGAACCGAGAACGTTGCTTACCAATGGGGCAAAATGGCTCTAGATGCCACTGCCTCGGATACTGAAAGATTCAAGCCCAGACCCACCATAACATCCCGTTATTTAGGTCTTATTTTCACCTCTATTTTCGATGCTTGGTCTCGGTACGATTCTTCTGCCGAGCCCGTTTATCTTACTGAAATCGATAGGAGGCCTGCTAATGAACAAACGCTAGAAAATAAAGAAATAGCCATCAGTTACGCAGCTTTCGGTGCTATGAAAGAATACTATTATTCCGACACCAAAATGTTTGAGAAATTGATGAAAAAATTAGGCCTAGACCCTAAGAATACATCATTAGACCCCAACACGCCCGAGGGCATTGGCAATCTGGCGGCAAAAGCCGTAATAGAAGCCAGAAAAAACGACGGAAGTAATCAATATGGTGAAGAAAAGGGATCAAATGGAAAACCTTATTTTGACTATACCAACTACGCTCCTATTAATACAGCGGACGAAAATACCGATATCAATCGTTGGCAGCCAAAATACTTTTCCGATGGAAAAGGCGGACAATATGCCCCTGGGTGTCTTACCCCCTTCTGGCAAAATGTTAAGCCGATGACCCTAAAGACGGCTGACCAATTTAGACCAGGCCCTCCGCCCATGGTCGGTTCCGAACAACTGAAGAACGAAGTAAAAGAAGTAATCGATTTACAAGCCAACCTTAGCGACGAAGACAAAGCTTTAGTCGAGTTCATGCGAGATGGGCCTCAATCGGTACAACAAGCGGGCCACTGGTTGAAGTTTGCTCAAGATGTTTCAAGACGTGACAACCATACCTTAGATGAAGATGTAAAAATGTATTTTCTAACGGAGATAGCCGCTATGGATGCCTTTATCGCATCTTGGGATTCTAAAATGTTTTACGACTACGCTAGACCCTACGCCCTGGTACATGACTATTATCAAAACCAAGTTATCAAAGCTTGGGGAGGCCCAGGAAAAGGAGTCATTGAAATGAAAGGGCAAGAGTGGCGGCCCTATTCGCCAGATGTCTTTTTATGCCCCCCTTTTCCCAGCTATACTTCGGGCCACAGCACGATTAGCGGTGCCTGTGCAGAAGTATTGAGGCTCTTTACAGGTAGCGATTTCTTTGGCGAGAAAGTTACATTGACACCAGGCTCCTATACCGAAACGGACAAAAAGTTTTTTGGCAAACAAGTCACCTTAGAGTTTCCAACATTTACCGAAACGGCCAATATGGCGGGTATTTCAAGGGTAATGGGTGGTTACCATATTCAGGCGGACAATGTTGCCGGGCTCGAATTGGGCAGAGATGTTGCTTCTGCCGCTTGGGATTTTTACAATGACCATTTAGGCAATTAAACTTCCGGTTGTGGTAAAGACTGATATCGGTAATCGGAGCCACATAGACTTGCTGGTCAGAACCTTTTACGGCAAGGTTAGAAAACATGCCACCTTAGGTCCGATTTTCAATAAAATCATTCTTGATTGGGAAGAGCACTTTGAAATACTTACCCATTTTTGGGAAGCACAATTATTTTTGAAGAGACAATACTTCGGCAATCCCATACAGGCGCATATTCATGTAGATAAAAAAGTGGGACACACCGTTCAATCAGAACATTTTGGGCAATGGCTGAACCTATGGTTCGAAACTATTGACGAACTTTTTGAAGGAGAAACTGCATTTATCGCCAAAAACAGGGCTCAAAAAATGAGCACGATGTTATACATTGAAATATTCAAGGCCCGCCATGACAGCACAAAACTTGACTAGATATTCGATGCTAATGCCACGATAATTAGACAGGCTTTTCGACCTTATTTTCATAAATTCGGGCACAAATTAGTCAGCATGAAAGTTCGTGAAAAGTTTCTTTTGATTTCATTTATTCTGGTAGCGCTTATCCTAGGTATTTCCTTTTTTTGGAAACCGATTCTTTGGGTTTTCATTCTCGTCGCCCCCCTTATTTTAATGGGTATTGTTGACATCACCCAAAAGAGACATACCATAAGAAGAAACTTTCCGGTCATTGGCAGGTTCAGGTATCTGCTGGAGTCAATCAGACCTGAGATCATGCAATATTTTGTAGAAACCGATACGGAAGGTAGACCGCTTAACCGTATTCTTCGCTCCCTTATTTATCGTAGAGCCAAAGGTGCCAATGATACCGAACCGTTCGGAACGCAAATGGACCTTTATCGTGCCGGATATGAGTGGATGGAACATTCGATGTACGCAAAGAACAATCCAAAAGAAATTGGGCGATTTCCACGGCTTACTATTGGTGGCAAAGATTGCAAGCAACCCTATTCATCAAGCCTTTTAAATATATCGGCAATGAGTTTTGGATCTTTGAGCAAAAATGCCGTCTTGGCCATGAACAAAGGTGCGCAAATGGGAAATTTTGCGCATAACACTGGTGAAGGTGGAATCAGTGATTATCATCTGGAAGGAGGTGGAGACCTCATTTGGCAAATCGGAACGGGGTATTTCGGATGTCGCAACGATGATGGCACTTTCAACGAAACCACCTTCAGGGAAAATGCCCTTCGCCCAGCGGTAAAAATGATTGAAATAAAATTATCGCAAGGGGCGAAACCTGGTCATGGCGGGATACTTCCTGCGGTAAAAAACACAGAAGAAATTGCTAAGATCAGACACATTAAACCCGGTATTGCGGTTCATTCGCCTCCATCGCATTCTGCATTTTCCAATCCCATTCAATTCATGCACTTCATTAAAAAACTGCGTGACCTATCAGATGGCAAGCCTATAGGTTTTAAACTATGTGTTGGCAGAAAACAAGAATTCATGGATTTTTGTGAGGCCATGATCTATACAGGTATCACACCTGATTTTATAACCGTTGATGGTGGTGAAGGTGGTACAGGTGCGGCCCCGGTAGAGTTCTCGAACACCATGGGCATGCCTTCACGCGAAGGTTTGGTATTTGTACACGACACTCTGGTCGGCTTCGGCCTTCGAAAAGAAATTAAGGTAATCGTTGCGGGCAAAATCATCTCAGGGTTTCACATGGCAAGGGCCATTGCGCTAGGCGCAGATGGTTGTAATAGCGCCCGGGCCATGATGTTGGCGGTAGGTTGCATACAAGCACTGCAATGCAACACCAATACGTGCCCGGTAGGGGTCGCTACCCAGAACAAATCACTTATGAAAGGGCTGGTAGTCAGTGATAAATCGGTAAGGGTCAAGAATTACCATGAGGCCACCATTCATAGTTTCCTTGAATTGGTTGCCGCTGCAGGACTAGACGGCCCTCAGGATCTTCGAAGGGAACATATCAGCAAGCGGGTAAGTATGTACAAGGTAGCGACTTACGATGAAATATATCCGTATATGCAAGAAGGCTGTCTTTTAAAGCTTTCAGACATACCTGATGAATACCAGCGCTTCTATAAATTAACGCGGATTATGTCTTGAGAGTGAATCAGTCGATAACCGATTTAGAGCAAGGGTTAAACTTTTGGCATTGCAGGCCAAAAGATGTAAATTCCTCTGCTTTTTATCCAAACCAGCTTATCAAAAGCATACCAAAATGAAACAAAATTCAAACAGAAGGTCTTTCTTAAAAAAGGCTGCCTTAGGATCGGCCGCCATTACCTCGGCGCCCACTATTTTAGCCTCATCAAGAGATGAGACTATTTGGCTGCAAAGACAACATCGTGAAAACAACTATTCTGCCAATGACCAAATTAATCTTGGTGTAATCGGCGTGGGCATTCAAGGTATTTACGACGCCAACGACGCCCTGACCGTTAATGGCTCAAAAGTGGTTGCCGCCTGTGATCTTTACACCGGTAGGTTAGACCGCGCCAAAGAATTATGGGGAAATGATATTTTCACCACTAGGGATTATAGGGCGTTATTGAACCAAAAAAATATCGATGCCGTTATTGTGGCTACTCCCGACCATTGGCATAAACAAATAACCATTGATGCTCTAAAGGCGGGCAAACATGTATACTGCGAAAAGCCGATGGTTCAAAAATGGGAAGAAGGGCAAGCTATCATAGATGCACAAAAATCGTCGGGAAAGCTTTGCCAAATCGGTAGTCAGGGTATGGCTTCTTTGGGCAATGAAAAGGCCAAACAACTATATGAGAAAGGTGCCATTGGCGACATCGTAATGCTCGATTTCTATAATGATCGTTACTCTGCCGAGGGTGCTTGGCAATATCCGATACCACCTGACGCCAATAAGCAGACCGTTGACTTTGACACCTTTTTGGGCAATGCCCCGAAAGTGCCATTTGAACCCAAGCGTTTTTTTAGATGGCGAAATTACAGGGATTACGGTACCGGGGTTGCAGGTGACCTTTTTGTACACGCCTTTTCTACCCTAAACCACGTTATCAGTTCTCACGGACCCAATCGCGCATTAGCAACGGGCGGACTTCGATATTGGAAAGATGGGCGCGATGTACCCGATGTAAGCATCACTCTTTACGACTATCCAAAAACGGAAACCCATGCTGCTTTTAACGCAGCCTTTCGTATTAATTTTATCGCCGGAAGTGGCGGTGGCGGTGGTTTTAAACTGATAGGCACAGAAGGTGAGATGGAAGTCGGCCAAAACTCGGTCACCCTAAAAAGGTCAAAGTTAGGCTTGGTACCGGCAGGGTATTCGATGGTGGCCTTCACCGAAGAAATGCAGAAAAAAATCAAAAAAGGTTATGAAGAGCAGAACCTAGAATCAAGGGCTTCTTCATTGAGTACGGGTACTACCACTTGGAAAGCGCCCAGCGATTACAAAGGTGGTAGACATGATCATTTTTCCAACTTCTTTGAAGCCATTCGTGGAAACGGAAAAGTAATTCAAGACCCTACCTTCGGTTTACGCGCCGCAGGCGCTGCCCTTTTGGCCAACGACAGCTATTATTCAAAAAAACCGGTGGACTGGAATCCAACGGAAATGAAAATTATATAACCCAAATACTTCAACAAAATGCTTATTACTAAAAAACGTCTCAAAAATGAAAAAATCAGCACCCTGCGCCAAAAGTCGCGCTTTCCGGTCAATTCAAGGTACGATTTGCATGTGTCTTATGTTATGGGCCACTATCACACAAGCGCAAATAAAGTTCCCGGTAGAAGTAGGAATGAAACCGGAGAGTCTTACCAAAGGGTTCAACGACAATTATTACGTAACCCTGATGAACGGCAAGGAGGAGGGCGATGGACAAATCGCAGAAATCTCAGAAGAAGGGGTAAAAATCTTCTCTAATGGCTTCGATGAGCCCAAAGGAATCGTTTTTTTAGATGGCCACCTCTACCTCTCAGACCTGAATAGAGTCTGGAAAGTTGACCAAAACGGAAAGGCTACGGTTTTTATCAAAAAAGAAGATTTTCCGAAGGAAGCGCTCTATTTAAACGATGTAGCCGTAGACTCCGAAAAAAAAGGAATTTATGTGGCCGATATGGGTGCCACGCAATACATGCGTGATGCCAATAACGATTTATGGCCTTTAGATAGTGAGGAAGCCAAGAAGATTCCGCAAGTAGGCCGAATCTATCATATTACGTTAGATGGAAAAATATCTATTGTGCAAGACGGCTCGCCCTTGATGCTAAACCCAAACGGGGTCGGTGTAGATAACCAGGGCAATATCATGGTAGGTGCCTTTTTCACCGGCAACTTTTTAGTAACCCGAAACGGAAAATTAACCCCTTTAAAGGGAACTTTCAGAGGTGCCGATGCCGTTGAACAAGATAGTAAAGGCAACTATTACGTAAGCAGTTGGGCACAGGCCAAAGTTTGGAAAATAGATGGCAAGACAGAGGAAGCCACTATTTTAATTGAAAATTTGCAATCTGCAGCCGATTTTCTTCTTGAGGAAGAAAACGGTCGTCTATTATTACCTGATATGCTGGCGGGAAAGATTTTAGAGGTACCTATCAATCCTTAGTCACAAAATTGATTGAAAAATAAAAGGCGCCATCAGGCGCCTTAGTTATTTTATGTTACTGTCTATCAATCATTGATTTTAAAGGTAATGACAGGTATTTTTGAATGATTGGCAATATCTTCGCCAATGCTTCCCATGAAAAAATGTGCAAGACCTCTCCGGCCATGGGTGGGTATGCCTATGGCATCGGCACCGTTCACCTCACTAAAGCCAAGAACGCCCTTTTCTACCGTATAATCATTGTAAATGGTTACTTCTTCGGCACTTTTTGCCTCATGTAAGAACTTATTGATTCTTTCGTAACAATCAGAAGTGCTCAAAAAGCTATCACCCGGAGTATTTACATAAACCAAATTCAATTCAGCCGATAACATCGAGGCAAAAGCCTTTGCCTGACTAAAGGCAGTCAGATTTTCAAGGCTAAAGTCGCAGGCAAAAACAAACCTTTTGATGTTAAAATCTTCCATTTCTCCTTTCACGACAATGACTGGTATGTCTGATGTTCGCACCACTTTTTCGGCGTTTGACCCAATAAATATCTCTGTAAGACCATCGGCACCATGAGAGCCCATTACCACGAGGCCCACCTCGTGTTCTTTGGCAATCTCGTTCACCTCGCTGAACACTTTATAGTGCTTAATGATTGGAGTGACCTTTACCTCGTTTAAAAAAGGTTTTTTCAAAAATTCATCAAACCTTTTTTCAGCCATTTTAATTAGAAACACAGTTTGTTCGGGATGATAATCTTCGGTGGAAGTAATCATTGCCTGATTGAGTTCTAGCATATGCAATGCCAATATTTCAAAACCATGTTTTTTAGCCAACGAAACAGCTACTTTCATAGCATATTCCGATTGCTGGGAAAAATCTACAGGAACTATTATTTTTTTCATAACCTTAGAATTTTGAGCTAATCATTAGCTTGTTTTACCAAAGTTAACCATACTCGTTACCAAAAAACATGACAATTCTCAGTATTAATGACTCAAAAGAAATCTTCTCTGGCCTTAATCATTACTTCGGACCAAACTTCTTTTCGTTCTCATTTGCCCTAAACCGCACAATTTTGCGGATCAGGTCATAAGGCATCTCTGCATCTAAAGGAAATTGCACCGAGCCCTTACCTTGCTTATAAATTGAAAGTTCGTCAGCAAATGCTTCGTGGCCTGTTGGGGTGGCGTAGAACCCGATATGATTCTTATAGCCTGCAAAATAAACAAGAGGTTTTCCAAACAATTTATATGCCGGCATGCCGTAAGCCATCGATTCTTCAGCATCAGGAACTTCCTGCTTGATCAAGCCTCTTATTTGGCCTAAAGCACTATGAACCTCCCCCTGAAAACTTTTCAGGTATTCTTCAACGGTGGTGGGCTTTTTATCTTCTTTTGATTTCATGAACGAATGATTTATAAATTAAAATCATAGGAATGTGGTGTCAAGCTATCGACTCCGCGTACTTTTTGAAGTTGTTCAATATAGCCTGCCATCCCTGCTCTTGCATTTCTAGAGGATTTTGATCTTCGGGTTCAAAGCTCTCGGTGACCTTAGTAACACCTTCATTTTCCTCGAATTTAACAGACACTTTTCTGCCATCATCTAAGGTATAATTCAACAGTTCAGGCGGATTGACTTCATCAAAGGTCCCGCCAAAATCAAATCCCATACTGCCATTTTTAGCTTCCATTCGAGAAGTAAAGCGACCACCGGTTCGCAGATCACTTTCAGCCTTTGGAGTATGCCAATCATCGGATGCAGAATTCCAATGGATAATATGCTCAGGTTGGGTCCAAAACTGCCAAACCTTTTCTTTATCAACCTCAACGGTCGTACCAATAGTTATCATCTTCATCTGTTATCAATTAAATTCTGCGTTATAATTAATCATCCAGTGAATACCGTACTTATCTATAAAGCTGCCAAAATAGTCTCCCCAAAATTGATCGGCCATGGGCATCTCAATTTCACCGCCTTTTGAAAGACCTTCAAAAATTCTATCGGCCTCATCTTTACTTTTGGGATGCAGCGAAATATAGTTGGTATTACCTTTATTCAGCTGGTGCCCCGCCGAAGGCATGATATCAGACCCCATTAAAACGGTACCACCGTCGAGAGGCAACGAAATGTGCATGGTTCTACTCTGCTCCGATGAGGGTAGATTCTCCGTTCCCGGAGCATCAGACATTTTCATATTGGCAGTGAATTCGCCGCCAAAGACTGACTTGTAAAATTTGAAGGCCTCTTCAGCTTGCCCATCAAAATTCAAATACGGATTAACTTTCATCTCATTTACGTTTTATAGTTAAGTATGTTTCTACTCTTTATTTTTCGACCACATAAGAAGTAAGCTTTTTGACCAGACTACCTTTGGCCCCTCTAAATTCATAAAAGTCGGCGAAGGCAAAAACATTACCCTTGTTCATTACCATGGTACCATTGACTGCCGCAGACCTGCCATGAGTAATTATGCTCTCTATTTTTAACTCTTTGGCGGTATATTCTTTCATTTTCAATAAGGCGGCTATAAAATTCTCCTTTCCTTCAATAATTTTGTCACCGACCATATCCCACACCACATCATCGGTCAGCTTATCATGAAAGTAGTCGACATCGGCTTCGGCAAAAGCCACATTAAATTCTTTTAGAAATTTCTTCTTTGGGGCATTATCGCAATCTGCCGGTGCAGTTATTTTCACCATTTTGGTTCTATTTAAGTTATGAGGCATCCTAGGTATAATTATGAACAATTCTCTCCATAGATAACTAGCAAAATCTTCTCATCCGCAGACATACACCCACCCCGTCAGTATTCCCTTGGGGAGCAAATCTAATTAGCACTCTTTCAAAGATAAGTTGCACAAAGCTGCTTCAAATAGGTGCATTACGCCAATTCAAAGGGTTGATTGCGACATTCTGGACAAGTCATACTTTTTCAGTGAAACCTCAAGCTCTCTAGCCATTCATCAGGTAACCGAACCGTAAAGACCGACTTGATGAGGTTGCTTTTTTAATCTAATTTTTGAGATTAATCTTTACCGGTTCCAGTTCGTTTCCATCACCATCAAGCACAAAAGGTTCAAAATCGGAATCATTTACCCAACCAGCTTTGGGTTGTTTGCCGGCCATAAAATCATGATAAAAATCTCGGCCATTGACGAAAGGGGCCTGTTCGTACAAATGACCGTAACCTTGCATTCTCAAATCGTCCTGTTCTTTTAGTTTCATCTCCATCTCAAAACGCAAGTCTGATTTTTCATCGGCATAACTTAAGTCGCTTGCCAAGTTGTTCATGCAAAAAGGGTCATCATTTAAATCATATAACTCTTCTTCTACTCTCTTTCCGAAATTCAATCGCCAGTAACGGGAATTTCCGTTTCTTCTCAATTTCAATATTTCGGTTTTGGTCGGGCTACCATCTGTATTCAAATAACCGGTCTCCGGATTTCCTTTGGGCCAACGATCAATTTCGTAATTCTTAATGTAGAGCATATTATTCTTATGTATCCCGCGAATAGGATAACCCACATCACGCGGTCGCCCAGTGTCATGTCTTTCCTTCCCCACCAAAACGAAATTACGCCAATCATCAATCTGTCCCGATTTTGAAGAGCCCAATATATTCAAGAGGCTCTTGCCTGCCGGAGGGTGCATTCCTGAGGTTTGCCAATCGATACCAGCGGCTTCTAAAAAAGTCGGGGCCAAATCAATAAAACTAATGTAATCTTCTACCTTTCTGTTCTTTTTATTCATGGCTTTTGGCCATTGAATGGCCATGGGCACATGATTGGCATTTTCATATTGGTCGCCTTTGACCCTTGGAAATGGCATTCCGTGATCGGAGGTTACCACTACCAACGTATTGTTCAATTGCCCTGATCTTTCAAGAGAATTCATAATTTTGACGATATGCTCATCAAAATTTTCAATTTCAAGGGCATAATCTAACAAGTCGGTACGTGTCACCTCATTATCGGGCCAATAAGGAGGGAAATCTTTGATCATATCCTCGGTCTTTCCTCCAATACGCTTTCCGGAACCATATTCATAACCCCGATGTGGTTCTAAACTACCGACCCAAAAGCTCCAAGGAGCATCTTTTGGGGCTCTCTGAAGGAAATTATCAAAATTGGCACTGTAGTCATTGCTTGAAATGCCACTGGTCAAAGGTTCTAATATCTCAGTGTTATAAGCTGGGCCAAGAACTTCACGCTCTTTTCCATCGGCGGTCAAGGTAATGGCAGGCGCGTAACCTTTTCCCGTAAAACCGATGGTATACCCGTTTTCTTGAAGTACTTCTTGATAAGTTTTAAACTTGGGCGGAAAATAGATAACGTGGTTCGCTGCAGCATCGAGCTGCCATGAATTTCTTCCGGTCATAAGTGAAGCGCGAGAAGGGGCGCATTTGGCATTAGGTGTATACGCTCGGTTGAAAAGCACTCCATTTTTAGCAATGGCATCAAAACCAGGGGTATTCACGTAGGTACTTCCGTAGGCGCTCATGTCCAGTCCGGCATCATCGAAAATAATGACAAGAATATTCGGTCTGGAGTTTTCTTGGGAATGAAGAAATACCGAAAAACTTATAAAAACCGAAAGAAGAAAAAATTTCATTTACTACAATATTAAAGAAACGAGAAGGCTAGATGAATTTGATAGTAAAGTAGAAAAATTATAGGAGCAAAATTTATCGAGATGTCAAAAAAATGTTACCTATACTAGCATTTCACCGTCTCTTTCTTTATAAAGTCATATTTTTGCCCGAACTCAATAAAATCTACAGAAACATGACTTTACTTTTGATGGCTGCTGGAAGCGGAAGCCGATATGGCAAACTAAAGCAATTCGATGATTTAGGTCCGAATGGTGAATTCCTTATGGAATTCGGTATCTCCGATGCCTTGAAAAATGGTTTTGACCATATTGTACTTATTACCAAAAAAGACAATGTCTCGTTTTTAGAAGATCATTTGAGAAACCGTTTGCCGGCCAATATTAAATTGGATGTTCTGGCCCAAGAAATTACTGATTTGCCAGATGGCTGTACTTTTGAAGGAGAACGCCAAAAACCTTGGGGTACCGCCCATGCGGTCTGGACGGCCAGAGACGTTATCAACGGTCCTTTTGCTGTTTTGAACGCAGATGACTTCTATGGTCAGCCGGCATACGAAAACGCCGCTAATTTTATGCGGGCGCATAAAGACGACAATACCTATGCCCTCGTGGGCTATACCTTAAAAAACACCTTATCAGAACATGGTTCCGTTTCTCGAGGTGTTTGTCAAGTTGATGGCGACAACCTTATTTCAGTTGATGAGCGTTTAAAACTAGAGGCAAAAGATGGTAAAGTTATAGATGAAGATTCTGGCAACGAATATACCGGAGAAGAGCATGTAAGCATGAACTTTTGGGTTTGCAAGCCTAGTATCTTCGAAAAAATTGAAAATGATTTTAGGGCTTTCTTGAACAGTAAAGATTTGGGTGCCAAAAGCGAGCTTTACATACCAAAGATTATTCAAGATATGCTACAGGCCGGTGAAATTAAGGTTAAAGTGGTTCCTTCGGGTGGCGATTGGTTCGGTGTTACCTATGCCAGCGACCGTGAGACCGCTGTATCTTATTTACAAAAAAAGACCAACGCCGGAAAATACAGTTCGCCGCTTTGGCCTAACGAATGAGTAATTATAAAGAAGAGCAACTCAATAACTTATTAACAAAATTCTCGGTACCCGAGAAGCCCTATCGATTCAAGCCGTTGACCGACGGCTTGATCAACGATACTTATTTAGTTTCTGAAAATCGAACTCCGCTCTATATCTTACAGCGGATCAACCATAAAGTCTTCACCAACGTAGCCGAGTTAATGAACAATGTTCAAGATGCTTTTGAACATTTGAACGATGACCATTACCAACAGATAACCCTTGTCAAAACTTTAACCGGAGAGAGTTATCTTTCTACCGAAGATAAGGAGAAGGCATATTGGCGGGTGATGACGTACATTGATGGCAGCACTGCCTACAACACTACTACGGAGTCTGAAATAGCTTTTGAAGCAGGTAAGGTTATTGCTAAATTTAATATGCTTCTACTCAGCGCCCAGTTAGACAAATATGTTGATACCATACCTCAATTTCATGATTTAAAGCTGCGGACCTCTCAATTCCAAGAAGCTTTAGAACATGCGCCTAAAGAAAAACTATCGATGGCCGCAAATGCCATTTCGTTCTCGCATAAAGTCATCGAAAAATTACGAGATGTAAATGTGGCCGAACTTCCTGACCGCATTTGCCATAACGATACTAAATTGAACAACATCCTTTTTTCCAAGGAAACAAAAAAGGCACTTTGTCTAATTGATTTAGACACGTTAATGAAGGGTAAATTTATGTACGATTTTGGGGATGCCGTGCGAACCATCGTTAACACCGCCCCCGAAGATGAGATAGATCATGACCAAATTGTTTTTGAAAAGGAGCTCTTCTCTTCCTTTGTAAAAGGGCTGGCAGCCAATGGACCATTTTTGAGCCAAAAGGAAGTTGAAACCTTACCATGGGGTGCCGTTTTAATGCCATTTCTTCACGGCCTAAGAGCCCTCACCGACTACTTGAACGGCGACGTATATTATAAAGTGGCCTATAAAAACCAAAACCTTGACCGTAGTCTTAGCCTTTTGAATTTCACCGAAAAAGCGTTGGCTCATTTTGCATTTATGAGCGATACAATCAACGCGACCATTGTCCCAAAAAATTAAATAACCCTTGCTTTTTATTTAGGTGAACCTCCGGTATAGGGCCCCTTCGTCTGTATCAACTATATCTTTAACTCATTAGAATTTTTATGTCTTAAAGCTTCCTTAACGAAGTTAGGATGGCGTATGACACCCTATACCTTTGTTTGAAACATAAAATCCTAAATTTTAAAACATGAAAAAAATTGCAAAGCATATGGGTCTTTTAATCTGCCTTACCTTGGTGGCGGTTTCTTGTAGTAAAGACAACGACCCTACAGACGACAATCTTTTTGTTGGCACCTACAATGGTAGCGTTAGCTATTCCGAACCGGATACCGAAACTGAGATTTCAACTGATGATGGCCGAGTGACGGTTGTGAAAGTAGGCGACAATTATCGATTTGACTTTTCCAATGGAATACCAAGTATCAATGGTGTAACTATGGAAAAAAACCAGAATATCTTGGTGAACAGCTCAGGAACCATAAAAATTGATGAAGGTGAATTAATTATTGCTTTTATCGAAGGTGGTGAAACTTGGGGTGCCAATTGTACCCGATAGTACGGCGACTTCCAATTCTTTTAATTTAAATAAAAAATTATGCATAATTCTGATAACCAAAGCATTTTCAATCGCTTGGAAGCCCTATTTGCCCAACTCTTTTCGGCTGAAAGGGTCTACGGCACTCTCGTAACTTCTGATAGACACCCTAGTAAAAGGGATTATTTCAAACACAGATACTTTCAGTACAGCTCTTTTGCAGCCATCTTAAAGCACGAAATATTGGCCGTAACCGATCAAGTAGCATCGCCTGATGTACCAAAAACTGACAGGTTGATTTTTAATGATTTAGAAAATTCGCTACTGGAAAGGCCTTTGACTGGCACCGAAGTGGATGAACTAATCGTTAAAGCTGAAAAAAAACTGATTTTAAAATATCAAGAGCTTTTGGCCTACACCGATTTGCCCAATACCACCAATGCCATTCTTCAATCTCAGGCGGAAGAACTTAATAATGAATGGCAAAAGCTGAAATCGAATCTGGAAATAGAAATTCATCAAGACAATAGTTTATCAGCTTTATAAAGACAACTATGTTGTAGTAAACTTTATCATCTCCTTAACGGAGAACACCGTGTCACCGGTCTATTATTGATTAATTTTGTTATTCAAAACAGTTGGTGAACATGAAGCAGCATAGAAAAGATTTTATTCCTTACTCAATACTGGAGCTCGCTACCATTGGTTCGGGCTTCTCAGTTTCTGAGGTTTTTAAGAATAGTTTGAATTTGGCACAAAAAGCGGAGTCTTTCGGCTATAATCGCTTTTGGTTGGCAGAGCACCATAACATGGTGAGTATCGCCAGTGCCGCCACTTCTGTATTGATAGGTCATATTGCCGGTGGTACCAATCAATTGAGAGTCGGTTCCGGTGGTATTATGCTACCCAACCATTCGTCTATGCTGATTGCGGAGCAATTTGCCACACTCAGTGCTCTTTACCCTGATCGCATCGACCTCGGTTTAGGAAGGGCCCCAGGCACCGATCAGACCACTGCTCAGGCCATTAGGCCCGACCGTATGCAAGCCGTCTACCGTTTTCCTGAAGAGCTTCGTTCTATTCAACAGTATTTTTCTGCAGAAAATAAAAACAATAAAGTGAGGGTGCCCATTGCCGAGGGCGTAGATTTACCTATTTATATTCTGGGATCAAGTACCGATAGTGCCTATTTGGCCGCAAAAGAAGGCCTACCTTATGTGTTTGCCAGTCATTTTGCCCCTACACACCTATTCAAGGCCCTTACTATTTACAACAATAACTTTCAGCCTTCGGCATACCTTGAAGAACCTTATACTATGGCATGTGTAAATGTTCTTGCCGCCGATACCGAAGAGGAAGCTGAACGCATGTCTACTTCAAGCATAAGAATGATTGTAGGTGTTCTCACCGGACAAATTGATTATTTACAGCCTCCTACCGAGATGACACCACAGCTCAAACAAATAGCTGTGGATCCCGCCTTACAGCGCATGATGAAATTTTCTTTTATAGGTAATAAAGAGACGGTCAAGGAAAAAACCGTTAAGTTTTTAGAGGACACCGGAGTCAATGAAATCATGGTCGCCTCTCATATTTATGACCCAATAGCAAGAATAAATTCCTATCGTCTTTTTGCTGAAATAATGGAAGAGATAGCGGAATCAAGATGTATGGCTTCCAATTGATTTACGGTTTTAAAATGGATAACCGATGGCAAAATTGAAAATCAGGTTGTCATCGCCACCTTCGAAAAAGGGTATTCTGCTTCTTTCACCTTCAGGCAAGTAAGGCACACGTACCGGGGAGGCCAAATCGAGTCTTATTACAAAACTCTGGATGTCTACCCTTAATCCGAAACCTACGCCTACGCCCAACTCTTTTGTCCAATCTTTACCAAATTTACCTTCGGTCTGCAAACGCTCATTAAAGGCTATGGCCTCTTCGGACTCTCCATCTAAAAGTTCTGCTTCGGTAGTCAACCAAACGTTTCCGGCATCGGCAAAAAATGCCCCTTTTAAATAAGACCAAATAGGAAAACGGTATTCTAGATTGGCCTCCAAACTTAAGTTTCCAGATTGATCGAAGAAACTGGTCGTTGAATCGTCAGTTGAGGTGAATGTACCTGGGCCCAATGAACGAATCTTAAAAGCACGAACACTGTACGGTCCGCCAGAAAAGAATTGCTTCACAAAGGGCAGCGTTGTTGAATTACCATAAGGCACGCCCCAACCACCATATAATCTAGCAATCAATGTTCGCTCTTTGGCCCAGCGAAAATAATACCTGAAATCGACATCGGCCTTGGCATATTGTGCGAATTCTAAGCCAAAAATGGTCTCATTTCCGCTAACAAGACTCAACAGGTTACCTGCTAAATCAATATTGGTCGACACGAAAATCGGGTTCGACTTATCTTCGTCGACCAGTTCGTTATACGTAAAAGTATAGGTCAACCCGGCAATGAACTGCTGTTCAAAGCTTCTACGTAAAAATGGATTTTTATCTAAAATAGCTTCAAACTCTTCGGTTGTATTGGTCAAATTCACGTAGTTTACACTGATAGGGTTCAAGGCGTGAAATACATATCTATTGGCATTCCATGTATACCCAAAAGAGGTATTGAAAGATGTTAAACTATAGAGTTTACTTCTATTCAAAAAATCGCCGCCCAAACTGATTTTGGTTTTTGGAACAGCATATTTAAACCTACTGGGTGAAAATGGTACCAAACGGGGTATGGTCAAATCGGTTTTTAATCCACCCCCGATACTACTGAGGTTCTGATTATCGCCACCGGAAATTTGAGTAGCATACTGAAAGTTACCAATGATGCTAAGCGTTTCACCTCCTTTAAACAGGTTTCGATTGCTATAGGCCACTGAAATACCAGGGCCCGCAAACCCGTTAGATTTAGTCACAGCTTGAAGTTCTGCCCTAATCGAACGCTTGGTTAAAGGAGATAGAAAAATTTCTGAGTGCAGCGACCCCGCACCATCTTTATTGGCCGTAGTATCTGTCTCAGTAAACTGAATGTTCACGAACTTGTAACTACCGATATTAGAGAGTCGATTGCTGGTTAGTTGAGCCGTATAGGCATTGTAAGGTTGACCCTTTTCAAATAGAATGTAGGGTTCTAGCTGTTCGGGCTTGAAATATTCCTCATTTTGCACAAAAGCCAGACCGTTGACCATTTTCGGACTTGTAACTTCGACGCTATCACCTAATGTGTAATTTGGATAAACAGTGATGGAATCTATCTCATAAGGAATAATCGAGCGTTCGGGCACTTGAGATTTTAACCTGAGAAACAAATCGAACTTTCGGTTATCATACCTGTTCGTATCGGCCTCAAAAATTAGAAAATCAGGATTGAAATTATAATATCCTTTCTTTTTTAATTCATTATCGATTCGTTCTCGCTCAAATTTCATCAAACTCAAATCAAACCTTTGTCCGTTTTGAATTTGGCTGTCAGTAAGCGCATCTTCAATCGCAGAATAAATGGGCAAAGAGTCTTTTTCTAGTTGAAATGTTTGCATGGTATAGGGCCTAGGCAATTCAGCAGAATACCTTATCGCCGCTTTTTTGGCACTACTGTCTACCTCAGAAGACACCCTGCTGTAGAAGAAACCCTTATTATCAAGTCTATTCAGTATTAACTCTTCTACCCGCTCAGGATTTGCCTGAGATAAATAAACAGGTTCTTCGCCAAACTTCTTGTTCAACCATTTATTCAGAAAACCAGGTTTTTCCCTTTGGGCCTTATAATGATAATACAGGCCTAATCGCATGCCCAATACAGATGAATTCGGTTGGGGCTGCAAGAGAGTTTGCAATTCTGCCTTTACCTTTTTAATATCTTGAACTTTCTCTTCTGTCAGTAAGTTTGTTTCGAGTTCTGCACCTGTATACAACACCTCTCCTTCAGGAATGTACTTTTCAACACTACACGAAAATGAAAATAGCAGTGCCATCATTAAAAGAAATGACCCCCTACCCATACCATATCTACCAACCTGTTCGTGCATATTTACTCTTCTGATTTTGCTTCTTCCGTATTAGCATCTTCTTTCAACGGATTGAACAATTGACTGAACCGATTAAATTCCCTATTGAAAATCAAGGCCAAACCGGTTACGATTAATTGTCCGTCAATAACATTCTCATATTCGTTTTTTCGGTAGCCCTTTAAGCGATACCTACCATCTTCTGTTAACAGATACTCTAAGCTAACGTTTCCGATGAGTGGAGTTTGACCCTGAGTGGCTTGTGAACTACCCTCTACATCTACGGCACTACCTGCGGTGACCACTAAGCGGTCATCAAATAATTTCTTCTTGGCGTTGATGTTCAACTGCGTTCTGTCTTGCGGACTATCGCCTTGGTAGTCGGTAAAGCTATCTAGATCAAAATCGACTTCAAAGCCGCTTTTTCCGAAAACCTTATCTGAAAATGCGTTTAGCTGTCCGGAAAGCACTTTATTCACGTTATCCCGAGCTAGGGCCACAGTACCACCCGCACTTCCGTCACTACCCGTATCGGGGAAAAATCTGTTAAGCGCCAATAAAGAAAAAACCTGCTTGTTCAACGCTGCCTCTTGTTCGTTCAACTGCTGCACCCTACCATAAACAGCCCCACCAAGAGACCCTTGCTCATCTTCGGGCATATCTAAATCGAACGATAATTGGGGTTGCAAAAGCTCACCTTCCACATTCAAATAGACCAGAAAAGGCAGTACTTGCTGGTACTTACCAGTGACACTTACATCTTGGCCAGAAGTTACGGCCGCCATCAAAGGTGCCGCGGAAGTCTCTACCTCATAAATAGCGGTAACATCGAGAGCCGCATCGGTTGGGTCTCCCCGCCATGTAATGCTACCCCCCGGTTTGATGGTAAACCGTCTGTTGACCAAATTGTACAGACTTGTCTCATAATGTCCAGAATTTAGTTCATACCGGCCCGTTAAATTAATTCGGCCATTAGGCGACATGTTCAGACTGAGCTCCGCATCGCCAGAAACTTGAAGATTGTCTCCGGTACGTTCATCGATAATGATATGAAAAACGGCATCGTCGGCAATCTCCAATATGGCACTTAAGTCGAACCCTTGGAACAAAGCCGGAGTCTCTTCTTGATCTTGCCGTGTTAGAATGGCATCTGGGTCTTCTTTATTCACAAAGATGACCACACCGTCACGTTCTTCTACATCTAACTGTTCTTCAGCAACCACATAAGTTACATCGGTTACGTTGCGAACTCTGAGTTTACCGTCTATTTGAGGCAATTCTAAGTCTCCCTTTACGGTCAAATCGGCATCTATGCTAGCCGTACCATAATAAAGTTCATTGTCTTCTTTAGTAGAATTGAGCACCCGAAACTCTTCCGCTTTTAAACTGAGGTCAAAACCAGGGTTGGTAAGTTCTTCCGTCGTAATATCTCCATCCAAGACGAATTGACCGTTGTTGGCATCTTTAATTTCAAAAGAATCAAAGAAAAGGCCGGTCTCATCAATTTTCAATGTTTCGTTATTAACCTTGAACAAAGAATTGAAATCGGCTATATTGAATTCGGTTTCATTGAAGGTCAAATTGCCATTGTACTTGGGCTCTACCGTAGTTCCGTTCACCTGTATACTTCCGGTAATGTACCCCTTTGATTCTTTTAAGGCTCCCTCTGACAATCCCTCGACAACGGCCATATCAATTTTGTTCAAATCGAGGTCAAGATTCAGTCTTGCCCCTGTTTCGGCTGCGGCATAATCTCCAACAAGATTCAAATCGACACCCCCATCTTTCAGTGCTAAATCGAAATCATAATCACCCTGACCTTTCGAGGAGGCGTTCAATGATAAATTACCCAAAGCATTCTGCATCAATTCGAGCCCATTAACCTTAAAGTTGGCTATCAGACCGGGCGCTTCAAACGGGTTTTCTATAATCAACTCTCCTGCTACCTGACCTGATGCCAATGCCTCATCAGGATTCAGAAGACTTAAAAAGGTCTGTAACCTGAAATTATTGAACAAAATACCCAAATGGTCTTTTTCTATATCTGAGATAGCGTTGCTCAAGGTCAATTCTTGAGAGTTTCTACTGAATTTCACATTCTGAAGTCCTAAATAATTTTCGGCAATGGTTACCTTGTTCTCTTGGGGCACCGACCAATCTTTCTTATTAAAAATCAATTCTGAGGGATTGATATGAACGCTTATGGTGTCTTTTTGAAGAACTAATTCAGAGGCCATATGCATTAACCGTTCTTGATCATCGTACGAGTTAAAGTCAAGCAATAGCTCTCTGTTATTTAAGTTCCCGTTGAGAAAGGTCTTTTTAATATTTATAGGTCCGGCCAAAAGCCCAGCGAAACCCGCCGAAAAATTTAAGTCGGTAGCACTACCGTTGACCGAAACTTCTAAACTATCTAGGGAATTACCATTATACACGATTGTGGGTAAATGCACGCCTGCCTTCAAATTTTTCGAGAAGGCATCGTAATTAGCCCGAATATTTACCGAGTCGAGCCTTTCAACCCCTTTAAGGAAAACCTTGGTGAGTATCGGAACGGGAGATAAGGCCAAGTTCACATCTAACTTGACATTTCTATTTATGGTATCATTATCAACCGTACTCGTAAAGTAACCTTCAAATTGTTTTTTAATACTGGCTATAACGGCATCTGGTGACGAATTCGACTTTACAATACCGTTCAAAAATTCACTTTCAATACTTACATCAGTATCGGTTTCCCCTATGGCCGCATTAATTTGAAAGTCTCCCATCTGATATTGATCGTTCTCATATACCGCTATACCCTCTGAGAAGAGGGCATTCACTTTATAATTTTCAGGAGTACCAATATAATCTGCTTTGAGTTTCACCCCAGCCTTAATATTGTCTCGGGTTACACCCAGGGCATACAGGTCGGCCCCTATGACATCTAAATTGGTTTCGATGTTGGTATTAACTGAATCTAATTGAATTTTGGTAGTAGAATCAAAATTCAGATTATCATCTTTAAATTTCATGGCTACCGTACCTAAACCATCACTCATTTGACCGTCTAACTTTAGGTTAGAAAAGTCATACCCTTTAATCATCAATTGGGTAAAATCTGAATTTAATGAGGCGTTGAGGGAGTTTAAGTCATTACCGCTTCCCTCTGCCTTCATAGCAAATGAAACAGCCCCCAACTGTTCGTTCTTGAACAATTTGTTCAATTGCAGGGTATCCACTTTTAAATCACCTTTAAAGCCAATGCTTTTAGAATTTTTATAGTTACCATCCAACTGAATTCGTCCCTCGGGCATACGTAAGTTCGCATGGGCCACTATATCGTCAAATTTTCCGCTTGCTTTGCCATCTAAATCAATTTGTGTCGGAAGGGCAACACCTAATGAATCTTCATTGACCAGCCTTTGTAAATCTTTTCTTTTGGTGGATAATGAAATCTTATCAAAATTGAATGATAGGGAGTCCGGTTCTGTGAGACGTTTTAAATTACCCTGCGCCGAGAGTGAAGTATTCTCTCCCCAATTTAGCATAAAATCTGCCACATCAACATTTGCCAAGGTGCCGTCTGCTTGAAGTCGACCTCTAATAGGAAGCTCCGAAGCTTTGCTCAAATATTCGTTTTCTTTCAATGAAGGCTGAAAATAATACAGATCGGACAATCCGATTTCTACTTGGTCTAAATTGACCTCCAATTCTGAATTATCAGGCTGGGCCATTAGACTCTCGAACTCGTCGTATTGAACGGTAACCTTACCTGACAGCGAACTATTGGCTGTAGAAAGGGTTAGATTCGAAAGATCGAGCCCCTTATCATCAAGATTACTTTTAAACCGGGCATTTCTTATTTCAAGACCACTGCCCTCTTTAAATGCCAGTTGATTCAACGATAAACTAATCTGCGCTGGCCGATAAGAGATGTTTGCGACATTCAAATCAAAACCAGAAAAAGAAAGGTTTTGTGGGTCAAACTGCTGTTGGGCCAATGTATCGGGCGCTCCGCCGTAAACGATTTGATTGTCTTGAAGGTCAATTTTCTCTACTTCGACCAAAAAGTCGGGCCATTTAAACTCTTCTGTATTACTGGAGCTTATGGAGTCGTTTACGGCACCCACAGGTGTAAGGATCTCAGCCAAAATTTTTGATTTGTAGAGTGAAACAAGATCTACCTCAAATTCATTATTGGCCAAATCTGCCTTAGGAAGCTCTAAAAGAAATTCTTGAATGTCGGCATCAAATTTCGTGTTGTCCGGTTCTGATTTGTATTGCAATTGAACATTCGAAATTTTCAATTGATCGACCACCAAAAAGGGAAGCTGGGTTTCCGTAGTATCTTGGGTCTCTTCAAAGGGCTTTGTCTGAAGGTAATGTCCTTGAACGTCTGACAATTCTAAATCGTCAAGCTCAAATCTCATTTCATCCAAATCAATAGTATTTGCGTCAACAAAAAGTCGCCCTAAAAGCAATTTTGTGTCGATACCGAGAAAGCCATCTTCATACTGAAGGTCAAAATCATTAAAATCGACAGAGCCCAAATCGAAAGTCATTGGCTCTGTCTCAGCCGGGGGTACTGTTACGGTATCTGCAGGTGCAAACGCATCGATTAAGAAACTAAAATTAAAAGCTTCAGAATTTTCCAATCTTTTCACTCGAGCCTTAAGACCTGACCATTGCAAAGATTTGAGATTTACTTCGTTGTTAAAAACAATCGGGGAAATTGGCAGGTTGGCCTCTAGCTCTCGAGAATATACCAGCGTATCATTGTTTTGATCTTGAAGATAAAGCCCCTCTAAATAGATATTTCCTGAAAAGGTCAAGAACAGACGGTCGATTTCAACAGTAGTTCCCGTTTTATCAGAAACGTATTTGGTTACCTTATTCACTATAATATCTTGACCCCACGGGCTTCTAATAAAAAGAACTAACGCTACGAAAATTAAAAGTAGGGCCAGCAATATGCGACCTAGAATTCTAAGAAATCGATATGGTTTTTTCTTATTCAAATGAGTGCAACCATTATAGGATTGGGTTTGTAAAAGTAAACTTATGAATCGGCATCATGACCAATGAAATTTATATTTGCCCAATAAAAGTTTAATTGGGCAAGAAACAATAGAATTTATGCTTCAAGTGATGCTAATCGATTAATTTTTGAGCTTAAACAATCTTCATTTAGGATAGATTTTCGAAAAGCAACATCTTTGTTTTTCGTAACTTAAGGTTATTACCACTCTTCAATTGTTAAAAATTTAGAATGCAGGGGAAGTTAACTCGATTACTCATCTTCACAATATTCATATGGCCTTGTATAATCGGGGCTCAAAACCTACTACCTCCCATTTATAATTATCGGGTTTTCGAATACAATGCTGCCGGCCAAAATTGGGGCCTTTCGGTAAGTGAAAAAGGTGAACTTTTCAGCGCCAATGATAAGGGGCTTTTATACTTTAATGGTGAGGAATGGGTTTTAAACAAATTGCCTAATTCTACCATCATCAGGTCGGTTTACGCCGATGGCCAGCGTATCTATACGGGTTCCTATGAAGAGTTTGGGTATTGGGAAAAAGATGAAACCGGTTTACTCAATTATACCTCTTTGACCCATCTGATTCAAGACCACACCTTTACTAATGAAGAGTTCTGGCAGATTATCCCTTTTGAAAACAAAATTGTATTTCGTTCTTTCTCTACCATTTACATCTACGAAGATGATCAAATTACCATTTTTAATCCTGAACAAGTAATCACGAACATTGCTGTTCAGAATAACCAGTTGATAGTTGCCTCTAAAAGCAACGGCCTTTTTGAACTTCAGGATAATAAAATGGTTTCGTTACCATCATTTGATGAGTTTCAGAACGCAACAATTATAAGCATAGAATCTTTTAAAAATGGCCTTCTCATCGGCACTCAACTTAAAGGTTGCTTCGTATACCAAGACGGCAATTACGTAGGTTTCGATAAAGAAATCAACGAATTGCTCAAGCGCGATCAACTAAACAAAATTTTATCCGTTTCAAAGAATGAAATTGCTTTCGGCACCATTAAAAACGGAATCTACCTTTACAATACCTCGACCAAATCGATTAAAAACCTCAATAGGGGTACGGGCTTGCAGAACAATACGGTTCTTTCAATGGCTAGGTTCCATAATCAATTTTGGGCCGGACTTGAAAATGGCCTCGACAGAATAGGTGTCAATTCCCCCATCACCTATTACACTGACTATTCGGGCATCTTGGGTACAACCCACGATATAGCGCAAAATGAAAGTACTACTTACTTGGGCAGTAATACAGGCATTTACCTGCTCAATAAAGAATCCCTCTCTTTCGTAGAAGGTTCGCAAGGTCATGTTTGGGACCTTGAAACGATAGAGAACAACATTTTGGCTGGCCACAATACGGCCACATTTAAGATTGAGGGCAATAATATTAATAGGGTCTCTTCAATATCAGGTGGATATGAATTTGCAAAGGTTCCAGAGAGTAATAACACTTATTTACAGGGAACATATACCGGGGTTGCCAAATTTGTAAAAAGTGATAACCAATGGTCGGTCTCAGAGATTTCGGGAATCAGTTTTCCAGTAAAGCAATTGTGTTTTGAAGATGCGCATACTTTGTGGGTTGCCCATTCTTACAAGGGTCTTTATAGATTTAAGTTAGATGAAAATTTAGAAAAAGTCATAGAAAGCAAAGAGTTTGGTCCTAGTGACATTCCCAATAACTATCAGGTTAAGCTCTACCAGATAAAAAATCAAATTATACTGCAAAGTGATGGCCAATGGTTCAAATATGATCCAATAGTCGGTGAGATAGATGCCTTTGAAGAATTTGTTAGTTATAGTGGCAAATCGTTGATATATGCCGACGGCGACAATTTTTGGTTTATTGATAACAAACCGGATAAAGAATTGGTGTATACCGACCTCAAGGGCAAAACAATCTATATCGCCAAGTCGCAATTAAACGAACGCTTGGTTCCCGATATGGAGCGTATCATAAAGCAAACCGACTCTACCTACTTGCTCACCCTAAGCGACGGGTTTGCAAAAATCAACTTGACCCAATTAGAGAAGTCATTGACCAACGCCATTACGGAGACTCCGGAGTTAACCCATTTTCAAGATACCGAGAAACGCTATTCGGTTACAGATACCATTTTTGATGTACCGAATCGGCATGCAAACGATATTACGCTACAGGTGGCATCGCCAAGTCTCGTCAACCCAAGATATTATTATGAGCTCTCGGGTGAAGTAACGCGATCCAGCTATAGTGAAGATGGAGAACTGACTTTTCAAAATTTACCTCACGGACTTTACGAACTAAAAGTTTCCACTGTGAGTATGGACAATAAGAAATCTAGGCCAAAAATATTGGCATTTGAAATAGCTCCGCCATGGTATTTGACCAAATGGAGCCTTCTATTTTACCTATTGCTACTAATAAGCACCATTTTCATAGTGCGTTGGTACAATCGAAGAAAATTAAAAAGAAAGCACGAAGCTTTGAAGGTGAAGTTGCAACACGAACAAGACGAGCGAGTCGCCCAATTAGAAAAAGAGAAGCTCGAAAAAGAAATTAAGGGCAAACAAAACGAACTCGCGCGCACTACTATGAGTGTAGCCAAAAAAAATGAATTGATATTGGAATTAAAGGATTTGATGGTATTGAACAAAGATGCATTTTCAAATAAACAGCGCTATAGATCCCTGACCAAGAAACTGGATAGTTCAATCAACGAGGATGAAGATTGGAAACAATTTGAGGTCAATTTTAAAGAACTACACAACGACTTCTTCGAAAATCTTTTAAGGCAATACCCAAGATTAACTCCAAAAGACTTAAAACTCTGCGCCTACCTTAAAATGAATCTATCAACAAAGGAGATAGCACCCCTTATGGCCATAACGGTAAGAGGAGTAGAAATACATCGCTATCGCCTTCGAAAAAAACTAGGTATCGACAGTTCTCAAAACCTTTCAAATTTTCTGATAAAGTTCAAATAGTACGTTTTCTATATTGATAGAGCACATAATGCTCATATTCACCTTTTTACGATATTACATCATCACTACATCAAGGTGTTAAAATTAATGATTTGTTAACTCAGCAAACTACTGCAAAATACTTGAAAGAAGGCTGTTTGAAGGCCTATTTACGGTGATGTAGTTTTTATGTAGAGGTGTTAAAATTTCACACTACACTCTTTTAATATCTTGCAACAGATTAACAACTCATTAAAATATCAACTCAATTTTTGAACTATTATGAAATTAAGAAGCTATTTTTTACCTATCTGCTTTTTGATGCTACATTTAGCTATGTTTGGGCAGGATGGTATAACGGTTTCGGGTACGGTGAGCGATGCTCAAGGTTCTCCGCTTCCTGGAGCCAGCATCGTGGTATCAGGTACGACAACGGGTACCCAAACCGATTTTGATGGCAACTACACCCTAGATAATGTTCCTTCAGACGGAACTCTTTCAGTTAGCTATATAGGTTTTACGAGCAAAGAAGTGGCCGTTAATGGTCAAGAAACCATCGATGTTACTTTAGAAGAAGACACCCAAGCACTCGAAGAAGTGGTAGTTGTCGGTTATGGTACGCAAAAGAAAGCCGACCTTACCGGATCCATTACTACGGTAAAATCAGAAGATATAACGAGAACTCCCTCTGGCGCGGCTATGCAAGCGCTTCAAGGTAAAGTGGCGGGTTTACAAGTGGTAAGTAGTGGTGCGCCAGGTACCGGACCCACCATTAGAGTTCGTGGTATTGGATCGTATGTTGACGGCGCATCCAATCCTTTATATGTAGTAGATGGTACTTTTTACGATGATATCGATTTTCTTAACAATGAAGATATAGAAACAATATCTGTTTTAAAAGATGCATCGGCATCGGCCATTTACGGTGTACGTGCCGCCAATGGTGTTGTTCTGATAGAAACAAAATCTGGTAAGGCCAATCAAAAACCACAGGTGACCTACAACGGTTATCAAGGTGTACAGATAGCACATAACGTGGTCAAACTATCGAACTCTGAGCAATTTGCCACGCTGGCGAGGGAATCCGGTTCTGCGGCAGAAGCCCAATTCATAGACAATGCCATTCAAAGATATGGGCGAAGCAGAATCAATCCGAACGTTCCAGATGTAAATACCGATTGGTACGATTTAATTTTGAGACACGCCTTACAACAAAACCACAGTTTAGGGGTAACAGGTGGTACCGAGTCGACCACCTATTCGGTCGGCCTTAGCTTTTTTGAGCAAGAAGGTCTTTTGAAAATGAAGAACGACTATGAGCGATTTAATATTCGTACTAAACTCAACTTCGATATAAGCGACCGCCTGAATGTCGGTGTATCTGCCTTAATGAGTAACGCTACTAGGTATCGCCCAGAAGATGGTGCATTTGCCTCTGCTTATTTCGCCGTACCTACCATGCCGGTATTAGACCCGTCGAAAACCGATGCATATCCGAGACCTTATGCCAACGCGCAAGATTTGGGTTATCGTGGTACACAGAACCCGTTTCCTTTGATGGATAATACCGAAAACCGTAACAAGACTCGAAATACGCTTATGACATTTGATGTCAATTATGAGTTAGTGCCCGATAAATTGACTTTTAAGACGGCGTACTATCATAACTTTGAAACTTTAGATGTTCGAGAAGTACGGTTACCTTACTTCTACGGTAATGGTAATGCTTTTAGGGAAAATGCCGAACTGATCAAGAGAAATGAAACTTTCTCCGAACAGACGTGGGACAATACACTTACCTACAACGACAGTTTCGGAGACCACAACCTGACCATTCTAGGGGGTACTTCTTTTAGAGATCGCTCTTTTGAACTTCTAGAGGTAAAAGCACTTAACTTCCCCAATGGCCCCGGTATCGGTGATGAATCATACTATATCGATTTGGCCGATACCATCGATACCAGTACCGATAGCGGCAAAGTAAGGGTAACCGGTGATGATGGTACAAGACAATATTTCTTTTCTTACTTCAGCCGATTGGCCTATAACTATGCCAACAAATATTTACTCTACGGAACCTTTAGGGCTGACGGCACAAGTAAATACCAAGAAAAATGGGGCTATTTTCCAACGGTTGGTGCCGGATGGGTTATCTCTGAAGAGTCCTTCATGCAAAATGTTGGTTTTCTTAATTTCTTAAAATTGAGAGGTAGCTGGGGTGAATTGGGTAACGCCAATGTGGCCGCCAGTACGGGAGGCATTACATCTGATGAGGTGGTAGCCGCATTCGGAGACACAAGTTACGCCGGTATCGTTACCAGTAGTGATTTTGAGGCCCTTAAATGGGAGGTAACGGCCGAAACCAATGCAGGTATATCGGCCCGTATGTTCGATAATCAGTTGACATTAGAGGCTGATTATTTTAACAGGGAAACCAGGGATGCCGTTATACCCGTTTCAAGACTATTGGTACCTGGTGAGACCAGACAGAACGTTGGTCGCATTAGAAACACCGGTTTCGAATTTGTGCTGAATTGGGAAAAACAGGTTTCTGAAAACTTCCGATACAATATCGGAGCTAATTTTTCTACCTTGGATAATGAGGTGTTAGACCTTGCCGATCAAGAAAACTTGACTACAGGGGGCGATACTGCTCAACGTACCGTAGTCGGCGGTACTATAACACCTTTCTTCGGTCTTGAAGTTGATGGGGTGTATCAAACTCCTGAAGAGATTTCATCTGATCCAGCCGCACAAGCGGCGATTGCCGATGGACTTGTGGTCGAACCCGGAGATTTTAGGTTCGTAGATTACAATGGCGATGGCATCATTGATGCGCAAGACCGTGTCGATTTAGGTTCTTATTTACCAACCTATAATTTCGGTTTCAACTTTGGTATGAACTATAAGGCTTTTGACCTGTCATTGAACGTTATCGGTCAAGGTGGCAACGTTATTGCCAACCAAAAGCGTTTTGCGATTCGACAGACACCCGACCCCAATATTGATAGAGACTTCGCCATCAATAGATGGAATGGTCCGGGTACATCGAACAGTTACCCGAGTGCCCGTGGAATTCGCAACCCTTGGAGCAATCAATTCCTGAACAGTTTCTTTGTGGAAAAGGGTGATTTTGTAAGACTTCAAAACGTTACTTTGGGTTATACCCTACCCCAATTGAAAGGTAAATTCAATCCTGATATTAGATTCTACCTAACCGCGGAAAGACCACTCACATTGTTTGAATACAACGGTTTCACTCCTGAAGTTGCCAACGGTCGTGACAATCAGACCTATCCGATTCCCGGTGTATACACTCTTGGCGTAAACATTAAGATTTAAAAGATTAGCTATGACTCAACTATATAAGATATCAATAAAATTTGTGGTGCTGGCAACCTCGATAGGGTTAACGCTCACAAGCTGTTCAGATGAACTAGATCAGCCAGAATTGAACAATAATTTTGCGGGAGGAACCGACTTCTCAAAAACCGATGACATGATTTTCTCATTGATCGGAACTTACCAAGCCGTAAGTGATAGAGGTTGGGAGCAACCTTTGGTCGTCTCCACAAGGGGAGATGATGTGAACGCCGCCGGTGACCAGCAAGGTTTGAAAAACCAAGACAGATATGTTTATGACAACTCTTTCTTTGGCTCTCGTACCCTTTGGGAAACCTATTACGGCGATATTATTGGGGCTCATACGGCCATGGAGCAAATTGAAAGGTATATGGAGCTGGCCGATGACGAAGGTATCGCCCAGGGGAACAGATATATTGCCGAAATCAAGGTATTGCGCTCTATTCTACTTTTTCAGCTTTCGCAGGTATATGGCGCCGTGTTTATTCCAGAGTCATCTGATTTAAATGCCTTTTCAGATGTAACATCGGTACCAACAAAAGAAGAGGTGATGCAACACATATCAGATCAGATGGATGAAGCGATTCCGTTATTGCCAAACCTAAGGCCTAACGAGCGTACCGACCTTCCTGGAGGTGTTACGAGATATACCGCTCTTATGGTTAAAGCAGTAGCGAATCAAGAGCTCAAAAATTATCAAGTAGTAGCCGACGCAGCGGGACAAATTATTAGTTCTGGCAAGTTTAGTCTATATCCCGACTTTTACGAGCTGTTCAAAACTCCTGGCAAACTTAGTGATGAAAATCTTTTTGAGTTTCAATACTCCGATTTCGGTTCAGGTCAAGGCGAAAGGGTAAGCCATTTGTATGCACCTTACGGTCCCAATTCATGGACACCCTCTGTTGATGGTTCTTCCAATGGATGGGGCTTTTTCGAACCTAGTATGAAATTCGTAGAATTCATGTTGGATAGAGGGGAGACAGAACGCCTTGAAACTTCGGTATTTTTTACCCAGAAAGGTATTGATAGCTTGGTGAGCACTACTTCTTATACTACTGCAGATCTTCCGGCTTTCGTAAGCCCGACAACTAGGGATGGAGATACGAACACTTCTGATGTAAGGGCCATTTTCTCGAGCGGCAAGCATTATTTACCTAGCAATCAGTTGATTACGGGCAGAACTGAATACGGCAGTAATAAGAATTATATTGTATTTCGCTATGCCGAAACCCTTCTCATGTACGCAGAAGCATTGCTTCAAGGAGCATCTAATTCAGTAATGACAGCCGACGAAGCGGTCAATATAGTGAGACAGAGAGCCGGAATGGACCCCCTTAGCGGTGTAACTTTAGATCAAGTAGTCGATGAAAAATATGCAGAGTTGTCAATGGAATGGGGCAAACGCTTTTTCGACATGGTAAGACTTGAGAGATACGACGACCTCAGTTACGATGGTAGAACCTTTACTGCTGACAAGAAGTTTGTGACCTATCATCAAGACCAAATTGATGAATTTCCCATACTAGGTGAGATAGCTAACTAAAAACGAAACAAAATGAAAACTATATATCAACTCTGCTTATTGGCAATTATTGGAGCTGTTTTGTACAGCTGCGATGAGGGTATCGACTCCCTTACAGAAGTAGACCCAGGTGCTGATGCCTCGGCCCCTAGCATTACTATTAATTCACCTACAGAAGGTCTAGCCGTAAAGGTGAATGAAGAATTGGCAACAATCACCATAAAGTTCGAAGCTCAAGACGATATCGAATTAGGTTCTGTAGAAGTGTGGTTAGACGGTTCACGATTAAGCAATTACACCACTTTTAAAGATTACAGAAGGCTTATCGTAGATGATTTAGTATACAATAAATTGGCAGATGGTCAACATGAGTTATCCATCATTGCTAATGATCTTGATGGCAAATCGACTACTGAAATGGTCAACTTTTCAAAAGAACCTGCCTATGTTGCAAAATATGATGGGGAGATTCTATACATGCCGTTCGAAGGCGGTTTTGTCGATTTATTGAGTTTCGAAGAAGCAGAGCAATACGGTAACCCAACTATCAGTGAAGAAAGCCTGGCCGGCGATGGTGCCTATGCAGGTGCTGAAAATGCCTATCTGACCCTCGACCCCGAAAGATTTAAAAACGCTGAATTCAGTGCCATTTTCTGGTTGAAAGTAAATGCGGTTCCCGATCGTGCCGGAATTTTGACCATGAGCCCGCCTTTAGATGATGCAGGCGGTAACGTTTTGACAAGTGGCTTTAGGTTTTTTAGGGAAAATGCTGGTGGCAAACAAAGGTTCAAGCTCAATGTGGGAACCGGAGCTGGTAATTCTTGGTTCGATGGTGCTGAAGCCGCCGATATTGACCCTGGTACCGATGAGTGGGTCAATATGGCTTTCACAATTTCCGGAACAGAAGCGATTGTCTACATTGACGGGCAAATCGTATCTCAAGGAGCATTGACCGGTATTGATTGGACGGACGTAAATATCATGTCGATAATGAGCGGTGTCCCTAATTTTTCAGGATGGAATCATTTATCCGATCAAAGTCTAATGGACGAGTTGAGAATTTTCAACAAAGCCATAAGCCAAGACGAGATAAAACAGATTATTCAAGATGATTCGGGAATCGTTGTTTCAGATTATCCACCGACATTTAATGGTGAAGTTTTCTATATGCCATTTGATGAAGATTATATGAATCTTTTCACCGATACAGAAGCAACCATTATAGGCTCACCCGACTTCGCCGGTGAAAGTGTGTCCGGAGATAATGCCTATGCCGGCGCCACCGATTCTTATTTGAGTTTTCCTACCAATGGTCTTACATCCGATGAGTTCAGCGCCACATTTTGGTACAAGGTAAATGCAGAACCATCGAGTGCCGGAATATTGGTAGCGGGACCTGAAGACTCTGAAAATGCCGGATATCCTGAAACCCAAAACCTTAGAACAAATGGTTTCCGCTTTTTTAGGGAAGGAGACGCAACGAGGCAAATTTTCAAGCTTAACGTAGGTACCGGAGACGCTGAAGCATGGGTTGATGGGGGCGATGCAGCCGCATTTGACCCATCGGGTTCTGAATGGGTGCATATGGCCATCACCATATCCGCAGACACTGCCACCATATATTTTGATGGCGTAGCAGTTGCTACTAACTCCTTGCCTGCCGGCATTGATTGGTCAGGATGCGATATGTTTTCTATTGGGTCAGGCGCACCTAGGTTTACCGAATGGGGACACCTTTCCGATAACAGCTTTATCGACGAACTAAGGTTTTATAATAAAGCCTTAACGGAGGAAGAAGTACAAGAAATTAGAAATTACGATTTATAAAATAGTTGATTAGTTAGCTTTTGTTAGTTAAATCACTTAAGTAACATCTTTATGAGGTTATTTAGTTTTGCAATGGCCATTGCTTCGTTGTTAGTTGGTTGCGGTGGCCATTCTTCAAAAAAAGAAAAGAAAGAAGGTTTAGAGCCATCTAAAGTTATCCTTACCGATGACCAATTGATGGATTCTGTTCAAAAACAGACCTTTGATTACTTCTGGGAAGGTGCCGAACCCAATTCTGGGTTGGCTCGTGAGCGTATTCATATGGATAATGTTTATCCGGCCCACGACAAAGACATCATTACAATAGGTGGTTCCGGCTTTGGCCTTATGGCCATTTTGGTCGGCGTCGAAAGAGATTTCATTACGAGGGAACAGGCATTGGAACGTTATGAAAAAATAGTATCATTTCTTGAAAAAGCAGACCGATTTCATGGGGCCTGGCCCCACTGGCTGACATCCGAAGGCAAAATGACGCCCTTCAGTAAAAAAGACAATGGTGGAGATTTGGTTGAAACAGCTTTTCTAATACAAGGTTTACTGACCGTAAGAGAATATTTTAAGCAGGGCACTACTAGAGAACAAGAGCTAACCGAGCGAATTCAAAAACTCTGGGAGGAGGTGGAGTGGAGTTGGTACACGAAAGGTGAAAATGTATTGTATTGGCACTGGTCTCCAGAATACAAATGGGAAATGAATTTTCCGGTAGGAGGTTACAATGAGGCATTGATTATGTATGTTTTGGCGGCGGCTTCCCCTACCCATCCTATCGACAAAAAAGTGTATGAAGAAGGTTGGGCAAGAAAAGGGGCGATTGCCAATGATACCGTCTTTTATGGGCTCGAAACAGAATTAGATCATTACGAGCACGACGATTCACCCGTTGGGCCTATGTTTTGGGCGCACTACTCCTACTTGGGTCTCAACCCCAACGGTCTGACCGACCAATATGCGGATTATTGGAAATTGAACGTGAACCATACCTTGATTCAATATAGGCATGCCGTTGAAAATCCCGGTAACTTTAAGGGGTACGGAAAAAACCTCTGGGGCCTCACCTCAAGCTATTCGATAAAAGGGTATGCCGGCCATCGACCTGATGAAGATCTAGGAGTTATTTCGCCGACAGCAGCTTTATCGTCAATGCCCTATGCTCCGGAACACAGCTTAGATTTTTTGAGGTATATGTATACCGAGCAAGATACTTTGATCGGCAAATATGGCCCATACGATGCCTTCAGCATTGAGAAAAACTGGTATTTACCCCGTTATTTGGCAATCGATCAAGGCCCTATACCCGTCATGATAGAAAACTATAGAACAGGTCTTTTTTGGAAGCTGTTCATGCAAAACGAAGACCTTAAAAAAGGGCTTGAGAGACTTGGCTTCAATTACAAAATTAAAATGGATGACTAAATACTTTTCCATTTTTTGCTTGCTATGCCTTTTATCTGCATGTTCATCTGATGATACGCAGGGTCCTATTGGTGTGTCAGAACTTCCGGAACAACCATCTGAAACTCCCCCTGAAGAAAATGAGGAAGAACAGGAAGAGGAAGAAGAGACGGATCAAACTGCAATTACAGATGAAGAGCTTCTCGATATAACCCAAGAATCTACCTTCAAATACTTTTGGGATTTTGCCCAAACCGATTCTGGAGCCGCTCGAGAAAGGTATCACCCCAACGAACCCTCTAACGACCCCAATACTGTAACCATTGGCGGTACCGGATTTGGTTTAATGGCCATTTTGACCGGTATTGAAAGGGGTTATATCTCTAGAGATGAAGGGTCTTCACGAATTACCCAAATACTCGATTTTTTAGAATCTGCCGATCGCTTTCATGGTGCTTGGCCCCATTGGTTAGATGGTACGACCGGGGCGGTCAGGCCATTTAGTGAAAAAGATAATGGTGGCGATTTGGTCGAAACGGCATTTTTGGCCCAAGGCCTGGTATGTGTGGTAGAGTATTTTAAAAATGGTTCCGACCAAGAAAAATCCATATCAAATCAAGCAAACGGTTTATGGAAAGGGGTCGAATGGAATTGGTATACCCAAAACCAGAACACCCTGTACTGGCATTGGAGCCCCGATTTCAAATTTGATATCGGTCTTGAATTAAAAGGCTATAACGAAACGCTGATCACCTATGTGATGGCAGCCTCTTCTGAAGAATTTGGCATTTCAAAAGAAGTTTATGAAAACGGCTGGGCTTCGAACGGTGGTCTTACGAGTACGGCCACCGCATATGATATTCCTCTTTTGGTAGATCACGCAGGTGACTCCCCTAGGGGCGGCCCCCTTTTTTGGGCGCACTACTCCTATTTGGGTTTGAACCCGACCTATCTATCCGACGGGTTTGTCAATTATTGGAATGTCAATGTGAACCATTCTAAAATCAATTACCGGTATTGTTCAGAGAACCCGAAGAATTTTGTTGGTTATGACGAAGGAGGATGGGGTCTTACGGCCAGTTACTCAAGAAACAACGACGGCAGTCTAGGCTATAATGCCCATAGCCCGAGTAACGACATTGGTGTGCTATCACCAACGGCAGCCCTAAGCTCAATGCCCTATACTCCGGATGAATCCCTGGAAGCCTTGAGATATTTCTACTCCCATAAAGACCAACTTCTGGGCCCAGCGGGCTTTTACGATGCTTTTAGTCCGCAGAACGACTTTTGGGTAGCTGAAGCCTATTTGGCTATCGACCAAGGCCCGATCATCATTATGATTGAGAATTACAGAACCGGATTGCTATGGAATCTTTTTATGCAAAATGAAGATGTTCAAAAGGGTCTGGACCGGTTAGGATTCACTTATGAATAGAACACTACTATGAGAATTAACTTTAATTCACCTTTATATTACTATTTGGCCATTTCGGCCTTTTTTGGCACGCTCTTCTCTTTTGGGCAAGCCAATCCGAAAACTTATTGCAATCCCATCAATATAGATTATACCTACATGATCTATAATGCACATAATGACCTGTCGTATCGATCGGGCGCCGACCCCGCTTTGGTAAGGTTTAAAGACGAATACTATTTATTCGTGACCCGCTCTATGGGTTATTGGCACTCAAAAGACATGAACGAATGGAAGTTTATAAAACCCAAACAATGGTACTTTCAAGGCTCGAACGCCCCTGCGGCATTCAATTATAAAGATTCACTGCTCTATGTAGCGGGCGACCCTTCAGGCTCGATGAGCGTCTTATTTACCGACCGACCAAAAGAAGGGGAATGGGAAGCCACCCCCTCCATACTACACAATCTACAAGACCCTGCATTGTTTATCGATGATAATGACGATGCTTTTATCTACTGGGGGTCCTCGAACAAATTTCCGGTTAGGGCACGAAAACTTGATATGAAAAAACGGTTCAGGCCCTCTGAAGAAATTCATGAACTATTCAATCTCGAACCTGAGAAACATGGTTGGGAAAGGTTTGGAGAAAACCATGCAGATACCGTTCTAACGGGATATATCGAAGGCCCATGGATGAACAAATTCGAAAATCGATATTACTTACAATATGCAGCCCCCGGCACAGAATTTAATGTATACGGAGATGGTGTATATATCGGTGATTCGCCTCTGGGACCATTTAAATATGCACCGAACAATCCGTTTTCATATAAACCTGGTGGCTTTATTAACGGAGCGGGACATGGTAGTACGGTAAAAGGTCCTGGAGGTCAATATTGGCATGCCTCTTCCATGGCCGTGAATGTCAATATCGGTTGGGAAAGACGCATTGGTATCTTCCCCACTTTTATAGATGATGAGGGATTGCTATACAGCAACACCCGTTTCGGCGATTATCCTCATTTCGCACCATCGGAAACCGATAAAGAAGGAGGCTTTACCGGATGGATGCTACTATCCTATAAAAAACCAGTAAAAACTTCTTCCATAAAAGAAGAGTACGGTGCCGATCATTTGGTAGACGAAAACGTCAAAACATTTTGGCTTGCGGAGAAGAACGACGAAAACCAATGGATTGAAATTGATTTAATGAAGCCTTCTGAAATTCGGGCCGTTCAGGTCAACTACAACGACTATAAATCTGATATGTACGGTAAAATACCCGGACTATATCATCAATATGTAATAGAAGCTTCCATCGATGGTAAAAATTGGAACACCATAGTCGACCGAAGTACTAACAAAAAAGATGTGCCCAACGATTATGCAGTATTGAACGAACCTTCAAAGGCGAGATACGTGAGATTTAAGAATATTCATGTACCCACACCCTACCTATCCATCTCAGACCTACGCATATTCGGTAAAGGCTACGGAAAAGAACCTAAAAAGGTCGGAAAGATGACCATCGAGCGTAATGATAAGCGAAGAGGTGCCATTGTCAAATGGAATGCCGTAAAGGAAGCCCAAGGATACAATGTTTTATGGGGAATTGCCCCGGATAAACTCTATAGCTCGTGGTTGGTTTACGATATTGATTCTCTCGAATTGAAATCTTTGAATACCGATCAAGCCTACTATTTTGCTGTTGAGGCATTCAATGAGAACGGGGTGGGAGAGAAATCAAAAGTGCAATTGGTCGAATAAAACTGAAGGATGAATTTAATAGCGAAGAACTTAAAGTATCTAATATTTTTCATTCTTTTTCAGGCTACGGCACAAACGAAGATTCCAGAGGTTGAAGCGTTATTGTCCAAAATGACCCTAGATGAGAAAATAGGCCAACTCAATCTTTTAACACCAGGTGGTGGTATCGCAACCGGCTCGGTAGTCAGTGAGAATGTCGAGGCGAAAATCAAAGCAGGTCAAGTAGGCGGGCTGTTCGGGGTATCTGGCCCTGATAAGGTCAGAAAAGCGCAAGAAATCGCCCTAAATCATTCGCGATTGAAAATACCCTTGTTGATAGGTTCGGACATAATTCACGGTTATAAAACTACTTTCCCCATTCCTCTGGGTACATCCTCCAGTTGGGATATGGAACTTATTAAAAGAATGGCACAGACTGCTGCCAAAGAGGCCACGGCCGATGGTATCAATTGGAATTTTTCGCCCATGGTCGATATTTCGAGAGACCCGCGATGGGGTCGTATTGCCGAAAGTGCTGGTGAAGACCCTTTTCTTGGCAGCGCCATTGCAAAAGCCATGATTGAAGGTTATCAAGGCAATGATCTAACAAATTCAGCGACCATGATGGCTTGTGTAAAACATTTGGCACTTTACGGTGCTGTCGAAGCGGGCAAAGACTACAATTCGGTAGACATGAGCCGAACAAAAATGTATAATCAATACCTGCCCGTTTACAAAGCTGCCGTAGACGCTGGGGTAGGCACAGCTATGACATCGTTTAATGATATTGATGGTATTCCCGCCTCGGGAAACAAATGGTTGATTACCGATCTTTTGAGAAAACAATGGGGTTTTAAGGGCATGGTTGTTTCCGATTATACTTCCGTGAATGAAATGACGGCCCATGGTCTGGGAAACCTACAAGATGTTTCGGCCCTGGCCATTAACGCCGGACTTGATATGGATATGGTCGGAGAGGGTTTTCTAGCTACCCTAAAAAAATCGGTGGAGGAAGGTAAGGTAAGTGAAGAACAGATAACAAATGCCTGTCGAAGAGTTCTAACGACCAAGTATCAACTCGGCCTGCTTAATGACCCTTACAGATATTCGGATGATGAAAGGCCAAAAAAAGACATCCTTACCGAAGAAAATAAGCTTTTAGCTAGGGAAGCCGCTAAAAAATCGTTTGTTCTGCTTAAAAACCACCAACAGACACTGCCCTTAAAAAAGTCGGCCAAAATAGCTTTAATAGGGCCTTTGGCAAACAACAAAAACAACATGCTCGGTACATGGGCGCCCACGGGAGACCCCCAATTATCTATTCCGGTCTTAGATGGCTTTAAAAATATCGCATCTGGCGCCATAACTTATTCAAAAGGTGCCAATATTACCGACGACAAAGAATTGGCAACCCTTGCCAATGTTTTCGGCACTCGTGTAGAAATAGACCCTAGTTCCCCCGAAACCCTTTTAGATGAGGCCCTAAAAACGGCAAAATCGGCAGAAGTTATTGTTGCGGTCGTGGGTGAAGCTAGTGAGTTTAGTGGCGAAGCCGCAAGCAGAACAGATATCTCACTTCCTAAAAGCCAAAAAAACTTATTGAGGGAATTGGCAAAACTGGGCAAGCCAATGGTCATAGTACTTATGAGCGGTAGACCTATGACCCTAGAAGAGGAAAATGAACTACCTGCAAGTATTTTACAGGTATGGCACTCTGGTATCGAAGCTGGAAATGCTGTAGCCGAGGTCATTTATGGTGATTATAACCCATCCGGAAAACTCACCGCTACCTGGCCTCGCAATGTGGGACAGATACCCATTTACCACAGCACTAAGTTTACAGGAAGGCCAGCTCCGAAAGAGAACAATTATCAAAAGTTCAAATCGAACTATCTAGACGTTGATAACAGTCCTCTTTTTCCTTTCGGATATGGGTTGAGTTATACCTCGTTTGAATACAAAAATCTACACCTCCACAAAACAAAGATCAAAAGTGACGAATCGGTGGAGGTATCGGTAGATGTGTCGAATACAGGCGAATTTGATGGAGAAGAAACCGTTCAATTGTATTTACGAGATGTGGTGCGAACCATTACACCGCCAAAAAGACAACTGAAGGGCTTTAAAAAAGTATATTTAAAGAAGGGTGAGACCAGAACTGTTCAGATAACCCTGCATACCGACGACCTCAAATTTTATAATAGCGAACTGCAACATGTTGCCGAACCCGGAGATTTTGAAGTCTTTGTAGGTACCGATTCCAACGCCTCATTAAAAGCTGAATTCGAGTTAGAATAATTATCTAAACTGAAGAATGCAAAAAATGGATCACCAACAACCCATAATTTATTCTATTTTGAAAAATGTTTCGTTGCTAGCCCTAATAGCTTTCTTCTCCCTGATTAGTTGCAAACAGCAGGCCGAAAAGATTCAAGCCGAAAGCAAAAGACCGAACATCGTTTTTATTATGGCAGACGACCACGCCATTCAAGCGATAAGTGCTTATGGCCACCCAGTGAGCCAATTGGCACCAACACCTAACATAGACCGCTTGGCAAAAAAAGGAGCTTTATTCACACATAGCTATGTGACCAATTCCATTTGCGGACCAAGCCGGGCCGTTATTCTCACGGGAAAGCATAGCCACATAAACGGTTTTAGGCAAAATGGCGACCATTTTGACGGTAGCCAGCCTACCTTGCCCAAAATGCTTAAACAAGCGGGGTATGAAACTGCCATTGTGGGCAAATGGCATTTACACGGTTACCCACAAGGGTTTGACCATTGGAAAATAATTGTAGATCAAGGTAATTATTACAACCCCGATTTTATCGAAAATGGAGATACAACACGAATTGAAGGGTATGCTACCGACCTAATCACCAATGACGCACTTGATTTCTTGGAAAACAAAAGAAACGATTCGCTTCCGTTTTTTCTGATGGTTCATCATAAGGCTCCGCATCGTAATTGGATGCCCGCCTTGCGTCACGTAAACAAGTATGATTCGGTCAACTTTCCGTTGCCTGAAACGTACTGCCCCAACTTTAAGGAACAACAAGCGGCAAAAGAACAATTGCAGACCATTTACGAAGATATGTATGAAGGGCACGACCTAAAAATAAGTAAGGAGTATGGTTCGACCGAATTGGCCCACAACCCTTGGACAACCGATTTTGAAAGAATGAGCCCTGAACAGCGCGACACTTGGGACGCCGCCTACCTCCCCAAAAACAATTCTTTTCACGAGGCAGACCTTCACGGTCAAGACTTGGCCGAATGGAAGGGACAACGGTACCTACAAGATTATATGGCCACCATCGCAGCGGTAGATGAAGGAGTAGGCAAATTACTGGATTATCTAGATGAACACAATCTAACAGAAAATACTTTAGTGGTCTACACCTCAGATCAAGGTTTCTATCTGGGTGAAAAAGGCTGGTTCGACAAACGTTTCATGTACGAAGAATCATTTGGCACTCCCCTTTTAATGCAATTGCCCACCGAAATAGAAGCCGGTAAAAAAATTGAAGGACTCGTACAGAACTTAGATTTTGCGCCAACCATTTTAGACTTGACGGGAAACGAACAAATGGCCAAGCATATGCAAGGCCGTTCCTTTAGAGGACTTCTAAATGGTACTACATCAGATGATGATTTTAGAGATGTTATCTACTACCATTATTACGACTACCCTGCCTTTCATATGGTCAAAAAACATTATGGCATCAGAACCAAGCGCTATAAGCTCATGCACTTCTACGATGATATTGACGAATGGGAATTTTATGACCTTAAGAAAGATTCATTAGAAGTAAAGAACTTAATCAATGATAGGGGTTACCAATCGATTATAGCCCATATGAAACAAAAACTGGTTAGCGTTCAAAAGGCCTATTCCGTGACCGAAAAAGAATTTGAAACAGCCGCACCCGATAAGGTAGAAAAGGCATACGAACAATTTAAAAAATTAAGGGGTCAAGCAATGCGCTAAACCCCTAGCTCATCATTGTTTTGTAATAACGCCTACCTCAGCAAACGAAGTGGTATGATCATCACCATCGACCATACTTCCCTTGAGCCGAATATACCGAGCGCTAACCGGCTTAAAATTGACCGTCTGTAGAATTCGATTATTGACAACGTTGCCAAATTCACCCTTGGAGACCGTTCTAAAACTCTTACCATCAACACTTACCGAAAATTCATAGTCGGTAATGATACCAAAAGGATATCGATCTTGTATGGGCAAATAGGTAAAGCCTGTTAACATATGCTTCTTACCTAAATCTATCGTTACTTCTTGAGGTGATTTAACCCCTCTTTCGGTAGCCCAAGAGGAATCAGGGTTTTCGTCTATCATTTTACCGGCATCCTCTATTTTTCCTGATGATACTTTTACCACCTTCCAATCTGACTTTGGTATATCAATATAGGTCAATTGGGTTTCCGATTGCTCTCCAGTTTCCGCATCGTAGCCGATTGATTTTAAGGTAGTGGCCTCCGAAACTAAAAAAGGCTTTTCGTACTTGTCGCTTTTGTTGGTAGGTTCGCTTCCATCCAAAGTATAATATATATCGACCTCATCATCGGCTACCGTTAAAGTCACCTCGCCGTTACGGGCTCTACTAACGAATGGGGTCGTAAGAAAATTAGGTGCCCTATAAAGCTCTATATTCGAAATTACCAACGGACCTTTTGATTCTAGAAAATTGACCCGAACCTTTGAAGCCTTAACGGTTTCGAACCTTAAAATTCTTTTATTGCCAATTGTGGTTTGCTCATCAATTTTTTTCCAACTGCCATCTACCTCCGCTTCTACAGAGAATCTGATTACCCTCTGCCCCAACGGAATGTACTCTTGCAATAAAATCCGGTTCACTTCAGTCGGCTTATCAAATTCAAAGGTTAACGAAGCCGTAGTAACCTTATCATCTGTTGCCCAATAGGTTTCGACATCACCATCGTTGACTTGATTGGCAGCATATTGGCCATTTTCACCGCGCACGTTTGAAGCTTGCACCTTAATGCCTTCTGCCAATTCATGGGCAAAATCTTTATCGATTTGGTTTTTTAGTGCCAACAACTGCTTTACGTCGGTTTCATGAACCAAGCCCCTAGTATCTACCGGAAGGTTCAGTAAAAAATTGCCATTTCGCCCTATAGATTCGTAATACGTTTGAACCAATCGAGCCAAACTTTTAACTTGGTGATCTTCACGGGGGTGATAATACCAACCCGGTCTGATAGATGTATTTACTTCGGCAGGTAACCAGTGTGTACCATCTTGATGCCCCGAGCGAAGCTCTTTGTATCTCGGCCATCCTGGGTAAATTTCATCTCTACGCATAATGCTCCAGTTGGTCTCATTGGCAAAACCTTCTTCTGTACCTACCCATCTTATATCAGGGCCGCCATCACTGAAAATGACCGCATTAGGCTGAAGCTCACGAACGATTTCGGTCACCCTATCCCATTCATAATAGGTTTTATTATCAATTTTACGTTCTTCATTGGCCCCACCATAGTAACCGGTACCACCATTGGCCCCATCGAACCAAACTTCAAAGACTTCACCGTAATTGGTAAGGAGTTCTCGAAGCTGTTCGTGGTATCGCGCTACATAGGCCGGTTTACCATAATCGGCATCATTTCTATCCCAAGGAGAAAGGTATACCCCAAATTTCAATCCGAATTCTTTACAGGCTTCCGAAAGATCTTTTATCAAATCGCCGTTGCCATCTTTCCAAGGCGAGTTTTTCACTGAATGCTCAGTTGTTTTTGTTGGCCAAAGGCAAAACCCATCATGATGTTTGGCGGTGATAATAATTCCCTTCATTCCGGCATCCTTAGCTACTTTAGCCCATTGACGGGTGTCCAACTCCGACGGATTGAAAGTATCAGGAGACTCTCCACCCAAACCCCACTCCATATCGGTAAACGTATTCATGTTGAAATGGATAAAAGCATAGTACTCAAGCTCGTGCCACGCCAACTGCCTTTCAGAAGGCAAAGGACCTACCGGCTTTGGTGGTGCCACCTCTTTACAGGAAGATAACAAACAAATAATTGCGATTAGGAATAGTTTGGTTTTTGTCATTTGGTTAGAGTTAATTGCTTTCTATTACCGACCCTTTTTCTCTATACAGGTCTACTTCACCATCTAGCATCACTGCCAATACAGTCATATTTTGGTCTAAAACATGCTCGGGAAGCTTAATGTATTTTATACCGGGATAGTGGCTCCAGTACACCTTACCAACTTCTTGATGGCTAAGTTTGGTTCCTTCGCCTACCACATAGATGCGATTGATATTGTTTTTGAGACCTCTTAGAACGATTTCACCGTTTGCGTTGCTCTTGACGAAAAGGTATAAAGTTCTTCTATCTTTTGACAATGTGGTGGCCCCATAGAAATGCTCTTTCGGTATGCCTGCAACCGTTTCGTAAATGGCCTCTTTATGCTTGTTCGTCCACCTACCTAGTCCCTCTAAGATTTCAACTTGTTCTTGGGGAATAGTACCATCACCTTTAGGGCCTATATCTAAAAGCAAGTTTCCTCCATTGGAGATGACATCGGTAAAAATGCCGATAATTTGATCGGCAGTCTTATAATCATGGTCATTCTTCTGATAGCCCCATGAATTGTTCATGGTCATGCACAGCTCCCAATACGGGTTGGTAGGCCTTGTAATTGGCATGCCCTGTTCGGGAGTATCATAATCACCATCTTCCTTTAAACGCGAATTGATAATGGCGTTAGGGTTTCTTTCTTGAAGCATTGATTTCACCTTTGGCACTTGCCATTCTTCCGAGCTATGCTCCCAATCACCATCAAACCAATAAAGGTCGGGGTTATAGTTATCTGACAACTCTTTTAACTGACCTTGATATAGGTTTAAGAACTTGTTCCATCTTTTGGGCTCATCGTTCGCCTTATACCTTACCGAGTCACGTGTAAAATGAGTATAATCTGGGTATGACCAATCTGGCAATGAATAATAGATACCCAGTTTCAACCCTTCTTTTCGAACTTCTTCAACGAAAAGTGTCAATACATCTTTTTTGGCTGCAGCACTTTCAACCGAATTAAAGTTGCCGTATTTACTGTTCCAGAGCGCAAAACCCTCATGGTGTTTTGAAGTTATGACCGTGTATTTAGCTCCCGAATTCTTAATCAGTTCGACCCACTTTTCAGGATGGTAATTCTTTGCCGTAAAGCCCTTCGTTTGCTTCACATAGTTATTATGGGAAATATACCCATTATAGAATGACCAAGACTCATCGATACCGTTTACGGAATAAAGCCCCCAATGAATAAAGACCCCTAGTTTGGCATCTTTGAACCACTGCATTTTTGTGCTTTTATCGGCTATGGAATCCTGACCATAAGCACTTCTACAAGCAAAGAGCACCATAATCGCTAATAATACCTGACATGTATTTTTACATCTCATGCCCTTATCCGAACTTAATGGTGAAAGCTTCTGTTTTTAATAGCTCCGCTTTTACTTCCTCAGGAATTTCAATCGAGATTCCTTTCTCCTTCTTTTTCCATTTCAACCTCTTTTTTGAGCCTAAAAGCTGAGCCTTACCTCCTTTAGGAGCTAAACCTTCAAAATAGATTTCAGAGGGAACTTCTTTTTGGTCTTTATCGACCATATAAATAAGGTAGACCTCCCCTGATGGTTTAGAGGTTACGCAAATATTCTCATACTTATAGGGTGCCATGGCTTCGGTGCCATAAATGGCCTCGTCGTTCACTTTCATCCATGCGCCTATCTCTTCAAGCAGGCGATACGCGCCTTCATCCCATTCACCCTTAGGGCTTGGGGCGATGTTCAGTAAGAGATTGCCCCCTTTTGCCACAATATCGACCAAGGTATGAACTGCCTCTCGCCCACTCATGTATTTGGCATTTGGTGAATACGACCATCCGCCACCAGCTATGATGCATGATTCCCATGGGTAAGGCAATGGCTTTTCGGGCACCCGGTTTTCAGGTGTAAGATAATTTTGATTTTTACCATGAACGGCCCTGTCGACCACTATCAAACCTGGTTGCTTTTCTCTGGCCTTATCGACCAGCTCGTCCATTTTTATATCTTGATTGACAATTCGGTTCTTGAGGTAACCGCTTTCATTGTCCTTTAACTGGGCATCATACCAACTTGTAATTTCAGATTTAGGGGTTTTCGCCACCCAGCCACCATCCAGCCAAAGAATATCTACTTTACCGTAGTCGGTAAGCAATTCTAGAATTTGATTATGCGTAAAATCGGTAAACTCTTGCCATTTCTCAGGGTTTTCTTCTGGACTATAATTTACATTACGGTCTCTAGGCGGGTAATAGGGATCCCAATATGAATCAACATGCCAATCAGGTTTTGAAAAATAGGCGCCTGCCCAAAGCCCCTCACTTCTAAAAGCATCAAAAATCTCTTTTGTAATATTTGCCTTAGGGTTCGAGCTAAAAGGCGTTTTAGCGTCGGTTATCTTATAATCGGTGTACTCGGTATCGAACATTGAGAAACCATCATGATGTTTTGTTGTAAACACCACATACTTCATCCCGGCATTTTTGGCCGCTTTGGCCCATTTTTCAGGGTTAAATTCCACCGGATTGAAAGTAGTCTGTAAACCTTCATATTCCTGTTTATAGGCGTTATAGTTTTGAGGATTAGAGCCCTTCTTACGTTCACACCAACCGTATTCTTCAGGACAAATAGACCACGATTCTACCACCCCCCATTGAGAATAGGGCCCCCAGTGCATTAAAAGTCCGAATTTTATGTCTTGCCATTTATCCAGTTTATCCAATACCAACTGGTCGGTTTCGGGCACATATCTCTCGTCTTCATAAATAGCTTGGGCCGCTGATAACTGCACCAGAAAAAATATGCCTAATGCTAGGGGGGCAATCAATCTCATATACTCAATTTGTTATTCTTTATAGGCTTTTGCCGTCTGCTGAGACTTTCCTAAGCCTTCAATACCCAATTCTACCACGTCACCCGGCTTCAAGTACTTAGGTGGCTTAAAGCCTAAACCGACACCCGAAGGGGTTCCCGTAGAAATCACATCACCGGGAAGCAAGGTCATAAACTGACTGATATAACTTACCACTTGCTGAACATTGAAAATAAAATCGGAGGTAGAACTGTCCTGTATTTTTTCACCATTTAGCTTTAACCACAGGTTCAGGTTATTAGGATTCTCTATTTCATCTTTAGTAGCAATGAAAGGGCCGAGAGGAGCAAAAGTATCGCACCCTTTTCCCTTGCACCACTGCCCTTCTTTCTCTATTTGAAAAGCACGTTCGCTATAGTCATTATGAAGAACATAACCGGCTATATGGTCAAAAGCATTTTCTTCAGAAACATACGATGCTTTCTTACCGATAACTATGGCAAGCTCAACTTCCCAATCAGTTTTTTTGCTTCCTTTCGGAATGATAACATCATCATTGGGGCCTACAATGGCAGAGGTCGCTTTAAAGAACAACACGGGTTCTTTAGGCACCGCCATACCCCCTTCAGCCGCATGCTTGGCGTAGTTCAGGCCTACACAAACCAATTTTGAAGGTCTGGTCAAAGGAGGTCCTAACCGAACATCATCAGCTATCTTTTCGCATTTTTCCTGATTGATTTTCAACCAATTTTCGAGTCTTTCGATACCGCCATCACCAAAAAAATCTTCATTGAAATCTTCGCCAAAGGCAGAAACATCAATTTTAGTTCCGTCTTCAAGCTGAACGCCTGGTGTTTCTTCCCCTGCGATTCCGTAACGTAGTAGTTTCATTTTCTTACTATAGTTTTAAGTTGTGTAAATGATGAAAACATTAAACACGCACACTAAACTGCTTTATTTATTTCTTGCCATACCGGTCCGTTAGGAAAAAGATGGTCTCGAATAGACTCATCTTTCATCGTAATACTAAAACCTGGAAGTTGCGGTGCCTGATAGGCACCGTTCTTAATTATGACCGGATCATGAAAATGTTCGTGCAAATGATCAACGTATTCAATAATGCGATTCTCCATTGAACCACTGATTGCAATATAGTCAATCATAGAGAGATGTTGAACATATTCACAAAGCCCAACACCACCTGCATGGGGGCAAACCGGTACGTTAAATTTGGCAGCCATCAATAAAATAGCCAGTATTTCGTTCACTCCACCGACCCTGCAACTATCAATTTGACAGATTCCGATTGCATTGGCTTGCATCAGTTGCTTGAATACAACACGGTTCTGGCAATGCTCTCCGGTAGCGACTTTTATGGGCGCCACTGCCTCTGCAATTTTTGCATGGCCCAATACGTCATCAGGGCTGGTAGGCTCTTCAATCCAATACGGATTGTATTTAGCCAACTCGGCCATGTTTGCTATTGCTTCATCAACATCCCACTTTTGATTGGCATCCATCATCAACCTTAAATCGGGACCTATTTCTTCCCGAATGATACCGGCACGCCTCATATCATCATTAAGGTCTGAACCGACTTTGATTTTTATATGGTCGAAACCTTTGGCCTTGGCTTCGCGACATAACTTTCGCATTTTCTCATCGGAGTAGCCTAACCAACCGGCTGAAGTAGTGTAAGCGGGGTATCCTTTTTTAAGCAAATCATCAGTTCTTTTTTGCTTAGTAGATTCTTGCTTTTTAAGTATTTCCAGTGCTTCTGAAGGAGTAATGGCGTCAGTAATGTAAGTAAAATCGATACAGTCAACCAGTTCTTCAGGAGACATGTCTGCCAACAACTTCCATAAAGGCTTCCCTTCAGTTTTCGCATACAGGTCCCAAACGGCATTTACCAAAGCGCCCGTGGCCAAATGAATCACGCCCTTCTCGGGACCAAGCCAACGTAACTGGCTATCTCCGGTTATCATTTTATAGAAACCGGACATTTTATCCGTAAAGGATTTTAGGCTTTTACCAACTACCAAAGGAGCCAACGACTGAATGGCAGCCACGCAAAGCTCATTTCCCCTGCCAATTGTAAATGTGAGTCCGTGACCCTCTAAACCTTGAGTGTGATTGGATTTCAAAATTACATATGCGGCGGAATAGTCGGGGTCTGGGTTCATCGCATCGGAACCATCTAAAGATTTGCTCGTCGGAAAGCGTACATCTTTTACCTCTATTCCTGTGATAATCACATTCTCGTTCATTAAAAAGAAAAATTAGTAAACAAATCTAATTCTTGAACGCGGTGAAAACTACCTCAAAAATGACCTTTGACAATACTTTTTTTGCCCAAAATTTGTAAAAACCATAATTCAAGTATGCAATCTAACATAATCACTGGGAGACATGCCAACAATGGACTTGAATTGACGGTTAAAATTTGAGATGTTATTAAACCCAGATTCGTAGCAAACTGAAGAAACCGAATTTTTGTTCTCCATAAGAAGCTTGCAAGCATAACCTACCCTAATTTCATTCAAGTAGCGGGTAAAGGTCTTTCTGTGAACGCGTTTAAAAAAACGGCTAAAAGCAGAGGCGTTCATGTGGGCTACTTCAGCCACATCTTTAGAATGTATGGGTGTATTAAAATTCTTGAAGATATATTCATAAATACGATCAAGATTCTCATTATCGGACTTTCGAAAAGAGTTCACGAATCCGGAACTCGAAAGCAGCCTATACGAAGGATGTCTGGACAGTCTATTGAGAATCTTGAGGAACCCAAGCGCTTTATCAAAACCGTTCAGGTCCAATAAACCTTCTATCTCATCGATAGTTCTAGGGGGTAAGCCAATAAATTTCACACCCTGTTCGGCCAAGTCGAAAAGTTTGGATATCGACTGCATTTCAGGTTTTGACAACCACCCCTGTCCCAAAAAATCTTGGGTAAAATGAACCGCCAGCGCCTCGGCCACTTTCTGCGAACCATCTTCAAAATAACTATCATCGTTCAACCACATATGAGGCAGATGCTTACCTATAAGTACTACTTCACCCTCTTCGAACTTTTCGATACTATCACCTATAAAACGGGTGCCGGTGCTTTTTTTAATAGCCACTAACTCCAATTCGGGGTGATGGTGCCAAATTTTCAAAAAATGCGCATAATGATGTCTACTTACAGTAAAAGAGCTATGCTGAGCGCTTGCTCTGTCTATTAAATGTAATTTCATCAGTTAGGGTTTTCTAAACATAGATTTAACACATTTAGATACAATTACATTCAAAAAAAGCAATTTTACATCAATACGGCAAAAAAAATACATTTATAAGCATAATTTTTAGTAGATATTAACATATAGGCCATATAATTTTGAGCCCAAAGTTTAGCAAATTGTTAAATCTTAATTAAAAATAGGTGTAGGCATCAATTTGTAATTCTGATATAACCTTCAAAGAATTAGAACAGTAACTAACAAACTCAAAACTAAGTTTAACTAACACTCTCAGCAATTATGCAAAAACGACAGAAATTGGGGATTTCCGAAGGGATAATTCCCAAATTTGACTTTAAGACAGTCCTTCTACTGTTCTTGATGATTATCACTTTAAATAGGTCTTCAGCTTTTTCAAGTGTGCTCGTAACCACTGATATATTAAGCACTCAAGAAACTATTACGGGCACGGTTAGTGACGAAACCGGTTTTCCGCTTCCCGGAGCTACCGTAGTAGAAGTTGGCACCTCCAATGGAGTATCGACCGATTTTGATGGGAACTATTCCATTACCATTACAGGAGATAATCCCATTTTGGAAATATCATATATGGGGTATGCCACAAAAAGAGTTTCCGTGAACGGGCAAACCACAATCAATGTAGTTTTAGCGGAAAATGCTAGTGAACTAGAAGAAGTTGTTGTTACCGGTCTAGGTATTACTCGTGCGAAAAAAGCACTGGGTTATGCCGTTGCCACTGTAGAGGCTGATGCATTAGTAGACGCGGCCCCTACCAATTTTGCTACCGCTCTTTATGGTAAAGCCCCTGGTGTACAGATAGCGGCCACTCCTGGTGGAAACACTAGTGCTGTAAATATTAATATTAGAGGTTTAAACTCTATTAACGGAAGCAATCAACCATTAATAATAAAAGACGGTGTTCCAATCAGAAACCAAGATGTTTCTAACGCCGATTATTGGAGCAACCAACGTGTAGAAGGAAATGGTCTATTAGACATTAACCCAGAAGATATAGAAAACATTTCAATCTTGAAAGGAGCCTCAGCAGCTGCCCTCTACGGTTCGGAAGCTGTTAACGGGGTATTACTGATTACTACTAAAAAGGGTAAAGGCAAAGGATGGAGTGGAGAATTCAATTCAGTCTACAGCTTCGATAATGTTGCGTATATGCCTAAATGGCAAAACGAAAGAGGCCCAGGATATCCTTGGTTTGTTTCGGCTTGGGGAGATGATGTCGATGCAGATGGTTTTCAATATTATGATACTAATGGGGATGGAACTCCTGATACAAAAGGGGTAATTGGAACTAACCTCAACTATGGGCCAAGATTTGACGGCCAACCTATTCTTGCTTGGGATGGTAATGTTAGACCTTATACCGCTCAGAACAGCTATGAAGGTTTATTCAAAACCGCCCACAACACCCGATTTAACTTTGGCCTTTCTCATGTTGGAGAAAAGGCAAATACTAGATTTTCTTTCACAAGACTGGACAATCAGGCGGTAACTCCAAATTCTAGTAATTACAACAACACTTTTAGTTTGAATTCAAATATCGATTGGACCGATAACTTTAGAACTCAGGTTGTTGTAGACTACTACAACAAAAAAGTTTACAACCGACCTTATAAGATTGACAGGATTGTAAACAATTTTGGCGGAATGATGAACCGTTTCGACAATGCCGATTGGTACACCGATCACTATCAGACCAGTTTGGGCTATCGTTACGTATTGGGTTCTGCCCAGAGTTTTACGCCTAATGAAAATCTTACCATTCCAGGGTATAGAGGTGATATTTTAGACTATTACTGGAGAATCAATAGACATCAGTACGAAGAAGCTTCTGACCGTGTTATTGCAGCTGTAACCTTAGAGTATGACTTTTTGAAAGATTTTAATTTCAGGGCAAGAGCATCACATGATTTCACTTCCGAATATACAGAAGACAAAAACCCCACTGAAATACCATTGGTATACAACAATACTACAGGTATGTTCAGAATGCGTCAAAAAAAGGACAATGTAAAATACGGTGAACTTCTTTTAACCTACAACAAAGCCATTAATGATGATTTTTCAGTTCTCGCTCGACTTGGATACAATGCCGAAGAAAGAACCAATAGGTTGACCCAGTTACAGACGGTGGGCGGTCTTACCGTTGAAAATTGGTACGATATGAGCGCCTCAAGATTGCAGCCTACTATTGCTGACCTAAAAAACTGGAACAATCGCGATAACTATTTAAGAGACGGTGTTTTCGGAACTCTAAATCTCGATTATAAGGGCATGCTATATCTTGAAGGTACTATTAGAAAAGATAGAATTTCAACCGTACCTGCCGAATACAATGGCTTTACGTATCCTTCGGTAAATGGTAGTTTTGTTGTATCAGAAGCTTTTGAACTGCCTCAATCAATTGATTTGTTCAAGGTTAGGGGCTCTTGGGGTGTAGTAGGTAACGCTCCTGGGTTATACCAAGCAAATATTGCCTATACCCAACTTGGTCTTAGTGGTTCTGAAACCATATATACCACACTGCCCACTCAGTATGGTAATGATAAAATTAGACCTGAAGAGAAGCATGAGATTGAATTCGGTCTTGAATTGAGAATGTTCAAAAACAGATTAGGTTTAGATGTATCATACTATGATGCAGAAATTAGAGATCAAATTCTACAATATACTTTACCTCGAAGTACTGGTGCACAGTCTGTTCTTGCCAATATAGGTGTCTTGGGGAATAAAGGTCTAGAAGTAGGATTGAACGGAACTCCCATAAGAACGTCAGATATCGATTGGAATGTCGGAATTAACTTCTCGAGAAACAAAAATACCGTTAAAAAGCTAACAGGTGATTCAGACAAATTGGTTCATAAAGACCAAGATGGTAGCGCTGTACAATTGGTTTCACAAGTCGGCGAGGCAATGGGCGATATTATGGTTCACCCATTATTAACCGATGCGAACGGTAACAATGTTGTATCCGATAACGGTCTTTATCTGGTAGATGCTGATCAATGGGTCAAAGCAGGTAATGTCAATCCTGATTTTATTGGGGGTATTTGGTCTAATCTCTCCATTAAAAACTTCACATTAGATTTCAGTATAGATTATAGCTGGGGAGGAGACATCATGCCTAAGGGATACTATTGGATGGTCGGACGTGGCTTAACAGAAGAAAGTTTAGCTTGGAGCGATTCGGCTAGAGGAGGTTTAAGTTATTACCCATCTCAAGATGGCGATAACGTACAATTGATACAGACCAACGCAGCACAAGGACCGGCTGGAGAAAGGGTCTATAACGACGGTATCATTTTAGATGGTGTAAAGGCCGATGGAACTCCTAACGATATAGTGGTTTCAAACCCAGAATATTTTTGGACCGTTTATAACTGGGGTGGTCCAGCATACAGCCCTAATACTAGATACGATCTTTTTGTAAGAGAGAACAACTACCTAAAAATGCGTGAAATATCGATTGGCTATAGTATACCAAAAGAGGTAGTTGAAAAAACAGGCTTATCCTCAATCAATTTATCTGTGTTTGGCAGAAACCTATTCTATTTATACAGAAGCATTAAAGAAGTTGACGGCGAAGGTGTAACTGTGGGAACAGACTGGCAAGAAAACTGGTACAACGGTGCTAATGGTTGGACCAGCAAAACCGTTGGATTACAACTTAGAGCTAGATTTTAAGTATTTCGTTTAACGTTATAATCATATTCATGAAGAATTTAAAAATATTCGTAACAACCTTTCTGACCATGGCCATTTTGTTGGTCTCCTGTCAGGATGATGATTTCAAAGATTACTACTCCGACCCTTCAACCATTGCAGAAACAACAGTTGAAAAGCAGTATGCGGGCTTCTTGCAAAGCAATAAAGAAGATATCATGCCATCTTACTCTACATACTTTGTAACGGGTCGGCCCACTTTAATGGTATATACACAAACTCGAGGATTCGAAAATAGTATTGGTAGATATACGCCTGGTGATGCTCCTATCGACCCAATTTACAACAGGTTTTACGCCACTCTATTCCAGTTTCGTGAAATGGAGAGGATTTACGACCAGTTGACACCTGAAGAACAAAATGAATACCGCATTTTTATCATAACAGGTAAAATCTATCTATATGATTACACCCAAAAAATGATAGACCTTTTTGGAGATATACCTTTTACCGAGGCTGGTAAAATAAGTCAGAATGAAGGTGACTACGAATCTTCTTACGCTTCTTTTGACTCTGCTGAAAGTCTTTATACCATGATGATAGATGAATTACAGTCTATTGCCTTAGAATTAAATACTATCAATCTCACAACGGCAGTAAAAGATTACTTTACAGTTCAAGATTTTGTTAATGGAGGTGATATCAATACTTGGAAAAAGTACTGTAATTCTTTAAGACTCCGGTTGTTGACCAGAGCTTCTTTAAACAGCGAATTTTCAGGTATTGCACAAAGCCAAATAGGCGAAATTTTAAGCAATCCTTCAACCTACCCTATTGTAAATAGCAATGAGGAAAATATTCAAATAGAATCTTTGGGAGAAGGAATGGGTCTAGAGGCTAATTTCCAGAGTACCTTCGTAGAAGGTGATGGATGGAACTCTAACGTTGCTAGTAAGGCTATGATTGATTACATGGTAGAAAACACTGACCCGAGATTGCGTTGCATGTTTCAACCCGGCAGCGAAGCTGAAGAAAATGAATATCTAGGTCTTGACCCCAATATGGCCGAAAGTGCGCAAACAGCTCTAGTCAACTCTGGGGTTGTAAGCATCTACAATAATTGGACTTTCAAGAACAATCGTAATTTTCCTGGCTTGTTAATTTCAGCCTCCGATGTTGACTTTTATCTCGCTGAATATTACTTGGGTTCAAATGACGCGATGGCTAAAGAACACTATGAGAAAGGCATAAGAGAGTCTGTAAACTTTTATTATTCAGCGAGAGATTTGGCAATCAACTTTGATGATTCACCAGAAATTGAAGCTCTTAATCCGTCCGAAATAGATAACTATCTATTGGAAGGAGAAATCTCTTGGGATTCAGCCACTAGCGATCAAGAAAAACTAGGTTTGCTAGCAAAACAAAAATGGGTTCATTTAAATATGGTACAGATGTACGAGAATTGGGCCGAAATACGCCGTTTAGATTTACCAGACCTAGAGTTTGTCAACGATAATTCTTCCGCTCAAACCACTCCCCCGAATAGATTTATATACCCGTCGGCAGAAAGAACATTTAATGCAGACAATTATAGTGCGGTTAGCGCAGACGATAATTTAGATGCTAAAATATTCTGGGATATAGATTAAAATAATTATGTTAGTTTCATGATTAGTTGAGTTCAGCAATGGTCGACCTAAAGGTCGACCATATCTGTTTTCGGCGCCTGACCATATTACCAAAACCAACGACCATGAGTACCCATACAGTCTTTAACAAAAGCATTCACTTGTTACCTTCTTTCAAGAGTTGTCACTTCATTATTTTGGTGTTGACCATAGCCCTTTCGGCATGCCAGCCCCAGCCAAAAGAACTATTGGTTTTTAGTAAAACGGAGGGCTTCCGTCATGGTTCGATAGAGACGGGGGCACAAGCACTCAAGAAATTGGGAGAAGAAAACGGTTATAAGATTACTACCACCGAAGACTCGGCATACTTTAATGAAGATTCCCTACAAAATTATTCCGCGGTCGTTTTCCTAAACACTACCAGAGATATACTGAACGATGTTCAACAAGCCGATTTTGAACGATATATTCAAGCTGGTGGCGGCTTTGTCGGTATACATGCGGCAACCGATACCGAATATGATTGGCCTTGGTACAATAAACTGGTCGGTGCTGTTTTTGACAGCCACCCTAAAATTCAAGAAGCCACTCTAAGAATTGAGAACAAAGAGCACAATGCCACCAACATGTTCACAGATTCGATTTGGACGAAAAGTGACGAGTGGTACAATTTTGTAAACATTAATCCGGACATTCAGGTTTTGGTAAGCGTCGATGAAACCAGCTACGAAGGGGGCACCAATGGAGATGAACACCCCATTTCTTGGTTTCATGAATATGACGGAGGAAGGGCCTTCTACACCGAATTGGGGCATACAGATGAGACCTATTCAAATCCTCAATTTTTAAGTCACCTGCTCGGGGGAATCAATTATGCCGTAGGAAAAAATAGTCTCGATTACGATAAGGCGAAGACACAAAGGGTACCGCCCGAAGACCGTTTTGCAAAAAAAATACTCGATTTCAATTTGAACGAACCTATGGAACTTGACGAATTGCCAGGAGAGGGCATCATTTTCGTTGAGCGCAGAGGCGCTGTCAAACTCTTTGATTTCGATAAGGAAAAAACAGAACTTATGGCCCAGTTAGATCTCTTCTATGGTAATGAAGATGGTCTTTTAGGTATTGCCGTTGACCCAAACTATATGAAAAACCACTGGATTTATCTGTTTTACACCGCCCCCGGCGAAGTATCTAAGCAACGTATCTCTAGGTTTATGGTTTCAGATAAGAAAGTAGACCTAAGTACCGAAAAAATTCTTCTTGAAATACCTACGTCAAGACAATGCTGTCATAGTGGTGGGGCGTTGGAATTCGGACCTAACGGAAATTTATTTATCGCTGTCGGGGATAATACGAATCCGTTTGAATCTTCCGGTTTTGCACCTATTGATGAGCGCGAAGGTCGTGAGGCATGGGACGCTCAGAAATCCGCTTCCAACACCAATGACCTGCGCGGTAAAATACTAAGAATAAAACCTGAGGATGATGGCTCGTACTCCATCCCCGAAGGAAACCTATTTCCAGAAGGCACTGAAAAAACTAGACCCGAAATCTACATAATGGGTAATAGAAACCCCTTTCGTCCTTCAATCGATAGCAAAACAGGCTATCTATATTGGGGCGACATCGGGCCTGACGCCGGAAAAGCCGATCCAGACAGGGGGCCCAGCGGCATGGGCGAATACGACCAAGCACGCAAAGCCGGTTTCTGGGGCTGGCCATATACGCGTGGCTACAACGAACCTTACAATGATTACGATTTTGAGAGCAACACCTCGGGCCCGAAATTCGACCCAGAAAATATCATCAACGACTCTCGCCACAATACAGGCCTACAAGAATTGCCCCCGGCGCAACCCTCAATGATTCCGATGACCTATTATAGATCTGAAGAGTTTCCTTGGATGGGCGCTGGCGGCATCAACCCAATGGCCGGACCTGTCTATCATGCTAGTGACTACCCAGATGCTGAAAACGCCTTTCCTTCCGAATACTTTGAGAACAAATTATTCTTATACGAGTGGATGCGCGACTGGATCTATGTCATTACCCTAGACGAAAACCAAGATTATGTAAAGGCAGACGCGTTTATGCCAAATACTGAATTTTCGCATCCTATGGATATGATTTTTGGCTCGGATGGTAAAATGTACGTTCTCGAATATGGCCAAAAATGGAACGCCCAAAATCTGGATGCAAGGCTCAGTAGCATCAGCTACCTGCCAGGAAATAGAGCCCCGATCGCCAAATTCGTTCACGACAAATCGGTAGGGGCCGCTCCTTTAACCATTAATTTCTCAGCAGATTCTTCGCTAGATTATGACAATGACCCTCTATCTTACGAATGGTTTTTTGAAGGAAGCAATTCACAATCCAACGAAAAGAACCCCGTACACACTTTTGAAAAAGAGGGCATTTATGATGTCAAATTAAAAGTGACCGATGAAAAAGGCAATACTTCAATAGCCAATTCGAAGATCATGGTGGGCAACGACCCTCCTGAATTGATTATGGAAATCGAGAACAATGATTCTATTTATTGGACGAACAAAAAAGTCAACTACCGTATTCTGGTCAAGGACAGACAAGATGGGAGCACTGAAGAAGGCACCCTAGATTCAAAAGATGTAAAAGTTACTTTTGATTATATACCCGAAGGAAAAGACATGGTAAAGGCTACTATTGGCCACCAAAGAAACATAGTTCCTGAAGGAAGAAAAATAATAGACAACTCCGATTGCAAAGCCTGTCATGCCATTGACGAGAAAGTGAATGGCCCTAGCTATTTGGAGGTTGCCAAAAAATACAATGCGGAAGATACTGGTTATCTGGTCTCAAAAATCATCAAAGGCGGTGGTGGCGTATGGGGAGAAGGATCCATGTCGGCCCACCCGCAACTGAATGTAGAAGAGGTTACAAAAATCGTCGATTATATTTTATCGTTGAAGCCCAGTGATGAGTCAGAACAAAAATACTTACCATTAGAGGGTACTTTGACGTTCGACCAACATGAAGGTTCCCCGGGAGAAGGAAGCTATATATTAATGGCCTCTTACCGCGATAAGGGCAACCCAGACCAGCCTGAATCAGAATTGACGGCCACCGAGCAATTCGTTTTCAATAGCCAAAAAATACAAGCCGAAGAGGCCAACGAAATAAGTGAAGGAATCAATAGCTGGAGAACCAATTATTCAAGGGTAGTCGGCGGTATGGTCGACAAAAGCTTTTTGAGATTTGATAATATCATCTTGAAAAATCTTAAAACTCTCAAATATGCCACCTTCTTTAATTCAGACTATGAGTTCAAAGGTCTTCTCGAAATTCACGAAGGAGCTATCGACGGCCCCATAATCGGAACGCAAAAAATAGATTATTTCGGACCGGAGAAAACGTCCTATTTTGATATACCTATTTTGACCCAATCTGAAAAGGCTAATATTTACTTAGTTTATAAAAACACTGATAAGCCACTGAATAACATCGGTCATGCCGATTATATTTCTTTTGACTATAAACGATGATTTCATTAGAGCTGGTCAATTTCTCTATCGGCCGACTCTAATCATCAATAAGACGGATTATTTTTGAAGTTAATCATCTTGGCTTAACCAGCTATAGTCGATACTTCGGTTGACAAACGAAACCTATGTTTCACTAGATTCTTTAAATTTATTGGCTCATCAATCTATTGAACGAAACATGCAAAAACCGTTTATTGCCGATAAAACTTTTAAAGGACAGGATTTTAGCGTAACAAGGCTACCTCAAGGCGAATATGAGAACTGTAGGTTCGAAGGCTGTAATTTTTCTCGTGGCTTTCTAGACAACCAAAATTTCATGGAGTGTCAATTTGTTGAATGCAATTTGAGCAATGCCAATATTGTCAACACCACGTTTAAAGAAGTAGATTTTAATCTCTGCAAAATGATGGGGCTTAGGTTCGAGACCTGTAATACGTTTCTAATCGAATTCCTCTTTTCGGGATGTGACCTCAGCTATTCTTCGTTTTATGAGATGACTCTGAACAAACAGAAATTCTTAAACTGTAATCTCACTAGCACTGACTTTTCATCCGCCCAATTAAAAGAAGTCAGCTTTCAAAATTGTAATATGCTAAATGCAGTATTCAACAATACAGATTTGGAAAAATCTGACTTTACAAGCGCGAAGAACTACTCAATCGACCCCGAAAGAAACAAACTAAAAAAAGCCAAGTTTTCTCTAAACGAAATAAAGGGCCTGCTGCACAAATACGAGATTACTATTGTTTAGGGCCCTTTCTTCTTAAGACTTACTGATTATGATATTTTGTATATTGGTGTGTATATAACTTCTATGCGCCACCTTCTTTTCATTACGCTTTTAATATCATATGCTGCTCTTGGGCAAAACACCCTCACTATGCCCGATAATGCCAGTTCGCCAAAAGCATCATTAAATTCTATAGAATGGATGGCAGGCCATTGGCGGGGCACCGCTTTTGGAGGTGTTACAGAAGAAATTTGGGCTCCCCCTTTGGGCGGTTCGATGATGTTCTCTTTTCGGTTAATCGTTGATGGCACCGTTTCTTTCTACGAACTAGGCCACATTAGAGAAGTTGATGGAACTTTGATATACGAACTCAAACATTTCAATTCTGATTTAAAAGGATGGGAAACGAAAGACGAGGTTCAGCAATTTCGATTGTTAAAACTTGAGAAGAACAGGGTGTATTTTGAAGGTTTTACTTTTGAGAAAATAAGTGATAAAGAAGTGAACATCTACGCGGCCATAGGAAATGAAGAAGGCGGAAGCGAAGAAGTTCAGTTTAATTTTAAGCCTTTGTAGTTTGAAGAAAAAGTGTGAGGAGTGCGGTCGGGAAATTATTGGCAGAACAGACAAAAAGTTCTGTTCCGATTACTGTCGAAACGCATATCATAACAAACTTAACAAAGACACCAACAATCTTATTCGAAACACAAATAACAGACTACGAAAAAACTACCGAATTTTGGAAAGCTTTTCGCTGAAGGATGGTAAGACGACTACCCCAAAAACCAAACTGACTGATAAAGGCTTCGATTTCGAGCATATAACTAGTATCTACACGACCAAAAAAGGCACCGTTTACTATTTTGTATACGACTTAGGGTATCTACCTCTAGACAACGATTTCATCATGATTGTTAAGCGCGAATGACGCAAAAGCCTCCTAAATGAAAAAAGCACCTCAGGGTGCTTTTCAAATTCATATAATTCAGATAAAAGAGTTACTTCCAGTTGTGGCCGTTCAATTTCAGCGCAGCAACTACAATATCCTTTCTACTAATCTGGCCTACAAGTATGCCGTCTCGCATAACGGGTAGCCTTCTACGGTTGTGCTTATCGAAAATACCGGCAGCATCAAAAATAGAAATGTCGTGCGGTATCGTTTCAACTTCCTTGGTCATAAATTTCTCGACACTCTTATCTAAAATCGGTTGATTGAAATATCTACTTTCAGAAATCTGCTTCATACAATCCGCTTCCGATATGATTCCTACCAAAAACCCATTGTCATCCAAAACAGGCCCCCCAGAGATATTGTGTTTGGTAAATAATTCCATAACCTCTAGAATCGACTGATCCGTTCTGAACGTAATCAGGTTCTGGGTCATATAGTCCGACACCAAAATAGGGGCATCGTACTCCTTCTTTGCTACAGCCTTGGCCCTAGGGCCCATAAAACTCTTAATTCCCATAACGATTTGGTTTAATTCTGCAAGGTATTGCAGAAGGTTAATTACTAAAGATACTTAAAAAAACAATACATTCTGCTATTTTTCAGCTTGTTGACTGTTGAATTCGCAACAAACCCCTTAAAAAACAATCAATCTTTTTAAGCATCGGCTATAATATTTGTCTTCATTATTTGGGGAAATTTATATTTTTATTTCAGCAATCGCCCCCATGAAAAAAACTCCTTCCTATATCATTATAATTTTAATGGCCGCAGCCATTTATTGGGGGTTCTACACATCGACCCCAAGTTATGATCCCGATACAGAATCGACCCTAAATGAGTTTTCGGTAGACAGGGCGCTGGCACATGTTCAGCAATTGTCTAAAGAACCTCATGCGCTAGGTTTTCCGGCTCACCAATCTGCAAAAATGTATGTTTTTGACCAGTTGAATAAAATGGGGCTTTCGCCCGTTACACAAACCGGCTATGCTTTGGGCAAAGGCAACAACCTTAGTAAACCGACTAACATCATAGCTAAAATCGAGGGTACCGAACAAGGTAAGTCACTTTTAGTCTTGAGCCATTATGACAGTAATCCGCATTCGTCTCTTGGTGCCAGCGACGCGGCCAGTGGAGTGGCAACTATTTTAGAGGGAGTTAGGGCGTTTTTATCCAAAAAAATTCGACCAACCAATGATATTATTATTCTCTTTACCGATTCTGAAGAACTCGGGCTCAATGGTGCAGAACTGTTTGCCAACCAACACCCTTGGGCCAAGAATATCGGTTTAGTGTTAAACTTTGAAGCACGCGGTAGTGGTGGGCCCAGCTATACGTTTATTGAAACGAACAGGGGAAACCAAAACCTGATTTCCGAATTTATAGCTGCTCGTCCCGAGCATCCCATGGCCAACTCACTTTATTACAGCATTTACAAAATGTTGCCCAACGATACAGACCTTACGGTATTTCGAGAGAATCTTGATATCGATGGTTTTAATTTCGCTTTTATTGATGACCATTTCGATTATCACACAGCTCAAGATTCTTTTGAAAGATTAGACCGAACAAGTTTAGCGCACCAAGGTAGTTATCTGATGCCGTTATTGGAACATTTTAGCCAAGCCAATCTCAATCAGTTGAAAAGTTTAAATGACCATGTGTATTTCAACATGCCCTTTTTTCATGTGGTTACCTACCCTTTTGATTGGATCATGCCTTTGCTTTTTATAGCCATACTATTCTTCGTTGCCCTATTGATCCGTGGAATACAGAAGAAATCGCTTAGTTTAAAAAAATCGCTCTTAGGTTTCATACCCCTATTAGTGACACTTTTATTGAATGGTTTAGTAGGCTATTTCGCATGGCCTTTTTTAAAGTGGGTATACCCGTCTTATAACGACATCTTGCATGGTTTTACATATAATGGCTACCTCTACATATTGGCCTTCGCCCTATTTTCTCTCGCCATTTGCATGTTCGTCTACCACCGTTATCATGAAATTGGTATACGTAATCTGTTAGTGGCACCTCTGGTGCTATGGCTTGTTATCTGTACCCTTGTCGCGATTTATTTGCCAGGAGCAAGCTTCTTTATAGTTCCGGTTTTCTGCTTACTGGCCATGTGGCTAACGCTAATCAATCAGAAAGACCCACATACCCTTTTGTTGCTGTTTTTAGCGCTACCTGCCCTTTGGCTTTACACCCCATTTATCAAAGGTTTTGCGGTAGGTCTAGGGTTAAAAATGCTAGTAGCATCGACACTTATGCTTACGTTGACATTTTTTCTGATTTCACCTGTTTTGGCTTCTTATCGATTTTCTAAAGGATGGTCGAAAGTGTTTTTCACAGGATTTTTCATTTGTCTGATAGTCGCCCATATTGATTCGGGGTTTGATGAGGACAGAAAAAGACCCAGCAGCTTGGTTTATGTATCGGATAATGATTCAAAAAAAGCATATTGGGGAAGCTATGATAACGTTTTGACCGAATGGAACGAGGATTATTTCATCAATCAAGACAGTATGCCCCTGAGGTTGAAATCTAAAATACTGTCCAGTAAATATGGCACAGCCTTTCAACAGGTATCGGAGGCCCCAAAAATAAATCTGGAAAAACCTAAAATTGAAACTTTAAAAGACACGATAATTGGCGAAAAAAGAATCATTGAAGTATGTTTGACCCCGCAGCGCGTTGTGAACCGATTGGATGTGTATTTAGATGGAGCCGATTTGCTGACCGCCAATGTTAACGGACAAGAACTATCTACATACGATTTACCCAAAAACTCTTCCGGTAGGCTTTTTACCCATTATTTAACCCCCGATGAGTATACAGAACTGCAATTGAGCATGGCCAAAAATCAAAAGCCAAAATTGACATTTTTTGAGTCTTCTAACGACCTATTAACTAATCAAGAATTAAATATCGAAGAAAGACCTGAACACCAAATGCCAATGCCCTTTGTTGTAAATGATGCCATTATAAATATTACCACCGTTAGTTATGAATAACAAAATTGCCCTTATAGGATGCGGATGGCTCGGATTGCCCTTAGCAAAGTCTCTACTCAAAAAGGGCTATCAAGTAGCAGGTAGCACTACCTCTGTAGAAAAACTATCCCAATTAAGAGAAAACGGTATTTCTCCTTTTCTAATAACACTTTCAGAAGAAGGCATTGACGGAAACATTGAAACGCTATTAAATAACGCAGCTGTAGTTATCATCAACGTACCCCCGAAATTACGAGGGGGTTCACGAGAGAATTATGTAGTTAAAATGTCGTTTTTAAATACCGCTATTTTAGAAGCAAAAATACCTAAGGTCATTTTTGTCAGCAGCACTTCTGTTTATGGGGACGCTTCTGGCGATGTTACCGAGGAGACCCCTACCCTTCCCAGCACCGAATCAGGTAAGCAATTGTTACTTTCTGAAAATATTTTTAGGGTAGAAAAAAATTATGAGACTACCGTTATTCGTTTCGGGGGGTTAATAGGCCCAAATAGGCATCCCGTTACCATGCTTTCGAAAAGAAAGAATTTAAAGAATGGGCATCATCCCATTAATCTTATTCATCTTACCGATTGCATCAGAGTTATTGAAGAAATCTTACAGCAAGGTTGGTGGAATATGATTTTCAATGCGGTTTACCCCTATCACCCATCTAAGGAAGACTACTACACGGGAGAAGCTGAAAGAAGAAACTTGCAAAAACCTGATTATGAACCTTCTAAAAAAGAGGAAGGTAAAACAATTATATCCTATAATTTAATAACTGTTAAAGGATTCGAATTCACTACAACGTTATAGTTTGTTTTCACAACACTAAAGGGCAGGTTCACAACAAAGTTGGGCGATAGTTGTTAAGATAGGCTGCATTTCATCGATTAAGGTCTAACTTTGAGGTAAATAAAAACTATTTGCCATGGAAAATTCAAAATTACGCGGGCGTATTTTGATGGAGATGGAAAATTTACTCGCCCGTGAAGTACCCAAGCAAAAAGTTCCCCAGAAATTAGAAAACTTACATAAAGACCTTTTAAAAAAACATTATAACGCAGCAGAAGTTTCAATAGATTACCATAGAAGAAGAGTAGAACTGGCCATTGTGATGAACGATGGCGATTACGACCCGAAAAAGATCAACCTTACTTTACCTACCCTTCACACCAATCTCTGGTTTAGAAACTTGTATGATTTTATGAAATCGTGCCTGGAAAAAGATCCTAAAAGCATTGCCTTCTATGCCACTTTGCTCAGGGCCTACCAAGGTAACGAAAAAAGAATGGCGCTTCAATAACGCATTACCCAGACTAACATTTTTAAAAAGGATGTCTTTTGGCATCCTTTTTACATTTACCCATTTCTATTATTGTCTTATTAACAGAACGATAGCAATAATATTAGTATTTTTGCCCACCAAAACCAGAAGATTTTCAATCACTAAACACGATTTCATGAGAAAAATGGCCTTTTTGGTGCTTCTTGGGTTCGGCTTTACCGCCCAGGCACAAACAAAAAGTGAACTTCAAAAGCACTACGAAGAATTTTACCAAGAAATGAGGTTACAGGGTGACGTTACAGGTGTCATCAATGCCCTTACCCACTTGAATGTACTTGCACCCTCTAAAGAGCGTAGAGATACCTTGGCGTATGTTTATGCCAACAACAATCAGCACATGCAAGCCTTGAATACCATTGGTATTGAAAAAGAGGAAAACGATTCTGATATGGCGGTTCAGGTGAAAGCGATTTCATTAAAAGCCCTCAATCAACCTAAAAGAGCTTTAGAACATTTTGAAGAGCTTTTCAAAAGAAACGAAAATCCTTATCTCGCGTACGAAATTGCCGATCTTAAAATACAAACGGGAGATAACGACGGGGCTATATCAAATATCGAATATGGCGTAGCGAATGCTAAAGATGATATGAAATATGCCTTTTACGAGAGACAACAACCATACGAAGTGCCCTTAAAAGCTGCATTTCTACATCTAAAGGCACTTACTCAGTATAACAAGAACAAAGATGATATCGATGGTGCGATTGCTCTGATAGACCAAGCATTGGCCTTAGATCCTAATTTCAATCTTGCCAGTTTGAGCAAACAGGCTTTAGAGTCTAGAAAGAACCCTCCTGCGGCAGCCGCAGAAGAGAAAAAAGAATAGTTTCTTACAAAGAATTTGATAGACGGCGCTTTATTTACAGAGTGCCGTTTTTTTTATTCCAATATCAAATTGGTATCCAACGTATTGTTGACTACCACGTTGAACTGATTGCGAAATGCATTATATGCCTCAAACATTTGCATTATCGACTCTTCAGGGTTTTGATAATAGTAAAGATCACCTTTAATCTTTAGAATATAGGTTCTGAAAACCTTTTGTCTGCTCTTAATCTGCGGAATATCAAATTTTTCAGGGTATTCCGATGCGACCAATTCCTTTTGCTTTTCAATCAGGTCGTCAATGGTGAGTGCCAAATCTTCTTTATTCTCAACTTTATAAAGCGCATCAAAAGCGGTCTCTAAGGCTTGATAGGCTGTCCAATCCTGTAAAATATCTAAAGCCGTTTGATTGATGACCAATTTCTTAGGCCAACTTTCAACATTAAGTTCGTAGCTTGAGGCACTTGAAGTTTCCTCATTGTTGTTTTCATTTTTACATGAAAAAAGGGAGAAAGCAACGAAAGCAAAAAAGAACATTCTTTTCATATGGCGAATGTACAAATTTTGCAAACAGTTATATTTGCGCCAAACCCCATTTTAACTTCCATTTAATGCAAAAATACATACTCATTATTGGCGCTTGTGGCCAGATAGGAACCGAATTGACCTTGACGCTTCGTCAAAGATATGGCAACGACAAAGTGATTGCCAGTGACATACGCGAAGGAAACGAGAGCCTTATGGAATCCGGTCCGTTCGAAATTCTTGACGCTACCGATTATGACGCTTTGGAAGAAGTGGTTGCCTATTACGAAATCAGTGAGGTGTATCTCATGGCGGCCATGTTGAGCGCAACGGCAGAAAAATTTCCTATGCGTGCCTGGAACCTTAACATGAATTCTTTGTTCAATGTTTTGAACTTGGCGAAAGAAAAGAAGATCGACAAAGTTTTTTGGCCGTCAAGCATAGCGGTTTTTGGAGCGAATACACCCGATACTTTAACTCCGCAAAGTACCATTATGGAGCCGTCTACAGTTTATGGCATAAGCAAGCAGTCCGGTGAACGGTGGTGCAACTACTACCATAACAAGTTTCATGTAGATGTTCGCAGTATTAGATACCCTGGACTCATAAGCTGGAAAACCATGCCAGGTGGCGGAACGACCGATTATGCCGTAGAAATATATCATAAGGCGCTTTCAGAGAAAAAATATACCTGTTTTCTTCGGGAAGATACCGAGTTGCCCATGATGTTTATGGATGATGCCATTAGGGCCACCTTGGAATTGATGGATGCTCCGGCGGAAGATATAAAAGTACGTTCTGCATATAACCTTTCTGCCATGAGCTTTACCCCCGCCCAAATTGCAGATAGCATAAAGTCTCACATTCCAGAATTTGAAATTAGCTATGAACCTGACTTTAGGCAAGCGATAGCCGACACTTGGCCAAGCAGTATCGATGATTCATCTGCCCAAACCGAATGGGGCTGGCAGCCAGAATTCGACCTAGAAAGAACTACTTCTGAAATGCTAGAAAAGCTTGGCTAGAAATAATTAGCCGCTACTTATGAAATCGTAACTTGCGCTCAATGGCCATAATCATGGCATTGGCCAAATCTTTACCTGTTGCATTTTCAATTCCCTCAAGACCTGGGGAAGAGTTCACTTCCAGCAATAACGGACCTTTGTTGGAACGTATGATGTCAACACCGGCAACCGCCAAGTTAAGTACCTTAGCCGCCTTCTGGGCCAATTTACGTTCCTCAGAAGTAATCTTTATTATGGATGCCTTGCCCCCTTGGTGAATATTGGCTCTGAATTCACCTTTTTCGGCCTGTCGTTGCATAGACGCCACTACCTTTCCATTGATGACAAAGCAGCGTATATCTTGCCCATTGGCCTCTTTGATAAATTCTTGCACCAAGATATTGGTATTCACGCTTTTAAAGGCATTGATTACACTCTCTGCTGCCTTATTGGTTTCGGCAAGTACCACCCCTTTACCTTGTGTGCTTTCCAACAGTTTTATAATCAACGGCGCACCGTTTACCATTTTTATCAGATCTTTGGTATCCATCGGAGACTTGGCAAAGCCTGTTATCGGTATATGAATGTCATTTTTTGAGAACAATTGCGATGCGAAGAGTTTATCTCTAGATTGAGAGATAGCCTCGGCCGAATTCTGACAATAAACCCCAAGGTTATTGAATTGACGGATTAAAGCACAACCGTAAAAAGTAACGGACGGCTTTATTCTTGGTATAACGGCATCAAACTCTTTTAAAATATTACCCCCACGATAGCGGATTTCCGGGGAATGGGCGTCTAACTTCATATAGGCAAGCTCGACATTCAAAAAAACAATCTCATGCCCTCTCGCCTCTGCCGCCTCAATAATACGTTTGTTGCTATACAATTGCGGATTGCTGGCCAGCAATGCAATTTTAAGTCCGCTCTTTTCCTTATAATACGGTGCATACTTTTGGTTAATTTCCTCTTCGGAGAAAGACTGCACTTGAAAGCTGACCGCCGGGTTGACCACAAAACGGTCAATAATCGCTTCTCGGCCCAATAGCATTCGAAACTCCATGGTATCGCGATTGGCCAAGGTCAGTTCGATATCGAACTTTTCGTCACCCATGACGACAGAAGTTTTGACCACCAAGCGTTCTTCCGAAATTCCTGATGAACTTTTGACCATACGACGATCGACCAGTTTGGCCTCGCACGGTATGGTGATACTTCGATTCTCTTGAAGCGGATTCACCTCAAACTTCACCCATTCTTGGGCACCTCGGTTCACTACTTTTATATTCGTCGCTTGAATCGATGACGTTTTGGCCCCTGAGTCTACCCTAGCCTTGATGGCCGGTATGCCCAAAGATTCAAATACGCACCATTCTTCGCTTCCAATAATTTTTAAGTCTGTCAATTTCTCTTTTTTGTGAGTTTAAATATGTCAGTTCTTCTATCCTTCAAATTTCTTACCGCCCCGAATTGGTTAAGCTCCCTTAAAAGGTCGATATCTACATCGGCAATCAATATCATTTCTGCGTTAGGTGTCGCTTCTGCCTTGATTCCGTTAGTAGGAAAGGAGAAGTCGCACGGCGTGAACACCATACTTTGCGCAAACTGAATATCCATATTATGAACCTTTGGCAAATTACCCACACTCCCGGCAATTGCTACATAACATTCGTTCTCAATCGCTCTCGATTGCGCACAGTTTCTTACCCTTGAAAATCCGTTTTGCGTATCGGTCAAAAAAGGAACAAAAAGAATATCCATTCCCTCATCGGCCAAAAGTCTTCCTAATTCCGGGAACTCGACATCATAGCATATAAGAATACCTATTTTACCACAATCGGTATCGAAAGTCTTTAAACGACTGCCCCCTTGCATACCCCAAACTTTTGATTCGTCGGGGGTAACATGCAGCTTTTCGTAACGTTCGATAGAACCATCCCTTTTGCACAAATAACCAACATTGTAAAGCCGGTCTTCTTTGATTTCGGGCATACTGCCCGTAATGATATTGATGTTGTAGGATATCGAATACTCGGAGAACTTCTGCACTATGGCATCGGTATGCTTGGCAAGTTCTCGAATTGCTTCCGGTTCAGACAGATGATTGTTCTCTGCCATCAAAGGAGCATTGAAAAATTCGGGAAAAAGGGCAAAATCGGATCGATAACCCGACACCGAATCAATAAAGAACTCGGCTTGCTGCAAAAGGTCTTCTAGACCATCATAGGGTCGCATTTGCCATTGAATGAGGCCTAGGCGAACTACTTTTTTCTTAGTGGCCGCCTTTTTCGTGGGCTTTTCGTAATAGATATTGTCCCACTCCATCAAAACGGCAAACTCTTTTGAAGCCTGATCACCTTCCAAATAGCCTTTTAAGATTTTAGCAGGATGAAAATCGTTATTGATCTGAAAGCTTAATACCGGATCATGAATTTCTTTACGACGAACCTTATCGATATACTCTTTCGGAGTCATTTTGGTGGCAAACTGATGGTAATTCGGTATACGCCCCCCAAAGGCAATTCCTTTCAGGTTCAGTTTTTCGCACAACTCTTTTCGATAATCGTAAAGGCGTCTTCCTAATCGAAGACCACGAAATTCGGGTTTTATAAAAACATCGATACCATATAGAATATCGCCATCTTCGGTATGGGTACTAAAGGTTTCTTGACCCGTAATTTCTTGAAAAGTATGGTTATCTTCGAAGTTATCGTAGTCAACGATAATTGAAAGGGAGCACCCCGCCAATTGACCGTTGACCTTAATGACCACCTGACCCTCGGGAAAAAGCTTAATCAGGGACCTGATCTGTTTTTCGTTCCAATAAGAATCGGGCATATTTTGATATACCTCTTTCATGGCCATTTTTAGCTCCTGATAATCTTTCAGGCCTAAAAACTTAAGCTCAACATTTTCTATGTCTTTTGAAATCATATGGCACTAATAGCTTGAGGATAAGCTAGGCACTTATAGCAATTTTGATAAAGTTAGATCCATTAATCGTCATCGTCGTCAACATCGCCCATTGCCTCTGGGTCTGGGTCTGCTATAGCATCTGGATCATCATCATCGTAATCTTCGTAATCATCTTCATCGTAATTCTCCATGGTATATTCAAGCTTGGCACTGATCTTCACCAAATACTTCGTGTCTTCGGTAAGAACTTCGACTGCCTCGATACGCTCACCTTGGGCATTCTTGAATGAAATGATATTACGGTCATCGTAACCATCTGGATATCGCTCTACCAAAAGCTTTAGAACTTCTGGCGTAAGCTTTTTAAAGTCTACGATTACGCGTTTTAGGTTCGACTGGTCTTTTCTGTTGCTCATAGGTCTAAAAGATAGGCAAAAATTAAGGGTGCAACAATGGTCGCATCACTTTCAATGATAAATTTCGGGGTGTCTATATCAAGTTTTCCCCATGTGATCTTTTCGTTGGGCACGGCCCCCGAATAAGAACCGTAACTGGTCGTTGAGTCGCTTATTTGGCAGAAATAGCTCCAAAAAGGCGTGTCGGTTCGCTCCATATCTTGGTACAGCATCGGCACTACACAGATAGGAAAATCGCCTGCAATACCTCCACCAATTTGAAAGAACCCGATACCGTTCTCTGAATTATCGGTGTACCAATCGGCCAAAAAGGTCATGTACTCTATACCCGATTTCATGGTGCTCGCTTTCAATTCACCTTTCAAGACGTATGAAGCGAAAATATTGCCCATAGTACTGTCTTCCCAACCAGGGCAGACAATCGGCAAGTTCTTTTCGGCAGCGGCATACATCCACGAGTCTTTTAAGTCGATTTCATAATGTTCTTCCAAAACACCGGATAAAAGCATTTTGTACATGAACTCATGAGGAAAATAGCGCTCACCCTTTTCTTCGGCATCCTTCCAAATCTTAAAAATATGCTCTTGCAACCTTCTAAAAGCTTCTTCTTCAGGAATACAAGTATCGGTAACCCGGTTCAATCCTTTTTCAAGCAAATCCCACTCTTGTTGTGGGGTCAAATCACGATAATTCGGTACTCTTTTGTAATGCGAATGGGCCACCAAGTTCATAATGTCTTCTTCTAGGTTGGCACCTGTACATGAAATAATATGAACCTTATCTTGGCGAATGATTTCGGCAAAAATCTTTCCTAATTCAGCCGTACTCATAGCGCCAGCCAAAGAAACCAACATCTTGGCCCCGCCATTCAGTTGATCTTCATAACCTTTCGCGGCATCAACTAGAGCAGCGGCATTAAAATGCAAATAATATTTTTCAATAAATTTTGATATTTCTCCTTTAGTCTTCGTCATCATCAAATTTTAAGTTGCCGCCTCCCGCTTTGCGGTCGACATCATAAGTATTGTCATAATCGTCATCAGCCGCCTCACCCATAAATTTATAGGATAACATTTTGTAATACAATTTTGCAGCTAGAAAATCGGAAGTTTTATCGTTCGGGTTCGGGCACAATTCAACCAAGTCAAAACCGACTACGTTCTTTTCTTCAAAGACCTGTTTTAAGAAATCAAGGGTTTCGTACCAAAACAGACCTCCTGGCTCCGGCGTACCGGTAGAAGGCATAATCGATGGGTCAAGGGCATCAAGGTCGAAAGTGATAAACACGTTATCGGTCAACAAATCGACCACTTTATCCGTCCAATACTCATCATTGGCCATATCATGCGCAAAAAACGTCTTTTCTTCATCTAGAAATGTCTTTTCGATAACATCCATAGAACGAATACCGACTTGAACCAAGTTGGTTGTTTGACTTGCCTCATGCACTGCACAAGCATGGTTGTAATTACTGCCGTTATACGATTGTCGCAAATCGGCATGGGCATCGATATGAAGCACACTGAGGTTGTCGAAACATTCGTTAAAGGCACGAATGGTACCAATTGAAATGGAATGCTCACCACCGACCAAAGTCACAAATTTGTTACGTTTGATAAAATCTTTGGTAACCTTGTGAACGGCGTTCACCATTGCCTCAGGAGAACTATTTTCTTTAATAGGTTCAGACAGGTATATACCTTGCTCGAAAGCTTCGGTATCTGTCTCGATGTCATAAAGCTCCATATTATCAGAAGCTTCTAAGAAAGCTTGGGGGCCTTTATCGGCACCTTTACCCCAAGTACTGGTTCCGTCATACGGCACAGGTATCAAAATAATTTTGGCCGTTTCCAATTGGGCGAATTCGTCGGAAATACCGGCGTAATTCTTTTTTGCACTCATTAGTATTAAATTAAATCTGTTGTTTTAATAATCAATTATAAATATAATGTCTTTAGCTACTCTTGGTCTAAAGTCACTTTTTTCTTTGTTTTTTTCGAAGCCTGTTCTGAGCCATTGTAACCTAAAATACCCAGAAGGTCATCGGCTGTTTGCTGGTCGCTGAAAAGTTCATAGGTCAATTCTCCATTGGCATCCCTATCAATAAGAATATGTTTGGGCTGCGGAATCAAACAGTGTTGCAGACCTCCAAAACCACCGATCGTTTCTTGATAGGCACCTGTATTAAAGAAGCCTATATACAAAGGTCTATCTCTCTTAAATTTTGGCAGGTAAATCGCGTTCATGTTCTGCTCGCTATTGTAATAATCATCGCTGTCGCAGGTGAGACCCCCCAATAGCACACGCTCATACTCATCTTTCCATCGGTTGATGGGTAACAGAATAAACCGTTTGTTAATAGCCCATGTATCGGGCAGCGTAGTGATGAACGACGAATCGATCATATTCCACTTCTCTCTATCGTTCTGTTGCTTTTGATATAGAATTTCATATATGGCGCCCCCACTTTCCCCAACGGTAAAACTACCGAACTCGGTAAAAATATTGGGCACTGGCACATCGGCTTCTTTACAAGCGATATTGATCTGGTTGATAATCTCATCGATCATATATTGATAATCATAATCAAAAGCCAATGAGTTTTTAATAGGGAAACCTCCTCCAATATTAAGGCTATCTAACGACGGACATATTTTTCGAAGTCGCACGTACACCTTTAAGCATTTGAGAAGTTCGTTCCAATAATATGAGTTGTCCCTAATACCGGTATTGATAAAAAAGTGGAGCATTTTTAACTCTACCTTGTCATTATCCTTTATCTGGTTTTCATAAAAGGGAACAATGTTTTTATAACCGATACCTAATCGAGAGGTATAGAACTCGAATTTAGGTTCTTCTTCAGATGCGATACGTATACCAACCTGAAAATCGTCATTGATAACATCTGACAGCAAATCAAGCTCTTCATAATTATCGATAATGGGTATGCAGTTTTGGTGCCCCTCATTGATCAACCTACCTATGTTTTCAATATACTGCTCACGTTTAAAGCCGTTGCAGATAACGTAGGTGTTGTTTTTTATTTTTCCTGATTTCTTCAGTTTTTCGACAATATTGATGTCGAAAGCCGATGAAGTTTCAATATGCACCTCATTGTTCAGCACCTCGTTCAAAACGTGATTAAAGTGTGAGCTTTTGGTACAATAGCAGTAGTGATATTTACCCTTGTAACCGTGTTTATCAATTGCCGAGGCGAACCACTTTTTTGCCAAGTTTATGTTCTGCGAAATTTTTGGCAAATACGTAAATTTCAAAGGGCTGCCGTACTTCTCTACCAAATCATTGAGAGGAATGCCGTGAAACTGTAAAAATTCGCCATCAAGATTAAATTCTTCTTGAGGAAAATAATAGGTTTGATCGATAAGATCAATGTATTTAGTGTTCATTTAAATGATGATTGCATTAGCGAGTGGAAAATAGGGGGATTACCAAAAAATGAGTAACACAAAAAGCACGATAGTTTGTTCAATCCCTACAATATAAAATAAAGTTTACCTGTGTTAAAACAGTTTGACAAATGAAAACAAAATATCTCAAAAAACAAGCGTTAAGGCTGAAATTACGATAAATAGTAAAAATTAGATTTCACTAGGTCGACCAATAATCTAAAATTATCATAAACATCTCATTTCAAAGTATTTATTTTCATATTTTAAATAAAATATTTTTCCCAATGAACTTATACCCTTCTGTAAACTACATTATTATACTGTTAACAATTGCCATAGGCACTTACAACCCTCAAGCCTTATCGGCACAAATCGAAGATGGGGTCTATTTGGCAAACTCTGATGGTCAAAAGCATGAGCTGAAGATAAGTGGAGATTATCTCACTTGGTCCGTTTACGCAGAATCTCCAGCAAAGTTTATCAAGACTTTAGGTGGTTTTTATACGGTAGACGGCGAAAAATTATTCGTTAATTTAGAATTCAACTCCGATTATGCGTTAGATGGGGTTAAAGAAGTTTCGCACCCCGTTCGTTTTTCGATGAATCAAATTATTATCAACGAAAAACTCACATTTCAGAAAGCCGATGACAAAACACAAGAACTAGACGGCCTGTGGTTATTCGCCACCAGAGGTCCAGATACCGGTCAAGAACGAAGGGGCGATGAAAACCCGCGAAAAACCTTAAAATTTTTGCTAGATGGTCGATTTCAATGGATAGCCTACAATACCGACAGTTTTGAATTTCATGGTACTGGTGGCGGAGCATACACCTCTAAAGACGGAATATACACAGAGAATATAGAATATTTCTCAAGAGACAACTCCCGCGTAGGGGCCACCCTCGAATTCAATTACGAACTAAAAGGTAACGACTGGCACCATACCGGCAAAAATAGCAAGGGAGAACCCATGTACGAGATTTGGGCCAAGAGATAGGTGAGCTTATCTCATTTTCAAACAGGCCTTAGTCTTCTATAATACCTATACTGAAAAGTGTTTCTCCTTTATTAATCGGCGGGGTACCTATTTTGTAAAGAAGTATGCCACTTTCAGGGGCCACTATATCTTCCAGTTTGTTTCCAAAAAAATCTGTTATATAACCTAAAACCTCTTTATTCTTAACCCTATCTCCCGACTTGTATGAAGAATAAAAGATTCCAGAATGGTTACTTTTAATGCTCGCCCGCTTTTCGATAATGACAGGTGCTTTCGGTTCGTTTGCAATTGTTTTGGACGTCATATTTAGATGAGACAATAACCTGAAAATAGATGAAACTATTTTATCGGTCTCCTCAGTGCCGGGTATACCTAGCCGACCGCATTCAATATCTATGGTCGGAATTTTTCTATGGAAAGCTTCTTGCGAACAGTAAATACTTGGTTTGGAAATGCGTTCTTCAGGAATTTGAAAAATCACAGCGTAATCATAGCCCATAGATAATGCCATTTCTTTTCCTTTTCGCGAAGCCTCAGGAAAGGCCTCAGAACTGTACCAAGCATTATAGGGCATTAGGTCTTCAGGAGAATCACCGGCATGCATATCAACGAAAAAGTCAGATTTCGAAATTACATGTTTCGTAATCGCATGAGCAATCTTCTCGGTAATCGTACCATCTTTCTTACCCGGAAACGAACGATTTAAATTCTTCCCGTCGATTGGGTTTACAAACGGACTTCTACCCAAAAAACCGGCAACGTTCGCCAATTGCACCAATATAATAGTTCCTTTAAGTTGAGCAACGTCCACTTTTGAAGCTATTTTTTGTGCTGCCAAAATCGGTGGATATTCATAACCATGCACCCCCGCTGTGACACCCAATACAGGGCCTTTACGCGCGCCATGCAGAACGGTAACCGGTATATATGTACTATCCCTCCCATCGTTTATCGGAATAATGACTTCCTTTTTGGTGCCCGGATTGATTACTTGGTCAAAAAAGGTGAATGCTTCTTGTGCTACAAGAAAATTGGAGAAACAGGTAAATAATACTAAATAAACGAATCGCATGATAAAAAAGAAAGTAGCCCCGGCAAGAATCGAACATTTTTACCGAAGCCCCGTCATAACAGGCTTCAAGAGATTACTAATTTGAAATGTTGACGATTTGTGAACTTTTTTGATGATTTTTCTTCAGTCAATGCGAATGTACTCAAATCGAACTATATGTTGTCAATGGTATTGGAGAAATAGAAAAATCTCCTACTTAAAATTCGATTTTAGCCAAGTCTAAAACTGAACCATTAAAATTCTAAGTATTAAAAAATGTTCAGGAAAACACCAACAAGACTTTTGAGCAAATATTCGATTGCTTTATTAACCCAAAAAAAATTCAGAGCCAAAAAAATATTAGTGAATATCAGACCAGAAAGTATTTTCAGAGAGTCTTAAAAGATGAACATTCAGTTGTTATCTAAATCACGTCTGCCCAAGCGTAGTTTCGCTACTCGTCTTTTGAAAGATGGCTTCAATATTAGACGTATTCAACTTTTATTGTACATGGCTCTACCCCAAAAACGAAAATGTCTGCCCATGTGGTAGAAACCTTAGTAAGTAACATAAGGAATCTCTTATCTTAGTTCTGCACATAAAACATATATAGACCATATGATCTATATTCAATTGTTACCGCACATTTAAAAAATGAATCTGAGCCAGGAACATATGGACTTTGAAAACAAAATCCAGCGAATAGTTGGACTGACACTTCTTAAAGTTCAATACCTTGAGATTAACTATGAATCAGATCACCCAAAACCATATTACAAATCGAAATTTCACGAAATCGACTCGATTGACTTCTCAATAATATTGCACACCGACAAGGGCAAAATTGAATTTTATTGGGACGGACAATTTTACCAGTATGGAATTGGAGTAAGATTTAATGAAAAAACTGAAACTGCGACAGGACAAAAATGGGATGTTTCAACCGATGACTTATGGGGGAAATTTATTGAACAAAAGATTGCGAATGTTAAGCTGACTTGGGAAGAAGTAATTATGTATGAAGACAAGACGGGTAAGTCAGACAAGTTCACCTATCCTCAGGATTTGAGAATTGATTTTTCAAATGATAAGTCAATCTTTATGAGTGCAGCAGGATTTCTAAATGAAGATGACAAGGAAGTTATGGGACTATTGGACAACTTGATCGTCACAGATAATGAGTCCTTGGCTCGAAAAGTGAAAATGATAAATTGAAAAAAAACGATGCGGCAACAACGGCTATAGTGCATGCCCTGCGGGACACGCACCATAGCCAAACCGTTGTACACAAGCTAAATGAACATAACTAGAGTAATAATAAATCGACTTCTATTCCGCTTTGTACCAATAGTTGGACTCTTCATTTTTATAGCCCATTACAATAAAATTACCCTTGACAATATCCTCGAAAAATTTAGTTTGTTAGAGTGGCTTCTAGTAGGATTATTTATCTATTTCTGTTATGATTTAATCAAACATATCAAGAAAGTCATCGAAAGGAAAAAAATTCTACAAAAGGCAAGACTTGAGGACGTGCCGACGGATTTAGATTATCCAAGAAAATTGAACTTTTTGGATAAGCGTATTAGCATCAATGAAAAAAGCATTGATGTATTCTTTAAAAATAACGTGATCCTACATTTAAGCAAGGATAAAAAACTAATGGATATAAAAACGCCATTTGGCAGGAAAAACCTGAACTTCAATGATATTCAATTCCTATTTCTTGAATACAACCAATACGAAAAGGACACTTTGATAGATCAATTTTCCTCCGGATCCACTAATGATAAAAATGTATGGTACAATTCGATTATGGCCATGCTCACAAATGGAAAACAGACCAAGCTTTTTGAAGCTAAGCTTGAAGAAACCAATTATGAACTAATGGAGGATTCTCGAATATCCGGTATAGACGAAGAAAGGTCATATTTGGAGAATGGAAAAATGTTGATACGCTTATTCAGCCATTTTACAATGAAGAAATATATGGTACTGAATAATAAGGTATAAAAAGCCTGTGTACAACAATACTTAAAGTTCATTGCTTGCGGATTTCCTAGAGGGAGAATCCTGCAATCAATTATCTTTAAAACCAGGCGGACATTTTCCGTTGGAAAAGTCCGCAACTAATCATACACTAACCGTTGGGCTTAAGTCGGAATGATTCTTGTTTCAACTTTCATATGAAAAAAATAATCTCAATTTCTTTATTCTTTTTTGTTTCAATAGTTCTTAGTCAGGAAAACAAAATCTCTAAGTCGGACTTAGTTGGATATTGGGCAATTGACCGATTCCACCCGGGAGCAGATAATGAAACAAAAATTTATAAGCGCTGTACCTTCAATCAAAAAGGAACTGTTATACAGTTTAAATCAAATGGACTGTTTAATTTAAAAGAAAATCGGGGCACTATCAAAAGATGTGGAAATGAGAATCGAAGGTGGAGACCGAAAAATATCAGCGGAACTTTTTCTTGGGACTCAAATCTGAAAAAAGTAAAGTTAAAAAGTAACACAGATGGATTACCCACTAGTTGGAATCTAATTTGGGTAGGTCGAAACTCCTTCGCAGTAAAAAAAACCTAAGCACAACACGGTGTATGATTAATTGCAGTCGGATTTCCGCATGTAAATTCCTGCAATCGATTATCTTTAATCCCAGGCGGGCATTTTCCGTTGGAAATGTCCGCTAGCTTTAGAATTGAAACAATTATGAGATACGGCTATAGTTTTATCAGAGAAGCGGGTTTTGACAATCCGCCAGAAATGTGAAAATAGAAATCACCGATTTTTCAGAAGAAGACCGAGAACCACTAAGACATATTTACTATGAGGTTCGAAAAACCAATTTTACGTGGTTGCCAGAGGAGTTTTTAAAGCTGTCATCATTTGACAAAGACACTGAAGGGGAATCTATTTTGGTGGCCAAAGTGAACAATGAAATTGTGGGTTTTGCTTCCATTTGGTCACAAGACAACTTTCTTCACCACTTGTATGTTTCAAATAAATTTCAAGGCTTGGGTATCGGAACACGATTATTAAATCACATTATTGAAAATTCCAGCGCTGACTTAACCTTGAAATGTCTAAAAAACAATCACGGAGCCCTAAATTTTTACCTCAAGAATGGTTGGGAATCTATTTCGGAGGGGCAATCTGAGGAAGGTGATTTTATTTTATTTAAATACTGAGATTCAGAAATTATATCGTAAAAAATTATCTTTTTATAAAAATCTTCTAAGTTTAATTTACATTGTAGATTCCTATTTAAAATTCAATTTGTTCTTTAGGCCGTTCAATTTTCCCCAACTGCAAAGTTCATGTAGTAATTCCACAAGTTGTTCTCCACTTTGAGTAAGCGAATACTCAACTTTTAGTGGCACTTGGTTGAATATTTTCTTATCCAATATCCCTGCAGCGGAAAGTATGTTCAGGTTTTTTGAAAGCACATTGTCTGAAATGCCCTCTAGGTTTTCTTTTATTTCACTGAATCGGCAAATGTCTTTTTCAATAAGAAATAGAATTTCAGACACCTATCTTTTGCCCATAAGTTTAAGTACCTTGTTAAGGGTACACTTTTCCTCCAAATAAGCTTCATTCAAAAAATTACTAGAGCTTTCCTTACGTAATCCCATACTCACTTTTTTATTAGTTACTCATAATAAGCCAATTCCTTTTAAGACTCTGATTCTTAGGCTATCTTAGGCACAACCTAACATATGATGAAAATTAAAACATTTATAATTGACGCTTTTACCAACAGCAAATTTAAGGGTAATCCAGCTGGAGTCTGTTTGCTCGCTACCGAAATTGACAAAAGTATCATGCAGTCTATTGCCAATGAGTTAAACCTGTCCGAAACAGCCTTCATTTTGAGAAAAGGGAGTTCAGACTATAATTTTTTTATTCGGTATTTCACGCCCACTGTGGAAATACCGTTTTGCGGGCACGCTACCTTGGCCGCCTCGACACTTGTTTTGAACCATCTTCGCCAGAACAATGTCAGTTTTTCCACAGAAAACGGATTAAGCCTCTACGCCGAAACAAAGGAGGATTATATAGCTATGAGGTTTCCATTGTACGATACAGTTGAGATTCGACCAATTCCAGATCTGCTTGAAGCTTTTGGTATTCGTGATTCACTATATGTTGCCTTTTGCAAAGAGCTAAAAATGTTGCTGGTTGAAGTTGACAGTTTAAACACCTTAAAAAGCTTAGCCCCTGATTTTTCAAAAGCTGTAGCTACAACTAATTTATTGAACAATGTAATTGTCACTACGAAATCGAGTGACGAAGAATATGATTTCTATTCCAGGTGCTTCTGCCCATGGATAGGCATAAACGAAGACCCCGTAACAGGTGCAGCACATTCCATTTTGGCCAAATACTGGGGCAAAAAACTGCGAAAAACCACTATGAAAGCATTTCAGGCCTCTGAACGTGGGGGTTACCTACACTTGAACATTATAGAAGACAGAACTTTAGAGGTCAAGAGCCGCGCACAGATTGTATTGGAAGGACAAATCAACATTTAAAATTTCATCCATGATCACTGAAACATTTAAACATTTATATAAAAGGGACTTACAGAACCTACATACCGAAATAGAGCTCTACCAAGACGAAAAAAACCTTTGGATAATAGACAAAAACATAGCCAATTCAGGAGGGAATCTTTGTCTTCATCTCATAGGCAATCTAAACGCCTATATTGGTGTGGGACTGGCAAAAACGGGATACAAACGCCAACGAGATTTAGAATTTTCGTTGAAAAACGTACCAAAAAGAGAATTGCTAGAAAAGATTGAGGCCACCATTCAAGTCATTGAAAAAGGGTTGGATAGCTTAACTATGGAAAAAATGAAAGATGATTTTCCTGTATTGATTTGGGAGAAGCCAACTGAAATGGAATGGACACTTGTTCACCTTCTCTCGCATTTAAACTATCACTTAGGGCAAATAAATTATCATAGACGATTAATCGATAAAGAATAGACCATGATACTTGAACATTTGGGCAAAAGACCAACAATACACGAATCGGCATATGTCGCACCCAATGCAACCATTTGCGGAGATGTTACCATCGGTGCCAACACACGAATCATGTTCGGAGCACAACTCATCGCAGAAAGCAACCCAATCGTAATTGGAGACAATTGCATTGTGCTTGAAAATGCCGTAATAAGGGGAGCACAGGCATCCAATGTTAGCATTGGGGATAATTGCCTTATTGGCCCCAATTCGCATTTGGTAAGTTGCATGTTGGAAAACAACGTATTCATTGCCACAGGAGCTTCCATTTTTCATAGAGCACTTATTAAAGAAGGTGCCGAAGTTCAAATTAATGGCGTGGTGCACTTAAAAACCGTCTTTCCAAAGAATGGCGTATTGCCGATTGGTTGGGTAGCGGTAGGTGACCCCATGCAAAAATTCCCCTCTTCGGAACATGATAAAATATGGGCCATTCAAAAAGAGGCCAACTTTCCAAACTTGGTTTATGGCATCAAAGAACGTGAAGAGCTTTCAAGCGTAAACAAAAAGCTTTGCATCATTATGTCCGAAAGGTTACTTTCTCATAAAGAAGATGAAATAATTGAATAATAAACGCCAATCTTTCTATAGCAACCACTTGATTCTTATTAAATTGTGACTCTAAAAAAGCTAAGAACTCCTTTGGAAAAGTTGACCATCCATAGTACTTCAAAATCAGAAATTGACCTGATTATTGCTATCGAAAACAATACTGAAAATTCTCAATTTATATTCCCTAATTCAAAAACAGAACATATAGGCCTTATAAGCAATAACGATTTTGCCCATTTAACCTTAAAAACTAACGTCAATAACATCGTAGGCTATGTTATCCTAGCAGGTCTAGAGAATCGAAACCGCAGTATTGAGCTACGAAGAATTGTTATCAATCAAAAAGGAAAAGGCTTCGGAAGAAAAACGATTAAACAAATAAGAAAGCGTTGCTTTAAGGAACACAATTGTCACAGGCTGTGGCTGGATGTTCTTGAAACCAATGAAAGGGCAAGACAATTGTATAAATCCGAAGGTTTTGTAGAGGAAGGAATTTTAAGGGAAAGTGTTTGGGTTGATGGTAAATATGTAAACTTGATTGTGATGTCAATACTGGAAAGTGAATATAGGGCAACATGGAAAGAATCGTAATAGTCGCATATAAACCCTTTAAAGGCAAGGAAAATCAATTGATGGAGCTCTCCACATCACATTGGAAAACACTACATGATTTGGGTTTGGTCTCAGACCGAAGACCAATTCTCATGCAAGCGAAAGACAAAACTGTTATCGAGGTTTTTGGTTGGAAATCAAAACAAGCTATGGAGGAGGCTCATTCCAATCCAACAATGAATAAAATGTGGTCAGCGTATGCCGAAGTGTGCCAATATATTCCTATCGGGTCGGTTGAAGAGGCTAATGCCCTGTTCTCAGAATTCAATCCTCTAGAGATTTAGAAGGTTACAGATGGATTTAATATCAATAAAAAAAGGCACAACTAAACAAAAAAGGCAAATACTCTTTTCATAACTATTTGATTATTAACATCCAGCTCTTGGACTCGAACCAAACAATTTCTAACAACCCGTCTATCCGATAACCTTATATTATTTCAAAATTTGAAAACCTTTCTCTTTTCAGAGCTATCATTTGATAAATTTGCTCTATTATTTCCATGACTTCTCTGGAATTGTGTATGGGAATTATTAAATCTTGTTGATTATGACTGGCGAAACGAGTATGTATATAAGGACATCACAGGTAATGACTTTTTTTAAAGTTGAAGTAATGGTGTTTTAATTTCTATCATATGGTCCAAGACTAATGAATTTTGATAGCATAATTTTCATATAAAAGGTTCGACAAAAATGGAAAGCAAAAAGTTTGCAAATACCTCACCAAAAGGCATTAGCCAAAAATAATCAGCTAAGAAGAAAATGGCAAAAACAGCTACAACGGAAATCAAATCTACGCAAACCACTCTTTTGTAATTGACCATATCTAAAATTAAAAGGCATATGGCCGGTAAAACCTGAATTCCCTTATTGAAAATTTGGCTGGATCCCAGACCAAGATCCATAGATATTCTGAAAATGGCCGCACTCATAAGCATGACCATACAACCTAGCATCAAACGCTTATGGAAAAAGCTATTTTTACGATGCCAGACGGCCAATACAAATAGGGCATAACCGCTAAACAATCTGAAAACATTATGTCCCGTAAGAGTAATATCATTCAGTCCAGCTTCGTATTTATATAAAACTGGAAATAGCCCAGTTGGAATCATCAAAATCATCACGAAAACACCAAAAATCCCTAAACGTTTGTGCAGTGTATATTTTTTGGAACCAATCAGAATTACCTGAACTATATACAGCATCATCCAAATGGTAAATACAATACCATGAAGTATCAACGGTAACGGCAATGGTTCAAAATCATCAAAAAACCTGGATAGATAAAAAGACGGGGCAAAACCCCAAAATACAATCAGTGCATAACAGATGGCTGAAACCTTGAAAAAAATATGTTCTGATTTACTTTTCACGTTAGTTATAACAAGTTTTTTTTAATCTTTATGGTAAGCCACCCTAAAGTCATGTTCAAAAGAAACAAAAGAAGATAATTTGACCAGCGAATAACAGCACCCTATGCAAACGTAAACAAGCATGAGTCAAAAAGCGGGAAATTCCGGTCATAAGGGAACTGACCACAAAAATCACCAATAATTTCTGTGCCGTCATAGAAAAACTGTTCAATCAGCACCAACGCTGAATTTATACATATAGCTCGAAACTATTAGTAAAGGTCAAGAAGAAATACCGAAAGAGAGACTTCAATATCTCCGTCTCGACCACGCTTGTCTAGTTCGACGCAATATTACCCGATGCATTGTTGGCATATGTATTGCCCGATTGGGATAGATTATTGCTACCCTGAACAAAATCAATACCCCAGCCACCACTGTCTTTAACAGAACTGTTTTGTAGCGTCAAATTTGCACCGCATGTCATTACAATGTTACCCTGCCCCCCAGCATTGTACATTTGTTCTGCTCCTCCTCCAATTATTTCGCAATAGGTAAAAAGGTTTTCACTGCTACTGGAATTGATTCCTATACCTAGCCACGTACCTTGACCTTCTGAAGCTCCTCGAAATATGATAGACTCTTCCATAGTGCCCTGAGCATTCAATGACCCTGTGGTTGGAATACAGTCCACTCCGGGACTTCCCAAAACCAATCCGGCACCTGTTTCAAACTCTAAGATTGTACCCGCTTCAATAGTAATTGCTTTTTCCACATAGGTTTCGCGACCTGATAGGTCTGTATCTATTCGATAGGGAACATCCAGTTTTTTAATGACCAAATCGGCATCGGTCACAGCATCACCTTCCACTTGAATATAGGTTCTACCGTTGCCATTGGCATAAGAGGTTGCGGGATCTAACTGATTTACTTGCGGCAAATGCAGCCAAACAGGGGCCAATTCGTTATCGGACAAGGTATTTTCTTGAAAATCTTCGAGCTCGGCATCATCATCTAAAACATAAATACCAAATTCGCCACTTTCCGAAATTGTAGTGTTTTGAATGGTTACTCGGCTATCGCATTGCAAAGTGATATTAGCTGCGAAAGTAGAGGCATTATAGATGCCATCGCTGCCACCCCCTGAGATTTGGCAATAGATGAGTTTGTTGTTTGGGCTTGACGAATTGAACCCAATACCCAACCATGTGCCAATACCTGATGTTACTCCCCTAAAAGTTATTGGGTTTGCCATGTTTCCTGTAGCATTAAGGGAACCAGAAGCGTTTGAACAATCCGAAGCTGCTTCTCCCAATCTGAATCCTGCACCCGAAGTAAACTCTAAAATATTCCCTGGCTCGATATTCAAATTATTCTTGATATCATAGCGTGTACTTTGAACAAATCGATACGGTACATTTACTAATGCCATGCTCACTTCATCATCTTCGATTACATTTTCCCAAACCTCAATATAATCCTTGCCGTTGCCTTGATAATCAGAAGCGCCATCCAAAGCACCCAATTGATTGAAGAACAAGCCTACCGGAGCATCTTCATTATTCGTTATGGTATTTTCTGAAAATTCTTTTAGTTCACTCTCATCAGTTATAAATAATCCATATCCGTCATTATTTTCAATGGTACAATTGACTATTTCGGCACTTGAGTCCTCATCCCTCGAAAGTTGGACGGCGCCTTTTTCACCCGATTGGCCAGAGGCTGTTCGTCCAGCATGCATCACAGATACATATTCCAAACGATTTTCAGGATGGTTGGAACCAAAGTAAACACCCTTCCAGACACCCTTGTTTTCTGAAGTACCCTTAAATATAATAGGGTCATTTGAAGTTCCAATGGCCTTTAATCCACCCCCCTCACTAGTGTAAATTCCACTTTCTTCACCTTCAAAAGCTATTATTACCCCTGGTTCAATGGTCAAAAGCGCATTGCCCTTCACCGAAATGGCACATTGCACCACATAGTCAATTTCATTGCCCGGAGCGATATCTGGCCAAGTTGTATTATCAAAGATTTCATTAGTGTCACATAAAGAAGCATTGGCTTCAATAACGGTAAATGAAGGCCCAGTGGCGGTCTCACCATCAACCACTAATGAAACCGCACCTGAGGTTGCATTATCCGGAACATTAACTACCAATTGGGTACTTGTAGCCGATTTTACATTGGCAGCCGTTCCATTAAAAGAAACCTCATTTTCATTGCTGGTTCCACTAAAATTGTTACCAGAAATCGTCACCTCTGTACCAATTGTACCTGATGTTGGTGAGATGCTTGATATCGTAGGCACCATCACTTGTGGGTCATCATCCCCAGAGTTATCGTCACCACTTTTACTACATCCTATTACCACAAATAGGATAATGCAGCTTACGATTTGCAGTATTAAACTACTTTGCGCTTTTACGTTTGATTTTTCCATAATTGAGTCCTTTTTAAAAACAGTGGGGAAACGTTTGGAATGACACCAAAACTAGGTTGCGTCGTGAATCGATACTGACAGCATAAGACCAAAAAGTGACACTATGGTTCCAAATACTGTTCTAACTTTCAATAATTAATACGAAGATGGGGAGACACCGTAGAGCGCCTTGAAGCATTTAGCGAAATAAGATAAGTTGTTAAAGCCAACTTGATAGGCAACCTGAGTTACAGTATCTGCCTTTTGTGATAATAATTGGGCTGCACGTTTCAATCTAAAATTACGCAGCAACTCCCCTGGAGATTCATTGGTAAGTACTTTAATTTTTCGGTGCAACTGCGTTTTGCTCATTGCAAGGGCTTGTTGCATTTGAGGTACTCCGAAATCTGGATTGGCATATTCCTTTTGTAAAAGGTTCAAAACCTTTTCAAGAAATTTTCTATCCAACGAAGTTGTGGTAATCTTTTCAGGATGAACGGTATTTTCATTTTCCCGATAATAAGATCGTAAACGCTGCCGCTGCCCAATTAAATTCTTGACCCTCGCCATCAATTCCTTGGCTTCAAATGGTTTGGTAAGGTAATCGTCGGCCCCCGTTTCCAAACCCTCAATCTTGTTTTCCACACCAGCTCTGGCGGTCAACATAATAATAGGAATATGGCTTGTTTCAATATTGGTCTTCAATTTTTTACAGAGTGCCATTCCATCCATTTTTGGCATCATCAAATCTGTAATGATTAAGTCGGGAGAACTTGAAGATGCCTTTTTAAGTCCTAAATCGCCATTTGTCGCTTCAACGACACGATAGTCATTTAGAAGTTGGTTCTTGATGTAATGCCGCATATCGTCGTTATCTTCAATAAGTAATATTTCAGGAAGATTACGTGCATCTTTATTTGGCAATTCAAAAGATGTAGGCAAATCGGTCGTCAACCTCACGTCTTTAATGGGTGGACTAGTTGAAGGTTGCGGTGCCTTAATTTTTTCCATGGGAATATGAACCGTAAAAAAAGTGCCCTTTCCCACCTCGCTTGAAACCGTAATGGTTCCGTCCATCAGCTCTACCAAATCTTTGGAAAGGGACAAACCTATGCCCGAACCTTCCGTCTCTTTGGTAAGACTGTTATCCACTTGGTAAAAACGGTCAAAGATAAACGGAAGTTTCTCCTCAGAAATACCACGACCCGAATCCGAAACCTGTATAATCAACTCATTATTGGCATAAAAAGCCTTGAAAGAAACATGCTCGCCATATTCACTGAACTTGAAGGCATTGCTTAAAAGATTGTACACTATCTTTTCTAGTTTATCTCTATCGAAAGATGCCCAGAAGGTTTCGTTTGGAACGTTCACCCGATAATCAATTTTACGTTGCGCAGCATGCGAATTAAATGAACTGGCTGCTGTTCGCAAGCACTTAAAAACATCGCCTTCGGTAGATTTTATTTTGGATTTTCCTTCGTCAATCTTCGAAAGGTCCAACAGCTGATTCACCAGTCCTAAAACTTTATTGGTGTTTCTTCGAATCATTTTTACTTCTTCCCGATCAAGATTTTCATCGGGGTTTTGCTCCAACCTCTCAATCGGACCTTTGATTAAGGTAAGCGGCGTTCTGAATTCGTGTGAAATGTTGGCAAAAAAATTGGACTTCAATTGGTCAAGTTGCTGTAGTTCTTTGTTGGCTTTTTGTTTGATGCGAAATTGATTGTACAACAAAGCAGCCAAAAGCAAAATAAATAGGGCCAATACTATCAAGCCATTGCGCTCGTTTTTTCTTTTGCCCAATTGTAAGGTCTGCACCTCTTTTTCCGATGCCAACAAGGCAATTTCTTTGGTCTTTTGTTCATTTTGATAATTGGCCTCAATATCAGCGGCAAGGTCTCGCTTTTCAATATTGTAAAGGCTATCTCGCATGGTTTGATATTGAATTCTGTAGTCGTAAGCCCCTTTATAATCCGCATCGGCATATTTTACCTCAGAAAGCGTTTTGTAGCCATCCATTACCGTAAGATCAATTCCCAAGGCTTGGGCCAACTTTACCGCGCTCCCTGAATATAATGCTGCACTATCCAACTGCTTTTCGTAAAAAAATTCTTGACCCAAAGACTGACTGGTCATAGCTATGTTTATAGAGTCTGCAATGGCATGGGCAATAGTCAATGATCTATGATAATTATGTATGGCGAGTTGCGATTTTTTTTGGTCGGAAAAAATGTTTCCAATGTTTTGATAGACTTGACACATTTCTCGTTTCAGGTCCATCGTTTTATAACTTTCCAGTGCCTGCTGGTACTTGTCAAGTGCTTTATCGTGATTCTCTTGATTTCGATATATCATTCCCATGCCCTTTAGAACAAAGGCCCGACCAGGAAGAAAATCCACTTTTTTAAAAATGCTATCACTTTGCTCATAATAGTTGATGGCCTTTTCACTGTCATTCAGTTTTTGACTGATCATCGCGATGTTCGCCATGTTGATTCCTGCATTTTTTACATTACCAATTTCGGTATTGATTTTGGCGGCATCGGTATAGGCTTGCATGGCCTTTTTGTATTCCCCCTTTTCATTATGAATATTACCCAAATTGTTATACGAGCTGGCAATTCCCTCCAAATCCTCTAGCTTTTTAGAAAAAGTAAGATTTTGAACATGGTACTGTTCGCCCAGCTCCAAATCACCTTTAGCCGTATAGGTAGTGCCCAATCCTATCAATGCAATGCCTTTTCCAGAATTGTCTTCAATATCTTCGGCTAGTGACAAGGCTTTTTTGTAAAACGTGATGGAAGAATCGTTTTGGGAGCGACCGTTTAGTAAACCGGCGTAAGCATTTAAGGCCCTAACCTCGTATTTTTTATCACGAATGCGGGAAGCGAGGGTAAGTGCACTTTGAAGGTATTCTTCTGACTTTTCTGGGTTTTCATATCGATAAGCACTTGAAAGGGCCAAGAGCAAGGTCACCTTGGTGGAATCTACTTTTTCAGAACCTAGCCGTTGTTGTAGACTATCGATTTTTGACTGTGAATGGCCAAAAACCGAAACAAACAGCATTATTGCGAAAAGTCTTTTAACCATAGCTAAATGTAAGCATTATACTTTTGTAAAACACTTATTATAAAGCGATTAAACACTATCTTAAATTATAAAAAGATTTGTTTGGCCAACTAGCCATAGTTCTTTGCGATGATGGGAAGAATTACTATTAAGTTCCAAATATAAATGATATATAGATCATATGATTTATATTACAATGTTGTGCATAATGCGGAAAAGCAAAGATGAAAAAAGAATTTAAAGTAAACATACCGCAATCCGAAATAGACGATTTAAAGGAAAGGATTAGGAAAACGAGATGGTCAGAGGAAACCGAAAGTTCCAACTGGGCATTAGGAACTGAAACGACTTATCTCAAAGAACTTTCCGATTACTGGGAACAAAAATTTGATTGGAGACAAATCGAGAACAACATCAATTCCTTCCCAAATTTTATAATCGAAATTGACCATTTAAAAGTTCATTTTCTTCATATCAAAAGTAACCGAGAAAATGCAATACCTCTTTTGATTACCCACGGGTGGCCCGGTTCGTTTTTAGAAATGCTAAAAATAATACCGTTTTTAACAGACGAATTTGATTTGGTCATTCCGTCAATCATCGGATTTGGATTTTCAGAAAACAAAATAAAAAATGATGTCGACTATGGTTTTGTAGCCGAAATTTGGCATAAATTAATGCTTGAACTCGGCTATCAAAACTACGGATTGCAAGGCGGGGATTTGGGAGCTGGAATTAGTATCCGATTGGCACAGAAACACCCTGAAAATATCATAGGGCTGCACCTTAACTATATTTCCGACTCCTACAAACCCTATTCAGTAGACGAAAAGGACAATGAAGTCAAAGAGTATCAGGAATACTTGAAAAACTGGAATGAAAAAGAAGGGGCATATGCAATTATGCAAAGTACAAAACCTTTGACATTGTCATACGGACTTAACGATTCACCTATTGGACTCTGTGCATGGATAGTCGAAAAGTTCAATGCTTGGAGTGATCATAATGGAAACATCGAAAACTGTTTTTCAAAGGATGAATTGATTGCAAATATCAGTCTCTATTGGTTTACGAAGACAATCTATTCCTCGATGAAAATTTATCATGGCATAAGTTTAAGTCCTTTGGTTTTTAAAGAAAAAGATTATGTAAATGTTCCGATAGGTTTTGCGAAATTCCCAAAAGAATTACCTGTTCCACCGAGAAAGTATATAGAAAAGGGACTGAACATCGTACATTGGACGGATATGCCAAAAGGTGGACATTTTGCCGCTTTGGAACAACCTGAACTTTTGGCATCCGACTTAAAATCGTTCTTTAAGAAAATAGAAAGAAGCACTATGCAAAAGATTGTATAACCGCAATTAGGCGGATTCGACTAAGTCCAAATCCTCTCGGAATTGCTAATGGCAGTTCTAAATCGAAAACCAACGAATAATTACCCGTAACTGACGGTTTTACGCAAACGTTGATCGTAATTTTGGAGCAATATTTGAGGCTAAGACCAATATGAAAAGTATATACCACTTGCTAGCCATTTTACTATTAGCCGTAAGTTCTATTTTCGGACAGAACCATACTTTTTCGGAATTTGATTTATACGGCTGTTGGAAAATGGAATTTGCTGAAAAACAAAATGTAATTAAGAAAAGGATTTATGTTCCATGCGATATTTTGAAATCGGAAAATTCCGTAAAGCACTCTGATATTCTTTGGAAAGCCTATAATAAATGTGAATTACAACGAGATTGCAGAAAATATAATCGAACTGAAAAATTCTGATTTGGAATTTCGTGAAAAGCTAATTGAAAGTGGAAAACTTGGCGATGGCTATAATCAAGAAATGGCTGAAATCCACAACAAAAATGCAAAAACTCTCAATGAAATAATTGACAAAATAGGCTATCCTACAGTTGACAAAGTTGGCAAAGAAGCAAATGAAGCAGCTTGGTTAATAATACAACATTCTATTGGCCAACCTAACTTTATGAAAAAGTGCGTACAACTATTGGATATAGCGGTTAAACAAAATAAAGCCAATTCTAAAAATTTGGCTTACTTGACCGACCGAATAGCGGTTTGTGCGAATAAACCACAACTTTATGGAACTCAATTTGATTGGGACGAAAATGGAGAATTGAGCCCTAATCTTTTTGATGACTTGAAAATGGTGAATCAAAGGCGAAAATCTATCGGTCTTAATTCAATTGAAGAACAAACTGAACTCATCAGGAAACAGGCTAAAAAGAACCAGCAATCGCCACCTACAGATTTTAAACGAAGAAAAAAAGAAATCGAGGAATGGAAAAAGATTGTTGGTTGGATATAATAAAAAACCTGTCCATAGCTCTCACGTTACTTCATTAAAAGCTCTGAACAGGTTTTTTATGATACGCACTCCTAGTGCTAATAACTATCTATTTAATATGTGCTAGCATCATTTAATAATTGCAAATCTTCATTTGTTAATTGAATATCTGAAGCCGCAAATAATGTTTCTAAATGGCTCTTTTTAGTAGCGCTAGCCACTGGAGCTCCAAGATTGGGTTGTGCTAATAACCAAGCAAGTGAAACAGTGGCTTGCGAAGTATTATGTTTTTGAGAAACTTCATCTAGAGCCCTTAATGTCTTAAATCCTTTCGGATTAAGATATTTCCTGACACTTTCCCCTCGAACACTTTTGCCCAAATCCTTTTCTGATCGATATTTTCCTGTTAAAAATCCCGAGGCCAAAGACCAGTATGGAAATACGCTCAAACCATATTTTTCTGCTAAGGGTGCATATTTCGTTTCATAATTTTCTCTCTCCAAAAGATTATAATGTGGTTGTAATGCTTGATATCGAGGTAATTCATGTTCTTCTGAGGATTTTAAAGACTCCTCAAGTCTTTGAGGAGATAGGTTTGAAGCCGCAATATATCTGACCTTACCTGCCTTTACCAGTTCGTCATAGGCCTCCAGTGTATCAACGACTGGCGTTTCTTCATCATCAAAATGTGTATAGTAAAGGTCTATATAATCTGTCTTTAAACGCTCCAAAGACTTATCTACTGACTTTAAAATATGTTTTTTGCTAGTATCCACTGGGTGTATTCCAGTTTCACCACCTACTTTCGTAGCAAGCACAATATTTTCTCTATTCCCTCTTTCTTTCATCCATTTACCAATTATGGTCTCAGACTGACCCCCTTCGTCATTTTTAACCCAATACGAATACATATCCGCGGTGTCTAAAAAGTTGTATCCTCTTTCTACAAATGCATCTAAAATTTTAAAGGATTCTTTCTCATCCAAAGTCCATCCAAAAACGTTTCCTCCCAAATTAATTGGTGCAACATGAAGGTCAGTATTTCCAATTTGTAACTTTTTCATAGCCATATCTTTTATTATTTTCCAATTGATTTTTCCATTAGGATGCGCCAAACATTCATAGGCAGCCATTCATCATAGTTCTTCCATTCTTTATATTTTGGAAGTTTAACGGTTTCCGGTATTTCAAAAAAAGCTGTTCCTTTATCCAATTCCAGCTGAACAGCCTCATATAGATCTTTAAAATATTCTTGGACCAAATGCAGATCCTTTCTGGTACCTATAGCTCTAACATGAGACATAAGCAATTTATCAAACTCCAATTCATCAATTTTTTCAAGAGAGGATACCCAATTTTGAGGATCAGCATCAGGTAAATAGGCGTAGAGCACTCTGTCTGGAACAACAAGATCTATGGTAAAAACAATATTTTCTTCTGCAAATCTGAAAACCGTCATTCCGTCACCATGATTTCTTCCATAGAAATAAAGTTCCAATTCTTTATTTCCGATTATAATTTCATTTTTCATTCCGGTCCAGGTTTCATCGGGTTTTAATACTACCGAATTTGGAGTAATATTCTTAGCTGCCATTTCATGACTAATAATCTTCGTACCTGCCGATTTGAATATAGCCGCCCCACTTATATGGTCCCAGTGATTATGGCTATAGAACACGTGACTTATAGGTAAATCTGTAATCTCACGAATAGCCTTCTGGGTCGCCTCAGCATGATTTTTATTGATGGGATCTATCACCACTACGGAAGAATCTGTGACATAAAATACTGAAAATGTCCTGTCACCAACCATATATAAGTCATCATTCACCTTAACAGTATTGTACACTTGCGCTTCTAGAATTCCGGAAACCAATACCAGTAGAAATACCAACTTTTTCATATCATCAAAAATGGTTAATCAATTTCATTTGTACACCCCTATTAACTCTCAGCGAGTCACCAGATATAAATGAGGCTAAAATAATTATCCTATAGATAGATTGCTCAATTTTACCAGAACCAGAACATTTACACCTACACTCTTTTTGAAAATATCCATTTCCAAGATTTTTGCTTTTTCTTCCTTTACAATATCAAAGCAATCTTTCATGGCTAACGATTCAGTTATTGCCTAGATTATGTTCTGCAATTAGTACCCTACAAGCCCTTAATATTACTTAATGGTCGATTTATCTTTTCAAGAAATGAATTATTATAATCAGCAAAAAGAAACAAACCCGTAAGGTAAAGTCCATAGAACATTTGTGTACCCACTGCCGACCAATTTCCCTGTAACGAAGAACCAAAAATGAGTATACATATTAGGATCGTTCCTGCCATTGAAATGAGCTTGATCCGTAATCCTAAAAGTAAAGTCAACCCAAGTAAGAATTCAATAAAAGGCAGAACAATCGAAAATGGTTCAACAATATATAAGGGTAGTACAGTTTCAGAAAACCCTTGAACCATCCCTTCTGAAAATTGATTGATTTTTGGTATTCTCACAATTCCATGCCCTATAAAACTTACCGCTATTGGTAAACGAGCCAAAGTGTAAGCTGTCGTCTCTTTTTGCACTTTATTCTTTTTTCAAAGTAAACCATTTATCAAGTTACCTCGATTGTACTTTTCTATTGATTTATTGTACTTTTCAATCATGAAACGTTATAAACAATTTAACAAATTAGTAGTCAATGATTTCTATACCGATGTATGGAACCATCCCGCTCACAACCACAACCATTTCGAAATAATATTTATAGCAAAAGGTACTGGAGTGCATTATCTAAACCATAAAGCGATACCTTATAAAACTGGGCACTTATATCTCTTGGGGCCAGAGGACGAACATGAATTTAAGGTACATGAAAAAACAAGGTTCATCTATTTTAAATTCACGAAGTTTTATCTGGATACTGATGATGTTGATAACCCAGCCTTATGGAATAAGGATGTCGATATATTATTAAATTCCGAACAACGTAATAAAGGAAATCTAATTAAACACCCAGAAGATGAAAACCTTATTCAAAATCTATTATATCTGATCGTTTCGGAGTATAATAGGAATGTTATACTAAGCCGTAAAATCATTTTTCAATTCTTTAAGGCTTTAGTGGTTATCCTGAAAAGAAATCTAGTTGAATTTGAATCTAAACGTGTTAGAGATAATATGGGGAGTAAAATAGAAAAGATTCTGGAATATATCGAGTTGAACATTTACGACCCAAAAATGCTAACGCATAAAAAGATTGCAGAGTATTTCAACCTTTCCCCTAACTACGTGGGGATATATTTTAAAGAAAAAATGGAAACATCCCTTAAAAAATATACCCAGGAGTATAGATATGCTTTACTAAAACAGCGGTTGGAAAATGGGCAATCCAACAATAAGCAACTGGCATACGATTTTGGATTTGTTGATGAAAGCCACCTATATAAATTTATCAAAAAGGTTAGCGGAAAAAAGATTAGAGATCTTAAATATAATTAGCAAAATTAAAATGGGCTAAAACATCATTAACGTTCTTCAAACTCATTATCCCGTAATTTTGCTAAAAATGTAGCTGTTGGTCTCATAGCTTCACTAAATTATTCCACCAACAAATCACGGTGGCACCAATTAAACGAATCGAAATCTGCAATTCATATGGAAAAAGCGTCTTGTATAATTCATACTCAAAATCTTAGAGATCATTTTTGAAAAATAAAGCGTTGAATTAAGTCAATCGATTTTTATCATTCCAGATAAATTGAAAATAGCAATCGCTATTCTTTTGATTCATTCTTTTCTTCTGACTGGCTCCCAAATATTTTCATCAATTCTTCCCTAGGAAACTTCCAATACTCGATATAGGGGTTCTTCTCTACCTTTTTATGGTACTCCTCAATGAATTGTTGATTTAGAGAATCACTGTCGCCGTATTGACCTCGGAGGGTTTCGAGTTCTTTATGCAACTTGGCCTGTACATCGGCATAGGCCTTTTGATCATACACATTGTTCATTTCTTGAGGATCTTTCTTTAAATCATACAATTCCCAAAGGTCCATCTCATAGTAGAAATGGATAAGCTTATATCGGTCGGTGGTTATTCCATAATGTCTTTGTACGACGTGCTCCGATGGGTGCTCGTAATAGTGGTAATAATGAGCTTCCCTCCAATCATCTGGTGTTTCACCCTTCAATACAGGCACCAGACTTCTCCCCTGCATCTCAGACGGAAATTCCCCTCCGGCTATATCAATAAAAGTCTCAGCAAAATCCAGATTCGATACTAATTCATTATTGACCGAACCGGCTTCCGTAACTCCCGGCCAGCTAACCAACAACGGGGTTTTCAGAGACTGGTCGTACATCCATCGTTTATCGAACCAACCATGCTCGCCTAAATAAAATCCTTGATCGGAAGAATATACGACTATCGTGTTCTTATCCAAACCTGACTCCTTCAAGTAGTCAAGCAATGCACCAACACTCTTATCTACTGCCGATATACAGGCCATATAATCACGCATGTATCGCTGATACTTATAGCTAACGAGTTCTTTTCCTTGCGGATTGGTTTTTCTGAAATCTTCAAGAATCGGATCATATATTTCTTTCCATTGTGCCTTCTGTGCTTCATTCATATTGCCAGGAGGATTTTCACTTAGCTTCAAATCGTCCTCCAATCTCATCGCATCGGCAATGGACATATAATTCGCTGCGGCCGCTTCTCTTCGGCCTTCGTATTCATCAAAGAGGGTGGGCGGTTCGGGGAAGGTCACATCTTCGTACATACCAAGTTCGTTGGGGCCCGGCTGCCATCCACGGTGGGGTGCTTTATGCCACATCATCAGCATAAACGGTTGTTCGTCATTTTTGACCGAATCAAGCCAATCCAATGACTTCTCGGTTATGATTTCCGTAGCATAGCCCTCTTCGGTATATTCCCCTTCCTGATTTATAAAAACTGGATTGTAGTATAGCCCTTGTCCGGGTAAAATGTCATAGTAGTCGAAACCAGTGGGCGTCCCTCCCAAATGCAGTTTTCCAATTGTAGCTGTTTTATAGCCAGTTTTCTGAAGAACCTTGGCATACGATTGCTGATCGAAATCAAACTGCGAACCAATCGTGTTGTCAATAAATCCATTTAGGTGACTGTATTTTCCGGTAAGAATGGTGGCCCTAGATGGTCCGCATATAGAGTTCGTCACCAAGCAATTGTTAAATCGCATACCTGCTTCGACAATACGGTCTATATTGGGTGTGGGTGCCAATTTAGCCATAGGCCCACCATAAGCACTTATTGCTTGATAGGCATGGTCATCACTCATAATAAAAATGATATTGGGCTTCGCCGGTATTTCCTTTTTTTCAACTGCATCTTTGCAGGAGCTAAGACTAATTGAAATACCCGTTAAGAGAATTAAATAGTTTAACTTCATAGGTGTATCCTTAGACCTACTAATGTAGGTAATTTTAATGTGGTTTGGTATTGCACTAATTTTTATACTCCATGACAAATTCATGCACCATTCCAATAATGGAAAAAGCTATAAAAACACGTATAATCACTAAAAATTCACTTTTTTCAATTGGTTTGGAGAACGAGATTTTTCAAAAAGAAATAAGAGCCATAGTTAAAAGTCATTAACCGCAATAATGTAATAATTCGTCTGCAAATAGTGAGTGCTATTCAAATGAATTGAAACAAAAATGGAAAACGTAATAACTCCAAAAAAGGCTTGAAGAATTATAAGTTATAGAAACAACGATTGAAATCAAGAACCATTCTCATTCATTTTAATTTGAGACATATTTCTCGTCAATTGCCATCCTAGTTTTACAAATAATTACTGCTACCCAAAATAGTCTTTGGCTCCTATGAATAAAAAAAGAAGGTTCTTTTTAGTACGCACAGGTAGAAATTCTTCTTATTGAAAAGGCATATCACACAAACCCTAAATTATTACATATATAAAAAAATCATATATTTGATGTCTTTGTTGTAAAAAATCAATGGTTAAAATAGTTAATTAACAATCAGAATTATTTAGAATTGCAACATTGATTCCTCATATGGTTAAAATTGAGCAAATAAATCACTACGAAAGTTTAGCTGACCAAGAGGCCTGGAAGGGTTTGCAGCAAGGCGATTTGAATTCTTTGGGTGAGCTATATGATTTATATGTCGACAAACTTTTTTATATAGGGATCAAGATTATTAACGATCGAAATATCGTACAAGATCAAATTCACGATTTGTTTTTAGACTTTTATAAATCTCATGAGAACCTCTCAGATGTTACCAATGTGCAGGGCTATGTAATCACTTGTTTTAAAAGGCGACTTTACAAACACAATAATTTAAAGGTCAAACATGTAAATGTTATCTGGGACAGTAAAGCCAATAAAATTGCCAACGACTTGAAGTTAGTTTCCTCCCATGAGGAAAATATTATCAATTCTGAACTACAGATAGAGCGCAATTACAAATTAGAGCGAAAGTTTTCCAAACTAACAGACCATCAAAAAAGTGTTCTAGAAATGCGCTTCCAAGAAAATAGGTCGTATGAGGAAATTGCCAAATTATTAAATTTATCGGTCTCTTCGGCCCGCACTTTATTATATAGGGCAATAAAAACCCTCCGCAACACTTCTCTATCTCTGCTCTTTTAATTTTTTTTCATTTATGTGTCTATAACGATAGAGTTTTAGACTCTTATTAATAGACCGGTCAACTTGATTCTGCAAATAGGGCAGATTATAAGGAACTTATATAGATGAAAACTGACAAAGACAATTCACTAACTGACAAGGAAAAAAGAGCATTGCGTCGCCGTTTAATGAATTCAGCAACGAATTTGAATAGGAAAAGAAAACGTAATCGATATTACATTCTTTTCGGTACCGCAGCAAGTGTTATACTTCTCTTAGGATTGTTTTTAGGCAACCACAATAAGGCAGAAAAAGGTTTACAAGATTTTGTGGATAAAACTCCCAGAGTTGATATAAAATCGCTTGATAAAACAACTGTCGTCTTAGGGGCAGGTGAGAATATTGCTATCGATAGTACGAGTACGGTTCAATATTCGCCCAATGGTTCTTATGTAGATTTTGGAAAGGGAAAGGTTTATAATCAAAGAGCTGTAGTTAATAAAAAATCTATTTATAATACAATCCTAGTTCCGTATGGAGAACGTTTAGATGTGATTTTATCGGATGGCACTCATGTATGGATCAATTCCGGTTCTAAATTAATTTATCCTGCTCAATTTAATGAAAACGATAGGTATAGAGAAGTTTATTTGGAAGGAGAGGCGATTTTTGATGTAGCTCATAATACCCAAAAACCATTTAAGGTGCTTTCTGAAAATCAAGAAATCGAGGTTCTTGGTACTGTTTTCAATGTTTCCGCATACTTGGAAGACGAACATTTAGAGACTGTTCTAAAAAGTGGAAGAATCAAGCTTACTTATCTGAAGGATGAATCAAAATCATTTGTAATTCAACCTGGAACACTGTCAAGCCTAAATGTTACAACTTTTCAGATTGACAAATATCAAGTTGATGTTGATGATTATTTTGGATGGAGAGAGGGTTATTTAAGTCTTAAACGGGAACCGTTGGACCACATTGTTTCAAAATTATCTAGATACTACAACGTAGAAATACTAATTGCCGATGAGCAATTATCTAAGGAGACCTTTTCAGGGAAGTTGGATTTAAAGGACAATATCAGCAAGGTACTTGAGAATATTAAGATGACCACCAAAGTGAAGGTCAATATAGAAAAGGATAAAATTATATTAACCAGATAAACCAAATACTCAAATGCTTATGAAGTAATAGTCAAATAAAAAACCAGCAAGTGCGCCAACACTTACTGGCTGATATTAGAATTATCGCTACTAACAATAATTAACTAATTGAATAACAAAATTATGAATAAATACCCAAGATGTGCCTCTCAATCGGGTAATATTACTGCGAAGCACATTATCAAATCAGTTATGAGAACCATCGTACTACTTTTAACGTTCGGGTTGACTACGGTGATGGCAAATGATACCTTTTCCCAAACTCGAATGAATATTAAAGTGGAACAAGTTTCACTTGAAAACTTGCTCAATGAGATACAGAGAAACAGCAAATTCATCTTTTTCTATAGGGATGATATATTACCGAAAGGAGAAAAGGTATCGGTAGCCAAAGAAGATGCTACATTGGAATCTATTTTAAAACCAGTTTTAAATAGATTTAATCTTGGCTTTAATGTCAACGACAGACAGGTGACAATTATTAAATTGTCAGATACTCCATTATTAAAAATAAACAATGGCATAAAGCCTCAAAGCTTTTTAATTTCAGGAACGATTATAGATTCCAACGGAGAACCCCTCCCAGGTGCAAATGTCCTTGAACAAGGAACAACCAATGGTACACAAACAGATTTTGACGGAAACTTCTCCCTAAGTCTTTCTTCATCTAGCGCTACTTTAGTCATTTCGTATATCGGTTTTGCCACAAAAGAAGTTCCTGTGAATGGTCAAAATTCGGTCAACATTACCCTGGAAGAAAGTGCTGCCGGGTTGGAAGAGGTAGTAGTGGTTGGTTTTGGCACGCAAAAAAAACTGAACTTGACAGGCGCCGTAAGTGCCATTGATAGTGAAGATTTGCAGAACAGACCTATTACCAGTTCAAGTCAGGCCTTACAGGGTATTCAAGGGGTGTATATCAATCAAGTGGGCGGACAACCCGGAAATGATGGAGCCACCATCAGAATTAGAGGCGTGGGTACTTTAAACAACAATAACCCCTTAGTTCTTGTCAATGGTATCGAGTTCCCCATCAACGATTTAAATCCTAACGATATTGAAAGTGTAACGGTTTTAAAGGATGCCGCTTCAGCCGCTATATATGGTTCGAGAGCTGCGAACGGTGTTGTACTCGTAACAACAAAAAAAGGTTCCGAACAATCTCAAATATCCTATAGCAACTCGGTCGGTCTACAAGAGGTTATCTCTTTACCTCGAGTAGTGAAAGACCCGATTCGATGGATGGAGTTATATTCCCAAGCTCAATTGAATTTTGGTACTAGCGAGGATGCGTTAGTATTTCCACAAAGCCTAATTGAAGAATATCGTCAAGGTATGCAGACCGATCCATTTACTTATCCTAATAATGATTGGTATGATATCATGTTCGACCCTGCTTTTATACAACAGCACAATTTAAGGTTTACGGGAGGCAGTTCTAAATCGACCTATGCACTTTCTTTGGGAATTCTTGATCAAAATGGTGTTTTGAGAAGCACCGATTCTGAACGATACAACACTAATTTCACGGTCAATTCAGACTTGAACAAATTTGTTTCCATTGGAGGTACTTTCAACTTCTCGTATAAGACGAGAGATGAACCAGTGGTAGGCATACCAGAAGTCATGGAAATGATTTTCAAGGCACAGTCTTATCATCCTACAAAATTGGAAGACGGAAATTATGGAATGAACTTTTTCGACATCCCAGGTCACCGTCGATTTCGTAGTCCACTAGCCTTAACGGACGAGGGAGACACGGATATCCGCAACATAAAACTATTCCTAAATACTTTTGCGGAAATCAAATTACCCCTCAACATTGTTTACAAATTGAACATTGGTTTGACCAGTGAAAATGAACGTCGTAAAATCTTTACACCTCAAATAACACTTTACGATGCTAAAACCAAAGAACCTACACAAATACAAGCGGGTGGTAACCCATACGTAACTTTTGCCGGACAGCAACGCGGCGTTGATCAAAGGGATGATAAATCTTTCAACTGGACCGTTTTCAACACCCTTAAATGGGATAAATCTTTCACGGACAGAACTGATTTAAGTATTTTATTAGGTACGAGTTACGAAAAATTTGATGACAGTTTTTTCACGGCCTCCAACGAAGGGTACTTAAGTAATAATCTTTACGAACTCAATGCGGGGAGCACCAACCCTATCGTAAGTGGCACATCCACTGAGTCCAGTCTTGTATCCTACTTTGGTCGGGCAAATTTTGTTTTAAATAGTAAATATTTGTTTGAGGCCAATTTTAGATATGACGGCTCATCTAGATTTGCTCCAGGTAACAAGTGGGGGTTTTTCCCGTCTATGTCTGCCGGCTGGAGAATTAATGAAGAAAACTTTCTAAAAGATATTGATTGGCTAGGTCAACTAAAAGTAAGAGCCTCTTGGGGACAATTGGGTAATGAAAGAATCGGATTTTTTAGATATCTTGATTTAATTTCCCCTGGACAGGATTACACCTTTGGCAATGTCATTAATCCAGGTACAGCAGTATTAGTTGATAATGATGATGGAATTTCTTGGGAAACCACAACGATTTCCAACATTGGTGTTGATGCAAGTTTTTTCGGCGGAAAACTTACCACTAGTTTTGAATACTTTGATAAAACTACCGAAGACGTTTTAAGACCTGTCGGCATCCCTTCTCAGGTAGGTTCCCTAGGAGGACCCATTCGCAACATTGGTGCTATAGAAAACGACGGGATAGAATTTTCACTCGGACATAGAGAGTATTTTGGAAATTTCAGATACAATCTTTCAGGAAGTGTAACATATATTACCAATAAAGTGGTCGACCTTAATGGTGAAATCATATTGGAGGACAATTCAACCGACGGTAGGGGACCTTTCAATATTACGCAAGAGGGAAATCCAATAAACCAATTCTTACTGTATCAGGCCGATGGACTGTTTCAATCTCAAGAAGAAATTGATGCTCATGCATTTCAAGGTACAGATACTCAACCTGGCTATATTAAATATAAAGACCTTGATAACAATGGCGTTATCGATTTAAATGACAGACAGGCCGAAGGTAATACCATTCCAAAATACACCTATTCCTTCAATCTCAATTTTGGTTATAAAAACTTTTCCTTAAATACTTTTTGGCAAGGTGTTGAGGGAGTGCAGACTTATAACAAACATGTTTCCGGGGTGCCATTTTGGTTCGGAACCTCGTTACCTGTGGGTTGGGCGAATGATTCTTGGACTCCTGAAAACAGGGATGCAAGTTTTCCTATTCTGACCAGATACCAAGATACTCAAGCAACCTTATTTAGACCAAGTGACTATTGGTTGCTAGATGCTTCCTATTTAAGGTTGAAAAATATCCAATTGGCCTATGATTTTAATGCCGAGGTGCTTGAAAGCATTGGAATGACAAAATTGTCAATATTCTGCAACGCCCAGAATCTTTTGACATTTACCCCATTAAAGGATTTTGACCCTGAGACCGATTTAATTGGGAACAACTTCTTTGATTACCCTTCGACCAAAATTTACACCATTGGTCTTAACGTCTCATTCTAATAAAAATATCATGAAAAGATTTAAATCCCTATATATATTCTTTATCTGTATTTCAATGTCTATCAGTTGTTCCAAGGAACTCTTAGAACTTGAACCAGCCGATCAAAGTTCGATTGAAACCTATTGGAATTCCGAAGATAATGCAGCTGCAGCCCTCACTGGTTGCTATGAGCCCTTATTAGGGCCTTACTATGGCGAAGGATCATGGTTGCTAAAGTTGGAGGATATCACCCCAAATGCCTTTGAAATTGATGATGGAAGTGGCGCCTCCTCCATAGCTCGTGGAGACAATAATCCGACACTACCCCTGATTAATTCCAGATACCAAATTGCCTACGAAGGCATCGGAAGAACCAATACTTTTTTGGCAAATATTGATGCGGTTCCTATGGATGAAAACCTTAGAGCAAGATACATCGGAGAGGCTCGCTTCTTAAGAGCTTTTTACTATCACAATCTCATAGAGTACTACGGTGGGGTACCTTTGATTTTGGACCCTCCCAATAATAACACTCAAGGTCAATTACCTAGAAACTCAAAACAGGAAATTCTGGAGGTTATCTATTCTGATCTAGATGCCGCAATCAATATATTACCCGTATCGTATTCCAGTACAGACCAAGGAAGAGCCACTCGAGGTACTGCATTAGCATTAAAGGCAAGGTCGGCCTTATATAATGAAAGATGGTCGGAAGCTCTTGAGGCTGCGCAAGCCGTAGTTGATTTGAATGAGTACGGCCTCTTTCCAGACTACCGAGGACTATTCTTGTTAGAAAATGAACGAAATAGTGAGGTAATCTTTGATGTGGGATTTCAGTTTCCTGAAATCACCAATAACTATCATGAACTTTTCCAACAGGGGAATGTTTTTAAAAGTTTGGTCGATGCATATTTAATGACAGACGGTCAAAGCATTGAAGAATCGAATCTTTATAATCCGGAAAGCCCTTTTGAAAATAGAGACCCACGTTTAAACCAAACCTTAATCACTATTGGATCGATGTTCAATGGTCAATTAGTCACAGGAGATGAGCTGTTCGCCGATTTAACGGGTTATGCCTATAAAAAGTACACCTACTTTACTGATAATGAATCAAGAACGGCTCCACAGCCGAACCAATCGGAGATTAACCCGATTCTATTTAGATATGCCGAAATATTATTGACCATCGCAGAAGCAGAAAATGAATTGAATGGCCCAACTTCTAGAGCATATGATGCCATAAACGAAGTTAGGAACAGGCCATCAGTAGACATGCCCAACGTTATGGCCGGACTTTCACAAGCAGAGTTTAGGGAAGCATTACGTTTAGAACGAAGAGTGGAATTCGCCGGAGAAGGGCTTTACTACAAGGACATAGTAAGATGGCGTACTGCTGAAGTAGTAATGAACGAAGATGGCCTAGACCAAAATGGTAATGTAATTGAAAGTAGAAGTTTCAACCCTGACAGGGATTACCTATGGCCATTACCCGATAGGGAAATCTTGTTAAACTCAAATTTAGAGCAAAACCCAGGGTACTAGAAAATATAAAATAAGCATATGAAAATAAGTAACAACCATTTAATTTATTTATGCTGGCTGATAGCTCCTTTTTTAGCTTGGTCTCAACAAAATTCAAAAAAGGCACCTAATGTAATTGTAATACTTACGGATGACCAGGGCTCGATTGACTTGAACGCATATGGAGCTACTGATTTATATACGCCAAACATGGACAGGTTGGCAAAAGAAGGCGTAAGATTTACCCAATTCTATGCCGGAGCTCCTGTTTGCTCTCCATCAAGGGCCGTACTGTTGACAGGCAAAACCAACTTAAGGGCAGGACTCCCCAATAACGTACCTATTCCAGAAAGGGCTGAGGAGACAGGTCAATACGGACTTCCAACAGAGGAAATCACTATGGCGGAGATGTTAAAGGATAATGGTTATAGCACCGCATTAATTGGAAAATGGCATCTAGGGCATCGCCCTCAAAACCTACCAAATGGTCAAGGTTTTGATTATTTTTTTGGACATCAACGAGGGTGTATTGACAATTATTCACATTTCTTTTTTTGGGATGGCCCCAATAAACATGACTTATACAGAAATGAGGAGGAAGTCTATTATCCTGGGGAGCATTTTTCAGATTTAATGGTTGATGAGATAAAGGGCTTTATAAATAATCAAAGCGAAAAACCATTTTTTATCTATTGGGCATTTAATGCCCCACATTATCCATATCAGGGCACTCCAAAATGGCTAGATCATTATAAAGACCTTCCAACTCCGAGAAAGGAGTACGCATCATTTTTATCGAATACAGACGAACAGATTGGTAAAGTTTTGACTTACCTAGATGAAAATGGTCTTACTGAAAATACCATCGTGATTTTTCAATCAGATCATGGCCACTCGAAGGAAGCTAGAGCTTTCTATGGTGGTGGAAATGCAGGCCCATATCGTGGAAGTAAATTCAGCATGTTCGAAGGTGGGATTCGAGTTCCGGCCATTATTAGATATCCTAAAGAAATTCCTGCCAATGAGGTACGTGAGCAACTGGCCATGGAAACGGATTGGTTCAGTACAGTTGCCGACTTGGCCAACATTGACATCACCGGATTAAAAGTGGACGGAAAAAGCTTAATGCCTATTATTAAAAATGCTAAAGATGGTTCGCAACATGAAACAGTTTACTGGCAGTTGGGCGGTTATGATGATACCACCGCACAATGGGTTGTACGGAAAGGACCTTGGAAACTTATTGGCAACGTAAATGAACCACTAGGAGAAATGAAACAAAAGCAAATCCCCGAACTCTTTTTGGTGAATTTAGATGAGGATATAGGAGAGCAAAATAATCTAGCCGAAACTAATCCACAAAAATTAAACGAACTCTTACAATTGCACGACGTGTGGCTTAAATCGGTAAGAGATGAAATGAATAAATAGTTATAGCTTAATTGTTGAGTTGTTAGTTAGTTAAGAAAGGGCGGAAAATATTCCGCCCTGGTTTATTTCCGGTAAATTATCGATCAAGAAAAGAGACCTTTTTTCATAAAGACTTGAAATTTTGGTTTGAATAGGAATTGAATAAAAAGGGTATTGCTGAAAAATATTTGAATGTCTTAACCACATAGTCATACAAACAATTAATTGAATACATTCAATTAACTAATCCTTTAAAAATCAATTGCACTGGCTAAAGAGTTGATTTGAGAAGATAAATTTTTTATGGTTTAAATTTATACACCTAAACGACCTAATAATTCGAAAGCAAAAAGTAAAGCATATGATCCGATATATTTGAAGAAAAATATTTCATATTTCCCTCCAAGCCATAACTTATCCAAACAGCGAATCAAAAGGCCTTCCCACAAATCTTTTCCCGAATTTAGCAAGTGGATCTTATCAAACTTAGTTTTTGATTTAAGTTTCATAAAAGGTCTTGAAAATTTGTTAGTTAGCTTAAGCCTAATTAGACAAAATATTATTGATCTGGTTCCAAAAACAATTACAGAATGGAGTAAATAAATTGCTAATATCCAAGCCCGTACTACTTATCACACAAAACAAATTATTTATATAAAAAAGCAGGGTGGGTGGTGGCCTAAAAAGTGAATGTTCAAATAAACGATTTGAAGAAACAAAGTTTGTCTTTATCTTTCAATAGCATTCTAATTTTGGTCAAGGGTTTTACTCAGACAAATAACGAATTAAATAAAAGGCACTACCAACCTACTAAATGGGTAAATGGGAAGCTAAAAACGTATTTAGTTGGTACGGAGGCGCTTGACTACTCACACGAATCATTATTTTACAACTTCCTCAATTGAAGTTGTGATTACAAAATCTGTTTTTTAAAATGTATATTTTGGGTATTTTCAAATCGGCTGCGAGAATTTTTATTCTAAGCTGTTTTCTTATTTCTGTTCTCAGTCTTAAAGGTCAAAATAATGAGGAGAAATCGCTAGTTGATTTGGTCTACCCCCAGCTTGACACCGAGAATTCAAGATGGTTTTTCTTCTCTTCTGCCAGTAGACCTTTTGGAATGGTCAACTTGAGTCCGGACACGGAGGTTGATGGTGCTTGGGGCAGTGGTTATCGCTATAAAAATGATACGGTTAGGGGCCTCAGCCATATTCATGCTTGGCAACTTTCAGGACCTTCCGTTCTTCCAATAGACCTGCTTTCAACAAATGAAAAATCGGTTTTTGAAGACGCATCTTCATCATTTAATCATGAGAAAGAGACTATCGTACCTGGCTATCACAAACTTTATCTAGAAAGATATGGCATTGAGGTAGAATTGACGAGCACCAAAAGAGTAGGGTTTCATCAATATCGTTTTAAAACAAACAACAGTGCCATATTGATTAATCTAAGCGGTCAACTAGGTCCTTCTACCATTACAAATGGTTCATTAAAGCAGGTTGGGCCAAGGGATTTTGAAGGAGAACTTACCAACGCACCAACAATACGAAGGCCAAAACCATTCAAAGTATATTTCAGAATTGTTTTAGACCGAGATGTCGAAAAGGTTTCAGGTTCCACCGATTTCGGTAAATATTTATTGAAGATTAAGAACGGAGAAAAGGAAGCAAAAATGAAAGTCGCTCTATCATATACTTCCTTGGAGAATGCAAAATTTAATCTTGATTATGAATTACCCCACTGGAATTTTCAGAAAATAGTGGAAGATTCTCGAATGGAATGGAATCAACTATTGGGCAGGATAAAGGTTAAGGGTGGTTCAGATCAACAGCAACGCAGATTTTATACCGATTTATGGCATGCACTACAGGGGCGTAGAATAATAAACGATGCCAATGGCTACTACCCTGACCATACGGGTGATAGCTTTAAAGTAAAGCGACTTCCACTTTCCAAAGAAGGGAAACCTTTGTTCAACCATTTTAATTCTGATTCATTTTGGGGAGCACAATGGACAATCAATACCCTATGGCAGCTGGTCTATCCAGAAATAGCGGAATCTTTTGTTAACTCACTTCTTCAATATTATAAGGATGGTGGCATGGTGCCTAGAGGTCCTGCAGGCGGAAACTACACCTATGTTATGACGGGGGCCAGCAGTACTCCATTTATTGTGGGTGCCTATCAGAAGGGCATTCGTGGTTTCGATTTCAATTTGGCCTACCAAGCACTTAAAAAAAACCATATGCCTGGCGGAATTATGACCAAGGCCGGATATGAACACAGCACTTTCTCTGGTGGTGGCTTGAACTACTATATCAAAGAAGGTTTTGTGCCCTATCCAGTACCGGAAGGAGAATTTGGATACCATCAGAACGGACCATCGCTTACTATGGAATATGCCTATCAAGATTGGTGTCTTGCCCAGTTTGCAAAAGTGCTTGACCAATCAGAAGATTATACTCACTTTATGGGGCGGTCTAAAAATTATGAAAACGTTTTTGACTCAAGTTCAGGTTGGATGCGTCCAAAAAACTATGGGGGTGAATGGTTAGAACCTTATGACCCTTATTATCATGGAAAGGGGTTTTCTGAAGCGAATGGAGCTCAGAATACTTGGTTTGTGCCTCATGATTTAAAGGGACTTGCGGAATTAATGGGGGGAAATGCTAAGGCGGTTGCCAAACTTAATGGCCAGTTCGAAGAAGCCAAAAAATTAGGGTTTACTTCAGGTAATTCACATTCGCAAGAAGAACACCCGGAGTATTCACGAATACCAATAAACTACGGAAACCAACCTTCAATACAGACGGCTTACATTTTTCAACATTTGGGTAGGCCTGATCTTACACAATATTGGACAAGGGAAGTTGTAAACACCGTGTACCAAGGATTAACTCCTGCCCGCGGTTATAATGGGGATGAAGACCAAGGCTTAATGGGATCCCTAGCTGTACTTATGAAAATAGGGTTGTTTCAAATGACAGGTGGTGTAGAGCTCAATCCGACCTATCAGATTACGGGTCCACTCTTCGACCAAATTGAAATTGAATTAAATAAAGACTTCTATAAAGGTGGGAAACTGGTTATTAAGGCAAACAATAGTAATGATCAGAACGTTTATATTAAAAAAGCCCAGTTTAATGGTCAAGTGGTTGAGGACTTCCTCTTAAGTCATGAAAATCTAACCAGAGGTGGCGTTCTTAAACTAGAAATGTCCCCAAAACCCCCGTCTATCACAGATAAGTAAAAGCTAGGATTCTTTTATTGCAAGTAAATAATACTAAATAAATGAATCGCATGATAAAAAAGAAAGTAGCCCCGGCAAGAATCGAACTTGCATCTAAAGTTTAGGAAACTTCTATTCTATCCATTGAACTACGGGGCCAAAGGGTGCAAAATTAAGAATACTTTTCAAGTAGTTTCATACTAATCTCAGGATATTTAACCAAATTCTGAATATAGACCCTACTCTTCATTCGTTTTATGTGCCTCTCTATTTTCAGGGCAATAGTCATATTCTCTACTTCAAGAGTAAAATAATATTCCCATGGAATTCCTTTTTTGGTAAAACCTTCATTCTTATTATAGTCGATATGCCAAATTAACCGCTCTTTCAAATCGGCGGTAACTCCTACATAAAATCTATCGGTTGTCTTGGATTGAACCACATAAACGAAAGGCATGTGGTAAATTTAGGAAACTTCCCCCGATAGCTATCGAGGCTATCCATTGAACTACGGGGCCAAAGGGTGCAAAATTAAGAATACTTTTCAAGTAGTTTCATACTAATCTCAGGATATTTAATCAAATTCTGAATATAGACTCTACTCTTCATTCGTTTTATGTACCTCTCTATTTTCAGGGCAATGGTCATATTCTCTACTTCAATAGAAAAATAATGTTCTTTAAAAAGCATCAAAAACCTAGGGATAAAAAAAGCATGGGCCAAAAGACCCATGCGAAACATAATAAAAAGCCGTTGATTATTTAGGTTTATACGTTCTCAGGCACTTCAAAACCTTGACGATAATCCCTAGTTAAATATTTATCAGCCTCAGGATCATTGATGAAACGTTCCGTTTTTGGGTCAAAGTCTAAGACACGTCCGGTTCTATAGGCTATATTACCTAAATGGGCCAAACCAGATGAAAGATGTGCAGTTTCTACGGGTCCGTTCAAAATTGATTTGTCGTGCTTTCTTACCGCCTCAATAAAGTTCGCAAAGTGACCATCGGTTCCACCAGCTCCACGATCCATACCAGTACCGGAATCTCCACCGTCACTTCCTGATTTTCCAGGGGTTCTATCTTTACCCAAATACGTTTTGTATTTATCGTAGCCATCCACGACAAGAATGCCCTTATCCCCATAGAATATATTACCTACGGTAGCACCGTCTTCGGTATTGGTACACCATGGGCGTACTTCAAACTGTATAATTTTATTTTCTTCTGGATAATGGTAAACCGATGTAAGCACCTCTGGTGTTTCTTTGCTATCATCCCAAAGAAACTTACCTCCCATGGCCGTAATTTTTGATGGTAGCCCAACATCTAGGCCCCACATACAAAGATCGGTTTCGTGAATACCTTGATTACCGACATCTCCATTACCATAATCCCAGTGCCAATGCCAGTTGTAGTGAACCAGGTTTTCAGTAAAAGGTACCTTTTGAGCAGGGCCTGTCCATAAATCATAATCCAGGCCTTGAGGCACTGAAGATTGACCTTTGTCACCTATATCGGGCCTCCATCTGAATACCAAGCCTCGAGACATATAAACCCTACCGATATAACCGTCTCTCATTAATTGAATGGCCTCATTAATTGCCGGGGAACTTCTTAACTGAACCCCATGCTGTACTATTCGGTCGTATTTATTGGCGGCCTCGACCATCTTTCGCCCTTCCCAAATGTTATGGGAACCTGGTTTTTCAACATAAACATCTTTACCCGCCTGACAAGCCCAAATCACTGAGAGGGCGTGCCAATGGTTCGGTGTTGCTATACTGACTACATCAATATCTTTATCATCGAATACGTTTCTCAAATCTTGTTCAAGAGATACCTTTTGGTCATATTTTTCCTTAAACTCGGCTTGGCGCTCTTTAAGCACGTTCATATCAGGGTCGCACAAAGTAGTAACGCGAACATTGTCCTGGGCCATGAAGCCTTGAATGTGAGATTTCCCCCTTCCGTTCACTCCGAGAACTGCTGCGTTAATTCGATCATTTGCGCCGAAAACGTTTGCGGAAACAATGGTAGGAGCTGCAATCACGCCTGTTCCGGCTACTGCTGTTTTTTTGATAAAGGATCTTCTTGATGATTTCATTTTCAATCTATTTGGTTTTAGTAAAGTTGTATTTCAGTCTATCTCTTTATGCTTTTTCAATGTTGTGCAATCGAATACGCAAAAAGAGCCGACTTAAGGCTTCGTAAGTTAACAATTAATAGAATATCTTTTTCTAAAAATTTATCGAATTGCTAAAGAATATTAACCTGTATAGGGGTTTTTCGTAGTTTTTTGCAGCTATTTATGAATAATAGCAAGAAGTAACCTTACTAGCGTAAGGGTAAAGACTTCCCCAAACCTATCAGAAATGAAATGCAATCTTGATGTACTAATTATTAGTGTTTCCCAGTTGAAAAAACTATAAACAAGCAAGCTATCACAAAGCAAATTGCAAAAAAACAAAAAAGGACAATGTAGTTATCCATAAGTAGGTATTTTCTTCAAACTTACTCAAAATAAGCATTAACATGCTGTCAATCTGTAGATTATTCGATGAAATTGAGGTAATGGATTCTAACTGATTATCTCATCGATCAATAGAGTATATTCATCGTAAACCGATTCCGTTTATCGATTTTTTATCTGAAGGATATAAAATTTAGGGAATAGTGGAATTTTCTTAAGTATCAATTCGGCTATTTTTAGGTGCTTTCAAGTCAAGACCACTAATGCCGTCGTTCTAACTTAGATGTATGGCTTTCAACTTTTGAAAGGAGAGTCTATTATTAACTTAAAAATGAGCATTATGAATAAAGATCAGTTAGAAGGCAAATGGAAACAAATAAAAGGTAAGTTCAAACAGAAGTACGGTACCGTCACCGATGACGACACCACATTTGCCGAAGGTAAATTTGACGAGATGTTAGGCCGTTTACAAGAACGTACCGGTAAAACGAAAGAAGAATTGAAAGAGGAAATAAGTAGCTGGTAATTCCAGCAAATAAAGAAAGGCCCTGCGAAACAGGGCCTTTTTATTTATCTTAAATCGACGGAAATCTATTCTATTCTTGCCCGAACAAAATCAAGCAATGGAGGTATCGCAGGGTATACCATGTTATGCCCGTAGCCATCCATCTCCATCAACTCGACATCTTCGTGCCCCACTACTTTGAACATTCGGTATAAATAGGCAACTTCTTCATATCGTCCTAACATTTCCTTTTCACGATTGCCCGTTATCAATAAAATGGGAGGAGCATCTTTTCTAACATGAAATAAAGGAGCATATTTATCAACGATGGGCTGCGTACCCGCAATACCCATTTCTTTGCGTATGGTAAAGTGCGTGATGCTATGGCCGCTAAGCGGAATCAATCCCGCAATTTTATCGGCATCTATATTGAATTTCTTCAGGTATTCTTTATCTAGGCCTACCATACTGGCAAGATAGCCGCCAGCACTATGCCCCGTAACAAAAATTTTGTCGGGGCTTCCCCCATATTCCTTTATATGATTGAACGTCCACGCAACGGCGGCGGCTGCATCTTCTATATAAACAGGGTGTTTTACCTTTGGGTGCAAGCGGTAATTAACGGTCACAACAGCCACCCCCTGTTCCAACAATCCTTCCGGAATATGTTTATTGCCTCCTTCAAGTCCACCGCCATGAAACCAAACTACTGTGACCACATTGGAGGTATCTTTTGGAAAATAGACATCGAGTTTGCAGCGCTCTTTTAAATAGGCGTCTGATTTTTGAGATTCAGTATCGTAGTAAGGTATATTTTCTTTTAGCTCGTAGGTGATTTGGGCAAAACCACTACTAACACTCAGCAGCAAAATAAACAACCATAATTTCATATCGGCCATGTTCTATTAGTTTCTACGGTGAAACTACGAAAATACCTAAATATGATAGGCCTTATGAAATGTAAAAGCGAATGCTATTCGTAAACCTCCACAACCATTTCTACCTCGATAGCGATATTATCAGGTAAAGAGCCCATACCAACGGCCGCTCGGGCGTGCTTTCCCCTTTCGCCGAAAACGGCTACCATTAAATCGGAATAGCCATTGACCACTTTGGGTTGGTCTCCGAAATCAGGGTCACAATTGACCATGCCCTTTACCTTTACCACTCTCTTGACCTTATTTAGATTGCCCAATTCGGCCTTTAGAACAGATAATTGGTTAATACCGGTTACCCGGGCTGCCTCATAGCCCTCTTCAATAGTAAGGTCTGAACCTACTTTTCCTGTTATGTTTTCACCATCTGCCTTTAATGGACCTTTACCGGCCAAAAAAATCAAATTGCCGGTGCGCACTGCATTTACGTAGTTCGCCACAGGGGATGAAGGTGCTGTTAATTCTATACCCAATTCTTTTAGTTTGGCTTCGGGATCGTAATCTGGATCTATTACAGCACTTTGAGGTTTTTGCTCTATAGTTGTAGGTTCTTTTTCAGTGTTACAAGCGATGAAACATAGAAACCCTAAGGCTATCAAATAGTTTTTCATGTAAGGAAATATAGGTTGATTATGCGTTTTCAAGTATTTCTTTTACGCGTCTCGCAACAATTCGCTCCTGACCCGGATCCATCATCCAAGTGGTGATACCGACCTCTTCTTTGTTGCCCACTGTTTCTATGGATGGATGCCCATCTCTAAGTGCCTTTCGCATATCATCTTTTGATATTTTGACTATACTTTCATCCCACTTAATCTTTAAACTAGGCACATGGTTCGCGTGCGGAGGTACATGTATTTCAGTTTCGACACCTTTTACCGATTTGGCACTATCACTGATCAATTTGATTTGATTTTCCCAAAGCTCCCATTCTTTTTCGTGGTCTCGGCCAAGGTACAGTTCCAAGGCTACCAACATACCCAAAACTTCTTCCTTATTTACTTTCATACCCCGGGCAATGGTGGTACCCCTAGGCGGTGTATGTAAACGGGCAGCTTCTATGTATTTTCGTTTCCCTAAAAGAAGTCCGGCACTCTGAGGTCCGCGAATACCTTTTCCACCTGAAAAAGCTACTAAGTCAAAGCCCATTTTGGTAAACTTAAATAGGTTTTCAACCGGTGGAACATCAGCGGCACAATCGATAAATGTGGGTATGCCGTGCTTTTTCCCCAGTGCGACAAAGTCCTCTCTTGAAATCTCGCCCAGATCGGTATTGGCATTTAAATACCACAACATGGCAGTATTCTTATTAATAGCCTTTTCCAAATCTTTGGCACTTTTCACACTAACTATCTTAGCCCCAGTATTAATTAGGGCATGGGTATAGGCAATATCATGGGCCTCTTGCACTATAACCTCATTCTTTAGCCCGGTCGTGTCAGGTAATTGACTAACTTTTTTAGTATCCATACCACAAATGACACCGGCCAAACCAATGGTCATGGCACCAAAAGCACCTGAAGATACGGTGGCGTATTCACATTCTAAAAGTTCAGCTATGCGCTCGCCCACTTTGTCGTGCAATTCGTCTAGATTAACGTATTCAGTGGCGCCATACGTAATGGCCTCGGTCACTTCTTTCTGCATCAATGAGCCCGTCATCGAAGTATAGGTGCCGGCCGCATTGATAAACGTACGCAAACCTAGCTCTTTGAAATAATCACGAGCAGCAGGCTTTAGCACTAACTCTTCGGTGGCTTTGGCACTTATTAAACTCGGCCCCATGATTCCCCCTACTAGCGGGAGGGCCGTTATTGATTTTAGTACTTTTCTTCTGCTGCTCATAATTATTTCTTTTTATTAGTTTATTAATCCAATGCGGCTATACAATCCATTTCCACCAAAGAATCGCCGGGTACACCACCATATGTTGCCACGGTAGTACGTACAGGAGGATTCTTACCAAACCGGCCTCTAAACACCTCGTTCATGGCTTTATAATCACCCAAATCGGCCAAATATACGTTCACTTTAAGAACCTGTTCCATCGATGAACCATTTGCCTTTAGCTCTCTTTCCAATTCTTTTAGTACAATTTCGGTGTGCGCCTTAATCTCAAAAGGTTCAGTATGCGCCCCTTTACCGGCAATGTATAGCGTGTTGCCGTGCTTTACGGCTCCCGAGAAAAGCGGAATATCTTGATCGGTAACGATTTCGCCAACGACCTCTTTTTTAGGCTTCGCTGATTTTTCTTCCGATTTTTTAGACATGGCATTTACCGTACCTACACCAAAAATGGCCGCAAGGCCCATTCCAAGCTTTTTAAAGGATGCCCTTCTTGTTGTTTTATCTTCCATAGTAAAATTGAATTGATTTATTATTAAGTGTTTAAATTGTTTGCTATTCGTTCCAAAATGTTGCGGCCAATCCATTCAAGTCATAGACTACCTTACCTTCTCTTATGGTCACCTCGCACTCAAGCTTCTGCTCGCCGCTCATTTTCTTTCCTTTTGAGTCTATAAAACCAAAATTGCCGTTGTGAAGGTTTAAGATGGTTACGTCGGCAACGGCACCTTCAGACAAATGGCCCAACTCTTCTCTTTTAATGGCCTTTGCCGAATTCCATGTGGTAGCCTCAATAACCTCGGCCACCGGCATTTCTAAATTCAAAAACTTCGACATAATATTTACTACGTCTTTCATGCCCGCATTCATGCTACCCGTGTGCAAATCGGTACTGATCGTATTGGGCTTGAAATTTTGTTTCATCGCCGGAACAACTTGTTCAAAAAGAAAACTGCCACCACCATGACCAACGTCAAAAATGATTCCGCGCTCTTGGGCCTTCCAAGCAAAATCGGCCACTTTTCCATCAGGGCCAACCAACGGCGTTCTTCCATTCACATGGGCATAAGCGTGGGTAAATATATCTCCGGGACGTAATTTTTCCATAAACAAAGTGTTCAGCGAAAGCTCTGGCTCACTACCCCCGAAATCGATCATCACAGGAATATCGGCCAACTTTCCCGCTTCAACAGCACTTTCTGCCGGTTTCCAATCAAAACCACTAAAGTGAGCCAATTTGATGCCCACCACATGCTCTTTGTTCTGCCTTGCCACCATAGCAGTTAGCTTGGCATCCATATCGGCCAAATTTTGCTCTATGGCGCCCCCTTTCATACCCGAACCTACAATGTTCATAAAAGCCAGCACCCTTGTTTTTGAACGATCGATTACTTGTTCTTTAAACAATTGAAAATTACGCCATCCTGCTCCCCCGGCATCAACGACCGTCGTTACCCCGGTACGAAAACTGAATCCGTCAGGTGGTAGGGCCGTGAAGCTATTGCTCAAATAGGAATGTGGTTCGGTACCGTGAAAATTATGGCTATGAATATCTATAAGTCCAGGGCTTACGTATAAATCCTTGGCATCGATAACAACGGTAGCGGATTTACTGGAAATAGAAGAAGCGACCTTGGCAATTTTTCCATCTTTGATGGCCACATCCATCACCTTATCTATTTTGTTTTTAGCATCGACAACATGCCCGTTGTCAATTAAAATGTCATATTCTTGGGCGCTTACTACGAACGTGCCGAACATTAAGGCGGCTAAGTGCCATAATCGGTATAACTTTTTCTTTTTCATTTTCAATGGTTTGGTTTTACTCGGTAACGACTTTTATAGGCTCGATAGGCTCGCCACTCTCTTCTTGCTCTTTTCTTAGGTCAGCCACCAGTGTTTCTTCAATCTCAGACGCCTCGTTACCGAAGCTGGAGCGTACGAAAGTCAACACTTGGGCAATTTCTTTGTCGCTTAGAAAACGATGTTGTGGCATAACCCCGTTATATACCTCATCACCAACTTTAAGGCTACCTTCCATACCGTTTAGCAAAACTTTCACCAACCGCTCTTGATCACCAGTAACCCAATCGGTCTCCACCAATGGTGGAAAGCGCCCAGAAGCTCCTCTACCGTTCATTTGATGGCAAGCGCTGCAATACTGCTGATAGATTTTTGCCCCGCCCACCAAATTTTTAGGCATTAGGTTATCTTTCTCAAAATCTGGGGTTCTTATATGGGATAATTTTTTGTGCTCTTCCATCGAAGCCAATTGCTCCGCACCAAAATCGTTCTTATCGCCGTTATAGACCACCTTCCATATTTTCCCTTTTACCGAGTCGGAGATATATAGCTCTCCATCGGGGCCTATCGCTAAACCCATGGGCCTATGGGCAGCATCTTTGGTATTGACTATAGGGTCTACCTTGGCAAAGCCATCTGCAAAAACCTCAAATTCTCCACTAGGCTTGCCGTCTTTGAAAGGTACGAAGCCCACGAAATAACCTGACTGCGGATAAGGTGCTCTATTGGTAGAACCGTGAAAGGTAATAAAAGCGCCATGCTTGTACCTTTCGGGAAATTGATCACCCTCGTAAAAAACCAAATCGTTAGGGGCCCAATGACCCGGGAAACCTATTATCGGATCATCGTATTGATCGCAACGACCTACTATCTTACCATCACCCCCATATTCAGGGGCCAGCACCTTTTTACCTTGCATTTGATCGTAATAGCAATAGGGCCATCCGAAATGGGTACCTTCCTCGATTTTGATAAATTCTTCCGAAGGCAATAAAGCACTTTGATGTGAATCATATAAGTTGGGCCATAACCTCAAAAGATCATCGCGGCCGTGAACAACACCGTACAGTTCTCCATCTACCGGATTCCAGTTCATAGCGACCAAGCTTCTAATACCCGATGCATATTTATATCCGTCTTTTTGCGTTTGTCCTAATTTGTTGGCATCAAAACGCCAAACCCCGGCATGATCTTCAAGTTGCGGACATGGGTCGAGACCCGGTGCGCCTGGTGTACGCTTTGGTTCTTGGCAAGCGTTAGAGGGAGCCCCAAAAGGAACGTACATATACCCTTCATCATCAAAAGCAATGGGCTTACCTATATGTTCGTGCTTACCATGTTCATGGTCGTCGGTCACGACTACCTGCACCTCTCCCTCAGGGGTAAGCGAACCTGGCTTTAATTTTTGTCTATAAACAACAAGATCCGAACTATAATATATATAGCCGTTATAAACCCTCATTGCCGTTGCATAGCTCCAACGTGAACCTTTTTCAGTGCCCCCAAATTTGGCGGTCTCATCGGCATAGTCATCACCATTGGTATCGAGTAATGCCATTACGGCCTTATCGGGCTCTGCATTTCTTAATTTGGCATAGACCACATGCTCGTCTGAAACTGCTAGGTGTCTTACGGTCTCGTCGACCTGTTCGATAACCACAGATGAAGTGAAACCATCGGGAAGATAGAGATCTCCCCCCTTTTCCTCGGGGGCACACTGCAACATAATGGCAGTGGCCCCGAGTACTAGTAAAGGACTCTTTCGAGGGAAATTGGGATACATAATTTCAGGTTAGTTTGGTTTGGTATTTTGTTATTCTTGGTAAATAACAGTCTTAAAGTAGTGCACTTTTACATACCCGCCAAAAAATTAAACATAAAATGTGCTCGAGCACACCAATTTTTTCAAGAATGATATAAAAAGATTGTTCTATTTACAGTAATCTCAAAGAAACGTTGCGAATTTTCTATTCGAAAGTCAAGCTTCCGAAAAATTCTGGACGATGAAAATCAGGCCTTTCGGTATCGATGGCATTCCACGAAACGTAGTGCGGCTTAGACGTATCATCACCACATTTGTAGAAATTCGCTTTTGACTTTAATCCTTTTAATTCGAAATCTTTGGAATACGTCCAAACTTCCTCAGATATCACAACGGTCATCTCCCAGTCATGTCCTCCACCCTTTTCTTCAAAAGGAATATTCCCCAGACTTGACCTTACTTTTATATATTGTTTTATGATATCCTTGTCAATAAAGGTACGCTTACCTCTACCTGGGCCATAGGCCAAATGCGTAGTGCCAATACAATTGAATTCAAAATTGTAATAATTACCATCTTGCAGGGGATCGATAAAAAACTCGACGCAGCTATCGCGATGTGTTGAAGAGTTCGGTTCGCTAAATTGGGCAAGCACGTTCTCTTCGGAAACATAGAACTTCAGCCAAATATCATTCTTGTTTCTGGCAATTCTAAAATGAACCTTTGGCAAATAAGAGTAGACATCCCAGTTCAAAAGTGAAATATTATTAATCTCTGTTTCCGCTTCCAATAATCTTGAAACGGTTTCAAGATCAGCTTCTTCCTCAAGTACAATTTGCTTTACAACTATAGATTTTTGTTCCGTATCGGTCTGTGCCATTGAGAATGAATAAATGAAAATGAATGCTGCCGCGATGTATTTGCCCAACTTAAAATGCAATTAATGAATTACCACAAATAGAATATAGCTACTAAACTATTTATCAACACCTTATAAAAGTATCGATTTTACATATATCCTCAAGATAAAAATAAAGCCAAGCGGTAAAAAATAATGTAGGTCTGATGTCAGACAAAAGAATGACATGAAAATCGAATTCCTATATCTCCAAGACATCTTCACCTAAATTGCTGTCATGCAACAGGCTTATCCATTCTTTCCTATTCAAAAGTACGGCTCGCTGGTTAATGGACCCCTTGTCGGTAACCTCTCCATTTTTGATACTCAACTCGAACCTAGCAATCATCGCTCGTCTTACCACAGTTGTGGCGCCCGTGTTTTTTTTGGCTAAATTTCTAAGTGCCCCTAGAATGCTCTCCTCTATTTTTTGCTTCCTATCATGCTCCACAACAACTTTTTTCAGATGATCGAACGAATGATCAGGATTTAAAAATAGCAGGGCTCCGACAAAATCTTTATCATGCCCTGTAAGCACTGCATCTCGAATAAGCCCGTTACTTTCGGCAATCAACTGGGCCCGAAGAAGCCCTACATTGACCCAAGTACCGGAATTAAGCTTAAAGTTCTCGGTAATTCTTCCGTCGTAAATCAATCCTGCACTCGGGTTGTCGACATCTTCAAATTTTAACGCATCTCCACTTTTAAAAAAACCTTCTTCATCAAAAGCATTGGATGTCTGCCAATCATCGTTCCAATAACCAGGTGTAAGATTAGGGCCCTTAAAGCGTACTTCAAAGGCATCACCAAAGGGCACTAATTTTGTTGTCATTCCTGGAACAGGAACTCCTAAATTTCCGGCCCTTTGCTCATAACTTGTATTGAACATGGTCGATGGGCAAGCTTCGGTCATACCATATCCGGAAGAAATCAACACACGTTTTCCGGTAGTTCTTAAGGCCAAAGCATCTAAACAATCACGAACATGCTGGGATAAACTGGCACCACCGAAAAAGAGCATTTTAAGTTGGCTAAAAAATGTTTCGCAAAGATTGTTATCTTTCTGCAACACCCCGACCAATTCTTCAAACCCCTTGGGAACATTGAAATAGACCGTAGGCGGGATCTCCCTTAGATTTTTTATCGTCACCAGAGTACCTTCAGGAGTAGGGTTTCCTTCATCTATATAAAGTGTACCGCCATTATAAAAAGCGAGACCGAAATTATGGTTACCCCCAAAAGTATGGCTCCAAGGAAGCCAATCGATTAAGGTAAGTCCGCCATTTTTCATAAACGGATAGGTCTGGGTAATCTGTTGTAAATTACTCGTTAGGTTGGCTTGGGTATTCATAACCCCTTTAGGCATTCCGGTAGAGCCGGAAGTAAAAAGAATTTTTGCAATTGAATTCCCTTTAATTTTTTGATGCGCCTGTAAAACAGCTTTTGTCACTGGCGTTTCCAAAACATCTTGAAACAATAGGGCATTTTGCACAGGGTTTTCCACTACCACAAGTGTAGCAGAAGTTTCTAGACTATTCAAGGCACTTGCATATTGTTGGCCATCCTGAACAAAAATTAGACCTGGGTCAAGCAATTCAATACAATGCTTAAGCTTTCTAAAATCGGTGGATTTTAGGGAATAGGCCGGACTAATTGCCGAAAAAACGACACCTACATGTTGTGCAGCAAGGGCCAATAAGCCATGTTGCCAACTGTTACCCGAGAGCACAACAATTGGTTTCGCCTCGCCATTCTTATTGTTAAGCAAGAACTGACCGATGTTCTGAATTTTGTGCCATACTTCAGCATAGGTAAATTTCAGCCAGTCACCACTTTTGTTTCTTTGGGCAAGTAAGACACTATCTGGCGTTTGTTCATACCAATAACGAAGGCGTTCGGTGACCTTCTGCGGGAAATCTTCCAAAGCAATTTTCGAGCGGAGCAAAATAGTGCCATCGGCACGCATTTGCCTATCAATGTCAATGGATATGGTCGGAACCTCTAAATACGGAGTGTCTTGTTGCGTCAACAGTTTTAGTTTAATTTATTTTGCGGCCATTCTAATGGCACCATCTAAACGAATGGTCTCACCGTTGAGCATTTGGTTCTCTATTATATGCTGTGCCAATTGAGCGAATTCTTCTGGTTTACCCAATCGGGAAGGGAATGGTACCTGTTGCCCCAATGATTCTTTAACTTCTTCGGAAAAACCCATAAGCAAAGGAGTCTCGAAAGTTCCAGGGGCAATGGTCATCACACGAATACCAAAACGGGCCAATTCTCGAGCTATGGGCAGCATCATTGAAATGATGCCTCCTTTTGAGGCCGAATAAGCGGCTTGGCCTATTTGTCCTTCATAAGCCGCTACCGATGCGGTGTTGATGATAATACCACGCTCGCCATCGTCTTCCGGTACATTCTGGTGCATAACATCTGCCGCCAATCGCAACACATTAAATGTTCCGATCAGGTTGATTTCAACAACTTTTTTAAAAGTAGCAAGTTGATGGATCCCACTTCTACCTAAAACCCGCTCTCCGGGGCCTATACCCGCACAATTGATTACCCCATTGAGCCTGCCGAATTTATTCAGCGCCTTCTCAAGGGCCAACTTGACGACCTCCTCATCGGTGACGTCTGTCTTGCAAAACAAGGCATCAGCACCTAGTTCATTTACTACTTTTTCACCTGCTCCCTCATTGATATCGGCCAGAACGGCTTGGCCTCCATTTTTTAAAATCATTTTGGCCACTGCCAGACCAAGGCCCGAAGCCCCACCGGTAATCAAAAAAACTTTGTTCTGAATTTGCATATGTTTATCCGATCAAGAATGCTAGGCGATAATACCTGTTGTCGTTTTCACCGTTACGAAGATAATCATATCAAACGGCTTATTAAACCCTTTTGAATGTACCTTATTATGAGGTAATTAGTTTAACTTTATAGGAGAACTCAACACAATAAGGTAAATGAACACTACCGTTCGCATAGCCAGAATACTGTCTGTCTACCTAATTATTACCGGGGCAGGGTTTGGTATATCACCTGATTTTTATACTCAGTTGATAGCCCATACAGGAACAGACCCGATTCTTATTAATTTGTCCGGAATGGTGCATTTCTTTATCGGTATGACCATTATCGCTTATCATTTCGTTTGGAAGTCTTTTCTCGAAATTGCAGTTTCATTATTGGGTTGTCTGTTTCTCTTGAAGGGAATTTTCTTGATAACCATTCCTGAACTCATCTTGCAGTCCGGTGACAACCCCGCTCAAATACCTTGGCTCATGTCTACTGGGTTTCTATTGGTGGGCATTATACTAGCTTACCTGAGTTTTGTCAAATCCAGCGTACAAGATGAAGAAGATTGATCAACTCAATTAGACGAAAAATGAAAATAATCTCAAGTTCTAGCAAAGGAAACTATAAGGTAACAGACGCCCAAAAAGAGGTTTGTGAAGTAACCTATCAAAACTGGTTTTCTAGCAAGGCCACTACGGTTTTCAAAGGTCACACCATTGAGTTAAGCCCTAAAAATATATGGACGAGCAAAGTGATTATTACCAAAGACGGGGCGATTATTGGCGATATTACCTTTAATCTGAAGGCAGAAATAGTTATCTGTATTAGAGACAAAACTCAAAAAGAACATTTTTATATTTTACGAAATAAAGGAGTGTTTCATCTAAAGTTTGAATTATTCAATCAAGATGACAAGCGGTTGTTGACCATGGTTTCAAGCAATAAATGGTTGAAAACAAGTTATGATTACTCCATAGAATCAGTACGGCCCAATTTTAATATCGAGCTAGCAGAACTTCTCATTTATTGCGGTTATTCGGCCAATCTCTACCTCACCATGATAAGTGCTATTTGAGCATTTATTTAAAGATGGGCACTTTTCAAATGAGTTTAGTATCTTGTCTTGAAACTCAACTTAAAGTAACCACCATGAAACGCAAACATTTCATTCAGACCACCTCTGTCGCGGTGGTAGGCACCATGCTGAACCCATTATCTTCTTGTAAAACTGAAAAAAAGGCGCCAATTGAGGCTGAACCAGTGCCCGATAGAAAAAACTGGGCCGGTAATTATACCTATCAAGCCGAAAATATTTATGAACCTAGCTCTGTGGAAGAAGTTCAACAACTCGTTAAAAAACTAGATTCGCAGAAAGCATTGGGTTCTACCCATTGTTTCAATGATATTGCCGATAGCCCAAAAAACCAGATTTCGACCAAAAAACTGAACAAAGTAGTTCAACTCAATAAAGAGAATAAAACCTTGACGGTAGAAGCAGGAGCCCGATATGGCGATTTTGCCGAAATGCTGCACAAAGAAGGCTTTGCATTGCACAATTTGGCTTCATTACCGCATATATCGGTTGCCGGCGCATGTGCCACGGCCACACATGGCTCAGGTGTCAACAATAAGAACTTAGCAGGGCAAGTTGTTTCCTTAGAATTGGTCAAACCGGATGGCAGCCTTGTCACCTTGAATAGGGAACATCCAGACTTTGGTGCCGTAGTCGTAGGCCTAGGCGCCTTTGGTATTATCACTAAGGTCACCTTGATGCTTCAGGATACTTTTGATGTTCGGCAAGATGTGTTTTTAGATTTACCCCTAGAATCGGTCAAATCGAACTTTGATGATATTATGTCGAGCGGTTATAGCGTAAGTCTCTTCACTGATTGGATGGATAAAAAAGTGAGCGAAGTCTGGGTGAAGCGAAAAGTGAGCAAAGAAATGACCGATTTGGGAACCCACTTTTACGGTGCCACACCTGCCACAAAGAATATTCACCCGATAGTCGCGCTAGATGCAATCAACTGTACCGATCAAATGGGGGTTCCAGGGCCATGGTACGATAGACTTCCACATTTTAAGATGGGTTTTACCCCAAGTGCCGGTGAAGAATTACAATCGGAATATTTTGTACCGCGAGAACATGCGGTTGATGCCATTTTGGCCATTGAAAAAATGAAAGACGAGATTTTCCCCCACATTCTAATCTCTGAAATCAGGTCTATTGCCGCCGACGGTTACTGGATAAGTCCTTGCTTTCAACAAGACTGTATCACCATACACACTACATGGCAGCAAAAACCAAAAGAAGTCATGGCCCTATTGCCCAAAATAGAGGAAGCCTTAGCGCCTTTCAATGCCAAACCACACTGGGGAAAGCTTTTTACCATCGACCCAAAGACATTACAAGGTAGATATCAAAAGCATGCCGATTTTCTCGTTTTGGCCAAAAGCTACGACCCTAATGGCAAGTTCAAAAACAATTATTTGAGCAAGAACATATATTAGCGCCCCCTTTTGTTCCTAAACAGCCCTTCATCTTAGAAAATGACCAGTTATAGTAGATGGATTCTAATATGGACCTAAAATTCTGATTATCAATTCTTATAATTAATCAAATTTTAACAGTGAAGTAAAAATACTATTTGATTTTTGTAAGTCACATACCATCAAAAATTCATAATTTCAAACAAATCTTTACTATCATGGCTACATTCAACTTAAAAATCAATGGAAAAACCCAAGAGATCGAGGTAGATCCCAGCACACCAATGCTATGGGTCTTGCGCGACCATTTTCAATTGGTAGGTACCAAATACGGTTGCGGTATAGCACAATGCGGTGCTTGTACCATTCACTTGGGCGATAATGCGGTTCGTTCTTGTCAATTGCCCGTATCTGCAGTAGGTGAACAGGAAGTAACAACAATCGAGGGATTGTCAGAGAACGGCGACCATCCGGTTCAAAAGGCTTGGTTAGAGGTAGATGTACCCCAATGTGGTTATTGCCAAGCGGGTCAGATCATGACAGCTTCGGCCTTTTTGAAATCCAATCCGAACCCGAGCGATGCAGAGATCGAATCGGCTATGAACGGAAACATTTGCCGTTGCGGTACTTACACACGGATTAAGAAAGCCGTAAAAATGGCTGCGAATCCTGACCAATCCTAATCCTTCAAACTCCCTAAAAGCAACATCATGACACTGGTAAAAACATCTTATAACAGACGTTCATTTTTAAAAACGACCACCATGGCAGGTGGCGGATTGGTATTAGGTTTTAGTTGGCTGGCCTCGTGCAAACCAGAAGTACAACAGCAACAAGTTGCTGAAATGCCCAAAGAATGGTTCGACCTGAACGGCTATCTGAAAATCGGCGATAATGGCATGGTCACCATCATGTCTCCTAACCCGGAAATTGGGCAAAATGTAAAGACATCGATGCCTATGATAGTTGCCGAAGAACTTGATGTTGACTGGAAAGATGTTATTGTTAAACAAGCACCACTGAACACCGAAATTTTTTCACGTCAGTTGGCAGGAGGTAGCCAGAGTATCCGCCAAGGATGGGAAAGCCTTCGAATGGCAGGTGCTACCGCAAAGCATATGCTGGTCGCGGCCGCAGCGCAAGAGTGGCAAGTTCCGGCCAGTGAAATAACCGTTAGCAATGGCGAAATTTCACATAAGGCTTCTGGAAAAAGGGCCCATTTTGGCGAGATGGCTTCCGCAGCCGCTCAATTGACCGTACCTGAGGAAGTCAAATTGAAAGAACATAAAGACTTTACCATTATCGGTACGTCAAGAAAGAATGTTGACGGCAAAAAGATAGTTACCGGCCAACCTTTATACGGTCTTGATGTTCAAAAAGAGGGAATGCTTATCGCCATGATAGCGCATCCGCCCGCTTTTGGCATGCAATTAAAATCGTTCGATGCAGAAGAGGCCAAATCAATGCCCGGTATCAAAGATGTTTTTCAGATGAAAACCTTTGAAGACGACTATAACATGAGCGCCTTTGACAATACCGCGTTCAAAAATTTGGTCGTTGTTGTCGGGGAAACTACTTGGCAGGTGATGCAGGCTAAAAAAGCACTGAAAGTTGAGTGGGAACAATCTCCTACCCAGGAAGCAAAAATGCAGATTTTCGGTCGTGAAATGAACGTTCGTTTTCCAGAAGGTCTAGAAGGCACCGAAGGTCATAACGAAACTTTGGCCCAACAAGGTAAAATTACGCAGGAAGTAGCCCGTAAAGATGGCGACCCAGAAGCCATGTTCAAGAAAGCTGCCAAGATTATCGAGCGCAGTTATTCTTGTCCGTTTTTGGCACACAACTGTATGGAGCCCATGAACTTCTTTGCAGATGTAAAAGCTGATGAGGCTACCCTTATTGGCCCCATTCAAACTCCAGAAATTATGGAGCAAAGCGTTTCTGCGCGATTGGGTCTCCCCCTAGAAAAAATAGATATTCAGATGACCCGTATGGGCGGTGGTTTTGGACGTAGACTGTACGGACACTTTTTGACCGAGGCCGGAGTAATTTCACAAAAGATGAAATCGCCCATTAAATTGGTCTATACACGCGAAGATGATATGAGTATGGGGGTCTATCGCCCGGCCTATCACGCCTATTACCGCGCAGCTTTAGATGCCAACAACAATCTAATTGCGTTTCATGTTCGGGCCGGTGGTATTCCGGAAAGCCCATTAGCAGCCAACCGTTTTCCTGCCGGAGCTGTAGACCACTATCTTGCAGAGAACTGGACAGTCGATTCCAATATTACGGTAGGGGCGTTCAGAGCGCCGCGATCAAACTTTATCGCCGGCGCAGAACAATCATTTTTAGACGAGGTGGCCGAAGCTGCCGGAAAAGACCCTATCGATTTTCGATTGGAGCTATTGAAAAAAGCACAAGAAAAGCCCGTGGGTGAAAACAACGATTACGAGGCCGATCGCTACGCCGGAGTGTTAGAACTGGTTCGTGACAAAGCCAATTGGGGCCAGGAGAAAGCCGGTATGCACCGCGGGGTTTCTGCCTATTTCTGTCATAACTCGTATGTAGCCCAAGTACTGGATATAACTATGAAGGATGATAAGCCAACCGTTGAAAAAGTTACCGCTGCCATCGATTGCGGAATAGTCGTCAACCCCGATGCGGCAAAAAATTTGGCCGAAGGCGGTGCGGTTGATGGTATTGGCCATGCCATGTACAGCGGACTGACCTTTAAAGACGGAGCGCCCGAACAGAGTAATTTTGACAAATACCGATTGATTCGTCATAGTGAGGCACCTAAAGAAATAGAAACTTATTTTGTTGAAAACGGCATCGATCCTACGGGACTGGGCGAACCGCCTTTCCCTCCCATTATGGGCGCATTGGCCAACGCTCTGTATAAAGCTACCGGTACGAGACACTATCACCAACCTTTTATAACCGAAAAACAGGTGGTAGGGTAAAGAGAAGTAGTTAGAAATTAAACCCAAAGCTAAACAACAGTCGGCTGCCTTCATCACCATGGTATAAACCGAGGTTGCCTGTAAAGGCACTAAAGCCCGTTACCCACACGGAACCGCCGAAATTGTTTTTCCATTTGGAAGAACCATCGTCGGCCAACCATACGCGGCCATAGTCAAAACCGGCGCTTACACCGATTTGTAAAGGCACAAAATCAGTACGGAACCTCGAAACGCCCACTCTTAAATCGGTCGACTGATAAAAGGCCGATTTACCGTTAAAACGTTCGTTTCTGTAAGCCCTCAGACTTTTGTTGCCCCCTAAAAGAGCACCGTGGTAAAACTCATAGTTATCGCCTAAAACGGTCTCACCTGCTACTTTGGTAGCAATGACTGCGATACCGCTGGGGTGTAAGGGGTAGATAAGTGACAAAGAAGGTTTAACATACCCAAAATGGTTGTCTTGCCCGCTGATATTCGATTTATATCCGATAGCCATATCAAAATTCATGGCCCTGTTAGGAAATGCAGGGTCGTTCATATTTTTATAAGAATAACCGGCCTCTGCAGAGGCATATAATTGCGGTTCGTAAACATCATTATCAGAAGCAAATACCTGACCTACATATCGGTCGTCATCATTTGATACGTCATAAGATTCCAGACCGGGTCGAAGGTATAGTTGGCTGCCGCCACTACCATGCAATAAATAAGGCGAAATTTGCCATTGACGTATACGCACCCGATTGTAATCGCGATCTAAACTGGTATCGTACGGGCTGTTATTGCCCGCACCAAAGTAATTCATGGTGAAGTTAGGGCTGGTATATCGCAGGTCGAGCCCTAGGTTCCATTCATGAAATACGTTTGCGAATTCACCATTGTAATCGACCGAAAATCCGTTGGTGGCAAAATAGTATTCTGCACCCAGGGTATGTTGCGCCTGAAACGGATTGTTAGCCAAGCCGTAGGTCGTAAAACGGTCTTTTAGCCCTATTCTAAAACCTGTATCGCCATCATAACCGCCGCTAGGGTACAGAATATTCTCATGGTATTTTCTCTTAAGATAATCATAGGTATTGACCGAATAAGAATCTGTCAACCATTTTCTCGACTTAGGGTTGACAATCGTATTGTCTTTGCTCTCATAATCGTAGAGCTTTACTTTTTTGACGGATTTAAAGTCGTAGGTATCATTTTTCTTTCCACCAATTACTTTGATATTAATAGGCTTGTTGCCATCACCTGTAACCTCGAACGTATCATTACCATCTAAACCGTAGACCCAAATTTCTTTGGTCTGGTCGGCATAGTACGAATTCTCAAAAACAACCGAATCTTGGGTTATGGTAATATGTGTTTCGCCATTGGGCTTTCTGGCAATCAAAAATCCATCATCTTCTTCGGTACCAATAACCACCTCAAACCGTTTCAAATAGTCATAATAAGATTGGGCAATAGTGGCCAAACCATCACGTCGGGCCTTCAAGTATTTCTTAATGGTGTCAATACTTTCGTCTTGCGCCTCTTGGGGCAATGACACAAAGGCTTTTTCAATTTCCTCGTCAGTCAGTTGTTGTTGAATAAAATCGACCTGGACTTTCCAATCTTCCCATGTGGCGAGCTTTATAAAAGTTTTATCCATAGGGTATCCCGAAAGATTGAACCACTTTTCACTTTTAACATCAACATCATAGCTTTCCATTCTACGAAGTCTTGGAAATGAAAATTTTAAAAGGGAGATAATAGGTCCGTCATACTTAGGAAAAGCCTGATCCCAATCTCTAGGAATCGCTTCATAGCGCTTTCTACCATCTTCAGTCTCAAATTCTGCCCAGCGCCATTGATCTTGATGCCGATCCCAATTGCCCACCAACATATCGAATAAACGGGCACGAATAAAACTAGCTTCATCGACAAAAGCATCTTTAGATTCCCTCAATTTGAAGCGCAGGTCGTGCGTGCTTAGAATATCATCTGGTTTACCGAAGGTTTCAAAATTTTTGTTTTCGTCGCCGGCATGTTCCTCTAACATAAAAAGGGCATCGCCGTAATCTTCATTAAAAATTCCCAATCCCCTTTGTTTGGGTACATAATAAATTTCGGGGTTGGCATGAAGTACTTCTAAGGTCTCTGACAACTCATTCATCGCAAAAGGCGCATAAGGGTGCGCGGTAGTGTAAAAGTCAAGCACATATCTCTCGGCTACTGTGTTATCTAAATAATCGATGACGTAGTGCGTAGTAATGGCATTGGTCTGCAAGAATCTAAGTGCACTTTTTCGTAAGGCCCGTAAGGTATATTCGTTCTCATTATCATCAATAAGCCTAAGCGACCTCGATTGGTTACCTCCGCCCTCTGAAATTGGTCTGACATTATGCGGTAACCGGTCTATTTGCAATACAGGCGCTTCAATTTTTTTACTGTAGATACTTCTGTAATGGTCTCCCCATAACCATTTATAGAAGCCCCCTTTTTCGGTTTCTTCTTTGGTATAAATTGATGCCTTTACCGACGACCCAATATTTTTGTCAGCATAAGATATCTCATCTTCGTAAAGACGGTCTCTTTTAATTTGTTGGGTAAATTTTGGTTTTGCATCCTCGTTTTCGATTTCAAAGAAATCTACTTTAGAACTTCCATTCTTAAAAACGGTCAGCTTAGCATACCCTTGCTTATCGCTTTCAAAATGTTCTTCTTTACGTGCCCGAGCTTTTTCCGTTTTACCTATAGCACCACTGATAATTTGCGGAATACCATCATCTTCTAGGTATTGAAGGTTTCTATCTTTTCCCGACACGAATATGACATCTTCAAACTGACTGGCTAGAGTTTCCATTCGACCGCGTAGTTGTCTATTTTGTGCGTTCTGATAAGATTGCGACGTAAAGCCCCCCATTTTGTCAATTGCTGAAATTTTTGAATTGCTCATGACAGGCTGGTACACGGCCACAATTACCGTTTTGCCTTGGCTATCTTTTAAATCGTCTTTGAACTCTGCCCAGAATTCACTTCTGGTCTTGTATTCACACTTTTCATTAATGTAGGGGTGTTCATCCCAATCTTCTAAAAACCATTGCGAATCTACCATCTCTAAAACCACCTCATCGTTGATGTCTTCACGTTCTAGCGGACACCCATCATTGGGCCAAAACTTGGCCTTGCTATTATCTTGCAAATAAGATTCAAGGTCATCAATACTCTGGGGTGCATCGGTCAACCATTCATTTTTGCCTGGGGTTAAGATGACATTACCGTTAAAATCGTCCCAAACCTGCATTAAAGGTTTTAAATAGGCCTTTGCGCTTTCTTGCTTTTCTTCTTTAGAAGGAAACCCATTTTTATCAACAACATTGCCTAGAAGTAGCAGCGTAGCATTCTCATCTTTTTTGGAGGCCGTGTTGATAGCTTCCAGCATCCCTTTCGCGTCTTGAAAGGATACATCGCCCAAATGGGAAGTGATATAAAAGGTATGGGAAACTTCTTTGTCTAGTTCATCACTTGTTTGTGAGAATAGCGATTGAAACAGGAAGAAAGTAATACCTATACAAAAAAATGCTCGCATGAAAATTGGTTTTGGCTGTCTAGAAGACACTAATGCGGCGCAACTTAGCAAATGCCCCAATCTAAGGTTGCCTAAAAAGAATTTTACCTTGCCTCAAAAAATCAGAAAAAAATTTTATCAAGGAAAGAGAAAAGAAGTTTGGTCATTGTCCCGTAGCTGCACTCTTTGAACGACCCCAGTTCCCTCAAAATGGATGGAAAAACCTTTTATGAGAGCAGATTCATCGGGCACGGGCATTTGATAGGCCATTTGCCCATTTACCAGAATCTGCATTCGTCCGTTTCTTGATTGTAACCCTAAATTGACAGGACGTTCAAAATCGACCCCAAAACCTGAAAGGTCAGTCTTCTTACCATCGATGTATTGCCCAAAGGCCATCATGTTCAATGTAGCCACACAACCTTGGTTAGATAACGGAACCCCCACGGCCCCACCTTCATAAATTAAATAGACTTGAGCACGGTGACAACCGCTCGAATTCTGTGGCGTGGTATTTTGTAAATCTATTGAAAAATTAAAGTCTTGGATACTGATGGGTCCGAAATCATTCATTTGATAAAAACCAATCGAAACATCGCTCGTTCTTGGGTCTAACCGATAGCTCTTCAAAACTGTACTATCGACCCCAAGAAGTCCATCCTTTAGAATAACATTCTCGTCTAAATACAGCGGGATTGAATCACGTTCAATCACCCCCAACCAACCATCGGTAGGTATAAATACATCTTCTCGTGCTACTACTGATTCATCGACCATTAATTTGGCATTAAAGAACCCAGGTCGATGGTAGATACAGGTTGCCACACTGTCGCCTCTTTCGACCTCAATACGCTTTCCGGGGTCCCAATCTTGTTGAATTTCTATTTCGGCCCCATCATTAGCTGCGGAAGCTTTGTATTCAAATACTACCGAATTAGGAAGCCCTTTCGCTATCGTTCTACTCTTCAAATAAAAATCAGTCTCGTTATAGCTAACCGAACTTGTGTGTACATCCTCCTTTTGCGGCCAATTGAGTGATAGTATGGCGATGGCAATTGTTAACACCCCTATCACGGCTAAAATTTTTTGCCAAGGAACCTCTCTCTTAAACTCTTTACTATCTACCGCGGTTTGAGTCTTTTTAAATTCTCGCCAGTCGGTAAACCCGATAAATTGTGAAAGAATGTTCAGTGTTGCAGCGCTCGGGTTGGCAACTCTTTCGGCACGGCCCCAAATGCGTTTGAGTGTTGTGACGCTCAGCCGTTTTTTGGTCGCTTCCAATATTCGTTCGCTCAAGGCCTCAAAATCACTATTACTCCATGTGCTGCCACTACCCCAACCCAAATGGGTTTCGATTTGGGTGACCAAAAGTCGGATCATATATGTGTTTGAATTTTCCATAAAACTACTCAGTCACAGGTCTATTTTAAGCCATGAACAGGATTAAACATGATTGAACAGATTGAACAGGCCTTGGGTACCGGAGCACAAATACCTTTAACACTATCAAATTTACCTTTTTAATATAAAATCTGTACAACTATGAAATCGAGAACACCTCTATCACCGTTTCTGCTTTTGAGCTTATTATGCTTTTCGACTCTTTGGGGTCAGGGTAAGAAGCAAAAACCTATTAATTATGCATTGAACTCAAAGAATTGGGCTACCCTGACCGACAATGTCAGTTTTGACGATTATAAAGGAGTGTCCGCAGCTAGCAGCACCAATGACAAACCCTTTCAAATTATGCTCAAAGATGTTGAGTTCGCCAATGGCATCATCGAATTTGATGTCGAATTAAAGGGAATGGGGTTTCCGGGAATCACCTTTCGAATTGACAAAGACAGTCTAAATGGTGAAATCTTCTATCTGCGACATTTTGGAGATCCTGACCCTATGCTACGAACTACCATGCAATATGCGGCAATAGTCGACAAAGTAAACCTATGGGACCTTACCGATGAATACCAAGCGGCATCGAGCTTATTGGAAAACCAATGGAACCATATTAAAATGGTTATCAACGGCAAACAGATGCGGGTTTATGTAAACAATATGAAAAAGCCTTCCCTTTATATTCCCGCTATGGAAGGAATCACCTCATCGGGCGCCATTTCGTTATCGGGTAACGTAGTCTTTGCCAATATGCAGATTACCCCAGATGCTACCGAAGGTATCCCGGCCGATGAAGGCTACGACCCTACTGCCAGTGATTCTCGATATCTTCGCAATTGGCAAGTGACCGAACCCATTGACTTTCCTTTTGGGGAAGACCTTCTTAAAGGTATACCCTACAGCCCAGGTGTTGCCATACGTGACGATTTATGGGACAGTACTGCGACATGGCAAGATGTGAAAGCTTCCAGACGAGGGCTGGTCAACCTGACCTACAATTTCGGGCAGACCGAAAGTGGTTCAAGAAGACTCACTTGGCTTAAAACAACCATAAATGCCAAAACAGCCATAAGCAAACGTTTAGACTTTGGTTTTAGCGACGAAGTGTGGCTTTTTATTAACGGCCAACCCCTTTACATTGACAAAAATTATTACGGTTCTCCCGGCATGAAAGAGCCCAAAGGAAGATGTACGCTAGAAAATTCTTCAATAGACATTCCTTTACAAGAAGGAGAAAACGAAATTCTTATCGGCCTTACCAATTATTTCTATGGTTGGGGCGTTATCGCCAGGTTCAGTAACAATGAAGGCATTGTTCATCTTTAATTCTCTATAAAATAGACCGGAACATAAAAAATTCCGGTCTATTTCCTCTCTTAGCGTAAAGGCCCCTTAACTTCTTTTTTAAATTATAGTTCTGACAACTAATGCCTTTTCTTCCTAAGAATAGCATACCTAAGCGCATTAAAAGTTGTTGAATTGCTAATATAAAGCCGGCTGAAACCCCATATTTACAAATGATGCAACAAATATACTAGCATACGCTTCAAGAGTTTTATCGTATCGCCTACCTCAAAAATATATTTGTCTTGCTCGATTGCCTTATAAGTTTGAAGAGGCCGAGACAACTTAACTTAAACTCAACATTATGATCAAACTCAAATTAGCGTGCATTACTCTTTTTGTAATGTTCGGGCACTTTGCCTTTTCGCAAACTACAGTGAGCGGTGTAGTGTCTGACGAATCCGGGGTACCCTTGCCCGGAGCCTCAATTGTGGTGGCTGGTACGACCAACGGTACCCAAACCGATTTTGACGGTAATTATACCATTTCAGATGTACCGCCCAATGGAAACTTGACCGTAAGTTATATCGGTTATTTAACCCAGCAGGTACCGGTCAACAGTAGAACGACCATTAACGTAACATTGGCAGAAGACCTTCAGACCTTGGATGAGGTTGTGGTTGTGGGATACGGCACTCAATCAAGGGCTGAGGTCACCGGTGCCATTACTACCGTTGGCTCAGAAGAGCTGACCGCCTTGCCGGTCGCTACGGCCGACCAAGCTTTACAAGGTAGAGCAGCTGGGGTAACGGTCTTGAACACAGGTTCCCCCGGAACCGCTCCGGTAGTTCGTATCCGTGGTTTAGGAACGATGAACAACAACGACCCGTTATATGTAATAGACGGAGTTATTGCTGGAGGTCTAGGTGATTTGAACCCTAATGACATCGAATCGATCAACGTCTTAAAAGATGCTTCTACAACTGCTATTTATGGTTCGCTAGGGTCGAACGGCGTTGTAATGGTCACTACCAAAAAAGGGCGTAGAACCGGTAAGACGGTAATTAACCTTGACTCTTATACCGGTATTCAATACTCCGACCAGCGTTACGATATACTTGATGCCGAGCAATACAGACAATTTGCACAAGAAGGTTTTGGTTTTACACCGACATCACCTCTATCACAGTCTAATAACGACACCGACTTTCAAGATGCCATTTTTAGAACCGGCGTTATGCAAAAGGTTGATTTGGGTATTTCGGGAGGAACGGAAAATGGTGATTTTAGGTTTTCCGCAGGATATATGGACCAAGAAGGTGCCATCATTGAAACAGGTTTCGAACGTTTCTCTTTTCGCGCCAACAGTAATTTTAGCATAGGTAAATTTAAGTTTGGGGAAACTATGTCGGTTTCATTTAACACCCAAAACCCTGAAAGAAACCTCGGTGCACGTTCTTTATTGGAACATGCTATAAAAATTCCACCGTATCTGCCCGTTTACAACCCTAACAACCTTGGAGGTTTTCAAGGGCCAAGCTCTGGGTTGGATGGGCAAGATGCCGAAAACCCGGTTAGGGTACAGACCTTGGGCGAACACGTAAACAAATCTTCGGCCATTATCGGAAGTATTTTTGGTGAATTTGAGATTCTGAATGGTTTGACCTTCAAAAGCCAAGCAGGTCTTGAATACCGTAACTCGAATACCGACATTTTTAGGCCTTCATATAACGATGATAGCGAAGGTGCTACCCATGCCTCTAACTTCGCCGCCATAACAAAAAACTCGAGCCTAAGAAAATCGATTATTTTGACCAATAGTTTAAACTACACGAAGTCGTTCAACGACGTTCATAACTTCGAGGTGTTGCTATTGGCGGAAAAACAAGATAGAACTGACGACTTACTCAACTCCAATAGTCAGAACCCGATCACTGACGACCTCAATCAAGTATCTAACGAACAGTCATTTTTACAATCACAATCATTTGAGTATAATCGTATCGGTTATTTGGCAAGGTTGAACTACAACTTTGACCAAAAGTACATTTTCGCGGCCTCTGTAAGGCGTGATGCTTCTTCCCGTTTCGGTTCCAATAATAGATGGGGTACCTTTCCGTCGGTAGCCTTGGGTTGGAATATCGCGAAAGAGAACTTCTTGGCCGACACCTCTATAAGCACCTTAAAATTAAGAGGCAGCTGGGGTGTTACCGGTAATGACAGAATCGGTGATTACCAATACAGTGCCACTTTATTGGCGAACTTTTTCTACCCTATCGGAAATGGCCTGGCCACAGGAACCACAGCTGGTGGTCTTGCCAATCCTGATTTGAAATGGGAGGAAACTACCATGAAAAATATCGGGTTGGATTTTGGCCTTTTTGGAGGTCAGTTTACCGGTGCCATTGAGTACTATAACAACACTAGCGATGACCTCTTGATGAGCAGGCCTCTGCCAGGTTCGCTTGGTATTCATTCCGGTTCGGTAACTGAAAACGTGGGTAGTGTCGAAACCAGTGGTTTTGAAGTAAGCCTAGGCTACAACGATTTTGAAGGCGACTTTACATGGTCGGCCAACCTGAACCTGGGCACCTCGAAAAACGAAGTAAAATCTTTGGGTGCCAATGAATCGCTCTCGGGTGGTACCTTCGAGGCCCAGGATATTTCACGTGTAGAAGTCGGTGAACCTCTGTTCTTCTTCTTTGGTCTAGAAACCGATGGCCTCTATCAATCAGAACAAGAAGTAACGGCACATTTAGGTGCAGATTCAGACAAGTTGCCGGGTGACATACGTTTCGTAGACCAAAATGGTGATCAACAAATCAATGCTGATGACAGGATGAAAATTGGTAATCCGTATCCAGATTTAACATACGGTCTCAATCTGAATGCCAACTACAAACAACTCGACCTAAATCTATTCATTTCAGGGGTTGCCGGTGTTGACGTTTACAATACCAATATTTATGATTTGGAAGGAATGCCCCGTCTCTTCAACGCTGGCACCAATGTGCTCAACCGATGGACAGGACCTAATACTTCCAACTCGGTACCACGAGCCGATGGTAGCCCACAGAACTTCAATTCGATTTCAGATCGTTTTGTCGAAGACGGTTCTTATACACGTTTGAAAAATATAACCCTAGGGTACACCTTGCAAGGTAGTTCGGCACTTGACCAATATTTCTCTAAATGTAGAATATATGTGAGCGGGCAGAACTTGATTACCCTAACCGACTATTCCGGATTAGACCCCGAAGTGGGTAACCCATTGACCAATGATGGTGGTGGCAGACAGTATGAATTGGGTATTGATAGAGGTAACTATCCTCAGCCAAAATCAATCTTACTCGGAGTACAATTATCATTCTAAAAAAAATTACCATGAAAAACAATAAGATCATCTTAACGATTCTTGCCAGTTTAGGCTTGGTATTTAGCTGTAATGAAGATTCCTTAGAGCTGACCAACCCCAATGAACTGTCACCGGATACCTTCTTTCAAAACCCTGTACAGGTGCAATCGGCAGTCAATGCAGTGTATTCGAACCTTCAAACACAAGGTCTTTATAGTAGGCACATGTTCTTTATGATGGATAACATGGCCCATGAAAACGGAGGAAACACCCAATTGGAGGCCGATAAAAGGCAATATCTCGATTTCTCTTTCGATTCGAGTCACGGTGCTATTGGTGCGTATTGGGAAAGTTGCTACCGAGGTATTAATAAGGCCAATTTTGTAATCGAAAATGCAGAGACCATCAACGCTATTTTGCCATCGGTCATGAGCACCGAAGACAAGCAAAAGGCGATGGGCGAAGCGAAGTTTTTAAGAGCGCTGTTCTATTTTCTAATAGTGACCCGATTTGGTGATGCTCCCTTGATTACCACTTTGCCTCCTGATGACGGAGTTGGTTTTCCCAAGAGTAGTGCAGAAGAAATTTATGCTCAAATCATTCAAGACCTGCAAGAAGCTATTCCGACTCTAAAATTAAAAGGTGAAGAAGAAAATGGTCGTGCCACCAAGGGTGCTGCCCAAGGATTGTTAGGCAAAGTATATCTTTTCTTAGAGCGCTATGACGATGCCCTAACCCAATTTAATGCCCTTAATGGTTATTCATTGGAAGACGACTACTTCAACAACTTTAAGGAAGAGACAGAATTCGGGCCAGAGTCTATTTTCGAAATTCAATACGATGACGACCTTGGTTTTAGTGCCCAATGGAATTCAGACCGTTCAGGTGAAGGACCTAACGAGGCCACTTTTAGAGGTCAAGAATACGGTTTTAATGATTGGTTTAACGTTTTTCCGTCTGACGATCTTTTGAACGAATACGAAGAAGGTGATATTCGCTTTGAGCAATCGTTCTATGTCAACGGTGATACTTTTGGCCCTGACAGCACTTTGACCGTCGACCACTTTCCGAGTAACGCCGGAGGTAACGCGGGTTGGTCAAAATACAATAACTACTACAAAGATGCCAACGAGGATCAAACTTCGGGTATCAACTTTAAATACATGAGATATGCCGACGTTCTATTGATGATGGCCGAATGTGAGAGCATGAGACCGGGGGGTGACCAAGATACCGCAGTAGGGCTCATCAACCAAGTTCGTGAACGGGCAGGTCTAGACCCTTTACCAACCGGTTTATCTCAAACCCAAGTATTCGATGCCTTGATTCATGAGCGAAAAGTGGAATTGGCCGGTGAGCAGTGTAGATTTAATGACATTATACGCTGGGGCGTGTCTGATACCGAATTGGCAGGAACCAATTTTCAAGCGGGCAAACATGAATTATTACCCATTCCACAAGCAGAAATTGATGCTAACATCAACTTGACTTCTGCTGATCAAAACCCAGGATATTAGTTATTTTTTCAGAATAGTTTCTTTAAGTTAGTTTAGTTTTTTCAGAAAACAGCGTGTAGGTAGCACGCTGTTTTTTTACTATCATTTTTACAGTGCAATCGAAGTAAAATCAAACAGGTGAAAAAGAAGGTTATCAACATATGCTCATTGTTAATTCTAGGTAGCCTTTTTATAATAGGTTGTCAAAAAGAAACGAGACCCGCCCCAACAGAGGAACAAAAGATATTTTCTGCCTTGAGTGCTGCAAAAAGTGGTGTTCATTTTGAAAATACCTTGACCGAAAATGATAGCCTTAATTACTTCACTTACTCATACCTATACATGGGTGGTGGGGTAGCTACTGGTGATGTGAACGGCGACGGACTTTTAGACCTTTATTTCACAGGTAACCAAGTACCCAATAAGTTATATCTGAACAAAGGCAACCTGCAATTCGAAGATGTAAGCGACAAGGCGGGTGTAGCTGGCGACTACAGGTGGTATACAGGCGTGACGATGGGCGATATTAATGGGGATGGCCTATTGGATATTTATTGCTCTGTTGGAGGTAAGTTTGAGCCACGTGAAAATCAACTGTTCGTCAACAATGGCGATGGCACATTTTCGGAAAAAGCGAAGGAATATGGCTTGAACGATATTGGAAACAGTGTGCAAGCCACCTTTTTCGATTACGACAAAGATGGTGACCTTGATTTATACGTAGCGAATTACCCGCCTACCAAATTCGACTCCCCTACTTTCGTGTATACCTATAAAATGCAAAATGTCAAACCCGAAGAGAGCGATCACCTATACCGAAATGATGGCGGTAGTTTTACCGATGTGACAGAAGAAGCCGGGCTTTTGGTTTATGGTCTTTCTCTAAGCGCCACCGTTGGTGACTTAAATAACGATGGTTGGCCCGACATTTATGTGTCAAGTGATTTCAACTCCCCCGATTTTCTTTACCTGAACAATCAAGACGGAACATTCAAGGAGGTAGTCAAACAGGCCACCTCACATACGGCCTTCTATGGTATGGGCACCGATATCGCCGATATGAACAACGATGGTTTTCTTGATATTTTTCAAGTGGATATGGATGCCAAAACCAACCGCAGAAAAAAGGCCAATATGGCCAGTATGAACCCCCAACTCTTTTGGGATGTGGTCAATGCTGGTTTTCACTACCAATACATGCACAATTGCATGCAATTGAATTCTGGCGTTTTTGGCCCTGAAGGCATACCTCATTTTTCGAATGTTTCCCGAATTACCGGAACCTCATCGACCGATTGGAGCTGGGGGCCTCTTTTCGCAGATTTTGATAACGACGGCCATAAAGATTTATTCGTAAGCAATGGCACGCGGCGAGAAATCAATAACAACGATTATTTCAACCGGTTGAAAAAGGTTGAGCTAGAATCGGACACCTTATTGCTGCTAAGTTTGCAGATTCCTTCCGAAAAAATCGACAATTTCATGTTCAAAAACAAAGGTGATTTGGGCTTTGAAAGAACGAATAAAGAATGGGGAATTGAATTTGAAGGATTTTCAAATGGTGTGGTATATGCCGATCTCGATAATGATGGTGACCTTGAGGTAGTGACCAATAATATCGACGATGTTGCCTCCATTTTTAAAAATTCCAGTTCTGACAACAAGAACTTTTTGCAGGTTGCTTTTAAGGGTAAAGAAGGCAATCGTCTAGGTTTGGGTAGCCGGGTTTATCTAACCAATAACGGCATGCAACAACTACAAGAATTAACAATGACCCGAGGTTTTCAGTCTTCGGTCGCACCTGAAATGCACTTTGGTTTGGACCAACTTGAAAAAGTAGAACAACTAAAGGTAGTATGGCCCGATGGAAAAGTTCAACAACTTGAAAATGTTGATGTTAACCAAAAGTTAGTTTTAAACTACTCCGATGCAACCGACAGCAACGAATCTGAATTGATTGACAAAACCCTTTTTACTTCGACCAACACAACTCCATTTCCATCTTTCAAACACAAAGAGAACGATTACGATGATTTTGACAAGCAGGTATTGTTACCCCACAAAATGTCGTCATTTGGCCCTGCTTTGGCCATAGGAGATATTAATAAAGACGGTTTAGACGACTATTTTGTAGGGGGTGCCGCCAATAATTTAGGCCGACTTTTTGTTCAAAACGATGAAGGTTTTCAAGCAGTAGACAGCTCCTTTTTAAAGGATGATGCAAGAAGCGAAGACGTGGGCGCCCTATTTTTTGATGCCGACGGTGATGATGATTTAGACCTGTATGTGGTTAGTGGCGGATATGAGTTTCCATCGGATTCTGAGTTGATGCAAGATCGTCTCTATTTGAATGATGGAAAAGGCCATTTCGCCAAAGCACAAAACTCGCTTCCTAAAATGTGGGTAAGCGGTTCAAAGGTGTACACTTCTGATTTTGATCTTGATGGAGATGACGATTTATTGGTTTTGGGGAGGCAGGTTCCCGGTAAATATCCATCGCCTGCCAGTTCTTTCATTTTATCGAATAATAGCACCAACGGCCAGGTCCGGTTTGAAATTGACACAAGCCTTCAACCAGAGGAGTTTGGTGATTTAGGAATGGCCACTAGTGCGGTCATTACCGACCTTAACAATGACAAACGACCTGATATTATAGTCGTTGGCGAATGGATGCCCATCAGGGCCTTTGAGAATAACGCAAATGGATTCAAGGAAGCATCAACCAATCTAGGTCTAGATAAAAATACCACAGGTTGGTGGTGGAGCATAGCCCAAGGTGATTTTGACAATGACGGCGATATGGACTATGTGGTAGGCAACAACGGACTTAATTATAAGTATAAGGCGTCAGAAGAGGAGACTTTTGATATTTACGTAAACGATTTTGACGAAAACAATAGGCAAGATATCGTTCTTAGCTATTACAACGAAGGAAAGCAATATCCTTTAAGGGGTAGAGAGTGCTCTTCCCAACAGATTCCGGGTATTAAGCAGAAATTTGAAAACTATGCCAGCTTTGCAGATGCTACTCTAGCCGATGTCTATACAGAAGAATCATTGAATACCGCCCTACACTACCAGATCAAATCTTTTGCAAGTATTTATCTTGAAAATCAAAATGGGAAGTTGGTTGCCAGAAAGTTGCCCGTAGAGGCGCAATTATCGAGTATCAATCAATTCTTGGTCGATGATTATGACAATGATGGCAATCTCGATGTATTAATCGCCGGAAACCTCTTTGCTTCTGAAATTGAAACCCCCAGAAATGATGCAGGTCATGGTTTGCTTCTAAAGGGTGATGGCCAAGGCAATTTCCAAAGCGTTAGCGCCTCTAAAAGTGGCTTTTTTGTACCCGGGGACGTGAAGGATATGCAACCCATCAAAACAAAGAACGGCGACTATATTTTGGCAGCAAAGAACAATGATTTTCTGCAGGCCATTAAGCTAAATTAGGCCCCGTATGGGTTTAAGGTTTCAATAGTACTATCTGCCCGGTAATTGATTTGCGCGACTTTAATCGACCTCAAATGCGTAACGCCTTTCGATAGGCTTGAGTCATGATAGAAAAGGTACCATTTGCCATTTACCTCGCAAATAGAATGATGCGACGTCCACCCTACAACAGGGTTTAATATTCTGCCAGAGTAGGTAAATGGGCCGTACGGGTTATCTCCAATGGCATAGCATATAAAATGGGTATCTCCTGTAGAGTATGAAAAGTAATACTTACCGTTATATTTGTGCATCCAGGCAGCTTCAAAAAACCGCCTCTCATTGTCTCCCGAGAGCAATAAATTTCCTTTTTCGTCTACAATTTCAATCTCTTTGGGCTTCTCGGCAAACTCTAACATGTTATCGGTTAGTTTAGCGACGAAAGGTAGTAAGGCCGGTTCTTCATCATTCGGAATATGTGCTGTTGGGCTTTCAGGAAAATCCGGATTGAAATGACCTGTACGCCATCGCTGCAATTGACCTCCCCATAATCCCCCGAAATACATATAATAACTACCGTCTTCATCTTCAAAGACCGCAGGATCAATACTAAAGCTATTCTTGATGGCATTAGGTTGGGCCTTAAATGGCCCAACCGGTGAATCGGCTACCGCTACACCGATGCGAAATACGCCATTGTAATCTTTTGCAGGAAAATAGAGATAATACTTTCCGTTCTTATAGGCTGCATCGGGTGCCCACATTTGCCTTTCCGCCCACGGTACATCATCAACATGCAAGGCAACGCCATTGTCTATAGCTTCAGAATCAACTCCCTCCATAGATATGACATGATAATCTTCCATAGCAAAATGACTTCCTAAGTCATCAAAGGCCTCGCCTGCATCAATATCATGTGAAGGATAAATATATATTTTACCATTGAATACGTGTGCGGATGGGTCTGCCGTGTAGATGTGGCTTACCAACGGCTGGGACAGGGCTACTTTGTTAAGGTGTTCAAAATCTATATGATCAATAGAATCTTCAGGCATCTTTATTAATTTTTTATTTTTTAAGGATTAATACGCCTTTTATTTAGATCAGCTTCAATCTGTACTTCCATAGCTTTATTTATTTCATAGAGAAACAATAGAGCGGCGCCTACAACAAAGGGAATGGCGGGGAAGATACTCACCAGTAGTTTGATGCCCTCTACGGCACTATCGGTTTGTAATTCTGCATTCGGCACATAATCAAAAACCCCCAACACCCAAGTGGTTATGGCTCCACCAATACTGAGTCCGGCCTTTAGACCGACCATCATGGCAGAAAAGATAATAGCTGTAGCTCTGCGATTGTTCTTCCAATCGGAATAATCGGCCACATCGGCAATCATTGCCCAAAGAATAGGTATGGTTATACCGTAAAAGAAACCATGTAATATTTGAGCTAGAAACATTAGGCCGACGGCATCGGGCGGAAGTAGATAAAAAAACAATATGAACAGCGCCGATATGAACAAAAAGAGACCAAAGACATCACGTTTACCAAATTTATCGGCCAAACTTTTTGAAAGTGTAATACCGACTATCATAAAAATAATGCCCCCAGCATTAAATAGCCCAAAACCTGCCGACACTGGATCTTGACCGAACTGGTTCAACCCGATGGCCGATAAAGCATGAAGAATGGGGGCTATAAATTCGGCCAGGCGTGTTTCTTCTACATAATTTTCGAAGTAATATACATAAGCCCCCCCTTTCATTGCCAGGGTTATGAATACCAGCGTAGTCAAAGTAAGCATGATCACCCACGGCCTGTTTTTGACCAAATCGCTCAAATCATCTTTCAGGCTTGATTTCTGCTCCGGCTTGGGCACTATTCTTTCTTTAGTGGTAAAAAAAGTGATAATAAGCATTAAGGTGCCTACAATGGCCAAAGCGGTCATTACCTTTTCAATACCTACGGACATGTCTCCGCCACCAGCACTTTTGATAATTCCCAACATAAAGACCTGAACAAAGAATTGTGCGAACATCACCGCTACAAAACGATAGGAAGAAAGACTGTTTCGTTCGCCCATATCACCGGTAATTACCCCACTTAATGCAGAATAAGGCAAGTTATTAGCGGCATACAATAGAAGAAGTAAGGTATAGGTTACTATGGCGTAAACCACTTTTCCCTTATACGAGAAATCGGGAGTGGTAAAGGCGAAAAGAGCAACGGCCCCTAAAGGTATCGCGGTAAAAATAACCCAAGGCCTAAATTTACCCCATTTAGTATGTGTTCTATCGGCCAGCGCCCCAATCAAGGGGTTAAACACGAAAGCGGCTATAAGGCCCACGGTAAGCATTATGGCCGATGAATCTTTGGGGGAAAGACCATAAATATCGGTGTAGAAAAAAGCCAAATAGGTTATGAGCGTCTGAAAGACCAAATTGGCCGCTAGATCTCCTAGGCTATAGCCAATTTTTTCCTTTACGGAAAGTTTCTGAGTTTTGGTTGTCATAGTTGAGTTGAGTTATTCCAATACTATTTCTTCAGCCCCATAACCTCATGATAAGCAGCTTTTGGACTATAATTTCTATCAAATAGCAGCGGGTAGTTGGTTCTGTTTCTGATGGGCCAACCGTTGAGCCATGAAGCCCCATCTTGTATTCCCCAAAAAGTTACCCTGTCGATTTTTTCACGGTGCTTTAGAAATAATTGGAAAATGCTTTTATAACGAGAAGCAAGCTGTTGCTCTACTGAATCGGGCAGCGATTGCGGAAAAGGGTTCATCTTTTCATCACCTTCAAAATTTTGGCTTACTTCGGCACCTTCTAAATCCCAAGGGTTCGGTAAAACCGTAATGTCCAGTTCTGTTATGGCTACCTTTACACCGGCATTGTAATAATCGACTATACTTTGTTCTATTTCTTCTAAAGTAGGCCCCTTCAGGTTCCAATGCCCCTGCATACCCACAACATCTATTTTGATTCCCCTAGATTTTAAATTTTTTACAATTGAAATTGCTCCTTTTCGCTTATCGGCGGCTGTAAGGTTATAATCATTGTAAGTTAGTTGGGCGTCAGGGTCGACCTCCGATGCCAACCGAAACGCTAAATCCAAATATTGCGGACCTATCGTTTTCAGAAAGACGGATTCGCGAAGTGTTCCGTCTTCATTTAGTGCTTCATTAACAACATCCCAAGATTGTATTTTCCCTTTATATCTTCCCATGATGGCATTGATATGGTGTCTTAAAACCTCGACCATTTCTGTACTGTCGCTTACCTCTTCCACCCAATCGGCCAATTGACTATGCCAAACCAACGTGTGCCCCACAATAAACGAGCTGTCTCTCTGGCCCATAGCAACATACTTGTCGCTCATTTGAAAGTCAAAACCATCTTCTTCCGGATGAATGTACATCCACTTCATTATGTTTTCAGGAGTTATGCTATTAAATTCACGTTTGAGCAGGCTCGTGCCTAGCGAATCAACTCCATCAATCAGTCGACCGTTGACAGCAACACCCATGTAAAAATCATCGACGAACGCATCTGAAAGACCCATTGCTTTACTCTCGTCAACCTCAGCATTTACTTTTTCTGAATTTTTACAACCAAGCAGTAACCAAAAAACTATGATAAAAAAGAATATAAGAAACCTTGACAGTTGTATCATAATGCCGCTTTTGTGATAATTAATTCTTGATTAGAAAGTAGGCACCCTGTTTGCTCAATTTCGAAATCGACAAACAACAGACCTGTATTTTAGCAACTATGTAAAAATCGCTCTTATGAAGTGGATTGCCTATTAGTTTTGAAGCAACAAATAGTACAGATGTGGCATGCGCCCACAATGTTTAAGAATAGGAACATTATGGCTTTAATTAGCCTTGTTTGAGCTCGGTAGGAAGCATACCGAAGTGAGTTTTAAAGCATTTAGTAAAATACGATGGGGATGAAAAGCCTACTTTAAAACACACTTCACTTATAGATGCATCCCCATTTTCAATCATTTCCTTCGCTTTTTCCAATCGAATTTTTCTTAAAAATTCATTCGCAGTAAATCCGGTCAAAGCCTTGATTTTTCTGTATAGTTGACTACGGCTCAAATTTAATTCCTCAGCCAATAGCTCTACATTGAGGTTTTCATCCGCCACATTCTCAACTATATAATCAATGACCCTTGCGATGAAGTTTTTGTCCAGTGTAGTCGTGTTTTCAGGTATCTTCACGTTATTGGTGTCATTACCCAACTTATCCAGAAGTATTTGTCTACTTTTCAATAACCTCTTGAGCTGCGAGCGCAGCACGGTCATATCAAAAGGCTTGCTTAAATAGACATCCGCACCTGAGTCGATACCCATAACCCAATCTTCGTTCATGGTTTTGGCAGTTAACATTAATAGGGGAATGTGACTCGTTTTCAAATCGGACTTTAATGCTTCAGAAAACTCGAAACCATTCATTTCCGGCATTACGACATCGGTTATTATTAAGTCGGGTAGGCGCTTGTTTGCCGCATCTAGACCCATTTGCCCGTTTGCGGCCTCTATTATATGATAGTCAGACTTTAGTTCTTGTTTAAGATAAGCCCTAAGTTCGGTATTGTCTTCAACTACCAAAACTGTCTTTTTACTACCTACATCTTTAAACGTACCTAATAATTCTGTAGCAGCCTCTGGTACTGAAAATTCTCCATTAGTTGCTACACTTTCTCTGCGCATAAACTCATCATCATTGAAATGATCTTTACCCAAAGGCAAAAACACCCTGAATTTGGTGCCAACGGTTTCTTCACTTTCAACAACAACAATACCTTTTAGCAGGTCAACAAAACTTTTTACCACCTCTAAGCCAATTCCTGTTCCGCCATAATATTGACTATTCATATTCTTAACCTGATAAAAGCGCTCAAAAACACTTTTTACCTCTTCTTGACTTATGCCACTACCCGTATCTTCAATACTGATTTCGATTGCCTTGATTACCTGGTTTTCATCAATTAAGGGAAACTTTTTTCCATCTTTACAAATGGTTACACCCACGGTGATAGTACCATTATCAGGAGTTATTTTAAAAGCGTTGGATAGAATGTTGAACAATACTTTTTCGAGCATACCTTGATCGCTCCATAGTTCTATATCCGTTTCCTCGGTATCAAAGAGCAAGGCAATATTTTTTAAGGCCGCCTCTTCATTAAAATGGTCGGTAATCTCTTTAGTAAAAGCCACACCGTCGAACTTAGAAACTTTCAAAGAAAATTTATTTAGTTGCAGCTTCCTGAAATCCATTAATTCATCAATTAATCGCTTAAGCCTACCAGTATTCTTTCGTACCGTATGCAACTTCTCTTTAATATTCTTCGGAAGTTTAATCTCATTACTCGTCATAATCGACTCCAATGGATTCAAAATCAAGGTCAGTGGTGTTCTAAACTCATGCGAGATATTGGTGAAAAATTGAATCTTTCTATTATTCAATTCCTCTTCTTGAAGTCTTTTTGCCCTTTCGAACTGAATCATTCTTTTTTCTCGAACTCTTTCTCGAATCAAACGATAACCAAGAAATGAGAACAACCCAAGTAATAAGATATAAGTGCATATAGCCCAGTTGGTTTTCCACCAAGGGGGCAGTACGGTTATTTTTAAGGCCTTCACATCTTCGTTCCACACCCCGTCATTATTCGAAGCCTTGACCATAAAGGTATAATCACCCGGTGAAAGATTGGTATAATGGGCACTGGTAGTATTTCCGACAAAATTCCAGGTTTCTTCAAGCCCCTCTAAGTAATAAGCGTATTGATTTTTTTCGGGCCTTGTATAATTAACCCCCGCATATTCAACTGTAAAAACCGACTGTTTGTGGTTCAAGGTTACATGTTGCGACTTACCAATGGCTTCTTTGAACGGAGACGTCTCGTTGATATCGTTTGAAGCCTTATTATAAACTTTAAAGTTTGTAAAATATATGGGCGGACGACTCTCATTGATTGCTATTTGGTCAGGTTCAACAATGTTGATACCCTTATAGTTTCCAAAATACAAAGTGCCACCTTCATCTTTAAAGGCGGCATTAAAATTGAAATCATCTGAAAGCAACCCATCATTGGTGTCAAAATTCACAAATCGCCCACTGTCTTTATCCAAATAAGACAAGCCATTATTACCGCCGACCCATAAGGTGCCATCGTCACTTTCGATAATGTTAGAAATCGTTTCTTGCTTCAGGTTGGCCGAAGAACTGTTATACCAATCTATTTTATGGCTTCTGGTATCATATTTCCACAATCCGGCCCCATCGGTACCAATCCACAAATTGCCGTACCGATCTTCAAATAAAGAAACAATCATATCGATCATGGCCTTCTCCGCAGGAATACCTTTCTCTTCGGCTACCAAATCAAGCTTTGAGAACGGCTTATTGGAGTTATGCTCTCTTTTTAGAAGCCCCCTATTGGTTGCTACCCAAACAGTATTCTCTCTATCAACCAGTACTTTTCTAATTTCAGCCTCACATTTGAACAAATTATCCGGAACATACCCGAATTCATCTGTTTTTGTGTCAAAATAATGCAAACCACTTGAGCTTGTACCTATCCAGACTACCCCGTCAATGTCTTCGGCAAAAGACATAACCCGATACGACCGTAACCTTCCTTCGACATTCGTTATTTCAAAATGCTTAAAGGTCTTGCTTCCTTGGGGCAAGTAGTACATTCCTGAATTCCAAGTGGCCACCCATAAGTTACCCCCGCTATCAAGAAATAAGTTCTGTACATCAAGCCCGGTCAACCCTTGGGCAATTTGGTTGTTCGGGTCAATCAGATGATGAAATTTTTTTCTTTCAAGATCATATACATCGATACCACCACCATCCATACCGATCCACAATCTATTTTTCTTGTCTTTGATTATACTCGTAACAGAAGAAGATTGCAACGAATTATGAACGTTCTGTATGCTCTCTAAATCTTTGAACTTATCGTACTGCTTATCATAGACACTTACACCAGCATTATACGAGCCCATCCATATTCTATCTTGATCATCTACAAACAAAGACCAAATCGAATTCGACTGTATACCGTTTACCTCAAACTTATCATAACGGTAATTTTTTACGACTGAGCCGTCTTTAGCAAGAACGAATAGCCCATCGTTCTCGGTACCACACAAAATTTTTCCATCGGGAGCCTGCACCATAGTGAAGATTCGAACATCGGTAATTCGAAACCTAGTAGCAGAATAGGTATTCATCGCCCCCGACTCTACTTTTAGTAAGCCATCGGAGAAAGTCCCCATCCATAATGATCCTGAGTCATCGATTAATATAGTCTCAATACCAAAGGGTGCACCATTGTCCGTGACTGCGCCTTTTAAAACCACTGATTTAGCCTGATTACCGTCGTATTCATACAAACCATTACTGGTGCCCATAAGTATTTTACCATCGGGTCTTTTTGTTAGGCATCGAATTCGAATGGGATCAGATGGTCGGGGATCAATGGCAACCGATTTTCCGGTCAGATTTTTGGGATCGACTTCATATAGCCCATGAGAACTGGTTCCGACCAAAATTTTACCGCCATCTGTCTCCGCAATAGCCCGTACAACCACTTTTTCAAGTGCCTTTTCCCCTTCATAAAAAATGACCCTATTAAAATGATCATGGTTTTCATCATAAACATTGAGTCCCACTTCGGTTCCTACCCAAACCCTGTTATTACTATCAACGAACGCCTTTTGAACCAAAGAACTGTTCAGCGAATTCGGGTTTTGAAATTCTTGACGATACGAAATTAGGTCAGCGCTATAATTCTTATATATACCCGCCCCGTAGGCTCCTATCCATATTATACCATTCTGATCTTGAACAATGGTAGATATTGCCTTTTGAGTAATGTTTTTATCAATATCAACAAATGAATATTCAACTTCGTTATTTTGGGAATAACCAACTTGAACAAGGCCCAAAAATAGAGCTGTTAATTTGAAAAGCCACTTTAACGATTTCATTATAATCCCGCTTTGAACCTAAGGTTCTTTTAATTCGATTGCGTAAATTTTGCTGAGCCTTAAAAATAGTTATTTAGAGTTAACAATCTCGCATTAGAGCCTTCATTAACAGTTTTCTTGGTTGAAACACGAAGAACTTATTTGCCTCAATATAAATCACTTGTAACAATCATTAAAAGTAGGCATGCTTCAAATGTTGTATAAATGGACACATAGTTTTTAGTAAAGAGGTGACCCTTTTTTAAAATTTGCATACGTTAATTCATGTACATTGAACACTTAATGTATTGGTGAATTCGTATTTTTAGAGGTAAAGTTCATGGCTTATCTCAACTAACTCCAACTCAAAATGCTTCTAAACAGATTCTTTCTTGTTCTAGTCTTTTTCGCCTATAATCTTCTGCTTTCACAAACCCCAGCCGGTTATGAACTATGGATGGATTATAAAAAAGTCGAAATGCCTAGTTTGTCTTCGCAATATTCAAACATCGCCAACGAAGTAACTGTTTTAGGTGAAGGGGAAACCATTCAAGTGATTAAGAATGAATTACTATTGGCCCTGCCGCAAATGTTGGGAAGCCAATTTGAAATCAAAAAAGAGGTCGGTGAAAAATCAAGTATGATAATTGCCACTTGGGCCCAGCTGCCTCAAAACATTAAAAAACAAATTGAGCTTGATGATGAAAGTTTTGGCAATGAAGGTTTTACCCTTAAGTCTTTAAACACAAAAAAAGCACAAAAAGTAATAGTGACTGCCAATTCCGAAATCGGCCTGCTTTACGGCACTTTTAGGTTGTTGGCACTGATGCAACAGCACAGCGACCTTACTAATATAAATCTAGTGGACACCCCTAAAATAGATATTCGTATGCTTAATCATTGGGATAATCTAGACCGTACCGTTGAGAGGGGCTACGCCGGATTTTCGCTTTGGAATTGGCAAAAACTACCTGAATTTATAGACCAGCGCTATGTCGATTATGCACGTGCCAATGCATCGGTAGGCATCAATGCCGTTTCACTCACCAATGTGAACGCAAATGCCCTTATTTTAACTCCCATGTATTTAGAAAAGGTAAAGGCCTTGGCCGAAACCTTTCGCCCTTACGGCATAAAAGTTTATTTAACAGCACGGTTTTCCGCTCCCATTGAAATTGGCGGATTGGAATCGGCGGATCCACTTAATCAAAAGGTGATTGAATGGTGGCAGGCCAAAGCGGATGAAATTTATGATTTGATACCTGATTTTGGCGGATTTCTAGTGAAGGCTAATTCCGAGGGACAACCAGGACCGCAAAATTATGACCGTAACCATGTAGACGGCGCCAATATGATGGCGAAAGCGCTCGCCCCCCACAAAGGGAATGTTATCTGGAGGGCTTTTGTGTATTCCGAACACGATGCCGATGACCGAGCTAAACAAGCTTATTCAGAGTTCGTACCCTACGACGGTCAATTTCTTCCCAATGTTTTGGTTCAGGTTAAAAATGGAGCCATCGACTTTCAGCCTCGGGAGCCTTTTCACCCCATGTTCGGCGCCATGTCCAAAACGCCCATTATGATGGAGTTTCAGATTACCAAAGAGTATCTGGGGTTTAGCACACATTTGGTATACCTACCCAAATTGTACGAAGAAGTATTGGAAGCCGACACCTATCAAGAAGGGAAAGGGTCTACAGTAGCCAAGGTCTTGGACGGTTCGTTGCAAGGTCAACAAATTACGGGAATGGCAGGGGTGGCCAATATAGGAAATGACCTTAACTGGACGGGGCATCCTTTTGGGCAAGCAGATTGGTATGGCTTTGGTAGGCAGGCATGGAATCCTTATCTAGACTCCGAAAAGATTGCCGACGAATGGCTGCGAATGACCTTTAGCAACGATGAAAAGTTTGTAGAACCTATCAAAGAGATGATGGTTACTTCCCGAGAAGCGGTAGTCAATTACATGAATCCTCTGGGTCTCCATCACATTTTTGATACGGGCCACCACTATGGCCCCGGGCCTTGGGTAAGTGAACTCAGCAGACCGGAATGGAATCCTGTTTATTACCATCAAGCAGATGAAAACGGAATTGGTTTTGACCGTACTCCTTCAGGGAGTAATGCAACCGCTCAATATGCCCAGCCTGTGGCAGAAATGTTCAACGACCCCAAGACCTGCCCCGAGGAGTATTTACTTTGGTTCCATCACCTGCCTTGGGATTATCAACTAAAGAACGGGGAGACACTCTGGAACGGATTGGCAAGGAAGTATCAAGAAGGCGTGAACCAAGTGGCTAAAATGCAAAAAACTTGGAACCAAATCAAACCTTATGTGAGTGCAGAGCAACACAAAGAAGTTAACATGCTGCTCACTATTCAGCATAAAGAAGCTAAATGGTGGCGCGATGCCTGTTTGCTCTATTTCCAGACCTTTTCCAAACAAGAATTGCCCGTAGGTGTAGAAAAACCGGAGCACGACTTAGAATACTACAAATCTTTAAAATTTCCTTTTGCACCTGGTATTAGGCCGCGCTGGTAAAGACAACTTATAATCATCCTATTATACATGAAATATCTATACACCTCCTTAACTTTTCTTTTCTTCTGCGTTAACATACAAGCCCAGGAAAATATTATAACCGTTAAGGTAAACGAACCCCAAGACACCATAAGCAAACATATTTATGGCCATTTTGCAGAGCACTTGGGCCGAGGAATCTATGATGGTTTTTATGTGGGAAAGGATTCGAAAATTCCCAATACCAATGGAATTAGAACCGATGTGGTAGAAGCGCTTAGAGAGCTACAAATTCCGGTTTTGCGTTGGCCCGGTGGATGTTTTGCCGAGCAGTACCAATGGCGAGACGGAATTGGCCCTGTAGATGAACGCCCCTTGGTGGTCAATACTTTTTGGGGAGGCGTTACCGAGGATAATTCCTTTGGCACACATGAGTTTTTGGAACTCTGTGAAATGCTCGATACCGAACCTTACATTGCTGTAAATATTGCTAGTGGAACCGTAAAAGATGCCAGCCAGTGGATTGAATATGTAACCTCTGATAAGGATAGTGAAGTAACCAGATTGCGGAAGCAAAACGGTCGAGAAGAACCTTGGGATGTAAAGTTTTGGGGAATAGGGAATGAAAATTGGGGCTGTGGCGGCAGTATGGATGCCAATTATTACACCAACGTTTTTAAACGGTACAGTACCTATTGCAATGCCGAATATAAAATTGCAAGCGGAGGTGAGTGGGACGACCTTGACTGGACCCGAACCTTCATGACCAAAATAAAAGAAGTACCCAATTTTATTGATATTGCCCATGGAATGTCGTACCACTACTATACCATCGCTAATGATTGGGCGGTGAAAGGATCTGCTACAAATTTTGTTGAAGAGGAATGGTTTAGAAGTATGGACCAGACCATGAAAATGGAAGACAACCTCAAAGACCATATCGCCATTATGGACGAGCATGACCCTGACAACAAAATTGCACTTATTGCGGATGAGTGGGGAACTTGGTATGATGTGGAAGAAGGTACCAATCCTGGTTTTCTATACCAACAAAACACGCTGAGGGATGCCTTGGTGGCAGCCTTGGGCCTCAACATTTTTAATAATAATGCCCGGCGAATAAAAATGGCCAATATAGCACAGACTGTAAATGTACTTCAGGCCATGATTCTTACCAAAAAAGAGCAAATGGTAAAAACACCTACATTTTATCTGTTCAAAATGTATAAAGAGCACCAAGATGCGGTGCAACTACCAAGTGATTTTCAAGGAAAAACGTATAAAACAGAGCAAGGGGAAATTCCTTCGGTATCGGTTTCGGCATCCAAGAACGGCAAAGGTGAAATTCACATTTCCATTGCAAATGTACATCCTCGTGCCGATTTAAAAACCACCTTGGACCTACAGGGGTTGGATAAACTGAACAACGTTTCGGCCTCCATTATTTCAGCGGACAAAATGAACTCCTTTAATGATTTTGGCAAAGAAGAGCAGGTGAAGATTGCTTCCTTCGATGCATTCAAAAAGAAAAAAGCTAAGTTAGAGATAGAAATACCAGCGAAGTCGGTCATCCAATTTAAAGTTCAATAAACCACCTTGTAATGAAGTATTTCACCTGGCGCTCATTTTATTTAAGTACCCTCTTTCTCTTTGTTGGTAGCAGCAGTCTTTTTGCTCAGATTAAGCTACCCAAGTTAATAAGTAATGGTGCCATCTTTCAGCGGGATACTGAACTTAAAATTTGGGGATGGGCCTCTCCGCAAGAAAAAATAGAATTAACATTTAAAGGCGATATTTTTACCGCCACCACTAACAGTCAAGGGGAATGGGAGCTTATACTACCCCCTCAAAAAGCAGGTGGGCCTCATCAATTTATATTTAAGGGAAGCAATGAAATTACCCTAAGCAACATCCTGTTCGGGGAGGTTTGGGTATGTTCAGGACAATCGAACATGGAACTGACCATGAACCGGTTACGTGACACTTATCCGGAAGTTATAGCCAACTCTAAAAATTCACAGATCAGGCAGTTTTTGGTGGCCGATAAATACGATTTTAAAGAGGCGCATTCCGATTTTGATTCAGGCGAATGGAAGGAAGCCAACCCTGAAAGTCTTATGAATTTTTCCGGAGTTGCCTACTTCTTTGCCAAAGATATTTACGAAAAATACGATGTTCCGGTAGGCTTGATTAATTCCGCTTTGGGCGGCTCACCCGTAGAAGCATGGATGAGCGAAGATGCCCTAAGAGAATTCCCTAAAGCCTATGAAGAAATGCAAAGGTATAAAAATGATGACCTTATTGCCTCTACTGAAGAAAAAGACCAATCCCGTCAAAAGGCATGGTATCAGAAATTAAACACGGAGGACCAAGGCTTTCAAACCGGAAAAGAATGGTTTCAAAAAAATCTAGATGACTCCCCATGGAAAACCATGAAATTGCCCAATTTCTGGGATGAGCTAGGATTAAAAAATACCAACGGCGTAGTTTGGTTTAGGAAGCACATCAATCTACCAAAAAAATGGTCTGCCGAAAATAATAAACTGTGGCTGGGCAGAATGGTGGATCAAGACCATGTCTATGTTAATGGACATTTTGTTGGTACTACAGGTTACCAATATCCGCCCAGAAAATATAAGGTCCCTGACTCCCTATTAAACGAAGGTGACAATGTAATTACCGTTAGACTCATCAGCGAAAGCGGAAAAGGAGGTTTTATCAAAGACAAGCCTTATTTTCTAACTAACGGGAAGGACACCCTCGATTTGAAAGGAGATTGGAAGTATAGATTGGGCACTAAAATGGAACCTTTACAAGGGCCTACTTTTATACGTTGGAAACCTGGCGGACTCTACAACAAGATGATTGCGCCTTTGTTAAACTATAAAATCAAGGGTGCCATCTGGTATCAAGGGGAGTCTAACACCAATGACCCCAATAGTTATTTTAAAACCTTTCCGGCACTTATTAAAAACTGGAGGGCTAAATGGGATATGGGCGATTTCCCTTTTCTATTTGTTCAATTGGCCAATTTTATGGAGGAAACCCACGAACCGGTAGAAAGTGATTGGGCACAATTAAGGCAGGCCCAGTTACAAACTTTAGACCTTCCGAATACCGGAATGGCAGTCATTACAGATATTGGTGAGTGGAATGACATCCACCCTTTGAATAAAAGAGATGTAGGTAAACGTTTGGCCCAACTTTCTTTTGGATTAGCGTACAAAGATGAAAATGCATTGACCAGCCCGGTACCCAAGAACGCTGATTTTCTAACCAATCGTGTTGAAATAGAATTCAATTATTTGAAAGAAGGATTAATGTCGAAGAATGAAAAGCCCTTGCAAACTTTTGAGGTTTCCGGCGATGGCAAAACATTTCAAATGGCACAAGCAAGGCTTGAAGGTGACAAGGTAATTGTACACCAAAAAGGAATCAAAAACCCGGTTGCAGTACGCTATGCATGGTCTAACAACCCCGCAAAAGCCAATCTGTTTTCAAAAGAAGGTTTGCCCGTTTCTCCATTCGAGTTAAAAAAAGATTAGTTCCATTTAAAGGCGAAGTAACGACAAGAACCTTCCCCAAGATTTTTGATGCCGTGTAAAGAGCCTGATTTCGCCAAGTAAAAATCACCGGGGCCTGCCTGATACGTTTTACCTGCAATGGTCATCTCGGTATTACCGGCCATCATTAAAATAATTTCCGTTTCATTGTGGGTATGCGGCTCGTGACTGGGGCCTAATTTATCCAGTTGGGTTACATGCATTTCGTAACGCTCGCACATGGCCGTTTCCCTATCGAAATAGGGTACACCTCCCCCTCTCGAACTTGGCTTATAGGTGAGCGAATCGGCATTGATCATTAAAGAGCCTCCCGCTTTTGTACCCCGCTCAATATTCATCGGCTTTTTAGATCGGTACCGAATCACATAATAGGTCAAATCGGTATCGCCCACGTTTTCCATTTGGTGCATCTGTTGGGGCATCAGTAAAATAACACCCTCAGGACCTAAAATTTTACTTTCGCCCTCAATGGTAATTTTCATGGTGCCTTCTCGAACGATAATACATTCCTCAATATCTTCATTTGCATGTGCAGGGCCAGGAGTTGCGCCCGGTTTCTGGGTGGTTGCATGCATTTCAATGTATTCTAAATGTGGTGAAGTGCCCTCAAGAATGGCGCGACCTTCCTTTAAATCAGATTTTTTTACCGGAAATTCGTCCCACGCGTAAAGTCCTTCTTTTATAGGTTCCATTTGAGCATTTGATATTAAAGAGAATAGTATGAGCATGCCAGTTACCAATGTTTTCATGATTGTATAGTTAAGTTGATTTGAGGCCCTATCTCTAGCACCCTTACTAATATAATGAAAAAGAAGGTTTTAACGATGGATGAAATGGCACTTATAAAATAGCCTTTCCTGAGGATAAGAAGATAAATGTCTATCTTTATCCTCAAAATGTAATCGATTACTTTATTAGCTGTTATGAAACTCAACCCAACCCTATACAGTAATTTATTTTTAGTTTTTCTCCTACTTATTACTTCATGTAAAGACGAGACAAAACAAACGAAGAAAGATATAGCTACTGCTGATCCATTTGCCCAAGCCGATTCTATCATCAGGTCTATCAAGGTACCCACATTTCCCGACAAAACATTTGATATTACCGATTTCGGTGCCATTAATGACGGAGAAACCAATAGCACAGAGGCTTTTAAAAAAGCGATTGAAGCCTGCAACCAAGCTGGTGGCGGTAAGGTGTTGGTGCCCTCAGGCACATTTCTAACAGGCCCAATTCACCTGTTAGATAATGTAAACCTGCATCTTTCAGAAGGTTCTGAAATTCTATTTTCCACCAACAAGTCTGAGTATTTACCAGTAGTTCACACTTCTTATGAAGGTGTAGAACTTATGAATTATTCTCCCTTGGTATATGCCTACCAGAAAAAGAACATTGCGCTTACCGGCAGGGGTACCTTGAACGGTCAAGCAAACGAGACCAATTGGTGGCCATGGTGTGGAGCTGAACGTTATGGTCACAAAAAAGGAGAGGCTCAACAAAGAGACGACCACAACTTGCCCCGATTGCGAAAAATGAACGAAGAAGCTGTACCCTATCAAGATCGTGTTTTTGGGGAAGGACATCAATTACGACCTGCTTTCTTTCAACCTTTCGGATGTGAAAATGTGCTCGTACAAGGGGTTACTTTCACGAATGCCCCGTTTTGGGTAATGCATCCGATTAAATCAACGAATGTAACCGTTGATGGTGTTATCGTTAGTAGCCACGGGCCAAATAATGACGGTTGCGACCCCGAATATTCGAAAAATGTACACATTAAAAACTGTGTTTTTGATACTGGTGACGACTGTATTGCCATCAAATCAGGTAGAAACGATGAGGGGCGGCGGGTCAACATTCCCAGTGAAAATATCGTGGTAGAAGATTGCCGAATGAAAGACGGGCATGGCGGGGTGGTCATGGGAAGTGAAATATCGGCCGGAGTTCGTAACGTATTCGTTAGAAACTGTCGTATGGATAGCCCTGAACTCGATAGGGCTATTCGCATAAAGACAAATACACTTCGAGGTGGTTTTGTTGAGAATGTGTTTGTAAAGAACATTCAAGTAGGCCAAGTGAAGGAGGCCGTATTGAAAATCAACACTTACTATGGTATTTATGATAACCAAGAAGGCGAACATATACCGACCATACAGAACATTCACCTAGAAAACGTAACGGTTGCCAAAGGTGGAAAATACGGCATTCTAGTTCAAGGACGAGAAGAACGGCCCGTCAAGAACATCACTTTGAAAAATGTAGAAATCAAAGGTGCGGAAACGCCTATATTAGTGGAAAACTCAGAGCCTATTCAATTCGAAAATGTAACAATCAACGGCCAGTCGATGAAGTAAGGCGAAGAGCAAGAAATTACATTCTTAGACCCATAGTTGAATCAGGCCCTCTGTTTCTCCAAGAAGTGGATCTGCTTTTGGTATGGGAAGGGCAGCAATGTTTTTGTCCGCTTCAGGCCTTTCGCCCGGTTCTCCTTTCAATAAATCCCAAGAGCGACCTTCAGGATATGCGCCTACAATACCTAAATTTTCACTTTTCAAATTTTTATGACCTACCCCCGCGGGAATGATAATCACATCACCAGCATCTATTTGAACTTTTTCGCCGTCCTCACCGCCTAGATGGACCAATGCCTTACCGGAATAAACGCCGAGTACTTCATGTGATGTACTGTGGTAATGGTGGAAGGAATAAATACCATTACGCCACGAATTGCTCCATCCGTTCTTTAAAAATCTTGATTCGATCCATTCTGCTCCCGCACTGTTGCGTTCTTCAAAAGCATTTTTGTAAATCAATAGCGGAAATTTACTGTTCGGTATTTGACCATCATCTTTAAAAAGTAACTTTTTTGGTGTCTTTTGCATAGCTCTTATTTGAGAAGGAAAAAAGAAAGCCATAGCTACTAAGCCAGATGCGGTTATAAATTTTTTCCTGTTCATATTCTTTAGACCCTGTGATTTTACAAATCAATTCTTCGCCCTTCTTCTGCAGATTGGTAAGCGGCATAAATCACGTGTACACAATCTACCGCCAAATCGATACCCGAGAGAGGCTGTCTATCTTCTTTTATTGCATAAATGAAATCTGAAATTTCTTGAGAAAAACCCCTGAACCAATCTTCATCGCAGCTAGGGCGGTTCCAACCCGCTTTGGTCTCCAGTTTTTCGGTATAATATTCATTTGCAAAAGTGTTGGGGTCTACCGAATAGGTCTCAACAGCATCGTTCAGCGTCATATTGGCCTTGATAACGCCATCGGTCATGTATGCGGTCACCCTGGTGTTCAGCCCCCCAAGACCCACATCGCTGACCATTACCGTGGCCCTGGACCCATCTTCAAAACGGATTACCACATTTGCCCAATTTTCTACATCAACTGGATTTGAACTTATCCATTCGTGTGCATTGACCACCTTGGCACGGTTAGATGCATCGGAATGCATTAAATCGGCAGTATCGGCAATGACCGAGATGGGCCTTATGGGCCGACCTAACCGCTCATAGCCTTCAAATTGTTTTAAATAGATACAGGCACCTACCGAATGGGCGCCCATACGCAATAAAGACCCTCCGCCCATAAACCTCCATTCCTTTGAGAAAAAAGAATTTGAACCTGAATGGTTTTCCTCAGCCCTCAACTCCAATATAGAACCTTTTGAAGCTCTGATTAATTTCTGCATTTTAAGAATAGGCGGGGAGTATACCCAGTTCTCGGCATAACAAAACTTCACCCTGTTAGACGTAACGGCTTCACGAACAGCTTCGGCATTTTTTGAAGCGCCCCTTCTCATTTTATCACGAGAAACATGCTTACCGATAGGTTGCTCATCATCGGGCTCGCCAAAATAACCCGTTAATGGTTTTTCCATGATAATATGCTTACCCGCATTCGCTGCCTTAATCGCTATTTCATGGTGAGAAGCCGGAGGGGTACATATATCGATAATGTCAATGGCGGGATTGGCCAGAAGTTCTTCCAAACTATCGGTCGCCATAGGAACTTGATAAGCGGCTGCATAGTTTTGGGCACTCTCTTTGGTCAATGCACAAACCCCTCTAATTTCAACTAGCCCATGGGCTAGCTTACTATAATTTTCATAATGCATGCGCGCACCGTATCGCGCACCTACCATTCCAATGCCTAATGTTGCCATAAAGGTGTATTCTGGTGAGTTATTCTTATCTTTTATTCGCTTTTAAAAATTACTAAAAATTGTTTGCCCAAAGAATTAAACTTTTGGGTAATCTGCCTTACCATTAACCCAATGAGCCTACCCTTGCTTTTACGAACTGTACAGACCTTTATCAAATCACCCCTTTTCATTTTTTATGTGGCCATTTGTTTCCCAATAATTTCATTTCAAGGTTGCACCGAACCACCAACAAAAAAGGAGTTGCCTAGAATTTTAATCAGCAGCGATATTGGCGGTACCGACCCGGACGATTTTCAATCGATGATTCACTTGTTGATGTATGCCAATGAGGTTTCCATAGAAGGGCTGGTTTCTTCCCCTTATGGACCGGGGAGAAAAAAGGATTTTTTGGATATCATCGACCTATATGAAAAAGACCTGCCCAAACTCAAGAAACACTCCGAAAGCTTTCCTCACCCGGATTCGCTGCGTAATATCACCAAACAAGGGGAAACAGAACTTGCTCCTTTTAAAGGATTCCGTGAGGCTACCGAAGGCTCGGATTGGATTATTAAATGTGCAAAAAAGGATGATGACCAACCCTTATGGGTATTGGTATGGGGCGGCTTGGAAGATGTGGCGCAAGCCTTACATGACGCCCCGGAAATAAAGGAAAGAATAAAAGTATATTGGATTGGTGGGCCCAACAAAAAATGGGGTGCCTATGCCTATTCCTACATTGCTGAAAACCATCCGGATCTCTGGATGATAGAAGCCAATGCTACCTATCGCGGTTGGTTTATGGACGAGGACTCTCCTGAAGACATTAGTTCTAAAAATTTCTATAAAAACTATATCAAGGGCAAAGGCCACATGGGCAAAGACTTTGTGAATTACTACAACGGAGAAATAAAGATGGGAGACACACCTTCTTTGGCCTATATTCTGAACGGGGATCCCAATGACCCAACAGGTGAGAGCTGGGGCGGAAGTTTTGAGCCCATTAATCGCAGTTCAAGAGCTGTTTTTAACGAAATAAGTGCGAAAACCGATACGATAGCTGCCTACGATATTATTGAATGGCACTTTAAAGGCCCTGAGAAGGAAGTTCCTCAAGATTCCGTTTGTTTTCAATTTGAAATTTGGGAACAAGTTTGGAATGGATACTATTTGGGCAATGGTACTTACGGAGCCCGATATTCACCAAAAAAGCCAGAAACAGGCACTTTTAGAACCACAAGTAACATTTCTGAACTGGATGGTCTCACAGGTTCGTACACCAGTATAACGCCTTGGCCGCACAGACCTTCTAAAACCGATTTTCAACTGGGGCCCAACTGGTACGGTGATAAAAAGGACCCCGAGCAGTTTATCGATGTGCAACAGGGAGCCAAAACGGTGGCCAAACATCGGAAAGCTTTTTTAATGGACTGGGCCGAAAGGTGGAAGTGGTTTGAATAATGGCCTTCCTATTTCAAAACCTTTTTTAGAAAACTATCCATAGCCTTAACGGTAGGCTCAAACCATGGGTGGTACAACACAAAGGAGTGTGGGGCATCATCAAATGCCACTACTTCGCTATAAATATCATTTAAGAACAGCGCCTTTCGAAAATCATCTCTCCCGGCATGCATTCGCTCTACTGAACTATTTATAAATAACGTTGGCGGTGTATCTGAACTGGCATAACCTAGTGGGGATGCAGCCTCCCAAAGCATCGGATTCTCTTTCTTGGCATAACCAAACCAATAGGTCGCTGCTGAAGTACCATTGCTATCATCTCCTTCTCCACTTTCCGGATGCACGAAAGACAAAGTTCCATCCATATCAATGATGGCATTGACCGATGTATTCACCTTTGTTGAATTTGCACGACCTTCAAACAAAGGCATATTTTGGGTAACTCCTAAAAATGCAGCCAGTTCTCCTCCGGCAGAAAAACCTGCCACCGCAATTTTATCGGAATCAAAACCGAATTCTCGTGCTCTGGAGCGAACCCACCTTATAGTTTCCTTTAAATCATATACGGCTGCGGGAAATAAGGCTTCCGTAGATAATCGATACTCAGGGGTAAAACAAACATAGCCCAACCCGGCCAGCTTTTGGGCCATAGGATAATGTTGCGAACGGTCACCAGACCTCCATCCGCCCCCGTGGATAACAATGACGGCCATTCCGTTTTTACTCTTCGAGTCGGCGGGTTGAAAAACATCTAACAAAAGCTTTCTATCGCCCATTTCCCGGTAGACAACATCTCTTTTTTCTTTAATACCTACATTCTTAATCTCTATAACGACCTCAATCTGCGGATAGTTCTTTACATCGTTTTGATAAGCAAAAGAAGTAGTATACGAAGTGTCTTTAAAACCCGTAACGCCCTTCATCGATTGGCACCATCCGTTACAGGCAACAAGCAAAAAAAGAACAACCGGAACTAGTTTTTTTAGAATCATTTTTCAGCTATTTGACCGAACTAGGGGTTCCCGCCTTTTCACCGATAACCACTTCGTTCATACTCACATTTTTTGTATTGGTAAGGGTCAGTCCGTTGGTCGCCTTTTCAATCGTTATCTGGTCAAGAACCACATTTTCTACTTTCTTGGTCGGAAAGCCCTCGATTACAATGCCCGTATTACTAGCGCTCTTGCAGTAGACATTTTTGATGGTCACATCAGATATTTTAGAGGGATGTTCACCACTTCCCTCCCCATGATAATTGGCCGTCATAAAAATAGTGTCCTCCGTTTCACCCAAAGTAAGGTTAGAGATATAAATATTCTTGATATACCCTCCCCTGTCGGAATTCGTCTTAAAATAAATTCCACGTTTTAAATAGCCACTGGCCTTATTGTTTTCTATAAAAACGTTTTTTACGCCAGCAGACATTTCACTTCCGATTACCACCGCATGCAAACCTTTAAAAAAGTTGTTTCGGGCGATAATATTTTCTGAAGGTATATGGCTGTTAGATCTTCCTTCTACGTCTCTACCCGCCTTGATGACGATATTATCATCGGCATTATTGAACTGTACATTTTCAATTAGAACATCACTGGCATATTCCAAATCTATACCATCATTGTTCTTATTGTGCGCGTCATAGGAAATGCCCCTCACCGTAATATTTTTAGATTTGAGAAAGTGAACACACCAGAAGGGGGCGTCTTCAAACTTGACGCCTTCTACCAATATATTTTCGCAATCAAGAAATTGAACCAACTGAGGCCTTAAGAAATGCCCACTACCGAACGTTCGCTCTTTAACAGGAATTTGTTCATGGTTCATCTTCCTGCTAAGCTGTTTGTCTTCATTTTCTTTGGCTTTCCATGTTGCCCACTCGCCATGACCTTCGCCATCGATAACGCCTTCGCCAGTTATAGAAATATTGGTCTTACCGTTGGCATATACAAGCGGACTGTAATTATAAAGCATAGTACCTTCCCAGCTGGTCTCTACCACTGGCAAATAACTTTCGGGCCGGTCATTGAACCTGAGTACCGCTCCTTTTTCTAGATGTAAATTGATGTTGCTTTCTAAATGTATGGGACCGTTTAAAAGGTAAATACCCGATGGAACAACCAACTGTCCACCTTTTTTTCGGCTTAAATGCCTGATAGCTTTCTCAAACGCCCTTCTGCAATCAAAAACGCCATCACCTTTCGCCCCGAATTTGACCACTGAAACCGAATAATCAGGAATTTTAGGTAATCGAATTCTGTTCTCAATGGCCGCAATGGCCGAATCTTGATCAATTTTAATTTGTGCCAACCCTATATTGGTGGCCAAAAAGAGAAAAAAGAATATCAATGGACCGTTTCTCATTTTTGTAAAAAATTGGTAAGCGGAAGTTGTAACGATTGCATTTCTTCAACTGCCAAGCCGGCCACCAATAATGCCCCTTTTTCAGAGAGATGGGTATTATCTGCAATACCTTCGGGATAATAAGGCTCTTCACCAGGTTTGAAATGTAAGTGTAATTTTTTTGAGTTCTCTGGGCCGTAAGTCGTTTCGAGAACTTCCGTCAGATATTGCAAATCGATAAGCGGAACGCTCATTTCATTAGAAACCATTCTAGTTACAACCGGGTATTCGCCGTGGGTATCAATCAGAGAACCGAACTCATTAAAATTCCTTCTCACGATACTGGTAAAAAGTATGGGAGTAGCTCCTTTTGCCCTGGTTTCCTTTACAAAGCGCATTAAATTATGCCTATACGTAGTATGCGGATTGGTAAACCTGCTGGAGTCTTTAAATTTTTGGTCGTTGTGCCCAAATTGGATAAACACATAATCACCACTTTTTAAGGTGGTCAAAACAGAGTCCCACCTATTCTCGGAAATAAAACTTTTTGAACTTCTGCCGTTAACAGCTCTATTATCGACCTTAACCTCATCTGTAAAAAAAGTTTGCAGCACCTGCGCCCAACCATGTTCAGGATTTTTTTCCGGTTCTTTCTTATCGGCCATCGTCGAGTCGCCAATACAATACACAGTAACCTCTTGCGCATTGACCATTAGGCCCACCATAAACATTATACCGGCCAAAACCGATTTTGACATTTTAAAATTTTTCATACCACGAAGGATGTTTCTCGTTTCCTAAAATATTTTCGATTGTATATTCAGACGCCTCGGCAGCGGTTAATTGCTTGGCCCAAGCCACTCGTTCCTTTGGATTAAAACCTGGGCCGTTACACTCGTATTCGGCATAAAGAGCTTCCTTTTCAGCTTCTTTATTAGACCAATTATCCCATCCTTTTGGCAATATATGGTCACCCATCGAACATTGTATAAAAACGGTCTTGGCGTAGGTACGCCAAGGTCGACCAAGATATACTTCATTCGCTTCTTCAGCGGCGGTCAAATTACAGTTCTTAAATACATAACCGAAAGGTTCTCCTTTTGGGGTAGAAGCCGCAGTGATAAAAGAATTTGATTTACTGTGGATGGTACAATCTTGAAACAACACCGTTGCCTGACCGAAAATAAAATCCGTAGTACCTTCTATGTAGCAATTTTTGAAGTACTGCTGAAAACCTTCACCTGTAACATACAGCGTATCCTGATTTCCAGTAATGGTACAGTTTTCAACCAACACTCGATCAGCATTCACTGCCAGCGCCACCGCTTGGCCCACTTCACCTGCCGTATTTTCTATGGTAAGGTTCGCCGCATAGAAATCATTGCCCTGAACCAAAACTGTTGGGGTATGAAAGGTGCTATTTCTACCCAAATTCAGTTTATTGAAATAATCGTCATAAGTAATTATGGTCTTTTCGCGGTCTTCACCAATAAGGCTCATGCGATTGTTCCATTCATAAACTTCAATCTTCTCTCGATAAATCCCGTTTTTTATTTTGATGATCACCCTTTTATCAGGGAAGCCTTTGGCACTATTGATTGCTTCTTGAATCGATGTAAAATCTCCCGACCCGTCTTGGGCCACGGTCATATTATAGATGTCAACTTTTTTCTCGGGATTATTCTGGGCGGTGACCTCCGAGCCGAGAATAAGAAACAGAAAGCAAAATAGGCTACATACAATAGACTTCACGAAACTGTTCATACCATCAAAGTTTTCGCCTTATCAATTAAAAATTGAAGCTCATTCTTTTCTTCTTCCGAAGGCATTACCAACGGCGCCCTAACCGACCCGGCCGGTTTTCCAATGATATCGGCACCTGACTTAATGAGACTTACGGCATAACCCGCCTTTTTACTCCTGAGGCGCACAAAAGGGATAAAGAACTCCTTTAAAATAGACTTTACTTTATCTGAATCGCCTTTTCTTAAAGCTTTGTAGTAGGCTAGTGCCAACTCGGGTACAAAATTGAAAACCGCCGAAGAGTAGGTATTTACCCCTATGGAAAGGTAAGCTTCTGAAATAATTTCTGCCGTGGGCACACCTCCAATATAGGTCAATCTATCCCCTACCGTTTTAATAGTGTCGTTCAAATCTTGCATATTTCCCGTTCCATCTTTTAAACCTACTAGATTAGGGCACTCATTTGCCAATTGAAGTATGGCATTGGCAGATAAAATTCCGTTGGAACGATTGTAATACACTACCGGAAGCTTGGTGCCATTGATAATGGTCTTTGCGTATTCAATGAGTCCATCTTGCGGACAACCTGTTAGATAGGGCGGCATTAAAAGCAACCCATCTACACCTGCCTCCTCAGCCATTTTCGCAAATTCCAAGGCTTCGGGAATACTCCGCCCCACACTGGAAATAACAGGTACCCTTCCCTTATTTTCCTTTACTGCAATTTGTATAATCTGTTGATATTCTTCCTTTGAAAGGGAAAAGAATTCTCCCGTACCACCCGCTACAAAAATGGAGGAAATATCATGCTCTAAAAACCAATCGATTCGTTGGGCATAGCTATCGGCATTAAAACGCCCATCAGCATCCATATCGGTAATGGGAAATGATAAGAGGCCGTCTCCCAAGGCTTTTTTTACTCTTTCAAATTGCATAGTGTCGTGTTTTAAAATTATGTCAATGGCCCTGGATTAAATAGTACCAGGTCATTATGAATACCTAATTGGTCACAGGCCACTTTGGTTTTACCACTGGCCACTTCTAAAATAAGATGAAACAGTTCCCAACCCAATTCTTCCACCGTTGCATTTCCCGTCGCCACCCTACCGGCGTCAAAATCTATTAAATCATGCCAGCGGTTGCTTAACTCAGTATTGCTGGACACCTTTATAACCGGCACCATCGACAAGCCGTAGGGCGTACCCCTACCCGTCATAAAAATATGCACGTTCATTCCAGCTGCCAATTGCAATGTTCCGCATACGAAATCGCCCGCAGGAGTGGCGGCAAAATGGAGTCCCTTTTTCTTGATCCGTTCTCCCGGGGGAATAACGCCTACAATAGGGCTTGTGCCCGATTTGGCAATGGAACCCAACGATTTCTCCACAATAGTACTCAATCCGCCCTTTTTGTTTCCTGGTGACGTATTTTCACTACGGTCTACTTTTCCGGTCTCCAAATAAGCATCATACCATTCCATCTCGTTCAGCAAATCTTTACCCACCTGTTCAGAGGCCGTACGGGGCATTAGCAAATGAACGGCATCACGCACTTCGGTTACTTCCGAAAAAAACACACTGCCACCTGCCCTTACAATTAAGTCGGAGGCATAACCTGCCACAGGGTTCGCCGTAATACCCGAAAAAGCGTCGCTGCCGCCGCACTGCATCCCCACCACCAATTCCGAAGCCGGGCAAACGCTTCGTTTTCTCGCATTTAATTTTCTTAGGTGCTTTTCGGCCAAATTCAAAGCCCCTTCTACCATTTCAGAAAAGCCCTTGAACTTTGGGTCTTGCAAGTAGAGTATATCGCTCTCTTCCCCGTTTTCGGGAACAAGTACTTCTGGGCGTAATTTTTCGCATCCAAGACCAATTACCATCACTTCTCCCCCAAAATTGGGGTTTTTGGTAATGTTCTGAATGGTTCTGATAGGAACAATAGCAGTTGGTGCATTAATGGCCACGCCACACCCATAGGTATGGTTAAGCCCTACCACATCATCTACATTGGGAAAATTAGGTAGAAGCTCTGACTTTATTCGCTTTACTACAAAATCTACCATTCCGGACACACATTGTACGCTGGTGGTGATGGCCAAAACGTTTTTGGTACCCACAGTGCCATCAGCGTTTACATAACCCTCAAAAGTGTAGCCCTCCAGTTTTTCTGGTTCAGGAAGATGATTCTCCTTTATAGTTATCAAATCCAGTTTGGGTGGTTCCGGCAGCGTAATATTGGTCTCGTTTACCCAAGAACCTAGGGATATTGTCTTAGAAGCATAGCCGATGGTTTGTCCGTACCTGATAACCGCATCTCCTTCTTTTAAATCGGTCAACGCCACCTTATGGCCCATAGGTACAAACTCATTTAATTCAATGCCATTTTGGGTTACGCTTCCCGTTTTTATTCCAGCGGGATTGATAACAATACCTACATTGTCATTCTCTGAAGTCTTTATGAGGATTTCATATTCCGTTTTCATCAGACAAAGGGTGCCAATTTAGATAAAACCATCACTGCCAAAAGCCCCGAAAAGCCCATAACCAATAATAAGAGACTAAAATGCCTTATGGTCTCTTTTTCTTCCATCCCGCTCATTTTAGTAATGATCCAAAAGGCACTATCGTTCATCCATGCAAAAACTTTGGAGCCGCAACCGATGGCCAAAGCAATATAAACGGGATGAAATGCCAAATCTGCCTGTGCCATACCACCTATTACCCCAATAGCGGTGACCATCGCTACCGTAGCAGAGCCTTGGGCCGTTCGCACCCCGGCTGAAATAAAAAACGCCAAAGGAAGAATGGCCATTTGGTAGTTGGCGGCCATTTCACCAACCCGAATACCAATGCCCGTTTGTTGCAACATCTGACCGAATGCCCCTCCACAAGAAGTAATAAGAATAATCATTCCCGCACTGCTCAATGCTTCAAAAATGAACTTTTTAAAGGTTTCCACATTTTTAAGACGTACCCACAAAAGATACATGACAATGAGGGTCGATATCATTAATGCAATGTTCGCATCGCCTACCGCAGCAAAAAACTGTGCCAACTTTACCTGAAAAACCGAAGCGTTTTCACCTGTGGACTCTAGTGCCATTTGTGAAAAGGTATTCCCGGTTATTAAAATAATGGGCAGTACAACTGGCAGAAGCGATAGCCAAAGTGAAGGTAATTCTGCTACCTCCTTTTCAGAAAATTGCTTTAAATCGTTAATGGAAATATCAGGCGTATCGCGCATGGGCAAATCCCATTTTTTATTCGCCCACAGGGCATAAAAATAACCGCAAATAATGGTTACCAACCCTACCACCAATCCGCCAATAATCATGGCTCCTAAATCTATTCCCATTTCCTCAGCTACAAAAAGAGGACCGGGTGTGGGCGGAATTAAAGAATGCGCCATAACACCCCCGGCAATAATGGTCATTAGATAAAGTGAAAATTGCTTGGGATTACGCACACCAATGGATTTGACCAAAGGAATCATCAGATAGAAAACGGTATCAAAAAAAACAGGAATGGCCAATGTGAAACTACCCGATAATAAAGCAATGGATGTTCTTTTTTTTCCAAAAAGCGACAACAGCGCCCTAATAATTCTTTCTGCGCCACCACTTCTCATTAAGGCCGTACCTATAATGGAAGCTAAAGCTATAAGAATACCAATTTTACCACTCGTGTTACCAAAAGCGGTCGCCAAACGTTTTCCCAAGCTCATATTTACCAAGGAATTTACTTGGCTTTCTGCCATACCTTGACTTGCGGCAAATTGTGCAATCTGTTCGGGCGATGTTAAAAGTGCGGTAACCAGCGCCGCAAGAAGCAATGAAACCGCCGCATGCAATTTTAATCTAACGATACAGAACAGAACTGTTGCGGTACCTATTAAAATAATGAGCAGCGAATCCATCAAGAATTTTTATTTTCCCATTTCTAAAGAAGCCATCATAAAAGGTCCGGTTCCCTTGGGATCATTAGATCGAATAATTTCGTTTACATAGTAGTCAAAAGAGCCGTCTCGGTATGGATCACCGCCTAAACCTGCCACACCACAGCATCTGTTAAGGTTGACCACGCCATTATCTTCTACAGTGATAAATTCGGTCAATATACCTTCGTAACCTTTTTTTGCGTTCTCCATGAATTTTTCGGGAAGATAACCTTTGTTCACTCCTTTGGCCAAAGTATAGGTGAACATGCAAGTGCCCGTGGCTTCTAGATAATTACCCTCTCTTTCCGGCAAATCCAATACTTGGTACCAGGCACCGGTAGCGTCTTGATATTTCACAATGGCTTCCGCATATCGATTTAGATAGCCCTTTATTTTTTGCCTACCGGAATGGCCTTCCGGTAAAAGCTCGATGATATCAACCAAGGCCATACCGTACCAACCCATACCTCGCGACCAAAAATGTTGTGACAGTCCGGTATCTTTATTTGCCCAACGTTGCTCTTTACTTTCATCCCAACCATGAAAATACAATCCCGTTTTTGGGTCACGGCTGTGCTTTTCAATCAGGTCGAACTGCAATACGATTTTATCGAAAGTTTTCTTGGCCGCTTCTCCTTCCATAAAAGTGCTGGCGTACTTGGCATGAAAAGGCTCTGCCATATACACCCCATCCAACCACATTTGATAGGGATACCGTTGTTTGTGCCAGTAGCCCCCTTCTGAAACAGTAGGCTGGTCTACCAATTGCTGGTGCAGGGTATCCATAGCCATTTTAAATCTTGGTTCTTTTTCTTGTTGATAGAGATAGAAAAGCACATCACCTGACTTGATCATGTCAAGGTTGTAATTGCTTATGTCATATGTTTCGATACTGCCATCTTTGTTGACCATTCTATCTGCATACTCATAGATATAATCGGCAAGCTCATCATGTGGAGTGCTACCTTGAATACGACTCATGCCTTGAAGCACCAATCCGTTCGTATAGCTCCATCTTGATTTATCTTGAAAATCGAGAAGCGTCGGGTCAGGAAAACGATGAACCTCGGAAAGGGCCATACGTTCCGACCATTTAAGATTCTCCGGAACTACCTTTTGTTCTGTTTTTGTTGTAGGAACTTCTTCCTTCTTTTTTTCAGACTTGCAGTTCACAAGAGTCAATGTTAGCATTGCAATACCAACTATTGATGTTATAACGGTCTTCATTTGTAGTAGTTGAGTTTATCGAGGCAATTTAAAGTTGATTCAGCACCTCATCAATATATGTTACAAAACCTTCTTTCGTTTTGATACCGTCTTTTTCTTTTTCCCAAGCGGCGGCAAAATGATAGGTAATCGGTGTTTCGGTCGGTTTGAAAACAACCAAATGATCATCGGTTGCTTCGGTGACCATTGCAACGTCGTCTTTTTTATAAAAAAGGACCATTCCCAACTGATCGGGAACCAATGTTTGCTCACCATAGGTAGCTATATAAGCCCATTCACCATCCTCACTGACCTTTTCCATTAGTTCAATACCCTCAAACTTTACGATACCGGTACATAGGCCATCAATGGCCTTCGAAGGGGTTAAAGTCGCTTTGGTAATGCGCGAATCTGGTTCGATAAAAAGTTCGGTCTTTAAATCTACCTTTTCGTCAAAGGCTGTCCAGCCTTTATAGTTCAGGGTCACTCCAGAACCTGCCTCAGAATTGCTGACAGCTACATCGCGTGCCTCAACATTTTTAAAATGTTCTACGGTCGATTCGCCATCAAACCTGCCATAAGAACCGATCCCAAGAGAGCTACCGGCTTTAAGCACATCCATACCCCAAGAACTATCTTCGTGGTAAGAGTCATAATTATTTACACCGACTTTTGACAGCACCATGGTATCTACCTTTTTACCAAAAATATCGATGGCATTTCTCCAGTCGAAATACAAACGGTACCCCACCTTATTACTCTCCCAACCTGGCCCTTCATAACGGATGTAATATGAATGATCCGTTAAACTATCGGGGGCCTGCAAAAATTCAACATTCTTGAATGTGAGATTATCTCCTACATATTTGGTTCCCTGCCACTCGCCTCCTTCCTTGACAGAGATTTCGGCATATGTCTTTGAAGCGTTTTCTGAAACTTCGGCAGACGCTTCAATAGAATCAGATTGCTTCTTAGGGCTTTCTTTGCATGAACTGACGGCAACCAACAATAGGGCTGCTAAGGGCACAAATAACTTCATATTTTAAAAATATCAATAATGTTTACTAGATAGGAAATTTTCAAGGACTTTAACTTCAATTAATTAGGCGCATCAAATCACCTTTTATCTTAAATGTAATCGATTACGAAAATAAAAATATAATAACAACTTCCTAAATATTGATTATACTTTTTGTGAGTGAGAGAAGTTTTTACGACCTAAATTCACAATTCGATTCCATCATCAATTATAAGTTTGTCAGATTTTTCTATGAAAGTCTTGATATTATTAAATTTTATTCTAAATTTATGCAATCGATTACATATTGAATTTGATTTCTTTTCTTTTTTAGAGTTGGAATCTAAGATTTGATAGGGATTGATTCTTTAGGATTAGTTTTAAGTTAGTTTGGATTCGAAGGGCAACCAGCATAATCTCAAAAAATAAATTAGATGTTCCCGTATTTAGTTTAGTCGAGCAGAGATTGGGTTGCCCTTCGTAATTTTCTAGACTAAGACCAATTTACCGTACAGTTTTTGACCAAATAATTTGAGTAAAGGCGATTGACCTTGAGGGTTTCGCCAATTAAATTCTTTTTACTTAAATTGAACGGATTTTCACAAATACACCCTAAAATTGTTTTAGTTGTTGCATTTTTGCCTTTAGTGAAGCTTAAAATGGCGTAATAATCAGTTTTAATGGCCAAACCAACAATACAGAATTTGTGAATTTTCAGCCAAACCGCTTTCTACCCATAAACCAGTGTAGATGAAAAAAACTACAATCTATGACATTGCCAAAGAACTAAACATAACTGCGGCAACAGTTTCTCGGGCCCTAAATAACAACCCAAGAATAAGTGAAGATACCAAGAAATTAGTGCAAGAAACGGCCCAACGGCTGAACTATAAACAAAACCGTGTCGCTCAAGCCTTAAAGAGCGGCAAGAGCAACAATGTGGGGGTGGTTGTACCTTACATCAATAGAAACTTTTTTTCGAATATCATTCGTGGAATCGAAGAAGAGCTCAATCCGAAGGGGTATCATGTAATCATTTCACAAACGCATGAGAAAGCCAATAAAGAAATTGATATTGTCCAGAATCTACTAAATGCCCAAGTAGATGGTATTCTCATATCTATATCAAGGCAGACCAGTAGCGATGAACATTTTGTTCAGGTTCTGGAAAAGAATGTTCCCTTAATATTTTTTGATAGAAAAAAGGAAATCAAAGGTGGTAGCTCGGTGACTTTAGACGACTTTGATGGTGCCTATCAAGCGACCAAGCATTTAATAGAGCAAGGTTGCCAGAAGATAGCCCACATGACCATTGACCTTTCACTATTAATTTACCAAAACCGTTTGGCGGGTTATAAAAAGGCCCTTACCGACCATGGCATGACATTCAAGCCGGAATATGTAATAGGCTTGCAGAGCGAGATAGTGGCCGGTAAAGATGCCGCGCAAAAACTGATGGAATTGCCAGAACCGCCAGATGCAATTTTTTCTTCAACCGATCTTGGGGCTTTAGGTGCCATTCAATATCTGAAGGAAATAGGATTAAAAATTCCCGATGATTTCTGTGTAGTCGGCTTCAGTAACGAACCCTTTACCCAATTTATGGAACTACCCATTACCTCAGTTGATCAAGCCCCTTTGACCATGGGCAAAACTGCCGCAAAGGTGTTCTTGGAGCAAATGGATTCAGAAGGAGTGAAGATTGAAAAGAACGTGGTTCTCAATCCTACTTTAGAGATAAGAAAATCATCACTGAAAAAAGGCAAATAGTTGCTTTTGCTAAAGCGACACCCCTCTTTTCCAAGGAATAAAATCATTCTGATTAAGGGCGTCAGCTTTAGCGGTAATTTCACCACTGGCGACTTTGATTACATAGTCCAATATTTCTTCGCCCATCTCAGGTATTGACTTTTCTCCCCTTATCACTGCACCTGTATCGATATCGATGATGTCTGACATTCTTTGGGCCAATGCAGTATTAGACGAAACTTTTAGAACTGGTGCTATCGGGTTTCCCGTGGGTGTACCCAATCCTGTAGTAAATACAACTATGTTAGCGCCAGAGCCTACCATACCCGTTGTACTTTCGACATCGTTCCCCGGGGTACAAAGAAGATTGAGACCAGGTTTTACTACATACTCGCCATAATCTAAAATGGCCTCGATTGGCGAGGTGCCTCCCTTCTTGGCCGCACCTGCAGACTTCATAGCATCGGTTATCAGTCCGTCTTTGATATTACCCGGTGAAGGATTCATATCAAATCCTGATCCAGCAGCTTCTGCCGCCAGCTCGTAGGCTTTCATCAATTGCATGAAACGTTCGGCATCTTCGTCATTCACGCAACGATTGACCAACTCTTGTTCCACACCGCAAAGCTCAGGAAATTCTGATAAAATTGGTGAACCCCCTACCGCTGCCAATAGGTCGGAGGCATACCCCAAAGAAGGGTTGGCCGAAATACCCGAAAATCCGTCAGACCCCCCACATTCCAATCCGAGTTTCAATTTAGAAATCGGGGCCGGTTGACGTTGAATTTGGTTCGCTTTTTTAATACCATCAAAAGATTCTTTGATAATAGTATTGAGCATGTCATCAACTGTACCCATTTGCTGCTGCTCATAAATAAGAACCGGCTTCTCTAAATTGGGGTCTATAGTATTGATGGCATTCTTTAATATCTCTATCTGTAAATTTTGACAACCTAAACTGAGTACGGTAGCACCGGCAACATTGGGATTTTTTATATAACCCGCCAGCAGTCGTGCCAAGGTCTCGGAATCTTGCCTTATGCCCCCGCAACCGCCTTGGTGTGTTATGAACCTGACCTCAACGTTATCGAATGTCTGTTGGCCCTCTTCTTCCTCGCCATCCGCTACGGAAGAAGGGTTACCGCTGATTAGATTTCGAAGTAGTCGCCTTTGTCTGCTTACTTTGCCAATGGAGAGTTCTTTCTCGAAAACATCCTTTAGAATTTCGATATTTCTGTTTTCACAAAAAACCAAGGGAAAAAATAACCATACGTTCGTCGTGCCTACCTGGCCATCAGGTCTATGATAGCCCATAAACGTGCGGTCTTTCCATTTAGAAATATCCGGTGGCGACCAGGTGAACCTTGCTGTTCTTTTTTCTACGGGACTACTTTCGTGTCTTACATTATCAACTGTTAAGGCATCGCCCTTTTTGATTTCGGTAACAGCTTTTCCTACTAGAACGCCGTACATGATAATTTCATCATCAACATTCAAGTCTGTCAAAGTAATTTTATGCTTTGCCTTTACGTCAGATAATATAATAAGCTCTTCATTATCTAAAGAAGTCCTATCACCCTGCACCAAATCTACTAGCGCAATGGCCACATTATCGTCTGGCTGTACTTTGATCAGTTTAGTTTGCATAACTTTTAGCCTTTAGTTCACTTTCAAATTTAGCAAAACCTTCTTTGATGCCCTTTTCTTCAATAGATTTTAAAGCAACCGTGATAGCTGAAGTCAAATTAGGAATTTCGTTTAAATCGCTACCCCAATAATTCGATTTTGCAAGTACCTGCTTACTGACTTCTTCAACCGGTGAAGATTGCCAAATACGAGCAAAGTCAGAAACTATGGCCTCATCATCATTTACAGGCATATCCCTACCCTCAAAAGTTCCTTTATAGAATCGGATGAGGCAGGCAAAGGAGAACACCATATGAATCGGCAAGCTCTCTTTTCTAGAGACATACTCCAGCAAACTCGGCAATACCCGCACTTTAAACTTAGAGACAGTATTTAAGGCGATACTGGCCAATTTGTGCTTAATAAACGGGTTTCTAAACCGGTCGAATACAGCCTCGGCAAAGGCTTCGAGTTCATTAAGTTCCATATCCAACGTAGGAATGATTTCCTCAAAAACAACCGAACGAATAAAGGGGCCCGTGAAACTTTCATCAACGCTCTCTTTCACCGTTTCATTGCCATAAAGAAGAGAAAAGGGAACCATTGCGGTATGTGCCCCGTTCAATATGCGCACTTTTCGGGTTCTAAAAGGTTGCATATCGGCAACTATCTTCACATCAAGGTCTGTTTTTTGAAAAGGCAGCTTTTGCTTAAGCTCTTCATCGCCCTCGATTACCCATAAAAAGAAGGTTTCTGCACTTACAATGAGATTATCGGCATAATCAAGCTGCTTGTTGTACGCCTCTATTTCGTCTTTAGGATACCCTGGCACAATACGGTCGACCAAGGTGTTGTGCCATGAACAAGATTCGGTAAGCCAAGTTTCAAATCCTTCAGGAAGGTTCCATATGTCCACATAGCTCAATACAACTTTCTTTAATGTATCGGCATTGTAATTAATTAGCTCGCATGGTATTATGGTCAGACCTTTCTTCTTATCGCCCTCAAAATGGGAATATCTATGATACAACAAAGCTGTCAGCTTAGCCGGAAAAGAGGATGGAGGCGTCATATCGAGCGTATCACTCTCTTCGTATGCTATACCCGCTTCAGTAGTGTTTGAAATAATAAACTGTAGTTCTTCTTCTTCAGCAAGCCTTAAAAAATCTTCAAAGTGCTCATAAGGGTTGATTCCGCGAACAATGTTGCTAATCAATTCGTTTTCCTCTACCTCTTTACCTTCTTTAATCCCTTTGGTGAACAATGTATACAGCCCCTCTTGCTCATTAAGCATAGAAACCATTCCCCTCGAAATCGGTTGAACCACGGCAATACCACCGTTGAAATTGGCTTCTTGATTCAGTCTTTGAAACGCCAAGGCCACAAAGGCTCTTAAAAAATTACCCTCACCGAATTGCACTACTTTGATGGGTAATGTCTCGGTCAGTGATAGATTGGTTCTATTTAACTTTCTCATTTGTTCGTATTTAATAAGGCCTACTTTTCAGGCGAAAAAGGCAAGTTGATTCTTTTTATAGGTATCTACTACGGGTTTGTTTTAAGCAAGCGATAGCAGCTAGCCACTTGATTACCTGGCAACCCTACCTGAGGCATCGCCACCCATCAACTTTTCAACCTCATCTACGGAAACAAGGTTGGCATCACCCATAATCGTATGTTTCAAACAAGAGGCGGCCACTGCGAAATTCAAGGCATTTTGATCATCTTCCGGATACTTAAGCAACCCATATATCAACCCACCCATAAAAGAATCGCCACCGCCTACGCGATCAACAATGTCGGTAATTTGATACTGTGGAGATTCGTACATATCAGACCCATCGTATAAAACTCCTGCCCACGTATTGTGCGAGGCACTGATAGACCCTCTCAAAGTGGTAATGACTTTTTTCGCTTTTGGAAATTTCTTCATCATTTGCTTACATACCGACAAGAAGGCCTCGGCCTTTACGTCGTGACCATGTTTATGCACGTCAAGACCTTCAGGATGAATACCGAAGTGTTTTTCTGCATCTTCCTCATTACCCAAAATAATATCGCAATACGAGGTCAGTTCAGTCATAATAGCATCTCTATTGCCACCATATTGCCATAACTTAGCTCGGTAATTTAAATCGGTCGATATGGTGATTCCCTTCTCACTGGCAGCTTTCACCGCTTCCAAACAGGCATCGGCTGCACCTTGTGAGATTGCAGGAGTTATGCCCGTCCAGTGAAACCATTGACAATCTTTAAAAACATCGTTCCAATCAATCATACCTGGCTTGATTTCAGCAATAGCCGAATGTGAACGGTCATAGACCACTTTACTACCTCGGCTAACGGCACCCGTTTCTAAAAAGTAAATACCTAAACGATCACCACCGTAGATTATCTTGTCTACCCCTACCCCTCTTTTTCGCATCTCCATCATGGCGCAATCACCAATATCATTTTTGGGCAATCGGGTTACAAAATCTACCGGCACGCCGTAATTGGCCAATGACACGGCTACATTCGATTCGCCACCACCATAAACCACATCAAAGCTATTCGCTTGAGAAAATCTTAAAAATCCGGGAGGTGCCAAACGCAACATTATCTCACCGAAGGTTACTACTTTTTTCATTGATTAATTGAGTTGATATTTTTGTGCACTGTTAAAATAAGTTTCAAATGCCTGGGAAAGAGCATGCTAATCGAAATCGCTAGGCTTACTTGAGTTCGTCCGGCGGACAAACGTCCATATCGCCGTAGTCTAAATTCTCACCTGCCATACCCCATATAAAAGAGTAGTTACTTGTGCCTGATCCAGAGTGAATCGACCATTCAGGCGATAGTACAGCTTGGTTACCTTTCATGAAGATATGTCTCGTATGCTGGGGTTGGCCCATAAAATGGCATACGGTTTGGCCTTCTTCCAAATCAAAATAAAAATAAGCCTCCATACGTCGCTCATGGGTGTGGGCCGGCATGGTATTCCAAACATTACCCTCTACCAATTCGGTAATTCCCATTTGTAATTGGCAAGTTTCAACAATACTATTTACTATCAATTTATTGAGAACCCGCTTATTTGCATATTTGCTATCTCCCAATTGTATCACCTCTGCATTCTCCTTACCCACTTTCTTCGTTGGAAAACTTTGATGGGCAGGAGCTGAATTGATATAGAAAAGAGGAGAACCGCCAGATTTAAAAACAACCTCTTTAGCACCTTTACCTACATATAGGGCTTCCTTTTTATCTAAATCATAAAGGGTACCGTCAACCGATACCTGACCTTTGTCGCCTACATTTACGATACCTAGCTCCCGACGGTCTAAAAAATTCTCCGACTTCAAATAGGGTATGGTCTCTAGTACCAAATCTTTACCAACTGGCTTTGCGCCACCTACTATATACCGATCGTACATAGAATAAGTCAAGTTGATGGTATCATCTTGAAATAAGGTGTCTATCAGAAAATGGTCTCTTAATTCATCGGTCCCGTATTTTTTGGCATCCTCGGGGTGAGAGGCATATCTAAACTCGTAGTTTGTCATTATTTAAAATATTATGTAATCGATTACGCGAAATTAAGGATTTTTATGAATCCGCAAGGATAATCTTTTGATTTTAAACATTTATTAATAATCCATTTGCATATTACAGGTTTTTACCTAAGAATGCAAAATTTAAAGCTATTAGATCATTGATACCTTAGAAAAGGTAGTCATCGACCAATAATCTACTTAATCTGCAGTTAGGCCAAAGCCTTTTTTTGAATGGATTTACTAATTACCAAAAATAGAACACCGCATAAAAGCCATGCAGGAAGTGTTACGAATGATAGAAAGACATCAAACTGCAAAGAGATAAAGTAAAACAGGCCAAAGCTGATGGCCCAGGCAAACAATACGGCCCGATTAAAGCTGATATTACTCTTCTCGGCATAGTTCGTAATCACACCCATTTTCTCCGCAAAAAAGTGCTCAAAAACAATTACTGCGCCCACAGGTGCCAGAATGAACCCGTAAAGGGCCACAAAATCAAGTAATTTCATGGCAAAAGCAGGAAATAGACCCGCTATCGTCGCAACGGCCCCTGCAATTATGGTCACCCAAAAGGTAGAGGTCTTGGGCAATACCGCCTGAAAGGCCAAGCCTGCCCGATAGATGGTCGGGTTAGCGGTCGTCCACCCGGCCAATACCACCGCAAGAATACCGAAAAAGCCCAACGCCCTGTAGGCCAATGGACCGGGAGCAACAGGTGGTGCTTCCCCATTACCTAATAAAACTTGCGCCTCCGGAGTCTGAAGATAGACCGCATACAAAAGTGCGGCCGCGATCCAAGCCATATAGTGACCTACATACATGCCTGCAGCAGTCGTCCACCCAGAGCTGGCTTTTTTGGCAAACCTAAAAACCGAAAGATCGGACATACCCACGTGCATAGCCGCATTGGCAAACCATGACCACAATACTATGTGCCAGAAAGTATATTTAATTTGCCCAGGAAAAGGTTCGGAACCATTGCCCCATATATTCCAAAAATCTGAAAAACTAGATACGTTCAATTCTTGTAAAGAAACCACGGCACAGGCCAAAAATGCCAATACAATTACGGGAGACATCCAATTGGCAGCCTTGGATACAGTGTTGAAACCCCTTGCGGCAATCACGGAGATAACTGCACCGATGGCAATAACTATAACTACCCAAGTAATTCCATTGGGCATGGTATCGGTCAGCTTAGGCATTTCCATATCGAAAGGTATACCCACAGCCGTAGCCGAAATAGTAATCATTGATCCTGCCAGAAAACAAAAAAGTATTCCGTTGGCGAGGTTATAGGCAATTACCAGCTTTTTACCACAGATTTTCTCCAATTGATAATACAGCGTCAATCTATACTTAACAGCTATCTCAGCGGTTAAAAACCGCCAGCTTAAAACCGCCAACAAGTTGCCTATCAAAAGCCCGATAATCAAATCAAAAGCACTTACACCAGTCGTTAAAAAAAGAGGTCCGATAACGAATTCGGTACCCGCAGCATGCTCGCCGGCATACATACCTAAAAAGCTTTTCCAGCTTTTAAGTCTTGATTGAGGTACCGGTTGTCTCTCGAATTCTTCCCCGACAATCTCCTCTATCGCTTCCTCTTCTTGACTGTAAAGTGTCATAAAAACTAGGTTTGGTTGGTTATCAAATGCTGGGGAAGGTCTTCTACTTTTTCGCAACAAAGCTGATCCATCACCTGTTGAAACTGGCGCTTCAACATAGCGATTGTATGATTGCCACCATTATTACCCAAAGCAGCAGCACCGTACATAAAAGATCGCCCCATAAATGTAAATTTTGCACCACTGGCCATCGCACGCGCAATATCTGGCCCTGATCGTAATCCGCTATCGATCATAACCTCAATTTTGTCACCATAATCAGGAACGATATCTTGCAGAGATGCAATCGTTGATTGACCGGCGTCTAATTGCCGCCCACCGTGGTTAGAAACGATAATTCCGTCAAATCCCATTTTAATGGCATCTTCGGTATCTTGTTGACTGGCAACACCTTTTAAGACCAATTTACCTTTCCACCTGTCTCGAATGGGCTTTATCTTTTCAGCATTCAATTTTCCTGAGAAGGTCTTATCCATGAACTGGCCCAATTGCTTTAGATTAAGCCCCTCGGGAGTATAAGGTTTTAATGTCTCGAAGGTTGGTTGACCATGTTTCAAGGTATTAAAGGCCCAAGACGGCTTACCCAAAATCTGCATAATATTTCTAGCCGACATTTTCGGTGGTAAGGCAAGTCCGTTACGAATGTCCCTAGGCCGATACCCAAATGTGGGCACATCGCAAAGCAAGACCAAAACAGGACACCCGGCCGCATGTGCGCGATCGATAATATCGTTTCTCACATGATCTTCAACCGGATTATAGAGCTGAAACCAAGCCTTACCTTCGGTAAGCTCACTTGCCCGCTCAATATTCATGGTGGTAACCGTGCTTAATATAAAAGGAACGTTATGTTTGTGAGCGGCCCTGGCCAAAATTTCAGGGGAATTGGGCCACATGAGTCCTTGAAGACCAACTGGGGAAATACCAAAAGGAGCGTCGAACTCCATACCTAAAACCTTGGTCTTGGTCGAGCTCACACCATAGTTCTGAAGGTATCGTGGCTGTAATTGAACATCACGAATCTCCGCGGTATTTCTTACGATATTTACATCTTCATTGCAACCTCCATCCAAATATTCAAAGGCAAAATTCGGAACCCTTTCCTTGGCTTTTTCACGCAAAGCCTCTACTGATGGGTACTCAGAATTGATTTCACTTTTCATAAGATTCGGATTTAACGGGACTAAAATCTTTCAACCCATAATTATGGGCCAAAAATGCAGGGTCTAATTCAGTTTGTGAGATAACGATGGCCGCTCCTAGAGCGGAACCCAACGAGGCATCGGTAGTTCGTAATTTCATGCTTCGAAGGTAATAAGATAATAGTTTTATGTACACATCATTATCGCTAAACCCGCCGTCTATATAAAGGTCTTCGATATTTTGTTCACCAATTGCAGAGGCAATGCTATCGACTTGTAGCAAGACCAATTCCAGCATCAATTGATGATAGGCATGTTCAAATTGATCGTATGGTATTGAGGTAGTATTGGGTTCATTCTTGCCCACGATGCTCTTCCATTTGAACATAGGCTCGAAATCTTTGTTGATTTCAAAAAAGGTCTCTTCATCAAACTTGACAGTTCTGTGAAAATCGGCAGCTACCCCAAAATATTCTGTAAGCTCTTTTACCTGAAGTTTGTATTCATTGCCCAAGAACAGGCGTGCCACTTTAACCGGGCTACCGTCTATTCTCATATTGTACAAACTTTCTCGTTCGATATCCGCCATAGTTAGCGCCCCTTCTACAAACGGATTGATAGATATGCTCCAAGTACCGGTTGAGACCAACAAAAAAGGATTGGTCAAGCTTCTTACATAGGGCAAAAGGGCCGAAGAGCTATCGTGAATACCAGGACCTACCAAAATTTTCTGCCCATCAAAATCGACCGAAACTGTCTTGTTACTTGCCACTAATGGAGGTAAAAGTTTGTCTACCTTCTCTTTGAGTACCCAATGGTGGTATTCGTTACGTTCAAAATCCCATAAATTGGTATGGCATCCTATGCTGGTGTATTCACTAACAGGTATACCCGTAAACAGATAACTTAAATATTGCGGTAAATGAAGGGAATACTTGATTTCTTTAAAAACCTCCGGCCGTTCTTTTTTTAACCAATAAAGGTGCATTCCGGTATTGAGCATTCCCATACTCAAAGAGCCCGATACCCTCGAGAATTCATCTATAGGCCCATACTTACCATAGAACTCCTCGATAATCTGCTCTTTGATGGGTTTCATGTAGTTATAAAGGGGAGCAATTACCCTTCCCTCACTATTCATATGCACCAAACTGGCCCCATAACACGAGAAGTTCAATGAACGAATGTCGTACTCAGGGTTGGCAAGCATTTTGTCAAAGGTTTCCTTTGCCCAATTTTCCAAAGCTTTTAAGTCTTCGGTAGGATATCCATCCTCATCTTCTATCTCATCAAATCGGGCATATTCCCTATAGATCTCTTTAAAGTCTTCGTTGAAGAGAAAAAACTTCTTATTGGTTCTACCAATATCAAATATTGCGGTTACCTTAATACTCATCTACTTACTTGAATTTACTACAAACCAGAAGCTACGGTATGCCTGCCTCTTTCTTCTATCAAACTTCTTCTAACATCTAATGACCTATATGCCTGAATAGGGTTCAAGGCCCCACCTCTAGCTAGCCGAGCTTGCGCCAATAGAGGCCTCACATCGGTACGGTAGGCATCTTGCAATAGTTCTTGAGCCAACACCACATCGTTGTTCAGCTGTGCTTGTTTCAATTCGTCTTGGTTCACCAATAGTGCTTTGGCATAGGCTTCTTGAATAGCCTCTAGTGATTGAACCAAATCTTCAAGTGGATCTTTCACATTGTGGCTCGCATCGATCATCCAAGCTGGATATGGGTTCTGAGGATTATTTCTCATGCCATAGACCAATTCATTGAAAATCAAGAAAAGTGAGTAAGGTTTCACGCTACCTACGGTACTATCGTCATCGCCGTACTTACTATCGTTAAAATGGAAACCTCCTAACTTACCCTTTAACATCAAGGTCGAAACTATCTGCTCAATATTAGTGTTGGGCAAATGATGGCCCAAGTCGACCAAGGTGTATGCTTTTTCACCACAAGCATTGGCAAGCATAAAAGAAGTGCCCCAATCTTGTATGACCGTACTGTAAAAATTAGGTTCATAGGGTTTGTATTCTATGAACATCTTCCAGTCTTCGGGCAGATTTTTATAAATCTCCTTGAGACTATCTTCTGTATGCTTAAGCGCTGTCTGAAAATTATTTTGGCCCGGAAAGTTCGACCCATCGGCCAACCAAACGGTCAAACTTTTAGAACCGAGTTTCTTTCCAATTTCGACAACCTCTATGTTATGGGCAATTGCTTGCTCTCGAGGAGGTTTATTTACATTGCTTAAAGAACCGAACTTATAGCTCTCTTTCGCATTCTTCTGGTCTTGAAAAGTATTTGAATTTACCGCGTCGAATATAAGGTCGTTTTCTGCAGCCAGCTCTTTAATAGCATTATAGTCCTCAGGAACATCCCACGGAATATGAAGCGAAATTGCACCGGCCGTTTGGGTCAAACTATGAATGACCCCAACATCTTCGATTTTCTGCTCCAATGAAGAAGGTTCACCATAAAACGAAAACCTGCCAAAACGCGTTCCGCCCGCACCAAGTGCCCAACTGGGTATCGCTACCTGAAAGTCGGACAGTTCACTGACCAATTTGTCAACATCAATATTCTTTTGATCAAGACTATTGGCGAGAAAATCAAACTGGTTCAGGTGATTTTCGGCAACCTTCTTATTGACCGATTCTATGTTTTCTTTATTGATCTTCATTTTCGCACTTCTATTTTATCTAACAAAGGCATTGGCCATTCCGCCATCTACATTGATAATGTTCCCTGTACTCTTGTTCAACAAACCAACGAAAGCAAAAACACCATCTGCGATGTCGGAAGGATAGATAATTTCGTTCATCAGGTTTCTTTTGGCATAATGGGCCGGTAGTTCTTCTACAGAAATACCATAGGCTTTGGCACGACCTTCGGCCCAATCACCTTCCCAAATCTTACTACCAACGATTACCCCGTCAGGGTTTACGGTATTCACCCTAATTTTTTCACCACCGAGTTCAGCGGCCAATAATCGAGACATGTGTTGCTGTGCCGCCTTAGCGGTACCATAACCTACGTTGTTCGGACCGGATACCAAACCATTTTTACTGGCGATACTAATGAAATCACCGCCCAAACCTTGAGTACGCATAATTTTCACGGCTTGTTTGGCCAGTTCGAATTGCCCTTTGACCAATACGTCTTGAAGAATGTCCCAATCTTTTTCCGTGGTTTCGGTCAATGGTTTTGAAATAGCCAATCCGGCACTATGAACCACGATATCAACACCTCCGAATTCTAAACAAGCCTTTTTATACGCTTCTTCAATCGACTCTGATTTGGTAACATCGCAAACAGCATAGGCGGCCGTATCGGATTTATAAGTTGCTACCCCTTCTTTCAAGCGTTCTTCGGCAATGTCTGTCAAAACAACATTGGCACCTTCCGCAGCCAACTTGTCGGCAATCGCTTTTCCGATACCTCCGCCGCCTCCGGTAACCAAGGCTACTTTTCTTGAAAGGGGCTGCTCTTTCGGCATACGTTGCAATTTTGCTTCCTCCAGTAACCAGTATTCAATATCGAAAGCCTCTTGTCTTGGCAGCGAGGTATATTCCGTAATTGCTTCGGCACCTCTCATTACATTGATGGCGTTGATATAAAATTCGCTGGCCACCCTAGTGGTCTGCTTGTTTTTGGCAAAGCTGAACATACCGACACCTGGGTAGATTATAATTACAGGGTTGGGGTCTCTCATAGCCGGACTATTGTCCCTTTTACAAGACTCATAATAGTCGGCATATTCTTTTCTATATTGTTCAAAGGCAGGTTCTAACTTTTTAAGAACCGCTTCCGAATCGGAAAGGTCTTCAGAGGTATCAAGCGTAAGTACCAATGGCTGAATTTTTGTACGCAAGAAATGGTCAGGGCAAGATGTGCCCATAGGTGCCAACCTTTCCAAATCATTACTATTAATATATTCCATTACCACATCGGTATCACTAAAGTGACCTATCATTCTATTTTCAGAAGAACACAAGCCCCTCAATAAAGGCATTAACCGTGCAGCCTTTTCTTTACGTTCATCGGCAGGAAGACTTTCTACCTTCTGCCCACCAAAAACCTGACCTTGTTCCTTAATTTTTTTGGCAATGTAATCCGATGCCTTCTCAATTACTTCCAAGCTATTGATGTAGCACTCATACGAGGTATCGCCCCAAGTAAAAAGACCGTGGCTTCCTAAGACAATACCGCGAATACCTGGATTATCGTTCAAACATTTCTCCAACTGAAGACCTAAATCAAACCCAGGTCTTTGCCATGGCACCCAGCCCATGGTATCTCCCCAAATTTCTTTGGTCACCTTTTCACTATCCTTCGCAGCTGCTACTGCAATAAGTGCATCAGGATGCAAGTGGTCGATATGCTTGAATGGCAATAAACCGTGCAAAGGAGTGTCGATGGAGGGAGCCCTACTATCAAGGTCGTAGATACAATGGTTAAAAAGACCGACCATACGATCTTCATCGTGCAAACCTTCATAGACATTTTTAAGGTTACGCAGCCTCTCTGTATAAAGGCCTGCGATACCGGCTCTTGTTAAGGTACCGATGTCGCCACCAGATCCTTTGATCCACATAACCTCGACCTCTTCGTTGGTCAACGGGTCTTTCTCTATGGTCTTACAACTGGTGTTACCGCCCCCATAATTCGTAATGCGCAAATCGGCACCAAGAATGTTGGATCTGTAAAGAAAAAGGGCCACTTGATCATCGCCCAGCTCTATAGCCTTTTTTTCGTCCCATAGATAGTTTACGTGTTGAAATGTCTTTTGCATATCGTGTGTCTTGTAGTTACTTATTGTTTTAACACTTTGACCAAAAATACATATTACATTTCCTGTGAGTATCCTGTGCTGCCCTGTTAGCTTCAAAAAAATTAAAAGAGGCCATAAACTTATGGCCTTGCCTCAAATTTTGATTACTTTTAGAACCTACAAAAATGAAAGCCGTTTATAAACATTCAGGGGGTTTAAAACGTTGAACCCTCGCCTATAAACTTAGTTTTTGAAGACCCGATGTCAAAAACCCTGAACATAAAAATAAACGAAGCCTCACGTATACCGAAATACATGCAGGTAGTCGATTCGATAATGGATAATATTGCTATGGGCGATCTTCCCATTGGCAGTAAAATACCATCTATCAACGAACTTAGTGAAGACCTTCTTTTATCGAGGGACACCATTGAAAAGGCCTACCGCCAACTCAAGGTTCAAAAGACCATTACCGCCGTTAAGGGCAAGGGCTATTACATTGCAAAGACCGATTTAATCTCGAAGATCAATGTCTTCTTTCTGGTGAATAAGCCCAGTTCTTATAAAATGCGTATCTACAATTCTTTTGTAAACGGCCTCGGGGTGAATGGCCATGTGAATCTGTTCATTTACCATTGCGAAGAATCACTTTTCACCCATTACATAGAGCGTAACCTAGGGGCTTATGATTATTATGTAATAATGCCCCATTTTAAAGATGAAAATCTGAACCACGCCTCGGCCACCGATAAAGTCAAGGATGTTTTAAATAAAATTCCTAAGAACAAACTGATTGTTTTAGACAATTCACAGATTGAAATCAAGGGTGAATACGCTGCTCTTTATCAAGACTTTGAAAATGACATTTATGAAGCCTTGTTGGAAGGGAGAGAGCGTCTAAAGAAATATGATAAACTGATATTGGTGTACCCTGAAAAAAAGGTATACCCGTATCCGCGTAGAATTCTAAGGGGCTTTCAAAAGTTCTGTGGCGAACAAGGTTTCGAATTTGAAATCTTAGGAGAAATCTATGAAGACATGGAGCTTCAAAGTCGAGATGCCTACGTGATCATCGAAGAGTCTGACTTAGTAAATTTGGTTCGGCAGGTGCGAAAGAAAAACCTAACCCTAGGTGAAGATATTGGCATCATATCCTACAATGAAACCCCTTTAAAAGAACTTCTTGGTATAACGGTCATTAGTACCGATTTTAATGCAATGGGAGAAACTGCCGCATATATGGTGCTAAAAAATAAGAAAGAGCGGGTTAAAAATGTGTTTCGTTACATAGAACGAAATTCGGTGTAAAAAATTGATTGTCACGCTTGTCCGTTAAGGAGAACATTGTATTTTTAGCACTCCTAACCCCACACAATGAGATTACGCATACTTCCGGTAATTCTGCTTGCCGGACTATTTACCTTTTCCTGTTCTACCAATTCGAATAAAAAACCTGTTCTATATGCCGTGGGAGATTCTACGGTAAAAAATGGCCAAGGCGATGGAGCCGGAGGGCTTTGGGGATGGGGAGAATTTATTAATCAATTTTTGGACAGTACCAAAATAAAGGTTGAAAATCACGCCTTGGGTGGCACAAGTAGCAGAACATATCAAGACAAAGGCCTTTGGGATTCGGTTTACAACAAATTGAACAAAGGTGACTTTGTTCTTATACAATTTGGCCACAACGATAATGGCCCTATCAATGACGACTTTAGGGCACGGGGCACCATCAAAGGTATTGGTGAAGAATCTGAGGAAATCGATAATATTCTCACAGGAAAGCATGAAACCGTTCGCAGCTATGGATGGTACATTCGTCGATTGATCAAAGATGCCAAAAGCAAAGGGGCCGTGCCGATTGTGCTTTCTCCTATTCCCAGAAATAAGTGGGAAAACCAAAAAGTACTTAGAAACGACCAATCGTATGGCCTTTGGGCCAAGCAGGTGGCCGAACAGGAAGGCGCTACATTTATCGACTTGAACGACCAAATGGCCCTAAAAATGGAAGAAATTGGGGAGCAAGGCACCACTGGCAACCATTTTTTCGAAAGGGACCATACCCATACCTCGGCCAGAGGTGCAGTTCTGGCTGCTTCGATTATAGTCAATGAAATAAGAAATGAAGATTCAGGTCTTGAAGATTATCTAATCGACTACCCCCAAATAACACTTCCCAAAAAGAAAAACCTTTTTCTTATCGGTGATTCGACCATGGCCGATAATGGCAATGAAAATGCCGTAGGTTGGGGCATACCTTTTACTAGGTTTATCGACACTACAAGATTGAACTATTTTAATAGTGCCCTTGGCGGAAGAAGCAGCCGAACTTTTATTACCGAAGGACACTGGAACGAGATACTTCAAAAACTTCAGCCTGAAGATTACGTACTCATTCAGTTCGGGCACAATGATGCCGGAAATATCGATAAAGAAAAATACCGTGGCTCACTTAGCGGAACAGGGTTTGAAACCCAAGACGTCGTTCGTAACGATACCCTAACCGAAACGGTGCATACATTCGGCCAATATCTGAGAAAAATGGTTATTGAAACAAAAGAAAAAGGTGCATTACCAATTATTCTAAGCCTGACCCCTAGAAATGAATGGCCCGATGGGCAAGTAGAACAAAGACAAGAAACCTACATTAAATGGTCTGAAGAAATAGCTACTGAAGAAGAAGTACCCTTTATAGACCTTAGTAATCAGATTGCGAAGAAATATGAAGAACTCGGTGAGGAAAATGTTCAGAAGTTCTTTCCTAAAGACCACACCCATACGAATTTAGATGGCGCCCTTTTCAATGCCCAGGTCGCGGCAGAGGCCTTAAAGAATTATAAGGGTTCAGGTCTCAGAGATTATATTTTTTATTAGGATAAAGACTCAGGATTACTCCATAAAAAAGACTTCCCTTAACGAGGTTTCCACAGGAGAATTGTCATCATTGGTCTCCATAATATCTGCCATATAAGCCCACCATTTTTTAACAATGGGGTCGTTAGGAATTTTCGACGGCTCGAAACCATCTTCCAATTTTTGAAAGGCGAACAAAGTCAAGGTCTGTTCATCAAGAAATATCGAGTATTCATGAATACCCGAATCTGACAATAACTTTGATAACTCAGGCCAAATCTCGTCATGTCTTTTTTTGTATTCGGCCTCGAACCCTGGCTTCAATTTCATGGTAAAAGCGTTTCTAATCATTTGACACCTTTTTTATATTAAAAAATGAAGGCAAAAGCACCCAACAGCTATGATCAAGTACTCTTGCCTTGATGTTTTAAAAAACTAAAATCGACTCTTACTTCTCCCCGAATATGGGTCCATCAGTTTTGATTTCGCTGTCATAAAATTGAATGGCACTATCATTCAATTTAGGATAACTGTTTTGAAGAAGCGCAATCATTTCGGCTCCTGCTAACAGAACCGGCCCGTAGCCATGGGCCGCATAAACGTTTACCGGCCTATAATAATAAAAAGCGGGATCAAAGCCCATACCGGTACCAACACAAGTACCTTCAACCTGCCCCTTACCGTTCACTTTTTCAGTAATTGCATTCCAGGCCAACGTTACCGAAGGCCCATAAGCTTTACCATCAACATAACCTCTATTGATAGATCTGGCAATGGCATAGGTATAAATAGCGCTTGCCGAAGTTTCAAGATATGAATCATTGCGGTCGAGCAACTGATGCCACAACCCTTTACCTGATTGTAATCGGGTCAACCCTTCGATATGTTTTTTCAGCAAATCGAGAACCTCAGACCTACCCTTATGGTTTTCTGGCAGAACCTCTAAAAGTTCGACCATGGTCATAATGGCCCACCCATTGGCGCGGCCCCAATAAAACTCTGGGTGCTGCTCAGAGTCTACGATATAGGCATGCATAAACAACCCTTTTTCTTCATTGAACATGCGTTGAGCGAATTGTAGCACTTGTTTAACGGCATCATCAAAGTATTTTGGGTCTTTCGAATAACTGCCCATTTGCGCCAAGGCCGGCACGCTCATAAAAAGATCATCGAGCCAAAGGGAGTTTTTCATAGGTCTATTTCGTGCCAATGTACCGTCTGACAATCTATATTGACCATTAGAAATGTAATCCATAAAATTTCGGATCAAAGGGTCTAAATTCGCCTCCGAGCCATTGGTTTTGGCTTTGATCATGGCCGCGCATACGGCACCAGAATCATCTAACGCGTGCGGGTGTAAAACTCGCTTCATGGGATGTTTTAACTCGGCGTTCTTAGTTTCTAAATCTTCAAAAAAGGGCCGTATGTCAGCCAAAAACTTAAGACGTTCATTGGTATAATCGGCATATTTAGATTCTTCGGTAACCTCACTTGCCAATAACATACCCGCATAGGTAACCCCCCACTCATAACTCGTTAAGCGAAAATCACCTGTTTGAAAAGCGGTTTCTTGATCCTTCTTTATTTTTTTATAGTTGGTTATTACCTCTCCGCTATTCTTATCGATCAGGGCCGGCGGGGTAACCGAATTCAGATAATCATAAATTCGGTCGATGACTTCAACTATCCCTTCTTTGGACGGCACATCGTACGGGGTTTCATAGTCTGGTTGCATTAAATGTAAAGGAGCCGTCATATCATTGGCGGGCTGCTGTGCGCTTACCTCTTGAGATATTAATAAAATGGTGCCCATTGCTAATATTGATAAGCACGTTCTAATCTTTGGGCCCTTAAAGCAGGATTCAATGTAATTTTTCATGAATTGCAGTAGTGAGTTTTGTTGAGAAAATTTTTATTGGATAACCTCTACATTCAAAGTATGTGAATTGTCCAAATTAGGAATGTAGAGTAATCGATTACAATAATATGGGTTATTTTCATTTTCTGTATCGGAAACCACTAATTTTTCATTATTCACCATCACCGTTTTTGGCTTTTCATTCAAATGTACCTTTACATTATAGGTGATGTCACTTGTATCAAACTTACCTTCGGAAGGGTCAATTTGAATAACTGTACGGTCTTGCTTACTTTCTGCTTTAATTAAAGTAGTGGCAAAATCACCTTCGGTATATTTCATGCTTTTTCCATCGTCATGATAAAGCTCGAAAGCACTATCACCTCCGATAAAAACTTCCAAATCATAAGAGTTGATTTCTTTTTCCCCTACATAATTTATCAGTTCTTGTTTTGGCAATATTCCACCAGCTTTAACAAAGAGAGGCATTTTATCCAAAGGGCAGAGAACGCTTATAAACTTTTTGCCCGAAAAGGTGTTCCCTGTCCAATAATCGACCCAATTGCCTTCGGGCAAATAGACCGTTCTAGTTTGCGCTCCCTTAGTAGTTACAGGGCAGACCATAAGATTGTCACCAAGCATATACTGGTCGGTAATTTCGTAGACATTGGGGTCCTTTTGGTAATCTAGAACCAAGGCCCTCATGAGGGGTTGGCCTGTTGAATGATTTTGATACAAAGTACTATATAAATAAGGCATCAACTCATACCTGAGTTCATCGTATTTCTTAAATATGCTTTGCGCTTCTTCCCCGTAGTTCCATGGTTCTTTATAGTTGGGGTGCTCCATACCGAACAAATGCGCGATGGGGCTCATTAAACCGAATTGGCACCAACGAATATAAAGTTCAGGGTCGGCGACATGTTCAAAACCTCCCATACAATGGGCCCAATTACCCACTCCTGAAAGACCAATATTCAAGCCAGCCTTAATTACGGGTTCAAAATATTGCCATTCACTAGGCCAATCACCAGCGAAAATGTAGGGGTAACGCTGAATACCGGCATAACCTTCGCGTGTTTGGTTCATGCCCCTCATCTTGTTATGTTCGGCAAATTTTTCATAGGGTGCCTTTGCATAAGCAATAGGAAAAAGATTATGCAGCGCATTTATCTCCTTCCCTTGCGGACCAGTTTTTTCGCTTTCATTTGCCTTATGCCCAAAAGCACTGCCTTCATCGGTCTTCAAGAACATCGCACCTTGATCGGCCACTCTTTTCACGCCGTTCTTCCACCACCAATCAACTGATTTCTCATCAAAGAAATTAACGAACTCGCCTAGGTTGTTCGGCTCAGGATAAACGTACCCTTTACGCCGGGCCTCATCGAGCAACCTTAATTCCTTACCATTGTCAAATCTCGGTCGTAAATGAAGACCTACCATATTAAGATTTAGCGCATAGAGGTCATTGAACATTTCCTCCGGATTTTTAAACGTTTCCCTCCATTCGAATGATGTAGCGCCCGTACCTCCATTTTCTCCGAAAATTCGCCAAGTTGAATCTAGATGTAATACGTCTAGCGGTATGTTCAAATCCCTAAATTTTTGAGCCAAAGCAACCACATAATCGGTAGAGGTTTCTTCTTCATGACCCCATGTGCCCCCACTATAAGTACCCACATGCAGCCCCATCGCAAACTTGGGTAACATTGGGGCTTTACCAGTGATGTCTGTATACGCATCTAAAATAGAACTGAAGTCTGGCCCGTACATAAAATAGTAGTCTAGCTCGCCCCCTTCAGCTGAAAAGGAGTAGGTTTCTGGGTTACTATGGCCCATATTCCAATTTGTAGGGTTGGCATTATGAAGAAAAATGCCGTAACCACGGGTACTCATAAAAAAGGGTACGGGTGAATAATTGGCCTGTAACACATCATAGGCGCCCACAATATGAGGCCTACCTTGACCGCGGCCAACATTCAGTCGCAGCGCTTTACCCCGTCTATCCAAAAAATCCATCCGTTCTCCAAAACCGAAGAAGTGCTCATCAGGAAAAAGCTTTTTTGTGACGTTCACCGTGTCTTTATTCTTAGAGGAACCGAAGATTTTGTCTTGTTCCGCTTCGCTGGTCAAAACCTTGCCTTCTTTGTCACTAATAGTTACGAAAAAGGGGGTTTTATGTACTAAAATGTTTAAACTATCAGTGCTATAACTGATAGTCGCTTCTGATTCTTTGGCAGTATATATGACTTCGGGCCAGTCGTACTTCACCACCATCCATGGTTCATTCTCGGAGAAATCACCATCCCAACTTGACCTTATTCTGACCAAACTTGGGGTACAAAATTCTAACTGTACTTTAGCTTCATCCGTGGCGAAGACTATCTTATTCCCATTTTCGGAATCAACCTTCTGAAAATTCCCCAAGCCCGTTTGGGCGTGGGCTTGAACGATGTTCATTAAAAGGGCCATAAAAAGACCCAATCGTAACATTCTCATATAACTGTTTTACTACATTACCGATGTTCCCGCATCTTCATTGAAATCTAAAAAGCTCAAAAACCGAGCTCATCAAATTTGTAGTCTTGTAGAAATCCTTTGTATATTTTCAAATCGAAATTCAAAAATAGCAATAGAACAAGGGTGCGGCATCCTGTAGTATACTGCCCTATTTTAGGGGCTTGCAGTACAGCACAGGATGGTGGTGAAAAATACCGGTCTTATTTTAGGGCACTCTCATTTATCAAATAGCGGGAAAACACCATGCAAGAACATAAATTGAACAGATTATTTGCGCAATCGATTACTTTATTTGGATGTATACTATTCATGTCTTCCTCCGCCATTGCCCAAAATCAATCTACAGAACCGTGGCCCGAGCTTACCCGAACACACAAACCTTGGACTCGCTGGTGGTGGATGGGCAATGCAGTTGATGAACCCAATATTAAAGCCCAACTCGAAGAAATGTCAAAGGCCGGGCTAGGCGGGGTGGAAATTCAGCCTATTTACGGAGTCAAAGGGGAAGAAAAAAACTATTTGAAGTATCTGTCTTCCGAATGGTTAAACGCCCTGGATTACACCATCAAAACTGCAGGAGAGAACAACATGGGAGTGGATATGACGCTTGGTACTGGATGGCCCTATGGCGGCCCTCAAGTAACGCAAGAAGACGCAGCGACCAAATTAATTATCGACACCTTGCATCTTTCTAAAGGTGAAAAAATCGATATGGAACTTCTTCCCAAAAATGAAAAAGATAGAGGTGCCTCTCGTCCCATTGAAATCTTAGCTTTTGATAATTCGGGCCATTATGAAAATCTGACATCCTTGGCTAAAGACGGCCATTTGAAATGGAAAACCAAACGCAAGGATTACAAGCTTTACCTGTTCTACGAAGCAAAAACGGGGCAACAAGTAAAGCGTGCCGCCCCTGGTGGAGCTGGCTTGACCGTAGACCACTACTCAAAATTGGCCTTTCAAAATTATGTGAAACCTTTTAATGAAGCTTTCTCAACGCATGGCAAAAACCTTCGCACCATTTTCAATGATAGTTATGAGGTGTATGGTACCGATTTTACTCCTAGATTTTTTAAGGAGTTTCAAGAACGTAGAGGCTACGATTTAAGACCTTATATTCAGCAACTTTTGAGTGGTAATAACGAAACCGCGAATAGACTGCGTAGCGATTACCGAGAGACATTATCAGACTTACTATTGACGCAATTTGACCGGCCATGGACCGAATGGGCCAATGAAAAAGGTTTTCTTACGCGTTTACAGGCTCATGGCTCTCCGGGCAATCTCATCGACATGTACGCGTCGGCCGATATACCCGAATGTGAAACTTTTGGTTCAATGCCCTATGAAATTGAGGGTTTACGAAGGGAGGAAGAAGATATAAGGCAGGGCGATGCTGATGCGGTCATGCTCAAATTTTCTTCTTCAGCCGCCCACATTTCAGGTAAACAGCTAACCTCGTCAGAAACATTTACCTGGTTACGAGACCATTTTAAAACTGCTTTATCACAAACTAAACCAGAAGCCGAAGATTTACTTTTAAATGGTATCAACCATATCTTTCTTCACGGTGCTACTTATTCACCAGATCGAGCCGAATGGCCCGGTTGGAAATTCTATGCCTCGGTCAACTTTAACCCGAATAATACTATTTGGCAAGACGCTTCTGAATTATTCTCTTATATCGCGAACTGCCAAAGTCTTTTACAATCGGGGCAACCTGATAATGATGTTTTGCTTTATTGGCCGATACATGATGTTTGGCATGAGTTCCACAACGGGTCCCTCTTTTTTCAATTCAAAATACACTCGTTAGATGAATGGTTATTGAAAACCCCATTTTACCAAACCAATCAAGAGTTTATAAAAAAAGGGATTTCAACCGATTTTATCAGCGATCGATTTATAGAAGAAGCTAAAGTCATAAATGGAGAAATCGTGCTTCCAGGAGGAACCTATAAGAGCCTTGTGGTACCTCCTATTGAACATATGCCTTTTGCTACACTCGAAAAGTTGATTTCGCTAAAAGAAGAAGGGGCCTCGATTATTTTTCAAGATTTGCCGTCGACCGTTCCGGGTTTTTTCGAGTTTGAAAAAAGATGTGAAATGCTAAAAGCCTTGATGTCCGAAAATAAACTGAAACCAACCACCGATCTTTGGGAAGATTTAAAAATGGCAGGGGTCAAACACGAAAACTTGGTAAAATCAGGACTCAAATTTATCAAACGAAAAGTTGAGGGTGAGCAACTGTACTTTTTGGTGAACCATACTGCCCAAAATATTGATGACTACATTCCCATTACAGCGGAGGCAAAAGAAGTCATTATTCTAGACCCACTTACAAAGACTTTTGGAAAAGCAGCCACTCAAAAGCAAGGTGAACAGACCTTGGTAAAAGTTCAGATACCGTCAGGGGGGTCGCTATTTTTAAAATCGGGGAAGGAAAGTAATATGCCCACGTGGAATTATTCGAAACCCATCGAAACTGAATATCCGTTAGAAGGCGAATGGACTTTGTCATTTATTAGCGGAGGACCGCAGCTGCCCAAGACAACGAAAATTAATCAATTGAAATCATGGACAGTACTCTCAAAGGAAGCCGAGTACTTTTCTGGTACCGCGAAATATGAGATAGATTTTGAAAACCCCGACGAACAGATAAATCATTGGAGACTTCATCTCGGCGATGTTCGGGAAAGTGCCAAAGTTTGGCTCAATGAAGAATATTTGGGCGCGCTTTGGTCTAACCCCTTTCAAATAGATATTGACACTCTTAAAAAAGGGAGAAATTCCATTAAGATAGAAGTGACCAATCTTCCGGCAAATAGAATTCGTGCAAAGGAACTTCGAGGAGAAGAATGGAAAATTTTTCACGAAATCAACATGGTCAACAAAGATTATAAAGAGTTCGATGCCACAAAGTGGCAACCAATGCCGTCGGGCCTTTTGAACACACCAACCTTACAACCCTTACAACTCGATAACAACTAACTATAGCATAATGAAAAGAGTATTATCATCACTACTGGCCTTATTTGCATTAGCAATGGTTCAAGCACAAACTTTTGACCGTGAACAAGTTCTTAAAAACATGGAATTGGCCAATGCCTATTTCATGCAAAAATGGCCAGATGTGGGCAAGACCATTGTTACGAACAAAGAACGTCCGAGTAATATATGGACGCGCGCCGTTTACTACGAAGGGCTAATGGCACTTTACGGAATCTGGCCAAAGGAAGAGTATTACCAATACGCATACGACTGGGCCGAATTTCATAACTGGAGCTTTCGCTATGGCACGGCCAACCGAAATGCCGATGATTACTGCGCCGCCCAAACCTACATAGACCTCTATAACCTAGAGCCCGATTCGAAAAAATTAAAGGCCACCAGATCCACGCTAAATATGCTTTTAAACACCCCGCAAGTTGATGATTGGTGGTGGATAGATGCCATACAAATGGGTATGCCCGTATTTGCCAAAATGGGTGTTCTTGAGAACGACGAGCGGTACTATGAAAAAATGTATGAAATGTATATGTTCACGAGAAACGAGCATGGCGAGAAAGGGCTTTTTAATGCTGAGGACGGTCTATGGTGGCGTGATGCAGATTTTGACCCACCTTATACCGAACCTAACGGTGAAGATTCGTATTGGAGCCGCGGTAACGGATGGGTAATTGGCGCTTTAGCAAAGGTATTGAGCATTATACCGGAAAGCGCTCCTCATAGAGACCAGTACATCGATGACTTTAAAACTATGGCCAAGGCACTGATTCCCATTCAAAGAAAAGACGGTTTTTGGAACGTAAGCTTGCATGACCCTAAAAACTTTGGTGGCAAAGAACTGTCGGGCACGGCACTTTTCACCTTTGCCATGGCCTACGGCGTAAATAATGAAATTCTGGATAGGGACACCTACCTGCCGGTCATTAAAAAAGCATGGGAGGCCATGATAAAAGACGGGCTTCACAACAACGGCTTTCTGGGTTATTTACAGTCCACCGGAAAAGAGCCCAAAGATGGTCAGCCACTATCTTATGACAAGGTACCCGATTTTGAAGATTACGGTCTCGGGTGTTTTCTTTTGGCCGGTAGTGAAATCTATAAAATGAAGTAGAATCTTTGTCCGATTCGAATATTTAAATTTTTGTTATACCCGCCCTTAAAAAACTTGCATTGCTTTTCTAGATGTATTTTTGTTCCCTCAAGATTAAAATTTTCCTGATGGATAACGGATTACCGCGTTTGCTTTATAAGTATTTTTTGGAAATGGGTATGAACGAAAGTTCTGCCGCCTACCTGAACATGTTCGTGTTATTATTGGCGGCCCTGATTCTTGCATGGTTTTTAGACATGGTTATCTGGAAGCTTCTGCGTTCCGTTTCTTTAAGGTTGGCCCGAAAATCAAAGACCAATTTCGATAACTTTTTAGTCGCCAATAAAGTACCCAGATATGTAGCACATATTTTACCCTTGGCCATACTATTTGAAATCGTGCCTTTTGCTATGGTCGATTTTGAATATGCAGGCACTATCGTCTTCAAATTGTTGCGCATACTCTTTGTATTTCTAACACTCTTTACCGTCAAAAGCATATTTAGAAGTATCAACGACTACTTGAAAACAAAGCCTAGGTTTCGTGATAAACCGATGGATAGCTACATACAGGTTTTTATGATTTTCGCCTGGTTTGTAGGTGTGCTCACCATTATAGCCATTATAACAGAAGTAGAGTTTATCAAATTCTTCACCGCATTGGGTGCGGGTTCTGCTGTTATACTTTTAATTTTTAAAGATTCCATTCTTGGTTTGGTGGCGAGTATACAAGTTAGTATCAATGATATGGTTCGAATCGGCGACTGGATTACTTTTGAAAAATATGGGGCCGACGGAGATGTAATTGAAATAACCCTTGCTACGGTAAAGGTTCAAAATTTCGACAAGACTATAACCACCATTCCTACCTATTCATTGATATCGGATTCGTTCAAAAATTGGCGCGGCATGCAAGAATCGGGAGGCAGGCGAATTAAGAGGGCCCTGATCATCAGCCAGAAAAGCATTCGCTTCTTAACTAGTGAAGACATAGAAGCCTTGAAGAAGATTCAACTTATAGAACCCTACCTCAACACCCGAAGTGAACAGATAAACGCGCACAACGATTCGAACAACATCGACAAAAGCTTGGCAATCAACGGAAGAACTCTTACCAACATTGGTGTTTTTAGAAAGTATGTAAATGACTATCTTCAAAACCACCCGGCGGTCAACAAAGGCATGACCCTTATGGTGCGCCAATTGGCACCTACGACACAGGGTATTCCTTTAGAAATATATGTCTTTAGCAGCGACAAACGCTGGGAGAATTATGAATACATTATGGCCGATATTTTTGATCATTTGATGTCTGCACTGCCATTTTTCGATTTAGAACTGTATGAGTTTCCGCTCTCATTTCCACCTATACCACAAACTTGAACCGAGAACTATGAAAAAGCTCCGTCACACATTACCCTTCTTAGCGATACTCCTTTTGTTAAACGTCAAAGCCCAAGAGACTATTAATCTTTGGCCTAAAGGAGCACCTGACGCTATTGAAGACACTTCCTTTAAAGAAGAAGTGCAGTACGATAGTCAAGGTAAGATTCGGGGTTACAGCAAAATTTCTAAACCCGAGTTAAGTATCTATCTGGCAGATGAGCAAAATAATTCTGGTACAGCTGTCATTATCTGCCCCGGTGGTGGCTATTCACATTTGGCCATCGAAAAAGAAGGTCATAAAGTAGCACGTTGGTTCAATACCTTAGGTATTTCGGCATTTGTTCTTAAATACCGCATGCCTAACGATCGAACGATGAAAAATAAATCGGTCGGTCCGCTGCAAGATGCACAAGAAGCTATGAGAATGGTACGTTCGAAAGAAAAAGAATGGAAAATCAAGCCAGATAGAATAGGCATTATGGGCTTTTCTGCAGGAGGTCATTTGGCTTCCACTCTATCCACCCACTACAACGACCAGGTATATACTTCAAACTATACGGCAAGTGCCCGACCTGACTTCTCTATCTTGGTTTACCCTGTCATTTCCATGGATGAGAACATCACCCACATGGGTTCTCGTACCAATCTATTGGGAGAAAATGCCAATGCAGAAGACCTTCAGAAGTATTCGAACGAGAAACAGGTAAATAAACAAACACCACCCACATTTCTAATTCATACCACGGTCGATAAAGCGGTGCCGGTAGAGAACAGTATTAACTACTATTTGGCTCTTAAAAACAATGAAGTGGATGCCGAAATGCACCTATATGAAAAAGGAAGGCACGGTATGGGTCTTGGCGTTGTGGGTACCAACCAGTATTGGCCTGACGATTTGGAGCATTGGCTTCGGGCCCATGAATATATTGTCAAAAAGGAAATCTACCTATTCTCTTATTTTAAGGGAAATGGAGAAGACGGTCTCCATTTTGCGCAAAGTGACGACGGCCTTAAGTGGAAAACGCTAAAGAACGACCAATCGTTCTTAACACCTTTAGTAGGTAAAGATTCCCTAATGCGAGATCCTTGTATAATTAAAGGAGGGGACAATAAGTACCACATGGTCTGGACAGTTAGTTGGACGGACCGTGGAATTGGCTATGCTCATTCAGATGATTTGATCAATTGGTCTGAGCAGCAGTTCATTCCCGTGATGGCCCATGAACCTAAAGCCAGAAATACATGGGCTCCGGAAATTACTTATGATTCCGACACCAAAACATATATGATTTATTGGGCCAGTACCATTGAAGGGAAATTTCCGGAAACCCAATCAAAAGAAGAAAGCGGCTATAACCATCGCATGTACTATGTAACCACAAAAGATTTTAAAAATTTTAGCGATACCCAACTCCTGTATGAACCCGGTTTTAATGTCATTGATTCCAGCATTAAAAAGCATGGGGACCAATTCGTGATGTTTTTAAAGGATGAAACCCGAGAGCCTGCGGAAAAGAACATAAAAATTGCCTATGCCAATAAGCTTACAGGCCCTTATAGTGCTGCTAGCAAACCCATAACTGGAAATTATTGGGCAGAAGGCCCCACCGCTGCCATGGTAGACGGGCATTGGGTAGTGTATTTTGACAAATACATAGACCACCAATACGGTGCGGTACGCTCTAAAGATTTAAAAGAATGGGAAGATATCAGCGACCAAATCAGCTTTCCGGAAGGTACCCGCCACGGCACCGTTTTAAAAGTACCTCAAAGTGTTGTGGAAAAGTTGGGGAGGGAGTGATACTCATTGGCAAGAAAATCTTCTCTAAATATTCATAGGATAAAGAAAGAAATTACTAAGGATTTAAATAACCCGTTTGCGAAAACTGATACACTGAAGATGGGGTTCTGGCTGAGTCTAAAATCATTTGCATCTCTTTTATAATTTCCGGATGATCAGCAGCCACATTATTCTCTTCTTGTAAATCGTTTTCCAGATCGTAAAGTTCAATTTTAGATTCCTTTCCCTTGAAAACATCGTATTTAACGGCTTTCCAAGTTCCCATACGAACGGCCTGTCTACCTCCTTTTTCATGAAACTCCCAATACAGGTATTCATGTTCTTTCTGGCTTTCACTATCCCCATTTAGGGTAGACAAAAAGGAAATTCCGTCGATATTATTAGGGGAGTCAATTTTCAAGATCTCGGTCAAGGTTGGAAAAACATCCCAAAAAGCTGAAATGTGATCGGTTTTGCTTCCTTCATCAATCACGCCCGGCCAACTGACAATCATAGGCACCCGAATACCACCTTCGTATAAATCTCTCTTATACCCTTTTAGAGGCCCGTTACTGTCAAAATAATCAGGGTCAGCACCACCTTCTTGATGCGGCCCGTTATCGGATGTAAAGACAATGATGGTATTATCTGTCAAACCAAGTTCTTCTACCTTATCCATAATTTCCCCTACTTGCAAATCTAACAACGAAACCATAGCGGCAAAGGCGGCATGGCTTTCCTTTTGACTTCCGTACGGCCCATTTCTATAATCCGGTCCTTCATCAACTCCCTGAAATTGATGTTCAGGGTCGTATTTACCCCGAAAAGCGTTCATAATACTATCAGGGGCCACTAACTCTGCATGTGGAATTATAGACGGAACATATAGAAAAAATGGATTCTCTTTATTCTCATCTATAAAAGCAAGGGTCTTTTCATGAATCAAATTAGGGGCGTAGACCTCCTTTTTGGTACCGTGGTTGCCCTCCAGAATTAAGGAATCATTATTAGACCATAAATGTCTCGGATAATAATTATGGCCTAAACGTTGACAATTGTATCCGAAAAAAGTATCAAAACCTTGTTTTGTCGGGTCACCTTCCGATCCGGGATACCCCAAACCCCACTTACCAAAGGCTCCCGTTTGATACCCCGCGCTTTTAAATGCTTCAGCCAAGGTGTAGGTGCTATCAGGAATCGGATGTTGCCCCTCGGGCCTTACCTCTTTATTGCCCCTAACAACGGTATGGCCTGTGTGCATACCGGTCATCAAAGCCGATCTAGAAGGGGCGCAAACGGTACTACCCGAATAGTGTTGGGTAAATAGCATTCCTTTCTGGGCCAATTTATCAATATTCGGAGTAGCGAACTTTGTTTGGCCGTAGCAACCCAAATCTCCGTAACCCAAATCATCGGCTAGAATGTAAATAACGTTTGGCTTTTCAACTCGTTCCACTTTTTCTTGGTTTTGAGCGTCGCGATTTTTTTTACCGGAATTGCATGAAAGAAAGATAAACCCTGATAGCACTATTAATAGAAGTATACGCATGGAAAAAATTGTGAAGGATTATAACCTTGGTTTTATTGCGTATGGAAGATATGAAATATAATAGTTTCAGTTCATGGGCTTTATAGACTTAGTTAGTAAAAAAAAGCCTCTCGATTTCTCGAAAGGCTTTCTATAATTAAGCTCCCCCTCTTGGGCTCGAACCAAGGACCCTCTGATTAACAGTCAGATGCTCTAACCAACTGAGCTAAGGAGGAAAATATGATGCTTTAATCTCTTAAAGCGGGTGCAAATATAAATGTTTTTTTATTTGTGCCCAACAAATTTTTTAATCTATTTATCGGTCAACCAACGATACAAATCATTACCATTGGCGAAGAGAATAAGCGCTAACAATAAAAAGAACCCGATCATTTGCGCGTACTCTAAAAATTTATCGCTCGGTTTACGGCCTGTAACTATTTCATAAAGAAGGAACATGACATGTCCACCATCCAAAGCTGGTATCGGCAAAAGGTTTAAAACGGCCAACATAATTGATAAGAAGGCTGTGGTACTCCAAAAAATCTCCCAATCCCAAGAATCAGGAAAAAGTCCGCCAATAGCCGCAAAACCACCTACTCCCTTATAAGCACCGGTATCTGGGTTGAAAATTTTCTTTAATTGCTTCAGATACCCCGTTACGGTACCTACACCACGATCGATACCAGCAGGAATAGCCTGCATAAAAGAATACTTACGGGTCTCGATTCTGAAATAACCCATACGCTCATACTCTTTCATGGTCGTAGCAATAGCTACGCCTATTTTGGCATCGTCGCTAACTTGGGCATCGACCTTTTTGGTCGCACCATTCTCTCTTTTAATGGTAAGGGTAACTTTTTTTCCTTTATTGGCCTCCAAAATAGGAACGACCTCATCCATATAAGTGGCTGGTTGCGAATTTATGGCCACCAGCACATCATTCTTTTGAAGGTCAGCACCTTTATTGGGCGAATCAGGAGCTATTTCCTGAACGATAAAGGGCTGACGAAAGCTAAGAAACCTGGCCTTATCCTTATCATCTATCAATGTAGAAATAAAATCTACGGGTATCTCTTTTTCCATCACTTGACCGTCACGCTCAATAGTAATGGAGTTACCGTTGATGATTTCCATGAAAACAGTATTGAAATCCTCAATCTTGTTACCATCGACCGCTAAAATCTTATCGCCTGTCTTTATACCCAATTGGTCGCCAATCTCTTGCTCAACGACCCTTACCCCATCTTTAAGGCTATCGGCCGGTATGATTTGCTCACCATACGTATAGGCCAATCCTATATAAATAATAAAGGCCAGTATAAAATTAACGGTAACCCCGCCAATCATAATAATTAGGCGCTGCCAAGCCGGTTTACTCCTGAACTCCCATTCTTTCGGTTCTTCTTTAAGAGCTTCGGTATCCATGCTCTCATCGATCATACCCGCGATTTTCACATAACCACCTAAAGGTAGCCACCCAATACCGTAAACGGTCTCTCCTATTTTCTTTTTAAAAAGGGAAAACTTGATATCGAAAAACAAGTAGAATTTCTCTACTCTGGTCTTGAAAAGCTTAGCTGGAATAAAATGACCCAATTCATGAAGTACGATTAAAAGCGAAAGACTTAAAAAGAATTGAATGGTCTTGATCAATATGGGATCCATCTATATTTTCTAAAATTAAACGCACAAAAGTAAGGTTTTACCACCTCTAAAAAAAAAGGAAAGTTGATGTGCAAATAGTTTTTAAGAAACATTTAGTACGCCTATAGTGTTCATACCTTGAATGCTTCACTGTACTAACGTATCTTTGTCAAAAAGATTATGCGTTCGTTTTTGGCACAGTTTAAACTGTTCGGTATCGTTCTAGTGATACTATCTGCCGTTATTATTTATCTTTTTTATGACGCATTACAGCCTAAAAAAATGTTGACCATCTATCAACCATCAATGGTCAACTCAGAATTGGTCGACAGTACCGTTCAATTCAGAAAAAAGTACCATACCATCTCCGATTTTGAACTCATCAACCAAAATGGTGATACCATTACGCAAAGAGACTACGACCAGAAAATCTACATTGCCGATTTTTTCTTTACCACATGCCCTACCATATGCCCCATTATGACCAAAAATATGGCCGATATACAAAGGCGGATCAAAGACCAAGGTGATGTAATGCTCTTATCTCATTCGGTAACCCCCCAAATAGATTCGGTGGCACAACTGAAGAAATATGCTTTGGAAAAAGGGGTCGATGATTCGAAGTGGAACTTGGTTACAGGAGATAAAAAACAAATCTATGAGCTTGCCAGAAAATCGTACCTCGCAGTAAAGACCGATGGTGATGGCGGACCCTACGACATGATACATACTGAGAATTTTATTCTGGTAGATAAGGAAAAACGCATCAGGGGCTTCTACGATGGCACTAAGAGTGAGGATGTTGACGAGCTAATGAATGACCTAAGGATACTAAAGAATTCATATAATAACTAATTCGCACGTGCAGATAGATAAATTACCTTATTTTTGCTCTTACTTTTAATAAATCTAAATAAGGTTTGTCAATTACTGTAGCCACATTAAAGAAAGGACAAAAAGGAGTCATCAAAGATTTTACCGATAACGACCTGCCCATTAAACTTCTCGAGCTTGGCTGTTTGCCGGGCAATACGGTAGAACTGGTGCAGCGAGCACCCTTGAACGACCCCATCTATATTAATGTTAACGGTTCGCACATTGCCATTAGAACAGATTTGGCCCAAAAGATTGAGCTAGACCTTATTGAAGCGGACCACCAACAATGAGTAAAAACATTAACGTTGCCCTCATCGGCAATCCTAATACCGGAAAAACTTCCGTTTTCAATCAATTAACCGGCCTTAATCAGAAAGTTGGTAATTACCCTGGCATCACTGTCGAGAAAAAAGAAGGTATTTGCAAATTGCCTCGCGGCACGAAAGCTCATATTTTAGATTTACCGGGCACCTATAGTCTCAATACTACTTCCGCCGACGAAAGTGTTGTTGCTGAAATTTTGATGGATAATACCAATAAAGATTATCCTGATGTGGCCGTAGTGGTGTGCGATGTAGAAAATCTTAAAAGAAACCTGCTCCTCTTCACCCAAATCAAAGATTTACAAATACCCACCATATTGGTAATCAATATGTCGGATCGAATGTCTCGAAAGGGCATTACATTGGACATTCCCCTTATGGAGGAAAAATTGAATACCAAAGTAGCTTTGGTAAGCACAAGAAAAAAAGAGGGTATTGAGAGGTTAAAAGAACTCATTCACAATTACAAAGAGCTCTCAGATGAGCCGAGTATAGATTGCAGGATTATTGAACCGACCTATTTTTCGCATTTAGAGAAGTTGTTTCCCGACTATGAGGCCTACAAACTATGGCTGCTGGTGACTCAAGATGTGAATTTCTCGCCTTTAACCAAGAAAGATCCAAGCGAGTTTGATAACCTAAAGTCAAAATCAAAGGCAGACCTGAAGCGCCTTCAGCACAAAGAAACGGTTCTTAGATATCAATTTATCAATGGTACGCTTAAAGAGAGCTATAAGATAGATTTTAGAAACGCCAAAGGGCCTCGGGCCGACCTCGACAAAATCCTTACCCATAAGATATGGGGCTATGTTATTTTCATAGCGATACTCATGCTTATTTTTCAAGCTATTTATGAGTGGAGCGGTTACCCTATGGATCTGATTGACGAAAGTTTTGCCGCTATGGCGGAATGGACATCCAACAACCTTCCCCCCGGCATATTGACCGATTTGCTTGCAGAGGGAATTATCGCGGGCATAGGGGGTGTCGTTATTTTCATTCCTCAAATTGCCTTTCTCTTCCTTTTTATGGCTCTTTTGGAAGAGTCCGGGTATATGAGCCGTGTTGTATTCTTGATGGATAGGGTTATGCGACCTTTCGGTCTTACCGGTAAGAGTGTAGTGCCGCTTATGTCGGGTACGGCCTGTGCCATTCCTGCTGTAATGGCAGCCAGAACCATTGATAGCTGGAAAGAAAGGTTGATTACCATTCTGGTGGTGCCCTTTACCACCTGCTCCGCTAGGTTACCGGTGTATCTGATCTTGATTGCGCTGGTCATTCCAGAAGGGGCTGTTTTGGGTTTTAGCTATCAGGCCCTGACCCTTATGTCGCTTTACTTGATTGGCTTCGCAGCTTCCGTGCTTTCGGCCATGGTTCTGAACAAGTTTTTAAAGATCAAAGGTAAATCGATTTTTATGGTAGAAATGCCTGTTTATCGTTGGCCTCTCTTTAAAAACGTTCTTTATACCGTTGTTGAGAAAACCAAAAGTTTCGTTTTAGGTGCAGGTAAAATCATACTGGCAATTTCAATTGTGTTATGGTTTTTGGGTTCCTACGGTTTTACCAAAGAGTTTTATAATGCGGAAGAAATTGTAACCAACAGAATCGAAGAAGAAGGGTTCACTCCGTTTACCAAAACGTTTATCGCCAAGAACCTAAATAGTGAAGAAAGTGGGGAGGGAGAGGCTATTGATTTGAATTTTGATTTAAAGTCGACCCGACAACTTATCAAAGACGAAAACGAAGATTTATACAATACTGCCGTTGAGCAGGAAATAGCCAGTTTTCAACTTGAAAATTCATTTATTGGTTATGCCGGAAAAGCCATTGAACCCATTGTGGCCCCTCTGGGCTATGATTGGAAAATAGGTATAGGCGTTATCACTTCTTTCGCAGCCAGAGAAGTATTTGTTGGTACTTTGGCCACCATTTATAGTGTAGGAAGCGATGAAGAAGAAACAATCAAGAATAGAATGGCCGCTGAAGTAAGACCTAGTGGAAAACCGGTCTTTAATCTAGCAACGGGAATATCGCTTATGTTGTTCTATGCCTTTGCAATGCAATGTATGAGCACTTTGGCAATTGTTAAAAGGGAGACAAATTCTTGGAAATGGCCTGCATATCAGTTAATTTCTATGAGTATCATCGCCTACCTCATGGCTTTGGTAGCCTATCAAACATTGAAATAATATGATACAAGAGATAATCGCCTTTATTATTCTAGGCTTCGCCGTACTTTACTTGGTTCATAAATTCATCTATCCCATTTCTTTTTTAAGCGGTAAAAAGAAGAAAAAAGCTTGTGGCTCTACAGATTGTGGTTGTGATTGACAGACGTCTATACTGCCAATGAACACCACAGCGTTAGTAGTTTATGAGTTAAAAAAAGAATAAATCGCTATTAACGAAATCAAAAAAAGGCGGTAGGTTCGTGGTCAATTATTTCTTTTGAATGACCAAAACCGCAAAGCGAACTGTGAAGCAACTATTTACGCTTTTTATTTTACTGGCGATTGCCTGTTCAAATGCGCAATCACTTTCTTCTGTAGTCGTCGATTCTTCTACCCTTAAACCCATCCCCTACGTAACGGTACAATTGAACAACCGGGGCATGATAACCAACGAAGAAGGTCGTTTCAAATTTTCTTTGGATGAGAGCATAAAACCTACCGATTCTCTGTTTATTTCCTGTATCGGGTATGAAAGCATTGGCAAACCACTTGAACAGTTTACCGACAGTCTTATCTTCATAAAACCTAAGGCTATTGAATTAAAAGAGGTTATCGTATCGAACAAAAACTATACGCCAAAAGAAATAATTGAACTGGTCGAAGATAACTTGAAAAAAAACTACTATACCCAGCTCACCAAGAAACGCGTATTTCTTCGCGAGACCTATCAAAATAGGGTTCTAAAGACCAACTATGAGATAAAGAAATCATCTATAGATGCCTTTAACCGTAATTTTCTGGATAGCGTTGTAAGCACCGTGCCCAAAGAGAATACGTACTACACCGAAATGTTGGGCGATTTATACGGAGGTGATGATGCCGATGAGCAAAAACTAGACCTGATCAAAGCTTCAGAGCTTTATGACAAAAACAAGGATATTGATTTAGAAAAACTGGAGGAAAAATTCAATCAGATTGTCAAAAAGAATATAAAGACTGATTCTTATTTCAAAGTGAAATCCGGTCTCTTTGGCACGAAAATAGACCCGGAAGATATGGGCGACCTTTTTGAGGAAGAAATCGATTCGTCAGATGCTGCGGCACTTAACGAAAAGCTCGAGCAAGAAAGAAAACAGAAAGAAGACCGCCGAAAATTTTTCTTGAAATACAAACGGGAAACTCTAGGAAACCTATTCGCCAATCTCCCTATTTTCGATGATACCGATTACAATGTCTTATTCAAGCCTCGAAGGTATAACTTGTCGCTTGAGAACTTCACCTATATCGGAGACCAATCGGTATATGTTATCAACTTTGAACCCGATGGTTCACCTGAATTTCAAGGAACGTTATATATCAATTCAGACGATTTTGCTCTTATTCGTATGGATTTTGAAAACACAGAACCACTTAGAGACTTTAGTTTACTAGGGGTGTCTTTCAAAGAATACTTGGCAAAAGGAAGCATTATTTTCGCTAAGGGAATCGACCAAAAATACCATTTGAGATATTATAATATAATCAAAGGGGTGCAAGCCGGGTTCAATAGACCTTTAGCCATCATTGAAAAAAACAAAAATGTAAAGGGCAGAAGAAAACAAAATGAATTAAAGCTGAAGATAGATGCTTCTTTTGGCAACATCAATAGTTATGAGCTAGTTGTTTTTGACGAGAATCCGATCAATTCTGAACAATTTGATTATTTCAAGGAGAATAATAATGTACTGCCCGAATATATGCCCAACTACGACCCTGAGTTTTGGAAAGGTTATAATATTATCGAGCCCAACAAGGCTATCAAAGAATTCACATCAGAAGTAGAGTTGGGCGATTAAATGAAATTACCTACTAAATTATAAATTAGAAGTGCCCAACCGCCTACCAATAGAAGTCCGCCAAGTGGAGTAATAGGCCCCAAAAACTTCCATTTGTTGCCTCTAGACCCCGTTAAGGTCAATCCGTAAATACTAAAAGAGAATAAAAATACACCTATTACAAAGCAATAGATCATTGCTTTTTGATAGCCGGTATCAAGGTTGAAATTGAACCCCAGCATAAGTAATACCAAAGCATGGTACATTTGGTATTTCACACCTGTTTCAAAACTTTTCAATTGGTCATCGGTAAAGGTTTTCTTTAGGGCATGGGCACCAAAAGCACCGAAAACAACAGCTAACAAACCAAATAGTGAACCAAAAACCTGCGCGAATAGAACCATCTTTTTTGGCAAAGATAACAACCTATTGGTAAGGCCACCTTGTTTTCTAGGTGGCCTTTAATTTTTGAACAGCTTCTTACTCGTCGTAGAAAAATTGCTCTTTTATGATCTTACCGTCCTTTACTTCGTAAACTGCAATTTCAGACATTTTAGAACGTTGCCCTGATGGCTTATGGGTAGTGTCTAGATCAAACTTTACCGAGAACCAATTATCTGCCACGAGAGGGTCTGATACTTCGCTATCATGAACTTCAAAGTTGGCTTCCCACCATTCGCCTTTCTTTTTGATTCCTTCAAGACCTTCAACATACCCGCCTTCTCCTTTTCCGTCGTTTTCAATACTTACGATTTTATCGCTGTATAATTCTTCATAAGGTTTTACAAAATCTCCTTCTTTACACCAAGAAACCAGTTTTGAGGCAATCTCACTCGTTTTCATATAACATTATTTAATTAGTTGCCACAACAAGTTACGCTATACCCTATTTAGGCACAACACTGTAACACCAAATTTAAAGTTATTTTAAAATGGAAAATCGGGGCTGACGCAATCAGTTGGGTTCAACAGGTATTTTTGAAGAAAGTAACTGAAACAATTGGTCTGTTTCTAGCGAGTCTTTAAGGTTGACAAACAGCTTTATTGAATCGTGATGGACGAGTTTTATTTTTGAATGCTCAATATTATCAGCGAATACATATACCTTTTTATCCGTGAGAGAGTCTTTAAACTCACGAAAGACGCCTTTCTCTTTTTCCAAGGCGGAGAAACCATTTAAACGTTCCATCGGCGGAATTCTTTCCTCCATTATTACGCTATCCAATTCAGAGTATTTAATCTTTTGGTAGTAGAAGCCCGAAACTACTCTAAAACCCTCACTGTCAGTTGAAGTCCAGTTTTTGAAATGTAAAACGAACGTGAAAAGGCATATGATAACAGTTATAATGGCCAAAACATTCCAAAACCAGCCTCGGTTTTTCTCCATAACTCTTTACTTTCTTGTATTCTCGATTCTATTAATACAAACGTACAAAAGCACTTAAAATTTTTCACCGTCAAACAAATATTACCTCTGGTTGAAAATAGAACCAATCGGGGCATTTATTAAAGTTAAAACATACGAATAGCCCGAAAATCATTCTTTATCTTCAGCGTACCATTTATAAAAGGTAAGAAGGACATGAACAATGCGGAAAATAATAGACTTGAAGAGCACTACACCAAGAAAAAAGATTGGCTTAAATGGGGGCCGTACCTTAGTGAGCGCCAATGGGGAACGGTTCGTGAAGATTATAGCGCAAATGGTGACGCCTGGAACTATTTCCCCCATGACCACTCAAGAAGTCGCACTTACCGATGGGGCGAAGACGGCATAGCCGGAATATCTGACAGGTATTGCAATATCTGCTTTGCCGTCGCTCTCTGGAATGGTAAAGACCCCATACTAAAAGAACGAATGTTCGGGCTTACCGGCCCGGAAGGCAATCATGGTGAAGATGTAAAAGAATTGTACTACTACCTCGAAAATACCCCTTCACATTCGTACATGAAGCATTTGTACAAATACCCCCAAAACGAATATCCTTATGATAAATTGGTCGCGGAAAACAGGAAAAAGTCAAAAACTGATAAGGAGTATGAACTTTTAGATACAGGTATTTTTGACAACAATGAGTATTTCGATGTCTACACCGAATATGCCAAAGGCGATGAAGAAGACCTGTTGATAAAAATATCCGTAAGCAACCGAGGCCCAAAAAAATCGGCCATCGCCGTATTACCCACACTATGGATCCGCAACTTTTGGAGTTTCACGGGCATGCAACAAAAACCAATTATCAAAAAAGATGAAAAAGACGCCAATTCCGTTTTTATTGAACATGAATACGTTGGCAAATACCATCTTTATTTTGAAGAACCCAACCAATGCCTTTTTACCGAAAACGAAACCAATCGTGAATTGGTCTACAACGATAAAAATGATCACCCCTATAAAAAAGACCTTTTTCATCAGGCGGTGACAACGCATGATTTTTCGAAGGCCATTGAACGTAACCACGGTACAAAGTTTTCGCCTTTATATCAGTTGGAAATCGGTGCCGGCGAAACCGTAACACTTAAACTGCGTTTGTCAAGCTCACCTATTGAATCGCCTTTTGACAATTCTTTTGATGATATTTTCAATTCGAGAATCAATGAATCAAGTGAGTTTTTAAACGATTTAACCGAGAATTCCACCCCTGAGCAACGAGAAATTCAAAAGCAGGCTTTTGCTGGCCTACTATGGACAAAGCAATATTATAATTATGAGGTAGAACAGTGGATAAACGGCGACCCTGAAAGTTCACCACCTCATGAGCGAAAGTATGGGCGCAACAGTAGTTGGAAAACTTTTCGTAACCACGATATACTTTCAATGCCCGATGCTTGGGAATACCCTTGGTTCGCGGCTTGGGATTCTGCCTTTCACTGTGTAACGTTCTCAATGGTCGACCACGAGTTTGCCAAGAAACAGCTATTGCTTTTCACCAAAGAATGGTACATGGCCGCTAACGGACAAATACCTGCCTACGAATGGAATTTTAGCGATGTAAACCCCCCGGTGCAGGCTTGGGCAGCCATTCAAATCTATCAAATGGAACAGCGAAAAACGGGAAATCGTGACATCGATTTTTTAAAACGCATGTTCAATAAACTCGCTTTGAACTTCACATGGTGGGTCAACCGAGAAGACAGCCTTAATAATAATGTATTTGAAGGCGGTTTTTTGGGATTGGACAATATCGGGGTTTTTGACCGTAGCAACGGTGTGCCCGGTGGAGGCGTTCTAGAACAAGTAGACGGTACTTCTTGGATGGCACTTTATTGCCTCAATATGTTGGAAATGGCCATTGAAATAGCGAAGGTAGACCACAGTTTTGAAGATATGTGCATCAAGTATTTCGGCCACTTTTGCTTTATCACCGAGGCGCTGAACAAAATCTCGGAAGGGTCTGCAGGCTCTTGGGACGAGCAAGATGGTTTCTTTTACGACACCCTTATTCTACCGAACACTGAACGCATACCCATTAAGGTGCGCTCTATTTCAGGTTTGTTATCGTTAGCTGCCGTACTGAACATTCGAAAAGAATCTCTGGATCAACTACCAAGGTTTAAGTCGAGTATGGCATGGTACCGCAAATACCGTATGGAAAATAATAAATATCAGGTGATAGAGGAATATGAACCTGATAAAGACGTACTATTATCGCTTGTGCCCAGAGAACGCTTGAACGTTTTGATGGAAAGTGTTTTAGATGAATCGGAGTTTTTGGGGGAATTCGGCATACGGTCATTATCTAAACTACACGAAGAACCTTATAACGTGAACATTAATGGGGCCAACTATAGTATTAATTACGAATGCGCAGAATCGACCACAGATTTGTTTGGAGGAAATTCAAATTGGCGTGGACCTATCTGGATGCCTATGAACTATTTGTTCATAAGTACCTTTAAAGAATACCACAACCACTTTGATGATAATTTAAAATTTGCATACCCATCGGGCAGTGATAATTATTTGAATCTAAAGGAAATTGCTTTTGAAATCAGTAAAAGGCTCATTGCAATTTTTAAGACCAACGAAGATGGTAAAAGGCCGGTGAACGCCTTATATGATAAGATATATACTGATAAGTATTTTAAAGACTTGATTTTGTTCTATGAATACTTTGACGGCAATAATGGCCGAGGGGTAGGCGCATCTCATCAAACCGGGTGGACTGCCCTTGTAGCCAATTTAATTGAAGAGATTAATCGTTAAAAGTTTGTGGTATATACCTTTATTTGTGGCATTACCTAATTATATTTTGTATCGATTATAACTCCTTGATAAAATTTAGATTTGCTCTAAATTATGTGTGCAACTGCATTACTCTCAATAAATTTACATTCGACCATTTTAAAATGTAGTAACTTTAGTGCCAAGTATGGCCAAGTTTGTATCCATAACGATTTCTGCCCTGGTTCTAATCCAGAGTTTCGGCTTTCACGCCAATGATCTTGTGGTATTAGATGAATTAATCACCCATGCTAAATTCCATGCGGAAGCGTATGGTGACAACTTTTTCGTGTTCCTCTCCAAGCATTATGGCGAATTAAAAAGTGAGCACAGTCAAAAACATCAAGAAGAACAAAAAGACCACGAAAAGCTTCCTTTTCAACAGCACAGTCAATTCAACAACTTACCCTCTGTTATCACTGCCGATTTTGAAAATTATGACGCTCGAGAACAGCAACCTATTGCAGGGGAAGATGATAATTTTTTCTACATCAACTCTTATCATTCACTAACCCTCGGCGCACCTTTTCAACCGCCTCGCTTAGCATAATTCCATTCTGACATCAAATTGTTCAATTGCCCCATGGGTTCTTGACCTATTTTTATTAATCGGATTATGCTTAATTATGCTTACATCAATAGTAAATTTTAGTGTTCGCAATAAACTTATTGTGATACTATTCACCTTTTTCATAGCCGGCTACGGAATTTATGCACTAACCAAAATACCTATCGGAGCAGTGCCCGATATAACTAACAACCAAGTTCAGGTAATAACCACCTCCAGAAATCTTTCTACTCAAGATATGGAACAGTTCATTACCTATCCCGTAGAACTTGAAATGTCTAATCTACCCGGAGTTGAAGAAATACGATCAGTTACCAAATTCGGACTTTCTGTTGTGACCATCGTATTTGAAGAAGACATGGGCACTTTTCTGCCTAGACAACTCATTGCCGAGAAAATAAAATCTGCTTCAGAAAAGATACCAAATGGTTTCGGAACACCGGACATGGGCCCAATCACTACCGGTTTAGGTGAAATATACCAATATGTTTTAGATGTTGACTCGGCTTATAAAGACGAGTATGATGTCACTGAACTAAGAACTATTCAAGATTGGGTGGTAAGGAGACAACTATCCGGTATACCAGGAGTCATTGAGGTCAATACTTGGGGAGGTTTTTTAAAACAATACGAGGTGGCCATTAAAACCGAAAAATTGAATGCCATGAACATTTCTACTCAAGACGTTTTCATGGCTCTGGAGAAAAACAACAATGTGGCAGGCGGCGGCTACATTGAAAAAGAGAACCAAGCCTACTTTATAAGGGGGGAAGGTCTCACCGAGAATCTTGAAGATATTCGAAATATTGTGGTAACGGTTAAAGATGGTCTTCCTGTTTATATCAAAGATGTGGCAAAGGTAGGTTATGGTAGTGCCACCCGTTTCGGCGCCATAACAGGCAATGGTGAGGGAGAAAAGGTGTTAGGTCAAATTATGATGCTAAAAAATGCGAACTCTAAGAAAGTAATAGACGCCGTAAACCAAAGGGTAGAAGAAATTTCAGAACTTTTGCCTAAGGGGGTTTATATCAATCCTGTTTTAGATAGAAGTGAGCTTATTGCAAAAACAACTTTTACCATAACTGAAAACCTAGTACTTGGTTTTCTCATTGTTATTTTCATAGTGGTCTTGCTTCTAGGGAATTTTAGGTCAGGGCTGGTAGTGGCTTCGGTAATTCCGCTATGCTTACTCTTCGCACTTTCCTTAATGTATATTTTTGGTGTAGACGCTAACCTAATGAGCTTAGGGGCCATCGATTTTGGTATTATCATTGACGGAGCAGTGATAATAGTCGAGTTCATTGCCTTTCAGATTGCCTCTAAAAGTTCGGAATTGTCGAAACTATCTAAAAATGAACTTAAAGCCCGCAAAGATGCTATTACTATTCAAAGTGCAGCAAAAATGATGAACTCGGCCATTTTTGGTCAGCTCATCATTCTCATAGTTTTCATTCCAATTCTATCGTTAAGCGGTGTAGAAGGTAAAATGTTCAAGCCAATGGCACTCACTTTTAGCTTTGCACTTCTTGGGGCCATGGTCTTCTGTTTCACATATGTTCCAGCTGTGGCATCCCTTATTCTAAAACCTTCCAAACGTTTATCGGAGGGTATCCCACATCGTAAGAAAGGCATTTCCTCTAGATTGGTCGGTTGGTTAAACAGAACATACGAACCAATAATAGACTGGGCATTAAAGAGTAAAAAGCTGGTGCTTGCCTTAGCATTGATTCTATTAGTATTCAGTATTTTCATTTTCTCAAAAATGGGAGGTGAGTTCGTTCCGACCCTTGATGAGGGAGACTTTGTTATACAACCCGTTCTTAAAACGGGAACCTCTCTTGGGAAAACCATAGAAACGACTACTCAAATGGAAGGTATACTACTGGAAAAATTCCCAGAAGTTAAGCAGGTGGTCACACGGATCGGGGCGGCGGAAGTTCCTACAGACCCAATGTCTATGGAGGAAAGCGATGTAATTATCACTTTAAAACCTAAAGGAGAATGGACGTCTGCCGAAACTAAAGATGAATTAGCCGATAAATTCAAGCAAGCACTTTCAGTGATTCCCGGAATAGGTGTTGAATTTACCCAACCCATTGAAATGCGCTTTAATGAGTTAATAACGGGTGTACGTTCTGATATAGCAGTCAAAATCTTTGGAGAAAATCTTGATCTGTTAAGCAAAAAGGGCAATGAAATCAAAAACCTCATAAAAGACGTTAGGGGTGCGGCCGATATTACTGTTGAGAAAATAGTAGGCCTACCACAAATGAACGTCAAATACAATCGAAGAAAAATTGCTCGCTACGGCCTTAATATCGAAGACCTTAATAATATGATATCAATGGGCTTTGCCGGAAGAATCGTAGGAAATATGTTCGAGGGTGAAAAAATGTTCGACTTGGTAGTACGTCTTGATGCCGAAAAAAGAACCGGCTTAAATAACTTAAGAAACCTCTATGTAGACACCCCAAGTGGTAATAAGGTGCCTTTAAGCGAATTAGCGGATATCAGCTATCAAAAAGGGGCGGCAAAAATTTCTCGTGATAATACTCGAAGAAGAATTGTAGTAGGCATCAATGTTAGGGACAGAGATCTTCAATCTGTGGTCGATGATGTTCAAACACTTATCGAAAACAATCTTGAACTACCAACAGGCTATTATATAACGTACGGCGGTCAGTTTGAAAATCTTCAAAGTGCCAAGTCGAGATTACTGATTGCCGTGCCTATCGCCCTTGTACTCATTTTCATTCTGCTCTACTTTGCATTTAAATCGGTCAAAGAAGCCCTTTTAATTTATTCAGCGATTCCACTTGCAGCAGTTGGCGGAATTCTATTTTTATGGATGAGGGGTATGCCTTTCAGTATTTCGGCCGCGGTCGGCTTTATCGCACTCTTTGGTATTGCCGTACTGAATGGCATTGTTTTGATAGAGCATTTTAAAGAACTGCAGAAGCAAAGCGCTGAGAATATTGAAACAATAATTAAAAAGGGTGCGCAAGACCGGCTACGGGCAGTACTGCTTACCGCTGCTGCTGCTGCCTTGGGCTTTTTGCCAATGGCAGTATCTACAAACGCCGGGGCAGAGGTGCAAAGACCCTTAGCCACAGTAGTTATAGGTGGCCTTGTTAGTTCTACACTCTTGACCCTTTTGGTACTTCCTGTTCTTTATTCGATCTTAATTAGCGGAAAGAAAATCCATTTTAAAACTACATTCAAGAGTAAAATCGGTTTTCTTCTATTATGTTTAGTTTCAGCTTTATCGTCTTATTCGCAGGAAACTTCAATGAATTTAGAAAATCTAATCAATACAGCTGTTAAGAACAATTCTGGCCTGAAATCAGCCGAATTGGAAAAAAATAAAGCGGCGGCACTTGTAGGCAATGCCTTTAACTTCGACAAAACCCAAGTTTATTACCAATACGATCAAAACAATCTAAGTAGGGGTGATTTACCACTAAACGTTTGGGGAATTCAACAAGACTTTTTATTTCCGACAGTCTACTTCAGTAAAAAATCTGTAAACCAAAAGCATTTGAAGGTTTCCGAAAAAAATTATGAAATAAAGAAAAAGCTTTTGACCAAAGAAGTTTCATCAGCATATTTCACATTTCTTCACCAAATGAAGAAAGAAGAAATCTATGAAACACTGGATAGCCTATATACAGACTTTGCCCGAATAGCACAACGACGATTTGAACTTGGCGAAACCAATTATTTAGAGAAAATAACGGCATCCTCTAAACACAGGCGCATTCAGATAGCTCTTGATAAAGCTAAAAATGATGTATCTCTAGCCTATTCAGAAATTCTTGGCCTTATTCAATTATCCGATTCGGTAAGAATAGATATCATTCCTTTAAAAGAGCTAAGCTTAAATGAAGTCAATCCCAGAGAAACTATAGAGGCGGGCTATTATGAATCGCTGATTGGCGTGGCTCATGCAGAAAAACTACTCGAAACCCACAAAATGCTACCTGATATAACCCTCAATTACTTTCAGGGCACCAACAGTGCAGTCAACGGCAATCTTTTTGGCTATCAAGTGGGAGTTAAGATTCCGCTATTTTTTTCAGGTAATTCATCAAGAATTAAAGCTCTAAAAATTTCTGAATTAAAAATACTGGAAGAATCAAAAGAATATCAAAAGAACCTTTCGATCAAGTACAGTCAGCTTCTGAAAGAACAGAAAAAATATAGCAAGACGCTAGCTTACTTTCAAGAAGAAGGAACCCACCTTTCAGATCAGATTTTAAAGACTGCTATTATTTCCTTCAAAAATGGCGAAATCGACTTTTTTCAGTACATACAAAGCTTGGAAAATGCTTATGAAATACAATTAGAGTATTTAGAGAACCTGAACCTTTATAATCAAGTTATACTTGAAATCAACTACCTAAACCTTTAGTAAAAAGAATATTTATTATGAAAAATTTATATCACATACTCATAGTCATTATACTAGCATCTTGCGGAGACAACACTGTAAATACCTATGATAACAGCCAGAAAGACAAAAGCTTTTCTAACGATTTGATTGCCGTTACCAAAAATCAGTTTGAAAAGGGAGAAATGCGTCTGGGAAGCATTGAAAACAAAGCTTTTCTTGAAACCATAGATACCAATGGTAGTATCGATGTTCCACCAGAAAAAAAGGCTATCGTAAACGCCACCATGGGCGGCTATATAATGAGTACACCTCTATTGGTAGGTGATCAAGTTAAAAAAGGCCAATTATTGGTGACCATTGAAAACCCTGAATTTATCACCCTCCAACAAGAATACTTAGAAGCCAAAGAACAATTGACTTATTTAAAATCAGAATACGAAAGGCAAATTTTGATGAAAAAGGAAAACATTACTTCTCAGAAGAACTTTCTACGAGCTGAAAGTGAGTACAAAACCACCCATGCCCGCTACGCCAGTCTTCGAAAGCAATTGGTGATGATTCATATTTCTCCTTCAGAAGTCGAAAAAGGAAATATTTCAAGTGTCACTTCGATATTTGCCCCGATTAGCGGTAGTATTACCGATATCCATGTAAGCAAGGGCTCTTATGTATCTCCTGCGTCGTCAATTCTAGAGATTATAGACAACAATCACATTCATCTTGAACTTTCTGTATTTGAAAAAGATATCATGAAAATTAAAAAGGGACAAGAAATTCAATTTAAGATACCAGAAGCATCCGATTCTATATTCTACGCTCAAGTCTACCTTATCGGAACTTCAATAAATGAGAATAGAACTATAAAGGTTCACGCACACCTTAAGAATGAAGCAAAACATCAATTTTTGACCGGTATGTTCGTTAATGCCAAAATTGTTGTGGGCACTGTTGAAAAAAAAGCCCTTCCTTCGCCGGCCTTAGTGCTTTTTGACACAAAAGAGTACGCTCTAGCTCTTGAAAAAAAGGAAGAAGACATTTATTACTTTAAGCAGATTGAATTGAAAACTGGAGATGTATTTGATAACTTCATTTCTTTAGAAGAAGAGCAAAAAATAGACACCTCATCACAATATTTAATAAGCGGTGCTTTTAATTTGATAGGGGAATGAAATAAAAAAATTGTGAGTTCCCTTTGGGTGTCGCTTTAACCTAAACCAACATCTAGGGTCATCATAATGATAAATCCGCCTACGAAGCCCATTGTGGCAATATCGGTATATTTATCTTGCTGTGTTTCGGGTATCACTTCTTCTACTACTACAAAAAGCATGGCCCCTGCCGCAAAAGAGAGGGCATAAGGTAAAATTGGTTCAAAAGTCAGGACTGCCCACGCACCCAATACGCCTGCCAATGGCTCCACGATTGCGGAGGCCTGACCGTACATAAAGCTTTTGGTACGGCTTAGACCATGTCTGCGCAATGGCATGGCTACCGCAAAACCTTCCGGAAAATTTTGTAAACCAATGCCCAAAGCCAAGGCAACTGCCCCACCAATGGAAGCACCTTCAAAACCAGCTGCGACACCACCAAAAAGTACACCTACGGCCAACCCCTCGGGAATGTTATGTAGCGTAATGGCCAACGTTAAAAGGGTGGTACGCCTCCACGGTGTTTTGACACCTTCCGCCTCGCTTTCCTTGAAGTTGATGTGTAAATGCGGTAAGATTTTGTCAAGCCCGAAAATAAAGGCGGCACCCAACAAGAAGCCCACTGCTGCAGGAATTACTTTTACAAAACCCTCGCCAGGGCTCATTTCGATACCCGGGGCCAAAAGACTCCAAAAACTGGCAGCTACCATTACCCCACCGGTAAAACCTAACATGCCATCAAGAACCGCCCGGTTCATGGTCTTGAACAAAAAGACCAATGATGCCCCCAAAGCGGTTAGACCCCAAGTAAAAACGGTAGCATAAAATGCTGCCAGAACGGGGTCTATAGACTCAAAATAATCAATAACCTGTCGAATCATTATTCCGTAATTTTTAAATATAGGTTCGATGCAATTTGCTGAGAGATATGAATGTCTTTATTTGAAATTCTAACATGCAGCGAACCATCGAATTCCTCTTTGTCCAAAACCTTCACCGAATCGCCCAAAGCAATATTGTTCTTGTCAAGAAACTTTAAGAAAGGGGCCGAAGAATCTTTCACTCCCACACAAATACCGCTTTTACCAATAGGTACTTCGCTCAATAATTTTTTAATCGCTTTTTTAAACTCGCCTTTTTTAGAAGGAATAGGGTCGCCGTGGGGATCCACTTCAGGGTAATCCAGAAGTTTGTCTAAGCTATCTATCAGCTTTTCACTTTTAATATGTTCCAGTTGTTCGGCGACTTCATGAACTTCATCCCAAGAAAAACCCAGCTTCTCAACCAAAAAAACCTCCCAAAGACGATGCTTTCGAACCAAGGTCAAAGCAGTTTTCTGGCCATGTTCCGTTAAACTGACCCCCTTATAAGGTCGATAGTTCAGCAGCCCTTTTTCCGACAGTTTCTTGACCATATCGGTGACCGAAGACGGCTTGGTATCCATTTGCTCCGCGACCGCATTTGTTGAAACGGTGGTGTTTTCCCCTTTTCCTAAATGATATATCGCCTTTATGTAATCTTCCTCTGAAAGGGTCATCTTTATTTTTAATTATGTAAAAATACATTTTTATTACTAAAAACAAATTTTTAGTTTTGTCTAAATTTAAATTTATACACAATTAAATAATTATTTCGACAAACCATATAACTACATATATCAAATTCTTAAGTCTTTTCTTTCTAATGCATTCTGTTTATGCACAACAAGGAACTATTGAAGGAACAGTTACGGATGGTGATTACGGAGTGGCTTATGCCAATGTTTTTCTAAACGGAAGTGATATTGGCACTGCTTCTGACGAGAATGGTAATTTCGCAATTACCGATGTTCCGGAAGGAAGTTACCATTTAAAGGTCAAAGTGCTGGGCTATCAATCTTTTTCAACCCCCATCAAGGTCGTCTCGGGAAAATCGACTAAACTTGATATCGTTCTACAAGAATCATCTGAACAATTAGAAGAAACCGTGGTAACGGGCACCTTAAAAGCCGTTAGCCGGTCTGAAAGCCCCGTTCCCGTGGAAGTTTATAGCCCTACTTTCCTAAAAAAGAACCCCACGGCCAATATTTTCGAGGCGCTTCAAAATGTCAACGGGGTTCGACCCCAAATCAATTGCAATGTTTGCAATACTGGTGATATTCATATCAATGGTCTGGAAGGCCCCTATACCTTGGTTTTGATAGATGGAATGCCGATTGTAAGCGGATTGGGTTCGGTATACGGGCTATCCGGTATACCCAACTCATTGATCGAACAAATTGAAATTGTAAAAGGGCCTGCTTCTTCACTGTACGGAAGCGAAGCCGTTGGAGGTCTGATCAACATTATTACCAAAAATAGTCTAGAAGCCCCTGATTTCTTTGCAGATGCCTTTGCAACAGGTTGGGGAGAATATAACTTGGATATTGGGGCTAAAATTTCTGTCGGTAAAAAGACCGATATGCTATTAGGTGTTAACTACTTTAACTATGACCAATTGATTGACAATAACGACGACAATTTCACCGACCTTACTTTACAGAATCGGATTTCTATTTTTCAGAAATGGAATTTTAAAAGAGAGAAATCCCGTATTTTTTCTTTGGCAGGAAGGTTCTTTTACGAAGACCGCTGGGGAGGTGAATTACAATGGACCCCCGAATTTAGGGGCGGTAATGAAATTTATGGTGAGAGTATTTACACAACCAGATGGGAGATATTGGGGAAATATCAGTTACCTATACATGAAAAAATGTTGCTTTCCTTTTCCTATAATGACCACAAACAGAATTCGGTCTATGGCGATACCCCCTACATTGCTGATCAACGAATTGGTTTTGCCCAATTGACGTGGGACAAAAAAATTGAGTGGCACGACCTCTTGTTTGGTACTGCCGTCAGATATAAGTACTACGATGATAATACGACGGCTACGGTAACGGCTGATGAAGTGACCATACCTAGTCTTTTTTTGCAAGATGAAATGCAATTAGCACAGAAACACTCCCTTTTGTTGGGCATGCGCTATGACTATGATAAAAGGCACGGAAACATTTTGACGCCTAGACTTGCTTACCGCTGGAAATTGGGCGACAATGATATTTTTAGGTTTAACGCAGGTACCGGCTTTCGAGTGGTTAATTTATTCACCGAGGAACATGCTGCCCTTACAGGAGCAAGAGACGTTTTGGTTACCGAAGAGCTCAAGCCCGAAAGGTCGATCAATTTCAATCTCAATTACCTTAAAAAAATCTATAGCGACAATGGTACGTTTATGAGTTTAGATGCTTCCGCATTCTACACCTCTTTCAGCAACGCCATTTTGCCTGACTACGATTCAGACCCCAACCAAATTATTTATGACAATTTAGACGGAACTTCCGTCTCTCAAGGGGTAAGTGCGAATGTCGATTTGGTCTTTCCGAGTAGCTTTAAAATAATGGTCGGAGCCACGTTTCAAGATGTAAGTCAAACCGAAGACGGTTCTAAGCAAAGACAAATTCTTACAGAGAGATTTACGGGAACTTGGGGTTTATCCTATGATATTAGGTCCCCTAAGCTGAGCATCGATTATACAGGAAACATTTACGGCCCCATGCGACTGCCTATTTTGGGCGAACAAGACCCCAGACCGGAGTACAGCCCAACTTGGAGTATTCAAAACATACAGTTCACCTATAAAGGGCTTGAAAATTTTGAATTCTATGGGGGGATTAAAAATCTGTTGAATTGGACCCCTAATAATGGTGTCCCGTTTCTTATTGCACGTGCAAACGACCCTTTTGACAGAAATGTTACTTATGAGGCAAACGGTAATGTGGCAGCTACCGATGATAATCCCTATGCGCTAACCTTTGACCCCTCCTATGTGTATGGACCCAACCAAGGTATTAGAGCATTTTTCGGATTAAGGTATAGACTCGATTAAGCAAATACATTCTAATTATATATTTATTTTTAAGGTCGTTACTTATGATTAATGACTGAGACCAATAACCATTACGACTATATTATTGTGGGGGCCGGAGCGGCCGGCCTAATGCTTGCAACGGCCATGGCACAAGACTCCTTTTTTGACCACTCAAAAATTCTGGTTCTAGATAAGGATCCAAAAAATGTAAACGATAGAACCTGGTGCTTTTGGGAAAAAGGTGATGGACAGTTCGACCATATCGTAAGTTATGAATGGAGTCAAATAAATTTCACCGGAAAGCAATTTTCTAAGGACTATAATATCAATCCATACACCTATAAGATGGTTAAAGGTCTGGATTTTTATAAGGATTCTCTCACCCTTTTATCTTCAAAAGAAAATATTCATTTTAAAATCGAGGAAGTAGTCCAAATCATCGAAAAAGAAGATGGTGCAGTCATAAATACCCTGAATTGTCAGTATGAAAGCAAGCAAGTATTTAATAGTATTTTCTCGTACGAACAGGCGAAAAAACAATCGAAATATCCAGTTTTAGAGCAGCATTTCTTGGGATGGCACATTAAAACAGACCAATCGGTATTTAATCCGAAAAGAGCCACTTATATGGACTTTTCCATTCCTCAAAAGGGGAATACAAGGTTTATGTATGTTTTGCCATTTTCCGAACGCGAAGCTTTAATCGAGTATACCCTATTCAGCCAAAATAAATTACCCGAAAAAGAATACTCAGACGCCCTGGAAGAATACCTAAAGGAAAATTTTGGACTGAAAAGCTATACCATAGTCGAAAAAGAGTATGGTAGCATACCTATGACCTGCTATGATTTTTCAAAAAATAACAGTAGGCATATATTTAATATTGGTACCGCCGGTGGCTGGGCCAAACCTAGTACTGGTTATGCCTTTATGAGTACTGCTAATATGATTCCGAAACTGGTCCATCATTTGAAAGCGAATATACCTCTTTCAAACCTTAACCGTAAAAACAGATTTTGGTACTATGATTTGCTTTTGCTAGACGTTTTAGCCCAGAAAAACCATCTCGGACATTACCTCTTTCAGTCTATTTTTGAGAAAAGAGACCCCCAATTGTTGTTTAAATTTCTAAGCGAAAAAACCTCATTTCCAGAAGAGATATACCTAATTTTCAGTTGCCCTAAATATCAATTTATCAGAACTTTAATAAAGAGAATAGCATATTAGTAAAAAATCATAGCTAAAATCAATCAAGCCAAAATCACAAGGGTTAAATACAGTTTTTAACAAAAATTTATTGTTTTTAACGAATATTGGCTACTTTTAGCATCGATTTAACTCTAGAAACTTAACTAATATGAACTACCAACCTAACCTTAGTAGGGAAAGGTATGTGCGTTTTTTACGCCACTTTTTCACCCTCCTATTATTTCTTGGAGGAACAAAATTCTCCATCGCCCTAGCTCAATCAACCATCGAAGGTACTGTTACAGATGCAGCAGGAACCCCTTTGCCCGGTGTGAGTGTTGTAATCGATGGCACTACACAAGGTGTATCAACAGATTTTGACGGAAACTATTCAATTGATGTAGAAAGCTCAGATGCAGTCTTGATTTTCTCATACATCGGGTTTGTTTCTCAAACGATTTCGACCGATGGCCGCTCAAGCATCGACATTCAAATGCAAGAAGACGTTTCAAATCTTGAAGAAGTTGTCGTTGTTGGTTACGGTACTCAAAAAAGAGCTACCGTGTCCGGATCTGTCGCCTCTGTAAAAGGTGAAGAACTAACTAAATCTCCTACCGTTAACCTGACCAACTCCCTTTCTGGTCGAGTAGCAGGTTTATTTGTCAACCAGCCAAGTGCAGAACCAGGTTATGACAATGCTACCATAAGAATTCGGGGAACAAATACTTACAACAATACAGGGGCACTTGTAGTTGTTGATGGAATTCCCGATAGAGATGGAGGTTTAGCTCGTATCAACCCGGCTGATATCGAAAGTATATCTGTTTTGAAAGATGCCTCCGCCGCTATATATGGGGCAAGGGCTGCGAACGGAGTTATTCTTGTAACCACTAAACGCGGGAAATCAGGAAAACCTAAAATAACTTATTCTTCAATGCAAGGCTGGGCTACGCCAACAGTCATTCCGGACATGGCCAATTCACCGCAATATGCCGAACTAAGAAATGAGCTTGAGGTCTATAATTTGCCTGTTGAAGAATGGCAAGCCGCTACCAACGCTTTCAACTCGACCGGCACCTATACAAGGCCAGACGGTTCTCAAAGAGATGCCATTTATACACCTGAAGATATTGAATTGTTCAGAAACGGTACGGATCAATGGGGGCATCCCGACACTGACTGGTTCGGTGAAACCTTTAAGAGGGGAGCTTCACAAGAAAAACACACAATGCAACTTACTGGCGGTAGCGAAAACTTCAATTACTTTAGTTCGCTAGGATACTTAAAACAAGATGCATACTATAAGCAATCGGCTACTGGCTATGAGCAATATGATTTACGTATCAATTTGGACGCTAAAATAAGTGAAGGCATTCAGTTTAAAATAGGGGTATTAGGCAGAGAGGAAAAAAGGTATTTCCCTACTGAATCAGCTGGGGCCATTTTTAGAATGTTGACCCGAGGTCGCCCTACCGAACCGGCTTACTGGCCAAACGGTTTCCCTGGTCCTGACATTGAAAACGGTCAACAACCAGTGGTTATTACAACCAATGCTACCGGTTATGACCGAGACACTCGAGATTTCTTTCAGTCAAATGCTACTTTAGATATCGATATTCCTTGGGTGGAAGGTTTAAAACTTCAAACAACTGCTGCAATTGACAAAAGCTTTAACAACAGAAAAGTATGGAGAACTCCTTGGCAACTTTACACTTGGGATGGAGTAAACGAAAATGAATCAGGATTAACACCCGTTCAAAGGGGTCCTGCCGAGCCTAGATTAACCCAATATGCTCAAAATAGGTTAAATATTCTTTTGGGTGCCAATCTTCAGTACCAAAAGGCTTTTGGCGACCACAATCTTTTAGTTCTTGCAGGTACCAACAAAGAGACCAAAACATATGAAGGCTTCGATGCATTTAGAAGATATTTTATCTCACCTGTGATTCAAGATCTTTTTGCAGGAGGCACCAATGAGCAGAATATTAATGGCTCATCTGACCGAGCTTCTAGGTTAAACTATTTCGGTAGGGTATCCTATGATTTTCAGGAGAAATACCTGATGGAGTTTTTATGGAGATATGACGGGTCGTACCTTTTCCCTGAGGAAACAAGATATGGTTTCTTCCCTGGTTTTACCGCAGGCTGGGTGGTAACCAAAGAAAAATGGTTCGAGAATATGACCAGCGACTCTTATTTCAACCATCTAAAATTGAGGGCTTCTTGGGGTCAGTTAGGTAATGATAAATTTGACGATAGCGAATTTCCGGCCAATCAGTTTTTGGCAACTTACGGGTTTGGTAATTATGTGGTCAACAACTCATTGGTCACAACCCTTAGCGAATCGAGAGTTCCTAATACTGGAATAACTTGGGAGGTTGCAACCAACATAAACGTAGGTCTTGATGCTCGTTTCATAAAGAATAAGTTGAATCTAGAATTTGATTGGTTCTTAAACAAACGTACCGACATCCTTACCACTCCTTCGGCTTCTCTACCAGCCTTATCAGGTATTTCGCCACCACGTCAAAATTTCGGGGAGGTTGAAAACAAAGGTTTTGACTTTATCTTGGGTTGGAACGACTATGTAGGTGAAGATTTCAGTTATGGTATCACCATTAATGCTGGGTATGCCAAAAACAAAATTCTATTTAACGATGAAGCAGAAGGTTCCCCTGAATGGCAACGAGTTACAGGGCGTACGATTGGTGCTCAGCTAGTCTATGGATATGACGGAATTTTCGCCACTCAAGCAGATATCGATTCAGAAACTTTAGATTATTCAGCATTAGTAAACAACCTAAGACCTGGTGACATGAAGTTAGTCGATTATGACGGGGATGGTAGAATAACCCCCGATGATCGTTACCGAACTGATCGAAACATCTACCCTACCCTACAAGGGGGTGTCAATTTAACCGCTAGCTATAAGAATTTTGATATCAGCATGCTATTTCAAGGTGCATGGGGCGGAGAATTGTTCTTTAACTTCAGTGAAGCAGGTACCATCGGTAATTATCTGGAAAGAGACTATAACAATAGATGGTCGGTCAACAACCCGAGTACTGTACACCCACGTATCACCAACCGCGCTGATCAGTACTATAGTAATGGCAATACCTATTGGAGACAAGACACTGACTACATGCGACTTAAGAATTTTGAACTTGGGTACAATTTTCCTCAAGAAATTATTGGTCAAATTGGTCTAAGCAATTTGAGATTTTATCTAAATGGTTCTAACTTATTCACATGGACGGATGCCATTTTTGATCCAGAAGGTTTGAACACAAGTGGTAGAGACTACCCAGTTTCAAAAATATTAAGTGCAGGTTTTTCCATTTCATTCTAAAAAATTATACTATGAAAATTATAAATGCAATCAAAGGATGGAGAGTGGTTTTACCTTTGGCCATTGTTACACTTGGCTGTAACGATGATTTTACGAGTATCACTCCTTTAAGCGAAGTCTCAGAACAAAGTGTTTGGTCTGATGCCGGTTTGGCCGAAGCTACTGTCACCGGAGCCTATAATGGCCTTGGTGCAGGGGGTTTGGATGAACAGATGTTAGCGTCATTGACAGATGAGGCCATATTTACCCACACAGGAAGAAGCATCAACACTATAAACGAATCGCGTACGAATTCTGCCGATCCTGGATGGGTAAATAATACATGGGATTGGAATAACATGTACGGCTACATTAGAGATACAAATCTAGCTATCACTAATCTAAGCACCGGTCAAATTGAAGATAATGATTTGGTAAATAGACTATTAGGTGAGTCCTATTTTCTTAGGGCTTATTACTACCACCAACTACTTCGATTTTATGGCGGCGTACCTTTAATAGACGAGCCCCTGCAATTAGATTCTGATTATGATATTCCTAGAAATTCTTTTGAAGAATGTGTGAACTTCATTGTAGCTGACTGCGAAAGAGCATTTGACTTACTTGATGGTCGTGAAATGGAGTCAGGAAGAGCTAACCCTACAGTGGCTTTGGCCCTGAAGGCTCGTATTTTACTCTATGCCGCCAGCGACCTTCATGATTATTCAACTGCATCAGCAAACTCATCTTTGTTATCAGGTTATTCTAATCCTGAACTTATCGCATATACTTCAGGTGACCAGCAGCAAAGATGGATCCAGGCAAGGGATGCCGTTAAGGAAGCATTGGATTACTCAACCACCGGGTATAAATTAGATTTGACCTCACCTGTTTCATTAGAGGAAGGCCAACAAAATTATACTGATATCTATCTGGCCAGCAATGGTGGTGAAAATGATATTATTTGGGAGCGGCAATATGTTGAAATTAGTGGTCCCGGTAGACAAATCGGTCTGTTTAATGGCCCAAATGGCTACCATAACTGGGCAGGAAATGCTCCCTTACAAAACTTGGTCGATGATTATGCCATGAGCGATGGTTCCGAATTTGATTGGGACAATCCAGATCATGCCAGTGCTCCTTATGAAAACAGAGAGGCTAGGTTTTATGCTACCATACTTTATGATGGTGCCGATTGGAAGCCTAGACCTTCTGATGTTACCGAAAGAGACCCGGCCGATCAAATTCAAACTGGTCAATATGAGATCAATGGATCAGGAAGTGTTGAAACGCATTTCGGTCTAGACACCCGTCAAAGTCCGGTTGAAGACTGGAACGGTACCCGTACCGGTTACTATACCAAAAAGTTTATCAACCCAGATCCTGCTTTTGTCGACCAAACTGATTTTCAGACAATTCCTTGGCCCTTCTTTAGAGAAACTGAGTTAGTCTTAAATTATGTTGAAACCCTTTTGGAAACTGGTGATGAAGCAGAAGCAACAAATTGGTTAAATAAAATCAGATTCAGAGTCGGGCTTCCTGCAATAACAGCTACCGGAGACGAGCTTGTAGATGTTTATAGAAACGAAAGAAGAGTAGAACTGGCCTACGAAGAACATAGGTATCACGATGCAAGAAGATGGATGATTGCCGAAAGCACTTTAGGTGCACCTGCAGTTGGTATTCAAATTACTGGAGAACTAAAGCCCGGGGCTACGGTATCAATCTATAAATACGACCCAGCGAACTATGACTACTCATACGTGCCAACAACTGTTGACCCAGGTTTTGAAAATCGCTTGTGGTTAGATAAAACATATTACGTACCAATCAGAATAGCCGAATTAAATGCCAATACCGCTTTGATTCAGAATCCTGGTTATGATTAATTTTAGTTAATAGTATATAATTACGGCCCTAGTTCATTGAACATAGGGTCGTTTTTTTAATGCCTCTTCTCTTTTTGTAGATTTACCTTATTACTTTCAAGAGCACCTGTTGATGAAGTCAATTAATCGAAACATATCTAAAATTTGTGAATCATATCGATTCACCCTCTACATCTCTTTTTTACTAATCTTTTTAATGACTAGTTGTGAGAAAACTTATGAGCTCTCTGGAAAAAATGCTTCTTCTGAACGAATTTTTACCAAGCTTAATTCAAACGAGACAGGAATTGATTTTTCAAATCTTTTAGACGAAGACATTCGATATAATGGCCTACAGTATGAATATTTTTATAATGGTGGGGGTGTAGCCGTGTCTGATTTCAATAATGATGGGTTAAAAGATATATTCTTTGTTTCGACCATTAACCAGCATAAATTGTTCTTGAATAAAGGGGATTTAAAATTTGAAGATGTATCCCACATGACCGGCATTCTTAATCAACAGCACTTCTCCACAGGCGTCACTGTTGTTGACATCAATAATGATGGTTGGATGGATATCTACTTATCCAATTCGGGAAAATTTAAAAATCCAGAAACCAGAAGAAATAGGCTATTCATAAATACAGGGGCCAAGAATAATGAAGGGATACCTGTTTTTAAAGAGGAAGCTAAAAATTACGGCCTTGACAGTTCAGATTGTTCTACCCAAGCCTCTTTTTTTGATTATGATAAAGATGGTGACCTTGACATGTTTCTTCTCAACCACAGCCCCAGCCCTTACCCAGAAGATAAATCTTTGCTTGAGTTATCTCAAACAGATGGAGGAGTCGCCAACAACCGCCTCTACAGAAACGATAACGGACGTTTTACAGATATTAGCCATGAAGCAGGCATCATACAGAACCGCTTGTCTTACGGGTTAGGAATCTCAATAGGCGACATCAACAACGACACCTGGCCAGACATTTATATAGCCAATGATTTTACGGGTAAAGACTTGCTCTACATAAATAATCAAGATGGCACTTTTGTCGAAAGAATAAACGAGGCCACAAATCATATATCCTTTTTCTCAATGGGTAATGATATTGCCGACATCAATAATGATGGTTGGATGGATATGATGGTGGTAGACATGATGGGCGCTAACAATTATGACATTAAAACCAGTATGAGCGGTATGAACCCCGCACGTTTCTACGAAACGGTAAATTCAGGGCAACATTATCAATACATGTACAACACCCTACAACTTAACTCGGGCTACCTTCAAGAAAATGGGGTGCCAATTTTCTCAGACATTGCTCAATTGACTGGGGTATCGAATACAGATTGGAGCTGGGCTCCCCTGTTTTTTGATATGGATAATGATGGACATAAAGACCTTTTTGTCTCGAACGGTATCAAAAGAGACTTTAGAAACAACGATTTTGTAAACTACGTCAACAAAAAGCAAGACTCTATACGCCAAGCCAAAAGCATGGATGTTAAAGATTATATCTCCGATGTGATGCTAAAAATGCCTACTAGAAAAAAAGAGAACTATTTTTTTAGAAACTCAGGCAATTTAGAGTTTACCCAAATGAACAAGGTATGGGGCGACAGTGTAGAGACCAGTTCCAATGGTACAATATATGCTGACCTTGACAATGATGGCGATTTAGAACTCATCGTCAACAATACAGATGACCCGGCCTATATTCTTAAAAACAATTCAAGAGAGCTTGGCCTTGCGCACTATTTGACTATTGCCTTCAATGGGCCAGATGGTAATCGAGATGGAATTGGCACCAGGGTAACCGTTCATTCCTCGGCAGGAAAGCAAACCCAGGAATTATATTTTTCAAAAGGTTTTATGTCGGCAAAGGATAGAGAGCTTCATTTTGGACTTGGAATCGATGAAACGGCATCAGTAGAAATTCTTTGGCCAGATAATACCAAACAGGTATACCCAAATGTCAAGATTGACGAAACATTGGTAGTTGATTATAAAAATTCGACAGCCCAGACAGGCTCTGAAGAAAAATCGGCCGACTCAACACTCTTTACCAAACAAAACATAGAAGGCCTTGAATACAACCACGTAGAAAATTCATTCGATGATTTTAAACGAGAGAGCTTGCTTCCTCACAAAATGTCAAATGAAGGGCCTGCTCTGTCAGTAGGAGATATCAATGGCGACGGTCTGGAAGATGTTTTCGTCGGTGGGGCGATAGGTCAGGCTAGTGCACTTTTCAAGCAAAATTCCGATGGCAGTTTTACCAAAGCCTTAACTACAGTCTTTGAAGACACCTCTATGTATGAAGATGTTTCTTCGTTACTTTTCGATGCCGATCAAGACGGAGATCTTGACCTGTATGTTACTAGCGGAGGTAATGAATATTCAGAAGGCTCACCCTATCTTGAAGACAGGTTGTACATAAACGACGGCAAGGGTCAATTCAAATTAAATAAAAATGCCCTACCAGTTATCTCAAATAGTAACTCCTGTGTTAAGCCTGTTGATTTCGATAAAGATGGTGACCTTGATCTTTTTATTGGAGGCCGACAAATTCCGGGGAAATACCCAGCTCCGGCGAAGAGTTACGTATTAATCAACCAAAGTTCTAAAGATTATATTAAATTCACGGTAAGTGATTTTACGGAAAATGAGGTATGGAATGTTTTAGGCATGGTGACCGATGCCGTTTGGACCGATATAAATGGAGATGGCTTTTCTGATTTGGTTGTGTGTGGCGAATGGATGCCCATTCGAATTTTTGAGAACATTCAAGGTAAGAACCTTGAGGAAAAGACCGATCAATATGGCCTTACCAATACCAATGGTTGGTGGTACAGTCTGATAGCAAAAGATTTTGATAAAGATGGTGATATAGACATTATTGGTGGCAACCTTGGTCTTAATTATAAATACAAAGCCACCAACAAGGCTCCTTTTGAAGTTTTTGCCGATGATTTCGACACATCAGGTTCCAATGACATCGTACTAAGTTATTACGACGATGAGAATTTAGTACCATTGCGTGGTCGCGAATGTTCTTCGAACCAAATGCCCTTCATAAAAAAGAAATTTCCAACGTATGATTCCTTTGGAAAAGCTGCGATAGATGACATTTTCAATAAAAATCAATTGGAAAGTTCACTCAACCTAAAGGCTTATACCTTTGCAACCTCTTATCTTGGGAACAATGGAGGAAAATTTGAGGTCAGTAAGATGCCAGTAGAGACCCAACTATCGTCGGTAAATGAAATAATAGCCGATGACTTTGACGATGACGGTCACTTAGACCTATTAATGGCCGGTAACCTTTATGCTTCCGAGGTAGAAACACCTAGAAACGATGCACTATTATCTTTATTTTTGAAAGGTCTAGGAAATGGCCAATTTGAACCATTAGCAGCAGGAGATAGCGGATTAATGACAAAAGGAACCGTCAAGGGCGTTCAACTGATAAGGGTAAATGGAGACAAAAAGGTGGTATTTGCCAAAAACGATGATGCTTTAGAGATTTTCGGTATTCGTTAGACCTTTCTAACCATCAAACTCTCTCCAAATTGTCTAAGTACATCTTTCTTTTCCTTAGAAACAGGCAGCTTTTCTAAAATAGCAAACGCACTATTAGAATACTCTCTAATTGCTTCAGATGTGGCATCGGCCGAACCGCACTCAACAAACAGTTCTTTTATGGTCTGAATTTTGGCGGTAGGGTCGACTGGCTGAATAGAATAGAGATCCAGTAGTTCTTTCTTCTGAATATCGGTACCGCCTTCAAGCGTTTTAAGATATAAATAGGTTTTTTTATTTTCTATGATATCGCCCCCAATCTGCTTCCCGAAAGTTTCAGGATTGCCAAAAGCATCTAAATAATCGTCTTGCAATTGAAATGCTATTCCCAAATGAAGGCCAAACCGATATATATCAGACTGAACATTTTCCGGTTGGCCTGCCGTAATAGCGCCCATCTGAAGTGCAGCACCAATTAATACCGCCGTTTTATATTCAATCATTTGTAAATATTCGGGAATGGTTACATCTTCCCTAGTTTCAAAATCGATGTCGTATTGCTGCCCCTCACAGACTTTTAAGGCCGTTTCACTGAACAGTCTAGACAATTTCTGAAAAATTAAGGGTTCATAACCTTCCAAAACCCGATAGGCACTTATCAACATGGCATCTCCAGAAAGAATACCCGTATTTACATTCCACTTTTCATGTACCGTGGTCTTGCCCCTGCGCAAGGGTGCATCATCCATAATATCGTCATGAACCAAAGAGAAATTATGAAATACCTCTATTGCCAATGCAGCATTAAGAGCTTTTCTATAGTCTCCACCAAATAATTCCGCTGAAAGCAATGTAAGAACGGGGCGAAGCCTTTTACCGCCTAAGTTCAATATATAGTTGACCGGCTCATAAAGATTGACCGGCTCTTTATCGATGGTATATTCCTTTAAATAACTTAAGAACTCTGAACGATAAAACTCGATAGACTGCATGCAGTGATTTTTTGCCAAAAATAAGTCCATTTTACCGAAACTGGGTACGACTTTGCACTTCCATAGAAAAAAATCGGTCTAAAAATGCAATAGATTTGAAAAGCTTCGTCTATAGAGATGAAGATAGCATGATGATATGCCCTCAATGAGTACCGAAGTAGACAGTTATAACAAATTGACCACTTTTTTTAGCGAAGAATATCGTTCGCTAAGGGCGTATGCGCAATCTCGTATAGACAATACGACCGATAGAGATGCCGAGGACATTGTTCAAGATGTGGCGTTGAACATATTTTCGCGTGCCGATAGCTCGGTACCCATTGAAAATATTGCCGGTTTTGTGTACCGGTCAATACGAAATAAGATTGTCGACATTATGCGAACTAGAAAAATAAGCTTAGAAGATGAAGATGAGGCAGAACGCCAACTGAACCAACTTGGTGAAGAATTATATGGCGAGAGTGACGAATTGTTTTCAGAAGAAATGACTTCCGATCTCAAAAAAGCCATTCAGGAGCTTAAAGAACCTTACCGAGATATTATTATCGCCATTGATTTCGAAGATTATAGTTATAGAGAAATAGCTGCGCAGACAGGTATACCTGAAGGCACCTTGATGTCAAGAAGGCACAGGGCCCTGTCATTGCTGTACCGAGCACTTGAAAATAAAAAGAACAGAACTTATTAAATATAAAATCATGAAAGATTATGTTGAACATCAAGTAAAGTCAAAGTTTGAAAGGGTAGTAAAAAAGGTTTTCAAGATCATATGTATCTGCATCTTGGTCTTTCTCTTTCTTTTATTGTTCGGGTACGGGTTTATGTACCTATGGAATTGGCTCATGCCAGATATATTCGGCCTTAAGACTATAACCTATTGGCAGGCAGTCGGTATTTTGGTCTTGGCCAAAATATTGTTCGGTGGTTTTAGCGGACGCAAATCAGGAAAGGGCAAACCATCTAGAAAAAAATGTGGCCCGGGACGAAAAATGAAGTTAAAGAGCGATTTCTCTAAATGGAAACACTATGACAGCTTTTGGCAAGAAGAGGGCGAACAGGCTTACAACGACTTTGTAGCCCGTAAAACCCAAGAGAATAACGACACCAACTGAGCGTTCGCGTTAAAAAATTGTAAAACCTAAGAAACTTTTTATGTTTTTAAAGTTTCCTAGAGTATATTTGCCGCTCATTATGAAAGAAAAGATTCTAGAAAAAGCGGGAGATATGTTCTTGACACTTGGTTTCAAGAGCGTTACGATGGATGACCTTGCTCAACAAATGGGCATATCTAAAAAGACGATTTATACCCATTTTGAAAATAAGACCAAATTGGTTGCGGCCTGTACCCACCACCTCTTCGAAGTTATTTCTGGTGGCATCGATGGTATTTGCGCCCTTAATAAAAATCCCATAGAAGAACTTTATGAGATCAAAAAATATGTAATGCAATTCTTGAAAGATGAAAAATCATCACCGCAGTACCAATTGCAAAAATATTATCCCAAGATTTATTCTGAAATGCGAGAGAACCAATACTGCAAAATGAAAACTTGCGTGGTAGACAATATTCAGAGAGGTTTAGACCAGGGTTTTTATAGGGAAAACCTTAACGTTGAATTTATCTCACGAATCTATTATGCAGGTGGTGTAATCATTAAGGATCACGCGCTTTTTCCACCCGATAAGTTCTCGCATGCACAACTTATGGATGATTTTTTGGAATATCATTTACGCGGAATTGTAACACCTAAAGGAAGAAAGATACTAAATACAATAATCAACTCTAATCAAGAATAGAATGCAAAAGTATATTCTAAACCTATTCATACTTTTCTTATCGGTGACGGCTTTGGCCCAAGAACCAGAATTAAAGACTTATAGCTTCACTCTGGAAGAGGCTATCGAGTTTGCCTTAGAAAACAATTACAGCGCCATCAATTCAGATAGAGATTTGGTTGACGCCCGTAAACAAAAATGGGAAACTATTGCTGACGGTTTACCACAGATCAATGGTTCGGTCAGTTATCAAAACCAGCTAAAGCAGCCTGTTTCGTTACTACCTGCCGAACTGGCGGGCGGCGAACCCGGAACTTTTATTCCCGTGGTTTTTGGTCAACCCCAACAAATGACGGCCACAGCGACCCTCACACAAAAAATATTTGACGGCTCGTACATCGTTGGCGTACAGGCCACCAAGTCATTTTTGAGTTATAGCGCCAATAATAATGAAAAAACTGACCAAGATGTTCGCAAGGCCGTTGTTGAGGCTTATGGCAACGTGCTTCTGGCAAAAGAAAGTGTTGCGATTTTCGAAAAGAACAAAGGTACTCTAGAGAACAATCTTTTTGAAACGCAAAAACTTTTCGAAAACGGGCTTAGCGATGAAGAGAGTGTTGAACAACTGCAGATAACATTATCATCTGTAGACAACCAATTGAAAAATGCAGTAAGATTAGAGAATATTACCCTTCAGATGCTCAACCTCGTAATGGGTATCGCTATCGACGCCCCTACTCAATTAGAGGAAGACCTTGATGCCCTTGCTGTAAAACAAATCGATTTTGAATTGATGGAAACTGAATTCAACATTGAAAACAATGTTGATTACAAGATGGCCATAAATTTGACTGAGCAGCGCTTCTTTGAGTGGAAATTGGCCCGTAGCCGTGCTCTGCCCACGCTAAGTTCATTTGTAAATTATGGAAGCTCTTCGTTTGCCGATAAATTTGATTTTTTCAGTAGTGATCAAGATTGGTTCGACTCTTCGGTTCTAGGGTTTGATTTAAGCATACCCTTGTTCAGTTCAGGAAAAAGAAGCGCGAGTACCGCAAGGGCGAAAATTGCTCTAGAAAAAGCAAAAACCCAGCTTTCAGAGGCCGAAGAGCAAATACGTCTTCAACTCGAACAAGCCAAAAGTAATTACATACTTTCCATTGAGGAGTATAACACGGCCAAAGAAAACTTAGGTCTTGCCGAACGTATTGAAAACAAGAACCAAATAAAATATACCGAGGGCTTGGCAAGCAGTTTCGATTTGAGGCAAGCACAAACCCAACTTTATGATGCTCAATCAGGTTACTTGCAGTCAATGGTCGAAGTAATCAACAAAAAAACTGAATTGGAGCTCATCTTGAATGACCCAGAAAAACAACTCTAAAAACAACAACCCTTTTTAAGATGAAAAAAGCAATATACTTATTAACCATTCTGCTAGTCGCGGTTGCATGTGGCAGCAAAGAACAATCTTTAGAGAGTCTTATTTCGCAAGGTGACCTTGCCGCCCTAAGGGCTAAAAAATCAGAAATTTCTGAGCAGCAAAAGCAAATCGAATCTCAAATAAGAAGATTGGATTCCGCCATTGCCCTCAAATCTGGCAGTGAAAAGCTTCCGTTGGTGAATACCATTGAAGCGGAAGCACAGAAGTTCAATCATTATTTAGAACTTCAAGGTGATGTTAGCACCAAGCAAAATGTGCTCATCTATCCTGAAATGTCCGGAACGCTTCAAAGAGTTTATGTAAAAGAAGGCCAGAGAGTCAACAAAGGTCAAACCTTGGCTGTTATCGATGACGGCGGTATGGGAAGCCAGTTGTCTCAACTTAAAACCCAAGCCGAATTGGCCAAGACCACATACGAAAGAAGAAAAAGACTTTGGGATCAAAAAATAGGTTCAGAAATTGAGTACCTGTCAGCCAAAACAGAATACGAAGCGGCCCAAGATGCCATTAAACAATCGGAGAGCCAATTAGGTAAATCAACGATAAGAGCTCCTTTCTCAGGTATTATTGACGATGTCATCAAAGACCAAGGTACGGTTGTTACTCCCGGCCCAGGTTCAGAGGTGTTTAGAATTGTTAACCTTTCAGACATGTACATCAAAGTTGATGTTCCTGAGACCTATTTAGGCGCTGTATCTGAAGGTAAGCAAGCACTGGTCTATTTTCCGGTTCTCGGTGACAGCATAACCACTAAGGTGCGTCAAACTGGTAATTTCATCAACCCTTCGAACCGTTCATTTAGTGTCGAAATTCCCGTACCGAACAAAAACGGAACCATCAAGCCCAACCTCACGGCAAAGGTTAGTTTAAACGATTATACAAGCGAAGGAGCGATTCTTATACCATCCAGTATAATATCGGAGAACGCTGAAGGTGAGCAGTATGTTTACGTAGCTGCTGAGCCAAACGAAGATGAAGAGGCCGTGGTAAGCAGAACTATCATTACTACCGGTAAAACCCAGAACGGACAGGTAGAAGTTCTTACCGGTCTAAATAACGGAGACCATATTATCAAAGAAGGCGCCAGAAGCGTTAAAGATGGTCAGAAAGTAAAAATCAAAAACTAGACATCGATGAGCAAAATAAAAAAGAACGCCGATAAGGAATTTAAATTATCGTCATGGGCCATCGATAATCCTTCGGTTATCTATGTAATGATCGGTATTTTCCTTTGGCTAGGGTTTTCGGCCTATATGGCTATGCCCAGGGAAGATTTCCCTGAAATCGTTGAGACCAAAATCTACATTAGTACTCCCTACCCTGGGAACACGGCAGAGGATATTGAAAGACTGATTACCGACCCTCTTGAAGATCGATTAAAAAACGTCAGTAACGTAGTTGAAATTACCTCGACCTCACAAGAAGATTATGCAATCATAACGGTTGAATTTGATGAGGAAATCACCGTTGAACAGGCCAAGCAAAAGGTCAAAGATGAAGTAGACGGGGAAAAGGCGAGTGAAGATTGGCCTACTTTTAACGGCGCCAAAGTAGAACCGAATGTGTTCGACCTGAACTTCTCTGAAGAAGTACCCATAATGAACATCAATTTCACAGGTGATTATACCGTAGAAAAACTTAAGGAGTTCGCAGAGCACCTACAAGATGAAATTGAAGACCTTCCTGAAATAAAGAAGGCCGATATTAGAGGTGCACAAGAGAAAGAGGTAGAGGTGGCCGTTGATATTTATAAAATGATGGCTGCGAAGGTGAGCTTTCAAGATGTACTTAATGCCATTTCTAACGGTAACATGACCATGTCTGCCGGTAACCTCAAAACGAGCGGCCAACGTAGAACCATCAGAATCCTTGGGGAAATCGACAAGCCCAAAGAACTGGAGAATTTTGTAGTAAAATCAGAAAACGGTGCCGTTTACTTAAAGGATATTGCAGCCATAAGTTTTGAGGAGCAAGACAAAACCACATTTGCTCGTGAGTTCGGTGATAATGTGGTTATGTTGGATGTAAAGAAACGTGCCGGTAGAAATGCCATTTCAGCGGCCGACCAGATCAAGGAAATAGTTAAAGAAGAGTTGGCTAATTACTATCCGCCGGACTTACACATTTCTATCGCGAACGATTCATCTACCAGAACATTGAACCAAGTAGATGATTTGGTTAACAATATCATCTTCGGAATTATCTTAGTAGTAACCGTACTGATGTTCTTCTTGGGCTTTAGAAATGCGCTTTTCGTAGGCTTTGCGATACCTATGTCAATGTTTATGTCATTCGTCATCTTAAACCTGCTTGGCTACACCTTGAACACAATGATACTGTTCGGTATGATCATGGGCCTTGGTATGCTGGTTGACAACGGTATTGTGGTGGTTGAAAACGTTTATCGCTTAATGGATGAGGGCATGTCTCGCACCGAAGCTGCGAAAAAGGGTATTGGTGAGATCGCTTTTCCTATTATCATATCAACAGCGACCACCGTGGCAGCGTTTGTTCCGTTAGGTCTTTGGCCAGGTATCTTTGGCCAGTTTATGATTTACTTCCCGATTACGTTATCGGTGGTATTGGGTTCTTCGCTCTTCGTGGCCATATTCATGAACTCTATGTTGGTATCACAATTTATGAGTACCGATGAAAAAGAATTGACAAGAAAACAGCTGATCAGACTCACCTTGATTTTAGGTGGCTTCGGACTTCTATTCCTGATATTCGGTGGTGCGCTGAGAGGTCTAGGGTCGGTATTGATTTTAACAGCTCTTATGTTCTGGGTATATAAATATGCCATTAAAGGAGCAGCGGTCAATTTTCAGAAGAAAACCATGTCACGCTTCGAGAATTGGTATGAAAAGAGGTTAAAGCATGCTTTAAGGGGCCGCAATGTATATTGGTACTTCAGCATTACCTTTTTGATGTTAATTGGTGTATTTATGCTATTCGGCGCTTCATTGGGCAGTGGCAGAACGAAAGTAGAGTTCTTCCCTGACAATAAGCCTAACGAAATCTATGTGTACATAGAATATCCGCAAGGAACCGCCATAGAAAAGACCAATGAAATTACCCAAGATATAGAGAATAGGGTCTACGAGGTATTGGACAATTCGGAATACAAGAAAGACGGTGAAAATTTTATGGTTGCCTCTGCAGTATCGGTTGTTGGCGAAGGAGCAGGAAACCCGCTCACGGATGGTGGATCATCTGCCGAAATGCCTCATAAAGGTAAGGTAACCGTTAACTTTAGCGAATACAAGTTCAGAAACGGTATTAACACCGAAGATATTAGGGCAAGGGTTCAATCTGCTCTTGAAGGCATCTACCCCGGTGTTGCTATTTCCGTTGAAAAAGATGCCAATGGCCCACCAGCAGGCTACCCTATCAACATCGAACTTGAAGGGAAGGATTATGACCAATTAATCAATACAGCCGAAGACATTAGAAACTTTATCAACACCAAGAATATCGGTGGTATTGAAGAGCTAAAGATTGATGTAAACAAGGGCAAACCCTCAATGCAGGTTATTGTAGATAGGGAAAAAGCCGGTGAACTAGGTGTTGCCGTAGGTCAAGTAGGTAATCAGTTGAGAAGGTCGCTGTTCGGAGAGAAAGCAGGAGTTTTCAAAGAAGAAGGTGAAGATTATGATATCAATGTGCGCTTCAACGAAGATTTACGGTATAACAAAAGTGCTCTGTTTAATCAAAATATCATTTTTAGGGATGCTGCAAGCGGGCAAATCAAAGAAATACCTATCTCTGCAGTAGCAAAAGAAAAGAATACCTCTGCATTTAGCGCCATTAAGCACAGAGATGGTGAAAGGGTGGTAACTGTTTACTCAGGTCTTAAACCAGGGTTTACAGATGCCGGTGCCATTGTTGCCGAGATTCAAAAAGAAATGGAAGATTTCAAAGGTGTGCCTGAGGATATCAAAATTGATTACACTGGGCAACTTGAAGAGCAGAACAAGCAACAAATGTTTTTGATCGGGGCTTTCTTCTCCGGACTCGGGCTGATCATGCTTATTTTGATTTTCCAGTTTGGCGGTATCTCCAAGCCTTTGATTATCATGATTGCCATATTCTTAAGCTTTATCGGGGTGTTTGGTGGATTGATGCTTACAGGATGGTCATTCGTAATAATGATGACCATGATGGGTATTATCTCGCTTGCAGGTATTGTGGTCAACAACGGGGTGGTACTCTTGGATTACACTCAAATTTTAGTAGACCGGAAAAAGGTGAAATTGGGTATGGACGATAGTGACTTGTTAACTTTAAAAGATGCTACCTCAGCCATAGTTCAAGGTGGAAAAGCGAGGTTGAGACCTGTAATACTTACAGCAATCACCACCGTACTTGGTCTTATACCGTTGGCCATTGGTCTGAACATAGATTTCTTCTCATTGTTCTCAGAATTCAACCCGAAAATCTATGTGGGCGGTGACAACGTGGTATTCTGGGGTCCACTGGCATGGACAGTTATCTTCGGATTATTGGTAGCAACCTTTCTTACATTAATAATTGTACCTGTTTTATTCAATATTGTATATAGAATAAAGATCTGGGTAAGGGGAACTAATAAGAAAACTGAAAAGGTAGAAACACCAACGGCAGAAGTTATTGCATAAACTTAACCCCAAGTTTTAAAAAGCCCTAGATTAATTATCCGGGGCTTTTTTTATTTCTTTCGTTGTTGTTTGGAAGAACGGTCAACTTCCACATTAATAGGTTTCATTCGATTTAATCGAGGCTCGTTCGGGTAGTATAGCCAGTCAAAAATAGAAGCTAATAATAATCCGCCCATAAAGGCGCAAAGAGAAGAAACTATCCAATCATCAAAGCTTATTCGGGTCGCTCCATTAAACCTTAAATACATAATTCCGGAAGCGACCATCATAATGCATAGCCAATAAATCTCCTTTCTTCGGTTTGAGGGAAAATATTTTCTAAAAGGTAGCTTGTGAAAAAATAGTAACAAAGCTAAAGCCCCAAGAAGACTAAAACCATATTGAAGTACGAAGTACAAAGGCATGCCTTTAAAAGGAATTTCCAAGAAAGGCATCCATTCAACAAAAATACCGTGCTTGTGCGTAAAGGCATCCCAAAACAAATGACCCAAATTGCCAAGAATTATAGAAATAATCACCTTCAAGACATTACGTTTAAAGTAATCGTTCCAATCAAAGTTCAAAAATGGTCTTAACCTCTTTTCAAAATAAGGTGGCAGGTTCAATATCAGGGCTTTTCGTATAACATTGTGATATAGAAATATCAAGACAATTGACAGTGGTAAATTCAGCCAGAGCATGGGCAAAAGACTATGTCCGAAAATCACATGGGCCTTCATAAGAAGAATGAACTCAAAGTCGGGCACCATACTGCCCATAATGAGCCCCGAAGCCGAAAAGTATCTACTTTTCAACAAAGGAATGATCAAAGCCGGATGTGAACCAGTAAATGGCATAGCGTTTTTTTAATCAGGAATCAAAATTAAATGGAATCCTTCATATAAGACAACGAAACAAATGCCGTAAATGTTATGTTTTATTTATTTTTTAGCATTTCTTATGAAATGCCCCGCTTTGTTATGATTTCCTTTAAAAAATTAGAAAGGCCTGATAATAACATCAGGCCTTTCATCTAATTTAACACATTGTGAATTAACTACTTATTTTCATTTGCAGGTACCGGTATGGCCGATGGCACGTTATCGGTCGACCTATCGTTTGGCAATTCGCTTAACCTGTCGAAACGCCGCATATCGATCCATCGATGTCCTTCACCAAACAGGGAATACCTGCGGTTGTACAGCAATTCATCCTCTAAGGCAGCAGGGGTGGTTGCACCACCATATGCCGGCAGCCCAGCTGCGGTTCGTAATACATCTAGCGCGGCGACCGCCTCTGTAGGGTTTGATTGCATGTTTGCCTCTGCATAAAGAAGAATAAGTTCTTCATTACGCATTACCGGCACATTATCAATGTTCGTCGAATACAACGCTACGTCGTGGGTACCTACCAAGCCAGTTGCCTCTCGAGGTTCGTCTCTTAAAACTACCTTATTTAAACGGTTGTCACCATCTTGTACATCAGTAACGAAACTGGAGTGCGCTACGCGAACATTCGCTGTTTGGTTCAAAGCGATGAACAAAGGGTTGGCAATATCTTGACCACTTAAAGAAAATGTATGGTAAATTCCAGCATTCAAATCTCCGTTCAAATCAAAAAACGAAGCGTCTAAAGCGGTCAAAACAGCATCATAGTTTCCACGATAGGCTTCAACCCTGGCCAATAGGGCCCTATTGAACTGTAAAAATGTCTGCGGAGTATCAAAACCTGCGTAACCGACAGTTAGGCCAAAAGAAAATGCTCCACCTCCATTACCAAGCTCACCGGCCGCCGTATTCAGTAAATCGGCGATAGCCGTTAAAGCAGCTGAGTTATCTACAAAAGCACCTAAGTTTTCAGAATCTGCAACATCGACACGAATACCATTGTCGTACTGATTGTCGGTAAGCATCAATAACTCATGGGCCTTTAAGGTATTCAACACACCTCTGGCTGCGGCTATTTCCGCAGGAGAAAAATCTGCTGTAGTATTATCGAGTCCTTCAAGAATAAGATTTATATCTTTTATCGTAGCATATCTAGCCCCCCATGGGGTTGTCACGTAAAAAGTATTGTTATCTAAATTACCTACCACAACATCACCTTCATAACGAGGATCAGAAGATGTAAAGTAATAATACTCTCTACCAAATATGCTTTGCACATCGGTATGGGTCGATATACCGACCCTCATATCTGAAAGCACCCCAGAAATAGCTTGGGTCAGCTCACCTCGAGATATATCATCGGAAATTGACGAGGTACTGGCCCCGTTCAAACTTTCTCCACCGTCCAATTCGCAAGAAGCGAGAATGAGGGCGAGCATCACTAATATGATCTTTATGCTTTTAATCATTTTCATTTTGCAAGTTTTTATGGTTAGAACTGCACTGATATGTGCATCATGTATCTTTTGGATGATGGAAATGGAGTTACCTCAACACCGGTCGAAAGACCGTTACCCCCGAAATTCGAAACCTCAGGGTCGTAACTATTGTAATCAAAAACATTGATTATGTTATTACCTGAAAAGCCCACCTTTACATCGGAAATAACGTTGCCGAACCAATCAGTCAAATGTTTAGATGGTACTGTGTAGTACAAACCGATTTCACGCAACCTCAGATAAGAAGCATCTTCTACAAAAGGGGTGGCGTTACCGGCAAAAATACCGTTGTTAACACGATACTCCCCATTCGGAATTTGTCCATCGGGGTCAATTGAAATTTCATCATAATCTGCACTGGTTCCTCCGAAATCAGAAAGCAACTTGGTCAAATTGACGTTATCACCCCCTTTTTTCCAATGCCAAAGAAATGAAAGTGAGAAATCTTTATAATTGATATTGTTCATTAATGATGTCTGAAAGTCTGGTTCTGCATCACCCAATTGAACTAAATCACCATCCACATTATTTCCGACTATTTGGGTAACACTTTTTCCTTCTTCAATTCGGAAGGTTCCTAAACTAGTACCAAAACCACCGGTGTTGTACGCAGGAATATCCATTCGTAACATTTCAGAGGTGTTTTTCCACCAGTTCAGGGTAGCATCCCAAGAAAAATCTTCTTTATTGATTATGGCAGCGTTCAAAGCTATCTCGACCCCTCTATTTTGTAATTCTCCGGCATTCTCCCATTTGGTGGTAAACCCTGACGATGGCTCGGTATTTGCCAATAAAAGTAAATCATCTACCCTTTTTTGGTACCATGTAAATTCAAGGCCTAAACGTTCATCTAGTATACCAAGATCAAAACCGACCTCCAGTTCTTTCTGACGTTCGGGAGTAATTTCCGGATTACCTTGGGTAATAGGCACAACAATACCTACACTGCCATCGACCAATGTACTCTGGTATACCGTGTAAAGTGATCCGAAGGCTGCAAACGTACCGGCCTCACCATACGCTGCTCTCAACTTGAGTCGGTTTAAGAAGCTTTCTTCATTCCAAAAATCAAAATTGTTAAGATTGGCGGCCAAAGAAGCTTTTGGGTAGTAAAAGAATTGGTTGATATCACCGTTATTGGTCGACTTATCTCCTCGAAGACCTAAAGTACCGATTAGCTTGTCTTGATAGTTGACGGTCTCTTGAACAAAAAAGCCCATGTCTTCTTGCTCTAATCGATTTTGATTTACATTCTGGTTGGCGCCTTGATCTACATTGGTTTCAGAAGCGATCAAATCAGAAGCAACTACGCTGACCGTATTTCTACTGAATTGTTCGTTGGTAGCACCCACCTGTGTATTAAAAGAGATTTCATTGTCGGTAAAATAGTTGTGTACCAAGAAAGCGGAGTAGTTGGCATTTTTATTATTGGTGTTGGTAATGGCCGAAACACCGTTTACACCACCTTGGTCTTCTCTTTGAAACTGTAGTTCTTTAGGAAAGATGACCTTCGCCTCCATATTATAAGTATCAACACCGGACCTTGCTACTAATTTAAGATTAGAGTTCTGGTTGCTGTAAAGGTTGACATCTAAGGTTCCTCCTAAAATGAAGCGGTTGACCCTTTCATTATTGGTCATCAAATCTCTTGTTTGCAAAGGGTTCGATGAGTTATTAGGGTGATCAGGGTAGTTGCCGTTTGCGTCAGGCAGCAAATAATCCCAAGGCCTTGTACTGGTCAATGCCACCCCAATGGTAGTACCACTATTATCATTGTTGAAGAACCCCCTATCAGCAGAAGAACTGATATAATTTGAATTAAGGGAAAGCTTGATATTCGTATTGAAATTATGTTCAACATTCAATCGAAAAGACGTCTTTTTATATCCGGTATTTTTCACAATACCGTTTTCATCGTTATTTGTGATTCCCGCAAAAAAGGTTGTTTTTTCATTACCTCCTGAGGCGCTCAAATTGGTATTACTGATAAGGCCTTCCTCTCCAAATATCTCCTCTTCATAATCGCGTAGACGACCGGCCTCAAGCGCTGCGGCATAAAGGTCTCCTTCCCCAAATTGACTTTCGGCAAGTGCCTCGCTCCAATTACGTTGGCCCTGTAGTCGAATGATTTGATTGAACCCAAAACCCTGCGAAAGATTAACCTTTGTTTTACCGGCTTTACCCTTTTTAGTAGTAATAATCACAACCCCCGCAGCACCCCTAGAACCATATATGGCTGCAGCGGATGCTCCTTTGAGTATTTCAATGTTCGCAATATCGTCTGGGTTGATATCGGCAATTCTATTGGTGGCATTATCCTGTGTCGAGGCATTACCCCCTCCAGATGCCTGTGAAACGGCGTTGAGTCCTCCAGAGGAAATACTACTGTTATCAACATAGACACCATCAACTATATATAATGGTTGAGAGTTACCGTTAATGGAGGTCACCCCCCTGAATTTAATTGACATACCTCCACCGGGTGCTCCCGAGTTGGCACTAACTACCGCCCCAGTGAATTTACCGGCCAATGCTCCGTCAAGTGTTTTTGGCGGTGTAACACCTGCTAGCTCTGCGGCCGATACCGTTGCAACGGCATTTGCCAGGTTCCTTCTCTTTACCGAAGAAGCGAGACCCGATACGACTACCTCTTCAAGACCCATCACAGATTCTTCAAGGGTTACGTCTAAATTAGAGCCCCCGTTCACTTGCAATTCCTTCGAGGCGTAGCCTAAAGAAGAAAACACCAATGTGGCGGGAAAATCATCTACGGTTATCTGATAATTACCGTCAAAATCTGAAGTTGTTCCGTTCGTAGTGCCTTTCACAACTATGTTCGCACCTGGCACCGGAAGATTATTATCATCGGTAATGGTGCCCTGAACCACTTCTTGTGAGAAAGCAAAAATCGGAACTGTGAGAAACGCCAAAAGAAGGGCCCCTCTAAACAATGTTTGTTTCATTTTCATGAGTTGATTATTTAGCTAATTGTAAGACAAGTTACACAACAAATATCACAAAGGTGAATTTATTGTTAAATTTTGATATTTCCATTAATTATTTTTAACTAATTATGAGATATATGAATACAGTCAAATCGTTAGACGAAACGCTGATATCTTCTTACATTTGTGGCTTTAATTTGACAGTAGATGTTTAGAAGCCATACTTGCGGAGAATTACGTGAATCACATATAAATCAGAAGGTAACCCTATCTGGGTGGGTACAAAAAACCCGTGATAAAGGATTTGTAGTCTGGGTAGATTTACGGGACAGGTACGGAATAACCCAATTGGTATTTGATGAAGACCGTACTGCTTCGGCGTTGTTGGACCAAGCTCGATCGCTCGGACGAGAATTCGTAGTTCAAGTAGAGGGCGAGGTTATTGAGAGAGCTTCTAAAAATGCCAACATCCCCACAGGCAACATTGAAGTTCTTGTCGAAAACCTAACGGTACTTAATAGTTCAAAGACACCGCCTTTTACCATAGAGAACGAAACTGATGGCGGTGAAGATTTACGAATGAAATTCCGATACTTGGACATTCGAAGAAATCCGGTCAAGAACAACCTTATTTTTCGAAGTAAGGTAACCATGGAAGTAAGGAAATATTTAGCCGAAAAAAGCTTCATCGAGGTAGAAACACCTTATCTTATAAAATCTACACCAGAAGGGGCCAGAGATTTCGTAGTTCCGAGCCGTATGAACGAAGGACAGTTTTATGCCCTTCCGCAGTCACCTCAGACATTTAAACAGTTACTCATGGTAGCTGGCATGGATAAGTATTTTCAGATTGTCAAATGCTTTAGGGATGAAGACCTACGGGCCGATAGACAGCCTGAATTTACCCAAATCGATTGTGAAATGGCCTTTGTTGAACAAGAGGACATTCTCAATGTATTTGAAGGTTTGACCCGCCACCTACTGAAAGAAATCAATGGGGTAGAGATATCAGCTTTTCCTAGAATTACCTACGACGATGCCATGCGCATCTATGGTAATGACAAGCCTGACATTCGTTTCGGAATGGAATTCGCTGAACTTAACGATGTCGCTCAACACAAAGATTTCAATGTTTTTAATTCTTCCGAACTGGTCGTAGCGATAGCCGTTCCTGGTGCAGCTTCTTACACCCGAAAAGAAATTGATGCACTAATTGATTGGGTCAAACGGCCTCAAATCGGTGCCAAAGGCATGGTGTATGTTAAATATAATGAGGATGGCAGCTATAAGTCTTCAGTAGATAAGTTTTATGACCAAGAAGATTTGGCCAAATGGGCAGAAGCAACGGAAGCCAAGCCCGGCGACTTAATTTGCGTTCTCTCAGGTGAAATGAACAAGACCAGAACTCAACTTAGTGCACTAAGAATGGAGCTAGCCTCGCGTTTGGGCCTAAGAAAACCAAATGAATTCGCCCCTTTATGGGTGGTTGATTTCCCTTTACTGGAACTTGATGAAGAAACAGGTAATTACCACGCCATGCACCACCCTTTTACCTCACCCAAACCCGGCCAACTAGAGTTATTGGATACTGACCCCGGTGCGGTAAGAGCCAATGCATACGACTTGGTACTCAATGGAAACGAGATTGGCGGTGGTTCTATACGTATACATGATAAGGGCGTACAAGAAACTATGTTCAAACATTTAGGGTTCACCCCGGAAGAAGCAAAGGCCCAATTCGGTTTTCTAATGGATGCCTTTCAATATGGCGCCCCGCCCCATGGAGGTATCGCTTTCGGACTAGACCGATTGGTAGCGATTCTTGGCGGACAGGAAACCATTCGCGATTTTATCGCGTTTCCTAAAAATAATAGCGGTCGCGATGTAATGATTGATGCTCCCGCCCCTATCGACCAAGAACAATTAGATGAATTGAACTTAAAGCTCAACAATATTGAGGTAACCGAATAGATGGTTCATTCGGGGATTTTCATACCTTTAATTAGGTCAATAGTTTAAATGCCCAGCCAGTTAAAACATCTTTCAACCAAATTTTTAAAATGGCGATATAAAAACATCTCCAACAAAACCTTTACGCACATAATGAGCGTTTTGGTAGGTCTGTTGGCAGGTCTGGCATCGGTAACCCTTAAAAACATCGTTTATTTTATAGAGACCTCTCTTGAAAAGGGAGTGCTTATTTCCAATAACGGCATCTACTTTATCCTTCCTATAATTGGGCTCACTCTAGTGTTTCTCTATGTAAAATTCATTCATAAAGAAAAACTGAACCATGCGGTAAGCTCTATTCTCTTTTCCCTGAGCAAGAAAAAGGGAGTCATTGAACCAAAGCACATTTACACACAGTTGATTGCGGCCCCTTTGACTATTGGTTTTGGGGGCTCGACAGGGCTTTTAGGTCCTGCTGTGGCCTCGGGTGCAGCGATAAGTTCTAACTTGGGAAGGTTATTTCATATCAATTCGAAGACTAGGTCACTTCTGATCGCATGTGCATCTGCCGGTGCCATAGCCTCTATCTTTCAATCGCCGATTGCGGCAATAGTCTTCGCATTAGAGGTATTTAGCCTTGATTTCACCATGCTATCGGCATTGCCGCTATTATTGGCATCTATTTCTGGGGTGCTTACCTCCTATTTTTTTTTAGGGAACGAGGTACTTTTTAAATTCACTATCACACAAAATTTCGAAGTAAAGGATACTGTATTTTATATTGTTCTTGGTGTAGGTACGGCTTTTGCCTCTATCTACTTTACCAAAATGTATTTCGGCATCTTAAAGCTTTTTGAACCCCTGAAAAGCCCAAAATATAAACTCTTGGTTGGCGGTCTGGCAATAGGCATTATGCTTTATTTCATTCCCCCTTTATACGGGGAAGGTTTTGGTTTCATAAATAATCTTTTGGAAGGAAATCATATAAAAGCCTTGGGTAAAACACCGTTTGACAAGTTTATTTCAAACATTTGGGTGGTTATTGCCCTCTTGTTCGGCATCACCATTTTTAAGGCAGTCGCAATGACCACAACCTTGGCAGCTGGTGGTGCCGGTGGCATATTTATTCCTACAATGGTAATGGGCAGTGCACTGGGCAATGTTATGGCTAAGGTCATTAATAATTCAGGGTTGGGTTTTGCGGTATCAGAAAGTAATTTTACCCTTATCGGTATGGCAGGTCTTATAGCCGGCGTACTTCATGCTCCGTTGACGGCCATATTCTTGATTGCTGAGATTACCGGAGGCTACGAGCTGTTTGTACCATTGATGATTACTGCATCCATCTCTTTTTTAATCACAAGAAACGCCATTGATTACACCATATATACCAGAGAGTTAGCCAAAAGCGGAGCACTTTTGACCCACAATAAGGACCAATCGGTATTAACTTTGATGCGCCTTGACGATGTACTGGAGACCAATTTTAAGGTCGTACAACCAAGCATGACTTTGGGTGAAATGCTACATCGCTCGGTAGCCAAATCTACCAGAAATATTTTTCCCGTAGTAAACAAAGATCAAGCCTTGGTGGGTATCGTACTTCTCGACGATATAAGGGAGTTTATGTTCGACACCTCTCTTTACGAGAATACCAAGGTCGAAACCTTTATGCACAATGCTCCCGAACATATATTTTATGGAAAGGATAGCATGAAAACGGTCATGCAGAAATTTCAAAATAGTGGCGCATGGAATCTTCCTGTAATTAAAGATGGAAAGTACATCGGGTTTGTTTCGAAGTCAAAATTGCTCACAGCCTATCGTAGGGAGTTGATTAACTTTACCCGATAATCTTTTTCTAGCCTCAAATTCAAAAAAATCAAATATGAAATATGTAATAATCCTGATAACGCTTCTGTCCTTCGCTTTGATAGGCTATGGCTTCTATGTACAAGAAGAAGATTTGGTAATGGGAAATAAATGTATCGGTTTTGGAACCGTTGGGTTATTTCTGGTAGCCATGCCCCTCTTTTTGATAAAGCATAGCAGAGGCAAAAAAATGAAAGATTATATGCTAACGGAGGAAAATATCAAAAAAATGCGAATGGATTCTTCCGAAAAGCCTGAAAATCAATAAAATTCAATTCAATTAAAAGCCAATTTTAAGTACAGACTGTTCAAAAAATTCATACTTTAGAGGGAACAAACAATTTATCAACTAATATTATTGGCATGACTGGTACTGTAAAATTTTTTAATGAATCCAAAGGATACGGGTTCATAACCAACGACAATACGGGAAAAGACATTTTCGTTCACGCAACCGCCCTCAAAGGAATGGCCCTCAATGAAGGCGACAAAGTTGAATATGTGGAAGAAGAAGGTAGAAAAGGCATGGTGGCCGCCCAAATACACGTTGTGGGATAACCTATCGCCCCCTATGAAACCATGAACCCTTGCAAAATTGCAGGGGTTTTTAATTTTCAACTAATTCAGGTTTCTTTTTTGAATAAAGAATCTTTTCAATAATTCGCCCGCCTCGTTCTCAAGAACTCCTTTTTCCACCACTGTTTTCGGGTGTATTTGTGTGCCTAACGCAACGTAGCCCCTTTGCGGATCGGAGGCTCCGTAAACTATTCTTGAAATTTGGCTCCAATACAGAGCCCCAGCACACATTTGACATGGTTCAAGGGTAACATAAAGCGTACAATCTTTCAAATACTTACCGCCAATGAAATTTGCTGCGGCAGTTATGGCCTGCATTTCGGCATGGGCCGTAACGTCATGTAATTTTTCAGTTAGATTATGGGCCCTTGCAATAATTCTGTTCTTCACCACAATTACCGCACCGACCGGAACTTCACCCTTCTCAAAGGCCATTTCAGCCTCCTGAAGTGCCTTTTTCATAAAGTAGTTATCATCAAAAGGTTGCAGCATGGGCCAAATGTACAATTTTTGACATTTGTTTAAGGAAACCGAAAACTGTTTTGATGTACTTTTACGCCCGAACATGAGCCAACTAGACCGAATTAAATATCCCCACGATCTACGTCAACTCAAAGTTGACGACTTACCTGAGGTTGCTCGTGAATTACGTGAATTCATAATTGATGTTGTTTCTACAAAAGAGGGGCATCTAGGGGCAAGTCTCGGTGTAGTAGAACTTACCTTGGCCCTTCACTATGTTTTTAACACCCCTGAAGATAAATTGATTTGGGATGTCGGCCACCAAGCCTATGGTCATAAGATTCTAACGGGACGGAAAGGGAATTTTCATACCAATCGGCAGCTAGGTGGTGTCAGCGGTTTCCCCAAACGTGATGAAAGTAAGTATGATGACTTTGGCACAGGCCATAGTTCTACTTCCATATCGGCCATTTTGGGCATGGCGATTGCCGCTCAATTAAAAAATATGCCCGATCGCCATCACATTGCTGTTATCGGCGATGCTTCAATTGCCAGCGGAATGGCGTTTGAAGGCCTTAACCATGGCGGAGTTACCGATTGTAATATTTTGATTGTACTTAACGACAACGCTATCGGCATTGACCCAAGTGTCGGAGCGCTCAAAAAGTACTTGACCAATGTTAAAAAAGGCACCGCAAAAGAGGAGAATATTTTTGAATGTTTAAATTTCAAGTATTCCGGGCCTATCGACGGTCACGATTTACCTGCGCTGGTAACTGAACTCAACAGCCTTAAAGAACATTCTGGCCCTAAATTGCTTCATGTGATAACCACTAAAGGAAAGGGTTTAAAAAAGGCGGAGGAAGATCAGGTAACCTATCACGCCCCTGGAAGGTTTAATAAACTGACCGGAGAAAGGGAAAAAAATTCAGCTGAACAGTTCCCGGCAAAATATCAAGATGTATTTGGGCATACCATTGTTGAACTTGCCAAGAACAATGATAAAATTGTGGGTATTACCCCGGCCATGCCAACAGGCAGTTCCCTGAAATATATGATGAAAGAGTTGCCCCAGCGTGCATTCGATGTCGGTATTGCCGAGCAGCATGCGGTCACGCTAGCGGCAGGTATGACCATTGAGGGTTTCAGCGTATTTTGTAATATTTATTCCACTTTTCTCCAAAGAGCCTACGATCAAGTAATACACGACGTAGCTCTGCAAAACCTTCCTGTTATTTTTTGCTTGGATCGTTCAGGTCTGGTAGGAGAAGATGGGGCGACACATCATGGGCTGTATGATATAGCATATTTAAGGTGCATTCCGAACCTTATTATCTTCGCGCCCATGAATGAGCAAGAGTTACGAAACATAATGTACACTGCCCAGTTTGGGTTGTCTCATCCCATAGCCATAAGATACCCCCGCGGTCGAGGGGTTCTTACCGAATGGAGGCAGCCTTTCGAGCAAATAGAAATCGGGTCTTCCGAAACCCTTCAAGAAGGCACAGATGTTGCTGTGCTGTCTATAGGTCATATTGGAAATTCAGTAGTTGAGGCCATTAAAGAAATTGATCAACCGAATAAGGTTGGGCATTTTAACATGCGATTCGTAAAACCCCTTGACCACTCTCTTCTTACAAAAATCTTTGAAGAATACCCCCATATTCTAACCGTGGAAGATGGTTGTAAAATGGGAGGTTTTGGTAGTGCTGTTCTTGAATATGCGAATGAGAAGGGGTTTTCAAAAAGAGTAAAAATTCTAGGGGTCGATGATACCATTATCGGGCATGGTACGGTAGAGCAGTTAAAACAAAAAGCCGAAATAGACGTAACCACCATTAAAAACCAAATAAATAGTTTAATTCATGCACAACAACCATCTTCTTAAAATTGCCATTTGTTGTTTACTTTGTTGTTTTTACTCACTGGGCTCCAAAGCCCAAGTAAGAGATACCATCCCTCCAACGCAAGAAGTTGATAGCATTGTTATTGATACCACAGTTGTAGACACCGTAGTCATTCGAAAAACCCAGGAAAAAATCAAGAACGTACCGCGTAGCGTTGATTTGATGAACCCGGTCGTTTCCTTCAAGCGTACAAAAGCGTTGGGAGACAAGCCGAACAATTTCAAGGTTCCTTCCTTTTGGACCAACATCAATAAATTGGGAGTGAATTTTAGCGAAGTTGCTTTTGTTAACTGGAACGCAGGTGGTAACAATTCAATATCTGCCCTAGGAAAAGCCCGTTTTGAAAGAAATTATAAGTTTCGGTATATTCAATGGGATAATTACATGGAAATGAGCTATGGCCTCAACGTGCAAGAGAACCAAAAGCTACGTAAAACCGATGATTCTTTCCGGGTAAGTTCAACTTTTGGTTTTCAAAGAGACACCATCAGCAACTGGTACTATTCGGCAAGAGCCAACTTCAATACTCAATTCTCGAACGGTTATAAATACCCAGATAGGGAAAACCCGATATCAAGATTCATGGCACCAGGATACTCATTCTTGGGTGCGGGAACATCTTACATTACCAAAGACCAAAAATTCAACTTGTACATTTCACCTATAACGCAAAAGGTAACTTTTGTTCTAGACGATGATTTGGCAAACCGCGGTGCCTTTGGGGTACAGAAAGCTGTTTATGATACCGAAGGAAATATTATAGAAGAAGGAAAAAATGTCTTTCTTGAATTTGGTTTCTTGGTCACGAATCAATGGGAAACGGTACTGATGACCAATACAGTTCTAAAACAGCGACTGAGTTTGTATACAGACTACCTACGGCAGTTCGGTAATGTAGATGTTGACTGGGAATTGAACATTGACCTGCGTGTTAATAAATACATTCTAACCTCTATAGGAACCCATGTCATTTACGATGATGATATTCTCTTTGATGAGCAAACAAACGAACAGGGGGTGGTAACCGACGCCGGTGAACCCCGAATTCAATTCAAACAACTGCTGGGTGTAGGTGTTTCGTACGAATTTTAATAAAGCACGGGATTATAATTGCTTGCCCATAATCTTGTTATGAATGTGAACCGCCGATCGGTCTGAAAGACTGGCCACATAGCAACAGGTATTCAACAGTATCTCATAAACGGATGCTTCCGTATTTCTGTATAGTTGGGGCAAGGTTCGAATCATCAGTTTATCATAATTGGAAGCTTTACCTTCGCGATGTCTTAAAAGCGCCTGGGTATATACCTCAAGAATATCCGAGATTATCTTGTAGCCAGCTATCTCTTTCTCTATTACCTCTTGGGAGCGGTAAACCTTATCTACGCTCAGCGAAATAATATCGGTGACCTGTGCTTCGTATTTACTTTTGTCTAAAAGCGAAACGCCAAAATTACCGTTAAGAATGGCTTCTTCATTTTGAACGAACACATCTACTGCATCCGTTATCAAAGTGCTGATGGCCAATGCGCGTAGATAACTCAAGCGGTCTTCTTTAAAGGCCAAAGAATTATACTTTTTGGTATTTATATTGTCCTTAACCAGTTTGATTAAGTATTCAAGGGCATAATCTTCAGATATCAGCCCTAAGTTGATCCCGTCTTCAAAGTCGATAATCGTGTAGCAAATATCGTCAGCGGCTTCGACCAGATATGTTAACGGATGTCTTGAAAAAGATACCGCACCACCTTTACCTGTAGATATAAGTCCTAATTCCTCGGCGATTTCTACAAAGTTTTCTTTATCAGATTGAAAAAAGCCGAACTTTTTATCGGCAATATGCTTACTTGGCTTCTTAGGCAATGATTCTTTGGGGTATTTCATAAAAGCCCCTAAGGTCGCATAACTTAACCTTAGACCACCTTCTACCCCTTCTTTTGATTTGCTGAGAAGCCTAAATCCATTGGCATTACCCTCAAAATCGACCAAATCTTGAAATTCTTTCTCAGTTAAAACCGATTGGTATTTTGAACCCATGCCATTGACAAAAAACTCTCCTATGGCCTTTTCACCGCTGTGGCCAAAAGGTGGGTTACCGATATCATGGGCAAGGGCCGCACCTGCCACAATAGCACCAAAATCATTGTATTGATAACCATGTACTTCTTTAAGGTACGGGTGCTTCTCTATAATTTTTTTACCGGCCACCCGGCCCAAACTACGGCCTACTACCGAAACCTCCAGACTATGGGTAAGTCTTGTGTGAACAAAATCGGTATTTGATAACGGAATTACCTGTGTCTTGTCTTGCAGACTTCGAAAAGCACTTGAAAATATTATCCGGTCATAATCGACTTCAAAACCCAGGCGGGTTTCATCTTGTTCTTTACGTAATCTTTTCAGCTTGTCTCCCTGCCGTTTTAAAGAAAGAAGATTTTCCCAATCCATAGTCACATTGATATTTGCCCGACCAAGATACATCATTTAGAAAGCAACTCAATCATCGGTCGCCAGCTTGAATAATTTAACCTTTAGAACACCTTGTTTTAATGTCCACGTAACCAAAACTTAACATTGTGTTTTTTTCTTTGCGCAAAGAAAAAAAATGAAAAATCTACTTCTCTTATTGTGCTTGTTTTCATTGGTACGATTGAGTGCGCAATCAGAAGGTATCGTCAAAGGTACCATTACCGATATGGAGATGGGCGGCGAGCCAATGATGTTTGCACAAGTTTCATTGGAAGATACTGCTTGGCATACAGAAACAAACTTTCACGGCAATTTTGAATTACCTCATATCATTCCCGGATCATACGTTCTAAAAATAGAATCCTTGGGGTATGAGACCTTAACGGTTTCAGTAGAGGTCACGGCAAATAATATAGTACAAGTTGAGAAAGGCCTTCATGCAAAGACAATAAGTCTTGAAGATGTGCCGGTAACCACCTTACATAAGTCTACGGCTTTTACCGGACAATAGAATTATAGAAAAAGAAAAAGGGCCGCACAATTAATTGTGCGGCCCTTCTAATACTGTTTTTAAAAATCTAGTCTTTAGAAACCAAAGAAGACTTGTTTCCTTTATCGGTAACACTGGCAATGACATTGTTGTCGAATTCTACTTCTTTAACAACACCGTCACTTATAAATTTCCACTTACCTGTTCTTACTCCTTTGGTATAGGTACCTTCAGAAATCAAATCACCTTGCTCATTATATTTAAGCCAATCACCATGTAATTTTCCATCTAGGTCAAATGTACCTTGTTGGCTGATTGCACCATTATCGTGAAAATAAGTGGCTTCAATAAGGTTGGTCTCTTTGTTTAACTTAACTTCCTTTTCTTTTTGCCCATACCCTAAGTTAAAAGTTAGCGCTAAAACCGCTAATAGCATTATATTTTTCATAGTCTCAACGTTTTATGTTATCAAAATTACAAAAAATTTACGTTTAAAACACGATTACTTAACATTAAATTTACATTGAAAACGAATTTGAGTAGATAATATTGTTCATCTAGCCAAAAAAAATATTGCGACCGATAGTAGATAATTAGGAATTTCGAATTATATAACGTTGATTTTCATTCATATACACCATAAATTTAAAAACATCTTATCACTGTCATCAGTTAACTTTTTCCGACTCTCGACAAGAGGTTCATTTTTAGCCATAAATTACCTTAACATACCTAAATAATGACTTCATAACCTTATATTAACTTAATTCATAAATTATAACCGCATTTTTGTGCTTATTTAAAATTGATGGGCGAGAATTTATACCTGTTTATGATTGTGGCACTTGCTGTGCTCGCCATTACAGATTTGGTGGTTGGAGTTAGTAATGATGCTGTTAACTTTTTGAATTCGGCAATCGGTTCTAAGGCTATTTCTTTCAGAACGATTATGATTGTCGCCAGTGTGGGAATAGCCTTCGGGGCCATGTCTTCAAGTGGCATGATGGAGGTAGCCCGAAAAGGTATTTTTAATCCTTCGGAGTTCGTTTTCGCCGAGATTATGATTGTCTTTATGGCAGTCATGATTACCGATATCTTGTTACTCGATTTTTTCAATACGTTGGGCATGCCTACTTCTACTACGGTATCCATAGTATTTGAACTTTTGGGAGCCGCCGTTGCCATATCGGTCATTAAAATCTTCCAAAACGATAACTCGCTTTCTGCACTTGGTTCTTATATCAATACTGAAAAAGCCACCGAAATAATTCTGGGCATACTATTATCTGTAGTGATTGCCTTTTCTATTGGTGCTTTGGTTCAGTTTATCACCAGATTGCTGATATCTTTTAAATTTGACAAAAAACCGAAGTGGGTAGGCGCGATATTTGGCGGATTTGCCATTACCTCGATTATATACTTCATACTGGTTAAAGGCTTAAAAAGTGCTGCCATTTTTAGCCCTGAAACATTGGCCTTTATAGGACAAAATCCTGAACTATTTCTAGCCATGAACTTTGTGGTATGGACGGTCTTGTCGTTGATAGTATCGTCGTTGTTCAACTGGAATATTTATGTGATTGTTATCGTTCTTGGAACCTTTGCTCTTGCCATGGCTTTTGCAGGAAACGATTTGGTGAATTTCATTGGTGTTCCATTGGCTGCATTGGCCTCTTACAAATCATGGAGCGAAAGTGGTATTCCTGCCTCTGAATATACTATGGAAGGTCTTGCCACCGCCGTGCAGACACCAACCTATCTTTTACTCTTTTCGGGTATCGTAATGGTAGTAACGCTTTGGTTTTCTTCAAAAGCCAGAAATGTGGTTAAAACCAGCGTCGACCTTTCTAGACAAGATGAGGGTGATGAACGATTTCAACCGAACTTTCTATCGCGCCAAATCGTGAAGTTTACCATTAAAGCATCCGAAAACGTGGTTTCCCTAATTCCTGCTTCTGTTTTAAAGAAAATGGACACTCAGTTTGAAAAACCATATGTGTACGTACCCAAGAGCCGTATTCAAGACTTGCCTGCGTTCGATTATGTTCGTGCAGCGGTAAACCTTATGGTTGCCAGTGTATTGATATCGATGGCCACATCAATGAAATTGCCGCTTTCTACTACATACGTAACCTTTATGGTTGCTATGGGAAGCTCTTTGGCCGACCGGGCTTGGGGCCCCGAAAGTGCCGTTTATAGGGTCGCTGGCGTTCTAAATGTTATAGGAGGATGGTTTTTCACCGCTATTAGCGCCTTTACGGCCGCCGCCTTAATTGCCTACATTATTCATCTTGGTGGTATTTGGGCAACAGGAGCTCTTCTGATTATAGCATTCTTATTGATTGGGAAAAACTACCTCTCCCATTCCAAAAAGATGAAGGAAACCAAATTGGAAGAAAAGCTTGAAAAAGCTGAAAGTAATTCCATTATCGGCGTTATTGAAGAAAGCTCGACCAATATAGCTTTGGCCATTAACAGAGCCAATAAAATATACACTCAAAGTATCGATGGTCTGGCGAAGCATGATATCGACACCCTAAAGAAGAGCAAGAAAGGCATTGCCAAATTGGACAAAGAAGTTGAAGGCCTACGTGACAACATATTCTATTTTATCAAAAATTTAGATGAGTCAAGTGTTGGCACCAGTAACTTCTACATCACCGTACTAAGCTATTTACAAGATATGACCCAGTCGTTAGAGTACATTGCGAAGGCCGGGTATAAACACGTTCATAACAACCATAAGAAACTACGTTTCAATCAAATCAAAGACCTAAAGGAAACCGATGGTTACATCGAAGACCTTTTTAGTGAAATCAAAAAGATTTTTGAAACCAAAGATTTTTTAAAGCTTACCGAGCTCATCGTTACCAAGCAAGAGCTTTTTCAAAAGTTGGATCTTAAGATTCAAAAGCAGGTAGAGAGAACGAGAGCCGATGAATCGAGTCCGAAAAACACTGCTCTTTACTTCAGTCTGCTGCTAGAAACCAAAGATTTATTAGTGGCTACCATGAATCTTTTGGAAACGTACGATCAACATGCCAATGTAAAGGTTTAAATTTCAGCTAACTACTCGATGAAATTCATATAAGTAGTAATTTTTTTAACTCCAGAACCGTTCGTCGAAAAAAATACAAGTTTTACAGCTTGACAAACGTTACAAAGTAAGACCAAAATCTTACCGTAATGCGTAATTCAATCTGTAGCATCCTATTTACTGGATGTATACTCATCTTTTCGGCATGTGAAAAAGACCAGCCCGAACCGGAAAACGAAGAACTTTCTACAAACTTAGATAGTAGTGCCAAAAGTGGTGCACTACAGTTGTACAATGATTTTTATGTGGCTTCCACGAACGATACCAACGATGTTGCGTGGACAGGAAATGTGTCATCATGTACTCCTGGCACGGTACCACAAGAGACCCAAACTAAAATTCTTCAGCGAATCAACTATTACCGACATGCGGTAGGGTTACCTCCTTTAGAGAATGTAAATACCGATAAAAGCGGCCAGGCCCAACAGGCGGCATTAATGATGCATGCCAATAACTCTTTAAACCATTTTCCACCTTCTAATTGGAGCTGCTATACCGAAGACGGTAGCACGGCAGCGGCCAACTCTTTGCTTACCTCTGCACAAGGGGCGGCGGCGGTTGTATCCTATATAAGAGACCACGGCGCGGCGAACGGCCCGGTCGGCCATAGAAGATGGCTGCTATGGCCAAGGCTTAACGAAATAGGCATTGGCAATACCAGTCAATACAATGCTCTTTGGGTCATTGGAAACCCAGGGCCAAGGCCACAAGACACCCCAGAGTTTATTGCATGGCCTCCAGAAGGTTTTATACCCAAGCAGGTCGTTTACCCAAGATGGTCGTTTTCTATTGCTTCCGCTGATTTTAATAATACCGAGATAAGCATGAGGTACAAAAATGGCGAATCAATTAGTGTACAACAAGAAGAATTAGATAGTAATTATGGGGATGCAACTATTGTTTGGGTACCCAACATCAACACCAACACTTTAGTGGAAGATACGGTTGTTGAAGTTACTGTGCGTTCTGTTGGAATCAATGGGGTGAATCAAGATTTCGATTATGAAGTCATCTTATTCGACCCAACAGCTAACTAACGGTAAAAATTCATTTCGTCTAAATAAACCCAAACCGGTTCGGGTAACATAGGTCTTATATTTTTACCCTCGTTATGCGCTTTTCTAATAAAGGTTGAAGAAATTTCCATGATAGGTGCGTTCACCCTATGTATTTTAGGGTGACTCTCAAACTGGTGCTCTATCTTACCTTCCGATAGGCGTGGGTAAACAAATATTTCATGGTTCTCAAGAATAACCTCGTAGTTTTTCCACTTGTGAAATCCCTTAAGGTTATCTTCTCCCATTATTAAACTAAAGGAGTACCCATCACCGTACTTCTCGTCTAAATGAACTAGTGTATTAATCGTATAATTTGGTTCGGGCAAATCAAACTCAATCTTGCTAGGTTGCAACTTCGGATAATCTTTTGTTGCGAGGTAAACCATCTCATACCGATGGTTATTGGCAAGTAGGTTCTTTTTCTTTTTAAATGGACTCACAGGAGTTACCACAAACCAAATCTCGTCGAGGTCGCTATATTCTGCCATATGGTTGGCAATAACCAAATGCCCGATATGAATAGGGTTGAATGTTCCGAAGTAGAGGCCAACCTTTTTCATTGAATATGTTATTCTGGTTGATCTTTGATAAAATCAGTCACTAATTCATACGCCTCTTGCAACGCGGTATCTAAATCATAGTTTTTTATGATTTTATCGAACTGCGGCGCCGTCGCCAACTCTACCGACGCTTTGGCTATTCTCATGTTGATTTTGTCATCGCTCTCAGTACTTCTTTTCTTTAGGCGAATCTTTAGTTCATCAACACTCGGAGGTTTTACAAAAACCGCTAAGGTAACCTCAGGAAACTTTCTTTTGATGCGTAACCCACCTGCCACGTCGATATCAAAAATCACATTTTTACCTTCGGCCCACAATCGTTCGATTTCTGTTTTAAGGGTGCCATAAAAATTATCACGATACACCTCTTCCCACTCTAAAAAATCATCATTTCTGATATGGTTTTTAAATTCGGAGATAGACATGAAATAATAATGCTCGCCATGCTTCTCTTTCACCCTTCGCGGCCTTGAGGTCGCCGATACCGAAAACGCAAGGTTAAGTTCCGGCTTGCCCAGCAAGTGCCTTACTATTGTTGTTTTACCACTACCCGAAGGTGCCGAGAAAATAATTAGTTTACCTCCTTCCATCAGTCAATAAGTTGGTGTACCTACAGTACGTTAAGCATTTGTTCTTTGATTTTTTCGAGCTCGTCTTTCATTTGCACCACCAATTGCTGCATAGGCGCATAGTTGGCCTTTGAGCCTATGGTATTGATTTCCCTTCCTATCTCTTGAGAAATGAACCCTAATTTTTTTCCGTTTGAATCAGAAGACCCTAACGTTTCCGAGAAATATTTCAAGTGGTTCGCTAAGCGCACCTTTTCTTCAGTTATATCGTACTTTTCAAGATAATAGATCAATTCTTGCTCGAATCTATTCGCATCGACATCGGCCTTGATGTCAGAAACAGCTTTGTTCAACCTTTCCCTGACCTCTTTTTGGCGATCTGGGTCCATGGTCTCAACTCTTTTCAAAAGGTTTTGTAAGTTTTCGATTCTCATCAAAAAATCACGCTCAAGAACCCCACCTTCTTCGGTTCTAAATTTATTGATTTCCTTTAAAGCTTCTGAAACTGCCGTCTGAATATGACCGAACTCTTCTTCATCGATATCTTCTCTTTCGGTTTTTAGGGCATCGGGCATTCGTAGCGCCATATCCAATAATTTAAGCTCGTCTCCCCCGGCAATCGACCTTAATTGGTTCATGTAGTTTATAACGGCCAGCTCATTGACTTCAGCAGATGTTTCATCACCTGTAAACTCAACATACAAACCAAAATCGACCTTACCCCTTGAAAGCGAACTGGCAATCGTTTTTCGTAGCTCTAGTTCCTTTTCTCGATATGCGGATGGCATTCGGGCGTTAAGGTCAAGACTTTTGCTGTTCAGCGATTTTAATTCTACCGTAATTTTCTTGGTTGGAAGTTGGATTACATGCTTACCAAAACCGGTCATCGATTGAATCATAGGAAATATAAAATTTTGCCAAAGGTAACTGAAAATACGGGAAGTCGCCCATATGTGAAAGAATGAGCCCAGAAAGAAGATTTAGGAAACATTTTTACATAAAAAAAGCCGCTGAATATTCAGCGGCTTTTCTCGAACCTAATTTTTAAAGTTCGCGTATCTTAATATTTTTAAAGGCAACCTGGTTACCATGGTCTTGAACGCCAATTTTTCCTGAAACGTATTTCCCGAAATGTTCCCAATTCGCGAATTTCGATTTAGAAACCATTACATTCCACATTTCGTTTCCAACAGGAAACTCGACTGTTTTCTTACCGTTAAGCTCAACGCTACCTTTTTGTTCTTTATGGTTTACGGTAATCACCATCGTATTCCATTCTCCCGCAGGGTTTGTTACATCTTCGGTTGGATCGACCATATCGTACAAAGCTCCTGCTTGATGAGAAAGCCCGTTCTTAGCATCTGGGTGCTTCTCATTATCGATTACCTGAACCTCAGGACCTGACTCATAGGGCTTCCCTAATCCTGCTTCTTCATTGATTCCCCAGAAAACGCCGCTATTGCCTCCTTCAGAAATTTTCCAATCTAAAGAAAGAACAAAATCGGTGTATTCCTTTTCGGTAACCAAGTCGAATATTTGGCCTCGTTCCCTTTTTTCTGGTGGATAAAACACCATAGCACCATCTTCGATCTTCCAGTTGTCTGAAATATCATCTTTCATGTATTCTTTCCATCCGTCGAATGACTTTCCATCGAATAGAACAGTCCATTCTGATTCTGAAGTCTCTGTTTTTGCCTCTGCCATGGTCGGTGTTTCTTCTGCGACAGTTTTCTCGGCTTTTTCTTTACATGCAAATGCCATTAATGCACAACATGCCATTAGGGTTAGTTTTCTCATTAGAGTTTTTGGATTTATTTGTTGTTTGAATATACTTGAATAATTAAGGGGCTTTAGCAGCCCCCAACTTTACGATCCCAATATTTTTTTGAGCATGCCTTTGTCGATTTCGGCACCCGCAAAATCATCAAAAGTCTTTTCGGTCGCTTCGATGATATGATCTTGTATGAATTTTGCGCCTTCCCTCGCCCCTTGCTCCGGGCTCTTAATACAACATTCCCATTCCATTACGGCCCAAACATCGCAGCCATATTGGGTCAACTTTGAAAATATAGTCTTAAAGTCTATCTGGCCGTCGCCAAGCGAACGATATCTACCGGCTCTCTGCCCCCAATCGTTATAGCCACCGAATGCACCTTTTTTACCCGTTGGGTTGAATTCTGAATCCTTTACATGAAAAGATTTAATGAACTCGTGATAATGGTCGATATAAGTAATATAATCTAGCTGCTGAAGTACGAAGTGACTTGGATCATAAAGAATGTTCACTCTTTTGTGATTACCCGTGGCCTCTAAAAACCGCTCAAAAGTATCGCCATCATGTAAATCTTCACCTGGGTGTATTTCATAACAAACATCAACACCTTCTTCATCAAAATGGTTCAATATGGGCATCCATCTTTTGGCAAGTTCTTCAAAACCCATTTCTACCAAACCGGCAGGTCGCTGCGGCCATGGGTGCCATGTATGCCAAAGTAATGCTCCAGAAAAGGTGGCGTGCGCCTTAAGGCCCAATCTTCTACTTGCAGTCGCCGCCTTTTTGACCACGTCAACCGCCCATTCTGTTCTCGCCTTAGGGTTGTTCTTTACCGAATCAGGTGCAAAATTATCGAACATAAGGTCGTACGCCGGATGAACGGCAACCAACTGACCTTGTAAGTGTGTTGAAAGTTCTGTAATCTCAAGACCGTAAGAGTTTACTTTTCCCTTTAGTTCATCACAGTAATCTTGGCTTTCTGCTGCCTTATCGATATCGATAAGAAATTTCTCCCAAGTAGGTATCTGTATACCTTTATAGCCTAAATCTGAGGCCCACTTGCACATACCATCCAACGTATTGAACGGTGCCTTACTGTCTACGAATTGGGCCAAAAACACGGCCGGTCCTTTGATTGTTTTCATTTTCTAGTGTATTTGTTCTATTCTGTCGACTTACCTCAACCCATTGAAAGTTTGATAATAAGCCCTATATTTAATTCTGTATTTCGCCTATTTTTTTACAAAAATTGGGAAGTTATAAATATAGGGAATCCGAGAGTATATACATAGAATTATGCCTATGAATGGTCTAATGTCAATTAGGGCTTACAAGCCATGATAAGAGGTGGTAAAATAAAAGTCTTTATATGAGTTGTTTACATACGCCTCAAATAAAGCCCTTTGGGCCACGTAACTAAAAAAACTTTCGATTCATCTATAAACCGATATTTATTAAGCTTTAAAACGTAAATTGTTTTGATAGCCTTACACGGTTATATTTAATTTTGCATTCTATGGAAAATGCTTCGGCACGAAATCTTTGGGGCGATTATTTAGACAAGCATTTGGAGTACGCCTTCAACGAAGCCCCCAAGGTGGTACACTTCTGCCATAACCAATTAGATGCCAATGAATGTGCATCTTTAGTGAAAAAAGGAATTAAGAAAGCGACATCGCCCTCTCTTTTAGGCCTTCAATATAGAAAGGAAGCCTTACCTAAAATTGGCGATTTTATGATTGTAACCGATTGGGAAGGTCAAGCTCAATGTCTTGTGAGAACCACTTCTGTACGCCTTAGACCATTCTTTAGTATTGATGAAGCCTATGCCCGTATTGAAGGTGAGGGTGATCAAAGTCTAGCGTATTGGCGCAAGGTTCATTGGGATTACTATACCAAAGAGTTATCGGAATATGGCAGAAAGCCAAATGAGAGCATGATTGTGGTATGCCAAGAATTCGAGAAGGTTTTCGACCGTTAGTTATTGAAGTTGGCCCGTTTCTGCATCTAAAATTCCATAAACCGCATCTCTATCATCATTTTCCGGAGTAGCCTGAACGCTACCTATAAAAACTATCTGGCCGTTAACCATTTGAAAGCTGGTCAAATTTTCGTTGCTTCTTGGCCCGTAGAAATAATCCCAGTTCATAGTATCATCACTATTTACTCTTGATATTGCCAATTCACTTCTAACACTGTAGCCACCGATGATGATATCGTTATCTACTACAATGGCATCTACGACGGCCCAATAATCATCGAACAGCAATCGCTCTACTTGCTCTCCGTCTTCCTGTTTCAATTTCATAAATAGCCCTTGGGGTACTTGACCAGTACTAGCACTTTCTTCCCTTCCTATACAACCGAATAGAAGCAGTTCATCACCTACATGCATCATTTTATTAATGTAATGATTCGCTGAAAAATCTGCTTTTATGTTTTCAAATTTCTGTTCCCATAGAGTCTGCCCATTCTCGGCACCAAGATTGAATACATTTAAAGTATCGTGTAAGTTACTATCACCCTCTTTAGTAGTGTTGGTGAAATACAGGCTATCACCACTCCAATACCCCTTCGAATTACGTGAAGAGTTGAACGTTCGGTGCCAAATTTCTTCAAAATTGTAATCTATCGCCGCTATAGTGGTTTGATTGCCAAAAAAATCGATGGTAACATAAAGGGCGGCATCAGTGACCGTAACAGAGGTCGCTCTGCCATTTAAATCGAGAATCTCCATATAGCCGCCAAAAAGGTAACTTTTCAACACCTCTCCCTTATCATTCATGTTTTGAATAACAGGAAAAGAACCTCCCATCACGAAACGCCTACCGACCAATAAAAAGGTACCATCAGGCAAGGATACCACCTGAGATACGTCGAACCCTCCTTCAATTTCAACTATTATCTCCTCTATTAATTCGAGTTCAGGGCTCAACTTGCGTATGGCCAGGTCGTTTTCGAGACGGTCGATGGTTTCATTAATCTTCTCAAAGCCTATAAAACCTTCACTGGTAGTATGTAGACTGACCCCCATATCGTACTCTTTCTCATTACCGAAGAATTGAAGGCCAATTTGCGGTTCTTCTTCTACAACCGGATCGGGGTCATGTTGTTCCTTTGGGTTTTCATTACCGGAAGGTGCATCATCTTTAGAACATGAAACGAAAAATACGGCTAGAACAAGAAGCAGGGGAAGTTTACGCATAATGAAATATTAGGGTAACATAACGGCCGAGAACCTTGTAATATTTTGCCAAGAATTTAAGGAAGTAGGAGTGTGCCAAGAAAAAATCCCCAAAACCTTTCGGTTTCAGGGATTTACAAATTTCAAATTTTTAAGAGTAAAAACTAGTTCTCAAGTTCTACCCAAGTATTGCCATTTTTATTCGATTCTACGGTAGCCTCAATGAAGTTCATACCCCTAACACCATCTTTCATGGTTGGGTAACCACCATTGTTTTGCTCTTCCCCACGAATGGCACGTGCCACACCTAAGTAGATATTGGCCATCGAATCAAAGATACCTTCTGGGTGACCTGCCGGCAACTTAGTGCCGTCTAGCGAAAACTCACTATTATAGGCATGCCCTGGCTTATATATCTTGGTAGGCTCGGTATCGCTCATCATGTAAAGGAAATTTGGCTTCTCTTGCTCCCATCTAAAAGATGCCTTTTCACCATAAATGGCAATGGCAAGGCCATTCTCTTCTCCGGTTGCAACTTGACTACCTCTGATCACACCTTTTACATGGTCTCCCATTCTAATAAGAACAGTACCATCAACATCCATTTGATTGTCTTCATACAAGTAGTTGAAATCGCATAATAACGATTTAACCTCTAGACCAGTAGTGTATTCTACTAAGTTGAAGGCGTGAACCCCTATGTCGCCCATACAAGAACTGATACCAGCTTTCTTAGGGTCAAGTCGCCATACACTAGATCTTTTTTCTTTGTCATGAATGATTGGATTGATCCAACCTTGGTAATAGCGAGCATCTACCTTGTGTATTTTACCCAAAGCACCCGCCTTTATCATTTCTCTCATCTGACGAACCATTGGGTAGCCAGTATAGGTATGGGTCAAAGCAAAAACTGCCCCTGATTTTTGATGCGCCTCTTGCAAGACTTTCGCTTCTTCTAGCGTGGTAGTCATCGGCTTCTCGCAAATCACATGAAAACCATTGTCCAACAATTTTTTAGCCATAGGAAAATGCAAGAAATTGGGCGTAAGAACCGAACAGACCTGTATTCTCTCATCCTCAGGCAATTTCAATTCTTCTTCCACCATCGTATCAAAATCTTTGTAGATACGGTCGGTAGGAACATCAATTTCTTTGGCAAAGGCCATATTCTGTTCAAAGTCGGGGTTAAAAACTGCCCCTACAATTTGGTAGTTGTCATTTATGTGAGAAGCTACACGGTGTAAAACCCCGATAAGGGAATCACCGCCGCCTCCAAGTATTCCTAATCTGATTTTCTTTGGCATTGTAATCCTATTTAAATAATTGAAAAGTGAATTTTGAATTAAGGGTAACAATTTACTAAAATAGCTACGATTTATAGGCTATTTTTTCATTTTTGAACAGCAAAAGAAACAAAACCATGACCAAGAAAGCGAATGCCGCAGGGTAGGTCCAAATGGTTTGCCAATCGTGACCGGTTTCCTCAAGAATAAAGAAATCGGTTATCTTTCCGGCTACCCAAAAACCAATAAGCATTCCACAACCATAAGTGGCCAGGGTAATGAGACCTTGCGCAGCACTTTTGTAGGCTGCCCCAGCTTTACTATCAGTGTAAATTTGGCCAGAAACAAAGAAGAAATCATAACAAATACCGTGCAGGGCAATGCCTAATAAAAGAATATAGGTTTCCTCCCCTCCGCTTGCGATAGCAAAAAACATGTACCGCAATGCCCAGGCAAGCATAGCGACCATTATGGTCATCTTGAAGCCAAATCGTTTGAAGAAATAGGGTAACAGCAGTAAAAACAAGACTTCCGATACTTGGCCTACCGTCATTTTACCCGCAGGATTCGAAACACCTATCTCCCCTAAAAACTGACCGGCATGCTGGTAATAAAAAGCCAAGGGTATGCATATAAGAACCGATGCCAAAAAGAAAACAAGAAAGTTTCTATCTTTTAATAACGAAAGTGCATCCAACCCCAACATTTGTGTCACGGAGACTTTTTCCGATTTGTTCGCCTTCGGTGGTGTTTTAGGCAATGTAAAACTAAAAACACCCAAGATGGCGGATGAAATAGAAGCCATTAAAAATGTATTTCTCAAAAGCCCCTCTGAAATACCAGTTTGTGAATCCCAATTTAGAATACTGATCAGAATACCTGCGACTATCCATCCGGCAGTACCGAATACACGAACGAAAGAAAACTCTTTCGCCGGGTCTTTCATTTGCCCGAACGATACCGAATTGACCAAAGCCAAGGTTGACATATACATAACCATGTAGGCCAATAAGTAGGGAAAAAAACTTCCAAAATCAGTGGCCTGGTAAAGCAAGTACATTAAAACGGCGCCCAATAAGTGTAGAAAGCCCAGAATTCGCTCAGCATTAAAAAACCTATCGGCTATCAAACCTATAATAAACGGTGAAAGTATAGCGCCCCACGATTGTGTCGAATAGGCCATAGCAATCTCACCGCCATTAGAGCCCAATGTGTTGGGCAAATAAATACCTAGGGTAACGAACCAACTGCCCCAAACGAAAAATTCAAGAAACATCATTACCGAAAGTTGAACTCGAATTTTCGTACCCATCAATTATCGTTTGTAAAAAATATAATCAGATACCAAGGGCTCGATTCCGTTCTGCCTAAAATCCATGGCTATCTGCCCTCTATGATGTGCCGAATGATTTATAATGTGAAAAAGAACGTCTTGAATGGTATTGGTGAACAACCTGCCTTCTGAATTCTCATAGTCAATTCGCTTTTCGAAATTCTCTGTTTCAGAGGTTATATCGAAAGATGCACGTTGGTTCTCATAGTGAATTTCGCTCCAATTCGAAATTTCGTGCACTTGAAAAACGGTATACAGACTTTTCTCTTGGCGCAATCTTGCGTTCCAAATATGGTGGGCGTTAAGCACATGACTGAATAGACCGATACTCTTCTCCGGTACTGTATCTAGAGTATCGCAATATTCAATTAACTTCTTGTTACAAAAGTAATTGTAATCGAAAAGCTGGTTAAAAAATGATTTCACTTAGGTATGGTCGATTGGTTTTCTGCTTTTTAACCTAATTTTTTGGCAGCCTCTAAAAGCAGCTCTTTGGTAGCCAAGATACCTGCCTCTTCATCTAGTTCGCTGCCTTCATATTCAACACCGATAAAACCTGTATAGCCATGATCTTTTACAATTTTCAACATCTTGGCATAATCTATTTCGGTCTCATTGCCGTCTTCATCAAAGTTATGTGATTTTGCGCTTACGGCCTTTGCATATGGCATTAATTCTTCAACACCTTTATAAATGTCGTACATCTCTTCACAATCCCAAGTGCCTTCTTTGCGCTTGATACAGAAATTGCCAAAATCAGGCAGCGTTCCACAATTGTCCATATCCACCTTTTTCATCACCTCGGCATGCAGTGCTCCATTAGATGATAGTCCACCATGGTTTTCGACCAGAACATTGATGTTTTTTGTTTTTGCATAAGTGCTCAATTTGGTAAGACCATCTACTGAGTTCTGAATCCACTCATCTGGGTCATTACTACCGTTCAAGTTTACCCTAACCGCATGGCAGCCCATCGCAGCAGCAGCATCGACCCATTTTTTATGTTTTTCTATGGTCTCGTTTCGCTCATTCTCATCGCTCACGGCCAAATTACCTTGCCCATCTATCATGATAAGTACGTTCTCGAGCCCGTATTTTTCTGCCTCTGCATTCGATTTTTCAACGAAAGCCGCCATGGCCTCTTCTGAATATCCTGCTTCTTCAAGTTCAGGATTATACAATTGGCTCACGTATTCTAAACCGGTAAAGCCCCAGTTCTTAGCCTTTTCGGCAAATGTGTACGGATCCACCTTGTCTTCACGAATCATTTTATGTATTGACCATTGTGCCAATGACAGTTTAAAAAACGGTGCAGCCGCCTCATTCTCGGTAGTAATGGCTTCTTCGGTGCCCTCTTCTTTTTTCTTGGTTTCTTTACAAGCATAAATGCCCATGATAGAAAGTGCTGCACCAGCCCTTGAGCTGTTTAAGATAAACTTACGTCTTTTCATTTGTTAGGATTAGATAATTGTATTTGAAGGATTTGGAGCTTGTTCGCCATCGAATATGCGAAACTATTAAGGTATACAGCGAATAAATGTAGAAAATTAATTTAATATTTAATAAATTTAGGGACTAAACAATTTCGTAAATGAGCAAATTTTATTACAACGAAGAGCAAGAATCTTACGATGCCATTGTAGTAGGTACTGGAATCAGTGGAGGCTGGGCCGCAAAAGAACTTTGCGAGAGCGGACTCAAAACGTTGGTTCTAGAACGTGGGAGAATGGTAAAACACGTTGAAGATTATGAGACCGCCAATAAAGACCCCTGGGATTTCCCCAATGGCGGTGTCGCCACCAAAGAGATTATCGAACAACAGCCGAAACAGCACAGAACTGGCTATACTACAAGCCAGGCCAGCCACATGTGGTTCGTAAACGATTTAGAACACCCATATAACGAGACCAAGCGTTTCGACTGGATGCGTGGTTACCATGTAGGTGGTCGTTCTCTTCAATGGGGTAGACAAAGCTATCGTTGGAGTGATATTGATTTCGGAGCCAATGCCAGAGAAGGAGTTTCAATCGATTGGCCCGTGCGATATAAAGATATCGCGCCTTGGTACGCCAAGGTCGAAGATTTTATCGGAGTAAGTGGTGAGGCGTTGAACCTTGAGCAACTTCCTGACAGTAACTTTTTGCCTCCGATGGAGCTGAACTGTGTTGAGCAACATTTTCGTGAGCAGGTAGCCGACAAATTCGGCGGTCGTGTCGTTACCCCTGGTAGAACCGCGCACATAACAGGCGACAAGGCTTTTGAAGGAAGAACCAAATGTCAATTTAGAAACCGCTGTATCAGAGGGTGTCCTTTTGGCGCCTATTTCAGCAGCCTTTCATCAACGCTGCCTGCGGCCGAGGCCACTGGTAATTTAACGCTAAGGCCAGATTCTATAGTTCACGAAGTAATTTACGACCCGGATACGAAGCGTGCCACTGGAGTAAAAATAATCGATAGGGTTACCAAAGAGCATTACGAGTTCAAGGCCAAAGTCATATTCCTTTGTGCATCGGCAATCGCCTCTACCTCTATTTTGATGCAATCGAAGTCGGATCGCTTTCCTAACGGATTGGGTAATGACTCCGACCAATTGGGTAGAAATATTATGGACCACCATTTAGGTGTAGGTGCACGTGGAAATTTTGACGGTTTTGAAAACAAATATTATAAAGGAAGAAAACCAAGTGGCTTTTACATTCCTAGGTTCAGAAACTTAGGAGGTGATTCAAATCGCGAATACAAACGTGGCTTTGGCTATCAAGGTGGTGCCTCTAGAGGTAATTGGGAAGATACAGTAGCAGAGCTTTCTTATGGTGCCGACTTAAAAGATGCTATCTTAAAACCAGGTGGCTGGTCGTTTGGAATGACCGGTTTTGGCGAAGTTCTACCTTATGAGGATAACAGGTTTACGCTTGACTACGAAAAGCTTGACCAATGGGGCTTACCTACAGTCACCTTTGATGCCGAATTCAAAGAAAACGAATGGAAAATGCGTGAAGACATGAAGCAATCAGCCGTAGATATGTTAGAAGCAGCGGGCATGAGAGATGTCGAGGCTTATGACAACCCTGGCGCTCTAGGTCTTGGAATTCACGAAATGGGAACGGCCCGAATGGGAAGAAGCAAAAAAACATCTGTTCTGAACGGTAACAACCAGATTCACGATGTACCCAATGTTTATGTAACCGATGGTTCTTTCATGACTTCTGCAAGTTGTGTCAACCCATCATTGACCTACATGGCCTTTACTGCTAGAGCGGTAGACCATGCGGTTAAAGAACTTAAAAAAGGAAATATATAATGGATAGGAGAAAAGCACTCAAAAATATGGGTTTGGCACTCGGTTATACCGTTGCCACTCCTACATTGATCAGTATCGTACAAAGCTGTAAACAAGAGACAGTTTTCGAATGGACTCCTGATTTCTTTGCAAAAGATGAAGGTGCGGTACTTACCAAATTGGTAGATATCATTTTGCCTAAAACCGATACCCCTTCTGCCTCTGAAAACCAAGTTCATCTATTTATTGACCGTTTTGCGGTAGAGGTGATGGACGAGAAGCAGCAAAATTTCATAAAAATGTCGATGGGCCGGTTTATGGAAAAAGCGCTTGCCGACTCTGGAAAAGAAAAGGCAGGTGAGTTGACAGCTGAAGAATTAGAGCCGGTACTTGCGGAAGCCCTCAAAGTTACGAAGGCCGATGAAGCTCAAAATTTTAAGGCCATTCAGCAATACCATGAGGCCATTGCCGAAGGAAAGGAACCTTTGTTAGATGATGGCATTTCCAGATTTGCCTTTGCCAATAATTTAAGGGGGCTTACTATTATGGCCTATAAAACTTCCGAATATGTAGGCGAGCAGTTAATGGCTTATCTACCGGTACCCGGGGAATACATTGCCTGTGGAGATGTACAGGAATTGACCGGCGGCAAGGCATGGTCTTTATAAATTTTAATTAGATAGATATCACAAGGGTCAAGGGTGTTGCAATCAATATCCTTGACCCTTTTTAACAACAACTTAATTCAACAAGAGAACCAAACTTATACTTAAATGAAAAGAAGAAATTTTATTCAAAAAACAGCATTGACGGGAAGCGCACTTACCATGGGAAGCTCGTTGGCATACGCTAGCAATAGCCTCGTCGAAAATGCCGCCCCTCATAAATTCAATCTTAAATATGCCCCTCACTTGGGTATGTTTAAGGAACTGGCCGGGGAAGACATCATCGATCAAATCAATTTTATGGCCGACCAAGGCTTTACCGCGTTTGAAGACAACGGAATGATGGGCAGAGATGTGGCCATGCAGACCAAAATGGGCGAAACCTTGGCCAAAAGAGGTATGACCATGGGCGTTTTTGTTGTTGATAAAGGCGGCAACATGGCCAACACTTTGGCCGCTGGCAAACAAGAACATCTCGATATTTTCTTAGATGGTTGTAAAAGAGCCGTAGAAGTGGCCAAAAGGGTCAATGCTAAATGGATGACCGTGGTGCCTGGTGGGTACGAAAGAAGATTACCTATTGGCGTACAGGATGGCAATGTCATAGAGGCCCTTAAACGCGGTGCTGAAATATTAGAACCTCATGGCCTAGTGATGGTCTTAGAACCCTTAAGCGATTCTCCCGACCTCTATTTACAAAACTCGGATCAGACCTATATGATTTGTAAAGGCGTCGATAGCCCTTCGTGCAAAATACTATATGACATATACCATCTTCAAAAGACCGAAGGTCATTTGATTCACAACATGGATTTAACTTGGGATGAAATCGCCTACATTCAAATCGGTGATAACCCAGGGCGAAAAGAACCCACCACAGGAGAAATTAACTATAAAAATGTCTTCAAGTGGATTCACGAAAAGGGATTCGATGGTGTTCTAGGTATGGAACATGGCAACTCAAAATCTGGAAAAGCAGGTGAACAAGCCGTTATCGATGCCTACAAAGAAGTAGATAGTTTTATGTAACTATTATTTACATATGTTATATAAGAGCGACCCTTTCTAGGTCGCTCTTTTTATTTGATTTCAAGTATTACCAAAATGTATACGTATTATGTGATTTTGTTTAAACCTGAAGAGAGGGCATTCCATTAATTTTGTGTTTTTAGTTGGGATAAATATTCCATCGGCAAAAAGTAGAGTTATGAGAGAAAAATTCAACCATTTCTAACTCTTAGTTGACCCGTTTTTAATTGGATGAAAAGAATTTTTAAAATAATAAAAAGAATGTTGGCAATCTTAGGCATACTCGTGGGTATAATAGTATTAATCGGTGTTCTCTTTATGAATTTGAGCCCTGAATTCGGCGGTAAACCTACTGAAGCGCAATTGGCAAAATATGCCAAATCTGCGAACTATAAAGAGGGCAAGTTTTTCAACTTGGGCAATGTAAAGACCGATATGAGTGCGGGCGATATGGCCAAAGCGATAGGCGGCATGTTCAAAAAGATACCCAATGCCCTGCCGGCAAAACCGCTTCCTGTAAAACCAATAGACTCTAGCGCTATTGTCAACTACAAGGGTGAAACTCGATTCATTTGGTTTGGTCACTCCGCCTTTTTATTACAGATGAACGGCAAGAATATATTGTTAGACCCTATGTTCGGTGATGTTCCTTCTCCACATCCTTTGCTAGGTACTAAAAGATTTAGCGATGGACTTCCTATAGCCATAGAAAAACTCCCTAAAATAGATGTGGTCATACTTTCACACGACCATTATGACCATCTCGATTATGGGTCCATCAGAAAATTGAAAGATAAGGTGGGGCACTTTTATACCCCATTGGGCGTAGGCAACCATCTAAAGAAATGGGGCGTTACCGAAGATAATATTACCGAGCTGGATTGGTGGCAAGAGGTTACGACCCAAGAATTCACCTTCACCAGTACTCCTGCACAACACTTCTCTGGAAGAGGTTTTTCCGATAGAGATAAAACCCTTTGGAGTTCTTGGGTAATTCAAGCCAAAGGCGAGAAAATCTTCTTTAGCGGCGATAGCGGCTACGGACCGCATTTTAAAACCATCGGCGAAAAATTTGGCGGTTTTGATTTTGCAATGATTGAATGTGGGCAATACAACGAGCTTTGGTCAGAAATACATATGTTTCCCGAGCAAACGGCCCAAGTAGGCCTAGATATTAATGCCAAAACGATTATGCCCATTCATTGGGGTGCTTTTAAGTTGGCACAACACTCTTGGGTAGACCCTGTAGAAAGGGCAGTCAAAAAGGCTAAAGAATTGAATGTATCCATCATAACACCGCAAATTGGGGTGCCAACCGTTGTCCCTCAAAACCAGCCTATCTTAAATACTTGGTGGCAAACAGCGAATCGGTAACTTTAGGTCGTCTCAATTAAGAATATGACTCATCATACCTTTAATAGTATTTCTGGGTTTCACAATCATTTTGGCCTACCAGAACCAGAAAACCCGCTATTTAGTATTGCGCACAGAGTGTTCTCAAACGAAACGGTCAACTGCGACACCGCCCCACTGGAAGAACCCGTAAGTATAACAGCCAACTTTTATACCATCGGACTTAAAAATATCATTTCTGGCGAACTCATCTACGGCCGCACCAAATACGATTGTAGTAAAGGCACTTTACTGTTCACCGCCCCGGAACAAACTATTACTTATAAAGATTTGGTGGCAAGTTCAGAAAGTTATCACATTGCATTTCATAAAGACTATTTGAACGGTAGCGTACTCTTAGACAAAATTAAGCAGTACAATTATTTCAATTACTATGTAAACGAAGCGCTTCATCTTTCACCCAAGGAGGAGGAATTGATGAAATCAATTTTCAAGAGCATTCAGTTAGAGTACCATAATAATCAAGACGAATTCAGTAAAGAAATAATTCTGTCGCATTTAGATACACTTTTAAAGTATGCCGACCGGTTTTACAAAAGACAGTTTTTAAACCGAGAAGATATTAATAAGGCTCTATTTAGCCGTTTCACCTATATTCTTGAGACTTACTACGATGATAATCATTTTGAGAAAAAGGGCATTCCATCCGTAGAATTTCTGGCCGAGCAATTAGGGGTAAGCCATCGGTACATGAGCGATACGATTAAGGCGGAGACCGGAAAAACAGCCATTGACCAAATCAACCTCTTTTTGGTGGATCGGGCAAAGAACCTGCTTTTATCACCGAACATGAGCATTTCAGAAACCGCTTATAAACTTGGGTTTGAATATCCTCAATATTTCTCTCGTATCTTTAAAAAGAAAGAAGGGATAAGCCCAAAAGAGTATAGGGAGAAGTTTAGTGTCAACTAGTATCTAAGCAGGAATCAAAAAGCAACGACCTCAACAGCATTGGTTAAGGTCGTAGACCATTGATTTTTTAATTATGCCGGAATCTCGGGCGTATTCAATCGGGCAATAGAAGCATTTATTTCTTCTTGGGAAAGTTCGTGACGAACAATCTTTCCCTCAAAATAATCATCATAAGCCTTCATATCAAAATTACCATGACCGCACAGATTAAAGAGAATGGTTTTAGAAACCCCTTCTTCTTTACATTTTTTGGCCTCTGCCACTACTGTGGCAATACCGTGAGTGGCTTCAGGTGCAGGTATAATACCTTCTGTTCTTGCAAAAAGAACACCGGCTTCAAAAACTTCTATATTATCATGGGCCACAGCCTCGATTAAATTATCCTTTAGCAATTGGCTTACAATGACCCCCGCGCCATGATATCTTAATCCACCTGCATGGATCGGTGCCGGAACGAAATCATGACCCAATGTATACATGGGCAGCAAGGGTGTCATCCCTCCTGTATCACCAAAATCATAACGAAACACACCTCTGGTCAATTTAGGGCATGACGTGGGTTCGCTAGCGATGCAGCGAATCTTTTTGCCCTCCTCTAGATTCAGCCGTAAAAATGGAAAAGCCAATCCGGCGAAATTAGACCCTCCTCCAAATGGGGCCACCACTATATCTGGCATATCGCCAGCCTTTTCCATTTGTTTGATGGCTTCCTGGCCTATTACGGTTTGGTGCAGTTTCACATGATTAAGAACACTTCCCAAGGCATATTTGGTATCATCGCGTTGTGCGGCCATCTCTACCGCTTCACTAATGGCGATACCCAGTGAACCCGGACTATCAGGATTCTCTGCCAAGATTTTTCTACCCGCCTCGGTCAAGTCGGTCGGCGATGCAAACACATTGGCTCCCCAAGCATTCATCATTGATTTTCTATAGGGCTTGTGATGATATGATAGCTTAACCATATAGACATCGCACTCAATATTGAAGTGCTGGCAGGCAAAACTAAGAGCGCTTCCCCATTGCCCAGCACCCGTCTCGGTGGTAATGCGTTTTACACCTTCTAACTTGTTATAGTAGGCTTGCGGAACGGCCGTGTTCGGTTTATGCGAGCCTGAAGGGCTTACACCTTCGTACTTGTAATAAATCTTGGCAGGGGTATCCAGCGCTTTTTCTAAACCATACGCCCGATACAGAGGTGTTGGTCTCCATAGGGAATAAATATTTCTTACTTCATCGGGAATGGTAATCCATTTTTCGGTGCTTACCTCTTGTTCGATCAGCGCCATTGGAAAAAGTGGGGCCAATGCATCGGGACCAATCGGCTGCAATGTTCCGGGATGCAAAGGAGGCAATGGTTTATTGGGCATATCTGCCACAATATTGTACCAATTTTCGGGTATTTCGTTTTCGGAAAGGGTGAATTTTCTTGTCTTCATGAAGTGCAGAATTGATGTATCTCTTTAAAGATATAAAACAACTGCATCGGATGACAGCAAGTTCTTAGTTATTGGATTAAAAAAGAGAAGTTTTTTGTGAAAAAAATCTAAATAAATGATTGAGCAAGAGCGAACAGCGTCACATTGTGCTAAAATTATGTCAAAATGTTCATTTTAAGATACTTGACATCATCCTTTAGGTATATTTGTCACGTATATACGATACAATTCGGGGCGATGGATAAATACGTAACAATACTGATCATTTATATATTGGCATATCTCTTTTCTGCCATAGCGCGACCGTATATTGAAAAATAGGAATAACTCATACACCTTCCCCCTTACCAGATAAAAACAAGAGCATAATGCACAAAAAAACCCTAGAACTTAATCTAGGGTTTGAATGCTTTTACAGTTTGTTAATCAAGAACCACACATTAAGCAGTCGTCATCGGCCTGCCCTTCTTTAGCCCTAGCTATCATTTCTCTCATTTCTTCAGGTGTCAAAGGTTGTACATCAACTTCTTGCTGAGGCTCAGGTGTTGATTTGACTTCCATTGCAACGGCTGCCTCCGCCGATGGAGCCACCGCTTCTGCTTCTGCTGCGGCCGCTACACTGACCGGAGCGGCTTTCTTCTTACTATTATCCAAAGTAAATTTAATGGCATCTACCGCAGCTTTTGTACGCAGGTAGTACATACCTGTTTTCAATCCGCTTTTCCACGCATAAAAATGCATTGATGTAAGCTTAGCATAGTTGGCATTTTCCATGAACAGGTTCAATGATTGGCTTTGATCAATGAAATAACCTCTTTGACGGCTCATATCAATGATATCTTTCATGCTCAGCTCCCATACTGTTTTATAAAGATCTCTTATTTCTTGAGGAATGGTCTCAATATGCTGAATCGATCCGTTGGCACGCATTAGCTCTTGCTTCATGTTCTCATTCCATAAGCCCAACTCAACAAGGTCTTCAAGAAGGTGCTTGTTGACTACGATAAACTCACCAGAAAGTACCCTTCTGGTATAAATATTCGAGGTATATGGTTCGAAGCACTCATTGTTTCCTAAAATTTGAGATGTGGAAGCGGTAGGCATCGGTGCCACCAACAAAGAGTTACGAACACCGTTCTTCTGAACGTCTTTTCTAAGTTTTGCCCAATCCCATCTTCCGGATAGTTCTTCGTCTTTTATACCCCATAGATTGTGCTGAAACTCACCCTGGGAAATGGGCGACCCTTCGTATGAAGAGTACGTGCCCTCTTCTTTTGCCAACTCCATAGAAGCAGTAACCGACGCATAGTATAGCGTTTCAAATATTTCTTGGTTCAAATTTTTGGCTTCATCGCTTGTAAAAGGCAAACGGAGCATAATAAAGGTATCGGCCAAACCTTGAACCCCAAGCCCTACAGGACGATGACGCATGTTCGAGTTTTTAGCCTCCGGAACCGGATAATAATTTCTATCGATTACCCTGTTCAAGTTCCTGGTCACCCTTTTGGTTACTTTAAACAGTTCTTTATGATCAAAGGCACCGTTCTTAACGAACATAGGTAAGGCTATGGAAGCCAAGTTGCATACGGCTACCTCATCCGGCGCTGTATATTCTAAAATTTCTGTACATAGGTTGGAAGAACGAATGGTACCTAAATTCTTCTGATTGCTTTTTCGGTTGGCCGCATCTTTGTACAACATGTAAGGGGTACCGGTCTCAATTTGAGACTCAAGAATCTTTTCCCACAAATCACGGGCCTTCACCGTTTTACGCCCTTTGCCCTCTTTCTCATATTGGGTATAAAGCGCTTCGAATTCTTCACTGTGTGTAGTAAAAAGACCGGGGCATTCATTGGGGCACATCAACGTCCACTCTTCATTGGCCTCTACCCTTTTCATGAACAGGTCGGAAATCCACATTGCATAAAAAAGGTCTCTAGCCCTCATTTCTTCCTTACCATGATTTTTCTTCAAATCAAGAAAATCATAGATATCAGCATGCCAAGGCTCCATATAAATAGCAAAGCTTCCTTTTCTTTTTCCACCACCCTGATCCACGTAACGGGCGGTATCGTTGAAAACTTTTAGCATGGGCACAATACCGTTCGAAGTACCGTTTGTGCCGGCTATATAAGAACCCGTAGCTCTAATATTGTGTATAGAGAGACCGATGCCCCCGGCAGATTGGCTAATTTTAGCTGTTTGCTTTAATGTGTCGTAGATGCCATCGATACTGTCATCTTGCATTGCCAATAAAAAACAGGAAGACATTTGTGGTTTTGGCGTTCCTGAATTGAACAAAGTGGGCGTAGCATGGGTGAAGTATTTTTTAGACATCAACTCATAGGTCTCGATGGCCGCTTCAATATCGTTCAGGTGAATACCCACAGAAACCCTCATCAACATATGTTGAGGGCGTTCGGCGATTTTACCGTTTATCTTTAACAGGTACGATCTTTCTAAAGTCTTAAAACCAAAATAGTCGTAGCCAAAATCTCGGTTGTAAATAATCGTTGAATCTAGTCTGTCGCTATGCTCTGAAATAACATTGTACACCTCATCGGAAAGTAACGGTGCCTTTCTATTCGTACGCGGATTGACATACTCGTACAAATCTTTCATGGTAGCCGAGAAAGATTTCTTGGTATTCTTATGCAAGTTAGACACAGAGATTCTCGCAGCCAATTTGGCATAATCAGGGTGCGTCGTAGTCATCGTAGCAGCGATCTCAGCCGCTAAATTATCTAATTCAGAAGTGGTTACACCATCATACAGACCTTCGATTACCCGCATCGCGACCTTCAAGGGGTCGACAAGGCTGTTAAGGCCATAACACAATTTTCTAACTCTGGCCGTGATCTTATCGAACATGACCATTTCTTTTCTTCCGTCTCTTTTAACTACGTACATTTTGGCTACTTTTTAAAGATGAAACTAAATTAATGGGTCTTTTTCTGTTAAATTTTTTAACAATTTATATTTCGGGCGCAAAAACCCCTTTTCTCAAAGGGGCGCATGCAATAATTTTATAATGGGTCTAAAAATCTGCGTCGAAGCTGATTTTTTGAGAATCTTCGTCTTTGTCTTTGTTAAGAACACCTGCCTTCTGGTACTCTGAAACCCTTTTTTCAAAGAAGTTGGTCTTTCCCTGTAGGGAAATCATATCCATAAAATCAAAAGGGTTGGTGACATTATACACCTTATCGCAACCCAGTTCGACCAACAACCTATCGGTAACAAATTCTAAATATTGAGTCATCAATTTTGCGTTCATACCGATTAAGCTCACTGGCAAAGATTCGGTAATAAACTCTCTTTCTATGGTCAAAGCATTCGTTAGAATCTGAGTAATTCGCTCTTTAGGAACCTTATTGATCAGGTGCTTGTTATGAAGATGTACGGCAAAATCACAGTGCATACCCTCATCTCTTGAAATCAATTCGTTCGAAAAGGTAAGACCTGGCATCAAGCCTCTCTTTTTCAACCAGAAAATAGAGCAAAAAGCCCCAGAAAAGAAAATACCTTCAACGGCAGCAAAAGCTATTAAGCGCTCTGCAAAGCTTGGAGACTCTATCCAGTTCAACGCCCAATCGGCTTTTTTCTTGATAGCGGGAAAGTTTTCAATGGCCTTGAACAACACATTCTTTTCTTTCTCATCCTTTACATAAGTATCGATTAAGAGTGAATACGTTTCAGAATGAATATTCTCCATCATAATCTGAAAGCCGTAGAAAAATTTGGCTTCGGGATACTGCACCTCGCTTACGAAGTTTTCGGCCAAATTTTCGTTCACTATACCATCTGAGGCAGCAAAAAACGCCAAGATATGTTTAATGAAATAATGTTCATCTTCATTTAACTTATTGTTCCAGTCGTTCAAATCTTCATGAAGATCGATTTCTTCCGCTGTCCAAAAACAGGCCTCACATTTTTTGTACCATTCCCAAAGATCATGATGTTGAATAGGAAAGATTACAAAGCGGTCGTCATTTTCTTCCAGAATAGGCTCTACAGCGGTGGACATATTTAAATTTTTTAAAAAAATTGTGTGATGGGATGAACGGTTTCCCTCGTGATGGGTTAACAAAGATGAAAAAAAACCGCTGCTTTCAAGGGCGCTGGCGGCTATTTCTCTTATAAAGTTTTTAACACAAATTGTTGAAATGTACCTTGACAGGTGATATACATTGCCCTTAGAGAATACGGGGGTTCACTAGATAAAAGTCGAATAAAAAATTAAACCAAAAAGTATATTGAAAACATACTTTTTGGTTTATAAGCAACTAAACTCAACTAACCCTATTTTGACAGATTTTTTTCTAATCTTACGAGTCTTGCCTCTAAGGCCATTATACGTTCGGATTGAGTCTCAATTAAGGTTTGCTGTTCTTGAATGGCCTTAATCGCAATAACCGCAAAGACACTATAGTCTAACCCCAGCATGCCATCTTCATTGTTAGAAGATACGAGTTCAGGAAAAAGACCCTGTACTTCTTGTGCTATAAGACCTATAGTTCTATTTCTATTGATATCGGATTTGTAATAATAGGTACTGGGCCTTAATTCTTTGACTTTGCCCAAAACGTTCTCTAAAGGTTCAATTTCTGATTTTAAACGTTTATCAGAACTTTGAACGTAAGCTCCATTGTTTGCATTTATAAACCCACGCAAAACTCCTCCATAATGAAACCTTAATCCAAAACCATGGGTTATATCCCAGTCATCATTGATTCCGTCACTAAACCGCAGGCCTGTACCAACTGCTTGTCCACCTTGATTAATATGTAGTTTGGCAGAAGGTGAAGTTGTACCTACACCAACATTGTTATCATCTACAGTAAGTCTTGGATTACCTCTTGAGGTTAGGTGCAACCTACCGGAGGTATTATTTCCCGTAGTACCCATTTCAATATCATTTACCCCGTTATTACTATACATGCCTACATATCCGATTCTACCGGATGGCTTGTTAAAGCGGATCCAACCATTGCCATCAGCGCGCGTTGATTCAATTAAGATGGGACTATCATTAATGGATACTATTTCAATTGGCGAACTTGGCGTCGCTGTACCGATACCTACATTTCCGGTATTAAAGTGAATATTAGTACCGTTCACAGACCACAAAGAACTGCCTGCACCCGAACCCCCGATTACAAGATTTCCATTGGCGTCGGCTACCACGTTTCTTTGACCAGCACCCGCCAAATCTCTTGACTTGATGGTACCATCAACATCTAGTTTTTCTGTTGGGTTCGTAACCCCGACACCTATATTACCATTATATTTTATAGTCAATCTTTCCTGCAAGGTGCTACTTCCGTATGCGGCGCCATCTTTGGTAAAAAAGCCTAAATCACCCCTAAACTGAGCGCCGCCGGCCGTTTTGGTCTCAATTCTTGTTATAGCAGAATTTCCTGGGGAAGAATTAGAAATAAAATCTAGCCTTCCTATGGGTTGGTTGGTAGAACCTTGCCCGCCCTGTATTTCGACGGAAGCCAAGGCGTTATCTCCAGGGCTAGTACCGGTAGCAACCGTTAAATAAGTACTTGCTCCACTCTCTACTCCTGGAGCACTATTTCCGACACCAACACTTCCGCTATCAAAATAAATATCACTGCCATTTTCTTCCCAAAGAGAACTACCTCCTCCACTAATTTCATCGGTTCCAGCAATCCACTGGCCCAAAGCAGCATTCCACTTGGCCACCTGGCCATCAGCAGTTCCTTCCAAACCGGAAATATTAGCGCCATCTCCCACTAGCAGTCCGCTTTCTCCGGTAACATCTATGTAATTACTTAAATCAACTGAACCAGCACCATCTTCGATGCTCAGTACATCACCAATCAAAATCAAACCTTGATCATCGGTATCTACCAGACCTCCCGCTGCCAGTTCTTCCAAAGCCGCCTGCGCATCAGTTGCCGCCAAACCCGTACCTGTATTGTTGAAAGGAACCTCTGCTGCTGTTTGGTCATCGGTTCCCCCTGGAGGGATAATCCCTGAAAGGTCAACGCCGGTACCGTCTGTAATATTCAAAACAGTTCCTGAAAGCGATAAATCTTGATTATCGGTGTCTACCAAGCCCCCCGCAGCAAGCTCTTCCAAGGCCGATTGCGTATCGGTAGCCACCAGACCCGTACCTGTATTGTTGAAAGGAACCTCTGCTGCCGTTTGGTCATCGGTTCCTCCTGGAGGAATGATTCCTGAAAGGTCAACACCGGTACCGTCTGATATCTCTAAGTTCGTACCGGTAAGAGTTAAATTCTGTAGTTCATTTGTTGGGTCTGCATCCGCATCGGCTCCTCCCCCTGCCGAAGCCAATTCATCTATCGCATCTTGAGCATTAACAGCGGTCAATCCAGATACTGTGTTGTCATAGGGTACTTCACCCGCATTCTGTTCAACTCCCCCACCGGCAAAGAATCGATTGTCTACATAGGTCTTTACCGCTCTTTGTGTTGGCAGTATACCATTGCTGTTCTCTGAAAGAGTTCCATTATCTGAAATCTCGTTTACTTGATTACCGGTGCTCAGGTTAAACCCTCCTTTGACCCGCAAATTATTCTGAATGGCAACCTCCCCTTCGTTCTTGTTTTCAATATCAGAACCATTGACCACCCATTGCTTGTCACCCGAAGCAATGGCATAGGGCACAGCCATCAGTTCGGTTGTACCTACCTCTACTCCGTTCATCGACACTGTCATAAAGGCCGCATTGCCCCAAGGTAGACTGGCGTAACTTCCATTAATTAGGTTTCCATCTCCAATTTGAAGATTAAAGACCCCGTTAGCATCGGTCTCTAATTGGTGTGCCTCTTCATAAACCACCGTTGCCGCCGAACTACCGAAACGAAGGGCGATTCCAATCTCAATATTTTCTTCTTCCAAAAGATTACCATCTGCACCTCTAGCAATACCTTGATAATTGATGTAATTTTTTTGAATCTCTTGGCCATACGATTTCATTGAAACAAAAAGAAAAATGGCCACCAACCACAAGAAGTAATTCTTTTTCATAATCTTCAGTTCTTTATAATTTTGTATTCCTTTAAACTTTTACCCTTTACCAATAATTGAAGTATATAGACCCCCTTTGAAAGGTGACTCAAATCAAGCTTTTGTTCTACTTGCCGACTCTCTACAGATTGATGTAGTACCCTTTGCGCGTTAACCCCAAAAACCTGCATGGCAAGAATTTCTTCTTCTCCAGTATAGATTGTTATATGATCGATTACCGGATTTGGATATACACGTATCTGTATATTTTCTTCATTTTCGACTGGAAGGGGAATAACCAAAATACCCTTACCGACCCAAAAACCTTGGTCGATAGACGTGGGGCCAGCTATATAGCCTACAACGCTTTCGCCCAGGGTGTAATTAAGACTTTGACCGCCAAACGAAAGAAGTTCTCCCGCGCTGCCTATGACACTTCTTTCTATAGACTGGGCACATATGAAGTGAAATACTGAAACAGTAAGAGCCATGCATGTAATAAGTGCTTTCATCTTTATCATGTTTTATCTTTAATGGCGAAAATCGATATAGGTTAACGTCGGTGAGACCTTTTCTTTTTATAGACGAACAATTCAATAGAATCAAAGCTTATCTCTACCGCTTTTGAAAAGTCTCCTAAAAATCTGTTGATGCTGTACCCCAAAATCAAAATACCTTCAAGAATAAAAAGTACTACAGGATTGAAAGTTTGAACAAAGGCTAAAACGGGCTCGGCAAAAATGAATGCCGTATTCAAAAAAATAGCGAGCATTAGAACTAACGAAGTTTTCATATAGTTGGTTTTAAAGTTATTGTTAGACAAAAAATTCTTTGCACATCAAAGGATGCCATTGGACACCTTATAAAAAGCAAAGAGGTAGTACTTACTTATAATGCTGATTATAAGATTTTTATATCGACATTAAGTTAGTCTAAGTTGGCAATTAGCGAAGTAAATTTGTATAGCTGGGCGTACTTCTTGTAGGGATTACATTTTTCGCCCTTTATGCATCGCCACCTTCCACAACAAAAGAAAAAGGCGCTCATTTAATGAGCGCCTTAGGTTTTTTTAAACCACTATCTTAAATGGTCTTGAACCATTCTTCATATTTCCTCCCTAAGAGAGGAGCGGGGTTTTCTTTACCGCTTATGGCATTCACCAAGGCAATAACCCACATATAAAAAAGAAAAAATATGCCGACAATGTTGATAAGCCACCCGATAATAGGTATGACACCGACAATGGCCAAGGCAAATCCGGTAAGGCAAAGACCGATGGACTGTCGTATGTGGTAATGAGCATAAGAATGCTTTTTCTCATTGTTCATTACAAAGGCTATCACTAGACCGATTACAGTGATGTAACTTATAATTGCTATTCTTTTGGCATCTTCATTCACCCTATCACTTGCTTTTTCTTCGTTGAATTCTGTTTCTATTGTTTCCATTTTTTATCATTTATATTATTTCAAATTTTTTACTCTGCCAGTTCTACTAAAGCTTCTAGTTTTAATTGTTTCACTAGCTTCCAAGATTCCTCCGGGCCTATTTCATTACCAAAAAAAGTTGCCAGAAATCGATTTCTGTACGAGAACATCAGTTGAGTATTATTCCTTTTTTTATAGTGGGTCTGCTGGGCCTTAACACCTCCAACCTCAACAACTTTCCGGTGCTTTTGTTCATCTTCCTCCTCCATATCAAGATTGCCCAACATTCCATATCCTGCTGCCATCATACTTCCTGTAGGTCCAGCACCATCAACAATGGTAATCTTGACCTCTCGACCATTATCTTCGTTCTTATAAACACCTTCTACAGAATTGACCTTGTACATACCTGCTTGCCCCGTTTTAAAGGCCGTTCTTTTCATATCATCCAGTTCATGCGGCAACCAACTCTTTAGTTGCTCATGGGTCAAAGGTGTGGCCTCTTTTAGTTCTTCTATTTTAGATTCCATACTACTCACATCTTTAACTATTGATGTGGCATTCGAAAAGCCTGTTTTGGCCTTCTGTAGTTTTTCTTTGGCCTCACCCATACATGAAATGCTCAAAATGGCCAGTATAAGCGGTATTGCTATTTGTCTCATTTTCTTAGCTTTTTTATTGCTGATTACAATCTTGCGCATCAATTTCAGCCTTGGCCTCTTTAATAGCTTGATCGATTTCTTGTCTACTAGCGGTAGGAACGCAATCATAAACATCGTTCAGCGCATCATAATAATCTTTAGCTGCGCTTTTATAATTGGCACAATTGGATGGTGTTGGGTCATCGGCATATGCTTGGGCGGCATTCGACCATGTCTCCAGCTCATCGGCATATTGAAGTGACCAATTGCCACCGAAACAGGCACCTGCAGGGTTCAGTGGGCTGTCTTTATCACAAGAAAATAAAAAGACAAGGCTCATTAATACACATGCAACCAGTAGTTGGTTTTTAATTAGTAGCGTTTTCATATTATTTCATTTAAGATTTGTGCTGTTTTATTCACAGATATTTCCCTCTGTATTTTCATTAAAGGCTATATTATTCTGAGTAAGATCAGCACCAGCTCTGACTGAGATACCACAACCTCCACTCTTTTCAATGAGGCTGTTTTCAACCCTGAGTTTTCCTGATTTGAGGTAAACGGCAGTTTTATCACTACAGCAATACACATAGTTGGATCCTGCGCCACTTACTTCATTATATATCAATCGGTTATTCGAACTGTTGGTCTCTACATGAATACCCCGCCAAGTTCCTGCTGAATCGTCTAGCCCCATAAAAAGAATCTTTTTTTCGGAGGTGCCTGTGGCATTTAAATAACCATTATCATAAACCCCGAGCCCTGCGTTACTCTCGAATTCGAAGACGGTACCGGCCAAAATGTTCAATGGAGCGGTAATGTCAAGCACTTTGTTAGATTCTATTCTATACGGTACATCTAGAGCCCTGACCGTGGTAGTTTCAGTAATTCCATCAGAAACCAACAACACGTAATCCTTATCGTTACCTGTATAAGAGGAGTTTTCACCATCGAAATCATTTAAAAACTTCGAGCTAATTTTGACCGGAGCCTCTGAATGAGTGGTTATTGTATTGGCATGAAAAGCATCAAAAGTGAAATTTTGTAGGGCAACAATACCAAAGCCTTTTCCATTGCTTATGTTGGTATTCGTAAAACTGGCATTGCCTGACTTTAATAGAATGGAGGCTTTTTCATTGCAGCAGTAAACATAATCACCACCAGCATCGGAAATGTTTAAGTAATTGATTTGATTATTCTCACTGTACGTTTCTAAATGAAGGCCCCTCCAAGACCCACGTACCGAAGACAAACCTCTCATAATTACTGGGTTGTTATCCAGTCCACTTACTTTTAACCACCCACTATCGTAAACCCCAATACCACTACCTTCTTCAAAGGCAATTTCTACTCCCGGTTCAATGGTCAGGCCAGCAGTCACATCTAAAACACCATTCTCAATTAAATAAGGAACATTTAGTTTTTGCCATATGGTATTTGTCTTTAAATCTCCATTTTCTATAAAAACAAAATCATTTGTATTGCCACTGTAATCGGAACCCGTACTATCTAAATACCCTACGGATTCTGGAGCCAACTTTACGGGATAATCTAGATGACCTTCAATTCTTATATTACTATATGCGTCTAGTACCGTACTAGAATTTATATAAATACCCGAACCGCCCCCGTTTGAAAGTTGAAGGTTTTTTAAAGACACTTTTGCCCCTTTCAGAAATATACTGGCCGCTTGATTGCAGCAGTAAACGTAATTGGAAGCGGCATCTTCAATGTTAATGTATTCTAACTTATTGTTAACGGAGCGGGTTTCAATATGTACTCCACGCCACCAACCCTGAATATGGCTTGTGCCTGTAAAGGTAATCGGGTTGGTATCTCTACCTACCGCCGTTATAATTCCTTCATCATAGACCCCTAAACCTGCATTTTCTTTAAAGGCGATAACCACGCCCGGTTCAATGGTAAGAGCAGCGGTAATATCTACCACACATTCTACTAGGTAATCAATTTCAGCTGGGCCATTTACTAAAGTAGTTGTTTCGGTTATATCGCATGCCAAAACCTGGGTTTTTTCACTGACCCCCGGCTCTTCGGGCTTATATTGACCCTCACGAACCCATTTTTGTTCATTACCGGCGCCAGACGAACCTACATTTATACGCAGAGTATCATCTTGTTTAAATGTGATTACTGCGTTGTAATAGTTTCTATCGCTACCAAGCTCTTCATAGTTATAACTTTCAAAATCATACGGAGTAATTTCATTCCATTTCACCTCACCATTTTCAAAATCAGTTCCGCGTTTATCAATTATGGTACCCTTGTTGCCATCAACTTCTATCAACATGCCGTCATTTGTAGGGTTATTGCTTGCAATTCTTACCCAGGTGCCAATCAAACTGTCAATAGAGATTAGTTCTACCGTTTCCTCTTCCTGAGGTGTACTCTCCATATCAATTGGGGTCTGGTTCTCAAGTTCACTTTTAGAACAAGCCATTATCAATAGCGTAACAAGTGAGATATACATTACATTTTTCGTTTTCATAATCTTATGTTTTTAAAGGTTTTACACTCTTTTGTTCCGAAATTTGAAAGAGGTAAACATCTGGCCCATAAATTTTTTTACATTTAAGATGTTTACCTATTGAATACCAAGGTACTAATGAGCGATAAGCAACTAATCAAACAGTTAAAGAATCGGGACAGGAATGCTTTGAAGGAAGTATATAATGACTATAGAAGGGAGTTCTTTAAGTTTGCCAATCGCTACGAAACTGACCAGAGTACGCTCGAAGATATTTTTCAAGATGCACTGATTGCACTTTATGAAAACGCACAGAACGGAAAACTTGACACGATTAAAAGCAGTTTGAAAACATACTTGTTCAGTATCGGTAAGTTTATGCTTTTTAAAAAATTCAGGGATTCTAAAGAAATTAATGTAGACGACGACTATGTTTTTGATCAAAGAGAAAAGTCAGTCATGCAGGAAATTTTAGAAGATGAAGGGCCCAATGATAGGCAAAAGTGGCTAGTCGCCAATTTTAAAAAGCTAGGTGAAAAATGTAGGCGGATTCTAGAACTGTTTTATTTACAAGGGCTCAAGATTGAAGAAATCATGGCCGTGCAGGGATATGAAAATAAAAATGTCGTAAAAAGTCAGAAATCAAGGTGCCTCAAATCTTTGAAAGACTTAATTCAGCGTAAAGATGGATAAGGAAGAACTGATCAACCGTTATTTTGAAAATTCGCTCACCCCGGAAGAACTTTCGGAATTGGAACAATTGTATTCATCCAACAAGGAATTTGCCGAACAGTTCGATTTTGAAAAGGAATTGAAATTGTCTCTTAAAAAAGAAGAACGACAAGAACTGAAGTCACTTTTTTCTGAATTATCGGATGAAAACCCTCTTTCGACCAAAGAATCAAAGACCATAAAAATGCGACCTTGGCTAATGGCCGCATCCGTTGCGTTATTAGTCGGTATTAGTTCATGGTTGGTCATTTTCAACAATGGGAGCAGAAACCATGACGAATTATATCAAGACTATTTTGCCCCTTATGAAAATGTGGTTCACCCCATTGAACGCGGCCAACAGTTAGAAGACCTAAGAACCCAGGCTTTCATTGCCTATGAAAATCAAGACTACGAAAAGGCCCTGATGCTTTTTAAAGAATTACATGACAAAAGCAATGACACCTACCTAAATTTCTACGAAGCCATTTCGTTAATGAAACTTGAGAAACATGAAGAGGCCGCCGATTTATTCTCAAATTATATTTCAACGAACGGAGAACTGAAAGACCGTGCCCAGTGGTATTTGGCATTGTGCTATCTACGTTTGAACGAAACCGCGAAAAGCAAGTTGCTTTTAAAAGAACTAATTACGAAGGGTGGTTTTAAAGCTAAAACGGCCAAAAAGTTAATCGCCGAACTTGAATAATCCACTGAGGCAATTAAACTATCATGACTTCCTCGTTTTTTTGAGTACCAAGAAAGTACCAAAAACTATCAATACTGCCATTACAGCCCATACCCAATAATTGATAGGATTGACAACTGGTGAATTATTGCCCGAAACAGTGAAAGCTCCCCAATAATAGGGGTGTTTTAGGTAATCATCATCAAGAGATTTTAAATATTTGACTTTGGCCTGCCGCAACGCCTCACTCTTTGATTTGCCTTCACTTAATTCCTCATAAAAAGCGCCCATAATCGCTATGCTGCTTCGGTCATTGATTTTCCATAAGGTATTCACTAGTGATTTCGCTCCGGCATAGTAGAACCCTTTTGATAAGCTCAACATACCTTGCCCTTTTTGAAGTTTCCCAATACCTGTTTGGCAAGCACTTAACGTTACCATTTCTGCCGGAATATGGGCATCATAAAGGTCTTTGACGTACAATATGTTACTGTTCAGCGTGTCATTTTGTGTGAAAGCCAAATAGGAATAATCAGGGTAAGCATCATTGGCAGAGGCGTGGGTAGCCAAATGTATGAAACGATAGTCTGAGGCTTGAGATATGAAATTATTTAACGTAGCGGATTCGTTCGTTACGGCATTGGCCTTAAAATAAGTTTGTATTTTATGAACCTCATCATCATTGTAGAGCAATTGACCAAATTGTCTGCTATCAGTAGGCTCGCCATCAGTTTCAAAAGAAGGTGCAAAAGCCAAAAGCTCGTTTTTAACCTCTCCACTCTTTGCCTCTAACTCTATCAAAGACGTTATCGAATTGCCATAAGAGATGCTTTTTTCATATACCAAATACTCCCCATTTTTCACGAGTAAATCAAATGGTAAATAATGTAATTCTGCATCGCGGATAACCGTTAGGTCGGTAGAAGTAATATCTTGAAGCGGCTTTTCAAGCAACGACTGATATAAGTGCTCCCCGAGAACCTTAATATCCTTTAGGCCACTGTTCAGCTCAGGTTTTGAAATAAGCTCATAGAACTCCAGCACCTTGCTTCTGCTCTCTTGCGTAAATGGAAGTTTTAAAAACCGCTCTTCATTCTTTGTGAAAATCAGTATATATGCGAAATCTTCGGCAAGGGTATACGAAATAAGGGTTTGATGACCTTTATATAATCGCTCTCTAATATCTTTCAGGGTAGTCGTTTCATTATTGTATTTTAAACGATGGTATTTAGGATGTTTGATTTTTAATGAATCTAAGAAACGGAAGTACTCTTGTTTTGCCTGAAACAAACGTTCTGAATAAACCGATTCATCATTAGTCTCAAAGAAATTTTTCTCAATTTGACCTATCTCTGCTCTCAACCTGGTTTCCTTTTCAATAATATTTTTTGGCACTTCACCATAGGCGGTAGCTTGGGCCCCTCTAAGAGCTTCCAGCAGTACAAAATCTTTATTCTTTTCAGTAATGGTCAGTGCCAGTTCAAAATATTCAGGTGATGGGCTAATCGAATAAGCCCCATAAGTGACCTCAAGCATTCTATCAAACATGGGATAAACCCTTTCGATCAACAGCTGTTTGTCAAGTTTGCTATCAAATTCATTCTTCAGTAAATCAAAGGTTTCCAATATTTTGTAATTCGTTCTCAAGGCCAACTCTAAATAAACATCATCATTAGAGATTTTGTACCCTAAGTTCAATAATTGAAGTTTTATATCGAGAAGTTCTAAGTACTGAATTTTATTGAAAACCAATGTCGGATCCGGATTAGCATTCGGGTCCAAATCTTGAAGATGGCTGCCTGCAGACTTATAGGCATCAACGATTATATTCAAACCTTGTTCATAATCACCCTGCTTTAAGGCCATTTTTGCCATTTTTGCCAGCACACCGGCGACGTCTTCATGGGGTTTGTTACTCCGATAAGTTTTGAAACCATTTAAGGCCTTTTGGTAAAATTCCTCAGCTTTATTGTAGTCTTTCAATCCTGTGTAGACATCCCCATAAAGTACACTTACTTCTTTTGAAAAAGTATTTTCGCCTTCTATTAAGCCTTGATTTGAATTCAACACTTCAAGAGCCTCCGCATATTGATGTTGCTCTATCAAATTTTCGGAAAGCAGTATAAAAGTGGAAGTAAAATTATTCTTCTGTTGCGGGTCTTCTAATCTAGAACGGTAGAACTTTAAAGCCTCTTTTAATAATTGATTGGCCCATTCATACCTCCCCTGCACTTCATAAACCTGAGACAATAGTTTTTTGGTATTGAAAACCGTCGATTGCCATTCGGGAATACTGTCTTGGTATGTTCGCACCCAATCGATATCTTTTTTAAAATAAATTTCGGCCTCTTCATACTTGCCCGAATGGCGATAACAAAGGCCCAAATAGCTTAATAATGCCGATATCATATCGATTTCAACTCGAGTTAGTTCAGCATCGGGTATAGACTTTAGTTTCTCGTAATAATCGTAAAAGTTGCTTTCAGCCAGACCATAGTTTTTCAACTTATATTGGTATGAGCCTTTTTCGAAAAACAAATTGTCTTTAAAATAGGGCCCCATAGAAATGCTATCGATATCTGGAGTATTCTTGACCAACGAATCGGCACGGCGTATGTTTTGGCTTTGACCTTCCAAATCATAATAATTGTTATTGGCATTTAGCAAATAGGTGAGACCCAAAATTTCGGCTTCTTTGTCATTTTGCTGTTTGGCCAAGGCTATGACGATTTCATAGTAATGATAGGCACTATCTTTTTGGGTATAATGAAATTGAAGGGCCTTCTCAAAAGCCTTTTCAAGACTTTGAGCTTGAGATAGGGCCATGGTCAGAACCGAAAGAAGTAATATGGCGAACTTAATTTTTCTCATGCACAAAAGTCCTGAAGATATGCTCTTCAGGACTTCCAGTTTTTTGGTGTGGTTAAACAATTACTCTTTGAAAACCGGCAAATCTAAATATAGACTTTTATCGGCAATTCGTCCATCGGGTCTTATTCGAAGTGTTCCTTTACCCTTCAATTCAGATTTTAGTAATAAGACCTTCATTCCTCCTTTTGTAGAGGAAATACCCGCACTCTTCCCAACGATTTTGTTCTTACTATCTAAAATCTCTATTCGAGTAGATTCCATTTCATCGGTTATTTGAATGCCCCCGTATTCCGAAAGGTTTATTTTAGGAACTCCACAATTCGTTTGAGGGTCTTCAAAACAGCCTCTTGGTGGTCTTGGAGGATACGGAACTTTGGGAAGTCTGATCATACTAATGCCTTCTTTAGAAGCTTCAATTGATGCCTCTTTCTTTTGGGCCGCCTCTAATTGTGGCAAAAGATGCTTTTTGCCAGCGCGAATAGCCTCGGTCAATGAGGCAATTTGATTACGAACCTTTAGCTGTTCAGCAATGGCAGCATGTTTAAATAATTCTGCTCCATTTAAATAATTGGTTTCTTGAACAGAGCTATAAGTCAAATTGACAGCGACCAACTCATCATTGGCTACTTCGGCAACATCATCTTTCGAACAGGCGATGGCGAAAGTCAGAAATATTACAATTACAGATATAGTCATAGTTTTCATCATTTTCATTTTATTGGACAGGTTGTATTTAAGGTTAGATTGTGCATAAATATTGAAATTCGATTTATAAAGCCTACCATACAATATTTCTTGTATAAAATGCTTCGTATGCTGTATAGAAGGCTAATGTGCTTCTAAGTATTCCGTGTTTTTAATATATAATGGCCGCTACGACCAGATTTGACGCTACTAAAAACATGGCCAGTAATATCAAGGCGATATACACTTCTTCCTGAAAATCGGTCTCTTTTATCATCTCTAAACCTTTTGATAAATCACTGACCGTTCTCTTTCGATTGATCAAAATCGGTACTAGTGGTATCCTCAATAGAATTTTCTCCTTTGATGGAATCTTCATCCTCGTATGGACAATCTAATCCATACAGGCAATCAACAAATAATTCCTGCTCTTTAGAACATGCATTTAAGCAAAAGCTGATAAATAAATAAGCAGCTACCAATTTTAAAACTTTAGTTTTCATGACCTTACACTTTAATGGTTGTTATTCACTTTGAATTTAATTTTTTGCCCAATCAGTTGATGCCACATATGTAACCTTTTATAAAAGGTATGTAACACCCATGATTTAAGCTCTTTACCTTTATACAGGTTAGTACCTATTAAAGAGAGAGGTAAACATTTGATTGTAATAATTTTGAAAAAATGTTGTAGGTATTGGATCTACAAGTAGTTCTATTGTGGTATTAGGAAAGGTATTCGGCAGGCGTTTTGCCATAGGCATCTTTAAAGCATTTGATAAAATAAGAAGGTGTATTAAACCCGACAGAGTAGGCAACTTCGTTCACCGTTACTTTATAATCTGTTAATAGTTGAGCGGCCATGCGCAATCGCTGAGAGCGAATAAACTCTGTAGTACTAAAGCCTGTGTAAGTCTGTAACTTTCGGTGCAGCTGCATGCGACTCATTCCCATTTCTTGCGCAAACTTACCCGCATTAAATTCCGGGTCGGAAATCAGCTCTTTCAAAAGTTCATGAGCTTTTTTTAAGAAATTTTCATCGGTACTGGTAAGGGCCAATCCTTTGACATCCAAAGAATTTTGCCTTTTGAATTTTTCTTGCACCAACCTTCTTGATTGAATCAAGTTCAAAACCCGTCTGTTTAAAATCTTATAATTGAAGGGTTTCGAGATGAAATCATCTGCACCAGACCCTAGTCCTCTTAATTCCTCCTCTTCACTGACCCCCGCCGTTAGAAGTACAATAGGAATATGGCTTGTTCTTTCATCTGCTTTGATTCGATTACACAATTCCAGCCCACTGGCAACAGGCATTCTCACATCAGAAATTATAATATCCGGAATATACTTCAATGATAATTCAAAGGCTTGATCACCATTATTGGCCTCATAGACGTTGAAATCATTTTCGAATAAAGAAGCGATATAACGCCTTACCTCATTTTGGTCTTCAGCGATTAGAAGTACGGGGCTTTCAGCTTGCATTTGCTCTATGCCGCATTGTAACTCTTGTCCTATTTTTTGAGTATTTGACAGCTCGGCAGTATCGCTTTTCTCGATTTCTGAAGAGAAAATTGGTAACGCAACTTCAAACTCAATCATATCTTCATCAGGTCGATTAACTGTTATATCTCCCTTATACAGATTCACCAATTCTTTAACAAGTGAAAGACCGACACCAGCACCTTCGGAAAAATGATCTTTTTGAAAAAAGCGCTCAAACCACTTATCGGTTTCTAACACCAACTCTTTTGTAATCGAATTACGAACTTGAAGGTGCAAATTAGTCGATTTCTTAGTGGCCTTAAATATGCAAACACCTTCAGATTCACCATATTTGAACGCATTGGAGAGTAAGTTGGTGACAATTTTCTCCAAGGCATCCTCGTCATAATAAACCGCGCCCAACTGATCAATTTCTATTTTATAATCCATTCCCTTTTTATCTGCTTGATATTCGAAAGAAGATGCAACCATATTTAGAAATGGGGAAAGCTCACCCTTTTTATGCACCAGTTTTAAGTTTCCCTCTTCTATTTTTGATAATTGCAACAGCTGCTCTACCAATTGCAGCATTCGATTGGCATTTCTTTTAATCATAGAGAAGCGGGCATGGTCGGTAGGTGACAAACCTTCTTGGTCTAGCTTCTCATCAACAGGACCCGCAATAAGGGTCAGAGGTGTTCTGAACTCATGAGAGATATCGGTATACAGTTTAGACTTTAACTCGTTCAACTTTTTCAAATAATCAGCCTCTTCTTCCTTTCTTTGAAGATTCATTTTCATTCGTAACCGCCACGCCATATACTTATAAACAGTTATAATAGAAATGATAATGAACAGAATGTAAATAAACTTAGCAAAAGAGGTGAGGTACCAAGGTGATAAAATGGTAAAGTCGAAACTCGCCGGATCATCGTTCCAAAGACCGTCATAATTACTTGAAACTACCTGAAAAGTATATTTGCCCGGAGGAAGACGCGTGTATCTTGCAAAATTCTTGCTTTTTGATTCGACCCAATCTTCGTCAAAATTCAGCAATCGATAACGGTATTGGTTCTTTTCAGGAAGTGAAAACTGTAAACTTGAAAAAGTAAAGGAAAACGTATTTTGATCGTATGCAAATTCATTGTCTGTACTCATCGGGTGATACTCATCCAATACTTCTAGCTGGGTAATCGTTGTTTTGGGCAAAACTTGATTTAGGGTGATTTCACTAGGCTTGAACCAGTAGAAACCATCGAGACCTCCAAAATAAAGAGTGCCATCAGCATGCTTATAATAAGCACCTGTATTGAACTCGGTTGCTAAACCATCGTAATTCGTATAATTGATGATTTCAGGAGACTGGTTTAAATTCTCACTAGGAGCGAATCGGGTGATGCCCTTGTTTGAACTCAACCAAAGATTGTTTTCTTCGTCCGGAAGAATACCATAAATAACGTTGTTGGCAAGGCCATCTGAGACCGTAAATTGGGTGAAATCTGCCGTATCAATATCCAATGCATTTAAGCCCCCTCCATTGGTTCCAATCCATAATATTCCTTTTGGATCAAAATAAAGCGACTTAATATTATCGTTGGATAAGTCGCTATTACTTGATTGATACGATTTAAAGTCATCTTTGGCGCTGTCATAAAAGATCACACCATCAGATTCTGTGCCTATCCATAAATTATCATTAGCATCAGAAGTAATAGCCCGAATGTTATTGCTTGAAATTTTAAAATTTTCAGAAGTATACCTTTTTTTTACGCCTTCCTTTTTATCGAAAAGAATCAAACCTTGTTCACGAGTACCTAACCACACATTTCGTTTGCTATCTTCAAAAATGCACCATATCGTATTGACGGAGAGAGCCGGCTGACTGTTTTTATCAAAAATTTTGAACTCGCCCCTTTTGTCGAGAATAGTAAGCCCGCCACCCTGGGTGCCAATCCATAAATCATCATCAGCATCCGTATACAAACTCATAATTCTGTCAGAGCTTAACTGATCGGAAACGAAATTTCCAACTTCATAGGTTCTCCATAGACCGGTTTTAGGGCGATATTCTGTTAGACCCTTTCCGGAGGTACCTATAAAAACCGTACTATCTTTTGATACGGCAAGAGCACGCACTACATCAACATTAACGTTGTCGGGCGTTTGAAGGTTGGTGATAGAGTTGAACTTTTCTAGAAACTCATCATAAAAACTTAGACCTGCACCATCGGTGCCGAACCAAATGGTACCGCTAGCATCTTCGTAAATATTTAAGATATCATCGTAATGGAGCGCTTTCGGATCATGCTTTTGAGCTTTAAAATGATTTATTCTTTTTGATGGAATATCAACAAGATAAACCCCATCACCATAGGTAGCGACCCAAAGTCTATCTTTACTATCTAGAAACAAATCGGTAATATTCAAGTCGTTGGGCAAATTGCCCGGAAAAGAAGTATTTGAAGCACTTACCAGTGGGGCACCTGTAGTTTTTCTGTGAAACAGCCCTTTACCGAAGGTGCCGACCCACTGCTTTTTATCTCTATCAATGACCACATCACTAATATTGACCTCAACCGTTTGACCATCAGCATCTGTCGGTTGAACTTTTGCCATTCTATCTTCTTGAATATGATATTCAACCAAACTAGAATCGGTGGCTATCAATAAATGACCTGAGTTATCTTCAGCTATATTATAGATGGTGCCTTTTAACCGTGCCGAGTCTACTGCATGTGAAATTGATTGGTTTTGACCATCTAATTTATAGAGGCCGTCAGAGAAGGTACCGAACCATACATTTTGATTTACATCTTGGAATACGACACTGGCATTTTCAACCCCCATTTGCCTTTCAAAACCGCCTGTTTTATAATTCAATTTTCGTGGAATGCCATCGATTGGGATAATCCAGAGGTTCTCTTGTCGGTCTCTATAAACCTTGCCCAAATGACTATAGTCAGGTTTGGTAACATCTATAAAGTTATAGGGAAAAACCTCAAAAGAACGACCATCATACTTATTAAGACCGTCTTGCGTGGCAACATATAAATACCCTGTACTATCTTGCCCAATGGCTATGGCACTATTCTGCGAGAGACCTTCTTTGACCGAAAGCTGTCTAAAACTAATTTGAGATTGAGCGTACAGGTGGGCGGTCGAAACCAAACATCCGACAAAATAAAGCAGGGTGAAATAGGAAGTGAAATAGTTGACTTTCACATAAGGCTCATTAAAAAGTTGGGCTAATTTTCAATAGTAAAAGTTACGAATATCAAAGAAAAAGCCGGAAGATAACTTCCGGCGTAATCCCACATTTAGAATTAACTATGATACCGCCAAACCGTACGACTCTCGATGTATCAAAATCGATTTTACCAGAAGGATGCTGATTTAGGTAGTTCCCCCGAAACCTAGCAATCGAGCAATTCACCAAATTCGAACGAGTCGGTAAGGTGCCCTCAAGGTTACATCGAACAGGCAACGTAGCTTAGAAGCACATTGCCAAGAGCCGTACCTAATGGGTTGGCAGTTTCATAAGATTTTAGATATGATCCCCATGGGATGCTAACAATATTTAATTTTACGCTACTTAAAATGTTCAGCTAATCGGTTAAGGCTCTTCAACTTCGCCAGAACCGTTCGGGGGGCCGTAAAAATAATTATTTTCTTGAAAACGACCACTCTCACTATCAATATTAAATAGGCTTACTATTAAAATTTATGTGCAAAGTTCATTTAATCAGTGCCCCTTTTTTCTTGATTTACGGTCAAAATCCGTTCTGCTTGCACTAAACTTACCTTCAATATGAATTGTTTTGCCCATAAAATTTTTAAGTTCAAGATCAACATCACCATATAAATAGTTGGCCTCTTCACGGGTTATCTTGACCTTTCCTTTATGTGTATAAAAGGGTTGTTCTCCTAAAACGTTCACATCGGCATAACCAAAAACACCTTCTTTACTCGGTTCGAAGCCAAGAGTTTGATTGCTAACCCTATAGACGCCCAAAGCGGTTTCCTTATCCGGACCAAGGGAAGAGAGAACTAATCCCATTTTGTAGATAAGATTGTTATCTACCTGATCAAAACTTAATTCAATAGTTGAATATTTTCCTTTAGATTTTTGACTGCCTGGAACCAAATGACAGTTGGCTGCACCCTTTATATGGCTAGGCAAGAAGCCCGAAGTCTTGAATGCATACGCCCCCTTTTCAACTAGTGGCACGTAAGCTGAGCGTACATCGTATCCTTTGCCATTCAAGATGAAGAGAGGCAAAATAAGCCAGATACCGATTTTGGCCGTTTTTATTAGTAGATCCATATTTCCTATTCAGTTATCTGAGCTACGCTCAAAGAATCTATTTTCATATCGCTGCTAAAAGCCATGTTGTCTTCACTCTCATTTGTTAGAATGAAGTCGTTAACCATTTCAAGAGGTTCCTGCTCGTTCGTTAAAACTTCAAGAGCCATGGTCAGAACCAACAAACCGAACATAAAAGCACACTTTTTCATCATTAAATTTTTAGTTCTACTCTAATAGTGACGCATTCTAGTTAATGGTAAAATTCGCGTAGCGCAATCAATAAATTCAAATCTAAAGTAATGGCAGAAAGGGCCACCTCTTGGGCCATATGTATAAATGGTTCCTTTTTTTGTATAATCGGCAGAGGTAAAGCTGAGGTAATTATTGGGTTCGAAAGAAATACTTAATTTTTGTAATATTTTTCTTATTTTTAATTTAGTCTTTTACTTTCAAAATCAAAATTGAAGCATTTTTTACCATTTACACGGTAAATCAGTCCATCGGCACATCTTTTTTATACCTTTAATATGTATAGCCCTAAATTTGATTAATTTACATTAAAGCTTATCGTTATGTTAGACGCAGTTATAGTTGATGATGAAATCAAGGCGTTGCAAAGCCTATCTTGGGAATTGACCAACTTTAGTGATGAGATCAATGTGAATGCATCGTTTACGGATCCCTTTGAGGCATTGACCTATTTAGAGAAAAACACCCCAGACTGTCTTTTTCTTGATATTGAAATGCCTACGATGGATGGTTTTCAATTCATTCAAAAGCTTACCAATAAAAACTTTCCGGTTGTTATTACCACCGCTTACAATCAATACGCCATTAAGGCATTGAAAAACGAAGCCATAGACTACCTTTTAAAACCTATCGACACCGATGATCTAAAAGACACCATCGTCAAGATCAGAAAATTCAACGCCAAGAATTATACGGCCGAGAGGTTAGAAAAAATATTGCTGAGCTTTAACGATAAGGCCAATCACAAAAAAATAACCTTCAACACCGACGGTAAACTAGTTTTTTTAAATAGTGAAGAAATTCTCTATGCCGAGTCTGACGGTAACTACAGTACAATATTTCTAACCGATGGGCAGAAAATTGTTCTAACAAAAAAATTAAAGGAAGTAAACGAACTTTTACCGAGCAATTCTTTTTTTAGAATACACAATTCGTACATTATCAACCTAAATAAAATCAAGGAGTTTTTGAAGACTGACGGGTACGTCATACTAGAGTCTAATCACAAAATTCCTGTATCACGTCAGAAAAAATCCGACTTTTTGGATATGCTCTAAGCTTTAAATGCAGTCCCGAATTACATACATTAAATGTTTCCCACTTACGCCTTTCTGGTGCTCGGTGCGTTTCAACATATCCTTACTTTTCTTTTTTAGTATCTCACTAAGCTCGGCGCAAACTGCAACCATTGATTTTAAAGAAACCATTGATAGCCTGATTGCGGCCAAACCCAAAAGTCTGGTCGAAATGGAATCTGTCATCGAGCTATTTGACCAAGACACCCTTCAACTCGATTATTTTCTGAAATCAGCAGCGAAAAAGAATTTTAGAGAGGGGCAAGTAATGGCCTTGAACAAATTGGCCATACGCTACCGTCAACTATCAAAATTCAACTTGGCATTAGAACGGCAGAAAGAGGCACTAGAAATGGCCAGTGCTTTAGAAAATGTAGAACTCGAAGTATACACGCTCAATATGTTGGGTGTTCTCTATCGTCGCATAGATGCTATTACCGCCGCTTTAGACCATACTTATTTGGCAATTGAAAAGGCTCAGGCGGTGAAAAACCCTAGTATTGCCCTTCAACAATCGATTAACCTTTCCTATAACAACATTGGTCAGATCAATAGAATTCTGGGGCAGTATGATCTTGCCATCGAGCAGTTCAAGAAGGCTATGGAGCTCGAAAAAGAACTGGATAATAAGCTAGGCCTTGCCGTCAATTATCAAAACATAGGGGAATGTCTTGAAGCTCAGGGCAGGCTCGTCGACGCCCTTGAAGCTTACGACAAAGCAATGGAAATCAACCTTGTATTGAACAACCCTCGAGGAAAGATACTTTGTGAAAACGGTATTGCACACGTGTACGTTCATCAAGGTAAAGCTTTGGAAGCGAAAGAAATGCTCACCAAATCTTTGGAAGATGCCAATAACTTGGGGGAACATGCACTGATTGCCGCAGTTGAACTTACCTTGGGTTGGGCCTATGCCGAAATGGAAAATTTCGACGAAGCCGAAAACCATCTTCGCCAAGGTCTAGAGATGGCCAGCGCCTATAATTTCTTACGATTAAGGTCTGACGCTTATGACCTTCTTTCAGACCTATGGGCCAAAAAAGGAGATTACCAAAAAGCTTTAAAATATTTTAAGACGTCGCTTTCTGTAGAGGCCCAAACCAAGAACGACAAAAACGTTCGCTATGTTTATAGTTCAATCATTAAAAAAGACAATGAAGAACGGGTTTCAAGCATTAACCAACAGCTACGAAAGAACAACACTCGTCTCTTGGTCTCCGGTATCGTATTGGCACTTCTATCCGGTATCTTCTACATACTCTACAGGCAATACCAATTAAAGAACGATAAAAAGCTTTTGACCCTTGAACAGAGCATGCTCAGAAGTCAAATGAACCCTCATTTTCTTTTCAACTCATTGAATTCGATTAAGCTTTATATCATCAATAATGAGCAGAAAAACGCTGTTCATTATTTGAACAAATTCTCGAAACTTGTTCGCAAGATATTGGAGTCGTCTTCAATGCGTGAGATTCCGCTTGCCGAGGAGCTTGAAACTGTTGAACTCTATATGAATATCGAAAATATTCGATTCTCTAATGAAATCGATTTTCAAATTCGTGTAGATGAGAATATTGACACCCATACGGTTCGCATACCCTCTTTGATATTACAGCCCTTTTTAGAAAATGCCCTTTGGCACGGTCTTTCATCAAAGTTAGGTGAGAAAAAAATAGATTTACACATAACGAAAAACGTTAAAGACTTTATAGACATCTCAATAACCGATAACGGAATAGGCCGACAAGCTGCCGAAAAAATAAAGGAGAACAAAGTATTAAAACGTAAATCGGTAGGGATAGAAATTACCAAGGAAAGACTTGCTAACTTTTCAAAAGACTATTTGAACACCTTTGAAGTTGAAATGGTCGACCTCTACGATGACGAGGGAAATTCTATGGGTACCCGTGTCATCTTACACATACCTACTGCTTAAGGTGTTGTTGAGCGACCTCTTCTAGTTCTTTATACCATTTTTCGCCGAACTTTCGAATCAAGGCTTCCTTGACAAATTTATAAATAGGTACTTTCAATTCTTCTCCCAAAGAGCATGCTGGGTCGCAAATCTCCCATCTATGGTAGTTGACAGCCGTCAATTGAGTATACTCACGAACCCTAACCGGATACATATGGCATGAAACCGGCTTTTTCCAATCAACCGCCCCTTGATTGTACGCCTCCTCTATTCCGCACATGGCAGTTCCGTTTTTGGAAAAAATAACATAGGCACATTCGCTTCCGTTCACTAATGGTGTTTCCCAATCTCCGTCATCACCTTTAACGAAAGCGCCTTGTTCTTCAATCGCCTGAATGCCTTCTGGCCTAAGAAAGGGCTTAACCTTGCTGTAGATGTCTACCAAGATCTCAGTCTCTTCATCTTCTACAGGAGCTCCTGCATTACCATCAACACAACAAGCCCCCTTACAAGCGGTAAGGTTGCAGACAAAATCATTCTCGATGATTTCTTCGGATACTATGGTTTTACCTAGCTGAAACATGGCATCAATTTATGAGCGCAAAGATACCTTCAATTAGCTATGATTTAACAGTAATTTTCATAAAATCTATATGTCAAGGTGTACGATTAAATGTACTTTTGCCGAAAATTTGGACCCATGGAATTCAACTTCGATTTTAGGGAAATAGCAACGGCCACTATGGTACTTTTTGCAGTAATCGATATACTCGGTAGCGTACCTATTATCATAGGTTTACGTAAAAAGGTGGGGCACATCGAATCTGAAAAGGCATCGATTGTATCATCGGCCATTATGGTTGCTTTTTTATTCGTTGGTGAGGAAATTTTGAACCTCATCGGTATCGATGTTTATTCGTTTGCCGTTGCCGGTTCGTTCATCATTTTCTTTTTGGCTTTAGAAATGATTTTGGGCATTACCCTTTATCGCGAAGATGAACCGGAGAGTGCATCGATAGTGCCCATTGCTTTTCCTTTGATTGCTGGTGCCGGTACGCTCACAGCACTTCTATCTTTAAGGGCCGAGTACTACGTTGAGAACATTATTGTGGCCATTCTCATAAATACTATTTTTGTATACCTTGTACTTAAGTCATCAAAAAAAATAGAGAAGGTACTTGGTAAAAACGGACTCAACATAATACGTAAGGTTTTTGGGGTCATTCTTTTGGCCATTGCCGTGAAGCTATTTGCAGCCAACGTGAACCAATTATTCTAAAAAAATAGATTATGAACAAAGCAGTCACCATCATATTATTAGTAATCGCAGTGGCCCTTATGGCCTACAACGCTACCATGATCGATTTTGAAAACCCGCTAAAGGATGATAGTAGTGTGGCGGTTATCGGAATCATAGCTCCATTATGCGCTATTTTATTGATTCTCATCTATCGTACCAGTAAAAAAATTCAAGAGAAGGTCAAGGGGCGTTAATTTTGGCCCTGAATCTGTTCTTCTTCGCCCTGTTTGACCAAAGGGCTGTCAAGTTCGATTACTTCCTGTAGCATTGTATCTTCAACACTCTTTATTTTTGCATGAAGGTTGGCTCCAAAGAGTTGTTCTGCCAATGCGGCCTTTAAATACGTCTTAATACTATTTTCATGTGCGTAAAAATCCATTTTCAAGCTTCGTGAAAGTGAGTAATCAACGAATTCTTGAAAAAGTATATCATCTACCCTGAAGTTCTTTACAAAATCTTCTACACTATATTCTTTGTATTTTTTTCTGTCGGCATCGAGATGTTCGAATATAAAATAGGAAAGCCATCCGTAGCTATCCATACTTTTAACAGCTTCTTCTTCATTGGTACCAATGGGTACAAAAACATCAGGAATAATACCCCCGCCACCATAAACCACTTTTCCCTTCGGGGTGGTGAACTTTAACGAATCGGCTACTTTAATGCTATCGACCGAAACCAATTCACCGCTATGGTAGCGCTCGGTAAATTTCTTATAGTAATCTTTAGTGCCGTTGGCATAGGTCTTTTGAATGCTTCTACCGGTCGGCGTGTAATATCTTGATACGGTCAGGCGAACGGCCGAACCATCGCCCAAGGCCATTTCTCGTTGTACCAATCCCTTTCCGAAAGAACGCCTCCCTACAATGGTACCAATGTCATTATCTTGCAAAGCCCCCGCAACGATTTCACTGGCGGATGCCGATCGCTCATTGATCAGAACGTACACTTGCTTATCTTCAAAAGTACCCTTGCTAGTTGCGAAAGTCTTGTCTATTTTGCCCTTTTTATTCTTGGTGAAAAGAATCAGCTTGCCATCTTCAAGAAACTCATCAGCCATCTGCTCTGCTACCCCTAAATAACCCCCAGGGTTGTCACGAAGATCGAGCGCCAACTTTGTGGCACCTTGCTTTTTCAAATCTTTCAAGGCCTTCTTGAATTCTTTAAAAGTGGTTTCGGCAAAGCGATTGACCTTAATGTAACCCAAATCGTTCGTAAGCATGTAGTACGCCTCGACGCTTTTTATGGGGATGATGTCGCGTTTGACGTTTACATTAAAGGTTTTATCCTCTTCCTTTCGATATACTTTAAGGTTGACCGTGCTACCTTCTTCTCCCTTCAACTTCTGAACTATGGCATCGTTTCTAAGGGATTTACCGAACAATGTATCACCTCCGGCCATTAATATTCGATCACCAGCCTTGATACCCTTTATATCACTTGGCCCATCAGGAATGGTTTTAATAACGGCAATTGTATCGTTGTAGGCATAAAAATTAATACCAATACCCACAAAATCACCTTTCATGTTTTCTGAAACACGTTCCATTTCGTTCTTGGGAATATAAACGGAGTGAGGGTCTAATTTCTCGAGTATTTGATTGACCGTTACATCAACGATACTGTCGGTATCTATCTCGTCAACATATTCGTAATCGATGTAATCGATCAGTCGGTTGAGCTTGTCCTTTTTTGAATTGGTAGAGAAAAGTTTTTCGGGGGTATCATCAAAATGCAGCTTGCCACCAACAAAAATACCCAGCGCTAGTGCTGCGGCAATTATGGTCGGCCATATATAACTGTATTTTCCCCTCATACGATTTCAAACGAGTTCTTCGATCACAGGCATGTGAATAAGCTCAACGCCTGCGCGATCAAGAAATTGCAACCCTGAATCATCTTTGTATGCAGTTTGGTACACTACACGTTTTATGCCAGATTGATGAATGAGCTTACTGCACTCACGACACGGAGACAAGGTAATATAGAGCGTAGCATCTTCGCACGACTGTGTAGAAGAGGCCACTTTTAAAATGGCGTTCGCCTCGGCATGCAGAACATACCATTTTGTATAACCCTCTTCGTCTTCACAGAAATTTTCGAATCCGGTCGGAGTACCATTGTAACCATCGCTTATAATCATTCGGTCTTTAACGATGATGGCGCCCACCTGTTTGCGCTTGCAGTAAGAAAGCTTTCCCCACTCTTGGGCCATTCTCAAATAAGCCCTATCATATTTTTCTTGTTTGCTGTCTTTCATCAATTTAGAAAACCACTAAGATACCTGCTTTCACCAACCTCAACAATTTTTGGTGGTTAATTTTAAGTGAAAGCCCTCTGTGTTATAAAGGAAACGTATCAATAAGCATGGGTATTGTAATCAATATAATCAAAATAGAACCCACCCTGATGAACCATTTTTGTTCTACTTTAAGAATATTCAACAACAAATAGGCCAACAGCAATACGGTCAGTACAATTAACACCTGCGATACCTCAATACCGGCAGCAAAGCCCAAAAGAGGCACCACTTTATTATCTTGTTCTGCCATGAGCATTTTAAAGTAATTGCTAAACCCAAAACCATGAATAAGACCGAAAAAAGCAGTGGCCAATGCATGAAGGCCTATGTTCTTTCGACCTGTTGGCATATTGGTAAATAGAAGGTTGAAAACTGCCGTGAAGGCAATGGTAACAGGTATCAAGAATTCGATGAGCCCCACATCGACCGTTAAAACCTCGTAGGTGCTTAATGCCAAAGAAAGGCAGTGAGTGATAGTAAATACCGTAGCCAAAAGAACCACGTTCTTCCAACTTTTAAAGGTAAAGGGCAATGCCAAAGCCGTTAAAAAAAGTATATGGTCATAAGCATTGATATCCAACACATGGCCGAGCCCTAGTTCCAGATAAAATAGAAAATCTTGCATGATAGTTCGTTAAATTATTATCTTCCCAAAAGGGCCTTAAAGCTGTTTAGGCGATACCTCTTTCAGCCTGTATTTCTTCATATGCCTTTTGTACCTGCTTAAACTTTTCTTCGGCACCTTTTTTAATGGCCTCGTTTTCGGTATTGACCCTATCAGGGTGATACTTCTTGGCCATGGCCCTATAGGCCTTTTTCACTTCATCATTGGTGGCCGATTTGTCGATTTCAAGAATCTTGTAAGCATTATCGGCCGATTTTATGAACATGGCCTTGATGCTTTCAAAATCTCGTAGAGCTACCCGTAAATAACCGGCTATCTCCCTAATTTTATTTACTTCTGGGGTACTAACCGAACCATCGGCCTGTGCGATACCGAACAAAAAGTGAAGCAATTGTAACCGAACCTCGTAACGGGTACGTTGATTCAGATAACTACAGATGCGCTGTGCCGATATCTCATGCTTCTTATTGATTTCATTAAAGGTTCTAAAAATAGCATTGGCCCTGTCTTTACCGTAGGTACTTACAAAATATTGTCTGACATAATCCAGTTCACGCTGACTTACGCTACCATCGGCCTTGATTACTATTGAACATAATGATAAAAGATTCAACTCAAAATCGGCAGGGGACACATTTTGCCGGGTCATGTCTTGAAATATGGTTTGGGCATTTTTGCCTCCACCACTCAAATTATCTATAAAACTGCCCAAAAGAAAACCTAGAATGGCTCCTGGAAATCGATAAAGATAATACCCCAAAATGGCAGCAAACCACTTGATCATGTCTTTGAAAAAATTTTGGCAAAGATATTAAAAGGTCTTAGAAAAGTTGGGTAGTACTATATGTTTTAGGCACATCGCTCAATCTTTAAGGCCCACTACTTTTCTGAACGTTGCCAAGGCCTTAAAACGACCTAAGTTTTGAGCGATATATTCGGTTATTTCAAGATCTGAGAAGTCAGAAAGGTTATCTAACCCTTTTTTATTGGTGCCATCAAAATCAATATTCAATTCATTGGCAATAGCAATAATATCTTCAACAACTTTTGATGTAGGAGAAGTTTCACCGCTTAAATAATTTTGAAAGGTTCTAACGCTCTTTCCTATTTTATCTGCGAACTCTTTTTGAGTTAGTTCACTTTTATCAAATATTTCTTTGAGATTATTCGCATTCATGATTAAAAGTAACCTTAGGGAAGCCTTTTTCCTTTTCAACCTTCCATTATTCTTTACAAGATAGTAACTCCACTTTAAAATCTGGGCATAAGGTAATGTTAAGTCCGTCAACAAAATGCGACAAATTAAGTATCTTTGTTCACCTAAATTAAATTGATATTTATGTATCCTGAAGAATTGGTAAAACCTATGAGACAAGACTTGGCTTCTGCCGGGTTTGAAGAACTATATACGGCCGAAGCAGTTGAAAAGGCCATCAACCAAGAAGGTACCACTTTAGTGGTGGTAAATTCGGTCTGTGGCTGTGCGGCTGCCAACGCCAGACCGGCTGCTAAACTGAGTCTTCAAAATACCAAAAAGCCAGACCATGCCGTTACCGTTTTCGCCGGTGTAGACACCGAGGCGGTCAACGCTGCAAGAAATTTGATGATTCCTTTTCCACCGTCTTCACCAAGCATGGCACTGTTCAAAAACGGAGAGTTGGTTCATATGATCGAACGCCACCATATTGAAGGTAGACCAGCTGAGCTAATTGCCGAAAACTTGATCGGTGCTTACGAAGAGTTCTGCTAAAAAAGGGTCTTAAAACCACTGAAACAACAAGATTTAAAACGGATCTCCTAAAATTAGGGGGTCCGTTTTCTTATGCATTATCTACTTTTACCTTTATTTTTGCTGCATGCAAAAGCTATTGGCATACCCACTTACCATTCTCTATCAGCTATTTTTCGGCTTGACCCTGTTGGTGTTTCATCCGATACAATGGGTCTGTTTAAATATTTTCGGGTATCGGGCCCATAAGGCGAGTGTCAGCTTTCTCAACCTATCGTTGATGCGTTGCACCCATATCTTGGGAACGACCTACTCATTCAAAAACGAGCATGACATACCCACCGATAGACCACTGATTATCGTACCCAATCATCAGAGCATGCACGACATTCCGCCGATTATATGGTTTATGCGAAAGTACCACCCAAAATTCGTGAGTAAAAAAGAATTGGGAAAAGGCATACCCAGTGTTTCGTACAACCTAAGACACGGTGGCTCGGTGCTCATCGACAGAAAAGATAGCCGTCAATCGCTTTTAGAAATCGGCAAACTCGGTAAATATATCGAGAAGCATCATCGAAGTGCGGTAATATTTCCGGAAGGAACACGCAGCAGAACCGGCCACGCCAAGCCATTCAAGGCGACCGGACTCAAAATATTGATGAGAAATTCACCTTCGGCGCTAATTGTACCCCTTACCATCGATAACTCGTGGAAAATGCTCAGGTACGGTAAATTTCCGAACGGTTTGGGAAACCACATCACTTTTACCGTTCATAGGCCCATTGAAGTCAAAGATAATTTCGATGAGGTTTTGGCCGAAACAGAAAAAGCCGTAACATCGGCCCTCACCTCTTTTCAAGAAATAGAATGAACGACGCCGAAATTGTAGAACAGACCATTGCCTTTGTAAAAGAGACCTTGCAAGGTGCCGAAGGAGGTCATGATTGGTTTCATATTCAGCGTGTATTCAAAAATACCCTGCTGATAGCCAAAGAAGAAAAGGTAGACATTCTTGTAGTAAGTTTAGGTGCATTGCTCCACGATATTGCAGACGCCAAGTTTCATGGTGGTGATGAAAGTATAGGCCCTCAAATGGCATCTACTTTCTTGGACGAGCTGAAGGTCAAAAAAAAGACCATCAATCACGTTATTAAAATCATTGAAAATATCTCTTTTAAAAATAGCCTAAAGAAGAAGCGTGGTAGGCCTTTCAATTCTAAAGAACTACAAGTGGTGCAAGACGCCGACCGTTTAGATGCCCTTGGGGCCATAGGCATTGCCAGGGCTTTTAATTATGGCGGGTTCAAGAACAGAGAACTCTATAATCCGGAAATTGCCCCAGATCTACGCATGACCAAAGAGCAATATAAGAAATCGAAGGCCCCTACCATTAACCACTTCTACGAAAAGCTCCTTTTGCTTAAAGACCGAATGAATACGCAAACAGGCAAGCGATTGGCAGAAGAACGACATGACTACATGTTGGGTTATTTAGAGCAGTTTTATAAAGAATGGAATCCGCTCGTGCCTGCATCCATCAATACATCTAACCCTTAGTAGATATCAGGTAAGTTAATAATTTTCGTACCTTCCATAGCTCAATCTAAACTCACTTAAAACTATGCAAAGACGAAAGTTTATCAAGAATGCGGCCGCCGCATCTACCGCCTTTTCCATCGTACCCAGTTTTGTAATGGGCAAAAACCATGTCGCCCCCAGCGACACTCTTTATATCGGTGCTTTTGGAGTAGGAGGCAGAGGTGCCGGGGTCATGAACGGCCTTAACGATACAGGCAAGGTCAAATTTGTTACCCTCTGCGATGTAGACGACCGAAGGGCCGCAGATACGTATAAAAAATACCCAAAGGCCAAACGATACAAAGATTTTAGAGAGGTTTATGATAAGCATCTTAAAGAAATCGACGCTATTATGGTGGCTACCCCAGACCATATGCACGCATCGATAGCATTGCCTTTTATGAGGGCGAAAAAACATGCCTATGTCGAAAAGCCCTTAACACATAATATTAACGAAGCCCGATTGATGACTCAAGTGGCCAAAGAAAATGGCATCGTCACTCAAATGGGCAACCAAGGGGCATCTAGTGACGGTAGCCGAGAAGCTAAAGAGTGGATCGATTCCGGAATTATTGGAAAGGTGCAAAAAGTTGATTGCTGGACCAACAGACCGGTATGGCCTCAAGGTGTTCCGGTACCAACGGAAAAGGACCGTATCCCAAAAGGTCTTGATTGGGATTTATGGTTGGGAACCGCTGCAATGAGAGACTACAACGATGCTTACCTACCGTTTAAATGGAGGGGATTTTGGGATTTCGGAACAGGCGCGCTCGGCGATATGGGATGCCATATCATGGAAACACCTTTTAGCGTTCTAGGTCTTGGTTACCCAACCGAGGCGGAAGCAAGTTGTACTACCAACTGGGTGGGTGATTTTGTGGAAGCGGATTATAGCGAATCGTGCCCTGCTTCATCTATCGTTCGATTAAAATTCAACACAGAAGAACATGGCGATATTGCCTTGAACTGGTATGATGGTGGACTTATGCCCGACCTACCGGACGAACTTGCCGATGGCGAAACCATTGGCGATGGTGGTGGCGGTTCTGTCTTCTACGGTACCAAAGGAATTTTGGTGGCTGACACCTATAGCCGAAACGCCCGATTGTTGCCGAGCAAAAACATGAAAATGTTCAATGCTCCCGAACCCTACCTAAAAAGGATCGATGGTGATGTAGAAGGTCATCAGGCAAACTTTGTAGAGGGCTGTTTGAACGGGGTCGAGACTTCTTCAGATTTTCAGAGATCAGGTCCGTTGACCGAAGCCGTTCTTATGGGCAACCTGGCCATTAAGGCATTTCAGTACAAAAAACTTAAACCAGGAAAAAAACTAGGTGATTGGGAGCCTTTTGAATACCCCGGAAGAAGAAAGATTCTTTGGGATGGTGAAAACATGAAGGTCACCAATTGGGATCTTGCCAATGAGTGGGTAAAAGGTAGCTACCGCAAAGGTTGGGAGCTTAGCTAACCCATAATTGCATCACAAAAGAAAAAGCCGGAATGATTTTTCGGCTTTTTGCATTTATATCATATTCTTATCTTTAAAAAGCTCAAATAACTATAATACTGCTATAAAATGTTAGCTTGGCTCGGACTATTGACCATTTGCGCATTGCTATTTTTGGTCATGAGCAAAAAGATGGCCGCTGTGGTCGCCTTAATACTAGTTCCCATAGTAACCGCTCTTCTAGGTGGCTTTACCACTGAAATCATAACTTTTGTGACCGACGGATTAAAATCCATTGCTCCCACAGGTGTCATGTTCATTTTTGCCATTTTATTTTTTGGAATACTGACCGATGCCGGAACCTTTAAACCTCTGATAAGAAGCTTGCTTAGTTTTGCCGGAAACGACCCATCGCGCGTGGCCGTTGCGACTGCATTACTGGCCATGGCAGTCCATTTGGATGGCTCCGGAGCCGTAACATTCTTGGTCACCATCCCAGCTCTTTTGCCCTTGTACGATTCGCTTCAAATGAAAAGAACAACATTGGCTACCATTGCGGCGCTGTCCGCGGGTACAATGAACATTCTACCTTGGGGAGGACCTACAATTCGGGCGGCTACGGCTTTGGAGGTTAATGTAACGGAATTGTTTAATCCTTTATTGATTCCAGTAATTGGTGGACTTTTAACGGTATTGGTCATAGCCTATTTATTAGGAAGAAAAGAAAAAAAGTTTAAAACTTCACAAGTAGAAATAGAGGTTCAAAGTGAACAGCCAAACACCGACTTAGAAAGACCAAAACTCTATTATTTCAATATTGCCCTAGTTTTGATAGCGGTAGCAACCTTGATTAGTGGCATTGCTCCACCACATCTCATTTTTATGGTAGCATTTGCTATTTCCCTAATGATAAACTATCCAAATCCAAAAGATCAGGGCGAACGCATCAACGCGCATGCCAAGGCAGCACTTTTAATGGCTAGCATACTTTTTGCCGCAGGATGTTTTACAGGAATTCTAAAAGGTTCAGGAATGATTAATGCTATGGCCGAAGGTGCAGTTGCCTATATTCCCGACTCCATAGGAAATCACTTGGCGATAATTACAGGCGTATTGTCCATGCCAGCAAGTCTGTTGTTTGACCCGGATTCTTTTTATTTTGGAATCTTGCCATTACTATCAACCACGGCTTCTCATTTTGATGTGGATGCAATTGAAGTGGGGAGAGCAGCGATAATGGGCCAAATGACAACCGGTTTTCCTGTAAGTCCACTCACGGGTTCTACCTATCTACTTATCGGTTTGACGGGAATTGAATTGGGCGACCATCAAAAAAAGACAATTCCCTTGGCCTTTTTGGTCACGATAGTAATCTTAGTGTTATCGTTATTCATAGGAGCAATAAGTTGGTAAAATGAAAACAATCAGAATAGGTAGTGGAGCAGGATATGCAGGTGATCGCCTAGAGCCTGCTTTGGATTTATTAAAGTATGCTAACCTGGATTATATATGCTTTGAAGGACTTGCCGAAAGAACCATTGCGTTGGCTCAAAAGAACAAGAAAGCGGACCCAAAAAAAGGATATAACGAGCTGCTTCTATATCGCATGGAAAAGATTTTACCCCTACTTCATCAGAACAAAACTAAGGTAATTACCAATATGGGAGCCGCCAACCCCAAGGCAGCTATGGAAGACATTGCCAAATTAGCGAAACATCTGGTGCTGGAAAACTTAAAAATTGCCGCGGTTTTAGGGGATGACATTTCACACAAAATTGAGGAGTATAATGGCGAAAATGTAATTGAAACCGGTGAGCCTTTATACGAAATAAAAAAAGAGTTGCTTTCGGCAAATGCCTATTTGGGGATTGAAGGTATTGTAGAAGCTTTAAAAAATGACGCCGATATCATAATTACAGGAAGGGTTGCCGATCCTTCGCTTTTTTTAGCCCCGATGGTTTACGAGTTTGGCTGGGAAAAATCGGATTGGGAAAAAAAAGGCAAAGGCACATTGATCGGGCATTTATTGGAATGTGCCGGACAGGTAACTGGCGGGTATTATGCCGACCCTGGAATAAAGGATGTGCCAAACCTATGGAATCTTGGTTTTCCATATGTAGAGGTCGATGCACTAGGGGAAGGTTTTATTACCAAATTGAAGGAAAGTGGTGGAATGGTGACAACGGCCACCTGTACGGAACAATTACTCTATGAAATTCACGCCCCCGAAAATTATATCACTCCAGATTGTATTGCGAATTTTTCAAAAGTAATTTTTAAGGAAATAGCGCAAGACAAAGTTAAATTTGAAGGCGCATCGGGAAAAAAGGCCTCCCATACCTATAAAGTCAGTGTGGGTTACCTCAACGGATTTATAGGCGAGGGCCAGATGAGTTACGGTGGCCCAAATTGTATCGCAAGAGCACTTCTTGCCAAAGAAATTGTTGAAAAACGATTAGAAAAATTACCTTTTGATATTTCGGAATTGCGGTGTGAGTTGATTGGCATTAATTCTCTATTGAATCAAAATAAAATGCCCGACCAACTCAATGAGGTTCGTCTTCGTGTAGCCGGGAAAACCCAAACAAAAGAAGAAGCTCAACAGATTGCCAATGAAGTTGAAACCTTGTACACCAATGGGCCCTATGGTGGTGGTGGAGCGACCAAAAAGGTAGATGAGATTATATCCATCGCATCCATTTTAATTCCAAAAGAAGATTTTAAAATCGATGTTCACTACATAAAAATATAGTTATGAAGTTATGGCAAATTGCCCATGTTAGAACGGGCGACAAAGGGAATATCAGTAATGTATCGGTCACCGTATATGATACAAAAGATTTTAATTTGGTACGCGATAAATTAACTCCGGAATTCGTTAAAAATTGGTACGGAGCTCAAGTTTTAGGTGAAGTGAAAAGATATGATTTACCGCAACTTGGAGCCTTTAACTTTGTAATGCATGATGCGCTTAGTGGTGGCGTCACCTCATCAACGGCATTGGATAAACACGGAAAAACATTGGGCGCCTACTTATTAGATATCCCTCTTTAAAAAATATGCTCATGAAAAAGACTTTAATACTTCTTTGCTTTGTCGTTACAGGAAACCTTATTGCCCAAGAGGTAATACAAGGAAAAGTTCTCATCGACTCTATTTACTCCAAAAATTTGGAGAATGATTTCAACGAAAACCCGACAAGAGCAGTATCTATATATCTGCCACCAAATTACGACCAGTCAGATACCCGGTATCCTGTTATTTATTTCTTGCATGGCTTTTTAAATGACAACAGCCTCATGAATTACATGAAAGACCTGTTTGATTATGCCATTGCCGAGAAAAAAATAAATCCTTTTATTTTGGTAGTGCCTGATCAAAAAACCACCTATGATGGTAGCTTTTATTCCAATACCGGTGTGTTTGGCAACTGGGAAGATTTTACGGCCTTAGATCTGGTCTCTCATATGGACAAGAACTATAGAACTTTGGCCAAAGCTGGAAGCCGTGGCATTACGGGACATAGCATGGGAGGGTATGGAGCATTAAAAATAGCCATGAAACACCCTGACATTTTTGAAACCGTATATGCCTTAAGTCCCGGTGCCCTGACAATAGTTAGGGAATATGGGCCGAACAGTGATACTTATGTAGAATTTTCTAAAATGAAAACCATCGAAGACCTATCTAAATCTTATTTCGGGAAGGTAATCATGGCTTTTGGCAGGTCTTGGTCGCCCAACCCTAGCAAACCTCCTTTTTATTTTGACCTGCCCTTTGAATATAAGAATCAAGAACTTGTTGCCAATCCAGAGGTACTTGAAAAATGGTACGCTCAAATGCCCGTTCATATGATTGATGTTTATTTGGAAAACCTGAAGAAACTTAGGGCCATCAAATTAGATTGGGGACGAAATGCCGGCGAACGTTTCACCATACAATGTAAAATGTTCAGTCAACGATTGGAAAATGTTGGTATTACTCATTTTTCCGAAGAATATATTGGCACACATACCAATAATATCTATACCAAAGATGGTCGAATTCCGCAACAGATGCTACCTTTCTTTGATTATTACCTTGACTTTGAACAGTAATGAGCATATCTAAACGTAATCCCAAAACTGTACTCGAGTGTTCGTAGAAAACATTAATTCTGATTAAATCATTCCACGTATAGGTTGGGAACTATCTTAATAAAACATACCACTTCAAAATACCAAAGGCGGCTTATGAACTTTAAAGCTCTTCGCCGCCTTTAGCTTTCACCAACACTAACTTTTTTAAAATGCGTAGCCCGCAGAGATTTGAATAATATTATTCTGGCTGCTACCGGAATAGTTTTCTCCCTTGACATTAGCAATACCCTTGTTATACCGTAGACTGAAGAAAATATTGTTGGCTAGCTTGTAGGATGCGCCAATACCAAAACCGATATCTAGATTTTTGAATTGGTCGTCATCTGCGTTAGAAGACACCAAAAAACCTACCACAGGACCTGCTTCCGCGCTCAATCCCTGTAGAATATGGTACTTACCTAAAATGGGCAGGTTAACATAATCCAGCTTTAGATTATCACCATTACTCCCATAATCCCAGTTGCTACCCTGCGAGGAATATAATAGTTCGGGCTGCACAGAGATTTTATCGGTGATGGGCACCTCTACAACACCTCCTAAATGAAAGGCAACTCTAGACCCCAAATTTCCTACACCTACATAATAGTCGCCCCCGAGATTAGAAATATTGACTCCGGCCTTCACCCCAAAACCAAAATCTTGGGCACTTGAACAAAAGGAACCAATTGTTAGAAAGAATACGAATAATAGATTTTTCATGTGTAAATAGTATTTGATTGTTTCCTATTGGTGACTTTCTAACCAAAAGGTTAACGTTCACATGAAAAAAATTCCTAAAAAAGTTTTAACTGCCCCTCTTTGAACTGTTCATGCAGATCAGTGTTCAGTTTCGGAAAAGCCTTATTTTTAAAATAGGTTCGTTTAGCGAGATTGACCAAATCATGAATCTGCGTTGCAATCGTACCTTCCCCTCTATTCCTAATTCCAAAGCGGCTATCGTTCAAGGTACCTCCGTGGCACTCTTGAATTTGGTGTAAGACTTTATCGGCCCTATCCGGCAGGGCCTTTTTAATCCAATCTTCAAAAATCTGACCGATTGCCCCGTTCAATCGAACTACCGTAAAACCAAAAGAAAGTGCCCCATTATCTGAAACGGCTTTTGCCAATTTCATAATCTCATGGCTATTGATGCCCGGTATAATAGGAGCCAGCATGGCATTGACGGGAATGCCATTCTCCGACAGAACGCGAATAGTTTCCAATCTTTTTTTTATAGTGGTCGTTCTAGGCTCTAGAATTCTTCTGGTTTCTTCTTGAAGAGAGGTTACTGATACGTTTACGCCTATTAGATTATGGTGGGCCAATTCTTTTAGTAAATCAAGGTCTCTAAGCACCAAGGCATTCTTGGTAATGATACCGACCGGATGACGGTATTTCAGAAAGATGCCCAAACAGGCCCTTGTCAATTTAAATTTCTTCTCGGCCGGCTGGTAGCAATCTGTATTGCCGGAAAGAACAATAGTTTGGGCCCTCCACGACTTGGTTTTTAGTTTTTGTTCCAATAAAGAGGCAGCCGCTTTTTTGATAAGAATATTACGCTCAAAATCTAGACCGGCACCGTAACCCCAGAACTCATGCGAATTACGGGCGTAGCAATAAATACATCCGTGCTCACAACCTTGGTAAGGGTTCATTGAAAAGGTCATTCCCACATCAGGACTGGTGACTTTATTGACTATAGTTTTCGGAAATATGGGAATATAACTGGTCTTATTCTTATCGGCTTCTTCCCCTTCTATACGGCAAAACTCAAGAAAATCGTCTCGGGTTTCATATATATGTTCAAGAAAGCGGTTAGGCATTTTCTTTTGAGCCCCCCTGCCTTTAACGTAATTCTTATCATTCACTTATTTAGGATTTATTCCAAATTTATGGAATAAATCCAATTTCAATAAATGAATTAAATCAATTAACAGTTACTTGAACCATTTGTTTTTTAGAACCTCTTTTAGCATAAAATAGTAGGGTATCGGTACCGTTATTGATCAGTGGTCTCGATACCATAATAGGAAGGCGAACCTCTTTATCATCAACCAGTTTTTTATAGGAAAGGTCTCCGGAAGCATCTACTTTGATCACGAACATATTCGGGTTTCTACTAAAACCTTGTTTAAACAAAATTCGTTCTTTACTTATTTTTTGGGGGTTCTCACCAGAGTTGATAAAGAAGTACATATCCTCACCATGCCCATAAGCCGTATATGAGGCATAAGAAGCATCGCCCTGGGTTACTTCGGCCTTGTTGATATTTCTGGCCCAAAGCATCTTACCGTTAGCGTCAAGTTTTGCCAATACAATATCGTTGTAATGATAGCGCTCGGTAATTTGGGTACCTCCTGAGCTGATATCTTCTCCTTTCGTCACAAAATATTCCTCTGCACTGAAAAGAATATTTTTCTCTGGAGTGATATGCACACTTTTAAAGATGAGGTTCTTTATTTCGGCGTCAACTTCGCGACCGAACTTATCGATCATAAATTGTTCGGAAAACGGATTGTATTGCTTCGAAGAAATGTTCAATGAACCTTTGTCCAAATTAAAATAGACCAGTCCATTGTAGCGATTGTCTTTTCTATCTGCATAAAAACCTACCACTTTCAATTCATTATCGACTAGAATTGGCTTTAACGATTCAGGAAACCTACCGGCATCGGTAAACTCTTGAACGGTATGACCCGCAGCGGAGACCTTTACCAGCTCATACTGAAAACGGCGTTCTTTTAAGTCGGATCTTCTTTTCTTGAAGTAGGCCTTTCCCATCATATAAAGTGACGAAAGGTCTTTAGAGACCTCAATGTTCTCAAAAGCATAATTCTTCTCTTCGATTGCCTGAGTGAAGTCGTACTCCAATCTTTTGTTCAAATCGGTACCGTACAACAATATTTTATATTTCTGGTCACGGCCTTCCCTATAGTGCACCGTGATAGCAAAAGCCGAACGCTCATCATTGAAATGGGTAGCTGTGGAAAAACCGTTACCAAAATTTCTATTGTATTTATTTACCGCTAGCGGATTGATAACTTCTTTAGAGGGAACGGACAATAATTTACGTTCTGTAAAGTAAAAATCACTCAAGGGTGTTTGATGCACCATGTAAGTGTATGCTTCGGCATCAATATCGTAAGTGAGTTCCAATAAATAAAGCTGCCCGTTTTTTACAAAACCGTCGACCATATGGGCACCTGAATGTTTATAGTTAAAATCGACCTTTAGATTAAGGTTTTCGTCATAAACCTCGATAAAGTAACCTTTGGGCCTAAGTGGAAAACCACCATAATACGTGCGCACCAAAACGGTTTCACCGGCTGTGGAGCTTTCGATTGATAAAACCGTCGAATATTTATACCTGTCGGAATAATTTTCGCCAAGTTGATAATTTACGGGGATTTCTTGAGCAAAAGCAGTCAAAGCCGACCAGAAAAGGAAGGTCGACAATATAATTTTTGTGCGCATAAGTAGGTTTTTCGCTTTACGCTACCTACCGGGAAAATCTGCTTTTCTTTTTTCTAAAAATGCAGTGGTTCCTTCTTTAAAGTCTTCTGTGCCAAAGCAGGCGCCGAAGGCTTCGATTTCGGCAGCATATCCGTTACTATTCTTAAAACCAGCATTTACCGCTTTTATTGCATGGCTAATGGCCACGGAGGAATTATTCGATATCTTGTCGGCCAACTTCTCACAAAACTCGATCAATTCTTCTTGAGATACCACATGATTGACCAAACCGTAACTCAAAGCACGGTCGACATCGATCATACTAGCTGTCATAATCAACTCTAATGCCCTGCCCTTACCGATTAATTGCGGAAGGCGCTGGGTACCCCCATAACCGGGGATAACACCTAGAGAAACCTCGGGCAAACCCATTCTGGCATTGTGGCTTGCTACCCTAAAATGGCAGGCCATGGCCAATTCAAGACCACCCCCCAAAGCAAAGCCATTAATTGCTGCAATGACAGGCTTTCGTAAATTTTCGATGTAGTTAAAGACCGTTTCTTGACCTTCAGCGGCCAATCGGCCACCCTCCTCTTCCGAAAAATGTGCAAATTCAGAGATGTCGGCACCGGCCACAAAAGCCTTCTCTCCGCTTCCGGTAAGAATAATTGTTTTGACCTCGTCATCTTCCTCTAAGGCAGAAAATGCCTCGTGAAGTTCTTGCAGTGTTTCTTTATTAAGGGCATTTAATTTTTTCGGTCTGTTAATGACCACTTGACCAATAGCCCCGTTATAAGTAATTAAAAGATTATTGAAGTTCATATATCTATATTAAGTGTATTAATGTTATGCGCCGGCCTTCGGTAGTTTTACGCTGAAAACCGTGCCCTTTCCAATCTGCGATGTAAACTCAATGGTTCCCTTATAGGTTTCAACAATATTCTTGACCATACCCAAACCAAGACCCATTCCGCTGGTCTTTGTGGTAAATTTCGGTTCAAAGATTTTATCGCGGTTCTCGTCTTCAATACCGACACCATTATCAGCAACACATATTTTCACGAAATCATTATCCGCTGTAACCGACACCAGTATTTTTGGAGATTCTACTTCAGGTACTGCCTGAATGGCATTCTTCACCAAATTGGTCACCACACGAATCAATTGTGTTCGGTCCATCTTGGCTATAATCTCATCTTCATCTGATATGAAGTGAATGTATTCTTCATTAAATATATCGAGGGCCAGCTTAACGATTTTGACCACATTAAGGGTTTCGTTCTGTTGAGCGGGCATTTCGGCAAAATTTGAAAATGCCGAAGCGATGCTGCTCATGGTGTCGATTTGTTGAATCAAGGTTTTCGAAAACTCTTCAACTTTTTTGCCAATTTCAGCATCGTTCGGGTCAAACTTTCTTTCAAAACTTTGTACGGTCAATCGCATGGGTGTCAACGGGTTTTTAATCTCATGCGCTACCTGTTTGGCCATTTCCCTCCACGCCTGCTCTCTCTCACTACGTGCCAATTTTACCGCACTTTGCTCCAATTCATCGATCATCGCATTGTAAGAGGTAATCAATTTTTTGATTTCTTCACTAGGGTTTTCTATCAAAATCTTTTCATTTCGTTTGGTCAAATGGGTACGGCCCAACATATCTGAAACCGTCTGCAAAGACCTGGTAATGAAGGTAGAAATGAAATATGCCAAACCAATGGCTATAAAAAGCATTAGTAAGTAGACCGCGCCCAAACGACCCAAGAACTCCCTTAACTCCATATTATTAAAGGAATCATCTTCATAGTAGGGCAAGTTCAATATACCAATCGGTTTGAAACTTTTGTCATTTATATAGGTATAGGAGGCTTGATAATTATCGCCTGCCAATGCCTTTTCTTCTACGTATCTTTTGGTAGGGCTGGCCTCAAGACTGTTCAATACTTGTGCATCGAGACAATTGGAGACCGAATCTACCTCGAATTTGGGCCGTGAACTTTTTAGAAGCTGGCCCTCCAAATCATAAATATTGAGACGTTGGTTTTGAACATTTGCAATGCGATAAATTTCCATTTGAAAAATAAGGTGCAAATTTTCAGTAGTAACGGGATAGGTAGTTTCCCTAAGCACATAGTCGACACTTTGCCGAACCTGTTCTTCTTTTCGCTCTAACCGACCCACATGATAATCTTTTGATTGCTCGTTATACTGAAATACCGTAACACCGGCAATCAATACAGAAGCTATGACCACCAATAGGATCATAGAAAAGAATATACGTGACCTTAACGATAATTTAGTGAGCAAAAGGCTAGGGTTTGCTATCAAAGGTAGCAAATATCAAACCAAAAAATAAGGTCTGATGTAAGCATGACCAACGCCCAAAAGCAATTGACCTAGAAATAAATGGATAAGAACTAAGCGTCCGGATTCTTCTGCCGAATTCGCTTGTAGAGCTTGATTCCCAACATCAACAAAACTCCTAGCACGATGATGCCGACCACCCCAAAAATCCAGTTGATGGTACTTTTCAAGATAACCAAAAAGACAATCGCAAAAAGAATGAGGGTCGCCCCTTCGTTCCAAACACGCATGTAGTTAGAGGAATAACGAATCTCGTTTCGCTGTAGCTGTTTAAAAATAACGTGGTTTCTTAAATGATAACCGATCAGCAGAAGAACAAACCCCAATTTAATGTGCATCCAGCCCTGCTGAAGAAGCACTGGGGAAAGTATTAATAACCAGATGGCGAATAAAATGGCGAGTACGGCGGAGGGCCATGTTATAATATACCAAAGCCGTTTCGTCATTAGTTGAAATTGTTTGGTAAGTATCTCTTTTTCGGGAGAGCCTTTTTTAGATGCCTCGATGTGATAGATAAACAGTCTGGGAATATAGAAAAGCCCCGCAAACCAAGTGATTACGAAAATGAGGTGAAGCGCCTTTATATAATTGTAATAATTCAAATCGTTTGGACCAATTTTCGCCCAAAGGTAGCGAAACGATGCTATTTTAAACTGACATCACTTGAGCATTTCATAAATCTGATAATTGACCGGATCCAATGGCAAGGTTGTACTTTTCTTATCAGGAAATTGCTGAAAGATGTACTTCAAATTTCCATTTTTATCCAACACTAAGAACTTTGGGTCTTCGGGAACCGAAATATTCTTGATATACCACGAGATACACTCATTCAGCACCGGAAATTCTGCCTTTTTTGCAACTACTGTGGTATTGCCTTGTTTCGCTATCAACGCCAGCGCATTGTAATTGCCGCTTTTGACCAATTTGTTCATGGCTTTTAGGTGGTTACCCTTTACCTGCGAAACATCTTTATAAAGGCCGACTAAGCTATATTTACCTAAGATACCTTGTTTAGACACCTTTCTGCCACTACCATCTTCAAATTCAAAATCGGGCAAAGGCTTTTCCAAAAAATCAAACACTCGGTATACCTCGTTATCTTCCTCTTCTTGCATGACCACTATAGCAATGTTCTCAATAACGGAATCTTTGGCAATGAAACGCTCGAAGGTTTTATAAGTGACTATTTGAGGATTATATTCTTGCGCAATTTGCGCCAAACCTCGGTTAAATGTAGGCTCATCAACCAAAGCGTCATCGATTTGAAAATATTTCTGACCCACAATTAGGTGGGTTACCGAAAAAGAGAGAAAAACGAAGAAGAATTTTAAGGCTTTCATGCGTTCAAAATCAATACCTCAAGTTTTTTAAAAGTACATAATTTTTTGTTTTGGTAGTCAGTACCATACATTACCTCCGACATCTAATTCGAACTATTTGATGGAGTTAAAAAAAAGACCTGCAAAACATGACCGTAACAAAAGCCCTTGCTATCTTACCAATAAGAAAATAGTTGTGCCATGACAATTGCAGAAAGTAAAATACATTCAGACAAGATTACTGCCGAAGACCAAGCGACCCTGTTGCTTGCCAAACAAAGAATGGAACAGGTCGGCTGGGCCATGCAAGGTCTCAACCAAGTGGGAAATTTAATCGAGAAACGACTTGAATTGCTTCCAAAAAAACAACAGCAGTGGCTGCAAAAGGTGTCGTACAAAGTTCTTTACAATGTGGTAAGGGCCAACCTTCTGTCTATGAAGAATGACCAACCTAAGAAAGTGCCGCTAAATATGGCTTACAAAGCTATGGTCACCACTTCGGGAGCTGTGGGGGGTGCTTTTGGAATAACAGCATTTGCCGTGGACTTAGGTCTTACTACCAAGTTGATGATGCGTTCGATAATGGATATTGCCCGGAGTGAAGGTGAGAACCTTGGTGAATTGGACACGCAACTTGCTTGCCTACAAGTTTTCGCCCTAGGCGGAAAAACGAAACATGATAATAGCCTCGATACGGGGTATTTTGCTACAAGAATTGCCTTAAACGCAGCTGTTAAAGGGTCTTCGACCAAACTAATTGAAAGCCTGTTGGTCACTTCTAGCAGTCCACTTCTTAAACTTATATCAATTGTGGCCTCGAGATTTAGCATTCAGGTTTCAGAAAAATTTGTGGCCCAAGCAATTCCCGTTGTCGGAGCGGTAGGTGGTGCCTCTATCAACCTCGCTTTTATTCAACACTTTCAGAATATGGCCCAGGCCCATTTTAGTATTCGCAGACTAGAAAGAAAATATGGCGAATCGCTTGTTCGTAAAAGCTACGAAGGTCTAACTATATAGATTAAAGCATTCTATATTCACCTTAGCCAAATTAGCCAGTTAAAAATTGGCTGGCTTTTGAAATGCCAGTTTACTGAATTACCAAAGTGCTCTTTATTTCTCTTCGTAGATAGATACCCGTAACCACAGTAGCCAAAACATCAGCGAATAAAAAGGATAGCCAAACCCCGAGCTCATCAAGATATAATGGCAAAATTAAAATGAGCGGTATAAAAAAGAAGCCTTGCCGTGTTAAAGTCAGCAACAGAGCAGGAATGGCCTTACCTATAGCTTGAAAGTAGGCCGCGCCAATGAGTTGTAACGCGATAATCGGGGTAGCGCCGAAAACCAATCGCATGGCCAGGGTAATGTTTTCTAAAACAAATGAATTGGCAGCCAGACTTTCTGCGGACTGATCCGGTCGATCACTCAGAAACATCGATGCGATTTCTTGTGGAAATACCATTAAAAAGATGAATACCAGTGCTGCCAAGAGAGAAGCATATCGAATGGCAGTATTAATCGACTCTCGTACCCTTTGGTATTTTTTAGCACCGTAGTTGAATCCAGCAATTGGCAAGAAGCCTTGTGTCACCCCGAAAACTGGGAACAAGGCGAACATTTGCATTCGCCCTATTATACCGTAAACGGCCACCAATGGCTCCCCTCCAAAACCGAATAGAATATTATTCATTAAAAGATAAACAATACTTGTTGTCGCCTGTCTCGCCAAGGTCACCACCCCTAAAGAACCAATTTCTTTAATAATCATTGGGTCGGGCACCAAACTGGACCATGTGAGTCGCAGTTCTGAATTTTTAGATATAAAAAAGTAGGTGATATAGAGAAAGCAAAAGATATAGCCTGCCGTCGTCGCCCATGCTGCACCGTGCATTCCCCAGTCAAAAATATAGATGAAAACGTAATCAAAAACCAAATTGGCAATGGAGGGAATAATCATCGCTATCATAGCGAACTTAGGTTTACCCTCCGCACGTATAACGGTATTGCCCATCATACTGAATGCCAAAAACGGTATACCGTAGAGAACAATGATATAATACACCTTGGCAGGTTCGAAAATGGCGCCCTTTCCACCAAATGCCGGTATCAGTTCATCAACATAGTACAGCCCTAAAAGAGCCATGCTAACCGTAATAAAAAAAGTAAGGGTTATCTGGTTACCAAAAGTTTGAACAGCTTTCTTGTGGTTATTGGCCCCGAGAGCTCTAGAGATTATGCTCGAGCCTCCTATACCGATGGCCATACCTAAAGCCCCAATAAAAAAGGATACTGGCAATACTACATTGATGGCAGCAATGGCAATGGCCCCAATCCAATTTCCTACAAAAATGGAATCGACCAGAATATTGAGTGACATGACCAAAATTCCGATGGAAGCCGGTACCGCTTGTTTCACCAGTAGTGTTCCGATGGGTTCCGAGCCAAGCTGTTCCGCTGAAACTTTAGTCATTTAAAAACAAAATCTTATGCTTTCAGGCCCTTTAAGACCTATTCATTTAATGGGGCAAATTGCCCGTTTCTTCCCAATTATTGGCCCATTGAGCCATTAGAGACACCCAAGCATCATCATCGTTCAAGCAAGGTATGTGCTTGTAATCGGTTCCACCCGCTTCTAGAAATTGATTTTTACCTTCCATGGCAATCTCCTCAAGCGTTTCCAGGCAATCGGCTACAAAAGCGGGGGTTATAACCGCCAAACGCTTTTTGCCTTCTTTTGGGAATCGCTCAAATTCGTAATCGGTATAAGGCTTTAACCATGGGTCGCCCGCCAATCTTGATTGAAAAGACGAGCTTACTTTCTCTTCCGGTAAATTCAGCTCTGCCTTCACCAATTCGGTCGTATCGTAAACCTGATGTCTGTAGCATGTATTGTGTGCTACGGAATTGGTAAAACAGCAGCTACCATCAATCTTACAATGGTATTTGGTAGGATCAGACTTCTTTACATGCCTTTCAGGAATACCGTGATATGAAAACAGGATATGATCGTACTCAAAATCTTTTAATGAATCTGCTATTGAGGCAGATAGGACTTTGATATAATCAGGATTTTTATAAAATGCGGGTAATGTGGTCAGTTTGACATTGGGGAAAAACTCTTTTTGAACTTCCATAACCTTTACCACTACCGTTTCAAACGAAGACATAGCGTAATGCGGATAAAGGGGCACCAAGAGTACCTCATCGACACCCTGTTGCCTCAACTCATCCATCGCTTTTTTAATGGTCATTGATCCGTAACGCATACCGAGTGCCACCGGCATTTTAGTTTGCTTCTTCAATTTTTCGGCAAACCTTTCGGAAATAACTATAAGCGGAGACCCTTCTTCCCACCAAATTTTTGAATAGGCTTCCGCTGATTTTTTAGGTCTGGTCTGTAGTATAATGCCCCTAACCAAGATATTGCGCCATACTTTATTGACATCAATAACACGCTCATCCATCAAAAATTCATCTAAGTAGGGCTTAACATCCTTCGGGGTAGGGCTATCTGGCGAACCTAGATTAACGAGTAAAACTCCTTTCATTCAAATTTTCATTATCGGCCTTATTTTCATTTTATAAAGAGATTTCTCTTGGGCCGTAGATTTTCAGATGCAAAAATAAGGGTTGATTTTGAGCATATTGTCAGTTTAAAGAAATACTTTTTGATAATACTATAGTTTACATCAATTTTAGCACCATTTGCACACCCTACTCAGTCGGTTTTTAGTATCATAAGAATACTAAAATCTATTGCTATGATCAATGAATTCATCGATTTGAACAGTCGTTCTTTCTTCATTCTCTTAGGTGCGCTAGCGGCACTTTTTATCGCCTATTTTATCTTACTTTTTATCATTCGAAGGTTGGGCAATGACCCTAAGTACTTATTACCTCTTGAAACGGTAAAAAAAGTTAGTGCACCCATAGGGCTGATCTTATTTTCTATATTTCTTCGATTGGAATCACTAAGAAAAATTCTTCAATTAGAAGATTACGCGTACTACTTTAGAAAAGCAAGCACCCTACTCTTTATACTGGCTTTTACATGGCTAATTTTAAGTGCCATTAAAATTGTCAAGCATCATATTGTGGGTAAATACGATATGCAGGCGACCGACAATTACCGCGCCCGAAAAGTAACTACCCAGTTTAATATTTTAGAACGTATCGTAGTTTTCATCATTATTATTCTCGCCGTCGGTATTGCCCTTATGAGTTTTGAGGGCATACGTGAAATCGGGGTGAGTATTTTTGCCTCCGCAGGTGTAGCAGGTATCATCATCGGCTTTTCAGCCCAAAAAATGATAGGCACCATTTTGGCCGGAATTCAAATCGCAATCGCCCAGCCAATTAAAATTGATGATGTAGTCATCGTTGAAGGTGAATGGGGCTGGATAGAGAAAATTATGCTCACTTATGTAGTCGTTAAGATTTGGGACAAGCGACGGCTCATTGTACCGACCACTTATTTTATAGAAAAACCCTTTCAAAATTGGACGAAGTCTTCTGCTGATATTCTAGGCACCGTATTTCTGTATACCGACTATAAAGTTCCAATAGATGCACTTCGAAAAGAGCTAACCAGAGTTCTCAACAATACCGATTTGTGGGATGGAGAGGTAAATGTACTTCAGGTAACCGATTCAAAGGCCAATTATGTGGAGACAAGGGCCTTGATGAGCGCTAAAAATTCACCTACCGCTTGGGATTTACGAGTACATGTCAGGGAAAAATTGATTCTCTTTTTACAGGAAAACTATCCGGAAAGTTTGGCCCGTACCCGGGTCAGTTTTGAAAGTTCTTTGGCCGTTGAACAATTAAATAGCAAAGATTAGGCTTTGGCGAAAAGATGAATATTTGACCCGTTTAAAAGCTTTTAAACGAATTTTTCCTACAACGTTTTCGAGATTGTCTACTTTCACCAAGCTTAAACCCTAGCTCATGAATATTAGACACTGTTGCCTATTATTTTTTTCCTTATTGGTATTTATTAATTGTGAGGAACCGGAGGTTATCGAAGAAGTCACAGATTTCGAACAGGTTCAAGAACCTAGTGAAGAAATAGAAGAAGAACAAGAAACTGAAGAACCGGAAGAAGCAATCGAACCCGAACTGATTACTTATTTGACTTTTAATTCTGGTGAAATGTATAGTTCAGAAGATAATGACAATTATATAATATTGCATGATCAGAACGGAAAACTACTTGATTACAAAGCTTTTGAGAACAATGAAACCTTTGTCTTTGAAAAACTGGATTCTGCTCTTGTAGATGTAAGCAGCATAACCGTCACATTAGCAAGAATGAATTCGAATCAGGAATATGGGACCTTTAACGTAATCAACAGCTTCACAGGAATAGAAAAAGGTCTGATTCTACATACTAATACGAACGAGAAAGACTCAAGCGAGGAAACTAACAGCCTAGAGATAAAGTCAGGGGATAAGCTCTACCAAAGAGTTTCTAAGAACAATAGTGAACGAGGCAATTATAGTATATATGTTCACAATGTTGATGGAGTATCTCAAATGGCTGTTTCCAATAACCACGGAGATTATGGCGTATTTGACCTCGATATTGATACGGATACTTATGTATTAGCAAATAGAAATTTCAAGAGAGACGAAGAATACTTTATTTACATTGAAGATTTCTCTGGAAATTATAGGTACACCTATTTCAAAACCCCACAACTAGACTCAGATATTATTTTAGACTTTAATGATTTTAGCAAATTTGATCAATTCGTGGATATAAATCTTCCTGAACATCAAGAATTACGTTATCTCGTCAAATTTAGAGAAGACCTTAACAGCCCTAATGGCTACATGACCACGGGAAGAGTAACAAGCTATGGTGAAAAATCTACTGCTCGATTCGGCTTCATAGAAGGAATGCCAGACTATAGAGCAATTTTAAGCTTAAAGGTAGATGATACATGGGGGTATGGCATAACGGGTAACTTTAACTCTATTCCACAAGAGCAAGATTTACCTTTCATTTCCAAACCAAATTTCGAAATGGTAAACAATGACCTTCATCATCTAGAATACACGACAGATATTTCTTATATAGCTTATACTTCTTATTGGAAACATGAGGTTGATGAATTAAATCAGCCCTATTACATTACTGCCTGGACCATAGAAGGATCAAATAAAGAAAAACCAATTATTGGTCATTTACCTGAAGAAATATTAGCCAAACACCCTAATCTAGAATTAGAAAAATTAAACTACAGTCAAACAACTTTGACTACTCAAGGAGCTACTTATTCTGAAAGAGTCAAACACTTGTTTGATATGGAGGAATACGAAACAAAACCAATGTACCAGCACATTACAATGTATGCAGACAAATAAGATGTAATTCTTAACTTTGGTTGAATGAAGATTAACCAAAGCCTCTTAGCCGTCTATTTATTTTTCTGTTGGAATTTGGCCAATTGTCAACAAATCACATGCTCCCCAGCGGATAAACAAGCTGTAGAAGATAAATTGGTCGAAATTGAGGGCCTTCTGGAAGACGATTTTGGCAAGACCCTCATTAATATCGGAAAGACCTTTCTAAAGACGCCCTACGTTGCCAAAACTCTCGAAATAGGTGATACCGAAACTTTAGTCGTTAACTTACAGGGGTTGGACTGTACCACTTACGTAGAAAACGTATTGGCATTTGGAACACTCTTAAAACAAGGCAAATCGAATTTTGATGACTTTACAGAAACCCTTGAAACCATTCGGTATAAAGACGGAGAGTTGACAGGGTATGCTTCCCGACTTCATTACTTTTCAGAATGGATCGCCAACAACGAAAAAAAAGGCATCATCAAGGATATCACCTCTGAAATAGGAGGAACAGAAATTAAAAAGGATATCAACTTTATGAGTACCCATAGAGGCCTATATCCATTTCTATCCGACGACACCAACTTTGAAAAGATAAAGGCCTCCGAAAATTATTTAAATAACCAGAGCATTTGTATGCTGCCTCAAGACCAAATTGAAGCAAACGAACATCTTATCAAAAGCGGAGATATTATCGCGCTTACTACCTCTATTAACGGGTTGGATATTACCCATACCGGTTTTGCCACCAGAGAAAAGGATGGACGCATTCATTTGTTACATGCCTCTACAGGGTCTATGGAAGTAAAAGTTTCTAAAAAACCATTAGCGGAATATTTAAAAGGCATCAAAAAAAACACGGGTATTATGGTTGCCCGACCGCAATAAGAGCTATTCAACAAACCAGTCAGTCTTTAACACGTAAAACAACTACTGAATAAGCTATAGTATTAGTGGCTTACCGGCTTCATAAGGTATTTAGTCTGAGTATTGAAGTCAATCTTCCTATTACTAAAATTACAAAACCAACCCAATGGTCGGTTTTATAAAATCATTAACCAAATTACCTCTCCAAACAATAAAAAAGGCCACCTAGAAGATGTTGCCTAAAATTAGGCTCATCGTAAGCCGCATTGGAGTGCCCACCAGCAGTATAAAACACTCGACCACCATCATATTCTTGATACCACGAAAACGGATGGTAATTTCCGTTGGTTCCACCCTGGTAAGAGCTCTCATCGAGCATAATCAAGGGGTTGATTCCTGAGTAGATATCTTTAAAATTATACCATTCTTCAGTGCGCGTCCAAATACTGGGTAAATGCACAGTCGAAGAATGACTTGAGTTCACTACTTCTAAATTGGCCTCCTGAATATTGGGGTGGCCATTAAAATAAGCACCTACCAATTGCCCGTACCAAGACCAATCGTACTCGGTGTCGGTAGCAGCGTGTACGCCCATAAAACTACCTCCTGATCGAATATAGTTTTCAAAGGCGGTCTGTTGGGTACTATTTAGAACATCCCCCGTGGTATTAAGAAAAACCACTACTTTATATTGTGCCAGATTGGTCGTATTGAAATCTCCACTATTTTCGGTCTGTACTACTTCAAAATCATTGGATTGCCCCAACGCTTGAAAAGTGGCTACCCCTTTTTCAATGGATGAATGTCTAAACTCAACAGTCTTCGTAAAAATCAAAACTTTATCTGTCTCAGGCTCTTCCTCCTGAAGGGTTAAAACCGAAATACCTAAACTTTTTCCCGATTCATTGCCTTTTGCATCGTAGGCGGAAATTTCAAACCTATATGTAGTGGAAGGTGTTAGACCGGTAATTTTAGTAGATGTAGTGGTCGCAGAGGTTACTTGTTCGTTGTCTTGATAAATGTAATAGCCCATCACCTCAGTATCATCGCTTGAGCTTCCCCACGATAAATCAACGGTGGTTGTTGCTGTTTCTGTAGCTGTTAAATTCTGGGGTACAGAAGGCGGAGTAGTGTCTTCTACTACTGTAGGTTGGGTCGACACCCTCAATTCGGCACTGGGTTCAGACATGTTTTCGGCCTCATCCATTGCCCTTATTTGAAAACCATACTCTGTACCAGCTTCTAGATTGGTAACTTGATAAGATGTCGAAGTAACCGAAGTAATATTAGTGCCATTTTGATAGACCAGATAACTCGCTACAGTTGTATTATCGGATGAAGCTTCCCAAGTTAGAGTAATCGAATTTTCAGAAATTTGGCCCGAAGATAAATTGGCAGGTGCTGTCGGAGGCTCTTCATCATTGGGTGAAGTTACCTCAGCCAAAGTAGTGGCCTCTACGGTAACACTTTGATCCGATTCTTGCTCATTTTCACCAATGGAAGTGACCGAAAATCTGTAGGTGGTCTCAGCTTCTAAATCTATAATGTTCAGGGGGCTTTTCTCTGTATTTGCTTTGAATATACCGTCTTGATACACCTTAAATACACTAATCGCGCTGTCCTTTGTAATTTCCCAGTGCAATTCCATTGAACTGCTAGAAATATTGGAAATCGATAAACTGGTTGGAACAGGCGGTGCACTTTCTTCTGGCGAGCTACTTTCTTCTTCTGTGGTCAGGGATAAATTTTCACTTTTGGGGGACTCTCGTCCATCTTCAACCACTAACGATACGGTAAAGCTGTAAGTAGTTTTTGGAGAAAGGGAATTTACCTCAAAAGAAGTGTTTGATGTAGACCCAATGAGTACATCATCTTGAAACACGCGAAATTCTTGCACCGACAAAGTATCGGAAGGTTGGCTCCATTCAAAAGAGAGAGATTCAGAGCCTACTTCAATGACTCGTAAATTGTCAGGTGGTAAAGGCAAGGTTGAAACACTATCCTTTACCTCATCCTCCAAAGTTGTTACACGCAAAATTTCTGAAAAAGGCGATTCTCTTTCTTCGTTATCCCAAGCAGTTACTGCAAAACCATAGGCATTTTGGGGCTGTAAATCTTTTACTTGATAAAGATTATCTTTTACAACACCTAGCAATATCGAGTCTTGATAAACCCTAAATGCGGTAATTTGTAGACTATCCGCCATAGAATTCCATGACAAATCAATCGAATTAGAAGTTGTATTGGTGCTTCGCAAACCTACAGGCGCAGGTGGAGGTAAAGTATCTACCACTGCCTCTGCTGGCTTGGTAATTATTTCAACTATGTTACTAGGCCTTGTGCTTTTTTCTTGCCCATCTATGGCCACTACATAGTAAGAGTACTCGCTTTCAGGCAATAAATCCCGAACGGTATACTTCGTTTCTTTTAAGGCAATGACCTCAGTAGAATCTTGAAACAGTTTAAACTCTTTTACTGATGAAAGGTTAGAATCTGTGCTCCAACTTAGTTGAACGCTCGTAGGCATTATACTATCTATTTTCAGCTTCGGCGTCAACAACAAAACACTGAAAGGATTAAGGCTATCTATATTGACAGAATCACGAGGCACAGAATCCATAGCTTTGGTTACTACTAGTAATTCCTCACTGAAGGTAGACTGGTTACCAGTTTTGTCGGTTGTTCTAACTAAAAATTGATAGGAAGTCTCGGGTTTTAAACTTTTGGCCCAATATTGGGTAACAGTATCTCTAAAGACCTCAATACTATCTTGATAGACCACATAATAGGCGACCTTTTCGTGGTTCGAAGACTTCTCCCACGTCACAACGGCCGAAGAATCTGTAACTGTGTTTGCGGTCAATCTTTTAGGAGGCTCCGGAAGTGCTATATCCGGTAATATCATTTCCTCAGTAGGTTGCTCTTCGTCTTTTTGACAAGCGACAATAATAAGGGATAATAAAATAATTGTAAGGGAAAGCAGGCCAAACAGTGGTCTTTCTTTCATTTTCGAGGGAAGGATTTAGGGTAAATACCAAGCTATAGTTTCTCGGAATACAAAGTTCTAAATTTGATTGAAAAAAATTAACCCTTCCGCATTTTTTTTGAAAAAAACTTATTTTTTCGTCTTAAAGTTTGATGATTATAATTTTAACCCCTATTTATAAACAGCAAAATGTGAATTTATGATTAATTCGTGGCCAAAGCCATTAAATACTTTTTAGGCGTAGTGCCATACTTCTTTTTAAAAGCGGCTATAAAGTGACTGGCCGTGCTGTAACCTACTTTTAGGCCTACCTCATTAACATTGTGCTGACCAGTTTCCAGCATTTTGCGAGCGTACTCCATTTTGTAGTCAAATAGAAAACTATAAACCGAATCTCCATAAATCTGCTTAAAACCTTCCTTCAACTTTTTTAATGAGAGTCCGATTTCATCTGACAGCTCATTTAAGGTCGGGGGTTCGGCCATTCTTGAAATTATAATTTCTTTCGCCTTTCTTATGCGTCGAACATTGTCTTCATCGACCAAAAACGGACATTGTTCAATATCGGCATCATCGCTCTTGTTGAAATAGAGCGAAATGAGCTCGTACACCTTGCCTTTGATATAAAGTTCCTTTACAGACGGGTGTAGGTTGTAGTTCATTATCTGGCTCAAGACAACGGCAATGGCCGGGCTTACGCCCTCTTGAGAATAATACTTTTTATCTTTATTCTCTGCACTTAAAAAAGGTATATAATCGGCCTCTTTTGAAAACAAGGAATGGAATTTACGTATGGTCATCACCACCGATACCATCCACGAATTAGGGTTCAATTCCAGGTTCATGGGCAAATCCATTTGCGTGTTGTAAAGCAATAATGAATTTTCTTCGGAAACCTCTAGGGCATACCGCCCATCATTAAATATAAACTTGGCACTGCCCTTCAAACAAAAGTGAAACTGTATAAAACTACTTTTGATATCTCGGGTTACCTTTTGCATATCAAGACCATCGTTCTGAATTTTTAGAACGTAAAATCCATCTTCGATAAGTACCTCTTGAAACGAACCTACAGCGACATTTTTTTCCATATTAAAATCATGAATTTAATTCCCGTCTATTTAGAAACGTTCTAAATAGAATGATTGCCAGACAGTGTATTTACTACAAAAATATTGGTTTTCAGCGTATTTACCTTTCATTTTGACCAAAAAAACCCGAATCGACACTTATTGTACCTCTAGCGTTATTTTTATAGAAGATAGCCCCTTATTTTTGTTGCCGCTTTGTAAGCATTCATGAAAGATTACCATATTTCAAGACATAGTTCGTTTTACACCATAGGGCTGAGTTACCAGAAGGCAGATGCAGAGGTTCGGGGCAAATTCAGTTTAGACCCTAGTTCTATTGACCGCATTTTAATGCAGGCCAAGGCACAGGGTATCGATGGGCTATTGGTGACCTCTACTTGTAACCGCACCGAACTACACGGCTTTGCCCAACACCCTTTTCAGCTTATCAAATTGCTTTGTGACAACACCATGGGTTCTGTTGAAGAATTTCAAGATGTGGCCTATGTTTACAAAAACAACGAGGCAATTGGGCACCTTTTCAGGGTGGGTACCGGTCTGGATAGTCAGATATTGGGTGATTTTGAAATCATTAGCCAAATCAAGCAGAGCTTCGCCCGTTCGAAAAAGTTTGGTATTGCGAACCCTTTTATTGAGCGCTTGTGCAATTCGGTAATTCAGGCGAGCAAACGTATTAAGAACGAAACAGAGATTTCTTCAGGGGCTACCTCTGTAGCTTTTGCTTCGGTACGCTATATAATTGAAAATGTTCCTGAAGTATCGGAGAAGAACATTTTGCTTTTCGGTACAGGCAAAATTGGCCGAAATACTTGTGAAAACCTTATCAAGCACACCAAAAACAATCACATAACCCTTATCAATAGAACCAAAGATAAGGCTGAAAAAATAGCTGGAAAGTTCAATCTTCTGGTAAAAGATTACGGTGACCTGCAGACCGAAATTAGAAATACCGATGTATTGATAGTTGCTACCAGTGCTCAATCACCTACCATTTCAAAAGAACTGATCTACACCAAAAAACCATTGCTCATTCTTGACCTATCGATTCCAAAAAATGTGTCGGATAATGTTACGGATTTGGACAATGTCACCTTGGTTCATTTAGATCATCTTTCGCAGATTACCGATGATACGCTCGAACGCAGAAAGAAGTACATTCCGCATGCCGAGGAAATCATCGAAGAGGTAAAGCATGATTTCATTCAATGGTTAGAGACCCGCAAATTCGCACCGGTCATCAAAGCACTTAAAAAGAAGCTTAAGACCATGAAAGATGAAGAGATGGATTACCAATCAAAAAAGCTCAACGATTTCAATGAGCACCATGCCGATGTCATCTCTAACCGAATTATTCAAAAAATCACCAAGCAGTTCGCCAACCATCTAAAAGACGATGATGTCGATGCGGATATCAGTCTTGAACTTATTCAAAAAGTTTTTCAACTCGAAATAGAAACCCCATGAGCAAAGTCATCCGAATCGGTACCCGCGATAGCGAATTGGCGTTATGGCAGGCAAATACCGTAAAGGACAAGCTTGAGGCGCTGGGTCATGAAACAAGGTTAGTACCCGTAAAATCGACCGGCGACCTTGTACTTGACAAACCTCTCTACGAACTTGGCATTACCGGAATTTTCACCAAAACGTTAGACATTGCAATGCTCAATGGCGATATCGATATTGCGGTTCATAGCATGAAAGATGTTCCTACGGCGTTACCAAAGGGTATTGTTCAGGCGGCCGTTCTAGAAAGAGGCAACCACTACGATATTCTAGCCTATAAGAATAACGAAGAATTCTTGGCCGAGCGCGATGCCACAATAGCAACAGGCAGTTTACGTAGAAAAGCACAGTGGCTCAATCGTTACCCAACTCACACGGTAGTCGATTTGCGGGGCAATGTGAACAGCAGGCTTGAAAAACTCAAGACCAATGATTGGAACGGCGCCATATTTGCCGGTGCAGGTCTCCAAAGAATTGGGCTGAAGCCAGAAAACACCATCGGCTTGACATGGATGGTGCCCGCACCTGCCCAAGGTGCCATTGTAGTAGTGGCTATGGAAAACGACCCAGAAATTAGAGAAGCCTGTGCCGCTCTGAATCATGAACCTACTGCTCTATGCACCCAGCTTGAACGAGAATTTCTAAGAATTTTGGAAGGTGGATGTACGGCCCCTATCGGCGCACACGCATCAATAGACAAAAATGAGCAGGTAACGTTAAAAGGGGTATTGCTCTCTTATGACGGACAAAAAAAGCTGGAGGCAGACTTTTCAGCTCCGTTAGGAAAGCATCAAAATTTGGCAAAGGATTGTGCCAATAGCATTCTAGCCCGCGGCGGAAAGGTGCTAGTCAACCAATCAAGCGTAGGAGTCCTCAAGACACAGGTCTTTTCGACCAAAAATCTCTCACAAGACCAACAACAATTATTCAAGGAAGGTCTAACGGTCAAAAGTGAAGATTTTATCAAAATCAGCCCCAACCGTTTGCCAAAAACATTGCTCAATCAACCACATGAAAATGTAATCATTACGAGCAAAAATGCCGTAGAAACCTTATTTACCCAAAGTTCCGGCGAATTAAAATTTAAAAATATCTATTGTGTGGGCCGAAAGACCAAACGGCTCATCGAAAACCGTATAGGTCCTGTCAAGCATCAAGCCAAAAATGCCCAACAGTTGGCGGAATATTTGGTGGAGTATATGGAGGGTTTAGAAGTTACCTACTTCTGTAGCAACATTCGAATGGATGAATTACCGAAGATTTTGGGCAAAAACAATATAACGGTGAACGAGGTGGAAACCTACGCGACCAAATTATCTCCATCTGAAATTGGTGAAGAGGTAGAGGGCGTTATGTTCTTCAGCCCAAGTACGGTCGAAAGCTACATATTAAAGAACAGTTCAGATAAAATAGCTTATTGCATTGGGGAATCTACAGCGCAAGAAGCGAGAAAACATTTTAAGGAGGTGAAGGTAGCGAAGATACCGACGGCTGAAAGTGTAATTGAATTGGTGAATGGCGATTATTAGCCGAAAGTTAAAGTAACATTCGCGACTTTTGATATGGCGGCAATCAACAACAAATAACTTTCATCAAATAGTCATCAAATTCTAACTGATTACTAAGAACATTGAATTAAGAAAATGATAAAAAACGATTTATTCCTACGGGCCCTGAACGGAGAAACGGTCGAGAGACCACCGGTATGGATGATGAGGCAGGCCGGCAGGTATTTGCCCGAGTTCATGGAAATAAAGAAAAAATATGATTTTTTCACTCGTTGCCAAACTCCCGAACTAGCCTCTGAAATAACGGTACAGCCCATTCGTAGATACGGTATGGATGCGGCCATTCTATTTTCAGATATCTTGGTAATCCCTCAAGCCATGAATATCGAGGTACAGATGAAGACCAATTTTGGTCCCTACTTACCAAACCCGGTTCGCACCCCGAAAGATGTTGATGAAGTAATCGTTCCTGATGTAAACGATGCTTTGAATTATGTGATGCAAGCTATCAAGGCTACCAAAGAGAAACTAAACGATGAAATTCCGTTAATCGGTTTTGCCGGCTCACCTTGGACCATCCTTTGCTATTGTGTACAAGGCCAGGGCAGCAAAAGTTTTGACAAAGCGAAGGAATTCTGCTTTACCCAACCGCATGCTGCACATGCCATGCTTCAGAAAATTACCGACACTACTATAGCGTATCTGAAAGCAAAAGTGAAGGCTGGCGTAAATGCCGTACAGGTTTTTGATTCTTGGGGAGGAATGCTTTCTCCTGTCGACTATCAAGAGTTTTCCTGGCAATACATACAACAGATTATCGATGCCCTAAAAGAAGAGGCTCCCGTAATCGTTTTCGGAAAAGGTTGTTGGTTCGCTTTGGGAGAAATGGCAAAATCGGGTGCTTCTGCCCTTGGGGTCGACTGGACCTGTTCTGCCAAAAATGCACGTTACCTCAGTGGTGGCAACATCACTTTACAAGGCAATTTTGACCCAGCCAGATTGTTATCACCTCCCTCGGAAATCAAAAAAATGGTGACCCAGATGATCAACGAATTTGGTAAGAACAAATACATTGTTAATCTCGGTCACGGCATTTTACCGAACATACCATTGGACAATGCCAAGGCATTTATAGACGCCGTGAAAGAATACGGCCAATAAGCTAACTAGAGCTGTACATGAGCCTTTTAAAGGTAATTTCAGGAAGGTACTTAAGGTTTAAGCTAGGTCTGAGTCCGCAGCAAAACCTCTTTTATGGCTTTTTGAGTTATGTCGTCTTTGGCACGCTCTTCTTGTGCATACCTTGGCTTCAAAAAGTGCCCGTGTCATTTCTTGACAACTTGTTTGTTGCTACCTCTGCAGTTTCTACAACGGGTCTCGCAACGGTATCGGTCATCCATTCTTATAATTTTTTTGGCCAACTGGTCATTTTGGGCTTGATCCAACTTGGGGGCATAGGGTATCTTACCTTTACCACCTTTATGATTCTTTCCACCTCTAGAAAGATGACCCGATGGCATCAAAATATTCTTAAGACGGAATTTACACTTCCCAGAACTATCCAGATAAGTGATTTTCTTAAGTCGGTCATCTTTTTTACCTTGATAATGGAAGCTATCGGAACGGTTCTCTACTATATTTCTTTCAATCCCTTAGGCCTAGGTTTCTGGCAGACCTTCTGGAATGCACTTTTTCACAGTATAAGCGCTTTTTGCACCGCCGGTTTTAGTCTTTTTGAATCGGGTTTAACCACTTATACCGACCATTTACTGGTCAATAGCACCACTTCTTTCTTAGCGATTGCTGGTTCTTTAGGGTTTATCGTAGTTACCGATTTCGTGCTTTTTCTTAAGGAAAAAAACCATCAGCTCAGCTTTACGACCAAAATTATTCTCATGGGATCTTTGACCTTACTGACCATGGGCTTTCTCTTTTTCTACATCTACGAACCGACCATTAGTGAGTTGAATGGTAGCGAACGTATTTGGGCGGCATTCTTCCAAAGTATGTCTGCCATGACCACCGTGGGTTTCAACACGGTTGATTATGGGGCTTTTGTACTTCCCATGCTTTTAGTGACCATATTTCTGATGTACGTGGGTGCATCTCCTTCCGGTACGGCCGGAGGTATGAAAATAACCACCCTGACAGCAGTGATCGCCATTATGAAAAGTAGGCTTCGAAACCATACTAGAATTACGTTCTTCGGTAGGGCCATACCTTACGAACGATTGTACGTAGCCACCTCCTCTTTTATTTTTTACACTAGTATAATTGCTCTAGGAACCTTTGCACTCTCATTCATTGAAGATTTTAGATTTGAAGACTTGTTATTTGAAGTCGCCTCGGCCTTAGGAACCGTGGGGCTCAGCACAGGTATTACGGGTGATTTGGGCAGCTTAGGTAAGCTTATTATCATCGTTCTTATGTTTATCGGTCGGTTAGGGGTACTTACTTTTGGTCTTGCCCTTTGGGCAAAACAGCTGCAAACCGATGAAAAAAAGGCTTTAAGAGACGATATTGCCGTTTAATATGAACCACAAAAACCTTGGCTTTTTATTAGATCAACTCTCTGCCGATGATGCAGCGGCACTATCACGACTTATGGTGAAGAATAGTGAGAGGTTTGAAAGGTTTTTTCCAATGACATTGGCCCAAAACTTAACAGAAGAGGCTTCAAAAGCATTTATTTTGCTGAAAAACGTTGAATTCGACTATCAATCTGAATTCACTTTTGCCATCAGGGAGCAAGAGACTAAATCGGTAATTGGGCTGGTCATTCTGAAAAATATCGACAGAGACCTTTGGCAAGGTGAGCTCGCTTATTGTATTGATAGTGAATATGAAGGCAGGGGTTGGACGAGCCAAGCCATCAAGCAAACGGTAAACTTTGCTTTTACGAAGGTCGGACTCAAAACCTTGCAAATAATTGTTCATCATACGAATAAGGCCAGCATCGGGGTAGCCATGAATTGTGGTTTTAGTTACGTAAAGATTCTCAAAGAGGCTCATACTCCGCCAAATGAAAATGCATTGGATATGATGTTATTCGAACTCTACGCTAATCGATGATGAGGATTATTGAAAGATACGATAGGCAGTTTGAATATGCCGGTGTACTAATGGATGTAGTCATCGCCTATCAATTTTTCTCTATTTGGCATCACCCGACTATGGATGACCTTCCTCAGTTGGGCACCCTTTCTTTACTCATGATATTTGAGTTCATCATGGTACATTCAGGGGTCTTTATGGCCGTTATGCCCAAAAAAATATCTCTTTTTGTACTCATACCTTTCTATGGCGTCTTTGCTTGGGCTATGAATAATGCCCTAGACGACAATACGGTCATGTACATTTATCTCATGGTTGTTTTCAACCGAATGCGATTTGCCTTTTCAGATGTTTCTATAGAAATTAGAAACAGGGCTTTTTATAAGTCGGTGATGGCAGCTATGATGTACTTTTTTATGATTTTTATCTTTGTTTTCGGCGCTGATTATATTCCGAAGCTAGGCCTTACCGAAGAATTTATACGTTTAAGCGGCTATGGTAAAGATTTAAAGTATGAAGGCGCATTTGTCGACCTGCCCCACTCCGCTATGGCATTTGGCGTGTTCTACTATTGCGGTCTGGCCCTTATCGAGGCTTTACTTTTAAAGCGTACTTTTGCCCCTAAAACAAGCTCAAAGTCGATAACTTCATGAAAGAAACGTTTTTCAACTACATTCAAAATCTTCAAGATACCATTACCTCGAAATTAGAGGAGGTTGATGGCGTTGGCAAATTTCATGAAGATCAATGGATTCGAGAAGAAGGCGGCGGTGGTCGCACCAGGGTCATTGAAGATGGAGAGGTATTTGAAAAGGGCGGTGTCAACATTTCAAAAGTTCACGGCAAGCTACCTGATAGCATGCAAAAATATTTTGGGGTAAAAGATGCCGATTTCTTTGCCTGCGGATTGAGTTTGGTATTGCACCCCAAGAATCCCATGGTACCAACGGTTCACGCAAATTGGCGTTATTTTGAGATGTACGATCAAAATGGGGACATTGTAGATCAATGGTTCGGAGGCGGTCAAGATCTTACGCCCTATTATCTTTTTGAAGAGGATGCTCGGCATTTTCATGAAGTCTGCAAGCAGGTATGCGATGCGCATCAACCAGAATTCTATTCCACCTACAAGAAGAAATGTGACGAATATTTCTGGAATGCCCATAGAAACGAGGCCCGTGGGGTTGGCGGACTCTTTTTCGACTACTGTAAAGCACAGGAGGATTTTACTATGGAGGACTGGTACAACTTTGTTACCGGTGTAGGTAATAGCTTTTTAAACTCCTACATACCAATCGTTATAAAACGAAAAGATTTGCACTACACCAAAGAGCAGCGTGATTGGCAAGAAATACGTAGAGGACGCTATGTAGAATTCAATCTAGTACACGACAAGGGTACGCTTTTCGGCCTTAGAACCAATGGGAGAATAGAAAGCATTCTGATGAGTTTGCCACCTCATGTGCAGTGGAGGTATGACCATCACCCAACGAAGGACAGTGAAGAAGAAAAGTTGTTGCAAGTTCTCCAAAACCCTCAAGAGTGGGCATAAAGTGCAAATATGTCTTTTGCCTACTTGCTGTGGCATACATATTTTCATGTAAAAAGAAGACGGCCAAAAGTGATATTGAAATTGTGTTTACCCAAGACACACTACAAATCCCTTATACGTATTGGTGGGATGAAGCCGGACCCTTTATTGGTTATTGCGGCGAACCCTACAGCTTGGTCTTTACCGGGGTTCTTACACATCTCGAAGCTGCAGATGAAAAGGCAGGTCCGCTTTATACCTCTCAAAAAGGAGTCATTCAACTTGAAAAGGTACTTTACATAAATGACGAAATTGAAGGTAAGTATGCATCCCAGCGCTATGTAACTATGGACAGTTTTCATCAACTAGACCTGAAAGTTAGTGATAAGGTTCTCGTTTTTTGCTATGACTATGAAAACAAAGTCACCATACCAGGGGACAAATCGATTATTAAGATAGGAGATTATGACCATCCTTTGGTCGAGTCGACAAAAGAGTACATAGATTCAGGACAGAATGTACTTGAAATCAAAAAAGATTCGGCACTTTGGGCAGCATATGGTTATTGCGACTCCTTTAAAAGAATACTTAGGTGCAAAGAAGACTCTCCATAGGTTTATTGCTTCACTTTTAGCCCTTAAAACTTTGATATTACCGACAGTCAGGGTAATTTTCGAATCCTAAAAATAGCTTTTTTAAAATACCAATATATGTACCCACTTCGAAGAAATCGCAGATTAAGAGTATCGGAAAGCATGCGTCATTTAGTGCGCGAAACCGTTTTGTCTCCCAATGACTTTTTGGTGCCCCTTTTTGTGGTTGAAGGTAAAAACATAAAGGAAGAAATAGCTTCGATGCCCGATTATTATCGTTTGAGCTTAGATAACTTGGCAATAGAAGTGAAGGAATTATGGGGAATGGGGTTAAAGTCCGTTTTACTTTTCGTAAAAGTGGCCGATGATTTAAAAGATAATAAAGGAACAGAAGCCTTGAATCCCAACGGGCTTATGCAAAGAGCCATTAAAACCGTAAAAGATGTATGCCCTGAAATGTTGGTAATGACCGATGTAGCTTTAGACCCCTTTTCATCTTTCGGACATGATGGAATTATTGAAAACGGCAGAGTTTTGAATGACAAAACTTCTGAGGTTTTAGCTGAAATGAGCGTCTCCCACGCCGAAGCCGGTGCCGATGTGGTGGCCCCGAGCGATATGATGGATGGTCGTATTTTGACTATTCGAGAGGCTCTTGAAGACGAGGGCTTTTATAATACGGCCATTATGAGTTACAGCGCTAAATATGCAAGTGCCTTTTACGGTCCTTTTAGGGATGCGCTTGACTCGGCTCCCGTTGATATTCAAGATATTCCGAAGGATAAAAAGACTTATCAAATGGATTATGCCAATCGGTACGAAGCCATTAAGGAAACCGAAATGGATATTGATGAGGGGGCAGATATTGTTATGGTCAAACCAGGGCTTTGTTATCTAGATATCGTAAGGGAAATTCGAAACGACGTTGATGTTCCTGTAGCTGTTTACCAAGTTTCTGGTGAGTACGCCATGCTAAAGGCCGCTGCAGAAAAAGGGTGGCTAGACCATGATGCCGTTATGTTAGAACAACTCTATGCCATCAAAAGAGCCGGTGCCAATATTATCGCCTCGTATTTTGCCAAAGATGCGGTGAAACTGCTAAGCTAAACCTTTATACCAACCCAACCATCCACCAATGAAAAAAAATATACTACTCGGAATAATACTTGTGTTCTATAGCGTTACTGGTCTTTCCCAGAATAGTGACGTATTAAGTTATGGCACTCCTGAAGAAGTGGGGCTCGATTCTGAACTGATTCACCAACGGGTGGATTCTATTATCACAAACGGAATCGAACAAGAGGCTTTTCCTGGGGCACAGGTGTTAGTCGCCAAAAACGGTAAAATCATTTTTCACGAAGCATATGGTTACCATACTTACAACAAAAACCAGCCCGTCAAAACCAATGATATTTATGACCTAGCTTCGGTTACCAAGATTACGGCGGCATTACCGGCCGTCATGAAATTGGTAGATGAAGGAAAATTAGAACTTGACAAGCCCTTTAGTGATTATTGGACCCGTTGGAAAAAAGAGGACAACAAGAAAGACATAACCCTAAGAGAAATTTTATCACATCAAGCGGGTCTAGTACCCTATATCATTTTCTTGAACGAAGTGATAGATGACAAGGGCGGTATCAAGTCTAAATACATCCACCAGAACTCCAACAAAAGATTCTCCAATCAAGTTTATGATGACATTTTCATCAAAAACAACTTCAATAAAAAGATGTATCGTCTAATAGACAAATCTGAGGTGTCCACCGATAAAAAATATGTCTATTCCGGGTTGACCTTTCTCATTTTCCCAGAACTTATACAGCAAATCACCGACAGCTCATATGATTATTATCTAGAGAAAAACTTCTATTTACCACTAAATACCCCTACAATGGGCTTTACACCCAAAAAGAAAGGTTTCTCAAATGCCATTGTGCCCACGGAAGTTGACACCCTGTTTCGCCACACCCTCACCCAAGGTTGGGTACATGACGAAAATGCCTCACTCTTGGGCGGTGTATCGGGTAATGCCGGCCTTTTTGCCAAGGCTACCGATTTGGCCAAACTCATGCAGATGTACATGCAATACGGTGTTTATGATGGAAAAAGGTACTTTTCGGAAGCAACCGTGAAGGAATTCATCAAAGTGCAATATCCTGAAAATGATAACCGAAGAGGACTTGGTTTTGACAAGCCTCTGCTCAATAACTCCGAATTAAGTCTAGATGATGCTTATCCGGCCCCTGAAGTAGACAAAAGCAGTTTTGGTCACTCGGGCTTCACCGGAACGTTCGTTTGGGCCGACCCAGAAAACCAATTGGTATATATTTTTCTAAGCAATCGAGTAAATCCTTCAAGAGACCATCGAAACCTGTACAGTTTAAACATTCGCTCGGCGGTTCAACAAGTATTCTATCAAGCCACTCTATCAACCGATTAAGAGCATAAGGTTACATAAATATTGGTATCTTCGTCGGCAAACAATCTAACTATGGGTCTGCTGATATTCTACGCGCTAATATCCATTTTTTTCTCGTTTCTCTGCTCGGTACTCGAAGCGGTTCTATTAAGTATAACCCCTACGTTCATCAACGTTAAAAAGAAAGAGGGCAAGGCTTATGCATTAGAGCTTGAGCAGTTAAAGCAAGATGTTGATAAGCCTCTAATTGCCATTCTTACACTCAACACCGTGGCCCATACCGTGGGTGCGATCTTGGTAGGTGTTCAGGCGAAAGCAGCCTATGCCCAAATGTATGGCAGCGCCCAAAGAACTGTTTTTGGTGTACCATTTACCGAAGATTTAATGGTAGGGGTGGTTTCTACCCTCATGACTATTTTGATTTTGGTGGCTTCTGAGATTATTCCGAAAACTATCGGCGCTACCTACTGGAAGTCGCTCGCCAATTTTACCTCAAAGACCTTGAGAATAATGGTTCTGGCTCTAAAATACACTGGGTTGTTATGGTTATTACAGCTTTTCACCCGATTGGTGGGCGGTAAAGGGCACGAAGGCAGCGTATTGAGTCGAGAAGATTTTACGGCCATGACCGACATTGCGCAAGAAGAGGGCGTATTTGAGAAATCTGAATCGACTATCATAAAGAACTTACTTCGCTTTGATGAAGTCTTTGTCAAAGATATTATGACACCACGGGCCGTTATGAAAATTGCTTCCGAAAAGAAAACGATTCGAGAGTTTTTTGAGGATAACCCGAAAATGAGGTTTTCGAGAATACCCGTTTACGGGGAAAAAATGGACCATATTGATGGTTTTGTTCTTAAGGACAATATTCTGGAAGAAATGGTCAACGAAAATGGCGACATTCCTCTTTCGGAAATAAAAAGGGAAATACTTGTTACCGAGAGAAGAACGCCTATACCCAAACTATTCGAGACCTTGATTGCCAAAAGAGAACACATTGCACTCGTAGTCGATGAATATGGTTCGGTAAGCGGTCTGGTCACTATGGAAGATGTTATAGAGACTCTTTTAGGTCTTGAAATTATGGACGAAAGTGATAACGTGGCCGATTTGCAAGATTTGGCGCGAAAAAACTGGGAAAACAGGGCACAGCGTGCCGGAATTCTAGAGAGTAAGCTCAATAAAAAATAACGTGGATACGGCCTACATAGCAACTCCTTTAGGGCCTGCGAAACTAGAAGGTGACGGAAACGGAATTTCTTCAATAACGGTGCTTGATGAAGAGGTTTCTCCTACAGGTATCTTGCCCGACTCTTTGAAGGAGGCCGCCAATCAGCTAAATGAATATTTTAATGGTGACCGCTATCAATTCAGCCTACTTTTGAACCCCAAAGGAACAGATTTTCAAAAGAAAGTGTGGAATGCATTGGTCGAAATCCCTTTTGGAAAAACGGTATCCTATCTCGATCTTTCAAAAGAACTTGGTGATGTAAAAGCGATTAGGGCCGTTGCCTCCGCCAACGGAAAAAACCCATTGTGGATTGTCGTTCCTTGCCACCGGGTTATTGGCAGCGATGGTTCATTGACCGGTTACGCCGGGGGTCTACATCGAAAAAAGTGGCTTTTAGAGCATGAGAGCCCGGTTAAACAACAAAGTCTGTTTTAAAATTTACAGACTGTACGGTCTTTTTCTTGAATAATCCTTCCCCCAGAATGACAATAATGCCTATTCGCAGATAGAAACTATCCGTTCATAGAGGTTATAAAAAATCTATTTTGCTTGATACCAACCGATGAGTCGGTTTTCACCTATATCATAGTGTTTATCGACACTTGACAGAAATCACTATTTTCAGGGATTAAAATAGCTCCGTTTAAGTATACATTTGTTTGAATGTTAATACCACTTTCATGCAACTACCATCCATCAAAGAGATAACCGACAAGGCCCAGAATGCTTTTAAGCGATTTCCGGTTACGCTTACTTGGGCCATTATTGGCAGCTTTTACATCATGTATCTTATAGATTTCGATAGTGGTAATAAACTAGAGGAAAAACTCGATATCATATTGACCCTAATTTTAGGTATATGCTGGCATATCGGAAGCCAATTTTTTATAGAACAGCAAAGGCAACCTAATAAATGGCTTTGGCTTAAGGGGCTAATCATTGTGCTGCTCTTTTTGTTCTACTGGCATTTGCCCGGTACCAAAGACCTAGACAACAACCCTGTATATTCCATCCGCTTTTTTTTATACTTCATTGGCGGTCATCTTTTTGTGCTGTTTGCCCCCTTCATAAAATTCTGGAACAAAACCGCTTTTTGGAACTACCTCAAATCAGTTGGGCTGGCAATTGTACGCAGCGCTCTTTTCTCTGGAGTGCTCTACCTAGGCCTTGTACTTGCCTTATTGGCAATAGATGCGCTTTTCGAGGCCAATATTAAAGGTGAGAGGTACGGTCAACTGTTCGTTTTCTGTTTGGGCGTTGTGAACACATGGATCTATTTATCAGATTTCCCTAAACAGGTACGCCATCAAAGAGAAATATACTTTGAGAGAGCGTTAGAGGTTTTTGTCAAATTCATATTAATACCATTGGTCATTTTGTATGTGGTTATTCTGTACGCATACGGCGGCAAAATATTATTACAATGGCAGTTACCAAAAGGGTGGGTTTCCTACTTGGTTACGGCTTTGGCACTATTGGGCTTTTTAGTACAAGTGATTATCAACCCCATTCAGAAAAATGCAAAGGCATGGACCATTCGAAACTTTTACCCTTGGTTTTATTACGCCCTTCTGCCATTGATTGTATTACTTTTTGTAGCCATTTTTAGAAGAGTGGCGGACTATGGAATTACCGAAAACCGGTATTTCGTTCTCGTCATTGCTTTTTGGATTTTGGGCATGGCGCTTTACCTACTCATCAGCAGAAACAACAAATTAATCGTACTACCGCTGTCTTTATTCGGGTTGGCCATACTATCATCTTTCGGCCCTTGGAGTGCCTTCTACGTTTCGAAAACGAGCCAAACCAACCAATTCAAAAAAGTTTATGACCAAGTCAGTTTAAACGGAAAAATGGCGACGGCCGATGAATTTGATCAGTTGACCTCTATCATCGACTATCTCGAAAAACGAAATGCCATTTCTGAATTGGATGAAATTACAGGAATCGCAATGAAAGAAGCGATGCAAGACACCGTTCACAGCAGATGGAAAAAATATACCTATGTAGACACCCGCGCCGTTATGGACTCCCTAGACATTACGGTGGACCCTGATTCAAATAAAAGTCCGTCGAGCTATGGTGTCCATTATTCTTTGTACCAGAACCAAGAGCAACTTCAACTGCATGATATTTCAGAATTTTCTTATTTTTCAGAGATTCATTTTGGCGATTACCTCCATAAACAGCTTTTGACGGAAAGGTTTGAGCTAGATTATCAAACCGAAGACCATTCTTTAAAACTTCTGAACAAGAAGAACGACAGTAGTATGGTAGAGTTTAAGCTAAGTGATTTTCTAAAGGATATAGGCAAAAACGGTACAGATTTAAGCGGTATGCCCATTGAAAAAAGGAGCTTATTTTTAGAAAACGAAGAATTAAAAGCAAAAGTGATTTTTACCAATTTATCCTATACTGTTTTTCCAAAAGACTCATTAAATATTCATAATGCTTCTGCTTATCTGCTCATAAAAACGAACGAAAATGCTCAACAAGATTAGTTTAGAACATATTCTCTTTTTAGATATTGAAACCGTTCCGGAATATGAAGACTATTCATCTATAACCGATGATAAGAAAGAGCTATGGGAACAAAAATCTCAATACCAACGAAAAGAGGATTTTACGGCTGAAGAATTCTACGAGCGTGCGGGTATATGGGCAGAGTTCGGAAAAATCATTTGTATCTCGGTAGGATATTTTCATCTTAAGGGCGAAAACCGAACCTTTCGCACTACTACATTTCACGGTGAGGAAGCAGCGCTTCTAAAAGAATTCAAGAATTTATTGAATGGCCATTTTAGCGCCTCGAAATACCTTTTGTGTGGCCACAATGCCAAGGAGTTTGATTTTCCTTACATCGCCCGTAGAATGATTATTCATCGAATTGAACTTCCGTATAAGCTGAATCTTTTTGGCAAAAAACCATGGGAGGTTCCGCACCTCGACACTATGGAGTTATGGAAATTTGGAGACTACAAACATTTTACATCCTTAAAACTACTAGCCCATATACTAGGTATTCCCTCACCAAAACAAGATATCGACGGTAGTATGGTTCGACAGGTGTATTACGAAGAAAAAGATATCGACCGAATTATTAATTACTGTGAATTGGATGTAGTGACCACTGCACAGGTGTTCTTACGGCTTAGGGGCGATGATTTATTAGAGGAAAGTGAAATCAAAAAAGTATAGCCGATTTAGCTTCTTTTCTATATTTTTACGGCCAAACAGAATCATGAAATACCTACTACTCCCCCTTTTGTTCTTAAGTCTAGCCTCGTGTTTAGATGACAACTCTTCAAACCCTGCACCCGAACCTATTGATTACAGGGCTCAAAACGAAGAAGATATCAAACTTTATATTGAAGAAAACGAGTTGACCGCGCAAAGAAGTGAAACCGGCCTTTATTATATCATTGAAGAACCGGGTGATGGCAACCAGCCTACCGCAACGTCAGATGTTACGGTAGCTTACAAGGGTTATTTTTTGAATGGTTCGGTATTTGACGAAAGTGGCGAAGAAGGGGCAACCTTTAACCTACAGCAAGTGATCCCGGGTTGGACGGAAGGTATTGCCTATTTCAAAGAAGGTGGTAGCGGCATGTTATTGGTACCCTCGCATCTCGCTTATGGCAGCTACGATTATTTGGGAATTCCAGGAGGCTCGGTATTGATTTTTGATGTGAATTTGATCAGTACCAATTAAGGCCTAAACTAAGAATTGTACTTCAACTGAATGTACACCGGAAAATGGTCGCTATACCCACCTAAATACTTGCGCCCAACATAGGTTCGAAAAGGTGAACCCTTGTATTTTCCCTTAAACTCTTTCAAGAAATGCTTGTCGAATATATTGGCATGCGCAAAACTATGGGTGCCCTTTTCATAATTTAAAAAAGTATGGGATACGATTATTTGATCAAAAAGCATCCATGAAAGTCGGTAGCTCGCACTGCCTCGGGTCGGGGTAATCAATTTTTCCATCGGATTATAGAGACCCTTGGTCTCCGTCAAAAACTTCACACTTTCTGACTGCGGGTCATCGTTAAAATCACCCATAACTATATAATTAGGGTTCGCTTCAGAAGTTTCGATACCCATCATAAAGTCATTGATGGTTTTGGCAGCCGTTATCCTTTTATGGGCGGTTTTTGAATCTCCATCCCTTCGGGAAGGCCAATGGTTGACAAAAATGTGAACGGTTTCATTTTTCAACTTTCCCTTTACATAAAGAATATCACGGGTTGTGTCCCTAATGCCGTTCTCTTCAAAGACCAGTACCTGAATAGGTTCTGAAAATTCAACTTCAAAGTGCTTCCGATCATATATAAGCGCACAATCTATACCTCTTTCATCTGGCGAATTAAAATGTACATAGCTATAATCAAAATTCCTTAGCGGCCCGCTGGCCAACAAATCCTTTACAACATGATGGTTTTCGACCTCCGAAACACCTACTAGGGTCGGGGGTAAATCAGTTTCGTAATGCCCCAGTTTGGCAATGGTCTTAGATAATTTGTTCAGTTTCTTTTTATATCGTTTATGAGTCCACTTTTTAAAACCTTTCGGTGTGAAGTCATCATCTAAGGTTCGAATATCATCAGCGGTATCGAACAAATTCTCCAGATTATAGAAGGCAATGGTGTATAAGTGTTTGTTTTTCGGTCTTTTCGTCAATGAAAAATTCATAGTACTACCTTATTGGTCTATTAAAATAACGAAAATAGGTCGGCAAGTATTTTTTAAATTTGCATTTTGCAACATGTATGATAGAAAAGAATACCATTGAACATGAAAAGGCCGTTTTGATCGGGGTAATCAACCGTGAGCAAAACGAAGAAAAAGTAACCGAGTTCTTAGATGAGCTAGAATTTCTGACCTACACGGCCGGTGGAGAAGTTGTTAAGAGATTTGTACAGCGAGTAGACGTGCCCAACCCCAAAACACTTATTGGTAGTGGTAAAATGGAAGAGGTCGAGTCGTTCGTAAAAGAAAATAAGGTAGGGTCGGTCATCTTTGATGACGAGCTGACACCGGCACAGCAACGTAATATCGAAAAGCAACTTCGCTGTAAAATTGTAGATCGAACCAGTCTCATTCTGGACATCTTTGCGCAAAGGGCCCAAACCAGTTATGCTCGAACTCAGGTAGAACTCGCACAATATGAGTATTTATTGCCAAGACTTACAGGTTTATGGACGCACTTAGAGAGACAACGCGGGGGTATCGGTATGCGCGGACCTGGAGAAACTGAAATTGAAACGGATAGGCGAATTGTTAGGGATCGCATCACATTGCTCAAAAAGAAGCTTGAAAAAATAGACAAGCAAATGGAAACGCAGCGCGGCAATAGAGGTGCCTTGGTTCGTGTTGCTTTGGTCGGTTACACCAATGTAGGTAAGTCGACGCTAATGAACGTTATAAGCAAGAGTGAAGTCTTTGCAGAAAACAAGTTATTCGCCACCTTGGACACTACCGTGAGAAAGGTAGTCATAGGCAATCTACCGTTTCTTTTAAGTGATACCGTCGGTTTTATTCGCAAACTGCCTACCCAATTGGTAGAAAGCTTTAAAAGCACACTTGATGAGGTTAGAGAAGCAGACTTGCTTTTACACGTTGTGGATATCTCTCACCCTCAATTTGAAGAACACATTGAATCGGTCAATCAAATTTTAGATGAAATTGATAGTGCCGATAAAAATACCATTATGGTCTTCAACAAAATCGACCAATACAAACATGCCGAAATCGATGAAGACGACCTAGTTACGGAAAGAACTGAAAGACACTTTACCATTGAAGAATGGAAAAGAACGTGGATGCAACGTGTCGGCGATAAGGCACTCTTTATTTCCGCCCTAAACAAAGAAAACCTTGACGAGTTCAGAAAGAGGGTTTACAATGAAGTGAGGGACATTCATGTAACCAGGTTTCCTTATAACAATTTCTTGTATCCTGAGAATTTAGACGAGTATTAGTCTGGTTAAAGTTCGATGTTTGAGGTCGTTCATCGATCAAACAAAGCAGGTGGTATTTTTCACAACACAACTACCTAGCTACACAACAATAATTTAGAAAACAGGTAAGACAGCCGTAGTTTTACATTGTAATTAAGTGATAGAGCAACCCCAAATCGCACCTTGAACTTAACCTAGATTATGAAGTAACGAATCCCAAATCGGAACTTAAACTACCTACTCATACCTACAATAAAATCACCCTCTTTTAGAGGGTTTTTTTATGTCTCAATTTTACATTTCGTTTCATGAAAAACAGTTTATTGTATCCGTTCATCGAAAAAATGAACGCTTTAACGTATTTCACCACAGGATAAGAGCTGTTCGCAACAAAACTTTCTAAAAGAAAAGCACTAATGGTAAATTCGTAATGTATTTGAAATTTAGTGTTACGTCCCAAATTAAAACACTTGACCTAGGTTTGATTTTTTATTGACTGTACCAAATTACCGACCCTACTTAACAAAAAATGCCGCAACCAATGGTTGCGGCATTTCTTTTTGTATCGCGTTATCTTAGAACGAATAGTTAAGACCTAACAGGTAATAACTCTGTAAGTCGTTGTCAATATTCTCAAATGTAGGGGTTGGGGTCGGTAGGGGCTCAACTGACAATGCATTGGCCAAAGCCTCTTGCTTGTTGCCTCTTAATCCGAATTCAAAACCTACACCAATATTTTTCCAAAGGGTATAACCAAATGAGTTGATCCAGGTCCAATTAGACAGGTCACCATCCTTATAACTTTGAAAAGTAGAGAAGTTGGTCTTAAAGCTAATGGCACCTAACTGTTTTGTATAGTCGACTACGATTTTGGCACCAGCAGAAGATTCGTAAGCGGTATCATTATCGGCAAACACAAAGTTATAGTTCAACGGATGAATAACCACTACCATGTCTTTAATCGGCGTCCAAGTAGCACCAACACCAAGGTCAAGGTAACCAGGGTCGTTAAAATTATTGATGATTGAGGTACGGTATTCGCCCAAAGCCGAGATGGCAAATTTTGAGTTCAGTTTATAACCGTACAGTGATGTGATCGTAAATACATCGGTAGTACCAGTAAAGCCTTCTTCATCGGTCGGATCATCTTTATCGTCGATTTTTACCCATTGTAGGTTAACTACCCCTGAGTTTCTCCAGAAGAATTTTTCCTTATCCAAATTGGCAAAACCGTTAACGGTAACACCGATATTACCTGATGAGTTGTTAGGCACACCTTGCGAATACCAGTTATTGAATTTTGAAAGATTGGCACCAATGGTACCGAAAGCTCCCGTCTTCCAACCAGGAAAAGCATCGATTTTAGACTGTAGGGCATTGACCCTACCCTGAATAGCTTTGATGGAGTCTTTCTTGACCGCTTGCTCGGCCTTCAACTCATCGATTGTTTGCGCAAAACCCGCCGAAAAAGCCAGAATTGCGATACAAGAAATTACTAATCTCTTCATAATGTTAATGTTAGTGAATACGTGTTTATTAACAACAAAGTTAACGATGCCAACATTTAATAAACAAGTTTATCAACGATTATTTTCTCTTGAACAGAGGTACTGAAGAGCAAGCCTCACCGTACATGAGGGACTTTACGATAGGCTGTAAGCGCTGGGTTATCAACAAGTAAGCGTTTGGAGGAACAGGCTTTCTGCTACAGCCCTTAACGATAACCAATTGGTCTTTAAAAGTACTCAGATCTAAATTTTCTATAACCGATTCGTAGAGAGAGGTCTCCAGTAATTCTAAATCGCCCTGAACGACTTTTTTCGCAAAGGGAGCCAGTTTGGCCGCCAAAAGCATAAAGGCCCAACCGGGCACAATGGCATCGGTCGAACAGTGTACCGCTACAAAAGCATCTTGGTATTGAGACCAATCATGAGACTCGATAGCAGCTCTAAAATCTTTTTCCCTAAGGATAATTCCCTCGAAAAGCCAATCAGAAATATCCAATGCTATTCGCGTACCTTTCGGGTAATAATCCTCTAGGTCGAATGTAATCAACTTACTCTGGGCGACCCTGTTTAAAATAGGTTCAGCGTTATCGGACATTTGATTCAATTTTCTATAGTAGGCCTAATTCTAATTTGGCTTCCTCGCTCATAAGGTCCTGAGTCCATGGTGGGTCAAAGGTAATTTCAACCTCGGCATCCTTAACCAAATCTAAAGACTTGATTTTCTCCTCGACCTCTACAGGCAAAGATTCCGCCACAGGGCAATTGGGTGAGGTTAAGGTCATAAGAATACGAACCTCATTATCTTCGTTGACCAGAACATCATAAATAAGTCCTAGTTCATATATATCAACAGGTATCTCGGGATCATAGATGGTTTTAAGAACCTTCACTATTTTTTCACCTAATTCACCTGTGTCTACTGTAGTTATTTCTTCGCTCATTTTTAACTTTTTTAGAAACTAGAAATGCCTTCTAATTCAATTGAGTTTGATAGGCCACCGCATACAATTTCAGCTGCTTGATCATACTTACCAGACCATTGGCCCTTGTAGGCGAGAGATGCTCCTTTAGACCAATTTCATCAATAAACTCCGTATCCGCATCAATAATGTCTTGCGGCTTCTGGTTGCTAAAAGCCCTGATTAAAATAGCAATTATACCTTTTGTTATAATTGCATCACTATCGGCCGTAAAAACTAGCTTATCTTCTTCTAGTTCAGCATGTACCCATACTTTGCTCTGACAACCTTTTATAATATTATCCTCTGTTTTGTATTTCTCGTCAATCAACGGAAGCGACTTGCCCAGTTCGATCATATATTCATATCGCTGCATCCAGTCATCGAACATAGAAAACTCGTCAACTATCTCTTCTTGAATCTCTTTAATATCCATTCAATGAATTTTATGTAAAAATACGATAAGTATCAATGCCTATCAATTCTTTGGCACAAAGATGAATATTGGCCTATAAAAGCATGTTTTTTGCCCGTTTGACACCTTCGACCAAAATATCGACCTCTTCCTTCGTATTGTAAAAACTAAAGCTTGCCCTTACAGTGCCCGGTATTTTATAAAAATCCATAATGGGCTGGGCGCAGTGATGCCCCGTTCTTACAGCAATACCCAGTTTGTCAAGAATTGTTCCGATGTCATAGGGATGGACTCCTTCAATATTAAAAGAGATGACCGACGTCTTTTCTTGAGCGGTACCGTAAATCTTTAAGCCTTCAATCTCGAGCAATTTATTGGTAGCGTAATCAAGAAGTTCATGCTCATAGGCCTCCATCTCACTAAAACCAATAGAATTCAAATAATCCAAAGCCGCACCAAAAGCAATACCACCACAGATGTTGGGCGTACCAGCCTCAAACTTATGTGGCAAATCGGCATAGGTCGTTTTTTCAAAGGTAACTTCGGCAATCATTTCACCGCCACCTTGATAAGGTGGTAACTTATTCAACCATTCTTCCTTACCATAAAGTACACCCACCCCGGTAGGACCACACATCTTATGTGCCGACACCGTGTAAAAATCAACATTTAATGCCTGTACGTCAGCTTTGATATGCGGTGCCGCCTGAGCACCGTCGATTAGCACAGCAGCACCAACTTTATGAGCCTCATCGATAATAGTAGCTATCGGATTGATGGTACCCAAAGCATTCGAAACGTGATTGCAGAAAACCAGTTTAGTATTGCTACTCAACAGATTTCTATATTCATTCATCATGAGCTCTCCCTGTTCGTTCATTGGAATCACCTTAAGAATCGCTCCCGTTCTTTCTGCCAGCATCTGCCAAGGCACAATATTACTGTGGTGCTCCATCGCAGAAACCAAAATTTCATCTCCTTTTTGAAGCAATGATGAAAAACCGTTGGCCACCAAATTAATACCGTGGGTCGTACCCGACGTAAAGATGATTTCTTTTGCCTTCGAGGCGTTGAAATGCCTTTGAATCTTTTGTCTCGCCTGTTCGTATTTGTCCGTTGCTTCCTGCGATAAAAAATGCACTCCGCGATGAATGTTCGCATTGTAGGAAGAGTAGTAATCCACAATCACCTCGATTACCTGCTGTGGCGTTTGGGAAGTAGCCGCATTATCAAGATAAACCAATGGTTTTCCGTTGACTTCTCTACTTAATATGGGGAAATCCTTACGGATTTTTTGCGCATTTAACATAGCATTCTTATTGAACTGCAAAGATATTGGTTTCAGAAGGAAATACAGCTTCAAACACTTCTTTTGAGCCTGGCAAATGATTCAGAACCTGAACCCAATACCGGCCTTAAAAACATTTAAACTTTTACCTCTAGTCTCGTATCGGTAGACATTGTTTTCATAATCTGCTTCTGCCAACCATTTTTGACGATGATTGAGGTAGTCGTATTGAATTTTTACAAAGAACCTATTAGTCAAATCATAACTCAACCCCAGATTAGCATTAAAAGCACCCCAGCTGTCCGATTCGTTATATCCTGAATCAACTATCTTACGGTCGTATTCATCTAAAAGAACGGAATAACCAACACCAACGCTCGGTTTTAACCTGCTTATTCCTGGCAAGTTTAATTCACCAAAAACAGTTGGCTGAAGCAACAAACGTTTCCATTTGTTATCGAATTCCAAATTGTCATCAAAATAAAAGTGCTGGCGGTCGGCAAAAAAAGAACCGTTTAAGCCTGCACCGAGCTGAATAATACCAAGATTCACAAATCTGTATTTGACACCTAAGTCGATAACCCCGTTTAATCCGTCTTCGTCTATGATTGGATAATTGGCCTCTACACTCCATTTTTTATCTTGGGCACAAAGACCGATCGAAGCAAAAAATAGGGCGCAAAAAAGTAATTTTGAATTCATCTGAAATGTTTTAGGTTGAAATTGTTTTCGACCAAATTAGATGAATTCAGATGTAGGAAAATCTAACGACTTGTTAATACATAGCCAACAAACTGCCAAAAAATATCGGCAATTCACAAAAAACTTAAAGTGGATTTTTAGAGGTCAAACCCTAGGTTAACTCCTAATTTCTTAGCAATCAACTTATTGATTCGCGCCTTCACCTCAGGTATACGAACACTGGCCAGAACGTTATTGGCAAAAGCATACATCAATAATGCTCGGGCTTCTTTCTTAGGAATTCCTCGCGATTGAAGATAGAAAAGGGCATCTTCGTCTAGTTGACCAATAGTACAGCCGTGCGAACACTTCACGTCATCAGCAAAGATTTCTAATTGAGGCTTGGTGTTTATAGTTGCCTTATCGCTTACCAAAAGGTTATTGTTCTGCTGAAAGGCATTGGTTTTTTGGGCAATCTTATCTACTATAATCTTACCGTTAAAAACACCCGTCGCGTTTTCACCATAAATACCTTTATAATCTTGGTGGCTCTCACAATTCGGCTCAATATGGTGCACTAACGTATGATGGTCGACATGTTGTTTGTTACCCAAAATGGTCACACCCTTCATAGTAGAGTCGACATGCTGACCGTTCTGATAGAAGTTAAGATTGTTTCGAGTCAATTTGCCCCCAAACGAAAAGGTGTGCACGCTAACGGCACTCTTACTTTTCTGATCTATATAGGTATTGTCGATCAGTGATGCATTTTCGGCATCATTTTGAATCTTATAGTAATCGACAATAGCGTTATCGGCAGCGAAAATTTCGGTAACACTGTTCGTCAAGACCTCGTTTGAAGTCAAGCTCTGATGACGCTCGATTACCTGTAATTCAGCGTTTTCTTCGGCAATAATCAAATTTCTTGGTTGCAATAGCAAAGAAGCCTCGTTACCCGTTGAGAAGTGGATAATTTCCACCGGCTTTTTAGGCATCTTGTTCTTAGGAATGTAGATATAGGCTCCTTCTCTACTAAACGCCGTATTCAGGGTAGTTAACGACTCATCTTTCGATGCAATTTTGTTGAAATATACATCAATTACAGGGCGGTACATGGGCTTGGTTAGCGCCGAGCTCATCAAACAGATGTCGACCCCATCGTGCGTAGTTTCGGAAAGATAAGAAGAGTAAATACCATCAATGAAAACAATCTTATAAGAATCTATCTCATGCAAGAAATACTTCTTAACCTCTTTATACTCGAGGGCATTCTCCTCTTTAGGAAAAATGCTAAAATCAATCTTTTGAAGACTGTTTAACGAAGTGTATTTCCAAGCTTCCTCCTTTTTACTGGGAAAACCTTTCAATTCAAAATTTTTCATTGCCTCTGTACGAAGATCGTGCACGGGGTGCTCAATATCTACGTTACTCTCAAAGGCCATGAAAGATGATATCAGTTTATCTTTTAAATCCATAGTGTAATGTAATTGCAATAATGGCTTCACTACTGAGCGAAACCTGAGGCGGTTTAGACTACTGCTTCATTCTTCAACCAATCGTATCCTTTTTCCTCTAGCTCTAACGCCAATTCTTTTCCACCAGATTTTACAATCTTACCATTGTGCAATACATGCACAAAATCAGGTACGATATATTCCAAAAGTCTTTGGTAGTGGGTAATTACGATGACGGCATTGTCTTTACTCTTCAATTTATTCACCCCATTGGCAACGATACGAAGAGCGTCGATATCCAAACCGGAATCTGTCTCATCTAAAATGGCCAATTTAGGCTCAAGCATGGCCATCTGAAAAATTTCGTTTCGCTTCTTTTCACCTCCTGAAAAACCTTCGTTCAAAGAGCGGGAAAGAAATCTTCGGTCAATATCAAGAAGCTCAGATTTTTCTCTGATCAGCTTCAACATTTTGTTTGCTGGCATTTCCTCTAGACCGCGTGCTTTTCTAGACTCATTGATAGCAGTCTTAATGAAGTTGGTAACGGAAACCCCAGGAATTTCTACCGGATATTGGAAAGAAAGGAAAACCCCTTTATGAGCTCTTTCCTCAGGGGAAACCTCATCTAAATCCTCACCGTTCAACTCTACCGAACCTTTGGTTACCTCAAATTCTTCTTTACCGGCAATAACCGCAGAAAGTGTACTCTTTCCGGAGCCATTGGGGCCCATAATTGCGTGAACCTCGCCAGCATTTACCTCAAGGTTAATGCCTTTTAATATTTCTTTATCCTCAATACCGGCATGTAAATCTGTAATCTTTAACATAAATTCTCTTCTTAACTTCTAAGATTAAAGGCCTTTCGCCTCCTTAAAGTATTTTTTGATTGTATCGCTTATCCTACCGAGCCCTCTAAACTTATTTCCAAAAGTTTTTGCGCTTCAACTGCAAACTCCATTGGCAACTTGTTCAACACCTCTTTGCTAAAACCGTTAACAATCAGCGCTATCGCCTTTTCGGTATCAATACCCCTTTGGTTGCAATAGAATATTTGGTCTTCACCAATTTTACTGGTTGTCGCCTCATGTTCGATTTGAGCGGTCTTGTTTTTTGCCTCGATATAGGGGAAAGTGTGCGCGCCGCATTCATTACCCATTAAAAGGGAGTCGCACTGTGAAAAGTTACGGGCATTTTCTGCGCGACTGTTCACTTGTACCAAGCCTCGATAACTGTTCTGTGATTTTCCGGCAGAGATACCCTTGGAAATAATGGTACTACGAGTGTTCTTACCCAAATGAATCATTTTGGTACCCGTATCGGCCTGCTGAAAATTATTGGTTACGGCGATGGAATAGAATTCGCCAATAGAATTATCGCCTTTTAGAATACAGGAAGGATATTTCCAAGTAACGGCAGAACCAGTCTCTACCTGCGTCCAAGAAATTTTGGCGTTTTTCTCGCACAAACCTCTTTTGGTAACGAAATTATAAACACCTCCTTTTCCTTCTTTATCACCGGGAAACCAGTTTTGTACCGTAGAGTATTTTATTTCTGCGTCATCCAGAGCAATCAACTCTACAACGGCAGCATGTAACTGATTCTCATCACGAGATGGCGCCGTACACCCTTCTAGATAACTCACATAACTACCTTCATCGGCAATAACAAGCGTACGTTCGAACTGACCTGTACCTGCTTGGTTGATCCTGAAATAAGTAGAAAGCTCCATAGGGCATTTTACACCTTTCGGTATATAACAGAACGACCCATCTGAAAAAACAGCGGAATTTAATGCTGCGTAAAAGTTATCTCTTTTCGGAACTACAGAACCGATGTATTTTTTAACCAGCTCCGGATGTTCTTTTATCGCTTCGGATATTGAACAGAAAATAATTCCCTTTTCTGCCAAGGTCTTTTTAAAAGTAGTGGCTACCGACACGGAGTCCATAACAATATCTACCGCTACGCCAGCCAATTTCTTCTGTTCATCAACAGAAATACCCAGTTTTTTAAAGGTTTCCAATAATTCAGGATCCACCTCATCCAAACTATTGTATTTGGGTTTTTTATTAGGAGCCGAGTAGTATGAAATAGATTGGAAATCGGGTTTCTTATAATGTACGTTCGCCCACTCCGGCTCTTCCATTTCCTTCCAATATTTGAAGGCCTCTAAACGCCAAAGGGTCATCCACTCCGGCTCTTCCTTCTTCTTGGAGATAGCGATAATAATATCCTCGTTCAGACCAACGGGCAGCGTGTCAGATTCTATATCGGTATAAAACCCGTACTCATACTCTTTGGTCTCGAGCTCTTTTTTTAACTCTTCCTCAGTATATGCCATAGTTTCTTTTTACAATGAAAAACTCTCTCCGCAACCGCAGGTTCGCTGTGCGTTCGGGTTGTTGAAAACAAACCCCTTTCCGTTAAGTCCACCGGAATACTCCAGAGTCGTACCAACTAGATAAAGAAAGCTTTTTTTATCTACAATGATGCGTACGTTGTTATCTTCAAAAACCTTATCGGTATCGCCGACTTTATTATCAAAATCTAATTCATAGGAAAGTCCGCTACAACCGCCACTCTTAACACCCACACGCACATAATCTTTAGAAGAGTCAAACCCTCCTTCAGACATTAGGTCAATAACCTTTTTTCTGGCTGATTCAGATACCTGTATCATTGCATTTTACTTTATTCTAAATAGTTCACAAATATACGTCATTAGTAGGGTTTTACCATAAGAACTAACATTATTATAACGAATGCCCCGATAGCCCATTTCTATAGAACCCCTCACAAATCATATGCCTATTCAAAGTGCGCTTCGGAAAGACACGGATTCATTAACTTTGGGTGCATCAGTTAAATTTTACAACCTGGCCAAGGGTCTCTGAATATGGATTTCGACGATATCAATGCCTTTTATTATGCCAAAAATTTCGGAAAGAACGCTCTCCCGAAATTTTATTTTAGGCATCGTTACCGTCAATTAATGAACTTTAAGAAAACTTGTGACCCCACCTATTTGAATTACAGGGTCGACTACTACCTAAAACACAATCAACCTTTTGAGCTACCCCAAAACTCTGTCGCCGTAAAAGACTTCAAGCGCACAAAGGGAACAGGCTACTATCTAGACCTAAAAGAGTTCTTGCATTACTTTTCGCCGCACGTTCGCTTTGCTTACCATTTTGGAGATGAAACACACATCAACCCTCAGCCGACCCTTTTTAAAGCACGACCGCTTTATGTGGATAATGCCAACTCTGTTTTGTTCAAACTAAACAAAAGAAGGCATTTTAAATGGGTCAAAGATGCCCTTGGATTTGAGGACAAAAAGAAAAAAGTAGTTTGGCGTGGCAGGGCCCATCAAAAGCAACGTAGAGATTTTGTGGAGAAGTTTTGGAACCACCCATCATTTGATGTTGGCTTAATCACACCCAAACAAAACGACTTACCATTGCATCGCGGGTTTATGGATATTAACGCTCAACTAGAACATCAATTCATTGCCTGCATCGAAGGTTATGATGTGGCCACGAACCTAAAATGGGCCATGAGCAGCAATTCGCTTTGCATCATGCCAAAACCGACTTGTGAGACCTGGTTCATGGAAGGAACATTAAAGGCTAGGGTACATTATGTAGAAGTGGAGGCCGATTTCTCGGATATGGAGGAAAAAATGGAGTATTATTCAAAGAATCCTAGTCAGGCCAAGGAGATTATCAAGAACGCACATGAACATATTGCATCTTTCAAAAACAAAAAGATGGAGGACCTTATCTGCTTTTTGGTGTTGGAGAAATATGCTCAGCTTTCTGGGCAAGAGAATTATCTTCGTTTTCAATAGTTACTATCGAAAACTTGGGTCATTCACAAAGTCTTCGTCGGACAATGTCAATAAAAAAGCCTTCAAATTAGCCTTGTCTTTATCTGTCAATCTAACGCCGCCATCAGCTACTTTTTTCATAAGCGGGTCAATGGTAGCAGAATTTTGCAATCCTTCACTGTAGTGATCTATAACCTCTTCTAAGGTAGAGAAGCGTCCGTCGTGCATATACGGTGCTGTGAAAGCCAAATTTCGTAAAGATGGAGTCTTGAACTTACCATTGTCAGCTGGGTCTCCGGTAATTTTACCCAGACCCAAATCTGCAAAAGAACTGTCCAAACCATTGTTATGAAAAATATTATCCGTCCATAACGGATTATTAGGATTTCCGTGGCAATGAAAACAGTCGCCCCGAGTCTCATCAAGAAAAACAGCTAACCCGTTTTGCTCTTCATCGGTCAATTCAACTTCATTTGCCAAGTATTTGTCAAACTTTGAACTTCCGGAAATAAGTGTTCTTTCAAACTGGGCAATCGCTTTTGCCACTTTTAAACTATCGATACCTTCTTCAGCAAAAGCGGCAAAAAATAAATCGGGATATTCGCTATCTGACTCAAGGTCGCTCACTACTTTTTCCCAAGTATTCGCCATTTCAGAACTATCGGGAACGGGATGAAAAACTTGGTTTTCCAAACTGCTGGCCGAACCATCCCAAAAAAATAGCTCATCGAAATTCCAAGCCAAATTGAACAGCGGCATAGCATTTCTGCTACCTAAAGCACCATTCACACCTTCGCTCAATACATTGGTATCTGTAAACGCAGAATGGGGCATATGGCAGTCAGCGCAGGATATGGAATGGTCTACAGATAACACGGGATCAAAGAACAATTTCTTACCCAATACAATCCCCTCTTCTGTCAACGGGTTCGAAATAGGAATAACAGGATCAATAATCGAACTTTTAAAAAAAGCAGGGATATTCAACTCTACCGGTGTAGGTTGGTATGTTTCATCATCCAATACACTAGTTGGCTCATCATTAGAACAGGCAGCCAATAGCAAAACCCATACGACGAACCTAAACTCTCTTATGAAGCCTTGAATTTTAATCACTTTTCAGCTTAAAAACATCTTTCCCGTTTTCATACATCATTACCTGTGCATCAAAATTGGGCATTAGCATCGAATGCAAATCATTTAAGTTCCATTCATTAGGGTTCTTGAACCATTCGGCAATATTCATATCAATTTGTAACTCCGAAGATTTATCAATGGTGACCCGACCTAAGCTCACCTTAAAAAAAGTGTCTTCAAAAACTGGATTGTCGCTAGAATTGTCAACGGCACGTATGGCGTGAAATTGATAACCTGTCTCCGTTTGTGTAGAATCAAGAAACTTACCTTCCAATTGCATGTAATGATAACCACCGCCCATCATTTCTGGTACATTCCAAAGGGCGGTATTTAAATCGGCATAGACACCACTCCGATTGTCATCATTGTCAAAGCCAAAAGTAAACCTTAGGTTTTTGTAGGTGCCTATGGGAATACTATCCGCGGAACGATACATAAGGCTCGAATCGTCTTGTAAATCGATTAGATGATAATCTTCAATTGTTATGACCTCTCCTTCTTCGTTCTCAAGGCTTACGTTACTTATCAAGTACCTTAACAGTTCAATGCTCATTTCTTCTTGATGGGCATTTGTGTATTTTAAACTATTGAAATCATCTTTTGACACCTGCTGAGCATCCCAACTATGTGAAAATCTAAGTTTGAGAGAGGTTGTTTCTGGATTACGGTCTATTTCTTGATCAGTGCTACAACCGGAAATAACCACAATACAGACAGCACCTATCCATAGAAAAAGTTTACTCACAATTTTATATAACATTCAGTATATTTTAAAATGAAAACGCTAACAAAAATACATCTGTAAAGCCTTTATTCTGATTTACATCAAAATCATCGCTTGCTGATTCTCCGACAGCAAACACTTTTTCGCCGTTAAGTTCAATAACTGCAGCTGCCAAATCAATTTGAGAACCTCCTACACTTCGCTGCCAGACTATGATACCTTCATCATTAATTTTTAAAACCCAAGCATCGTTCTGACCTTGGTTACTTTGTAAATCACCATCACCAGAACGTGAGTTGCCGGCTATCAAATACCCTCCGTCAGATGTCGCTACTACAGATGAGGCGGCATCAAAACCACTACCTCCGTACGTCCGCTCCCAAACCAATTCGCCCGCACCATCTATCTTAACGACCCAAATATCAGCCGCCCCTTTATTGGTACTTACATCTTGGTCGTTGCTACGCGTATCTCCCACAATTAAAAAATTACCATCGGCCGTGGGAACAATAGCCTTTGCCTCGTCTATTTCGCTTCCGCCAAAATTCTTTTCCCAAAGTAGTTCTCCTACATCGGTTATGCGAACTACCCAGAAATCGTAAGTGCCCTTGTTATCTGAAATGTCTACATCAAAACTATCGGATGAACCCACAATCAAATACCCACCTTTATTCAGTTCTACTACGTCATAGGCCGTGTCGGTAAATGTGCCTCCATAATATTGACTCCATTCAATATCACCACTAGAATTTATCTTAACGGCCCAATAATCTCCACCTGCGTGATTTCTTGCTGTTTGATTGCCCTGCCCCTCGGATGCCGTTACATCAAGAACGCCCACTAGAAGGTAACCTTGGTCTTTAGTCTCTATCAACGAGATGCCCTCATCCCTGCCTTTGTAACCAAAGCTTTTCTGCCAAAGCAAATTTCCATTAGAATCGGTTTTAGCCAACCAATAATCAAGAGAGCCTCCATTTTCGGAGACATCTCCGTTCGAACTTTCACTGAAGCCCAATAAAGCAAAACCGCCATCGGCGGTTTGAACCAAATCGCTACCGCGATCATTTTCAGAACCCCCGTAACTTTTTGTCCATTCTAAGCTAGATTGAGCATCAAATTTCATTAACCAAAAATCAAAATCTTCGGCATCTTTATCTGATACATCACCATCATTACTTTGGGTATGCCCCAAAATCGCAAACCCCCTGTCAGTAGTCTTTACGAGAGCCTTTCCGCTATCATTCAAACTTCCACCAAAGGTTGCTGTTTCCACTTGAATTTCCGCTGGTTCCGGTAACGGACTGGGTTTGTCGTCATCGTTCTTTGAACAGGCACCAACCAAAACACTCAATACTGTAACGAACAATCGCCTTTTGACCGAACCAAAAATGTAGTCTACCATCCTCATTAAAACATCCCCCTTGCGTAAAATATCAATTACTTTTTTGGATGACAAACAACCCTGAGCTCATATCGCTTACCAAGACTTTACCACTTTGAAAATAAGGGTAGTTGCTCCACACCCCATCAAATGCAGCATTATCATTATTCGGGTAGGTGTCAAAATAACCAGACTCTACCAAGTTTTGATTTTCAATATTCGTTATATCCAGAACTCTCAAGCCTGCGGTGTAGTTTGAGAGAAAATATTCATTCCCGTTGACATAGCCATTATGATCGATGGCATCGGTCGGCCCTAAATAAGTGTCATATAATTCAGGATTATCTAAATCATTGAAATCAAAAATCAAGGTTCTTGATTTAAAGCCCAAATTCTGTTCGTCTAGCTCATCGCCTAAAATAAAGAATCGCTGATCATCGGTAAACCAACCTTGGTGCGTATAAGCTATGTTCGGGTATAATACCGTACTAATTTCAAAAGATGCATTTTTGTCGGTCACATCAACTATTACCACTTGTGATTCATTAGCGCCAATAAAAATTTCCCTCCCCTGATAATCGACATCAGGCCCTGAATAGGTCACCACTTGTGCGTCATGTGAATATCCGTTATCGGCATAACCGCCAACTCCTTTGGGGTTCTTGGGCTCTGAAATATCAATAAAATGGGCACCCCCAGCATATTCATCATTTCGAGCCGTACCCACAGCATAGGCCATACCCGTTTCTTCATTGATAACGACATTATGCGCATTACCAAAGCCGGTATAAAGTACATCCGCTTCAAATACCTTCGGTTGCTCAGATGCTTCACGAAGATTCGTAAGGTCAAATACCTGCATGCCATGCCCCGCAGCCTCAGAAACGATAAAGGCATGGTTTTGATATACCTTGATATCACGCCATAGGCTCGGTTCTGTAGCGGTGGGCAGTTTACCAACGTAGACCAAGTTCTCAGTGTCTGAAATATCAATGAAGGCCGTACCGTTATCCAAACCCAATAGCGCATATTCTTTACCCGTGTCGGGGTCTTCCCAACCCCAAATGTCATTGGCCGATTGTGCACTAAAAAAAGATAATGACTTCGTCGCTAGTAAATCATAGCCATTGCATGGGTATTGACCTGCCATACCGTTTGAACAGGGTTCGTAATTCATAGGTACATCCGCCGTAGGCTCATTATTGTCATCTGAAGAACAACCCGACCCCAAGAGGCCTAGGGTAGATATAAGCATAAAACACCTTGCCCAATTTTTCATAAACCGTTCATTTTTATATAAATATATTATTTAACGCCCTATTGTTTTAGCTCTTCTTGCTATTTGTTGCCATACTAAATGAAAGCAATAATCATTCCCCTTTATCAATACCATAATTTACCCTTATTTTTGCCACATGCTAGAAGACAAAGAACAAAAAAGGACATCTCTTGAGCGGTTGGGTGAATTCGGCCTAATTGAACATTTGACACAGAATTTTGAGCTCAACCATGCATCAAGCATCAAGGGTATTGGTGATGATGCCGCAGTGCTCGATAGTACTGAATACAAAACGGTTTTAACTACTGATTTATTGGTTGAAGGTGTTCATTTCGACCTCAGCTACATGCCACTAAAACACTTGGGTTATAAAGCCGTTATGGTGAACCTTTCAGATGTTTACGCCATGAATGCAAAGGCGACACAGATTACGGTTTCACTGGCCGTATCAAATCGGTTTCCCCTAGAAGCTTTGGAGGAGCTTTACGACGGAATCGCCCTTGCCTGTAAAATGTACAATGTTGATTTGATAGGAGGTGATACCACTTCATCGCAAAAAGGAATGTTAATTAGCGTTACCGCTTTGGGGCAAGTTAACGAAGAGCAAATTTCTTACCGCAATGGGGCCCGGCCAAACGACCTTTTGGTCGTGAGCGGAGATTTGGGCGGAGCTTACATGGGGCTGCAAGTTCTGGAGCGTGAAAAAGAGGTCTACAAAGTAAACCCGAACAGCCAACCCGACCTTTCACCCTACTCATACATTGTTGAACGTCAATTAAAACCTGAGGCAAGAAAAGATATTGTTGAATTGTTGGCCAAACTTGAAGTGAAACCAACTTCAATGATCGATATAAGCGATGGCCTTTCTTCAGAAATAATGCACTTGAGTAAAAGTAGTGGGGTAGGGTGCAATCTTTTTGAAGATAAAATTCCCTTAGACCCAACCGTTATTTCGGCCTGCGAAGAATTCAAAATGGATAGCACGTTGGTCGCTTTAAGCGGAGGTGAGGATTATGAGCTATTGTTCACGGTAAAACAAGAAGACTACGAAAAGATCAAAGGCAACCCAAACCTTACGGTTATCGGCTATATGACGGAGGCCAATGAAGGGACTCATTTAGTTACAAGGGGTAATCATAAAATACCGCTGACCGCACAGGGCTGGAACTCGTTCTCTAATTCTGAGGAGGAATAACTATAAAAAAAGAATTCCCGAAAAAGGCAAACCTAACATACTGTTGTGGGGCGAACGACAGTGGAGAACGAGGTTGCTACTATTTTTTCGGGAATATTTTATAAAAATCCTGAAACCTTAAGGCTCAGGATTTGGGTGCCAAAGCATAGGTAACGCTGAATCAAGTTCAGGTTAGGCAGCGTGTTTTGCTGCCCTATGTCTTTTCTGAAAAATATTTTCCAAGGTCTTATTAATATCTTCTAGCTCTGGTGTAAGGGTCGAAAGATTACCGCTTACATCGGTAGTTACCTGTTTACCACAATGAATGCATTTATATTCCTTAATATGTAATGTCACTTTTTTCGATACTGAGTAATGGTGGCCAAAAAGGCTGCAAAAAAATCGTTTCATGGTCGTAGGTTTAAAAAACGCATCGTTGGTTCATTGGGGCAAACCGCCAGGTGCTAGTTCAAAATTTGGGTGAAATTTTCAGTGCGTTCAAACACTTTCTATCTCAACGCCCTCCTTTCTTTTTTTATTGGACAATAGCCTTGAGATTGTCCGATTTTTCGATGAAATACACCATTCTATTTAAAATAGAAAGATTTTTCCGACATACTGCACTGCTTGCCGTCAGCCAATATTAGGGTATCTTGCAGCCTGTTAAAACCACAGGTGTCTTTCAAAAAATGAACTCCGTCAAGTTACATACGGCCAAAGAAACTTTAGTTACCGCCTTTGCCCTGTTCTCATTGTTTTTTGGAGCAGGTAACTTGATACTTCCGCCTCTCTTGGGTTTTACTTCGGGCCATTTATGGTGGTTGGTCTCTCTGGGGTTTTGTCTCTCGGCTGTTTTAGTTCCTATTCTAGGCATTATGGCACACGCCAAGTTGCAGGGAACTATTTTTGATTTCGGCAAGAAGGTTTCTAAGGGCTTTTCATTAGTATATTCTTTTTTGATTTATGTCATCTCTATAAGTTTACCTTCCCCAAGAACGGCCTCTGTAACCCATGAAATGGCTATACAGCCATTTTTTGATGTTCCCTCTTGGCTAACTGGCACCGTTTACTTTTCACTCGTTTTCCTGTTTGTGGTCAACCGGTCTAAATTGTTGAATGTTCTTGGTAAAATATTGACCCCAACTATCATTATCATTTTATTGTTGATTATAGGTATCTCTCTATTTTCTACCGACCAGCCTGTTGGGCCCATTACCCTAAGCTCCCCTTTTGCCAATGGCATCTTGGAAGGGTACCAGACCTTTGATGCTATTGGAGCGGTCGTCGTTGGTGGCGTAATCATCATTTCAGTTAACTTGAAGAAAAAAGAAGCTTCGTATCAAGAGAAGAAAACCTTGATCCGTCGTGCCGGCATTTTGGCCGGTTCTGCCTTACTTCTTTTATATACCGGGCTTATTTATACCGGGGCTTTGGTACAGGCAGATTTTGATACCGAAATAACCCGTACCGCTCTTTTAAATGGCATAAGCCATTTGACCTTAGGAAGAAACGGACAAGTATTTCTCAGCGTTTTGGTGAGTCTTGCCTGCTTTACCACAGCGGTTGGTATTGTTACCGGCACATCTGACTTTATACAATCACGCTTCAAAAACAGTAAAAAGGCCTATTTGATTACAGTTATTGCAGGTTGCCTTTTAGGTGTTTTAATCGGGCAGTTCAATGTGGCCTATATTATTGCAGTGGCCCTACCTGCCCTAATGTTTATATACCCCATTACCATCGTTTTGATTTTGTTAAATGCCATACCCAATAAGTGGGCATCGCCAAAGGTATTCAGGGCAGTTGTAACAACTACCATAATTTTTAGTATACCGGATTTTATCGGCAGCTTAGGTTGGGGAGCTTCAATTAGTGCCCTTCAGGAAATAATTCCCTTAAGCCGGTATAGTATGGGATGGATTTTACCTGCGATGATTGTTTTTGTTCTATTCAATCTCACGAGGAAAAAGCATCCCATAAATAATTCATCCCTTTAGAGGTTGATATCTAAACTAATTGGGCAGTGATCGCTACCCATGATTTGGTCATGAATTTCGCAAGAATTGACTTTTGGCCAAAGCGATTCACTCACTAAGAAGTAATCGATACGCCACCCAACGTTTCTACTTCTCGCCCCTCCTCTTTGACTCCAAAAAGTGTACTTATCATACGTATTCGGGTGTAGGGTTCTGTAACTATCGACCAATTTCAGGGTACCGAGCATATGGTCAAAACCATCGATCTCTACCTGTGTAAAACCTGAAGTCTTGTTGTAGTTAGATTTTGGGTTCGCCAAATCATTGGCCGTATGGGCCACATTAAAATCTCCAGTAACAATGATCGGTTTCTTTTGTTGAAGGTTCATAAGGTACTGGGTGAAATCTCTATCCCATTCCGAACGATAATCCAATCGTTTGAGTCCGTTACCGCTATTGGGCACATACACGTTTATCAAATAAAATGACTCGTATTCCGCGCACGTAACCCTTCCTTCAAGATCATGTACTTCAGCACCTATGTTGGGTAAAAATGAAAGGGGTTTTTCTTTAGATAGAATACCCGTTCCTGAATACCCCTTTCTTTCGGCACTATTACTAAATAGCTTATACCCGGAAATTTCTTTTAATGCTTCGGATACTTGGTCGTCTTGCGCCTTGGTCTCTTGAATACAAAAAACATCTGCATCAAAATTAGAGACCACTTCATCAAAGCCTTTTTTCATCGAGGCTCGTATTCCGTTTACATTCCAAGAAACTATTTTCATTTACCTTGTTTTTAGCTAATTTCTACCAATACTATTTGTTCATCAAATCTTCAATTTCCTCTACTTCAATAGGAATACCGGCCATTAAATTGAACGGCTCTCCGTTTTCTTGAATGACGACGTCATCTTCAAGGCGAACCCCCAGCTTCTCATCGGGAATATAAATACCGGGCTCGACGGTAAACACCATATTGGCCTGCATGGGAGTTTTCAGTTCACCATAATCATGGGTGTTCAACCCGATATGATGGCTCGTACCGTGCATGAAATATTTCTTGTAAGCCGGCCATTGTGGGTTCTCGTTCTGTACATCGGCCTTATCCAACAAACCGAGGCCTAACAGCTCAGAAGTCATGAGTTTTCCGCATTCAACATGATAATCCTTCCAAATTGTGCCCGGCACCAACATTTTAGTAGCCTCGTTCTTAACCCGCAGTACCGCCTCATACACCTCTTTTTGGCGTTTGGTAAATTTACCGTCGACAGGTATGGTTCTGGTCAAATCACTTGAATAATTGGCGTACTCGGCCGCCGTATCCATCAAAATCATATCGCCCGACAGACATCTTTTATTATTCTCAAGGTAATGAAGTACGTTTGCATTATTTCCAGCCGCAATTATAGGCGGATAGGCAAACCCTTTAGAACGGTTTCGAACGAATTCATGTAAAAGCTCGGCCTCAATCTCATACTCCCAAACACCTGGCTCGACAAACTGCAATACACGGCGAAAACCTTTTTCGGTAATATTACAGGCCGTTTGCATGAGTTCGATTTCTTCCGGTTCTTTAACGCCTCTAATCTTTTGAAGTATCGGGTTGCTCTTCGCCACTTGATGCGCCGGAAACTTTCTTTTACATTCTTGAATAAAACGATCCTCTCGGGTCTCGGTCTCAACGGCCTGGCGGTAATGCTCATTGGTATTAAAGTAAATAGTATCGGCCTCCGTCATCAAATCAAAAAATACCCGATCAAAATCTTGAAGCCAGTAAACGGTTTCGATACCTGATACTTCGGTCGCCTTTTCCTTGGTTAATTTTTCACCTTCCCAAACAGCAATGTGCGCATTGGTCTCACGAACAAACAGAATTTCCCTGTGACTTTTATCCATAGCATCGGGAAAAAGCAACAACTTGGTTTCTTCTTGGTCTGCACCACATAAATAGAAAAGGTCTCTATGTTGTTCAAAAGGTAGCACGCTGTCGGCACCTATAGGATAAATATCATTTGAATTAAAGACCGCAATGCTTTTTGGGCGCATTTCGGCCATGAATTTCTTTCGATTTTTGATGAATAATGAATTACTGATTTGTTCGTATTTCATTGGCGTAATTTTAATTTTTTAATCGGTTAGATGTAATTTGTCCTTAGAAAATATCCCCTACTGTCAGAGGTATATCTGGATACATTTAACTCGCTTTTTATCAATTTTTCAAAAGTAGCAAATTGACAACGATTGGGCAGTTAAGAAGTTTATAATGTCTGGTGTTTTTATTGAGACAAGTAGCTCATTACAGAGCTTAAGTGCATAAAAAAAGAGACCTAATTCATAGGCCTCTTCTTCAATTAAAGTTGGTTATGTTATTCTTCTAGTTTGAGTGAGTTTAATGCTAGTTTGGCATAAATTAACAAAATATTAAGTTGTTGCGCAATTCTGTCGCTGTTAATTTTAAGCGGCAAACATTGACAAATTAAATCTGTTGTTTCTAAAATAACTCGTTATCAAATACTTATGAAAAGCTTACTAATTTTTCTATTATCCTTCTTTTTCTGCTCTGCCATGGCTCAAGTTCCTGCAACATCTGCAGAGCTTATTATTGAGTCTATTGAGAATAGACAAATTTTGCAGAAAGAATCATTGGTGAAAAACCTGCCATTAAAAAATATTGGTCCCACTGTAATGAGTGGCCGTGTGGTAGACTTAGATGTCAACCCTAAAAATTCCATTGAATTTTATGTGGCATATGCCTCTGGCGGACTTTGGTACACCAACAACAATGGTACATCGTTTACGCCAGTGATGGACAATGCCGAAACCCAAAACCTAGGCGATATTGCTGTCGACTGGAAAACAGGAACTATATGGGCCGGCACAGGCGAAAACAATTCTTCTCGGTCTTCTTATGCAGGAATAGGCATATTAAAATCAACCGATAAGGGGAAAACTTGGCATCATATGGGTTTCTCCGACGCCCATCACATTGGTAGAATTCTTTTGAATCCTGAAAATCCAAATGAAGTAACCGTGGGAGTATTGGGCCATCTATACTCGCCGAATAAAGAGCGAGGTGTTTATAAAACCAAAGATGCTGGTAAGACTTGGTCTCAAACTTTGTATCTCAACGATCAAACTGGTATAATTGATTTGGAACAAGTGCCAGGCAATTCTAATGTTTTATATGCCGCAGCTTGGGAAAAAGACCGAAAAGCGTGGGATTTTTTGGGTAACGGATCAAATTCTGGCATTTATAAAAGTACTGATGCCGGCGACACTTGGCAGAAGATTTCTGTGGAAGGCAGCGGATTTCCAACCGATATGAATGTGGGCCGAATCGGCCTGGCGGTTTTTGACCAAAATACCATTTACGCCCTTTTGGATAATCAAGGGCACCGAGAAAAATCTGATTCTGAAAAGCCAGATGCCGACAAACTAACGGCAACTGATTTTAAGGGCATGTCAAAAGAGGCCTTTTTAGAGCTCGGCGACAAAAAACTCAATGCCTTTTTAAAAGCCAATGGCTTTCAAGAAAAGTACCGTGCCGAAAACGTAAAGCAACTTGTTCGAAGCGGTGTTGCCCAACCTAAAGATTTGACCAAATATCTTGAAAATGCCAATGCCATGATGTTTGACACTCCTGTCATTGGCGCCGAAGTCTACCGAAGTGATGACGGTGGGCGCAGCTGGAAAAAGCAAAATGAAGACTATATTGATGATTTCTATTACAGTTATGGCTACTATTTCGGTGAAATTAGGGTCGACCCAAACGACCTCAATAAAATTTATATCGGCGGCGTACCGCTTTTAAAATCATCCGATGGCGGAAAAACCTTTTCATCGATTAGCAAAGAAAATGTACACGCGGATCACCAAGCATTATGGGTCGACCCAAAACAACCGGGCCATTTGATCAATGGTAATGATGGGGGCGTCAACATCACCTACGATGATGGTGAAAACTGGATCAAAAACAACTCAGCTAGTGTAGGTCAGTTCTATGCCATAAATGTAGACAATCAAGAGCCTTATTACGTCTATGGAGGATTACAGGACAACGGGGTATGGGCCGGGCCACATAATGCTAAAGAAGATACCGGCTGGCATCAATCGGGTCGTTATGCCTGGCAATCGCTTATGGGTGGCGACGGAATGCAGATAGAAATTGATAAAAGAAATTCTGATATAGTCTACACCGGGTACCAATTCGGAAATTATTACCGCATCGACCGAAAAAATGATAAGCGAACCTACATACAACCTAAGCATGAATTAGGAGAATCGCCCTATCGCTTCAACTGGCAGACCCCCATTCAACTTTCTGCCCATAACCAAGATATCTTGTATTTAGGAAGCAATAAACTGCACCGTTCGCTTGATCAAGGCGATAATTGGGAAACTATTTCTGGAGACTTAACGCAAGGCGGAAAAAAAGGTAATGTCGCATATGGCACACTTACTACTATTTCCGAGTCGCCCTTACAGTTCGGACTCATTTACACGGGGAGTGATGATGGACTTATACATGTCAGTAAAAATGGCGGAGGAGATTGGCTTCAGATTTCCGACAAGTTAACAAAAGATTTATGGGTAAGTAGGGTCATAGCATCGCAACACCAAAAAGACCGCGTTTATGTAGCATTGAATGGCTATAGGTGGGATGACTTTACCGCATATCTTTATAAAAGTGATGATTACGGTGCGACTTGGGAAGATATTTCATCAAATATACCCGATGCGCCCATGAATGTTATTATTGAAGACCCTATCAACGATTCTATTGTTTATGCAGGATCTGATAATGGTCTTTACATTTCGTTTGACCAAGGTAATCGATGGGAAGCATTACAAAAAGGTCTGCCTCCCGTCGCAATTCATGATTTGGTGATTCAGCCGAAAGCTAAACATTTATTGGTCGGCACACATGGCAGAAGCATCTATCTGGCCGACATCGGACACATTCAACAAATGACGCCAGAAGTTCTGTCTAAAGACCTCTTTGTTTTTGATTTGGATACTATTTCGCATTCCTCAGATTGGGGTAATTCACCAAGCCCATGGAGCAGGGCATCAACCCCCGGCCTAGATATCGCCTTTTATAGCAAGTCTGAAGGCACTGTTAAAGCAGAAATTCAAACTTTAAAGAGTGTCAGCATCAGTTCAACTGAATTCATAGCCGATAAAGGTCTGAACATTCTGTCGTTTGATGTCGCCTTCACCGAAGAGGGTAAGAAAGCATTTTTAAAGAAGAACAAAACTAAGCTCACAGAAGCAAAAAATGGCAAAACCTATCTGCCCAAAGGGTCTTATAAGGTCATTCTAAAAAAGATAGCTTCTGATAGTGAACAGGTCTTTCAGATTAAATAGAAGCTGTTTCGCAAACCGGTTAAAAACAAAAAAGCCCTTCGAAAAGGGCTCTTTTTGTTAAGTAGGTACACTGTTTTTTGGTTTTCCGATTGGGGTCGGATAATTTTTTGTAGGTTCTAGTTTCGATTGGGGATCGTAACTATTTCGGTTAAGTTCAAGGGGCGATTTGGGGTCAACACTATCACTTAATTACAATGTAAATCTACGGCGCTTAATTCGGGTTTCTAAATTATTGTTGTGAAGTAGCCCCTAGTTGTTGTGAAAACAATCAACTGTCAATTTCTTCGATAAACGGTTGGCTTTTGACTCTTAAAGACATAAAAAAATCCCGGCGGGGGGCCGGGATTTATCAGATTTGGAAATTTACTTATTATGCATGTTGTTCTTCATGCTTACCTTCTTTGATCTCCTCAATCAACTTATTGTTGAAGGCAGGTAAATCATTTGGGTTTCTACTCGTTACAAACCCTTGGTCAACGACCACCTCTTGGTCTACCCAATTGGCTCCGGCATTGATCAGATCATCTTTAATTGAAATGAAAGAAGTCAATTTTCTACCTTTCACGACATCTGCACTAATCAAAATCTGTGGTGCATGGCAAATGGCCGCAACCGGTTTTTCTTGCTTAAAGAAATCACGAACAAAAACTAGGGCGTCTTCGTTTCTTCTCAATTGGTCTGGGTTGATAACTCCACCTGGCAGCATAAGAGCATTATAATCTGATGCTTTTACCTGATTCAATGTTTTATCTACCTTGTAACTGTTTGACCAGTTACCGCCTGACCAACCTTTAATCTCACCCGATTCGGGACTCACGATTTCTACCGTAAACCCTGCTTTCTCCATGGCTTCTTTAGGTGATTTCAATTCACTTTCTTCAAATCCATTAGTAGCTAATATGGCTATCCTCTTCATGTGTATATTGTTTTAGATTATTAATTAATTTCACTTACAATATACAGGCAATAACCTAAGGTGGTTGACGGGAAAAGAGATGTTTTTTGCTCTATTACTGAGCCGCTAAATGCAATAGTACTTCCGTTAGACATCTATCTAATTCTTTTTTGATTTCGGTTTCCCAAAACCGGAATACTTTGTAGCCCAATCGCTCTAATTCTTGATTGACCTCGCGGTCACGTTGCATGTTCCGTTCAATTTTGGCAACCCAAAAATCTCGATTGGTCTTAATTTTAGGCTTGCGCTCTTGCCAGTTATGCCCATGCCAGTATTCACCGTCGATAAATATGGCTGTTTTATATTTTTTTAAAAGGATGTCAGGCTTACCTATCAACTTTTTATAATCTACCCTATAGCGATAACCTGCAGCGTAAAGAGCTTTTCTAAAGGCAAGTTCGGGCTTTGTATTCTTCCCCCTAATCTTGCTCATTATTTTTGAGCGTTTTGGGGTGGTGTAAAAACCAGACTCCTCATTAAAGCGAGGTACTTTGATACGTTCTTCAGGATAGTCTTTTGACATTTTATCAAAATACAAAAATCCCAAACTCCAATGATTGAAGCTTGGGATTCATTTTATCTTGATTTCTAAAAAAGTTGACTGCTTTAAACTGCGTTCAACAGAAATAGATTATCCTTTTACTGTGGCGTTAAGATACTCTCGGTTCATGCGGGCAATGTTCTCCAAAGAAATTCCTTTGGGGCACTCAACCTCGCATGCTCCTGTATTGGTACAGTTACCAAAACCTTCCAAATCCATTTGTCGCACCATGTTCTGTACCCTTTCGGTAGCTTCTACTCTACCTTGGGGCAATAAAGCGAACTGAGAAACCTTGGCAGAAGTAAATAGCATGGCGCTCGCATTTTTACAAGCGGCAACGCATGCCCCACATCCGATACAGGTAGCGGCATAGAAAGAATCATCGGCCTTTTCCTTTTCAATTGGTGTAGCATTGGCATCTACCGTGTTACCCGAAGTATTTACAGATATATAGCCACCTGCCTGTTGAATTCTATCGAAAGCTGAACGGTCTACGACCAAATCTTTGATGACCGGAAAAGCTGTAGCCCTAAAAGGTTCAATAACGATGGTATCACCATCATTGAACTTTCTCATGTGCAATTGGCAAGTAGTTACCAATCGATCGGGGCCGTGGGGCTCACCATTGATCTGCAAAGAGCAGGCGCCACAAATACCTTCACGGCAATCGTGGTCAAAATGAACTGGCTCTTCACCTTTGTTGATCAATTCTTCATTGAGCACATCTAACATCTCTAAAAACGACATATCGCCTTCTACACCTTTAATGGTATAGTCTACCATTTGCCCTTTAGAGTTGGCATCTTTTTGACGCCATATTTTTAAGTTTAACCTCATAGTATTTGTTTTACCTTGGGGTTGATTGCCTTCGGACATTAATCCCGTCAGCTCTCAACTATAAACTATTTATAACTTCTTGTTTTCAATTCAATATTTTCGTAGACCAAATCTTCTTTGTGAAGAACGGCATCTTTAGGCTCACCCTTATATTCCCATGCAGAAACGAACTTAAAGTTTTCATCATCCCTTAAAGCTTCACCTTCTTCGGTCTGATACTCTTCACGGAAATGACCTCCACAAGATTCATTTCTGGTCAATGCGTCTTTGGCAAAAAGCTCGCCAAGCTCTAAGAAATCAGCAACTCGACCTGCCTTTTCAAGCTCAGCGTTCATGCCGTCAGCAACTCCGGTCACTTTCACGTTCTTCCAGAAATCGGTTCGTAAGGCAGAAATTTCTTCGATCGCTTCTTTTAAACCTTGTTCGTTACGGGCCATACCGCATTTGTTCCACATGATTTTACCCAATTTCTTATGGTAGTAATCTACGGAATGCTCACCTGTACCTGACATTAGTTTATTGATACGATCTTTAACCTCGGACTCTGCCTTGTCAAACTCTGGGCTATCCGTCGGTATTTTTCCGGTTCTAATGTCGTGGGAAAGGTAATCACCGATGGTATAAGGCAGTACGAAATAACCATCTGCAAGCCCTTGCATCAAGGCTGAAGCACCTAATCTGTTGGCGCCATGATCACTAAAGTTGGCTTCGCCCGCGCAGTAGCAACCTTCAATGGTCGTCTGCAAGTTATAATCTACCCAAAGGCCACCCATTGTGTAGTGAACTGCAGGATAAATCATCATAGGAGTCTCATACGGATTCTCATCTACGATTTTCTCGTACATCTGAAACAAGTTACCGTACTTGGCCTCGATAACATCTTTACCCAGTTGGGTAATGGTTTTATCATCGGCATCTTTCATACCACTGGTCAGAGCAGCTTCTTTTCCGTAGCGTTGGATTGCTGAAGCAAAATCAAGATAAACGGCCTCACCTGTTTTATTGACACCGAAACCGGCATCGCAACGTTCTTTTGCCGCTCTTGAAGCCACGTCTCTAGGTACAAGGTTACCAAACGCAGGGTATCTTCTCTCTAAGTAGTAATCTCTATCTTCTTCTTTAAGTTGTGTCGGCTTCATCTTGCCTTCACGTATTGCTTGGGCATCTTCGATTCTTTTAGGAACCCAAATACGACCGTCATTTCTCAACGACTCTGACATCAAGGTCAGTTTCGATTGATGGTCACCAGATACTGGAATACAGGTCGGGTGAATTTGGGTAAAACAAGGGTTGGCAAAGAAAGCACCTCTTCTGTGTGCCCTCCAAGCGGCCATAACATTACTGCCCATGGCATTGGTAGAAAGAAAGAAAACATTTCCGTAACCCCCGGTAGCCAAAACTACCGCATGAGCCGAGTGACGCTCAATCTCTCCCGTTTTAAGGTCTCTGGCAATGATTCCTCTGGCTTTACCGTTTACCAAGACCAAATCCATCATCTCATGACGGTTAAAAGGCTTTATCTTACCCCTATTGATTTGACGGTTCATCGCCGAATACGCACCTAGAAGCAATTGTTGGCCTGTCTGCCCTTTGGCATAGAAAGTTCTTGAAACCAATACCCCACCAAAAGATCGGTTGTCTAATAACCCACCATAGTCACGGGCAAAAGGTACACCTTGGGCCACACACTGGTCTATTATATTTGCAGATTCTTCTGCCAATCGATAAACATTGGCCTCACGAGAACGGTAATCACCTCCTTTAATCGTGTCATAAAAAAGACGGTAGGCGCTGTCACCATCACCTTGATAGTTCTTAGCGGCATTAATACCGCCTTGGGCGGCAATGGAGTGTGCCCTGCGCGGTGAATCTTGATAACAGAATGTCTTTACGTTATAACCGAGCTCTGCCAGCGTTGCCGCAGCAGAACCACCTGCCAATCCGGTACCTACAACAATAACGTCTATATTACGTTTGTTGGCCGGGTTGACCAGATTAATTTTGTTTTTATGTTCAGTCCATTTATCGGCCAAAGGCCCTGATGGAACTTTAGAATCCAATATGCCCATGTTTAATGTGTTATTGGGTTAAAATGATGGTAAAGTGCTATAAAAATAAAACCTAGCGGAATTACTATCGCGTATATTTTGGTGAACGTTTGAATGGCCGGAGAGTACTTGTTATTTACCCCCATACTCTGAAACGATGAGGCAAAACCATGCCACAGGTGAAGGGCTAAAAGAACAAATGATATTACGTAAATGACCGTACGCCAGAAGGGTTCGAACTTCTCAACTGTCTCGGCGTAATATCGAGTAGGATCTTCAGCATTTCCTGCAATGTATTTATAGTCCATTTCATGAATCCAGAAATCATAGAAATGAAGTCCTAAAAAGGCCAATACTACCAAGCCGGTAATAATCATGTTTCTAGACATCCACGAAGCATTGGCACCCCCATTATACTTTTTATACTTGACCGCTCTTGCTTTATTGTTTCTTATCTCAAGCCCGATACCCATCACAAAGTGGACGATTACCCCTGCAATAAGAATAGGTTGCAGAATAAATTGTACGACACCATTGTATCCCATAAAGTGAGACCACTCATTAAAAGTGTCCGGTGCCAAGACCGAAGTAATGTTAATTGTAAAGTGCTGGGCCAAAAAGAAGACCAAAAAAAGACCCGATAAGGCCATGACGACTTTTCGGGCTATCGAAGATTTTACCAATCCGCTCATTATAAAGTTTCAATTAGTTTTTAGACCGTCTACAAAAGTAGGTCATAGACGCGGCTTTAACAAACTTTGCAAGCCTATACCAATGTTATTTAGACCCATTATAATCAAGCCTTTCAAGCTGTTCGATAATGTGGCTTAAAACCTCTAAAACTTAACCAAAAGATGAAGCAATTGTACCCATCTATACCACTGAATTATGTACATGGATATTTTTCGTTTTACCACAAGTGGATGTGACTACGTTTCAAATTGTATTTTTATATTCAAATTGTTTAAAGCGATTTCTATGGATATTGGCCTGCTCTCAGTGAGCAATAATGTGTATTCAACACAGCGTATTGCCGAAGAGGCCAGATACTTGGGTCATTATATTGAACAAATCGACCACACTAAGTGTACCGTAAAATTAGGAGGTTCAAAGCCACAGGTTCTCTATCAAGAAGAAGACATCATAGATGAGTTTGATGCTATTATTCCAAGAATAGGTACAAAGGTTACAAACCATGGGGTCGCTATCGTTAAACAATTCGAATTAAACAGGGTTTTCAGTGCGGCACGCTCGCTAAGTATTGCCAGAGCGAGAAATAAGGTGAGAACCCTGCAATTACTTTCGCAGAACCAAATTGCTATACCCCAGACTCTTTTCGCCATTGACCCGGAAAATATCGAGCAACAGATACAAATGTTGGGCGGGCCACCTTTAATCATTAAAATTCAAGAGGGCACCCATGGTCTAGGGGTCATTTTGGCAGAAAGCCTTAAATCGGCAAAATCGATAATCGATACTTTCTACAAAATGGATTCGGGCATATTACTGCAAGAATATATCGAGGAGAGCAACGGAGAAGATTTGCGCATATTTGTTGTTGGCCATAAGGTAGTGGCGAGCATGAAACGAATGAGCACTCTTGAAGATTTTCGGTCGAATGTTCATAGAGGTGGTCAAACCGAAAAGGTGAAGCTCTCAAAAAAGGAAGAAAGCATGGCCATCGATGCCGCTAAACATTTAGGTCTAGGTGTAGCCGGCATAGACCTTATCAGGTCTAAAAGAGGCCCGCTATTATTAGAGGTAAATGCATCTCCTGGTTTACGTGGCATCGAGGCAGTTACCGGAATTAATGTAGCGAAAGAAATCATTTTATATGTCGAAAAGAACTTTAGGAACAACAAATGGAGATAAAAAAGAATAAGAATATTACCATCGGTGGCACAACTGTTAAACCTGGTCAAAACAAGCTTGTTCACATTAATATTGACCGATTGCCTACAGGAACTCTTATTGATATTCCTGTTTATGTTTTCAATTCAAGAGCACCTGGGCCTACCGTATTAATTCAGGCCGGTTTACATGGCGATGAAATAAACGGTATAGAGGTGGTTAGACGCATGATTGCCGAAAAGCAGTTCAATCTTTTGAAAGGAGCGGTCATAGCCGTGCCAATTCTCAATATCTTCGGTTTTATTCATTTCTCTAGAGATGTCCCTGATGGCAAGGATGTGAATCGTAGCTTTCCTGGAACCAAATCGGGATCAATGGCCAGCCGTATTGCTTACTACTATACAAAAGAAATATTACCCCATATCGATTTAGGCATCGATTTACATACAGGTGGTGGCCAACGCCATAATTACCCCCAAGTGCGCTTTACGGAAAATGATACTGCCAGTGCCCGCCTTGCAGCTATTTTCAACGCCCCTATCAGTTTCCCGTCGAGCTTGATCAAAGGTTCTTTTAGAAATACTGCATTTAATCTCAAAAAACCAATGGTTGTATATGAAGCAGGCGAAAGTATGCGGTTCGATGATTTTTCGATTTCCACAGGAATTAAGGGCGTATTAAATATTCTACATCATTATGGCCTCATTTCTTCTAAAGAAATTCCTGAAAACTCAAAGGAACCTTCCGTAGAACTTGAAAACAGAAAATGGTTAAGGGCACCCACAGCGGGAATGTTCATACCAAAAATTTCCAATGGAAAAGATTTTATTAAAGGGCAAGTAATTGGCACGGTTTCCGACACTTTTGCCAAACGCACCAAGAAAATCAAAGCCCCCTATGACGGACTCGTTTTCTGCATCAACCACCAAGCTGTAGTCAACCAAGGGGATGCTCTTTTTCATGTAGGTGCCAAAAAATAACAGACCGAATAGTTCATTCATCATTTTTAAGCCTAGTCGAATATACACCGTTCTTACCGGTGACCGATGGATTGTTTACGATTATCTGCTTTTCTATGTGTAATCCCTATTTCAAGACAACCGAAAACCAACTCATAGGTCGGTAATTGATTTTATAGTTGATTTTGATTACACATTAATAGGTTATAGTATAATCAGCAGAATAACTAGCATCATCACTTGAAATAGTGAACTTTTCAAGGTGTCCAGATTCCGATCTTTGAACCTCATCAATTGAAAAGTTAGCACCTGCTGAAGAAAAAGAGCCTATATTTTTCATGCTTAAAAAGTAAATCTCACTAGGGTTGTAATAATAATTCATTCCGAACCACAATAGCATCGGAGAAGGTATTTTGGCCTCGTGAAAAAGGCCTTTTTCGAAATTATCGTGTGCTAGTTGCCATCTAGTACCATTGAAATCTATTTCTTCTAAATTACCATCGGAATCAAAAAGTATTTCGGTTAAAGGTCCTGTTTGATAATCCAGATAATAGGTTCGATTGGGCACATCATAGCTTAGTTCAGAATCTTTCTTTGATCCATTTGAAACCATAGCGACATCAGCCAGGTCGCCATTACTCAAATAAGTAAAAAAGACATTTCTACCAACCCCATTCAAAACATCATCAGTAGACACTGCTGTAAGATTGTCATCGGTAGAATACAGAAATTCAGAAAATACATGATATAAATCTCCATCTGAATTACGTTGCAAGTCAATGCTTCTTATCTGTTTATTTGCATTATAGGCAAACTCGTAGCTAGCATTATGTACTTCGCTGAAATTTATTTGAATTTGTTTCGGTAAATTTGACACCTCTTCTTCTGGTTGCTGTTCAATCTGACCTTGATTATCATCATTCGAACAACCAATTAATAATACCAGCAATGCTGCCTTTAAAACGAAAGAAATGTTCTTCATTTTTATCATGATAATTTTATTAGTGCGAAAAATCTTTACTTGAAATTATATAAGAGTACTGACCCTAATCGCCGGTAATCGCTGAAATAATTTGGAGCATCTAATCAAAAGTTCAATTGTTCAATAGCTGAAGGTCATCGATAGTCCAGTAGGTCATTTTCTACTTAATACCTTGTTCACCTTTTGGGCCAATCTCTCCATCTGCAATGCCTTTTGAGCATGCAATTAGACAACTGGTCAATACGGCGAATAGGGCATTGTTTTGTTTTTTGCTTTCATTATAAATGTCTTATCTACTTTTTTAGTAAGAGAATACGGCCCGTGAAAGAATCACTAGGCCGCTTTCAACCTCACTGCCATAGAATTAATGGGGAATATTGAAGTAGTCTACCACCTCTTCATAAGACATTTTAGAAAAATCTTGAGAACCTGCTTTAGATGACACGCCTCCGATTCCATTACTAGCTTCAACCCCTCCAGGAATAAGCACGTATCGATAGGTGGTAAAAAGAGGAGTACCTATGTTCGATCCATCTGTAGTGGTCAACCTTATATTAATTTCTTCAATGTTGAAGTAGTAGTAGTAAGAAACACCTTGATTACCCATATACGGTAAGGCGTAAACATTACCATTTGACTCTATTTTACCAAAGACCAATACGTTGCCCATTTCGACAATGTCTTGACTTAGACCGGCAACATTTAGTGAACCATTGGCTGTTGGTGCTTCAATATTGTTATCATTATCGACAATTGGAGATTCTATCCAATCGGAATAAATCACATTAGCGGTTCCAGGGTCTCCTTGCTCGCCTTGTTCGCCTTCAACACCTTGTTCTCCTTGGGCTCCATCCGCTCCTGCATCGCCCTGCGGCCCTGTCGGACCTTGTTCTCCTTGTGGGCCTTGAGGACCGACGGCACCATCTTCACCATCTTTAGAACATGCTACTACACTTATAACTGCTAACAGAACAATCAATAAGTTACTTTTCAATCTAGTTTTCATAGTCAAATATTTTAGAATTAATAATGACCAAAACTAGCTTGGTTGAAAATTCAAAATGTCCGAAATCATTAAGGTTAAAAAAATTAGGACTATTTCAAAACACTGATTATCAATTATTTACATATTAAAAATGTAACTTTATACAACAAGACCTACAAAGCGTACAGCTAATTCTACCATCTATACAAAAAGCAAGAAAATTCTATTTTTTTAGTAGTTTAGAGTAAAAGTTCTACTCGTTAATATTGAAAGAGAAAGGAAAGGAAATCGTTAGCTTTAGGAAAAAGCCACTTTTCTAGAACGAGCCTGTTTGCGAAACTCGGTTGGGGTCATACCACAGTATTTTTTAAAGGCCAAATAAAAGGAGGATTTAGAGTTAAAACCGGCCTCAAGCCCCACCGACACGACGGTGTAGCCATTAAAATCACTATCAGCTAGCATGTCTTCGGCATCGGAAACCCTAAAACGGTTGATTGAATCGGTAAAACTTTGATTTTCGAGCTTATTAACCAATTGTGATAGATAAGTAGCGCTGATGTTCAATACTTCAGATACCGAGGTAAGACTGACATCGGGATTGCGATATATTTTTTCTACAATCAAAAGGCGCCTGAACTCTTTATAATAGGCATTGCCATTGGTCAAGGGTAGGTTGCTTTTTTTCTCGATTCTTTGAAGTTTAATCGCTGTTAATTTGGCAATTAACCTAAATAGGGCCAAGTGCCTAGAGGTAAAGAACCCTTTGGTGCTATGCTCAGAATCAAGTACCCCTAACATGACCCCATCATCTATAATTGGAACGGCCAATTCTGAATACCTCCTTTTGTCATCAAGAATGTATCTTTTGTCCAAAGAAGTGTCAGATACCATAATGGGTTGTTCACTTGCAGCTACTTCCCCAACTATCCCTTTTCCCATGGGGATTTTGATAGGACTCAAAATTTGTTTTTGCCCCTTATGCTTATTGCCAAAGGCTGCTTTCTGTTCTAGCGATTGGTCTTTTTCATTTAAAAGATAGATGACACAGTCTTCTAACCCTAATTGAGAAATACAGTTTTGGGAAATATCCCAAAGAACCGCTTCTGAACTATTCTTGTCGAATAGAGAGGTAGCGAAATAACCGAGAACAGAGGCAAGTTCATAATTGTTCTTATCCTTTACCAACTCAGTGGCCTGAAAAATATCTTTTAATCCCTCCACAAAAAACCTACCCTCTTCACCAATCGCCTGTACTTCGTTGCTAGTTTGATTTTTAATGGTTTTAAATCGATTTGCTTTCTTGAAAAGCAAAAGAATTAAGACCATTATAAACACAAGTACACATATAGGGATAATTATACTTAATAGATTCATGGCAATGCATTAGTGGGTGATACTGCCAAAGTTAGAATTGCCATTTTACAATGAATACCACAGGTGTAACAGCTTATAGGACATATGTAACATCACTTTTATTAGGCCTAAAAAACGACCGTTTGGTCGGTGAACATTGCAGAAAGAAGAAATAGCGGTCATCAATGAATCATTGACCGCTGCATTTTGTAATACAACCGCATTGAACTCAAAAGAAAAGTAGAATGTTCAAATGAAAACGGACTAGGCAGTCTAATCCTCCAAAACCGTGTCGCTAATTTTATTTTTCCATATTTTCTAATTGTATGGACAGTGCTTTCGTAGAAAGTTGCACTTCAATCAGGGAAAGAATTAAACTTATCATTAGAGCTAAGAGGCTAACGCCAAAAATCAGGTTGGCCCATATGGGTTGTTCAATATATATCATCGACATAGTTATAACCGCCAGCAAAAAACTGAAAATCGCAGTGGCCTGCATATTCTTGATAATGCCCAATCGTTTACGCAATTGTTTTACCTGCAGTGCCAACGCAGCCGATTCTGTTTCTTGGTATTTTTGATGTAGTTGTCTTATCAAGGCCGCAATTGCCAAATATCTCGCATTATAGGCCAACATAGTCAACGAAATGGCCGGGAATAATAATGCCGGAATACTTAATGTCAACTCCATTTATCTTTGAAACTTTTCAGAGCTGGTCTCGTTCTCGCTTGGGAAATTTTCAGGAATCTTTTGGGTTACTTCACCGGTAGCCGCCCATTCGGCCCCACGAAGCATGCTAGTTAGAAACCCGACGCCTTCAACCGAGTAATCGGCATGCCCCATTATATTATGAAATATTCTTCCTTTGCCATACTCCAAAACCATAAGGGCGGGCTCGTGACGTTCGGTTCCTTTAAATTCAGCCGATGAGTAGGCTGTTGCGAGTACCTCCATATTTTCTGCCGGGCCCCGCAACCGATCATAAAGTTCGTCTTTTACATGCAACCATTTTGCTGGCAGTCCTTTAGTAATCGGATGTTCCGTATTGCGAATTTCAATAGTATACTCATGCTGCGGGCCATGGGCCCCCGCTTTTCCTGGTGAAGTATCCCTGATAAGTTCACCTGCATCATTATAATAGACATAAGGGCCGTCTTTCTCTGTTCGGTCTCCCCAACCACCTATTCCAATCATTTGATTATAGGCCTCCCAATCGGGAAAGCTATTATCGGCAGCGTGAAATACAACTAATCCGCCCCCTTTTTTTATAAACTTTTCAAAGGCTTTTTTAGTTTTCTCAGGCCATGGGGCGGCATTCCAACCAAAATTACAGACCACTAAATCGTACTTTGAGAAATCGGGATTATAATTAGGGTCTGCCTTGGGTTCTTTCAAGGCCTGCGTTTCCGGCAGTCCTTCAATTTTATACTCGCTTATCAAATCATCACCTTGCCAAGTAAAAGCCGAACGGGCAACATCTACTGTGAAAAGCCCCGTCTTTTCCATCTCGGTCTTTAACATATAGCTTATTTTGGGCCAATGCTCATGGTTGTTTTGCCCATCTACTATTAATGTTCTTATTTCTTTGGTTTTCATATCCGATTTGGATTGAGAGGTCGCAGTAACGCCTATCATCAGAGCGGCTAATAGCACCCAAAATTTCCCAAGTGTTCCCATGATTATATTTTGTCCCATAAATATAATCGATTCAATTAAAGATTGTCTTTGCGATGAAAAGTATCTGCTATTTTAGTGCAAAATTCATTCTTGACTATGCAAGCTTTTAAGAACCCAGGCCGTTCAAAACTGCCAAATGTTGGCACTACCATTTTCACTACCGTTGGTATTTTGGCCAAACAGCATCGAGCTATTGATCTTTCACAAGGCTTTCCAAATTTTGAAGCTGATCCTAGACTTTTCGAACTGGTAAACAAGGTAATGCATGAAGGGTACAATCAGTATGCACCGATGCAAGGAGACTATTCTCTTAGGGAAACCATTGCAAATAAAATAGAGAAGTTACATGGTACGGTCTATCATCCTGAAATGGAAATAACGGTTACGGTCGGTGCAACGCAGGCCATATTCACAGCTATTGCGGCCTTTATTTCGCCCGGAGACGAAGTTATTATTCTCAAACCTGCCTATGATTGTTATGAACCGGCTATCGAGTTGAACGGGGGTATACCCGTACCTATTCAAATGGGCTTAAATGACTATGCTATCGATTGGGATGCGCTGAAAAATGCCATAACCCCGAAGACGAAAATGCTTGTGCTCAACACACCTCATAACCCAAGTGGAAAGGTGTTCAGTAAAAACGAATTACAAAAGCTTGAGACTATTTTAGAGCCGACGGATATCATTGTGGTAAGTGATGAAGTCTACGAGCATATTGTCTTTGATGAAAACGAACATATTAGCCTTTCTCAAATTGAAGGATTGGCAAACAGGAGCTTTATTTGTGCTTCTTTCGGTAAGACTTTTCATGTAACCGGTTGGAAAGTGGGCTATTGTGCAGCCCCGAGCGAATTAATGAAAGAATTTAGAAAAGTTCATCAATTCGCTGTTTTCTGTGTCGACCACCCTACGCAAAAGGCCATGAACACATATTTGCAGGATGAGTCACTCTATCTGGGACTAAAGAGTTTTTATCAGAAAAAGAGAGATTTCTTTCTTAACGCTTTAAATTCTTCTAGGTTTACTTATTCACCATGCGAAGGAACCTACTTTCAACTCTTGAATTACTCTCAAATTACCAATGAAAATGATGAAGCTTTCGCCCGTAGACTTATCATAGAATTTGGTATCGCCTGTATACCAATCTCCTCGTTCAACCTAAATCGGAGACAAGACGGTGTGCTGCGTTTTTGCTTTGCAAAAAAGAATGAGACCCTAGAGAAAGCTGCGGAAATCTTATGTGGACTCTAATAATCTTTTGGAAATTCGACTACGACAAATCGAACCGCATGAGCCAATCGGTCTGTACATCGTCTCCTATGGGGTAAGGATGGGTTCCGAACTTTGAAAACCCATTTTTTTGATAAAAACGTATGGCACCTTCATTCTTCTCCCAAACACCCAGCCACAGAAATTTCTTCTCTGCTTCCAAAGCAATCTCCTTAACTGCATTCATGAGTTCTTTTCCTATTCCTTTTCCTTGAAACTCATTGAGAACATAGATACGCTCCAGTTCTATGGTGTCCGCGTCCTTCACATCGGTTTGCGCCCCATGTTGATTAACTTTAAAATACCCTGCGATTTTATCATTTACAAACACAAAATAGAACTCTGAATCGGGGTTCTGTAGCTCTAGGGAGAGCTTTTCCTTTGAAAAAGAAGAATTAAGATACGTCTTAAAATCTTCAGGATTATTTTGATGTTCGAAGGCGTCTTTAAATGTTTGTCTTGAAATAGAGATGAGTAATTCAAGATCATGCTCTTCGCACTTTTGAATAGCTAGTGAATTGTTTGCGTCCATTTCACTAATTTAAAAAAATGCATAAAAAAAAGAGCAACCTTTGGGGAAGTTGCTCTTTTAAATTTTTTATTCAAAAAGTCTTATAGCATAAACAACTTTTTGGTTAGAAGTACGATACCACTCAAGAATTCATATTTGTAGACTTGAATGTCTTCACGGGTTTGGTTCATTTGGGCTTCCATAGACTGTAGGTTTAGTTCAAAAAAATTAAGACTTGGTAAGGGTTTTGGTATTAGCAACACTTGCAATTAATAACAATGTAAATGTAGCTTACCATTATAAGTTTAAAAAATAGATGTTGTGAACCTACCGTAAAATGTTGTGAAAAAAAGCAAGGTTCAAAAAGTTCGATGAAATGCATTCTCCCTTGAAGCGGAAAGGACCACTTTAAACCATCTCTTAAACAGCCATTTCAGGAATTTCTCCTTCTATTTTTAAAGTACCCTCCGTAGCTTTCTTTATTTCTTCTACGGAAACCCCAGGTGCCCTTTCTAATAAGCTGAAGCCCTCCTCAGTAACTTCTAGCACCGCGAGATTCGTAACTATTTTAGTAACACAGCCAACGCCCGTTAATGGTAACGTACATTTTTTTAAAAGCTTCGATTCGCCGGCACGATTAGTATGCATCATGGCCACAATGATATTTTCTGCCGATGCGACCAAATCCATAGCGCCGCCCATGCCTTTTACCATTTTACCCGGTATTTTCCAATTGGCTATATCTCCGTTTTCGGCTACCTCCATGGCGCCCAAAATAGTGAGGTCGACGTGTTGGCCCCGAATCATGCCAAAACTCGTAGCCGAATCAAAAAATGAAGCCCCTGGCAAGGTGGTTATCGTTTGTTTTCCCGCGTTGATGACATCGGCATCTTCTTCGCCTTCAAAAGGAAAAGGACCCATACCCAAAACGCCGTTTTCACTTTGAAACTCAACACTTATATCATCTCTCACAAAATTGGCCACAAGGGTGGGAATACCAATCCCCAAATTGACATAATAACCGTCTTTTACCTCTTTGGCAATTCGTTTTGCGATTCCGTTTTTATCTAGCATTCTTATTAATTTGAAGATGTGAAGATTTAAAATTGTAGACTACTTTTTTCTTATCGTACGTTGTTCAATTCTTTTCTCATATTCCTTTCCTTGAAATATGCGCTGTACAAATATTCCGGGCACGTGAATTTGATTAGGGTCTAACTCGCCTGCAGGTACCAGTTCTTCTACTTCGGCAACGGTTATTTTCGCCGCCCCACACATACACGGATTAAAATTTCTAGCGGTACCCTTGAAAATCAAGTTGCCAGCTTCGTCTCCTTTCCACGCTTTTACAAAAGCAAAGTCTGCTTTATACGCTTCTTCCAACACATACATCTTACCATTGAACTCTCTAGTCTCTTTACCCATAGCGACTTCCGTACCATAACCAGCAGGTGTATAAAACGCTGGGAAACCTGCCTGGGCCGCACGACACTTTTCTGCCAGGGTACCTTGGGGGGTCAGTTCTACCTCAAGCTCGCCACTTAACATCTGCCGCTCAAACTCATCATTTTCGCCAACATACGACGAAATCATTTTTTTTATTTGATGTTTCTGTAAAAGAAGTCCCAAACCGAAATCATCGACCCCGGCATTATTCGATATACAGGTAATGTCTTTTACACCCAACCTTACTAGTTCAGAAATGGCGTTTTCCGGTATACCACAAAGCCCAAAACCGCCCAACATGAAGGTCATATCATTTTCTACCCCTTTAAGAGCTTGTCTCACATCGGACACTTTTTTAAGAATCATATAATTATAAGTTATTATTTTGCGTATTGTTCAATTTACAACTTTATCAATAAAAAAACCCTTGGCCTTTCGTTAAAAGGCAAGGGTATTTATGTGTGTTAAAAAGATTGTTTTAAAAGTCGAGGTCTTCTAAATCTTCTTCAATTTCTAAATCGTCTTGTTGTTCTTCAGCGGGTTCTGAACAATCGACCCGAATCGATAGGTTTTCAGGTTTCTCGAATTCGCCATCGGAGATACCTAAATCTTTATTATCGTAATTTTTCTTCATATACATCCCCCAAATGGGTAGCGCCATAGCGGCACCTTGGCCATATGTGATACTTTTAAAATGAACCGACCTTTCTTCACCGCCGACCCAAACACCGGTCACTAAATTCGGCACCATACCCATAAACCAACCATCACTTTGGTTCTGGGTGGTTCCTGTCTTACCGGCTATGGGATTGGTAAAGCCATAAGGGTATCCTGTGATAATTTCTTTGTACTCGGTGGCGTTCTTTTTATAGCTATGGCGTAACCTAGTACCTGAACCACCTTGGGTCACCCCTTCCATTAAATTCACCATTGTGTAGGCCACATCTTTACTAAGCACATCTTTGGTTTCTGGCACGTATTCAAATAATACGGTTCCGTTTTTATCCTCAATGCGGGTAACCATTACAGGCTTTACATAAACCCCTTGATTGGCGAATGTGCCATAGGCCCCCACCATTTCGTAAACGTTGAATTCAGGAGTACCCAAGGCAATTGCCGGTACTTCGAGAATTTCTTTGTCCAATCCTAAGTTCTTGACGATAGACACAACCGAACGTGGGCCTACCCTATCAATTAATTGGGCCGTTACCGTATTAACCGAATTGGCCAAGGCCGCCTTAAGCGTAAAATCTTTACCGGAATACTTGCCATCTGCATTTTTAGGACACCAAGGCTCTAAATTTCCATGTTTGTTGGCCTCGATACAATACAATATATCCGGATATTCATCACAGGGAGACAACCTCAGCTGATCAATGGCAGCTGCATATACAAATGGTTTAAATGTAGAGCCTGCTTGCCTAGAACCTTGATACACATTATCATACTGAAAATGCCTATAATCTATACCCCCTACCCAAGCCTTTACGTGGCCCGTTTGAGGCTCCATAGACATCATAGCTGCTCTCAAAAAAGTCTTATAATATCTAATAGAGTCCAAAGGAGTCATAATGGTATCCCGTTCTCGGCCGTCGCTATTCCAGTCAAAAACCGTCATTTCCGTTTTTTTGGTAAAGGACTCTCTTATCTGTTTTTCTGATTTTCCCTCATCTTTCATTATTCGCCACCTATCAGAAGTACGCATCGCTCTCTCCATGATTCGGTCGATTTCGGTCTTGTCTAAATCTAGAAAGGGTGCTGTAGGGTTTCTGTCAGGAGTATTCTGATGAAAAAACTCGGCCTGTAACTTGGCCATGTGTTGCCGTACAGCGTCTTCGGCATTTGCCTGCATTCTCGAATCGATGGTTGTATAAATCTTAAGGCCATCTAACCAAAGGCTCCATTTATCCCTAGCCCCATCGATTGCAGGTTTTGGGTTCTTTTGAATCCAATCGTTCATAAAGCCCTGTAAATACATTCGAAAGTAGGTGGCCAAACCTTCTTTATGAGACTCAGGGTTATAATTAATATCCATCTTTAAGGCCTGCAAAGAATCTTTCTCCTTTTCAGAGATATATCCATATTTTGCCATTTGGCCCAAAACGGTATTTCTTCTATTAGTCACCAATTCTTCTCTTCGAATCGGGTTGAAATAGGATGAATTTTTAAGCATCCCCACCAAAACAGCTGATTCTTCGGTCTTCAGCTCTTGAGGTTCTTTACCAAAGTAAATCTTCGATGCCGAACGAATGCCATCGGCATTGTTCAAGAAATCATATTGGTTAAGGTACATGGCAATAATTTCTTCTTTGGTATACTGCCTTTCCAATCGGGTTGCGAGAACCCACTCCATTATTTTTTGGCGAATCGCCTCTACTTTGTTCTTAGAACGCACCCCTACAAATAACTGCCTTGCCAATTGCTGGGTTATAGTACTCGCCCCTCCTTTTTTACCTAAATAAGCAAGTGCCCGCATAAAACCAAAAGCATCAATGCCTGAATGGTCATAAAACCGGGCATCTTCGGTTGCGATAAGGGCATTGACCAAATTACTGGGCAAGCTGTCATATGGTACCGGAGTACGGTTATCATCTAGATAAAATTTACCTAAGGTCTTGCCATCGGAAGAAATGATTTCGGTAGCCAAATTCGTCTGAGGGTTTTCGAGATACTCATACTCGGGCATATCGATACCCAAAAGGCCCCATGATGCCAACAAGAAAATCAAGGCTACACATAGTACCCCGGAAGCAAACAGGATCCAAAACCATTTAACATATTTAAAAAACCCTGTAGTATTGGGCTTCTTCTTTTTTGTAACCTTGGCCATATCTTATGGATTACTTTTTTCTATTTCAAAACCAACATCGGTAATGCCCTTTAGGCTTACAACACCATCGACACTGCCGTTTTTTCTCATCGCATGCGATAAACTTAGATTATATACGCCCGATTCGGGAAAAACGATGTTCTCTTTGTACCACAATTTATTTTCTTTAATGCTGCCATAACCTTTGCCTAGCCAAGTACCGTCTGGCAAAGCCATTTCATACTCCAAAGTATCTTTAACCGTTTCTCCGCTAGGAAATTCAAGTTCAGCGATTAGAAATAAATTATTGTAAGGAAAGGAGGCGTCATTACGCACATTAATGAACATATCGTGCTTTTGTAATGTATCTATCTCAGAAAAGGTAAACTGAAATGTACTGTCTTTATTCCAAGCGCCATTTTTAGTCGCCTGAAACTCTGATTTTACCAAATTATCGTTGCACGAGAAGAGCAAGGCAATCAAGCAAGGGAGGCCCCAATATTTAACCATTTTTCTGTCGCCTTTTTTTATTGTTTCTGCGTTTGTTTTTGGTTTGGTTGCCTTTATTTTGGTTGTTCTGGTTATTAGGCTGTGTCTGCACCTTGGCGTTACCTGATTTGTTCTTGCGATTACGGTTACGCTTACGGTTTCTAGATTTTTTAGGCCTATCGAACCTAGTAAGACTATCTTGCCCCACCACGTTCTCAAAAACCTTCTCTTCTTTAACGAAGTTATCAGCGGTATATTCCTCTAAGCTCGAAACTTTTTCTTTCTTTTTATTCTTTTCAAGAATTTCGTGTACCTGCTCTTTAGTTAGAACATGCCAGTTAGAGGGGTCTTCTTTATAAGAAAACCATAGAAGTTCTTTGAAAATATCGGTCTTTTGGCAGTAAGCCAATCCTTTTTCGGTAAAGAGTTTGGTGTCTGTTGATGGAAAATCTTTTAAGGCTTCCAAATACATGTCCAACTCATAATTCAGGCAACATTTCAACTTACCACATTGCCCTGCCAATTTCTGTGGATTAAGCGACAATTGTTGGTAACGTGCTGCAGAAGTAGAAACCGATCTAAAATCTGTCAACCAGGTCGAGCAACACAATTCTCGTCCGCAAGAACCGATGCCTCCCAATCTCTGCGCTTCTTGCCTGTAGCCTATTTGACGCATTTCTATACGAATGCCAAAGGCTTTGGCCATGTCTTTAATAAGTTGTCTGAAATCTACCCGTTCTTCTGCCGTATAGTAAAAGGTCGCTTTTGACCCATCACCTTGAAACTCGACATCTGAAATCTTCATTTGAAGCTTCAGTATAATGGCGATTTCCCGCGCCCTTTTCTTTATTTCTTCTTCGCGGTCACGACATTTTTGCCATTTATCAATGTCGTTCTGAGTAGCTTTTCTATAGACCTTGGCGAGTGATTTATCTTGAGCATCAACTTTTTTGCGCTTCATCTGCACTTTGACCAACTCACCGACCAGGGTTACCATGCCTATATCATGCCCTGATTGTGCCTGAGTGGCCACTACATCACCAATGGAAAGGGAAAGGTTTTCGGTATTTCTAAAAAATTCTTTTCTACTGTTCTTGAAACGGACTTCCACACAATCGAATGGTTTTTCACCGCTCGGAAGCGACATATTGGAAAGCCAATCAAAGACCGTTAATTTATTACAACCATCGGTACCACAAGTTCCGTTGTTCTTGCATCCTCGAGGTTGTCCGTCCTTAGCGGTCGAACAACTGCTACAGCCCATATTTTATATCTTGGTCCCTCATTCAACCTAAAGCTCAATGGGGATGGGGTTCATATTAATCTTAATCGTAAAGGTAATGAAATTTTAATGCGATGTAAAGCTACTGATATAGCGTTAACGCTTAAACTTTAAAACCTCGGAGCGGCCCTTCTTGAAAATTTTGTTGCTAGCCCCTTTACCTTTTCTAAGCTTTTTTTGCTCTTCAAAAGGCAAAGCATTGATGTTCTTACAATGATCCGAACAGCAATTTTTCATCTTAGCGGCGCATTCATCACATTGAATAAATAGTAAATGGCATGCCTCGTTGGCACAGTTCACATGCGTATCGCAAGGTTGACCGCACTGGTGGCACTGGGCAATGACATCATCAGAAATGCGCTCACTTCGGCGATGGTCAAAAACAAAGTTCTTACCAATAAATTTATTTTCAAGATTTTTATTCTGCACTTGACGGGTATAGTCAATAATACCGCCTTCTAATTGGTAAACATTCTTAAAACCTTTGTGCTTATAGTATGCACTGGCTTTTTCACAACGAATACCTCCCGTACAGTACATTACCAGTTTTTTATCCTCTTTATGTTCTTTGAGGTCATTTTCGATAATGTCGAGTGAATCACGAAACGTATCGACATCGGGGGTGATGGCATTTTTAAAATGGCCGATTTCACTTTCGTAGTGGTTACGCATGTCTACCAACACGGTATCGGGGTCTTCAATTAATGCATTGAATTCTTCGGCGCTCACATGAACACCTTTGTTCGTAACATCGAAAGTATGGTCGTGAAGGCCATCGGCAACAATCTTGTTACGCACCTTCACCTTCAACTTTAAGAACGAAAGGTTGTCTTGCTCAATGGCTATGTTCAACCGAACATTTTCTAAAAACGAAATGCTGTCTAAATGTTCTTTAAACGCCACAAAGTTCTCAGCTGGTACTGAAAGTTGGGCGTTTATGCCTTCGTAGGCCACATAGATTCTACCTAGAACATCTAACTCGTTCCAAGCCAAGAAAAGATGGTTTCTTAAAATTTTCGGATTACCGATGTGTGCATATTGATAGAAAGAGATGGTCAGGCGCTCTTGCCCGGCCTCTTCAATAAGGGCGGCTCTTTCCTTTGCACTTAATGTATTGTACAGTTGCATGCTATACCAACGCTTTAAGTTAAAAGGATTTATTTCTGGAGGGCAAAATTAAAGAAAATCGGCGTTCAGGGCAATAAAAAAGAGCCTCGACAATAAATCAAGGCTCTTCAGTGGCCCTTCCGATTGATCTTCTTCATAGCATTCTTTCGAAAACACTAAAAGGAATGGCCGTTATAGCTCTCCACCTCAGCAGAGAATAATGTTTGAGTTAGTTCCCGATAAATCGGAATAGTGCTTTGTACGTTAGATGCGATTATTTAAAAAGGGTTGCGTGCGAGATTAAATTTTTCATTTTTTGTTAATCGTAAAATTCGACCAAAGGTAACAGCATGCCATATTTAAGAACTAAAGACTGTTCATAACACCTTGTTACAATTTGCAAAAGGCAACTGGTATTGTACAAAAGAAATGGTAATTTAGCATTCCTAATTTTTAATCATTATGAGCTCGGAGAAAGACGCCAAACTAAAGGCATTAAAATTAACACTTGATAAACTGGACAAGACCTACGGTAAAGGTGCGGTCATGAAAATGGGCGACAGCGTAGTTGAAGATGTTGAGGTCATACCTTCAGGGTCGTTGGGTCTTGACATCGCCTTAGGTGTTGGAGGCTATCCTCGTGGGCGTATCATTGAAATTTATGGGCCAGAATCTTCAGGTAAAACAACCCTGACGTTACATGCAATGGCCGAAGCTCAAAAACAAGGTGGTATTGCCGCATTTATTGATGCCGAGCATGCCTTCGACCGTTTTTATGCCCAAAAGTTGGGGGTAGACATCGATAACCTGATTATCTCACAGCCCGACAATGGTGAACAGGCCTTAGAAATTGCAGATAACCTAATTCGTTCGGGTGCCATCGATATTGTCGTTATTGACTCTGTTGCAGCTTTGACACCGAAAAGCGAGATTGAAGGTGAGATGGGTGATTCAAAAGTGGGTCTTCATGCCCGATTGATGTCCCAAGCTCTTCGTAAGCTAACCGGTTCTATTAGCAAAACTCATTGTACCGTTATATTTATCAACCAACTTCGTGAAAAAATCGGGGTCATGTTCGGAAACCCGGAAACAACTACCGGAGGTAATGCCCTTAAATTTTATGCATCGGTAAGACTTGATATCAGAAGGTCTACGCAGATAAAAAATACCGATGGTGACGTACAGGGTAACAAGACCCGTGTAAAAGTCGTTAAAAACAAAGTAGCGCCTCCATTTAGAACCACAGAGTTCGACATCATGTATGGTGAAGGAATTTCAAAGGTTGGCGAGATTATCGATTTGGGCGTACAATACGAAATTGTCAAAAAGAGCGGTTCATGGTTCAGCTATGGTGACACCAAGTTGGGGCAAGGTCGCGATGCGGTTAAATCTCTATTATTGGACAACCCTGAACTTTTCGAAGAACTTGATGGTAAAATTCGCGATGCCATAAAAGTATTGTCAGAATAGATTACCGTAAAAGATATTTGTTATTTACACCCTCGAACGCCCTGTTCGAGGGTGTTTATTTTATAACCATTGCCGATAGATAAACGCAACCCTTACGCCTTTTTTTCATCTTATGTAAAAAATTGATGTAATTATGAAACGATTGTTTTATCTAGTATCTTCGGTAGCTATCGTACTTGGTTTTGAATCATGTAGTTTAGATGACGATGGTGCCAATTTTCACTACACCCCCTTACAGATAGTGAATGCACAAGTACCTGATACTTTTGAATTCGGAAGGGTTTATACCATTAATGTCGACCTTTTGAGGCCCGACAATTGTACCTTGGCAGATAGGTTTGATGTCAGACGCTCAGCTACCGATTCTACCAATATCAGAACCGTATCGCACATTGGTATTGTTTTGGAAAAAGATGAATGTGCCGAAGTGGCGGAAGAAATTAGTGATTCATTTCAATTTGAAGTAATTTATACCGAACCTTATATTTTTAAATTTTATTCTGGGAACAATGAAAACGGTGATGCCGAATTTATAGAAGTACAAGTACCCGTCAAATAGTTATTAGCATTCCCAAACATAAATCTAACCAAAATTTTGAGTCTAGAAGAACTCATAAAAAACTGTAAAAAGGGTAATAGACAGGCACAAGAACAGTTGTATAAAACCTATTCGAAGACCCTGTTCGGCATTTGTCTGAAGTACTCCCGCAACAAGTCGGAAGCAGAAGACAATCTGCACGATAGTTTTATGGTCATATATGACAAAATAGGTCAATTCAAATCAAAAGGTTCTTTTGAGGGTTGGCTGAAAAGAGTGACCATTAATACAGTATTACAAAAATACCGTAAGGAGGAATATATGACGGTGGTTTCCGAAAATACCGAAGAGGAAACTGAGGTAGATAGCGGTTATGCCGATATTGGTCTGAGCACATTGCTATCTTATATTCAAGATTTGCCGAACAAGTACCGAATGACCTTCAACCTTTATGTGCTCGATGGCCATACGCATAAAGAAATTGGAGAATTATTAGGTACGTCACCTGGAACGTCAAAATCAAATTTGGCAAGGGCAAGGCAAATTCTAAAAGAAAGGATTGAAACAACACAAAACAAGGCCATCATCGGAGTACTCTTGTTCTTTTTTATAGAACTATGGGTATGATGAAAAACATCAAAAGCAAAATAAGATACCAAAGACATTTAAAATGAGTAAAAACAACCTGGATAAGCTCTTTCAAGAGAAGTTCAAGGACTTTGAAGAGGTTCCAGACCAACGAGTCTGGCAGGCTATTGAAGCTTCTTTGAACAAGAGACAAAAAAAGCGAGTCATTCCACTTTGGTGGAAGGTAGGCGGGGCTGCCGCTGTTTTAGCATTGGCACTATTGGTATTTGGTCCATCATCTAACGGTTTTGAAGATAATATACCAAGTGTTACAAATAGTGAAGACTCTGAAGGTTTACGTCGATTAGAAAACGAAACAGAGAATAACAATTCTTTTGAAAAAGACACGGATAATAGCATTACCCGGTCAGACAATAGTGCCTCCGATCAATTAAATAAAAAGCAAATTGGTGGTCAAGAAAACGGGCTTGTAGAGAGCAGCGGCAACGAAAGTGGTCATCAAAATGATACTGAGATTACCAATTCAAAAGAAGCGTTTCAAACTAAAAAGGGACAAGACGCCACAAAAAGTTTAAACCAAGGTTTAGCTACACGAAACGACAAAACTGATTCACAAATCACCCGTAACAACGAGGTGACCGAGCGTATCGATGGCAATGACTCTCTAACGAGCGAAGATAGAAATCAACCAAATTTTTCTAACACTGCTTTGGCAGGTAACCAGCAAAAGGAAGAGGTTGACCCTACCAAAACCCGCTCAGATTTCAGTGATGACATAAATACAGGTGATGGTCAAAACTCTGCCTTGGCACAAACTCAAACGGAGGAAAACAAAACCAAGGATGAGAACGACAATAAAATTTCTATTTATGATGCCATCGATGAACAAAATGAAGAAGAGGAAGTAGTCGCCGATTCTTACGAAGGTCGTTGGTCTTTAGGCCCGAACATTGCTCCGGTTTATTTTGATGCAGTAGGTCAGGGGTCACCGATTCATTCAGCATTCAACCAAAACACGAAATCAGGAAACACCAGTTTGAGTTATGGCCTTTCAGTTGCCTATCAAGTCAACAAAAAATTTAAAGTGCGTTCCGGTGTTCATAAGGTCAATTATGGTTATGAGACCGATGATGTTGCTTTTACCTCAACATTAGATGTGTCTTCATCCGAAAAAATCAAGAACATTAACTATACCCCTACGGCCAAAAACCTTATTGTTGATAGTGAAACTGCAACTTTCTCAAGCTTATCATCACCATTAAACGAATTGGCCCTTGAAGTGGGAGGGGTTGACGAAAATGCACGTACAGGTGCTATGGGTCAGCAACTGGGCTATATTGAGGTTCCTTTAGAGGTCGATTATGCCGTTATAGACCGAAAGTTTGGCCTCAACATCGTAGGTGGCATCAGTTCGTTGTTCTTATTGGATAATTCGGTGACGCTCACTTCGGGATCATTGATTACCGAAGTCGGGGAAGCAAATAACATTAATGACCTTAACTTTAGCACCAATATCGGTTTTGGTGTCAACTATAAGTTCACTCCCATGATTCAAATGAATATTGAACCCATGTTTAAATATCAATTGAACACTTTTTCAGAAGTTTCCGGTGATTTTAGGCCTTATAGTGTAGGTATTTATAGCGGTCTTAACTTTAAGTTTTAACGACTAATTATTTAGAGCGATAAAATTAAAGGGGCGGCACTTTGCAGTGCCACCCCTTTTTTACACCATAAGAAATCACTCTTTACGGCTATACCAAATCATACCGATCTAAATTCATCACCTTCGTCCATGCAGCAACAAAGTCGCTCACAAACTTATCATGGGCGTCTTCAGAGGCATAAACCTCGGCAATCGCTCTTAGTTCTGTGTTAGATCCAAAAATAAGGTCTACCCTTGTTCCTGTCCAAACTACTTCATCGGAACCGCGTTTTTTAGCCTCGAATACGGTTTCATTTTCTGAAGCAGAGCTCCATACGATATCCAAATCCAATAAATTCGCAAAGAAATCATTGGTCAATTCTCCCGGCTTATCGGTTAATACACCATGGTTCGAACCATTATAATTGGTTCCTAAAACCCGCATACCTCCTAACAATACAGTCATTTCGGGCGCAGTCAAGGTCATTAGTTGTGCCTTGTCTACCAATAATTCTTCAGCGGAAACATTGTATTTATCCCTAACATAATTTCTAAAACCGTCTCCTCTTGGCTGCAATGCATCAAATGCTTCTGCATCGGTTTGTTCTTCGGAAGCATCGGTTCTGCCCGGTGAGAAGGGTATTTTTACATTTTTACCTGCCTTTTCAGCGGCTTTTTCAATGGCAGCCGATCCACCAAGTACAATTAAATCGGCCAATGAAACCTTTTTGTTTCCTGATTGACCATCATTAAATTCCTTTTGAATTCTGCCTAAAGTATCCAATACCTTGGCCAATTGCTCGGGATTATTTACTTCCCAACCATTTTGCGGAGCTAGCCTAACGCGAGCACCATTGGCACCTCCTCTTTTATCGGAACCTCTAAATGTCGAGGCTGAAGCCCAAGCAGCTGAAACCAATTCGGAAACCGAAAGGCCCGAGGCCAAAATATTTGACTTTAACGCTTCAATATCACCCTCGTCAACTAAATCATGGTCAACTGCAGGTACGGGGTCTTGCCAAATCAACTCTTCATTAGGTACTTCAGGACCCAGGTAACGATCAACTGGGCCCATGTCTCTATGTGTAAGTTTGAACCAAGCACGGGCATAGGCATCTTGAAACTCTTCAGGATTCTCTAAAAAGTGCCTTGAAATCTTTTCATATGTAGGATCCATACGCAAAGACATATCGGTTACCAACATAAAAGGAGCATGCTTTTTATCCGGATTGTGCGCATCAGGCACTGTATCTGCACCCGCACCGTCTTTCGGTTTAAACTGCCATGCACCTGCCGGACTTTTCGTTAACTCCCATTCATAGCCGAAAAGATTCTCAAAATACTTATGGCTCCATTGGGTAGGCGTATTAGTCCAAGCTCCTTCAAGACCGCTGGTAATCGTATGTTCACCTTTACCGCTTTCGAAGTTGTTTTTCCATCCCATACTTTGCTCCAAAATTCCTGCACCGGCCGGTTCGGCCTCTACATAATCATCAGGGCTGGCTGCGCCGTGGGTTTTACCAAAGGTGTGGCCTCCGGCAATCAAAGCGACCGTTTCATAATCGTTCATTGCCATACGACCAAAGGTCTCACGAATATAGTGGGCCGCTTCAACAGGGTCAGGATTAGCATTATGCCCTTCAGGGTTCACATAGATTAATCCCATGTGAGCGGCACCAAGAGGGTTTTCTAATTGGTTGTCATTTGCATAGCGTTCTTTATTACCCAACCATTCGCCTTCAGAACCCCAGTAAATATCTTCTTCTGGCTGCCAAATATCTTCACGGCCTCCACCAAAACCGAACATTTTTAAACCCATCGATTCATGGGCACAGTTGCCTGCCAAAATCAAAAGATCGGCCCATGACAATTTCTTACCGTATTTCTTTTTTATAGGCCATAGCAACAATCTAGCTTTGTCTAAATTGGCATTATCGGGCCAGCTATTTAAAGGAGCAAAACGTTGAGATCCCGAACCTCCGCCGCCTCTACCATCGGCAATACGATAGGTGCCAGCACTGTGCCAGGCCATTCTAATAAAAAACGGGCCATAATGCCCATAATCGGCAGGCCACCATTCTTTACTATCGGTCATTAAATCATATAAGTCTTGTTTGACTGCCTGTAAGTCTAATTTTTTAAATTCTTCGGCATAGTTAAAATCTTTATCCATCGGATCCGATAAAGAAGAGTGTTGCCTTAGAATGTTCAAATTGAGTTGATTGGGCCACCAATCTTTGTTCGTTGTACCGCCGCCAGCTACTTGATTGAGGCTTCCGTTCAAAAAAGGACACTGGCCAGCGTTCGACTCGTTTACGTCCCACGCTTCTCCGTGAGAACTTGAATTACTATCCATGATGTTTATCGTTTTAAGGTTCCTTTAAAAGTACCAAAAATCGACATGGCTTGTAACCCCTATAGTTTTGATTTAAATTATTCTGGTATCGATAATCTCTATAGAACCTGTTAGCTACAGTTGAAAAAATCAATTCTTAAGGCCTAAATTATTGATTCTCTAAATCTCTAAGAATAATCAGTCGTACGGCATCACGCAGTGTCGACTTATCTTCTTCCTTTAAATGACAGGTTGAAAAAAATGAATGTACCTTCGCTCGAATAGGCCCCGGGCGACCACTGAAAAATGAAAAAGAGAATCTCTTCTTATTGTCAAGAAACGACATTGGCACTACAGGTATCTTGTGCGCTATGGCCATTTTAAAAGCCCCGTCTTTAAATTCATCTAGAACGACCGATTCATCGTCCGGAACACCACCCTCTGGAAAGATGCATATGCTAAGGCCTTGATTGAGTCTTTTCTGGGCCCGGCGGTAAACCCCGGTTCTACTCTTTGTGTCTGAGCGGTCGACCATGATACAAACCCTTTTATAAAAGAAACCGAAAATGGGTATTTTCACTAATTCTTTCTTACCAACAAATACAAAAGGGTTTTTGCTAATATGAAGCATCAGCATGATATCAAGCATACTGGTATGATTGGCCACCAGCATATAACTTTTGCCCTTTGCCAAACGCTCTTCCCATACGACCCGAGGCGGGCAGCCCATACCGTATAAAATTGGTCTCGCCCACAAGTTTCTGGCCAGCCAAAAAAATTGAGGATACCATTTTTCCGAAAATGTAGTTACCAATAACAGCGGAAAAAAAACGAGAATCGGCACAGTTACCAAAATATAGAACCAAATGCGGTAAACCGTATAACCCGCTTTTTTAAGGATTACAAACATGAAATCAAAAGTAACAAATTACCCCTGCTTTTACTGATTTCTTTATCTTTGGCCTCTTTGAAACAGTACACATGGCAAGAATACTAACAGGAATTCAAAGTACAGGAACCCCCCACCTTGGTAATATTTTAGGGGCAATAATGCCGGCCATTCGCATGGCACAAGATCCCAAAAACGAATCGTTTCTATTTATAGCGGATATGCATTCGCTTACCCAGATAAAAGATGCCGCAATCTTAAGGCAAAACACTTATGCCATAGCCTCAACTTGGCTTGCTTTTGGCCTTGACATCGAAAAAACGGTTTTTTACAGGCAAAGTGATGTTCCTCAAGTGACTGAGCTTTCTTGGTATTTAAGTTGTTTCTTTCCTTATCAACGTTTGACCCTGGCACATTCTTTTAAGGATAAGGCAGACAGACTGGAAGACGTAAATGCCGGCCTATTTACCTACCCTATGCTTATGGCCGCCGATATATTGCTTTACGATGCCCATATCGTGCCCGTTGGCAAAGATCAGCTTCAGCATATAGAAATGACCCGTGATGTTGCCTCAAGGTTTCATACCAAAATGGGGGAGACTTTTGTTATGCCAGAAGCTAAGGTTCAAGAGCAGACCATGTATGTGCCCGGTACCGATGGAGAAAAAATGAGCAAAAGTCGTGGAAACCTCATCAATCTGTTTCAACCCGATAAAAAACTAAGAAAACAGATCATGGGAATCAAGACGGATAGCACTCCCATGGAAGACCCGAAAGATCCGGCTACCGACAATGTTTTTGCCCTATATAAACTTTTGGCGTCGCAAGAACAAATAGAGGAAATGAGCGCTAATTATCTCGCCGGAAACTATGGCTATGGCCATGCCAAGCAAGCCCTATATGAAGTAATTGTACAAAAATTCGGGGAAGCAAGGGAAAAGTACGATTATTACATCAATCATTTTGACGAGGTTGACGAGGCGCTCTATAAAGGCGCGGAAAAAGCCAAAAAAGTGGCCGATGAAGTATTGGCTCGTGTTCGAACAAAAGTAGGGTACTAATCTATGCAAGACTATTTTTGGGCTTTTCTTCTTCTTCTCATTTCCGCAAGCGGTTATTCGCAGGCAGAAGTGACCACCGAAGAACTTCATGACCATATTGAATTTTTGACCTCAAAAGAAAATCAAGGAAGATATCCTGGAGGGAAGATCAATCAGGTTTTAGTAGACTATATCGCTTCCGATTTCGAGAATTCAGGACTAAAACCATTGTCAAAAAACTATCTTCAGAAGTTCAAGGCAGAACTAAGGGTTTCCGATAAAACTAAAAAGAAGCCTAAGGTAAAAACGTACAACGTAGTCGCTGTTTTAGAAGGGAATCACCCTGTTTTAAAGAATGAATACCTTGTTCTCGGAGCCCATTATGACCATTTGGGCCATGGCGGACCGAGTTCCAAGTCAGATAAGTTGAATACCGTTCACCCCGGTGCCGATGATAACGCTAGCGGCACCTCGGCTCTACTTGAAATATCAGAGCGATTGGCAGCTCACCAAAGTGAATTGAAAAGAAGCGTCATTGTCATTGCCTTTGGTGCTGAAGAACAGGGTCTATTGGGAAGCACCTATTTTGTCAATAACCCGCCTGTTTTTTTGGAACAGATCAAACTCATGATCAATATGGATATGGTGGGCCGGTTGAATTAGCAGAAGCAAGTCTATATGGGAGGCGCTGGTACCTTCCCGGGAGGTCAAGAATTAATGGCGACGCTAGGCAAGAAAGCAGGTTTGAACCCCGTAGTACATGCGGGATCGATCGGCGGCTCAGACCATGTCTCTTTTTACAAAAAGAATATCTCCGTTCTCGGCATGCATACAGGAGGTCATGATCAATACCACACGCCTGAGGATACAATTGAACTGATCAATCTAGAAGGTGAAAAAAAGGTCTGTGATTACATTTTCGATACCCTTTTCAAAATAGCCTCGAAAGACTATCCTATGGGGTTTATTCCTCAGGATTAAGAATCATTCTTCAGGAGCGGAATACGTTACAACATCGATTCCGATACCATTAGGGTCTTCTATGGCAAAATGTCTGTCTCCCCAAGGTTCATCTCGAATAGGTATTTTTATTTCCACCCCTTTGTTTTTGACTACTTCGTACAATTGATCAACGTTGTCTACCTCAATGGTCAAAAACATACCTCTACCTTCGAATTTATGGTGAAAAAGCGGTTGTTGCGAAGGATGATTGGGCAATAGAAAAGCCAACTCGGCACTTTTATTCGGGGTATGCATCAAAAGATAAAATTCATTTTCAAAAGTAACACCGAACCCCAAGAGGCCTGAATAAAACTCTTTGCTTTCAGCCATTTTTTCGGTAACGATACCTGCGTTTAGTTTCATAGTAACAATTTCTTTTATGATTACTGGGGTTTGTGCAGAAATAGTTGCCATCGTACCCATCAGACATATCCAATTTACAATAGTTTTCATACGCTTCTATTCTATTACAAATTTGCAGCTAACAGATTGGAAACAATTGTAAAAAACGGCCAAAGTTATCGGCCAAAGGCTTTGGTCGGGGTGACCCCATAATGGTTTCTAAACTCCTTTATGAAATGTGCTTGGTCGTAATACCCCACATCGTAAAAAAGTTTATTTTTCTTTAGGCTCTGTACCGACGGTTTTGCACGAAGAATATTTTGAAACCGAACGACTTTACTGAAGGTTTTAGGAGTATCACCTATATAATAATTAAACAACCGCCTTAATTGTCTTTGACTTATACCAAAATCAAGTTCTTCATTTACTTGCAGTACTCCTCTCTTTTTTAAAATCATGTCAAGAGACCTATACAACCTAGGATCCGCGTTGAAATCAGAGTTATTAACCAAGTCAAAGAAATAAGAATCGAACAGTTCTTTTATCTGTTCGAAACTCAAATTATCTTCCATTCTATCCCTCAAAAATGCCGAGGTATGACGGTGAATATCATCTAGGTCAACATATCTATTGCTAAGTTCAGAAGCATCAATTTTAAAGACCTGCGGAAACATCGTCGGAAGAAAGCGAATACCCACATAGTGAAAAGTCGTATCAAGAGTGAATTCAGTAAACTTTTTGCAAAAGCCCACTACAAAGCTTTCAGAAGGCATGGTCAACTCGAAAAATATATCGATACAACCATCTGAAACCACCCTATAGACAAAATTCTCTTGAAGCCGTTTTATGGTTTTTAGCTCCCAATAGCAATAAATACAGTTACGCAACAAATCGGCAGGCACCACCTCTCTATAAAGCACATTCGTACCCGACTGTTTTACCGTTGGCTGAACAGGTAGGTACAGATTTTTGATAGATGAAAAAGCTTGCATGCGCTTCTGTGGTGAAAAATTGGTTTTAAACTAGTCGGTCGGTTCACCTTTTACTACGTTAGAAATAAAACGAATGTATCTCTGACAGCTATCGGTAATTTATCGATGAACCGCACCAAATGCAATATTTCAAGGAAGATACTTATAATTACCGACCGTACAGTTGGTTTTGTAGTCAACTATCTAATCATAATCCCCCATTCATTTGACTAAATGGCCTCAAAAAGTTTGCCCGGCAAGGGGCGAATGACACCTTTCATTTCCATATTCAAAAGGGTAGACGATATCTTGAATACCGGTTGCTTGCATTCAAGGGCAATACTGTCTAGCATTTGTTTGCCTTCTTTTTGAAGATAATCATAAATCGCTTTTTCAATGCCGTCTAATTCTACGAAAAGTTGCTTTTGAACCGGTTGCGCTTTTTTAGCTATTTCCCAATTCAGCAGGTAAACTAAATCTGCGGCAGAAGTGAGCATATGTGCCTTTTGCTGTTTGATAAGGTTATTGCATCCGCTGCTATATTTATCGTCGGTACGGCCGGGTACGGCAAAAACATCACGATGGTAGCTATTTGCTATATCTGCCGTAACCAAACTTCCGCCCCTCTCGGCAGATTCAATGACAATAGTGGCCTCGCTCATACCGGCAATAATGCGATTGCGCTTCAAAAAATTCTCACGGTCCGGCTTGCTTGTGCTCCAAAATTCAGTGTAGAAGCCTCCATTCTTTTCCACTTCCATCACATACTTTGAATGAACCTTGGGGTAAATTTGATTCAGGCCGTGTGCCAAGCATCCGATAGTCTGTAATTTATTCTTCAAGGCAGCCCGCTGCACCGTAATGTCGACTCCGTAGGCGAACCCACTTACAATTATAGGGTCGAGTGGAGCTAAATCTTCAATGAATTTTTCACAAAAGGCCTGCCCATAGCTGGTAATATTACGCGTGCCCACAACACTTATAACCCTTCTACTACTTAAATCAATATTTCCCTTTTTGAATAGAAGTATCGGGCCGTCAATACAGTGCTTTAAGTAATTGGGGTAGTCCTCATCCATAAAATAGGAATATTCCCAATCATTTTTCGTTATCGTATTGAGTTCGGCCTCAGCTGCTTCTAGATGCTCTATATCATAAAGTGATTTGATCGCATGGGTGCCAATACCTTCGATGGAGAGCAAATGTTGCCTTTTGGTCTTGAAGATTTCTTCAGGACTCTTACAAAAAGCAATTAACTTTTTAGCGGTTACATCACCAACATTTGGTACATGCTGAAGCCTTAAAAGGGCAAGTAATTCATTCGTAGTCATTTAAAACCGAATCAAAGTTATCCACAAAATACACAAAATATAATGTTAATAAAAAGTTATGGCAGCCTTGGATAAGCACTCAATTTTTTATAAAATTTGCGGTGTATGGGCTTAGAACACTATATAAAAGACTTACTCTATCGTTACAACTGTGTGGTAATTCCTGGTTTTGGCGCGTTTCTCACCCAAGAGAAATCTGCCATCATACAAGATAGCACCAATACTTTTTATCCTCCTACAAAGACCGTTTCTTTTAATCAGCAACTGGTTTCAAATGATGGCTTATTGGTTTCTTACGCAGCCGAAGCACAGAAAATTTCATTTGAAGAGATGTTAAAACAGGTCAATGAAGAGGTGGCCCAATGGCAAAAGAAATTGAACGGTGGAGAACATTTAAGGTTGTCAGACATAGGTTCACTATGGAACGGCCCCGAAGGAAAGATGCAATTTCAACCCGCTTCTAGCGTGAATTATCTAACTTCTTCCTTTGGAATGAATTCTTTTGTTTCTTCCCCTATTACCAGGGAAACAATAAAAACGGAAGTCTCTCAAATGGAAGAGCGCATTCCTATCGCTTTTACGCCTGAGAAAAGGGAGACTCTTACAGTAAGGCCTTATTTGAAGTATGCTGCGGTCGTCTTAGTTGCCCTTACAGCTGGGTTTGCCGGTTACAAGTACTATCAAACCAACGAGGCCAATTTGCAACTGGCCCGTGAAGATGCCCAAGAACAGGTATCAAAGCGTATTCAAGAGGCTACTTTCTTCGACACGGCACCTTTAGAGCTACCCGCCATTACCTTGAAAACTTCTAAAAATATAGAGGAACAACCTATTGCCGAAAAGGGGCAAAAAGTTCATCATATTATAGCCGGAGCCTTTAGATATCGCACCAATGCCGATAGAAAAATCACTCAGCTGAAAAAGCAAGGTTACAACCCATCGTATATAGGCACCAATCCTTTCGGACTTTATATGGTGGCTTATGACAGTTATACCGATGCCGATGAGGCCCTTAATGCACTGCATCAAATTAAGCGCACCCAAAAAGACGCTTGGTTAAAATCGGTAAAGTAAATTACCTTTCACCATCGAGATTTTGATTTGCCCGGCCTTCTTACGGCTTAAGAACGTATCTTTGCCGAAAAATTAAGATATGCAGGGCAAAAACCCGAAAGATTCTAGAACGACCATGACCGACATGGTTCTCCCTAGCGAGACCAACCCACTGAATAATCTTTTTGGCGGTGAACTTTTAGCTCGGATGGACCGTGCGGCCAGTATTGCCGCTAGAAGACATAGTCGTAGAATAACCGTAACCGCATCTGTTAACCATGTAGCCTTCAACCAATCGGTGCCTGTAGGAAGCGTTCTAACTGTAGAAGCAGCGGTTTCCAGAGCTTTCAACACCTCTATGGAAGTCTATATCGACGTTTGGATGGAAGACCGTTTCAGCGGCGAACGCACCAAGGCCAACGAAGCTATTTATACATTCGTAGCTGTTGACGATACGGGCCGCCCAACCGAAGTTCCGCCTCTTATTCCTGAAACGGAACTAGAAACACAGCGTTTTGATGGCGCCCTGCGCCGCAAGCAGTTAAGCTTGGTTCTTGCAGGTAAAATGAAACCTAACGACGCCACTGAATTAAAGGCGCTTTTCTTGGGCAATCAGGTTTAGAAATCGAAGTTGTCCGGATCCGGGCCACTTCGTTCGCCCTTATGCAAACTATCTAGATACGCTACTTCGTTCGGTGCCAGCTCAAAATCAAAAATTTCAGAGTTCGATACTATTCTGTTTTTGTGCACTGATTTAGGTATGGTGACTACGCCTTTTTGTAAATTCCATCGCAGAACAATCTGTGCCGTCGATTTACCATACTTATCTTCAAGCTCTTTGGTGATATCAAGCTCAAAAAGCTTACCCTGCATGAATGGAGACCAGGCCTCGTACTGTATTTTATTGGTATTGCAAAAATCAAGTAGTTCTTGCTGTACCAAATGCGGGTGAAATTCCATTTGATTGACCATAGGCACTATCTCAGCCGAACCCAATAAATCTTCAAGGTGGTGCTTTAGAAAATTGCTTACCCCTATCGCTTTGATACGGCCTTCTTTATATAATTTTTCCAAAGCGCGCCAGGTATCTTTGTATTTACCGGCGACTGGCCAATGAACCAAATACAAATCAACGTAATCAGTTCCTAGCCTTTTTACGCTAGCCTCGAACGCCTTCAAGGTGCTTTCATAACCTTGATCACTATTCCACACCTTCGTAGTAAGAAAAACATCTTCTCTTGCTACGCCAGAATCGACAATTCCCTTACCCACGCCTTCTTCATTCTTATATGCCGCTGCGGTATCTATATGGCGATAACCACTTTGTAATGCAAATTTGACAGCATCGATTACCTCTTCGTCATTATCAGCTAAATAGGTACCTAAGCCAAAATAAGGCATATCAACACCATTGTGCAGTTTAAAGGTTCCTTGTATATCCGTGATTTTACTCATAATCGTATATGTTTTATTCGGTTCTTAAAATGACCTAAAGTTGGTAAACCCATTCTTCAGGATTAAGTTTTGCGGTGTTCTGGTGCAGATAAAACTTTAGTCTTGTCTGACCGTTAGACCGATTGGTATAAATATCGCCAAGTTCCGTTTTTGCCTCCACCTGATCACCCTTTTTCACATAGAGGTTCGTGAGATTATAGTAGGTGCTGATATAGTTACCATGTTTTAACTGCACCGCTTTATTACCCCCGGGAATCGAAAGAATAGCAATTACTTCGCCCCTAAAAATAGCTCTCGCCTTTGCACCTTCATCCGTAGTGATAATCACACCATTGCTTTGATGTTTGATTCCAGGATAGATGGCATCGCTGTAAACACCAAACCCTTGGCTTTTAAAACCCTTCTCTACGGGCCAAATCAAGCGGCCCTTATTGGCAGAAAAGCTATTGGCTATAATAGCGGCCTCAGGGGTCAATAAAAACTTACTGGGGTCATCATCTGCTTTACCCGCCTCTCTGTTGGCATTGGCAATGGCCTCTTTCACCAACCGTTCTATCTCCCTATCGATTTGCTTGGCTTGATTCTGTTTGTCGCGAATCTCGGCAGCATACTTGGTCTCATCTTTTCTAATGGACAGAAGTAAATCTTGTTGTGCTTTCTTTTCTGAAGTCAACGAATTCTTTTCTTTGACATTGGCCGCAACCAATCGGTCCTTTTCTTTTCGTTGGACTGTGAGCTTTTGGTTCAGCTCTGTCAATTCATTGGTCTTTACCACAATCTTTTCACCTTGTTGGCGGCGAAAATCAGTATACTGCTTGATATACTGTACACGTTTAAATGCTTGAAAGAAATTTTCGGAAGACAATAAAAACATCAGTTTGCTTTGCTGGATCTTGCTTTGATACCCCTTCTGAATCATAGTGGCGTAATCATCTTTAAGCTCGTTCAGCTCCTTTTTCAAATCTGATATAGCATTAATGTTCGTATTGATTTTTCGGCTGAGCAAATTTGATTGTTCGTTGGTAACATTAATCAATCGTTGCCTTACTTTAATTTTTTGATCCAGAGCTTCCATACGGTCAAGCACTGAGCCCTTCTTCTCCTTTTGGGCGAACAACAGATGGTTGATTTGCTCAATTTCCTTCTGCAATTGCTCCCTTTTTGCCTCCAGCTCTTCCTGTTCGCCACCTTGGGCAAAGGTCATTACAGGCGCTAACGAGAAGAAAAGAAAAATAAGTAGTAAAACAAAGCGGCTTCTATTTGGCCTCATCCTCTAAAACAATCTCTTTAAAACCTTTTGGTATATTATAGGGGAAGTTCAACGGCTGATTGAACTCCATATTTCGATATTCGATATCCACAGTATTTCTCTCGTTACCATCGATAGCCGCAATGGCAATATCGTTCGGTAACACCCATTTGTTGATACTCTGGTAACTGTTATAATTGATTTGAAGCAGACGCTTTTTCAAAGGTTGCGAAAGTTGCTGTGAAGCCATCTTGAAATTGGTAGGGTCTACCATAAAAAGCACCTTGAAGAGCTCCATAGGCTTTTTTGGTTTAAGCTGGTAGCTCTTGTTGACAAGCTCTACATCGTACTTAGCATTGTTCAAGTCGAAAATAGCCTCTCCCAGAAGCAGGTTCTGAACCTGTTCAAAGTCTAATTCGGTACCCAAAAACTCGCTCAGGTAGGCAAAATCACCATCAAAATATTCGTTCTGAAGTTTGTTGTAGAAAGAAACCCTTCCCGGTGTAATGTAGGCCTTCACCATGCCAAAAGGTGCACTTATCCAAATAGCTTTATCCTTTTCCATTCTTAAGGTAACAGAAACACCTTGTGAAGATTCGCCATCAGAATAATCGATTCTCATTTTTCCACTAAGTGTCTTGAAATCCAAGGCATTTTGGTAATGGTTTCTAATGACCGACTTGGCTGTGATACCCGGCTTTACGTTGGTATCGCCCAAGGCTTGCTTAGATTTACAGGAAAAAGCCAATACGGCCAATATCAATAGAGAGCTAAGTCTTGATGCAGACCTAAAAAAAATCTTCTTCATAAAAGCAACAATTAAAAGCTAGCATTTAGCCGCCTTTAAGGCTCTAAAAACCAGGTTTTATCTTACGAAGATACATATTTGCCCTGACTGAATTGTTAATGGAATTATAAGCATCGGAAAGTTCTTGATAGAACTTATTACCTAGGGAAATATCGCCAATCAAATAATCTAGACCCGTTTCAAGTAGTTCTATCGCCTCTCGGTGCTTGCCTTTTTTATTTAGGGCACGCCCTTGGGCGTAATACAGCAAGGGTTGAGAAGGAAAACTCTCTAGGGCCTCACTTGAAATCTTTTCTAACATGATAAGGTTATCTGTTCTGAGAAAATTGTCGATTTGAACCTTATACTGGTTGAATGTGTTGACCTCGGCATTGTTCTCGCTTGAAACCGAGAACGAAGTGCTTGTTATTTCGTCTTTTCTTTTCTCTAAAGAGTCATTTATTTTTACGGCTAGCGCTGCCGCAAAATCCGATTTATCGGCATTTTTAAGAATGCTTAAAGCAGTTTCATAATCCCTCTTTTTGAAATAAGCCAAAGCCAAATTCTCATTCAGCTTTTGATGGTTAGGTAGCTGATTCTTTGCGTTATCAAATTCCTTTCCTTGCTTTCTCAATGCTTCAACAAAGGTATCGGCATACCAAAGGTTATCGGGCTCGTTTTGTAGGGCTTCAAAAGCATAGTCTTCCGCAAGGGGATATTCCTTTTCTTTTAAATATACTTTGGCCAACTCATGGTCGACCACCAATTTACCGGGATCTATATTCTTACATTTAAGAAGTAGGTTGATTGCCTTATCATAGTTCTCGATTCCCTTTTGTTTCAGCGCCTCAAAAAAATTCTCTTGAAACTCGTCAGAATAGTTTTCAAGAAAAAGCTCTGCACTCTTTTGCTCATTAAATTCTTCTTCCGGCTCTTGGGCATATAACGGATTCACAAGTAGGCCAATGGCCATACTATACGCTGCTATCTTTATCAATCCGTTCATACCTTTCAATCAAAATATATCAGGCTATTTTACACCCGTACTTCCAAAACCCCCAGCCCCACGGTCGGTTTCCGATAATTCTTCTACTTCATTCCATTCGGCCCTTTCATGCTTTGCAATTACCAATTGCGCAACACGCTCGCCATTTTCAACTGTAAATGACTCGTTAGATAAGTTAACAAGTATTACGCCTATTTCACCACGATAGTCCGCATCAATTGTGCCCGGTGCATTTAATACGGTAATTCCCTTTTTGGCAGCCAACCCACTTCTAGGCCTAACTTGGGCCTCGTACCCAACAGGAAGCTCGATAAAAAGTCCTGTTTTAACAATGGAACGCTCTAAAGGTTTTAACGTAATCGGTTCAGAAATATTGGCTCTTAAATCCATTCCTGCCGATGCTTCGGTCTCATAGTGTGGTAGTTGGTGCGATGATTTGTTGATTATCTTTATCTGCATTATAGTATTTGTTATTTATATCTATTACTTGCTAGCTACGGCCAAAAAATTCGACTATGCTTTCGAGGATTTTTTTAGGAAAATTTGCTTCAATTTATCGTTCTCCAACCTGTAAACCAAGCCCAAAAATAATATCAGCAATACACTACCGATTAAAATATTTCTATTGAAAACATAGAATGACAATGCCGAGAATAAAATGGATATACCCAAATAGAATATAATCTTTCTGAAGTTATATGGAACGGGGTATCTTGATTTTCCTAAATAATACGACAAGCACATCATGGTGCCATAGGCCAGAACCGTAGCGATAGCAGAAGCCATATAGCCGATTGCCGGAATGAAAAAATAGTTTATACCGATTGTTACAAAAGCGCCGATCAGTGATATAAATGCTCCGTATCGGGTGCGGTCGGTAACTTTGTACCAGACCGAAAGATTGTGATAGATACCCAGAAAAAAACTGGCCAAAATTATCAGCGGTACAATATTCATAGCTTCCCAATAAGCTTCATCTTGAACAAAAAGAACCTTAAGCCAATCTGAAAATACGATAACGGCCAATAATATAATACTTCCTAATACAACAAAGTAATTGGTAATCTGTGCGTATGCTTTCTGAGGATTTTCGGTACCCGCATGACTAAAGAAAAAAGGCTCAATACCCATTCTGAAAGCGGTAGCGAATAGGGTCATGAACATGCCTAACTTATAACAGGCCGAATACTTACCCACTTCACTCTTCGCTATTTCTGCCGGAAGTAATTGCTCCAATAAAATTCTATCAAAAACCTCGTTAATGGTAAATGCGATACCGGCTACCAGTACGGGCCAAGCATACCGCATCATTCGTTTCCACAGTTCAAAATCAAAGGTATAGTCTCTTCTGAGATAAAGGCCTAACATCAAAAGAAGGGTTAGTCCGCTAGAAACCAAATTAGAAATAAAAATATAGGATATCTCAAAATTCGGTCGGTACAACCAGCCCAAACCTTCCGTACCATCGGCAGCCATTTTTGGTAGCATCACTAAAAAGAAAACGTTCAAACCCAGATTGACCCCAACATTTAAAATCTTGATCACTGCATATCGCATAGGCTTCTCATTCGCCCTGAGCCATGCAAAAGGAATAATCACGAGCGCATCTAACGCAATAATAAAAATGGTATAGCGTATAAAATCGGTATCGATACCTGTGGCTGAGGCAAGACTACCCTGCATCAAAAGAGCCAGTATGGTAAAACAGGTGGTGCTCGCCAAAATAGAAATTAGCGAAGTCGAAACTACGGTTCGTTTGTCGTCGGCACCGTTGTAAAACCGAAAGAATGCAGTTTCCATACCATAAGCCAAAAGCACATTGAATATGGCAAACCACGCAAAAATTACGGAAACCTCTCCGTAGCCAGAAGTCGCCAACACCCCGGTATACAGTGGCAACAGCAAGAAAGACATCATCCGCGGAAGTACCGTAGCGAGCCCATATATCGCTGTTTGTTGAAATAGTTTTTTAAGCGGATTCAATAGCGTGGTTTAGTGCTCAAAAGTACCTATTTAAAGGGATGTAACAAAGAGATGAAATAGGCCCCTACCTCGTTTTTAACGGGTTATTGTGAATTTTTGGCTTCTAAATTGGGATAGATGATGGCCAAATTCCTCTGAATTCCATTAATCTGAAAATACTTCACTTTTTCATTGTTCACATAACTCACTACTGCCTGAGTTTCGGACAATTGAAAAGGGAAGGGCTCATCTTCTTGACTGGTCTCAACTAATTCATTTGCGATATCTCCGAATTCCGCCACTGCCACATTACCTATAGAAGTCAACTTAATTTGAAGTGGTGCACGCTTGCCCATATAGTATAAATTTTTCAGCTCGGCCCTGTCTTTCTCGAGGCTCAAGATGGGTATCACTACCTCATGACCCTCTTTTGCAGAATCATTTTCTAGAGTCCACTTTTGCGCATACGGTTCTCCCAGACTAAATGGGGCGGTTGTTTCAATTTTTTTGGTTGAAGAACATCCTGAAATTATAAAACCTATAACCAATATTGCTCCTGTCAAAAATCTCATATCTTTCTCGGTCTATTATTTTACACCTTAGATACGAGCGAATTGACTATAGGGACTATTTACAGCAATCTTAGGCTTCTTCCATATCAATACCCTTCATGGCCCATGAGGCAAAAAGTAGGGCTGTAAGGAGAAAACAGGCTGCCAAGGTATATGGAGCCCCTGGAAAGTAAATGGCGCCTTCTGGCCGTATGAAAAAGTAAAAAACAGGGGAGAAAATGAGTTGGCCAAGAATTGACGTAATACTTAGAAGCCCGGTGATAGCCCCCTGGAGATTGCCCTGCTCTTTTTCAGAGACCTGATTAGAAATCACCCCTTGTACCGTAGGGCCGGCGACTCCACCAAGAGCATAGGGTATTAGAAAGGCATACAACATCCAAGGTTCGGTAGCCAATGCAAATAAAAACATGCCGAGGGTCCATAATAAAAAACCTATCACCACCACTTTTTGACGGCCGAATTTCTTAACGAGCACACCTACCAAAACACCTTGTACCAATGCCACTAAAAGCCCCACAACCATTAAAGAAACCCCAATCTCTTTGGGGCTCCATTCGTAACGTTCAATACCATAGTAAGACCATGTAGCGGGAAGCGCCTGACCTGCCAGGTTAGCCAAGAAAAAAGCAAATATCAACGCAAGTACGCCCTTATAATTTCGCAAGCTTATCAATGAAACCCCTGGTATCATTTTTTTTACCTCTATAGGCCTTCTATTTTCTTTCTGAAGGGATTCGGGCACGAAAAGCCATCCGAAAATAAAATTGGCAAAGGTGAGGCCTGCTGCAATGTAAAATGGGAGTCGTATATCTATTTCACCGAAAAAACCTCCCACTCCGGGGCCAATTATAAAGCCCAGACCAAAAGCGGCACCGATCAAACCAAAATTTTTAGCCTTATTCTCCTTTGTACTGACATCCGCTATGTAGGCCGATGCCACGGTAAAGCTGGCACCTGTAACCCCAGCGAGAAAACGACCCAGAAACAACCATGAAATAGATGGTGCCCAAGCATGGATCAAATAATCAACGCTAAGCCCTAAAAGAGCCAATAAAAGAATGGGGCGGCGCCCATATTGATCCGAAATTTCTCCTAGAACTGGGGAAAAAAGAAATTGCATGCCAGCAAAGGCGGTAGTCAACCACATACCGTATATAACGGCCATGTGAGTGCCCTCTCCCGTCAATTCCATAATCAAATCAGGAATAATCGGAATGATAATACCAATACCAATTACATCCACTAGAATGGTTACAAAGATGAAAAGAAGGGCGGTTTTTTTTGACTTCATAATGCCGACAAAAGTCGAATAAAATTTAGTGAGCGCCTAGCGATAGCGGCAATATAAATTAGAGCAATAAAAAACCCCACAATTGTGGGGTTTGTATGATTTTGTTGCTATTGAATTTAGCCGTTCAAAGCTTCAGCACCACCCACAATTTCCAATATTTCATTGGTAATTGCCGCTTGTCGCGCCTTATTATAGGTCAATTTCAACTGATCTCTCAATTCTTTGGCATTATCGGTTGCCTTGTGCATTGCAGTCATACGAGCACCGTGCTCACTGGCAAAAGAATCTCTTACGGCTTTATAAAGCTGCGTCTTTAAAGACTTAGGGATTAATTGCTCAACAATCTCAGCCTTTGATGGCTCGAATTTATAATCAGCTGCGGCAGTCTCTCCTTCCTCAGCTGGAACTATCGGCAAAAATTGCTCGGTAATAACCAATTGAGTGGCGGCATTCTTGAATTTGTTATATACGATATCGATTTTATCGTACTTGCCTTCTACGAACAATTCCATAAGCTCTTCAGCAATAGTAGATACGTTGTCGAAAGTCAAATCATCAAACACTGGGCTATGATTGCTGACCACCGTAGACTTTTTTGATAAGAAATCATTGGCCTTCTTACCTAAAGCAATGTAATCTACTTGCTTACCAGCATAGGTTTCATTGGCCAATAAAGTGACTTGCTTAAGAATATTCGAATTAAATGCACCTGCCAAACCTCTGTTCGAAGTTATTGCCACTATCAACACCTTCTTCACTTCACGGTTATCGGCATACTTGCTACCGGAATCACCATCTAAACTTGCACTTAAGCTTTGTAAAAGCTCGGTAAGTTTATCTGAATATGGGCGCATTGCCGTAATGGCGTCTTGGGCTTTTTTCAATTTTGCAGCGGATACCATTTTCATGGCACTCGTAATCTGCATGGTTGAAGACACCGATGAAATCCTATTTCGTATTTCCTTTAAATTGGCCATTTTTCTTATAGTAATTAGTTAATAGTGGTTGGTTAATAGTATAACCTAACCTCCATACCTAGTACTCTTAACCTCTGTACTTGCTTGAAAGTTCTTTAGCTACCGTTGTTAGCGTATCGATTACCTCATCGGTTAATTTACCCGCTTTTAGCGTATCAAGTACACCTCTGTGTTTCGCATTCAAGAATTCTAAGTAATCTCTTTCAAACTCCTTTACCTTTTCTACCGGAACATCTCTCAACAAGTTTTTAGAACCTGCGTAGATAATAGCTACCTGATCTTCTACAGTGTAAGGGTCATTCTGTGCCTGCTTCAAGATTTCAACGTTACGACGACCTTTTTCAATTACGTTCAAAGTAGCTGCATCTAGATCGGAACCGAACTTGGCAAAAGCTTCCAATTCACGGAACTGTGCCTGATCTAGTTTTAAGGTACCGGCAACTTTCTTCATCGATTTAATCTGCGCACTACCCCCCACACGCGATACCGAAATACCAACGTTAATCGCAGGACGCACCCCTTGGTTGAACAAATCTTGCTCTAAGAATATCTGACCATCGGTAATGGAGATTACGTTGGTAGGAATATAAGCGGAAACGTCACCTGCTTGTGTCTCAATAATCGGAAGAGCCGTTAGAGAACCTCCACCTTTTACCATTGGTTTTAATACCTCTGGTAAATCGTTCATGCTTTGCGCAATCTTATCATCGTTTATCACTTTTGCGGCACGCTCCAACAATCTTGAGTGAAGGTAGAAAACGTCTCCAGGGTAGGCCTCACGTCCTGGTGGTCTTCTTAAAAGAAGAGACACCTCACGATAAGCTACCGCCTGCTTTGATAAATCATCGTAGATAATCAATGCAGGGCGACCTGTATCACGGAAATATTCACCGATAGAAGCCCCAGCAAATGGAGCATATACCTGCATTGGCGCAGGATCTGATGCGTTGGCCGCTACAATGGTTGTATAGGCCAAAGCGCCTTTTTCTTCCAAGGTCTTGGCAATTGCGGCAACGGTAGAAGCTTTCTGACCTACGGCAACGTAGATACAGTAAACTGGCTCACCGGCATCGTAGAATTCCTTTTGATTCAAAATGGTATCGATACAAACAGTTGTCTTACCTGTTTGACGGTCACCGATAACCAACTCCCTTTGACCTCTACCTACAGGAATCATAGCATCAATAGCCTTAATACCTGATTGCATAGGTTCGGTTACGGGCTCTCTATAAATAACACCAGGCGCCTTTCGCTCCAATGGCATTTCGTAGGTATCACCGGCGATAGGACCCTTACCATCGATAGGGTTACCCAAAGTATCAACCACACGCCCAACAATACCTTCACCTACCTTAATGGAAGCAATTCTTTGGGTACGTTTTACGGTAGCACCTTCAAGAACTTCTTTAGAAGGGCCTAAAAGTACGACACCAACGTTGTCTTCCTCGAGGTTAAGAACAATACCTTCCAATCCACCTTCAAACTCCACCAATTCTCCATATTGAGCATTGGAAAGTCCGTAAACACGGGCGATACCATCACCAACCTGCAATACGGTTCCTACTTCATCCAAAGTAGCGGTAGCTTCAAATCCTGATAACTGTTTCTTTAATATTGCTGATACTTCAGCGGCTTTTACTCCTGCCATTTGTTTAGACATTATACCTGCGAAAATAGAACGAGACCTCTAATTTCAAAGGTTGTTGTTATTTATAGACTATTGGTAAATTCTCTTTTTAAATTATTCAATTTATTCGCAATACTCGCATCGTACTGCAAATCGCCGACCCTTAGAATAAAACCTCCGATGATACTCTCATCGATTTTATTCTGAATGCTTACCTCGTTACCGGTAAGCTGGGCCACTTGCTTCAAAACTTTCTTTTCAAGCTCTGGCGTCAATGGAACGGCTGTGGTTACATATGCCACACCTTCACCTTTTAAATCTTCGTTTAAAATAATATACTTTAAGGCAACTTCGTTTAAAAGAGATACTCTCTTATTACCTGCCAAAGTACCTAAAAGACCTAAAGTTATTTCGTTGCTACCTGCAAATATGGCCGCCAAGGATTCTTTTTTTGTTTCCTCTTTGATAACAGGGCTCTGCAACATATTGCGAAGCTCTTTGCTTTCTGAAATGGTAGCTACTATAGAACGCATATCATCTTCGACCGCATTTGCCGCTTTTTTTTCAACTGCAAAGTTTAAAACGGCTTTTGCATATCTTAAGGCTGCTCTAGAATCGCTCATTTGTTTCTTATTTGGTAGTTAACTTAAAGAATATCGATTAATTCAACTTAACGTCGCCCAACATACTTTCAACCAACTTTAGTTGCTTGTCTTTGTTGGCCAATTGCTCTTTAAGCACTTTTTCAGCTATTTCTACCGAAAGTTCGGCTACTTGATTCTTGATATCAGCAACAGCGGCCTTCTTTTCGCTCTCGATGGCTGCCTGAGCTTGTTTAATCAATTTGTCTGCCTCTACTTGAGCCTGCTCTTTTGAGTCGGCAATCATCTTATCTTTTATCTCTCTAGCTTCTTTCAACATAGCCTCACGCTCGGCACGAGCTTCTTTCAAAAGCTTGTCATTGTCGGCCTGAAGATTTTGCATTTCTTTTCTGGCCTGTTCGGCTGCCTCTAAAGCGCCCTGAATACCTTCTTCTCTTTCATTAAGAGACGTTAATATAGGTTTCCATGCAAACTTCACCAATAGAAAAATCAGACCTAACAAAAGAATGGTCTGTACAATAAAAAGGCCTGGTGAAAAATCGTTTATTAAAATGTCCATATATAATATCTTAATAGCTAATGTTTGATGAAAAGCATTTCCTGCAACCAACCGTTACAGGAAAATGCTTTTAGGTTTTTCTATTCTTATTTTCCTAAGAACAAGGCACCAAATGCCAAACCTTCTAAAAGTGCAGCGATGATAATCATTGCAGTTTGGATTTTTCCAGTCGCTTCTGGTTGACGAGCAATACCTTCCATTGCTTTACCACCGATTTGACCAAGTCCGATACCGGCTCCGATTACGATTAAACCTGCTCCAATTAAGTTGTACATAGTAAATGATTTATATATTAAATAAAAAACTCAATTCTAAATAAAATTCTCTCGAACGTCTTCTGCGTCGGCCACCTCATGACCATGTGCGTCATGTTCATGCTCATGATCGTGTTCCGCTACTGCCATTCCAATAAACAAAGCAGAAAGCATTGTGAAAATATATGCTTGTAGAAAAGCCACCAAAACTTCGATCAAAGTGATAAAAAATGATAAAACCAATGACAACCCAGTAGCGCCCGCTACACCCAAACTATTCTTTAGGGTAAACATGATAGCGATAAGACTCATGACAACAATATGACCTGCTGAAATATTCGCAAACAAACGAACCAATAACGAGAAAGGCTTAATCAAAAACGCTCCTGCCAATTCGATGATGGCCAAAACGGGACGAATAAGAACCGGCACACCTGGCATCCAGAGCATGTGCATCCAATAATCTTTATTTCCGCTAACCGTATAAATAATCAAGGTGAAAATAGCCAATGCCGCAGTTACGGCCAATTGCCCGGTTACGTTGAAACCTAAAGGAGTAAGACCTAAAAGATTCAAAATCCATATAAAAAAGAAAACGGTTAATAGATAGCCTGTAAATTTTCTATACTTCTTTTCACCGATGTTCGGTTTGGCAATCTCATCTCTAACATAGATTACCAAAGGCTCAAGCACACGACCAAAACCCGTTGGCACCTTTTTTGTCTTGTATTGTTTGGCCAAACTAGAAAAGCCCCAAAGCATCAATAGACCGACCAAAAGAATACCGACAACACTTTTAGTCATAGAAAAATCTAAAACCTTATGGGCGTTTGTAGGGTGATGCGCCTCATCGAACTTCACCTCATTAGCACCACCATCCAATTCATAAATTTTACTATGAAGCTTAACAAACCGAGAACCATTTTTTTCAACGATTACCTCGCCTGAATCATCATGATGAAAAGCAGATGACATAAAACTGGCCAAACCATTACTTGACCAAACAATGACCGGAAGTGGAAAACCGACATGCTTTCGCTCACCAGCACCGTTAGTGTAAGAGAACAAATGAAAATCGTGTGAGTCTTTAATATGGTGTTGAATATACGCCTCGACTTCTTCTTTAGTACTTACAGCGCCATCAGCCTTATCGTCTGATTCTGAAGACGCAAAACCTTGGAGTGAAAAGCAAAGTGCAAAAAGTAGTAATAGAGTTCCGACCGATCTTGATACTTCCTTCATGGGTTCTTTATCAAAAAATTAAGCTCCTAAAATTTGGCGCAAAAGTAGTTATTCTTAACGTAAATCAAACCATATTTTTTATATAAAATTCTGGGATTATTTACCGCGCAATATTTTTGTAACAAAAACAACTTCCAATATTAGAAAAATAGCAATGGGTATTAAAATAGATCCCCTGTAAAACCTCGATATAATCTGATCTCCCATGAGTTGGGGATAAAACATCATCGTGAAAACCATGATTTTAAAAACCAAAAGGCCCATATAAATAAAACCCAGTTGCGGGAAAACCGACTTGATTTTGGCCACCAGTCGAAAGACAATTATAATCGATAAAGAGAAAATGCCATGAAAAACATAGGCCTTCTTCAGTAAAACTTTCAGCTCATCATATTCTTCACCCAAAAACCATTCGTGCAGAAAGAAAGAAGTCGCGCCCACAAAAGTGAACACGACTATGTATAACAAAATTGTTTTTACCACTAGACCCTATTATTTGTTCAAGTTGATGACCTTTTTTATGACTAGGTACATCGACAAAAATACAGCAATAAGGGTAATTGTATCCTCTAAATATGTTTTTTCAAACTTTTCATCCAACCACGCCCCTAGAAGATTCCCCAAATAAATGGTCGCCCCCATTTGTATGGCTATGCCCGACAGGCTAGCCGCGTTTCGGATCAAGCGCGAATTATCACGAGGCTTTTGCTGGCTCATTGGCAGCTGTACCTATAGTTGTTTTAAAATTGCTGCTACTGCTTGACGAAGCACCTTTGCCCTTCATAGTACAAGAAGCATTAAAAGTGGCCCCTGGCTCTACCGCCAATTTAGATACGGAAACCGTACCCTCGATTACCGCTGAAGATTTTAACGACAATAAATCAGAAACTAAAAGCTCACCGTTGAAGCTTCCTTCGATATCTGCGTTGACGCATTCTACCTTTCCGTGAATGTAGCCGTCTTTACCGATAACTACCTTACCGGTGGTTTTTACATTTCCATCTAATTTACCATCGATTCTAAAATCGGCTTCTGAGATGATATCTCCTTTGATTTTAGTGTGCTTAGAAATTCTGTTCGGTTGTGCTCCTATTTCGTTCATAGTTCTAGGTTTTTTGTTATCGGAAAACATTTGTTATGGTTTTGGGGTTAAAATCTGATTCTTATAATCTTGTAGGTTTTTATGAACTTGTACCGTCTTGTAGTTGCTAGATAAAATTACAAAATTCTCATTGTCAATAAGGTAATCCTTGTTAAATTTTATAAGTTCTGCGAACCCTAGAGCGTAGTCCTTCGATTTAAAACCGTGTACTACTACGAATTGCTCTTCCAGCGTATAAATGTCTTTTGACACCCTATTCTTGTATCTTAAATCTATGATTGCGTCTTCTAGCTCTTTCATAACTCTCAAAGCAATCTGATTATTGCTTCTTCTGAAAGGAAAAACAACTTTCCAGTTATCGGTACCTGTAGAGCCTTCTTCTGCAGAGAATTCGGTAACGGCCAATTTTGGTAATTCCTCTGACACTATTTGTTCTGCCTTTTTGCCTTCGGGGGAATTAGGGTAGGTAAGTGCGACGTAGTTCAAGGCCTCTTCGAACGGTTCAAAACCATTGAGCCTGCCTATGGCGTTCGCTTTTAACATCTCGAATTTCGGAACGATTGGGTCACCCGTGAATTTTTCAATGTTCTCTTCAGCACCAGTAATCGTGCGCAAGAACTCTTGCTGCTCGTAAAGTCTGTAGAGGGCGGCATAACGTGCAGCCGGGCTATCTTCATCGCCCTCAAGAACGGCCCTAGGGTTCAAAATGATTTCGGCGTAACGAGAATCACCATGGTTTTTAAGTATATCGGCCTTCATCGAAGCCAATAACGGACTACCCTCTTCTTCATATATCTTATACAAATTATACTTAGAAGGCAATACCAGTCTTTCTTCAGGATTGGAGGCAAGAACATCTTCAAGCTTTTCGGCAGCCAAAACGTTCTCTTTGAATTTCTCTTTATAAATCAACCCCAGCTGATAGTTGGCAAAGTTTTTTTCAGTGCGGAGGCTATCAATAGTACTCTCTTCCTGAGGAATCTGGTTAAGATAAAAATCGACGGACATGCGGTCATCAGCAGCTTCTTCACCCAAACCTTGTTGGTCGTTTGCCGCAACAGCGTTAGTCGCTTCTGCCGGCAAAGAACGACTTTTATCGCTCCAACGCCAGTTATCTGCCAGTTCTCTTTTGCCCCATCGTTGGGCGAAATCATTTTTGCCGTAACCTAAACTGGTCAAATTATAAAAATAGAACTTGCCTTTATTCTCTTTACCCCCTTTGCTTTGGGCAAATTGAGCAAAGCCCGCATTCATTCTGTTCTCTTCTTTTTTCGCCGCCGCTTCCTGTGCCTTTTTCAAACTAGCAATGTGCTCTTCAAAATAGGCCACCTTTTTTTCTTGGGGCATTTCGTATACAGTGATTACACTATCGGCGTGATGAACGATGTCTTCATATTTGATTACATCTTCAAGGTTATCAAGTTTCTTCTTGGTAGAGCGGTATTTTTTAGTATTCTCATTTAAGTTGGTCAGAACACTGTCATAATAGGCACCTGCCAACTTATATATGTTTCTATCAAAATTATAAACTGCCAGGTTCTCATAATTCAGAGCATTTAATTTAGGCTCATTTTGGGTGGCCCTTAGCGACTTGTTGAAGTATAGCAATGCCAAGCTATCGTTCTCTTGATTCAAGTGATACTCGGCGACTTGACGATAAATTAGATGTAAAAAGGGTCTGTTTTCACGATTCTCCTCCATTTTGGTGAGATACTCAAGCATCAGCTCCTGATTTTCAGAAGTAACATCGGTATTCTTAATCTTCTCTATTTCTGCATTCACCATATAAACCCTTGGTGATTTTCGATTTAGGTCAATTACCTTATCAAACGCGTAGTTGGCGCTGTCTTTATGCCCTAATTGGTTAAATAGCTGGCCTATTATGTAATAATAACGACCCTTCTCAGAGTTTTTCTTGGTATAATAAGATGCAATCTTCAGTTGCTGAACAGCTGTATCGATAACCCCAAGATTAATATATGCCTGAGCCATCATAGCGCGTGCATCGGCATATTCTTGCTCTTTCAAATCTTCGTATTTCATTAGCCACTTCAAATTTTTAATGGCCAACTCTTCATTCTCAAGTCTAATATTTACCTTCTCACGCCAGATACGTGCCTCAGCAATCTTGTCGCTAAAATCATATTTGTTGATGATGTAGTTAAAAGCCTCTAATGCGGGAATATACCTTTGGTCAAAATACCTGGCCTTGCCCAACAATAAAAAAGCTTCATCAGTTTGTGGGTTTCGCTCGACATCTTTAATATCCATACTATGTTTTTGTATGGCTTTCGTGGCCTTCTCTTCAGCAATTATGAAGTTAGGGTTGTTATCTTCAGAGTCTAGTTTGATTTCGTCGGTAACCTCTAGGCGCTCTACCGGAAGCACCTCCCAGTAATCATCATGGTAAGTATTGTTTAGCTCTGTGCGCCCCTCTTCAAAGGCAATATTGCCATTATACAGAGTGTTGTATTTGGTGTTGAGCGCATGCCAATTTCGGTTTACGAACGTATCTTTCTTGGTAGAGCAAGACGATATCGCGATGCCCCCCAGAACCGAAATCAAGACCAGTTTTTTATATAGCTTCAAAATTGTAAATCTGTGTACGTAACTCTAACTAAAAAAGAACGGGATTATTATGTATTTCATCGATAAAATATTTTAATCAAAGCCGTTGAAGCGATAAAGCCTCGGAAATTGTACCAGCAGGACTTTAGAACATAAATAATCTCTAAAATAGCGACTTTAATACCAATAAAACCTTTCGAAACAAGCCCCCTACATTAAAAAAAGAACTGAACTTAACCGACCGACAGGTCAGTGAATAAGTGGCCGGAACATTTTATGGCTGTTTTTATACAGTTTAAAGAAAAGAAGGAGTAGTTTATCGATGAATCAGGTACAAGGCCTCTTAAACCCCAACGCTGATACCGACCCAATGGTCGGTTTTCATAAATTTCATTTCAAAAAGAATATACCATTCACCCACTAAGAAATGATGGTTTCGCCAGGGGCCGAAAAAGAAGATCCAGAGAAAAACGCTTCTAATTCTCTTAAAGTTTCAGCGGAGGTCTCAATATCTTTCACCACCTCACCCTTATTCAATACAACTATTCGTTCACAAACTTCAGTTACATGAATTAAATCGTGGCTGGAAACCAAAACGGTTACCCCCTTTTGCGCAGCCAATTCTTTTATGATTCCCTTGAGCCTGATTTGGGTGGATGGGTCTAAATTAGCGAAGGGTTCATCTAAAATCACCACTTCTGGCTGACCGATAAAGCTGGCAACAATACCCGCCTTTTTCTGATTACCCTTAGAAAGGTCTCTTAAATATTTGTTCTGACCCAATATTTCTCCGTGAAAAAATTCTTGGAAGTTGGCCAATAATGCATCGACATCGGCTGTGTTCTGATGACGAAGTTCCCCGATAAAATAGAAATATTCTTCAGGGGTAAGGTATCCTATCAAAAAAGATTCATCAATGAAAGATGATGTAAAAGGTTTCCAATCTTCGCTTTGATCTACCCGAACATTATTTGTAACAATATGACCTGTGGTTGGCTGGATCAAATCTAGCAAAAGGCTAAAAAATGTAGTTTTACCTGCGCCATTGTTACCTACTAAACCAAAACTTTGTCCCTTGGTGATATTCAATTGAGGAATATTCAAAACAGTCTTTCCGTTGTACGTCTTGCTAAGGTTTTCTACTTCAATCATAAATTGGAACTATTGGATTAACTGTTCTTTTCTTTGAAACCGGCAATCATTCTATATTTTTTATTGCGATATGCTTTGGTGGTCATATCGATCAATTGCTTTCTGCATAAAAAACCAATCAGACCGACCAAACCCATGGCCACAATTGCCACCTGAAACGAGGCCGAATAATACAATACGCTGTAGAGAACCATCGGCAGCCCGAATAGGGGTATACCCACAAGAAATTGTGCTGCACTTACGCCTTGCATATTGCCCACTGCACTTTTCGCCAAATCAATTCTCTTTTTGTTCAGCGACCCAAAGAGCAAAACCACTGGCGTATTAACACCCAAATTATAAAGTGCGCACGCCAAATTGATGGCCAAGGCTTCCCAACCAAAATAAATGTACGGAATGGACAACAGAAACATAACGGCTACACTTACGTAAATAAGCTTGGCCTTTGACTCTAAGTAATTCCGCAAGGGAATATTCTGCGACATCATCATGCTGTAATACTCACTATCCCAAGATGGTATGAATTGGCCAAAGTTCATCAAAAAAACACCGGTCATAAAAATGCCTACAAAGACCATCATGGGTGAATTAGGGCCAAAATCACCCATGGTATAAAATATCAAGCCATAGAAAATCATGGCCAAAGAAATAAAGACCTGTGTTTTAGTACGCTTGTTACGCCATATAAGCTTTAAGTCAAGTTTCAAGAAGGGCGCAATGTGGCCAAAATGACGTGTCCATGTCATGTCTGATGTCACCACGTGTTTGGTTTTCTTGCGCAAGGTGGTGTCTAAAAACAATTTTCTTTTTAAAAAACTGTAGTTAGCGTAATAAGCAAACACCAATAATAGCACTGGCACGAACAGCCAATAAGGTTGCTCATATAAAGAATAAAAAAGTTGACCGAAATAGACCGTTAAGGGCAGTACATCAAAATACTCAAAAGCAAAACAGCCTATCAAGATACTTGCTACTACCAGAAGCACCTTGTCACTCTTATTTACAAGAAAATTTATGTAGTTAATAAGAAGAACGATAGCCAATATCGCCAGCAGCCAAACAATCACATTGAGCCTGTCATAGCCTTTCGTTATGAGAACTACGCAAAAGGGAAGAAAAAAAATGAGGGACATGAAGTTGTAAAACGACAAAGCGGAACGCCCTAAAATATAATGGGTAATGGCACTTTTCTTGACCGGCAGGGTCAGAAAGGGCTTTACATCCATCACTGGAAGCTTCTGAAAAAAATAACGGACAAAAATTTCTAAAAGAAATGAATAAATGATGAATCGGTTGACCATCAAAAAAGGGTCATCATCCGGGAAAATTTTCTCTAGGGCAAAATACATGCCCACACCGGCCATTGCCAACGAAACCAATAGATAAACACCCAAAAAACCCATAAAAATCTTCATTGCCAACCCTTTTCCGAATGAAGAAGAGCGAAAGAAAGATTTCCATTGAAGGTTAGTGAAGTGCTTGATCATCAAAAGAACTATTGCTATGAAGAATGAGTGTACGAAAGATACTAATTGTTACACCTAGAAACTATTTTTTTGCCAATACGTTTCAAATAGTAGGGCCAATGCTTAATTTTGCCTTTCCATTTGTACTAAACAGATTAACATGGCCCAATTTCATCCGCTTACGGTAAAACACATCAAACCCTTGACACCAAGTTCAGTAGCCATCACATTTGCTGTGCCAAAAGAACTAATTCAAACTTTTGATTTTACCCCTGGTCAATACATAACCGTCAAAAAAGAATTGAAGGGAAAAGAGTTGAGAAGGGCTTACTCGATCTGTTCTTCACCGAAAAGTGATTGTTTCACCATCGGTGTAAAAAAAGTAGACCGCGGCGGTTTTTCTGATTTTGCCAACACCAAACTTTCCGTTGGTGATGTTTTAGAGGTTATGCCACCAGAGGGGCGCTTTACTTTTTCTCCTTCCGAAAAGCAGAAAAATATTGCTGCCTTTGCCGCAGGTAGCGGTATAACACCTATAATGAGCATTGTTAAGACCGTGCTTTCTAGCAATTCGAAAAATAAATTTGTTCTTGTATATGGTAACAAGTCTCACAAAGAGACCATGTTCTATACTGAATTGGCCAAATTAGAGCTTGATTATCCTGACAGGTTTTTTGCCTACTTCATTACCAGTCAAACACAGGAAGACAATTCGTTGTTTGGTAGAATCGATAGCTCAACGGTCAATTACGCTTTAAAGAACAAGCACAAAGACACTGAATTTGATGCCTTTTATCTTTGCGGACCTGAAGGTATGATTAATCTTGTATCAGATATGCTTCAAGAAAACGACATACCTAAAGACAAAATACACTTTGAACTTTTCACCACTACTGAAATTCTTGATGATATGCCCGTTGATGCCGAAGGTCAGACCCAACTAAAGATTATTCTGGACGATGAGGAGTTTTCTTTGACTATGGATAAGAAAGACCGCGTACTTGATGCGGTTCTCAAAGAAAATATCGATGCCCCATATTCATGTCAAGGTGGGGTTTGCAGTAGCTGCATCGCCAGAGTTACCGAAGGTAAAGCGGAAATGGTCAAAAATCAGATTTTGACCGACGGTGAAATTGAAGAAGGCTTTATTCTAACTTGCCAAGCGCTGCCGATTACCCCTAGCCTTACCGTTGATTACGACGATGTATAGAAACAACAGTTAAAAATATATATCGGTATATTTTTTGGCGAGTATATTGTAAAAGCATTAGCACTCGCAATTATTGCGATTGGGGTACAACCTGCCAAGGCTTAGAATACCTTTGCAAGAATATCTAATGCTCTTCGATATGACATGGGAAATCATTCTGGTTTTTCTCATCATTGGCGCAACCATTGTCTTGTTCGCCTTTGAGGTGTTTCCCATCGATAAAATTTCATTCTGCATAATTGCCGCTCTTTTGCTGACCGGTCTTGTGACACCTGAGGAAGCGGTCAGTGGTTTTTCGAATAAGGCGGTCATCACCATACTCTGTCTGATGATATTGGCTATAGGTCTTGAGGAAAACGGTGCTATTTCATGGTTGGCCAAAGGTTTAAAGGTCTTGAAAAGTTGGCCGATGGTCTTGGCCATGGTCGCGGTAATGCTCATTGCTGGCAGTATTTCAGCATTTGTCAGCTCTACAGCTGTCGTTATCGTATTCATCAAAATAGTCGCCGAGCTCAAACAGAAGTATCAAATGCCGCCCGGCAAATTGTTATTACCCATCTCTTTTGCCAGTATTTTAGGTGGAAGCTGTACATTGATGGGTACATCGACCAACCTTTTGGTCAACAACATCTCTTCTCGGTATACAGGTGAACGTTTAGGTTTTTTCGAATTCAGTTTAATGGGTATCACCTTCTTGGGTATTTCTGTACTAATAATCGCCTTATTTTACCGCTTTTTGCCAAAAAATGCCGCCGGATTATCGGATAAGTATGATCTCGACCGCTATTTATTGACCTTAACCGTTGACCCAGAATCTTCGTTGGTCGGTAAAAAGCTAGGGGATTCTTTCATGTTCAAAGAGTCGGATATTACCGTTCTAAGAATTACGAGAAATCGATTAGATCAAAATCTGCTCAATAAAGAGATGGAAATTCATGCCAATGATGTGATACTTCTTCATTGTAGTCTTGAAAACCTTCAATGGATGCGCGGCCAAGGTTATTTTGAAGTTGATGTCGAGCATTTAGACCAAATCAAGCCTGGTTCAAGCACCCAAATAAAGAGGGTGGGCGGAAAGCGAAAAAAGAAAGATGATCCGGATACCCAAGAAACTGAAAAAGAAAAGGATGCCGTATTGCTCGAACTACTACTGTTACCTGGTTCACGTTTTGTTGGCCGCACGTTAGCAGAGCTTAAAAGAATGATTGTACCGAGGGCCATACCTTTGGCCGTCAACAAACGAAAAAAATTAACAAGTCTTCAGAGAAGGCTTTATCAGAGCAATCGAGAGTTTACTAGGCTTCGCGTTGGTGATAGGCTTTTGATACAGACCGACCCCGATTATGTTCCGAATTTTGAGAACAGTAATAATCTAGCGGTACTCAATCAGTTTGAAGGTCGACCGCCCTCAACTGTTATAAAACGTAACCTGTCAATTTTAATACTACTCGGTACAGTTGCTTTGGCTGCTACAGGCGTGTTTGAGGTAATGACCAGCGTTATAACGGGAACGCTTGCAATGCTTTTGTTCAAATGTGTTGAACTCAACCGAATCTATGAAAAAATCAACTGGCAGATTATATTTCTGTTGGCAGGAATGATTCCCTTAGGAATTGCCATGAGCAATGCCGAGGCCGATAAGTGGATAACCCAAGTCTTGCTTGAATATATGAGCGGACAACAACCTATGATCGTTATTGGAATTCTATTTTTGACCACCATGTTATTAAGCAGTGTTGTTTCTAATAATGCGACGGCCATAATTATGGCCCCTATAGGTATTTCGCTGGCCAATGGGCTGGAACTTGATGTCAAGCCCTTTATTTTATCAGTGATGTTTGCGGCTAACTTCAGCTTTTTCACACCGCTGGGCTATCAGACCAATGCGCTCATTTTTAGTATGGGTATCTATCGCTTTAAACATTTCTTGGTCATTGGGGGTATTATCTCAGTAGTTCTATGGATAGTCGCCACCCTTCTTTTAAGCAGTATGTTCTAATTTGAAAGTACTATGTCAAGAATTTCTCGGGTGTGGTCATAACCTATGGCATATGCCTTTTCAATTCCTTTTCTGTCAAGTACGCCAATATGCTCCAAATCTTTGAACTCCAACAACAGGTCGCATGCTTCCAATTTTTGCCTATTGATGGCGTAAATCATTAGTCCTGTTACCCTACCTGTCAGCTGTATGGAATTCTTTAACGCGTTTTTCTCCAGATGCCCTATCACAGAAACATTGCTTCCTAGTATAAAGTCGACCTTACCTTCAATTGGTTCCAAAGGAAAATTGTTCATTATACCGCCATCGGCAAAGAGTTCACCCCCTATTTCAACAGGACTAAATACCGGTGGAAGAGCAGCGGAGGCCAAAAGAGGCGCGATGAGCTCTCCAGAAGAAAAATATCCTAAATCACCATTTTGCAAATTCGTAGCCACTACATGCAACTCTCTTTGCAAAGATTCGAAATTATCGTCTGGAAAATAGACGCGAAAAACATCAAAATACCTATCGGTATCAATAAAGCCTGGCTTTACTATAGTCAAGAAGTTATATTTAAAGAGAGGGGTTTCTTTAAAGAAAGAAAGCATTTCAGAAACCGTATTACCGTTAGCATAAAGAGCACCCACCAACGCACCGACACTACTTCCGCTTACAATGTTTGCCGATATGCCATATTCATTTAATGCCTTAATTACACCTATATGGGCCATACCCCGAACACCACCGCCCGACAGAATTAGACCTAATGATGCAACATCTCTTAAATCTCTCATTTTGGTGAAAAAATAATGCCGCGGTGCGTGAAAGGCACCGCGGCATTAAAATTACTTAAAATGAAACGGATATATTAAGAATCCATTCCAAAAGCGTAATAATATTTCTCCGATGAACCCTCGTAAACACCTTCTATCATAACGCCGCCTGACTTGTTTTCAAGGGCTTTTGCTACATCTTCAACCTCCTTTATACGTTTTCCATCGATTCGGGTAATAATAAACCCTTCACGCATTTGGGTTTGCTTACGTATTTTACCAGGGTAAAGCCTTGTGACCTGAACACCACTTTCAATGTTCAGCTTTTCGGCCATTTTGGCATCTAAAGTCTCAAAATCTGCACCCAATAAATTAAGAACCTCTTTTTTCTCGTGTTTTACAATCTCAGTTGTTCCGTTCGCGTTCTCTAGAATCACATCAAATTCCTTCTCTTTTCCATCACGTCTAACGGTAACGGCCACTTTGTCACCCGGTCTTTTACTGGCAATAATCTCTTGTAGTCTTGGGGAAGTGCCAACTAGCACACCATCAACCTTCGTAATAATATCACCTGATTCAATACCGGCTTTGTCAGCAGCGCTCTGATCGCCCACATTTTCTACCCAAACGCCTTTTGAGAAGCTTACATTTTTCTCCTTGGCCAAAGATCCATCCATAGTTCTAATGCTCACACCAAGCATACCTCGCTGTACACTACCATATTTTAGTAAGTCTTCAACAACTTTGGTAACTATATTACTAGGCACCGCAAAACCATAACCGGTATAACTTCCCGTTCTACTGGCTATTGCCGTATTAATACCTACTAGGTTTCCTTCAAGATTGACCAAAGCTCCACCACTGTTTCCTGGGTTAATGGCCGCATCGGTCTGGATAAAGCTTTCAACAGCAAACTTTTCTTTATTTATATTGATACTACGTGCTTTCGCACTAACGATGCCGGCCGTTACGGTTGAATTCAGACCCAGTGGGTTACCAACTGCCAACACCCATTCACCTACCTCTACATCATCAGAATTTACCAGCGCCATGGTTCGCAAATCATCGGCGTCTATTTGTAAAAGTGCCAAATCAGTGGTCGGGTCAACACCAATTACTTTTGCCTTATAAGATTCATTATTATAAAGGGTCACCTCTACCTCGTCAGCATTATCAATTACATGATTGTTGGTAACGATATAACCCTTCTCATTTATGATAACCCCGGAACCGGTACCTATCAATGGTTGTGACTGCATACCACCTTCTGGCATTTGGTTTTTGAACATATCACCGAAAAACTCTTTAAAAGGATCTGGCAATTCTCTGGCACCGCTCATGTTGTTCTGAGGGCGGGTTTGAATTGATTTAATATGTACTACTGCATCTAATACCTTCTCACTGGTCTCAGTAAAGTCAAGCGGCTTGATATTACCTTCATCATCTGCCGTGTACAGTACATGTTTTCCATCAACCCCACTTACTTGGGTGATTTTAATTTCATCGTTCTGAGTCATTTGATACCCTTTTATAACGGCAAAACTTACCGCTAAGGCAATCAGGGCTGAAAACAGGTAAACCTTCCAACTCGAAGTTGTGTTTGCTCTATTTGTCATTTTGATTTGAATATTAATTAAACTTTCAGTTAAGAATCGACTTACGGGTCGAGAAAATCAATTTTAATTTTTACTCTTGAAAATTTGACGGGAACTTTTCTGCACTTTAATAGGTACAAAAACAGGCCTGTCGTTAGTAGACTTCTTTCTTGCCAGACCAATTGTATATATAAGACCAAAGATTCCGAAAAGCCACCCAATCATTAATAAAGCTGTTAAATTATCCATAGTAAATTCAATTTATATAAGTCTTGATTACGATTTCAATTTGAACAATTCTTATGCCAAAACGTTGAGTGTTTTTGCTAAAAAATCTATAAAAATGCGTGTGTTTCCTATACATTTTGTAAACTTTATTAACATGTTAGAATTTGAAGAGACTTTGGCGACATTTAGTTCTTACAAAAAATATCAGTCTTGCTTTTAAATGCACGAGAAAAAACGATGAACAATCGTATACGAATGTATGGTCACAAGCAAAAAACAGACTAATTGAATAATAGGATTAATCACAAACACTAAAAAGAAAAAATAAGATGGCTAATAATTATTATGACCCGGCGGATTTAAGAAAATTTGGAAAAATTAGCGAGTGGAGCGAAGAGTTAGGAGAAAAATTTTTCGACTACTATGGCAAAGTATTTGAGGAAGGAGCACTATCGGCCCGCGAAAAATCACTCATAGCGCTTGCAGTAGCCCACGTGGTCAAATGCCCCTACTGTATAGATGCTTATACTAAAGATGGCTTACAGCGCGGTATTACCAAAGAAGAAATGATGGAGGCCGTTCATGCCGGTGCCGCCATTGAAAGTGGGGCTACTTTGGTACATGGCGTACAGATGATGAACAAGTACAACAAGTTGAGTATGTAAAACTTTGTTTGCACTAAAATGCTCTTTTTGGGCTAAAACGAAACCATTATTATGGCAACAAAATCCCTCAAGGCAAGGCATAATGAACTTGCTGAAACAAATAAACAATTAGACATTCTTAGTGGAGGCGTGTTCGCCGATGGTGAACTTCCCCGTTTTAAGGATAAGCTCTCAAATATTGGGCAGTATCCCTTACGCCCTAAAAAATTAGAAATTTTCCAAATCAATGTGGGCTATATGTGCAACCAGGTCTGTGAGCACTGCCATGTTGATGCCGGCCCTGATAGAAAGGAAATTATGACCAAAGAAACTATGCAACAATGTCTCGATGTCATTTCACACACAGGTGCACATACCTTGGACCTTACCGGCGGTGCGCCGGAAATGAATCCTAATTTTAGATGGTTTGTTGAAGAAGCCGCCAAGGTCGGTATAAAAGATTTTATCGTTAGGTCTAATTTGACCATTATCATGGCCAACAAGAAGTATAATGACCTGCCAGACTTCTTTAAAGAGTACAATATTCATGTAGTATCTTCCATGCCTCACTATACTAGGGGAAAAACCGATAAACAACGTGGAGATGGAGTTTTCGACAAATCGATACAGGCATTGAAAAAATTGAATGAAGTGGGTTACGGAATGCCGGATAGTCCTTTAAAACTCGACTTAGTCTACAACCCATCAGGCGCCTTTCTACCTAGTGACCAAGCTGCCATGGAACGTGACTTTAAAAAAGCCCTAAAAGAAGATTTTAATATTGAATTTCACAATCTCTTTGCGATTACCAACTTGCCCATATCTAGATTTTTAGACTACTTGATCGCTTCTGACAATTACGAAGATTACATGTACTCTTTAGTAGAAGCCTATAATCCGGCAGCGGTAGCGAACGTTATGTGTACCAATACCATCTCCGTTAGTTGGGATGGTTGGCTGTTCGATTGTGATTTTAATCAAATGTTAGGTCTTAAGGTGGCCAGCAAGGTCAACCATATTAAAGATTATAACGAGGAAGTTTTAAATGACCGCAATATTATTATTTCTCAGCACTGCTACGGTTGTACTGCTGGAGCAGGTAGTAGCTGCCAAGGCACGGTCACCTAAACTAATATAGTTCCGTCCGTCTATTCTTAAAGGTTATTCACCCTACAATAGTATCATTTAAACCGACTATCAAGTCGGTTTATTTTTTTAGAAATTGTGTAGTTCGTCGGTGTTTGGTTATTTAACCGAAAATATAGGTCCGTTTATCCATTTAGATTGAGCGAAAACGTTTTCCTTGGGTTCTTTGTTAGAGACTTAGCAGTCTGTTAGACCCAAATCTTACTAAAATGGACAAGACTTTAAAACGCATGGCGACCATGCAAAGAATGCAAGTAACCGGATTGGAACTTTTCTATAAAAACGGTTATTACAATACAAGTGTCGACGATATTCTCAAAGAATTATCGCTATCAAAAGGAGCCTTCTATTACCACTTTGAATCAAAGGAAGATTTTTTTATTCAAATTATAGAGAACCTATTGGTTCGAAAGATGTATAGTATGCTGATTGAACCCATTGAAGGACACGAAAATACCTTAGACCTTATTACAAGTTGTTTTGAAGAAGCGTTGGAAACCGCTGTTCATAACGAATTGGATTTTGGTTTCGTGCTAAGTAATTTCGTCAACGAATTCAACGGAAAGAATGAGCGCATCATGAAGCATTTGAATGATATTCTACGAATTTGGGAAGCCAACCTTGTTTCGGCCATTCAACGCGGCAAATTTAACGGATATATCGATAGGCATGTAGATAGCGAAGGTGTAGCGGTCTACTTAATGAGCGCATATATTGGCGTAAGAACCCTGATGGTCGAAATTGCCCCAAGTGCAAGAAAATATAGGTTCATGTCGCAACTACGACAGTATTTTAAATCTTTGGAACCGAAAAGGGACAATAGCTTAAACCATCAAACTGTTTACGGGTCTGCGAATTAAAAAAGTTACTCTTTTGAGAGTATCTGTTCTACTTTATTGACAACTTTTGAGGGAGAAATACTTTCCATGGCCTTATCATAACCATCGGGCATTTTGTTGCCATAAACCGAGGTTGGGATAAGAGGGTATTTCTCTCTATCGGAAAGAATTGAGTTTTCCTCATTTTGCCCAAAAGGGGCAAAACCGGCATAGGGGTGAGTTACGCCCCACAACGTTACTACGGGTACACCATACATGGCCGCCAAGTGCCCGTTTCCACTATCCATAGACAACATAATATCAAGATTTGATATAAGTGCCAATTCTTCTTGAAAGGAAAGAATTCCCACCATACTAAAAACATCATCAAATCTCAATTGCCATTGCGCCAAAATCTCCTTTTCATGTTGGCCACCACCAAACAACAAAATTTTATACCGATTGGTTGAACTCAATTGTTGAATCACTTGCTCCATCAGTTCTTTAGGATACATCTTCCCTTCAAATGCCGCGAACGGGGCAATGCCAATCCAGGGTTTGGCCTCTACTCCTATTATTTTTGTGGCTGCTTCAGGGTACTTTTCCCTGGCCAAAGAAAAATCTCCTTCCAACTCGAAAGGATAGCCGAGCTTTGCAAATACATTGGCATATCTTGCGTGCGTACTTTTTAAAGGCACAAAAGCTCCTTTTCCTCCCGAAGTAAGTGCCTTCTTTTCGCTTCTCCCTTTGTTAATTTGCTTAAAAGGAATTGTTGTCAGAGTAAAGTATTTCTTTAGAATATTACTTCTAAGAACATTATGTAGATCCGCCACCCCGTCAAGGTTTTGCGATTTCAGCTCTTTGTACAGCTTCCAAAGACCCAAGACTCCTTTGTGTCTTCCTTTGACATCAGCTTCAAACACCTTCAAATTTGATAGTTGAAAAAACATCGGAGCGAAGAATTTTCTGGTCAATACCGTAAGCACCAAATCAGGATAACGTTGCTGAAGCGCCTTTAGTACGGGCACTGTCATTGCAACGTCGCCCATGGCTGAAAGCCTTATGACCAGAAGATGTTTCTTATTTTTGGGCACGAAGAACGGGATTCAGTTCATCGTCATTGTACATTTTCATTTGGCGATACACCTTCATGTACTTTTTTCCAGATTCAATATCAGCTATTAGCTGATCAATGGCCGTTGAAAGATCTTTTCTTTGCTCAAGCAATACACTCAATTTTTGAGTACATTTTTGAATATGCTCTGGCGAAGCATCTATGCGCGACACCTCTTCTTGCATGTGGTAGATTTTCAATGCCAAAATAGACAGTCGGTCTACAGCCCATGCAGGGCTTTCTGTATTAATAGTGGCGTCATCATCTGCTTCTACCGATTTGTATTTCTCAAGAAAATAGCTGTCGATATACTCGACCAAATCGGTACGGTCTTGATTGCTTGCATCGATTTTTCTCTTCAATACCAACGCCTCCTTAGGATTGATTTCAGGGTCTCGAATCAAATCTTCATAATGCCACTGCACGGTATCTATCCAATTTTTTCGATAGAGCAAACGGGCGATATCGTCTTTGGCATAAGGGTTCACAAAGGGTTGGTCAACAGTATCTTTTATATGATATTTTTGAATACTTTCTTCGAAAATCTTAAATGCTAAATCACTGAACATAACTCATAATTTTTGCAAAGGTATCAATTGTACCTTGTTGGCTCATGAAGTTGAACCGGTTATTTTAATGCCATGCTACTTGCAAACACCAGAAATGGCAATGCTATACTGACCATTAAGATAATTTCTTTGATGTTCGGCCTTCTGATCGATTCGATATATTTGGTGAAAAACACTACCGCGGGAAAAAATGTGACCATAATCGGATAAACATTATCCGATAGTTTAAGCACATTTAAAACAATTCCTATGATAAACGACAGTGCTATCAATCTCATAGTTACCACTTGGCCGACACTACCCTTGCCCAATTTTAAAAAAGCAATGAGCCCCGCAAGAAATGTACCCAATACATAGCATATCAACTTTGTACTGTGCCCCCAATATGAAAAATAGACCATATTGGGGTAGAACTTAAATTGGTAGTGGTTGGCCAGAAAATCTTGACTGTTGGCCAAAACCAAGACGCATTCGGTAATCATGAAAAAAGTGAATCCAGCGGCAAAGGGCACCAACCAGTTTTTTTTGATCTTTGGCTGATAAAAATAGATGGCGGCGAAAACCAATAGTAAGAACAATACGGCCCAATCATAAAACAGGGTAGATACCAATATCCATAAGGTCGAATCAAATATCTTAAACTTGATGTTCTTGAGCGAGCGCATACTCAACAATCGCCTAGACGCAAGCAGAAGAAAAAAGCTTGAAAAAATGGCGTTCGAGTCTGCTAACGTTTCAGGAAAGATTACCGTCAATAACGCATAGTACATTAAGGGAAATGAGTTGGTGCCCGTAATCTTGTTTCTCTTGACAATAAAATTGACCACAAAAATGCTGAACAGCAATAAAGCAAGTATTAAAACCTGACCCACTAGTTCTTCGGCCACATAAAATTTATTGAAAAGGGCAAAATGAACTGACCAATAAAAAACGAACAAAAACGAAAGCACAATGATGTAATTAATTGGCTTTGTTTTGCCAAAAATGATGGAAATCATCCTGACTTTTTATATTTTTGCAGGTAAATATAGGTAATAAGATGACTTCATTTTTTAGAGGAATAGAGGATTTGTTCGTAAACTATCTGTTTTACCCTTTAGACCAACTTCGTTTTATGGAAAGTTGGTGGGGTGCCAACTTCTTAAATTGGATATTTATGTTGGTCGGTTTTGCAGGATTCGCTTATTGGATGATGCAGCTAAAGAATTACAACGACAATAACGAGGAAGATAAGTCTATCAGTTCTCATTCCTATCTATAAAAAACGGATTTCCAAGATAGAATCCGCCTTATCTGATTTTCTTTAGATAATGGTTTTATAGGTCGAACCCTAGGTCCTTTCTATAGTTCATTCCTTCAAAGGAAATCTTTTCGACGTTTTTGTAAGATTGATTCAGGGCCTCCTTAAAGTCTTTTCCAAAGGAGGTTACGGCCATTACCCTACCGCCGCTGGTTACTACTTGTCCATTCTCCAGTTTGGTGCCCGCATGAAATACTAGGGAGTCCTCAATTGAATCATAACCCGACATTATTTTTCCCTTTTCATATGCCTCCGGATAACCACCGGAAACCAACATTACCGTAGTCGCCGAGCGATTATCAATTTCTAGTTCTATTTCATCAAGCCTCTCTTCAGCTACCGCATTCAAGACATCGACCAAGTCGTTTTTAATCCTTGGAATGACGACTTCGGTTTCCGGATCGCCCATTCTTACATTGTACTCTATTACTTTGGGATCTTCGCCAACTTTAATCAACCCAATAAATATAAACCCCTTATAGGGTAGATTATCCTTTTTAAGGCCCTCTACGGTCGGTTTTACTATTCTGTCATGTATCTTAGCCATAAAAGATTTATCAGCAAAAGGAACCGGGGATATGGCCCCCATACCGCCCGTGTTCAAACCAGTGTCTCCTTCTCCAATTCTTTTATAGTCTTTTGCTGTCGGAAGTACTTTATATCCCGAACCATCGGTAAGAACAAAGACGCTCAGTTCGATACCTGAAAGAAACTCCTCAATGACTACGGTACTTGAGGCAGCACCAAACTTGTGATCAACCATCATTTTGGTCAACTCTGACTTAGCTTCATCTAAATCATTCAAGATTAGAACTCCTTTTCCAGCTGCCAATCCATCCGCCTTTAGAACATAAGGTGGATTCAAGCTTTCTAAAAAACTTAAACCTTCATTCAGGCTCTCTTTTGTAAAGCTTTTGTATTCCGCAGTCGGAATGTTGTGGCGCATCATAAACTGCTTGGCAAAATCTTTGCTGCCCTCTAACTCCGCCGCGGCTTTTTGTGGGCCAATGACAGGTATGTGACTGATTTCTTGGTTATTCAAAAAATAATCATGAACACCATTGACCAAAGGATCTTCCGGACCTACGACTACCAAATCGATTTTATTATCAAGAACTATCTTTTTTATTCCTTCGAAATCATTTACACCAATCGGTATGTTTTTGGCGATTTGGGCTGTACCCGCATTACCCGGAGCCACGAATAATTCAATATCTTTTGTAGATTGACTTAACTTCCAAGTAATGGTATGTTCACGGCCACCTGAGCCCAAAATGAGGATATTCATAATCTTTTTTGGTTTTCGCAAAAATACGTTTTGACAAAGGATTAAAGGAAAGAAACAGAATAAATATTAAATAGCTAAAGGCGACTTGAGCACTTTCTGATTAGTATTCTTTAACCGGAATGAAGTGTAGTGCCGCGTGTAATACGCTAGTAAGTAATATCTTCATTTTTTCGAGACTCCAACGGTTGATCTTCTTCTATTGACTTTCTATTTTCAGAAGGCACAAAAGAGCCATTTGGTTTAACTTTCTTTTTCTTACCACTTTTATCCTCGACCCTTGATTTTATCCGCTCTACTTTTCTCCTCAAAAGGATTTTTTGCTTTAGAGTTGCAAAATTATAATTGTACTTAAAGAAAATATATCCGAGCGCAATAACTACTGATACTAGCATGATAACCATACCTAAGTTCTTGGCAGTGCTGCCCAATACAATGAAGAGCATTACAAAGAGTAGATTAAAGCAACCAATTATAAAGCTTGCCTGCTTATGAGAAAGACCCCAGTAATCAATTAAGACATGATGGGTATGATTGCGGTCAGGGGAAAAAGGCCCTTTTTTATTGGCTATTCTAATAGCAAATACCCTAGCTGTATCAAATAAGGGTACTATAAGAATACTTATAGCGATCAATGGTGCATTTTCCAATAGAAAAGGTAAGTCGGTATAGACAACAGGCCTCAAAGCTAAAAACTTGAGTGTAAGAACACTAATCGTAAACCCTACTATCAAAGAACCTGTATCTCCCATAAATATCTTTTTATCGGAAGAAAGATTAAAGCCCAAAAAAGCCATTAAACTAGCATTCATTGTAATGCTTAATAGCGCAAAAAAGTACTCCTCAGTCAAGTAAAAAATGGTTGTATAAATTACCATGATAACCATACCAACTACTGAGGCTAAACCATCAATGCCATCAATAAGATTGTATGAATTGATAATCGTCAACATCATAAACCCGCCTATTGTCAAATATAGATAATAGGGTATTTCATTTATATTCAAAAAGCCGTTGAGCGAATGAATGGTAAAGCTAGGGTTTACTAAAATGAATGAGATGGCAGCAACCTGGGCCAACATTTTAGCCCCGGGGGTTATGACAATTAAATCATCTTTAAGCCCTATGATAAACATAATGGTGATGCCAGGTATAAGATACATAGCTTCATCGAATACATCTCTACCCCGTATAAAAAAAAGTGCAAAAATCAAGGTATAGAAAAATGCAACCCCTCCCATTGTAGGAGTCTTTAGACTATGAGAGCTTCTCTCGTCAGGACTATCCATTAGCCGCTTGCGCTCAACTACCCAAATTATCTTCGGCATAGTAAAATAGGTAAGCAAGAATGAACCTATAAAAATCAATATGGCAGTTTCAAGAAAATACAACTTCTATTGTTTAAATAACATTTTTAAGCACTAAAGGTAATTAAAAATGAGACTATCTTAATAAATGGGTGAATTCACATTATATAAGGAAAACGTATGCTCTCAAGACTCTTACTCTTTAGGTAGTTAGAACAAAATCCTGTTCCGATACTCCCTATTAACAACCAAACAAAAGAATTTATCAAAAACTCGCTTTAAAGAACAAACAAACTTAAATATTCCACAATTGGATGTTGAGCCTCTTTTGCTTAAACATGAATATACAACCACTCCAAAGTATCGATAAAGTTATCATATAACATTGGAACTATTTAGTCTGTCAACTTGTTTAGATGCCTTAATAGTTCTCTGTTAATATTATTTCTTTCAAATTTCATAGAAGTAACTATACAATTTTCTTTCATTCTTGTTATTTCAGATGACGATAACGAATAAAATCGATATAGCTTACTTGCCAATTCCTCACCATTACCTTTCTTAAAAAGAAAACCATTGTAACCATCGATAACGTATTCCGAAGGCCCTTGAACATCACTTGCTATCACGGGTACGGCACACATCATTGCTTCAAGGCCAACCAAACCCAAACTTTCTCTATAAGTCGGAAAAATAAAAACATCTAATGAATTATAAATTCTAACGAGTTCAAATTGATTCATTCCTTCCATTAGATTAACCTTCAAGCCTCTTCGGGCGATTTCTTCTTTAATTTTCTGTAAATCCGGACCATCACCAACCATTACAACTTCGTAATTAACTTGTTTGTAATGATTATTTAAGATACTAAGAGCCTCAAGAAAAACTAACCACCCTTTTTGTTCTATAAAATTGGAGACAAAACCAATGGTAAAATTATCAGTTCCTTTTTCCAAAGGATGGAAAACCTGTGCATCAACACCCCCTGATGGGTAGACAAAAACCTTAACTTCCGCAACTCTAAACATACGACATATCTTGGTCCGGTACGATTCGGAGGGCACTACTACTTGCGGGCATTTTCTGACTATCGGCCCCAATATCGCAATTAAAAATTTCTTGAGAAATGAATCGGGTACGGCGTCACTGCCGTGAAAATTAATAACCAAGGGTATCCCTTTCCATATAAACGGGTATAAAAGGGGAGCTACATAAGTTGGGAAATGAACGTAAACAACATCTTTCCCATTTGCGACAAAATATAGCCTGACTATTCCAAAAAAAAGCTTCATGTAACCAAATACCTTGTTGATCAAAGTATATTTTTTCGTGAGGACAATTAGCTTAATTTCAAAGTCTTCTTGAACAGCCTCTTCAAATCTTTTTACAAAAATACCATACCTCAAACCCGATTCGGAAGGATACATGTTGGAAACAAGGAAAAGACCCATAGACACTAAACTATATTAAAGCACTATATTGCTCTTTTTCCTATTAAACTTTGATAGGAAAAGATTGTAAAAAAAACGGCGCTAAAAGTTATACCAAAATTACGGTCAAAATAATTCTCAACAAGACAAACGTAGGCAATTAGGAGAACTACGAATAAATAGTGTTTGTTTCTTTTCGACCAAGCCAAATAAAAATTACCGCCGAAAAAGAAAAAAAGAGCACCCAAACCTATAACTCCATAACGCACAGCATAACCTAAAAATTGATTATGGCTATTATAGTTTTGATCCACGGCAAAATTAAGTCCATCCTTTGTAAACTGCCTTTTCAGGTTGATTCTCTCTCCGGTTGTACCGTATCCAAAAAAAGGTCTGTTTTTGATTAATTCTGTTGCTGAAATATATCGCGCCATGCGAGGGTTCGATTTAGAATGAGAATTAAATTTGACTTCAGTCTGCGAAGACATTTCAAACTTAAAAATACTTCTTATCCGAGAACCAATATAACTTTTAGAAATAAGGTCAATACTCATTGTAATTCCAAGTAAAAAAGCAAAAGACAAAACAATCAGCTTTAAAAGCTTCCTACCTAAAATCATCTTCTTTACTGCTCTTGCCAAACAGAAAAAAAGCAACAACAAAAGCATTATAAAAATTATACGTGAATTCAAAAACAGAAAGCCTAGACCAAACAACCCTACCACCATATATTTAAGTTGTCTATTATGTAAGATTTCATCAGCAAAAATTATTGCCGTTAAATAATATACACCCAAATATGTAGGGTGTTGATTAAGGGGTTGGGTAAACTTGAGATATGTATGATAGTAATCAAACAAATCAAGACCTATATGAAAGGATTCCTGGGCACTAAAGTAACGATACAAGTTTGTAGTAATTAAAACTAATAAAGAAATAGACGTACCTAAAATCAGCCCTTTTAAAAAAACTACTCTTAAAAATGATATCTCCTTTGGGGTTGCGAAAAGCAATATAAGCGGCACCAATAAAAATGACAGGCTTCTCTCAAGGTAAGAGAGTCCAAGAACAGGGCTTTCTGAATAGCCAAGACCTATTATATGCAGTATAAAAAACGTAAAAGGAGTGAAGACTAGCATCTTCCAGCCTACATTGTCACTTCTGTTTCTTACTCCACCCTCAATTATACCGTATACCATAACAACCATGAAAACGATCAAAAAGAAATTACTGGCGACTGTATATAGGGGAAGAAAAAAAGCAAAGAAAAAAAGCATAATTACGCCTGCATCCCGGAAGAAAAAGGAGTTTTTGCGACCAAAAAATTTTGCACGAAGCCTATCCGCCTCTTTTGGATCTATGATTGACATTAGAGCCTGTTCTTAAAGATTGCCTTAGTGGATATTGGATTTGTATCCGCTAAAATTACATAAAGGTACAATGTTCCAAATTAGTTTAGAGTCCGTCGGAAGTTACATAAATAAATAATATTACTTTTATGGCCCATACAATTTAGTCTTCTTGATGCTTAAGATTACTACGGTAGATACCTTAATAATTATTCTGATGTTCGCATTTTTACCCGTTGATATGGTAAATGGGATACTTTTGATGAACGGAATAAATTTGCCCATATCTTTTAGTCAACTCTTTAAACTAGTGATTTTAGCTCTTTTATTGACTAGGTTATTGTTCACCATAAAACTGTTTATTTCGGCCTCGATTGTAATTTTTATTCTGCTAATCCCGAGTATATACCAAGTATTTCATGACCCCGAAGACAGTTCTGTTTTTTTGGATTTTATAAAAATCTCTAAGTACCTTACCCCCTTTATCTGCTTTTTGTTTTTCGTCGATGCGCTCAAACATTCAAAGGATAAAATTTATCCCCTCATGCTATCATTGGTAAAATTCTCCTACGTAGTCTTAGTTTTAAACATTTTTGTCAAGTACATAGGTTTAGGGTACCCCGCATACAAAAGTGGGGGCATGGGGAGCAAGGGTTATTTTTATGCCGGAAATGAAATATCCGCCTTATTGATAATCCTTTGCTCAATAATCGCCTTTCGTTTATGGAACAAAGGATTAAAAACCAAGTACTTTGTTTTTCTAGCTTTAAATCTTATGGCTGGATTAACAATCAGTTCTAAAACTGGAATTCTGGGAATATTACTGGTGTTTTTTATTATTCCCTTTCAAGGGAAATCGTTGAACTTAAAGAGGTTCTTTCCTTTGATTGTAGGCGCTATGTGCCTATTACCATTGGCTCTCTTGTTTTCATGGCAATTCATAACAAATTCAGCAATTATGGTAAGAATTGAATTTTTTTATGAAAAACTCGACTTTTGGACCTTTATACTTTCAAGTAGAAATGTCTTTTTGGACAACTCTTTCGAGGTCTATTTAAACGAATACAATTTTATAGAGAAAATAATTGGGGTCGGCCAGACCAAATTTGAGCTCTTGAACAATTCTAAGGTGGTCGAAATGGATATAATGGATATTTTTTTTGCCTATGGCGTGTTGGGCCTGTTTGTTTTCATTACTATGCTCGCTTTTGTACTGGTACAGGCAAAAGTGTTTCATAGAACCAACAGGCGCCCATATGCCAATCTCATTTTAATGATGGTAATTATATTAATAATTATATCAACTTTCGCCGGTCACGTATTCGGCTCCGGAATGTCGGCTATATTTATAGGAATCCTGTTCTCTCTAATGTACGTTAAAAGCTATATAAAAAACACTACTTTATTATACCTTGATGGCAGCTTCAATAAATGAAAGTGATTCATTTCTAATCTTTTCAAGTTTTGGAGTTACTTCATCATAATCAACCTCCAAATCAAGAGATTCAAAATCCTCCTCCTTGTACATTATTCTGTTATCTATATTCAATAGCCTTAATAGGCTTTCTTGACGATTAGCGCCTTTATTAGCAGAAATACAGGCAAAAGGTTTTTCAAAATTTACAGAAAAACATGAGCCATGGAATGAATCAGTAATTATGAAGCTTGCATTTGCAAAAAGTTGGATAAATTCATTGGGGCCGGCATCCCTTACATGTTTATCGATTTTTCCGATAGGGAAAAACATTCTATCGATTGCAACGATTTTTAAGCCCATTTTTTGAGAGAAATAGCCAATTGCTTTCTTGATAAGTTCTGTCCTTGGCACAGAATAGACCAAAATATACTTTTCATTGTTCTGTTGGACATTGAATAGAGAAAACCATTCCTTTTTAGGTAGAATAAGCGTTGGGTCAACAACATGAAAAATCTTTTTGTCAGGCAATAACTCTTCTAATTTCTTCTTACCATCACTTTCTCTTACGGAAATCATATCAAAATTATCTAATAATGATTGTACCTGCTGTTTTTCTTCTTGGGTAAAATAGTGATGACCAATACTAGATGCATATGAAAACTTTTTGGCTTCGTCGGGTGCAAAGGATAAAAAGAAAATAGGGTCTATTTTATCGATTGGGCTAACAACTACTGGATTCCAAATTTGATCACTGCCACATACATAAATGTCGAATTTACCTAACTTACCTTCCAAAAGATCCTTGTCCCCTAAGGTGGCTGTTAAATTTAGGTTCGTGTCAGTAAAATGTTTAAACCTAGACAATAGTCTGGTTCTCCAAAGCAGATTGAGTAAATCATGTACAAGCATCTTTATACCATGAACAGAGGCCTCAAACCTAACTTTGTGCATATTCTTATTCAAGTATTGGTTCTGATAGTCTACAACAGTGACCTCCCCATATTTTGATAGTGCAATTTTAGTGGCATACGCCTGTAGTATAGCTCCGTAATTTGTAACATTATGTATTGTGACTAACGCTATTTTCATTTCTTTTGTAGATTACTTAAAACTTCATTTATAGGCCTTCTAGTAGAGCTACAAACTTTATTGTCTTTATCTGGGTAACCAAAACCAATCATCATCATTATGGTGTGACTGTCTTTAATATCCAGTGCCTTCCGGATTGCTTTATCTGCTTTTGGTGTTTGACTCCAATTTAAAGGACAAGAGGCTAAACCAATAGAATGAAGCGCATACATTATTGACATGGAAAATAGGCCGCCATCAATCCAATGTTGGTAGTGCTCAGATCCGGCGAAAAACGCTTTGAGATCTGTTGTAACTATAAACAAATTAGGGATTTTATTCCCGAAGGGCTTATTTCCATTCTGAAATTTTAATGCCAAATCAATAGTTTCTCTAGTATCAGAGTGATAAACGTGCCATTCTTGCCTGTTACATACAGATGGAGTTTTCATCGCCAATCGAATTACTCTTTCGACAGTTTCTATATCTACAATTTGGTTCGGCCTATATTCTCTAAGAGAATATCTACTAAGAAAAAAGGATTCTGGATTTGGAATTTGTCCTTGCGCAAAATCCAAGTTTGTTTTTTCTATGGAACCATGCGTTTCGGATGAAAATAAATCCAGAGTCTCAAGAAAAGAAAGCATCTCCTTTCCTCTCGGATTATCTTTATTAGCTGGCAAAGTTAAAAACTTATATAAAACTTGACTTGCAGCCACGTCGTGATAACCAAATTCCTTAGTCTTTTTTGCAATCTTCAATCTAAAAATCACTCTTTCAGCATTACTCCAACCAGACTTAGGGTCTCGTCGCTTATAACTTAAGCTTTTCTCCAATCCATGGTAGGCCATTGCCAAATTATAATTTCTCGTCTCGTACTCATACAAATCCTCTTTCCACCCTCCATACAAGAAAAACCTCTTATAATCATATAAAAAACCCTTTAGACCTTCTATCAATCTATAAACGCTTCTTACCTTCTGTCTTAAAAAATTATTCCAAATACTCCTCATTCACTTGAAAAACGATTATTAAACACTCTATTCTTGGCACCCCAAAGATAAAGCAATAACAGTAAAATATTACTCAGAATTGTTGAAGCAGCCGCCCCAACAGCCCCATAATAAGGTATGAGCATTAAGTTAAGAACTACATTTATTAAAGCTACTACCCCCATCATAAAAACCTTCATTTTCATATGTTCGTTCGTAACCAATGTAGCACCAACACTATACATTAAAAAAGAAATAGGTATAGTTAGTGATAAAATTTTCACCAATTTAACCGAACCCACATATTCAGTCCCAAATAATCCAGGCACCACCCACCTTGAAGAAAGAACTATTAAAATCATGATAAGAATTCCTGTTCCAATCATAATTTGATTGCTCTTTCTATAAACATTTTTGAACTTCTCGGTATCGTGATTTGACCAACGGTGGTATTTTGGGAGCAAAAACTTGCCGAACAACATAGTTGGAATAACCAAGGTTGCTGTCAAAATTACATATCCGACATTGTAGTAACCAGCCTCAACGTTTCCTGACATATATTTGACCATAATTAAGTCGCTCTGTACATAAACAAAAGCGAATAAATTTGCAAACCCAAACGGCCAAGACTCATTAAATACTTGAAGGACAGAAATTTTTCTTGTTTCTGAACTCTTGAATGAAGCATGTCCTTTTAGTTGTAGCTTTCCATAAATCAGAGTCCTAAAATGGGGAAGGGCTAGAAAGAAAGATATTAAACCTATGAATGCATAAATCCAAGCCAACAATACTACATTAAACTTAGATTGCAAGATATAAATACATGTAATAGTGATAATTAACCTTAGTAAATTTGGAAATAGTTTCCAAACAGAAAGACTTTTAAAAGACTCTTCTAACTGCAATTTTGATGTAACAAGCTCTACTGAAATGAACCCATATATATATATAACAAGAATTTGTATAATTTTAGAGGAGTTCTCGTCTTGAATGGGTAAATTAGCCAAAAACAAAAGAAAAATTGTAATTAAAACTAGGGAATACAACACAAATTTGAAGGACGAGCTCATCCAATCAACCCCTCCCCATCCTTCTTTACCATAAATTTTTAGCCAAGCTTGGGAAACACCAAACCCCGCCAATAACGTGAAAAAGTTTATTGTGGCTATTGCTGAAGAGAATATTCCAAAGGCCTCGGGCCCAATTTCCCTTGCAACAAGAATAAAAGTCAAAAAGGTACTTCCACTGCCAAGTAAAGAGCCTATCCAAAGCCATGAAAGAGAGGTTAGCGCCTTCTTATAATCTTTTATGATCACAATGATTATTTTAGTCTATTCGAATTAGATGTCCGAAGGCAAGAAGCTCAAAACTTAAAGAAAGAATAGAGATATTCAAATAAACTATCATTCTTTATCCCCTTAGTAATAGCTTAAAAAACTTAAACCCCCCAATCACTTGGCCTTTAAACATTCTTTTGGGTTCTTGAAGGAATCTATATAACCATTCCAAGCCATTGTTCTGCATCCATTTAGGCGCTCTTTTAAGTTTTCCTGCCAAAATATCCATTCTGCCTCCACTACCTACAAAAATAATTTGCGGGAATTTAGAGTGTAATTTTTCACTTAAAATTTCTTGGCGAGGTGAGCCCATGGAAATCATTACAATATGTGGCATTGTTCTTTGAAGTTCGCTTTCAACTTTATCCTGACTATCAAAAAACCCGCTCATATTCCCCACAATATTCAAGCCTGGATAAATTTTACGAGCTTTTTCTACTGCTGCCGAGTTGTTCTCCTCGGTCGTTCCCAAAAAATATAGCCTCAAATTATGCTTTTGACAAAGTTCCATGGCTAAACCAGGAAGGTCCAATTTCATAACCTTCGAGCCATGTTTTAATTTAAATGCTAATTGAGCCCCAAAGCCATCTGGAGTTTGAAGTACAGCCCTATCAATTACTTTTTTAGTAACAGGATTTTCGTGATAGGAAACAAGTTTTAAAGCATTTATTGCCGCCGTATAGCCTCCTTCTTCCTTTTCCAGTTTAGACAATAAAAAATCCTCTACATCTTTTTTAGACGTTACCTCATAACAGGGGCATTCATATAGAAATTTCTGCTTCATTCTTTAGAATAATTGACCAAATCGTCCAAAATATGAGCAGCAGATTGTCCTTTTCCATATAAATAATTGGAATTATCAATTTTTTGATTCAAATATGCTCTTAAACGTTCTTTTAGCTGAGGCTCTGTTACATTTATAAGGCTGTTCACATCATTTTCCACCAATTCAACCCATTCGGTGCTATCTCTTAGTGTAAGGCAGTATTTATTAAAAAAATAGGCTTCCTTTTGCAGGCCTCCACTATCCGTAATTACCATGGAACATTTTTCCAATAAATACAACATTTCTAGGTAACCCACGGGAGCTATACAATCAAAGTCTATAGTCCAGCCCTGCTTTTCTATAATTTTCCTGGTTCTAGGGTGAATTGGCCAAATAAGTTTTTCACCTTCTTTTGCCAAGCCGTTCAAAGCATCCAATATATTCTTGAGCCTCTGTAGGTCATCTGTATTTTCCTGCCTATGTATGGTAACCAAAATGGGTGTTTGGTTAGGGTCGATTCCCTCGGGCCGTTTCATTTTCTGCCTGTAATACAAGGCACTATCGAACATGATATCCCCTGAAAGGGAGATTTTCACTTTTTTGCCACCAAAACCTTCTGCCTCCAAGTTTTTTACCGCAACCTCTGTAGGGCAGAAAAGGATATCACTGATTTGATCAGTTAAAATCCTATTCACTTCCTCCGGCATACGCATATCAAAAGACCTTAGACCCGCCTCTACATGAGCCACTTTAATATGTAGCTTCTTAGCTGCCAAAGCTCCTGATATTGTAGAATTAGTATCCCCATACACCACTAACCAATCTGGGGTTTCCTTTAGCATTATACTTTCTATCTCCTCCAACATTCTGCCGGTCATGGCTCCATGGTTTAAACTATTGATGTTAAGGTTGTATCTAGGTTCAGGTATTTTCATTTCCTCAAAAAATATGTGGCTCATATTCTTATCAAAATGCTGACCTGTGTGTACAATAACCTCATCTATACCTTGTCTTTTGCCTATTTCCCTACTTAAAGATGAGGCTTTGATAAACTGAGGTCTTGCTCCAATAACCGTAACTATTTTCATAAACTTCCTTTATAAAAAACTATAATTGAGTATCGGCTGCAAACCTATGATACTCCCCTTTTAGGCCCACAGGCTTTGCAGCCCTGATATCATGTACAATTTCAATGGCTGTTCTGGCGGCATCAACACCGTACCCTTTTCCGGCCAAAATATCTTTGTACACCATGGTATGCAAATCGGTGAAGCCCCCGCTGAACTCCAATTCCTCTCCGTTAATGGTAATGGAGCGGAAGGTGGTTTGCCCTTTTTCTTTTATTTCTTTAGGCAAATATTTAGAATTTATAGAAAGGAACCATTTTACCCTAGCATTTTCAAACTCTAAATATCCAGCGGCGCGATCATCTTCATGAACGTGTACAATATTTTCTTGAATATCTCCAAAAATCCACGAAAGCATGTCATAAAAATGCACACCAATATTGGTAGCAATTCCTCCAGATTTAGATTTATCACCTTTCCAAGAGGTATGGTACCAATGACCTCTAGAAGTCAAATATGTTAAATCCACTTCGAATTTGGTGTCCTTGGATGCATTTTTAACCTTTTCCCTTAGGGCAATAATACTGGGGTGCACCCTCAGCTGTAGAATGCAGAAAATATTCTTTCCTGTTTTTTCTTCGACGTGTTTTAGTTTATCTACATTCCAAGGGTTCAGAACCAAGGGCTTTTCACAGATGGCGTCAGCACCACTTCTAAGGGCAAAACGAATATGTGCGTCATGAAGGTAGTTTGGCGAACAGATACTCACATAATCCAAATAAGTCTCTTTTTCATACTTTAGTTTCTCTATATGACGGTCAAAGCGCTCAAACTCAACGAAAAAATCTGCATTTGGGAAATAAGAGTCGATTATTCCTACACTATCCCCTCTGTCAAAAGCGGTCAATAGATTATTTCCAGTGTCTTTAATAGCTTTCATGTGCCTGGGTGCAATATATCCCGCAGCCCCAATCAATGCGAAATTCTTCATTAAACTAATTCTTTTAGGTTGGTAGTTATATACTCTATTTCTTCTATTGTCAAATACGGATTCATAGGTAAGCTCATGACCTCGTCTGCACAATTCTCACTGACTGGGAAATCTCCCTTTTTGTATCCTAAATAATTAAAGCATTCTTGCAAATGCATAGGTATTGGGTAGTGTACTGCGGTTGGAATACCGCTTTCTTTCAGTTTAGCCTGAACTCTATCCCGCTTTTGTACCCGAACTGTATACTGCGCCCAAACCGAACTTCTATCCTCAATAACCTGAGGGGTTTGAACCACGTCTGCCAATAGATCTGAATAATGATTTGCTACTTGCTTTCTTCTTGAGATATCTTCTTCATAGTAACGCAACTTTACGTTCAAAATAGCCGATTGTAGGTTGTCAAGTCTGCCCCCCATGCCGATATATTTATGGGTGTATCTCTTTACTTGACCATGTACACGCATTGCCTTCATTTTTTCATGGAGTTCGCTGTCGTTAGTGAAAACCGCTCCACCATCACCAAAACAACCTAAAGGCTTTGCAGGGAAAAAGCTAGTACAGCCAATAGTCGATAAAGAACAGCTTCTCTTACCCTTATATAGCGCACCGAAACTTTGGGCAGCATCCTCAATCACAGCAAGATTATGTTTTGCAGCAATGGTATTAATTTGATCCATATCGGCCATTTGACCATATAGGGAAACTGGCATAATCGCCTTGGTTTTTTCCGTTATCGCATTTTCAATCAGCGAGGCATCTATGTTAAAGGTCGCTTCATCTATATCGACAAAAACCGGTTTTGCACCCAAACAAGCTATGGTTTCAGCTGTTGCTATGAAGGTAAAAGGAGTGGTTATTATTTCATCTCCACCTCGAATTCCTAAGGCCATCATCGCCAGCAATAGAGCATCTGTGCCAGAAGATACTCCAAGTGCATACTTTGACCCTGTAAATCGGGCCAAGCTACTCTCTAGTTCTTCTGTTTCTTTTCCCAAAATATAGCGGGCAGAAGACATCACATCTTTGGTGGCAGCGAGATATTCCTCTTCTCTCACTTGATATGCTTTGGTCAAGTTTGCAAAATCTATATTCATTATTTTATTCGAGTTACCTGATTATCTACCAATCGGTATTCTTGTTTACTTTCAGTGCATTGTGCCATGCCTTTCTCATTAAATTCCAAACGATGCCCGTATTCACCTACCCAACCAATTTGTTTGGCGGGATTACCAACCAATAATGCAAAGGCTGGCACATCTTTGGTCACAACGGCGCCTGCCCCAATAAAGGCATATTCACCTATATCGTTACCACATACAATGGTAGCATTAGCACCTATTGAAGCCCCTTTCTTTACGATAGTAGATGCATACTCCCCTCTTCTATTAATTGCGCTGCGAGGATTTATAACATTGGTAAATACCATTGAAGGACCTAGAAAAACATCGTCTTCACAAGTCACTCCTGTGTATATTGACACGTTGTTCTGAACCTTAACATTATTTCCAAGTTTGACTTTAGGAGATATCACAACGTTCTGCCCAATATTGCATATTTCACCTAGCTCACAATCTGACATAATATGGGAAAAATGCCAAATTTTTGTTCCTTTTCCAATGATACAGCCTACATCAACAACTGCGCTTTCGTGAGCAAAATATTCTTTATCTGGCATTTAGGGTATAATTAGAGGTGGGTTTCTAGAACACTATACTTCGGTCTACGAGCAAAAGTACGATAATTCTGCACTTTTTGAATTTCTACTTCATCGAGCAAAGAGTTATCTTTTAAAATTTGTATTGCAAAGGTGTACCAAGTATGTATTTCACCATCGGTATAATGTTTGATTCCAAAATCATTGTTTTTCTCTTTAATCATATCCAAAATATAGGAAGCTAGATGGTGCGCGTTTGTTGGTGATCCTTTTTGGGAATTGGTTATAGAAAGCGTTTCTCCCCTTCGCGCTTTTTTTATAATAGTTGTGTAAAAATTATTCCCATGTAAAGAGTAGAGCCACGAGGTTCTGACTATGAAATATCGCTTTAACAAGTTTTGAACGGCTAATTCTCCCTCTAATTTTGAAGCTCCATACACATTTATAGGGTTGGTTGTATCAGAAATAGTGTAAGGTGTTTCCTTTTTCCCATCGAACACATAATCCGTAGAAACATGAATCAAAACTGTATTATAACGTAAAGAGGTTTCAGAAAGAAATTTGACCCCTGTAGAGTTAACCAAATACGCAAGCTCTTGGTTTTTCTCTGCTTCCTCAACATTGGTGTATGCTGCACAATTGATACAATAATCAAATGTCTGACTGCAAAAGACTTGGTTTATTTCTTGGGGTTTAGTGATGTTGAGCTCTTTTGAGGTTTTAAAAACTAATTTTAGAGTAGGATACAAATCTTTAATCGCCCTAATTGATTCACCTAGCTGGCCTGAAGCACCAGTAACTAAAACCGAAATCATTTAAATAAGTCTTTTAAATAAGGTAGTTGCCTATCTTTTTCTGAAATTATCAAATCATCATGTGAATATTCCCAATCTATGTTTAATTGAGAATCATCAAATCTTACACCTGATTCCGATTGGGAATTATAAAAAGAATCGCATTTGTAGCAAAAAATTGCCTCTTCGCTCAGTGTTACAAAACCGTGAGCAAAACCTTTCGGTATAAAAATTTGTCTTTTATTAGTACTTGACAAAAGGTATTTTCTGTATTCTCCATAGGTTTCGCTTTCTTTGCGTAAATCCAGAATTACGTCAAGTACTTTTCCTTTAATAACCTGAACTAATTTCGCCTGAGAATCATCTCCCTTCTGATAATGTAAGCCCCTAAGAACACCCTTTTTCGAAATGGACACGTTGTCTTGAACAAAATCAATATCAAGACCGGTAGCTTCTACAAACTTCTTTTTGTGAAAGCTCTCAAAAAAGCAACCTCGTTCATCTTCAAAATCGATAAGTTCTACGAGAAAACATCCGGCCAGGCCTGTTTCTATCATTTTCATTGCACTATCCTTCAATTAACCTCATCAAATAATCTCCATAACCACTGTTCATAAGGGGTTTGGCTAGTTTTTCTAGCTGACGCCTGTCAATGTAGCCCATTTCAAAAGCCACTTCTTCTATAGCCCCAATTTTTTGACCTTGACGTTCTTCAATCACCTGCACAAACTGTGATGCCTGCATTAGTGACTGAAAAGTACCCGTATCTAACCACGCAGTTCCTCTATCCATTACTGAAACCTGAAGTTTGCCCATATTCAAATATTCTCTATTGATATCAGTAATTTCCAGTTCACCCCTTTTGCTAGGCTTAACTTCTTGTGCAATGTGTACAACCTCATTATCATAAAAATAAATACCCGGAACGGCATAATTCGATTTCGGATTTTCAGGTTTCTCCTCAATAGAAATCGCCTTTCCCTTCTCATCGAACTCAACTACACCATATCTTTCAGGGTTTTGAACGTGATATGCATAGATTATACCTCCTTGCGGATCATTATTCTGCTTCAACAAATCGGATAATCCAGAGCCATAAAATATATTATCCCCTAATATAAGGGCAACCTTATCGTTCTCAATGAAGTCTTTTCCAATAATAAAAGCTTCTGCAAGACCTTTAGGAGATTCTTGCACAGCATACGAAAATCTACACCCTAATTGGTTTCCGTCTTTAAGCAAATGTCTAAAAAGCTCTAAATCTTTTGGGGTTGTGATAATCAGTATTTCCCTAATTCCCGCAGATAAAAGTGTTGCAAGGGGATAATAAATCATAGGTTTATCATAAATAGGCATCAACTGCTTGCTCAAGGCCAATGTTAACGGAAACAACCTTGACCCTGTTCCTCCTGCAAGTATAATTCCTTTCATGCCTTTATTAATCTTTAAATTGACTGGGTGAGAAGATAGTTTTCTACAACTCCAATCGATTAATATACCATTTTATCGTTTTTCTTAAACCTTCAGAAAAATTTGTCTCTGATTTCCAATCCAGAATATTTTCAACTTTTGAGGCATCTATAGCATACCTAAAATCGTGACCTGGTCTGTCTTTGACAAAAGTAATTAGGTTCGAATAGCTACCAATAGATAATGGCATCTCTTCATCTAAAATCTGACATACCTCTTTAGCAATATGTATATTACTGCACTCATTGTTTCCTCCAATAACATAGGATTCACCGGGCTGCCCTTTTTGATAAATCAAGCTCAGCGCGGCACAATGATCCATAACATAAAGCCAGTCCCTTACATTTTTTCCATCACCATAAATCGGAATAGGTTCTTTGTTCAGGGCCTTACGAATGATTGTAGGAATCAACTTTTCACCATGCTGCTTGGGGCCATAATTATTCGAACAATTACTTATGAGTGTATTAAGACCATAGGTATGATGGTAACTTCTAACCAAAAAATCAGATGAAGCTTTTGAAGCACTATAAGGGCTATTAGGTCTATAGGGGCTTTCTTCTGTAAAAAAACCATCTTGACCAAGGCTACCGAAAACCTCATCGGTAGAAACATGCAAGAATCTACGACTAGAGACAAAAGGATTGGGGGTTTGCTCTTTACTTAACCAATTTTTTCGAGCAGCTTCCAGTAAAGAAAAAGTTCCTCTAATATTAGTTTTGATAAAAGCGCTAGGGCCGGAAATCGAATTATCTACATGCGACTCCGCTGCGAAATGAATAATGCCGGTAATATCATTGGCTATAAATATCTCGTTTAATAAAATATCATCGCAAATATCTCCCTCATAAAATTCATACCGGTCAGATTTTTCAACTTCTTGAAGATTTTGAAGGTTTCCAGCGTAGGTGAGCTTATCTAGATTAATTATATCAACACTTTTGTTTTTTTGAAGAAAATACGGTATAAAATTACTCCCAATAAAACCAGCGCCACCTGTAATAAGAATTTTTTGAGTTTTCATTTAATTATTCTTCACGTCAAGTCTGCTAGCCCTTTTGTTTAGATATATCAAAAACGAGACAATGAAAAATAAAACCACCAGACTTAGTGGTATTAATACAAAGTTGTTGTTAAATAACGGTTTACGCACCTGTTGCGTTTTACCCATATTAAGTATACTCAACACTTCTTTCTGCTCTGACAACTCAAGCTTTTTCTCTTCTATCTCCTTTACAAACCTGTTTTTTAAGGTCAACAATGAACTTATATTCAATGCACTTTCATTCTCTAAATAAATAGACCCTGAGCTTTCTTTTTTATTTTGTAACATGGTCTGCGAATATCCAGATATGAGGTTGTCTATCTGACCTATAAGCACCGTGTTTTGGTCAATTCTCATTTTCGCATTTTCTCTAAAGGCATTCTTTACCTCTTGAAAGTATTCATTAGTGTTGATATAATTCAATATTTTCTTTGACAATTCAGTGCCTGTCTGGGCATTTACATAGGTGAAAGTTATTCTATGAGCCACGATGTTTTTTCTGGTCAAAACCCTTCTCATTATATCAACGGCAAAACTCTCTTCTTTGAAACCTTGTAAAAGTTCGAGATACATTAAGTCTTGCTCTACATCCTCTTTGGCGTCTTCGGGATCAGTGATAGGTTCTATCTCTAAATCAAAACCCTCTAAGTCAGCAACGTCAATGCTAAAATTCTCAAAAAAACTCGAATCTCTTGACCTTATGTTTGATTGTATTTCTTCTATTACATCGTAGACATAATCTTTGCTATCAAAATTAGGCATAATCATAACCTCTGTCTTTAGTTTTTTATCCACCAAAGAGCTGAGCAAATAGCTAATAAGAAGACCGATAACTACAAGGGCAGCTAGCTTAATAACATTCTTTTTCAAATAGAGAAAAGTTCTCAGAAAAGCATCGCCTATTCGATTAAACCCATTACCTATCATTTTAAGCAACTGGCCTAAATCTATCTCATCGGAATTGGTCGTTTTGGTGGGTTGATTATCCGCCATATGGTTATGAATTAAAAATTTGCCCTAATATTTTATCTGTTATCAAATAGGTTGGTTTTACACCCGTAGTGCCCAAGCCTCCAGAGGCTAGGGTGCTTCCTGTAACCAAAGGGTTATCACTAGCGTAATAGGCGTAACGTACTTTTATATCGTCGCTAATGCTCTTTCGTATTTTCGATGCCGACTGTATTGCCTTTTGGTAATGAACTCCTTCCATTTCCAGGCCAATCACATTCCAAGTTGAATCATGAAAGAACGATAGTATGTCTTTATTTTGCAGCGATGTTCCCAAAACGGTGACCATAGTGCCTTCAAATACTTTTAACCCGTGACCTTTGAAATCATCTGCACATAGCTCATTTTGAAAGGGATAGTTATCTGCAGTTCCCTCAAAAATATGGGCAGAAGGAATCATTAGATCACCTTTTCCTCCGTCTAGAATTCCCGCTTTTCCCATTATTGAAATGGAAGATACATTCAAATAAATAGAATCTTTACCATCTTCCGAAAAGGGCTTTAACAACTCGTCAATCGTTTCGTAAGCCTGTTCTCCAAAGGCATAGTCCATTACAAATATAACGGGTTTTTCCTCTAGCTTGATATGACTTGGCAACTGATAACAACAAGCATCATCTGTAAACTTTGCCGTATCGAATATTTGAATGTCTATATTGGTGCCCGAGAAATCGTCTATGGCTATCATGCCGTTTTTCTGGGCCAAATTGGTCACTTTTTTTCTCAACTTTCCATTGGCCGAAGAACTAAGTGCCTCATAGATTTTCAGTGACTCTCCTTCGGGAAACTCTTTTGACAATGCCCTTTTGGCAAACAATGAGTTCATAACACTGTGCATATTAGCACTTATAATATGCAAGGGTCGGTTGATAATTCCGTTTTTGTAAAGGCTCTCCTTTATAGTGTTGGCCCAACGTTCGCCATGAATGTGATGGCCCAACCGTTCTCGCAACAAAAGGCTAAAGGTTATGGCTCTCTTCTCTCCGGTTACTTCTTCCTCTATGGCCAGCTTTCCTAACCAATATATGATTTCAAGAAATCTTTCTGGCTCTTCTTCGGTGGCAAAGTATTCGTGAACGGCCATTATTTCAACGAATGATCTTCCCAAGATATTTGCGGCATGTATGATGGCAACCTCTCTTTCTGCCTGGGTAAGCTCGTCTTTCTTAACAGCTTCTTCTAGCTTGGCCCAATCTCTAATTGTTTTGTTCGATTCTTCAATGAGTACCTTCTTGCTTATTTTTTCAGATTCGATAAATAGGAAGGTCAAATGGGTAAGAATATCGTAAATATCAGATCGCCCACGCGTAATTTCAATATTCATTTGCTCATCATCGATGCGATAGCAGTTTCTTCTTCTTTTTGGCGGAATGATAGGTTCGAAATGCGAATGTCCGTAACCCTCGTCAGAGGTTAGGTTGATAAATCTGCACTGTTCTATACCTTTAGGAAGTCTTTCCAAAACATAGGTCAAACCGCTCAGTTCGGCCTTATCTTCGGCAATAGAGCCATAGATTTCAGGTCGCAGCTGTAAAAGGGCATTTTTCAATGACTCGCCAGATACCCCCGTCGGTTTATAAAAGCCTCTATTAAAAAGATGGCGCATGGTTATATACAAACGCTCTATGGCGTTAGTAGATTCTTGGGCTCTAGTAGTAGTATTTGAGTTGGCCATAGAAGAATTTCGCACAAAATTACAATTTATTGCATAAAGAGTGCACACCTACCGGCCTGTAATAAAATATCGCTTGCCCCACGTTATTCTTTTGCTGATTAATATGATAAGAACGAGGTTCTTAAATTTTTATTCTACTTGGTATTATATTTCTTTAAAAGTTTGAAGTAGATCAGCAATAGACCTGTCATTTGCCAAGCGCTGTACCTTGTTTTGCCCACCTAGCTTACCTCGGCTTTTCATAAAATCATTAAAGCCCCCAGGTTTTATACTTGTTACCTTTAATGTTTGAAGTATGTTACCATCCATCAAATCAAAATAATAACTGTTTTGCTTTTGTAAGCTTTGGTCCAGTATGGAAATGAATTGGGTCATATCTGAAGGTTTCTTTTCAAACTCTACCAGCCATTCGTGGTAAGGAAGCTCATTTTCCTCAGGTACAATTTGGGGCGCAACAGTAAATTCGTTGATTCGAGCATCGGTACCGGCTATGGCCTGGTTCATCGCTTCTTCAACCTCCTTGGCAATGACGTGCTCCCCGAAAGCGGATATAAAATGTTTTATCCTTCCTGAGACAATAATCTTAAAAGGTTCAAGAGAAATAAACTGAACGGTATCTCCCAGATTATAGGCCCACAGACCGGCATCTGAAGATATAATCATTACATAATTAACGCCTATTTCAACTTTCTCTAGCGTACACCGCTCAGCGTTCTCATTAAAAAATTCATCTGCCCGAACGAACTCGTAAAAAATGCCTGAATCAAGAAGTAGAAGCATTCCCTTATCTTTTTGTGAATCTTGATAGGCAAAGAAGCCTTCACTTGCAGGAAAGAGTTCTATACTATCCACTTTTCTTCCGATCAGAGACTCGAATTTCGCCCGATATGGCTCATAGTTCACCCCACCATATATAAAAAGTTGAAAGTTGGGAAAAAGTGAGCCTACTTTCTTGCCCGATTTAATTTGAAGTCGCTCGAAATACATTTGTACCCAAGAGGGTATACCGGCAATTACCGTCATATCCTCGAGCATGGTTTCCTCAACGATTGTATCGACCTTTGTTTCCCAATCTTCTATGCAATTTGTTTTCCAACTGGGAAGTCGATTTTTTTGTAGGTAGTTCGGCACATAGTGTGCTGAGATACCCGATAATCGACCGAGCTTGATTCCATTTTTTTCATGTAACTCAGGACTTCCTTGTAGAAAAATCATTTTACCGTCAACAAAGTCGGAATTACCTGTTTCGTGAATATAATTAAGAATCGCATTTCTAGATGCTTTGACCTGATGCTTGATAGAAGTCTTTGAAATCGGTATATACTTCGCCCCAGATGTGGTTCCAGAAGTTTTGGCAAAATAAATCGGCTTGTCTGGCCAAAGAATGTTTTCTTCGCCCGCGACCACCTTCTCAACATAAGGTTTTAACTCCTCATAATCTCGAATGGGTACCTTCTTAACAAAATCTGAATGATTAGTAATCGAACCGAAATCGTGCTCTTGCCCAAATTGGGTAAGTTTTGCCTTTTCAATCAACTGCCGAAAGACTCGCTTCTGGGTCTCAATTGGGTTATCTCTCCATTGTGCCGTTTGTTTGGCGATATATTTTGCAAATAACTTTGCTGCAAAAGATTTTATAGACATGAACTAGGCGTGAAGTTTAATAGATTAAAATATACCGATTGTTTTAAAAATCGATATAATCCATTGGGTTTACAGTATTTCCGTTGTTCCAGAGTTCGAAATGAAGGTGAGGACCGGTTGATAACTCGCCGGTATTACCTACCGATGCAATGACCTCGCCGGCACGTACTACTTCCCCTTGAGACTTGCTCAGCGACCCGTTGTGCTTATAAACACTTAACAGTCCGTCTTTATGTTCCAAAATAATCACATAACCTGTATCTGCTGTCCACTCGGCAAAAATAACAGTGCCATTGGCAACCGCTTTTACAGGTGTATCCGTAGGAGCAGTTACATCGACCGCAAAATGTTTTTGGTCTAGATTGAACCCTTGCGATATTTCTCCATTTAACGGCGGAAATAGTATCATATCAGTCCCTGTAGTATTACGCTCAAAAAGGTTGTACTTATCCTCTAAGGCGACTTCTGCCCTCAAAACTGAATCTTCCCTGATAGGGGTCAAATCTATACTCGAAGGATCCAGTTTGAACTGTTCCCTCAAAGAGTCTAAATTGACTTCTCCACTTTCTAAATCGCCAATAAGAACTTTGCGAATATTCTCTAAATACCTATTGGTATTATTTAAGTTGGCCACCAAAGAGTCCGTTTTGTATGTCAAATCAGTAGCTTGCTTTTTCAAGCGGGTAGAAGAATAGCCTGGTATATACTCTCTCAAGGGTGTAAATGCAATCAAAAGTGTCGTCAACGCGATAAGACCGATGATACAAAGTGACCCAGTAACAAAAACATTTAATCTGCTAAGCTTAAAAGAGATTTTCTCTTCAAAAGTACTTTCGTTAAGAATAACCAAACGATACTTGTGAAGCAGTTTTCGTTTAATTTCCTTTCTTTTCTTTGTCTTTTTGGCCATGGTACACAAATATACGCATGGAAGCATACACTCAGCCTCTTGAAGATAAAATTTATGGCCTGCTTAAATTTTGTGCACAAGGTTTTCATTTTACAAATTTGAAATCTGAAGATAACATTAACACGGGCATTGCTAATTTTTGATTACATTTGTTATTCAATTAATTCGAGATTATGACAGCTTTACAGATTTTCTTGGCCATTGGGCCGTGGCAAATCGCCATCGTAGTGTTGGTGGTTCTATTATTGTTCGGAGGTAAAAAAATACCCGAACTAATGCGTGGTCTAGGAAGCGGGATCAAAGAATTCAAAGATGCTTCTAAAGAAGACGAGCAATTAGAGGATAAGAAAGAGTAGTATTTATATACCTTCGATAGTACAGCCCTTGAGTTTATAACTCCAAGGGTTTTTTTATTTAGAAAAACTCCTACATCGCAAGAAACCATTCGGTATTCTCTTGTCGGTGATTCCTACATTTTCCTCTAAAACGGCATTCTAATTATGCCTGATGGTATGTGCACTTGCCATCAACATATCCCTTATTACACTACAAAACGCCCCGGTTTCACAACATTAAATCGACCACAGATATGGTTTTGGTCACCTTTGCGTTGTATAGTAAATAATAATATGGTGTGCCCGACCGGCATTTTTTGCGATGCCAGAGCCCATCAACCAAGTTCTATATCACTTATGCAAAGCTTACTAAGATTGTTCATTGCTTTCTCAATAATGGCAAGCTTTACAAGTTTCTCCCCCGAAGAGAATCCTAAAGTTTCACCCCCATCTGCTAAAGTTGATCGGGCATCGAATTCATATAACACAACCCTACCACCTACCTTTACCAACTGTCCGCCAAACGATGTCTCTATGTCATACACTCCCGGAGTTTGTGGGGCAATGGTAACTTGGACACCCCCTACGGCCTCTGCCGACGCGGTTAGTGTGACCAGCAATTATAGCCCGGGCGATTGGTTTTTACCCGGTACGACAGCTGTCATCTATAGGGCTGAAGATGCCTCAGGAAATGTTTCTGTCTGTACTTTTAATGTAACGGTAGAAGATGAAGAAGACCCGGTATTCGACACATTTCCAAGTGACGTAACGTTAAATGCCGACCCAAACACTTGTACCGTACCACATACATGGGCATACCCAACCGCGTCTGACAACTGTCCTGCGGGAGAGGGCGAAGCTCCAGTACTCCAAGATTTCGAATCGGCCATCAACCAATGTTACACCTTTACACGAAGTAACATCAGTAACAATGGGGAGGTTAACGGCACAAGAAATTTTACAACGAATAACCTATCTAGTCGATTTAACTTTACCGGTTTTATGACGACCCCCGTATTTTATTTTAATGGATATGGGGAAATTACATTCTCACATTTTGTTTCTACAATAAACAACGATCCCGTTATTCATCTAGATATTTTGGATGAAAACGGAAATGAGATTATTTCCGATTATTATACAGAAAGCTATTCTGACACTAACTTACAGCAGGAAATTATACCCTTCAACCTAACGGGAAACTATCAGCTTAGAATCAGGTACTCTTCTGATAGACCTGTGGGCGCTGGTATTGACGCCTATCTTGATGACCTTTTAATTCCCGGTACAATCGTAACCAACATCAACAATACTGATTGTGAGCTGGCTGACTATATCATTTTTAGAAGTGATGGAACAGGTCTAAATAGTGGCGACCAATTTGATGTCGGTACCACTACCATAGAATATACGGTACGTGATGCTGCCGGTAATTTCTCAGAAAGATCTTTCAACATCACAGTAGTCAACGATGTTGACCCCCCCTCAGGCACAGATGAGTATATATATTGTGAAGGTGAAGAGGTTCCGACCATGACCGTAACAGTAGATACGGCTGCTGGTGAAACCGCCAATTGGTATGATGACTCTGGAAATTTGGTGGCTTCGAACACCACAACATATACGCCTCCTGCAAGTGCCGATTTTTTTAGAAATTTCTTGGTTTACTCACAGAACTCTAACGGTTGTTCTAGTGAAGACTTTTTATCAATTAACCTTTATCAAATTCCAAGGCCATCTGCACCGGTCGCCGATTCGCCAGTAGAATACTGTGTCGGTGATACGGCGAGCCCTTTAACGGCAACAGCTTTATCTGATCACACATTACAATGGTACACTGTGGCAACCGGAGGAACGCCCAGCAGTACAGCGCCGACACCAAGCACGGCAACTGCAGGAACCACTTCATACTATGTGAGCCAAGTAGATGATGACACCTTTTGTGAGAGTGAAAGAACTCAGATTGATGTCGTGGTTTACAGCATACCTGTTGCTCCTACTTTAACACAAAACAATGTTGACTACTGTATCGGTGATACTGCTCAACAACTGGATAGCTATATTCAATCAGGCAGCAATCCTACTTGGTACGATGCTCCTACCGGAGGTAACGTGATACCAGGCACAACAGTGCCAAGTACAGCAAGTGCTGGAACGACCTCCTATTGGGTATCACAGACCGTTTCATCGGCGAATTGTGAAGGTCCAAGGGCACAGCTGAACATTATCGTGCATAACCCCCCTTCTATAACTTCTCAGCCATCTGACCAAACTGCCTGCGAGGGCGACACCGCAACTTTTACTGCTACTGCGACAGATGCTTCCAGTTATCAATGGCAGTCATTCGACGGTAGCACGTGGAATGATTTGACAGAGGCAGTTCCCTATAGCAATACAACAACAAACACTTTGACCGTTTCAAGTGTTTCGAATACTTTGAACGGATCACAATACAGATTGGTAGCTTCAAGTATATCGGCCACTTGCGGAGATGCAACCTCAAATGCGGTTACCCTTACAGTGAATCCAGCTCCGGTTGCACCTACGAGCGGTGGAGATCAAGTACAATGCGAGCAAAATCCCATTCAAACATTAACAGCTACGGCTACCGCACCTGCGGGATCAAGTATTGTTTGGTATGATGCCGACTCTGGCGGAAATATGGTTGCCAGCCCAACCTTAAGCTCTGTTGGAACCATTACCTATTATGCCGAAAGTGTTGATAGCGGTACCGGCTGTACCAGTCTTACCAGAACTGCGGTCAGCCTTACCATTGAAGCTATTCCTGCCGCTCCAACAAGTGGTGGCGACCAAACACAATGTGAACAAAATCCGATTCAGACATTAACAGCTTCCGCTACCGCACCTGCCGGGTCGAGTATTGTTTGGTACGATGCCGCCTCTGGCGGAAATACGGTAGCAAGCCCAACATTAAGTTCCGTTGGAACAGTAACCTATTATGCCGAAAGTTCAAATATCAGTTCTGGATGTACCAGCGATTCGAGAACCGCAGTTACCTTAACTATTGAGCCTGCTCCCTCAGCTCCAACAAGTGGGGGCGACCAAACCCAATGTGAACAAAATCCGATTCAAACATTAACAGCCACAGCTACCGCCCCTGCGGGTTCAAGCATTGTTTGGTACGATGCAGCTTCCGGCGGAAATACGGTGGCAAGCCCAACATTAAGTTCCGTTGGAACAGTAACCTACTATGCAGAAAGTCAAGACAATTCTACAAGTTGTGCGAGTTTTACGAGAACTCCGGTAACTTTGACTATTGAGGCAATACCAGCAGCACCCACAAGTGGGGGTGACCAAACAGAATGCGAGGATAGTCCGACTCAAACAATGACCGCTTCCGCTACAGCGCCTGCCGGAGCAACAGTTATTTGGTACGACGCTGCTAACGGCGGAAATACAGTGGCCAGCCCCATTCTGAATTCTGTAGGCACTGTGACCTACTACGCTGAAAGTAGAACATCTTCTAGCGGATGTGTAAGTGAAACTCGAACACCAGTAACACTTACCATGTATTCTAGGCCTACTATTGCCGTAACTCCGAGCTCTCAAACTTGTTCGGCAGACCTAACAACTTATGCTGTTTCAGTCGATGTTGATAGGGGTACAGTAACCTCATCGGCAGGAACAGTAACCGACAACGGAGGAAATAACTGGACTATTTCGTCAATACCATCCGGTACCGATATTACTGTTACAGTAACAGATTCGAACTCTTGTTTCGAAACTCTGGCCATAAACGCACCCAACTGTGCCTGTCCGACGGTCGATGCCCCTACAAGTGGAGGAGATCAAATACAATGTGAGCAGAGCCCAGTACAGACTTTGACCGCTACCGCAACACCCCCTGCAGGATCAAGTATTGTATGGTACGATGCTGCAACCAACGGAAATACGGTGGCCAATCCTGAACTAAATTCAGTGGGAACCATTACTTATTATGCTGAAAGTGTAGATAACGTGAATGGTTGTACCAGTTCTACAAGAACACCAGTTACTTTAACCATTGAGGCCGCTCCAGTCGCCCCAACAAGTGGAGGAGACCAAACTCAATGCGAACAAAACCCGATTCAGACTCTAACGGCCACGGCTACTGCCCCTGCAGGTTCTAGCATTGTATGGTATGATGCTGCTACCGGAGGCAATGCCGTCGGAAGCCCCACCTTAAGTTCAATAGGAACGATTACTTATTATGCAGAAAGCAGGGACAATACGACTTCGTGCGTCAGCCTTTCTCGTGCCGCGGTTACACTGACGATTGAGCCAAATCCTGCCGCACCTGCAAGTGGGGGAGACCAGACACAATGTGAGCAAAATCCGATTCAAACATTGACCGCCACGGCAACAGCCCCTGCAGGTTCAAATGTTATATGGTACGATGCCTCAACTGGTGGAAATACTGTTGCAAGCCCAACATTAAGCTCCGTTGGAACTATTACCTATTATGCCGAAAGTGAAAACGCCACTACGGGTTGTGTTAGCGAAAACCGTACTCCTGTAACCTTGACAATACAAGACACACCAGATATTTCGATTGCATCAGGACCTTCTTGCTCGGCCGATCTTTTGACTTATGATGTTAGTGTAAACGTCAGTGAGGGTACCGTAACCTCAACGGAAGGAACAGTAACGGATAATGGAGGCAATAACTGGACAATCTCCGGTATCACTGCCGGTAATGATATAACATTGACCGTTACCGCACCGAACACATGTACTCAGACTTTAAATGTAACAGCTCCCGATTGTAGCTGTCCAGTAGTTAATGCTCCTACAAGTGGGGGAGACCAAACACAATGTGAGCAAAATCCGGTTCAAACACTCACCGCTACCGCTACTCCTCCTGCAAATTCTACCGTAATATGGTATGATGCTGCATCTGGTGGAAATGTAGTATCAAGCCCAACGTTAAATGCAGTTGGAACCGTTACTTACTATGCCGAGAGCAGAGAAAATGTGACTAATTGTGTAAGCAGCACCAGAACGCCTGTAACCTTGACCATTGAGGCTGCGCCGAACGCCCCTATCAGCGGTGGCGATCAAATTCAATGTGAACAGAGCCCGATACAGACTTTGACGGCTACGGCAACAGCGCCCGCTGGATCAAGTGTGGTTTGGTACGATGCTGCCACCGGTGGAAATATTGTCGGAACCCCGACACTAAGCTCAGTGGGAACCATTACCTACTATGCTGAAAGCAGTGACAATACGACCTCGTGCACTAGTCTATCAAGAACTGCCGTTTCACTTACAATTAATCCGGCTCCCGCGGCTCCAATCAGCAGTGGCGACCAAACACAATGTGAACAAAACCCTATTCAAACCTTAACGGCGGCCGCAACGGCTCCAGCTAATTCAAGTGTGGTTTGGTATGATGCCGCATCCGGCGGAAATATAGTTGCTAGCCCAACATTAAACTCTGTTGGCTCCATTACCTATTATGCCGAAAGTAATGATAACACCACGGGTTGTACAAGTCTTAATAGAACTCCGGTTTCACTAACCATAGAGGATACACCTGATATTTCAATTGCTTCAGCAGCTACCTGTGCTCCTGACCTTCTAACTTATGAAGTTTCTGTAAGCGTTAGCGAGGGTACCGTAACCTCAACGGAAGGAACAGTAACGGATAATGGAGGCAATAATTGGACAATCTCCGGTATTACTGCCGGTAATGATATAACATTGACCGTTACCGCACCTAATACATGTACTCAAACTTTGAATGTGGCGGCTCCCGACTGTAGCTGTCCGATTGTAGACGCTCCAATTAGTGGAGGGGATATTACGGAATGTGAGCAAAACCCTATTCAAACTATAACAGCTACCGCTACACCTCCAGCAAATGCCGTTGTCATATGGTATGATGCCGCAACTGGCGGAAATGTGGTCGCCGATCCATCTTTAAGTACAGTAGGAACCGTTACTTACTTTGCCGAGAGCAGGGAAAATGTAACTAATTGTGTGAGTAGCACAAGGACACCTGTTGTTCTTACCATTGAGGCAACTCCCGCCGATCCAGTAAGTGGAGGAGACCAAACACAGTGTGATGCAAACCCAACCCAAACACTTACCGCAACCGCAACTGCCCCAGCTGGTTCAAGTATTGTATGGTATGATGCCGCCTCCGCAGGAAATGTAGTTGCCGACCCAAGTTTAAATACGGTAGGCAGTATTACTTATTATGCCGAAAGTAGGGATAACACAACATCTTGTACCAGTTTTAATAGAACTGCAGTTACCCTAACTATTCAGCCGCTACCCAATGTAGTTGCCAATGCCACTACCACCACAATAAATGCAGGCGAGCCAGTTACGCTAACTGGGTCTGGCGCAACTAGCTATACTTGGGATAACGGCGTAACCGATGGCGATACCGTATACCCTTTAACCACTACCACCTATACTGTGGTAGGTACCGATGGAAATTCTTGTCAAAATTCCGATAGCGTAACCATTATTGTTCAGGCTACTTCTGATATTAGACTTGAGAAAACTGTAGATAATTCTACCCCAAATGTTGGCGATACGGTTACGTTTACCTTGACCGCTTATAACGATGGGCCAAGTGATGACATGGGCGGTACGATAGTGAATGATTTGTTACCAGTAGGTTTTACTTGTGTAGCTGATTCTGGAAGTGCAACCAACGGAACTTATGATATACCTACCGGTAATTGGACGTTACCTGCCTTAAGCAACGGAAGTTCAGTGTCCATTGACATTACCGCCACGGTCAATGCCCCAACGGGCGCGGCCAACGAATATATAAATGTTGCCCAAGTATCGAGCGCGGCCAATTACGATAGCGATTCTACGCCCAATAACGATGATGGTGATCAAAGTGAAGATGATGAGGCTTCTGCTTCTATAACTCCCCAAGTGGCCGACTTAGAGATAAGCATCAATCTTTCTCAGCCAAGCGGAAACCCTGGTGATACTGTCACCTTGACTATTGATCTAACAAACAATGGCCCAGATGAAGCTACCAATGTTTCCTTGCAAAATTTGGTTCCTGTCGGTTTCACTATTTTGAATGCTAATGACAGCGGAGTTATCAGCGGCAATACCATTGATTGGTCAGGTTTCACTATACCATCCGGTACTACATCTTCCGTTTCGTTTGAAGTCACGGTTAACAATCCGACCAATGTGGCCAATGAATATATGAACATTGTTCAAGTAACGAATGTGGATCAGTATGACCCTGATTCTGAGCCAAACAATGATGATGGCGATCAAAGTGAAGATGATGAGGATACTATTGAATTCATATTACAATCTGCAGATTTAGAAGTTATTAATACGGTAACTCCCGAAGAAGGTAACCCTGGCGACACCTTGACCTTTAACATCGAGGTTCTAAACACTGGGGTTGATGCCGCAACTGGTGTTTCCATAGAAAATTTGGTTCCTGACGGCTTTACGATTACCGCAGTGAACAACGGAGGCACACAAAGCGGGCAAACCATTGTATGGAATGGTATTACCGTGCCTAACGGAAGCTCTATAACCTTAAGTTTTGAGGTAACCATTAATGTGCCGACGAATGTATCTGGTGAATATTTTAATACGGTACAGGTAATTGCCGTTGACCAACTAGACCCTGATTCGGCACCAAATAATGATGATGGTGACCAGAGCGAAGACGATGAAGACAATGCTGAAATTGTTTTGATTCCAGCTGATTTAAGTCTTGAAAAAAGACTAAGTGCCACTTCTTTACAAACACCTAACACTGGTGATACAGTCACTTTTGAATTGGAAATTGTGAATGTGGGACCAGGGTTGGCCACCAATGTGACCATAGAAGATAGTCTTCCTGTAGGCTTTACGCTTCAATCGGTGAATGACGGCGGAGTTGCCAATGGCAATATAATAACTTGGAATTTACCATCCTTACCGGTCGGTTCACAAGTAGTATCATATGAGGTAGTGCTAAACGCGCCAACCAATACTCTTGATGAATATACCAACATTGCACAGGTCACAGGTTCTGACCAATTTGACCCAGACTCTACCCCTAATAATGATGATGGCGATCAAAGTGAAGACGATGAGGCCAGCTATACCATAGATGCCCCAACAGTAGATTTAGAAGTAACCAAAGCTGTAGATAAAGCGCAGACCTTTTATGGCGATACGGTCACCTTTACAGTAACCGTAACCAACAATAGCACTTATGACGCCACCAATGTGGGTATTGAAGATATTCTGCCCGGTGGTTATACTATGGTGTCTCACAACGCAGACTTGGGTGCTTATGACGAGGGTATTTCTGTTTGGGAAATTCCTTCTATCACCGTTGGGGAAACAGCTACTCTTCAAATGACAGTTACCGTTAACGAAGATGGGCAATATACCAATATTGCAGAGCTCATTTATGTTGACCAAATAGACCCAAACACCGATAATGACAGGACCGAAGCCACCCCAGAAATCACACAATCGGAATGCCTAACGGTCTATAACGAAATTTCACCGAATGGAGATGGTGCCAATGATATATTCTACATAGAATGTATCGAGCAATATCCGAATAATAGCCTAACCGTTTTCAATAGATGGGGAGCCACTGTTTTCAGTGCCCAGAATTATAATAACACGTGGAACGGTAAGACTATAAATAATGCAACTATTGGATCGGACGATAATCTTCCGGTTGGCACCTATTATTACACTTTGGAATTGGGAGACGGAAGTACACCCCCTAAATCAGGTTGGTTGTACATCAGCAGATAAGAATTGTATATGACAAAAGTTAAAGGAAAATATAAAATATTAGCGTTTGCGATGCTGGCATCAGCTGCCTTTTACGGGCAACAAGATCCTCAATATACGCAATACCAATATAACCCACTGACCGTTAATGCAGGTTATGCGGGATCTCGGGGCCATTTGACCATGCTTTCGCTCTATCGAAGCCAATGGCAGGGTATTGAGGGCTCTCCTCAAACTATAACGTTCGGTATAGATACTCCGGTTGGTAAGTTTGATGGACTGGGCCTTTCAGTAATTCAAGATGAACTTGGTCCATCGACCGAAACTTATATCGATGGCAACTACGCTCATCAACTGGTTATCAACCGAAAAGGCCATCGACTAGGGCTAGGCCTAAAAGCAGGTATACGATTGTTCAGCCTTGATTTTTCAAAAGGTATTCGAAGGGACCAAGATGATAACGTATTTAATGAAAATGTGAACGGAAAGGTTTTACCATCTATTGGAGCTGGGGCCTTCTATTATTCCGATAAGGCTTATTTCGGTCTAAGTGTTCCGAATTTATTTCCATCCGAACATTATGATAGAGAGATTGAGCGAAAATCGGATGAAGAAATGCATATTAACCTGATTGCGGGTTACGTTTTCGATGTGAACGAATCTCTCAAGTTCAAACCATCCATTTTTGCCAAACAAGTTATCGGAGCCCCTGTATCTATTGATGTTTCCGGTAATTTCCTGATATACGAAAAATTGAACCTTGGCGTTAACTATAGGTGGGACGATTCAGTGGCCGGTATTTTCGGACTACAGATTTCGCCCCAATTGAACTTTGGCTACGCCTATGATTATTCTATTAGTGATTTAAACAACTATAACTCAGGAACCCACGAAATTTTTCTTCGATATCAATGGATATCGAGAATCAACAGATTGAAATCCCCTAGATTTTTCTAATATCCCAAATCATGAAAAAGCTTATTACCTCATTTATTTTGTTATGTAGCTTAAGTCTTGTTGCGCAAGACATACAAGACCTGAGCTTTGAAAGCCGGCCATTGGCAGATACGAGTTCGTCAATGTTCACTTCTTACGATACGCCTATTTCTATCGATGAGACCTTCGAAGAAGCTGCCGAAAAAAATAATATCGCCTATAGAAGTTTTAGCAATTTGAACGGTGTTGAAAACGGATATTATATCATATCGGGTGTCTTCAGCAACTCAAAAAACCTGGCCAAGGCGGTTAAAAAACTTAAGAAAAAAGGTTTTGAGAATGCCGGTTCTATAAGTAATGAGGCCAACGGACTTAACTATATCTATTTAGAATATTTTCCATACGGTCTCGAGGCCGTAGATGCCTGCGTATCTAAAATGGAAGGTAAATATGATAAGGATATGTGGATATTAGAGGTTGAGAACAGTGTTGCTATAGGAGAAGGTAATAGTAATACTTCTCTTGAAAAATCAGCCACTACGAATATTGATGAATTTGAAGATTCTGAGGTTCTTTCAGGCGAGAAAAGAACCATTCATGAAAATGTAAATAAAACCAAGCTCATTCAAAGGGCCGACCACTACTTCGATAAAATGTGGTATGCCGAAGCTGCCGAACTATACGAACAAGCGCTTTCAAAAGGTGATAAGTATTATTCAAAAGAAATCATTCAAAAAGCTGCCGACGCCTATTATTTCAATACAAATATGGAAAAGGCTTATGAGTGGTACAATGTACTTTACGAAAACTATGGTAAAGAAATGTCTACCGACAATATCTTTAAATATTCGCACTCATTAAAAGGCACCGGAAAGTATGCACGCTCAAAAAGGCTAATGCGTCTGTACAATCGCAAGATAAAAGAGGGTGACGAAAATACCGCTTCTAGAGATTTACTTGCCAATGGAAATGAGGTTGTTCTTGACAATATTTTAGGATCAGGCGCCGATTATGAAATCAAGAATTTGGCAATTAACACCAAATACTCAGATTTCTCGCCGATGTTTATGGATTCTACACAAGTAGTGTATGCCTCGGCGAAAGATTCTTCCATCTTTAGCAACAGGCGTTATAAATGGAACGATCAGCCCTACCTTGATCTATATGTTGCCAAAATGAATGCCGAATCGGAAGATCTTCGCGACGCGGTAAAGTTCTCGAAGAAAATCAACACTAAATATCATGAGGCTGCCGTAACGTTTAGCCCTGATAACAAAACAATGTACTTTACCCGTAATAATTACGGTAAAAAACTTAAGCGTGATAAAAAAGGAGTTAGCCATTTGAAGATTTATCGCTCCACTAAAGTTGGTGAAGAATGGTCGGTAGCCGAAGAGGTTCCTTTTAACAGCGATAATTACTCTACTGGGCACCCTGCCCTTAGCCCAGACGGAAAACAACTTTACTTTGTTTCCGACATGCCGGGCAGTCTTGGTAAAACAGATTTGTTCGTAGTAGATGTTTTAGAGGATGGAAGTTTCTCAGAACCTAGAAATCTAGGTAAAGAAATCAATACCGAACACCGAGAAATGTTCCCCTACTTTAACGGAGATAAACTGTTCTTCTCGTCTGACGGTCACACAGGCCTAGGCGGTCTTGATGTGTACGAATCAGTTTATGACGAAGAGTTAGGCTTTCAAGAGGTTAAAAATTTGGGTAAACCTATCAATAGCAACAAAGACGACTTTTCATATATCGTGAACGATGAAAATCAACAGGGGTATTTCGCCTCGAACAGAGAAGGTGGTAAAGGTGACGATGACATCTATTCTTTCAAAAGACTTACACTTGAAGAAATTCCTGCCAATGAAAATGCGATTGCAGGTGTGGTTACCGAACTTAGTTCTGGCGACTTAATGCCACAGGCACTAGTTCAGCTATTGGACGAAAACGGAATCAAGCTTAAAGAGATGATTACCGAGGATGACGGTAGTTTCGTATTCGAAGATCTTGACGGATCAACGAAATACACCCTAAAAACGGTTAAAGACCAGTATGTAGATAACGAATTGGAAATTGCGACTTTAGATAATGAAAAAGTAGAAGTGGATGTCGCGTTGAAACGACTTGAAGAGATGATTGCATTGGAAGATGGAATCAAGAAAATCAAAACAGAGATGATTTACTTTGATTTCGACAAATCATACATTCGACCAGATGCGGCCAAAGAGCTTAACAAGCTGGTAAGCGTAATGAAAGAATACCCAGGTATGGTCATTAAGATCGAATCGCATACCGATTCAAGAGGTAGTCGGGCCTATAATGAGTACCTGTCGGATAACAGAGCTAAATCGACCCGTGATTATATCATATCGCAAGGTATAGATCCTGAACGTATTGAAAGCGCCACAGGTTACGGTGAAAGTAGACTTATCAATCAATGTGACGGTACCGTAAGATGTACCGAAGAAGAGCACTTACTGAACAGAAGATCTGAATTCATTATTGTCAAAATGTAAAGCTAACCCAACAACTAAGAACCGCTGCCCTAAAAGCAGCGGTTTTTTTATGCCTTCAACGCAAGTATGAGGGTCTTTCGACAAAACAGGTGAAAAACTTAGGTAACCAAACGTCTAGTAATTTACACACATAATCGATCTAAAATACTATTGACATACAGGCATCTAAATGATTGACCGTTCATCCAGTTTATCAGGTTCAAGCTGATTTTGTTCTCAACTTTGTACTAGAACTTAAATTTTGAAGGTATGAGGAAAATGTTACTTGTTAAGGAAATCTACTTAGAAGCTTTCAGAGATTGGACCTACAGATTGCTAAAGAAGTATTTTAAAGCGTATACATGGTTTTGTTTCGCTTTATTACTGGTTGTTATTTATGCATTTGTTTATAGGCTTTCTACTGGATTCGCATTCGTATAAAGTAGACTTTCAATAATTAAAAACGCCCATCTCGATGAGATGGGCGTTTCCTTTTTACAATACATTTTATCATTAGTTCATTACTTCGCCCAATCGCAACGTTTTTAAAATGGCCTCGAGTTCGAACATGTCATTTCTCTTTTCGGTAGCTGGGGCGAAAACGAATCCTTCCAAGACAAGTTTTCTATCATTTTCTTTATCATTCAAGATATAGGTCAAAAACGGGCCTGCCATTGGGTAATTTTTAATATCCCAAAGGCCGCGAACCTCAACTCCTTTGAGCCCTGCTATCTCTACAGGATAAATAAATGGTGCATAGGCCGGTTCTGTGCGCATATAGGTGACTTTTCCGGGCACATCGGTTCCGGGTATATACTTTTCCCCAATTGAGTCACGCATGGCCACTATATCCTTTATAAGCGTTTCTTGGTCATTAAAGCTGTCTGAAGGCATGGTATAAGCAATAATGTTTGCTGTGCCCTTATGAATTTCTCGGTCGATCCAAACAAAATTATCTTCGTGCTTACCTGTTTTGTAGATAGAGGGTATTTTAAGGCTGATGCCAAATTCATCTTGCAAAACACTTGACTTATTCAATGAACGCTCAAACCGTTGTTGCGCTGCGGAAATTTCCGAAGCTCTAAAAGAGTCTATGATATCATCGGCCTTTTCTCCTAGATTCTCTAGAATCTCAGAGTCGGTGGTTCCCTTAATTACCCCGACGCGCTGAGGTGTAGCATACATATCTTTTTTTATGTGTGCTAAATTCAGTGAATCTTTGGTTACGTAAAGAATCGAACGTGTGTTGCGAATCGATCCCGTAAAAAATTTAGGGTCGATTTGATCAATGCTGAAAAGCGGTTCATCCATGGGCATACCCACAATAGGTGCTGCAAAATGTTTGCGAATACTATCGCCCACATGCCCTCGCCACAATTGATTATCAACTACCGCAACCATCGAATTGATGGCTCCTGTTGAAGTAGGTAGGTAATTGGTGTTTTTAGAATCTTTACAGCATAAAAAAATAAATGCGGTTAGTAGAAGTAGTGTTCCGGTTTTTTTCATTTTGTGTTTGATTTACGATGGGCAAGCACATAATTTGAGCTTGGTGCCTGGTTTTAGGTTTTTACCACTAATACCGTTCCATTTTCGTAAATTTTCAACAGTAATTCCAGGATATTTTTTTGAGATGGTCCAAAGTGAGTCTCCACTTTGTACCGTATGGGTCTTCGCTCCTGGGGGAAATGATTGCGAAGAGGCCTTTGAAGTACTGCTCGAAGCGGCCGCAGCACCGGGCATTCTTCTAGGGAAAATAGTCAACCGCTGACCTACCCTTAAGCTGTTGCTGTTAAGTCCGTTCCACCGTTTTATCTGGCTAACGCCTACCCCATACATTTCGGCAATCTTACCAAGATAATCGCCACTTCGCACCTTGTATCGAACCCTATTCTCTTCAGCTTGCTTGACCAATTGAGGCAGCGGACTTTCTTTACTCTCCAGCTCTTGCTTCACATGATTGTAAATGGCTACTTCATTTGCAACAAACTTTCCTATTGCATCTTTAGGCAAACGAAGGGCGTATTTTTTGTTATCTGCAAAAGGCACCACGTTTAGTTTATAGGATGGGTTCAACAAGCGCAACTCTTCTTTACTTACACCGACTAACTCGGAAATCTGTTCGAACGTAATCAAGCTCTTTACATGAATTGTATCGGTTTCGAAATAAGGCCTTTCTACTTTTTGACCTTTAAGGCCATGTTCTTCGGCATATTCGAATAGATACATGGTCGCCAAGAAAGCAGGAACATACCCTGCCGTCTCACGAGGCAAAAAACTACGAATATTCCAATAGTTTTTCATCCCTCCTGAGCGGCGAATAGCTTTGTTAACATTACCGGGGCCGGAGTTATAAGCAGCCAAGGCCAAATCCCAATCACCATAAATCTCATAAAGCTTTGAAAGAAACTGACAAGCGGCTTGTGTAGATTTAATGGGGTCGCTACGTTCATCTACATAACTGGTAACGTTAAGTTTGTACTGCCTTCCCGTACCGTACATGAATTGCCAAAGACCTGTTGCCCCCACACGCGAACGCGCCCTTGGGTTCAAAGCCGATTCGACAATAGAGAGGTATTTCATCTCTAAGGGAATATCGTGATTGTCAAGTTCTTGTTCAAAAAGAGGAAAATAAAACTGACTGGCAGTAAGCATACGTTCCATCAAGTCTCGCTTTCTAAAAAGAAACGATCTTATCACATTTTCTAAAGAAGGATTATACTCAACATTGAACGGTGTTTTTTGGTTGAGTTTCGCCAAGCGGGCCTTTAAGGTATCGGTATGTAGAGAAGTAGGATAGGCCTTTTCATAATCAAGTTCGGCCACTTCTCTATACATCTCATCTGATAAGGAAGCATTTTCATAAAGCTCCTTCATCCAAAGACTATCATAGCGGGCAGCATCACTTTGATCCTGTAGGTCATACTTTTTCATGACCTCATCTATGATAAGAGACAGGCTTTTATCTTTCAAACTATTGGAGTCAACAGCCATCTGTTCCATCTGTTCTACCCCGTTCATATCCATCGCCAATGTATCACTACCCACTTCTTGGGCCATTGACAATACCGAATCTTTCTCTGTGACTAATAGAGAATCTTTTTGCTGCGCCGTCAACGGTAAGTAGAACAGCGAACCGGCCAAAAATGCCAGCATACTTTTTCTTGATCCTATCATATTTCAAAAACGCTCTTAAATAAAAGGTGCGCTCATACGCAAGGCCATTTCACCTAGACTTGGTAGCCTCTTTAAAATTGCATTTTTTTTCGGATAAATAAAATTTACCCGTACAAATATCAAAGAATTACGGTCGCCTCCACTTACCGATAACGCACTTATTACTCGATTATTGCAGCGATACCAGGTAGGGTTTTGCCTTCTAAACTTTCTAGCATAGCACCGCCTCCAGTAGAAACATAACTTACCTTGTTCTCAAAGCCAAATTGCTTGACCGCGGCAACTGAATCTCCACCACCAACAAGAGAAAATGCACCATTTTTTGTGGCTTCATCAATAAAGTTTCCAACAGCGATGGTACCCTTTGAAAAGTTCTCCATTTCAAAAACACCAACGGGTCCGTTCCAAAGTATGGTCTTTGCCTGCAAAATAACTTCCTTGAAATTCTCCAAAGTCTTAGGGCCGGCATCCAGGCCTTGCCATCCGTCAGGAATTTCATTTACCGGTGATATTTGAGTGTCTGCATCATTGGCAAAATCATTGGCAGCAATTACATCAACCGGAATATGTACTTTCACACCTTTTTCTTCGGCTTGTTTTAAAATATCAAGGGCAAGTTCCATTTTGTCATCTTCACAAATAGAATCACCCACCTTGCCACCTTGCGCCTTTATAAAAGTGTAGGTCATACCTCCACCAACAATCAGGTGGTCGACCTTATCCAAGATGTTTTCGATAATGGTGATCTTTGATGAAACCTTAGCCCCGCCCAAAATAGCCAAAACTGGTTTTTCGCCGGTTTGCATTACTTTTTCAATGGCGTCAATTTCTTTGGCCAATAGGTAACCGAAACATTTGTTCTCAGTAAAAAACTGCGCAACTATGGTTGTTGAGGCATGAGCCCTGTGAGCTGTACCAAATGCGTCGTTAACAAAGATATCGCCCAATGCACTCAATTGCTTGGCAAAAGACTCATCGCCTTTTTCTTCTTCGGCATAGAACCTTAAATTCTCCAGCAACAAAACCTCACCTGGTTTTAAAGCTGCTACCGCATCTTCAGCAGTTTTTCCAACACAATCGAGAACGAATTTTACTGAAACACCTATGATCTCAGAAACCTTACTAACGATATGCTTTAATGAAAGATCCGGGTTGTTTTGCCCTTTGGGCCTACCCAAGTGACTCATTAAAACAGCGCTTCCGCCATCTTCCAGAACTTTGATTATAGTGGGTTTAGCGGCTTCGATTCTGTTGGTATCGGTTACCTCGAATTTTTCGTTCAAGGGAACATTGAAGTCTACGCGTATGAGGGCTTTTTTATCTTTAAAATTAAAATCGTCTATCGTTTTCATGAATAAGGTTTTTTGAGAATCGCAAATGTAAATAAAAAGACGTAAGAACGGTAGCCCATAAACACAAGAGTTTCAATCGCGGCCGATGATTGCCTTCAATGAAAATGGCCTCATGAACCAAAGTGGTTTTTCCGGTCTTGAAAAATGTAGGTTCGCCTTTACTTACCTCAAATACGCTATATTTGAACCATGCTGTTCAAAGACATATTAGGCCTCTCTCATATCAAGAGCCATTTAGCGACCAGTTCAGATGCCGGGCGAATACCCCATGCACAACTTTTTGTGGGCCCTGAAGGTTCGGGCACCTTGACAATGGCCATTGCCTATGCGCAATATGTCATTTGTGGCAATTGCAATGGTGAAAATGCCGAGGGCAATCAGGCCTGTAACCTAAAATTTAAATCGGTTTCACACCCTGATATGCATTTTGCATTTCCCGTCTCGAACTCAGACAAGGTAAAGACACATGCCGTCAGCGACCACTACATGGCAGAGTGGCGCCAATTTGTTTTGGAACAGCCCTATGGAAATCTCTTCGATTGGTACCGGCTCATAGGCATTGAAAAAAAACAAGGGCAGATTGGTGTCGATGAAGCCCAAGACGTAGTTCGCAAATTAAGCCTTAAATCTTACGAAGGCGGGTATAAGGTGATGTTGATTTGGATGGCGGAAAAAATGAATACGGCAGCCGCCAACAAACTCTTAAAATTAATAGAAGAGCCGCCCAATAAAACGGTTTTTATTCTCATTGCGGAGGACGAAGAGCAGATCATTCAGACCATACGTTCGCGTTGCCAAATTCTACATTTCCCCAGATTGGCTGAAGATGCCATTGCGGATGCCCTAATCGAAAAAGGACTGAACCGCGAAGAGGCTCTGCGCATAGCCCATGAATCCGACGGCAATTTTAATAAGGCCCTCGACCTCATGAACAATGATTCAGAAGATTTGGTTTTTGAAAAATGGTTTGTGCAATGGGTGAGAAGTGCCTTTAAGGCAAAAGGCAACAAGACAGCGATTCATGAGTTGATTTTATGGAGCGATGAGGTATCTAAAACGGGCCGAGAAACCCAAAAGAAATTTTTACAATATTGCCTGGCGGTTATGAGGCAGGCCCTGCTCATCAATTTCAATACCGCGGATCTTGCTTTTATGAAAATTCATGTAGATGGCTTTCATTTAGAAAAGTTTGCCCCCTTCGTTCACGAGAACAATATACTGTTCATTGTTCAAGAATTGGAAGATGCCATCTATCACATCGAGCGCAATGGAAACTCTAAAATTGTTTTGACCGACCTTTCAATCAAATTGACCCGCCTTTTGCACAAAAAGGCCGCTTAAGCCTTCGGTAAGGTTTTAGTGCTATTTTTGATATAAACTTAAATTCCCGACCATGGAAGAAATCCAACAATATTCCGCTCAGATCCTCTTATTGCTATTTTTGATCATCGTTTTTTTACAGAGTGGTATAGATAAGATTTTCGATTGGAAGGGAAACGTTAGTTGGCTGAAAGAACACTTTGCACAAACTCCATTACACAACTTAGTTCCATTTTTGCTTTTTACCTTATTGGTAATTGAAACGATTGCCGGAATACTTTGCGCTGTTGGGCTTTTAGAAATTGTGGTTTACCAAAAAACTACAATTGCTTTCTACGGTAGTCTTCTTTCTTGCATTAGTCTTTTGATGTTGCTTTTTGGGCAGCGAATGGCCAAAGATTATGAAGGGGCCAAAAACATAGCCGTATACTTCATACCGGCCATCTTTCTGCTGTATCTGTTACAAGCATAAAAAAACTCCTCAAACAATTTTAAATCGCTTGAGGAGCTCCGTTCGAATAACGATATCTGTTACTTCTTGTAATTATCGTTTAAGATCTTTACGATTTCATCGGTTAGATCGTTTGCTTCTGTGCCATACAGAACGCTTCCGCCATCGCCCCCACCTAAAATGTAGGTGTAACCATTGGCTTTGCCGTACGCTTTTATTTCTTTCTTAACCTTGTTCACGACACTATCCATTTGCGTTTGGCCTTCTGCCTGTAGCTTTTGATCTTCCATTTGAAGTTGCTGACCGATCTGTTGCCCTTTTTGTTGCATTAAGCCGTATTCTTCTTGAGCCTTCTGTTGAGAAAGTTTTTGGGCCTTTTGTTGAAAAGCCTGGGCCTCCATCTGAAAAGCTTGCGAAATACTATCTCTCTTTTTTCCCAGTGCCTCTACTTTGGTATTGAAAGACGCTTCGATATCGATTTTCTCTTGATATTCTTCCATCAACTTGACGTTATCAACGTAACCGATTTTTTGTTCTTTACAGGCCACCGCTCCTAATACCAATATTCCTAAAAATAATTTTTTCATGCTACTAGTGATTCTATTTAAATAGTTTATTAGTTGTTTCATAAGATGCGCAAAAATAGAAAAGCTTTTTTAATCAAAGACTAAAGCATTTAAATGATACAGGTTGATTTGACTATTTAAAATCAGGAAATTACTTTGAATAGAAAATGATTATTGAACAACAATTTTAAAATCGACAAAAACTATTAGAATTAAAGCGTTTTAAACCCTTCTAAGAAAGCCTAATTTAAAAATAAGACCGTAAGTCAGTTGCGCCAAAAGGAAGCGCTCTTGGTCCTAATAATGAATTTTGGCCTGCTCTTAGGTTGTTCTATGATTTTTGAAGAATATATATCATAGAAGAGAATTCTCCGGTTCGAATTCCCTGCCAATTTGATTTTAGACCTTGAAAGAATGCCTTCACCAAATTTTGCTTGCCCGATTGATATTTTTCAGAGAGTAGGGAAACATAAAAGGCGTCGAACCACATAGGTCGCTTTTTGATCAATTGCATTTCATGTTTCTGAAAAAGTCTTTCAATGGCAGTAGCGGAAAAATGCCATAAGTGTCTTGGCACATCATATGCTGCCCAATGCTCTTGGTAATGCTCTGCATCTCTAGATTTGAAATTAGGAACTGCTATGACTAAAGTTCCATCATCCTCCAACAAGTTTTTAATCCGGGCAATATCAGATTCGAGATTCGGTAAATGTTCAAGTACATGCCAAAGAGTAATTACCTGATATCTTCTTTTGGGCAGTTCACTTATATCAGATACGAGTTCCATTCTTTTTTCGCGCGATCGTAATCTGGCATCGACATTAGGCTCTACACCAAAAGCCGACCATCCGCTTCTTTTAGCCGTAAGTGCAAAATCACCCGTACCAGCTCCAATATCTAAAAGTGATTTATTGTTGTTGGCGTATTTTGAGACTAAGCTTAGTTTTGAACGAAGACTGAATTTCTTAACGAGCTGATAAACTTGATCAACAAAACTTTCGTTTGAATCTGTGTGCGAGATATATTCTTTACTGGCATAATACACATCTAAATTCTTGGGCTTCGGATGCGTCACCAACATATCCAGTTCAGAATCGTGAAGTAATTCAAAGCTTTCTCCGGTAACGGAAAAATCCTTAGTTTTTAAATAAGGTTTCATTATAGTTGTGAGTGGTCAGGTATTCTTTTTTGAGGTATCGAAGATAGGTCAAAACATATTCCTTTGAAAGCGAATTCGGATTTAGACAGTCCTTCTCTAAATCACTATAAACCTCTAAAGCTACATACCAATTCTCATTACGGGTAACATGGTTCCCAGAAATAAATTCATGCTCGTCATCATAATTCAAAGCACTACTGACCACAGAATTGAAAATTGCCGGCCCAAAATTCAATGTTTTATTAGGAATGTTTACTTCATAAAACGCAAAAAAGAATTGTTCACCATCCACCTTGAAGGGAATATCATCGTAAACATTTTGATGTTGCAGTTCAAATTTTGTGTTGACATAATTGTAGAATTGATTGGCTTCTTTAGGGTCTTCAAAAATGAAAAAATAACGCTTAGACAGCCCCTTTTTAAATCGCCTTCCTTTCATCACTTTATAATCTTGAATACTGGGTGCAATACGAACTGGCACACAAGAACTAAATAGAAAAAAGGCGGTAATTGCAATTATAGTTCGGGTCATATGTTTTAGAATAGCTCTCAAAAGCAACACAAAAATTGCGCCAACTGATTTCTAAAATCAACATTTGTTTAGTGTCTTCTGAAAATCCCCTCCCGAAAACAAACGTGTTTTTTAATGACGTTCCACGTGGAACACTCCTAAGATTTATCCAACAATTCTACCGAAAACATGTCCGCTAATTCCCTCCCCTCTGCTCTGGCCAAGCCCTGATTTGAGGTGCGCATAACAGTAAAATGACTATTGCCACTAAAGAATCTGACGACAAATTCATTTGCAGAAGTACGTCTACCAATCGCAGCAACTGGGCCCCAATCAGACTGCACGCCCGACCTTAAAGAAAAGACAGAAACATACTCAGGTCTTACATACTTCAGCTCACTGCTCCACACTACAAATCCATACAAACGCAACTGCCTTTTTGAGGTTGATGTCGACGAAATTTCAAAAGTCACGGAATATCCTAGTAGCACAAAACCCAAGATAGGCATAAATAGAAGTTGAGCAATAGGAGCGTTTTGATTGATCAAATAGTACACGGTTAGGCCCAGAAAAAACACCCCTAACAACTTAGCCAAAAACGGCTTTTTCTGCTTAAGAACAACACTCTTCATTAACGCCCCAAATGAACTAAAAGAACACTAATGTCCGAGGGATTAACACCACTAACCCGGGAAGCTTGCGCTATGGTAACCGGCCTAATAGAGCTTAACTTTTCACGAGCCTCAAAAGAGAGAGATTTCAATTTCGAATAGTCAAAACCATCAGGTATTCGTACATTTTCGAGTCTTTGAAGTTTATCGGCGTTCGACTTTTCCTTTTCAATATAACCCGAGTATTTGACCTGAATTTCGGTCTGTTCAAGAACCTCACGATCCAACCCATTTTCTTCAACGAAGGTCGCAACCTCTTCAAGTTCTAGCATGTGATCCATTGAAACCTGAGGCCTACTGAAAACCTTGAACATCTTATCGGACTGCTTTACCAATGACGAATCTACTCTCTCTAAAATCGGATTCATTTCACTCGGGTCAAAGCTAGTTTCCCTGAAAAAATTCAGAAAAGATTCCGATTTAGAAAGCTTATCCTCCATTCGTTTTAACCGCTCTTCACCTGCCAATCCCAATTCATAACTCTTAGGAGTCAACCGTAAATCTGCATTATCCTGCCTTAAAAGTGTACGATATTCAGCTCTAGAAGTGAACATGCGATAAGGCTCCTCTGTGCCCTTGGTTATTAAATCGTCAATTAAAACGCCAATATAGGCTTCATCCCTATTGAGAATAAAAGCCTCCTTTTCATTGATTTTTAAATGCGCATTGATACCTGCCATCAAACCCTGGGAAGCTGCTTCCTCGTATCCCGTTGTGCCATTTATTTGACCAGCGAAATAAAGATTTTCAACTAATTTAGTTTCTAGCGTATGTTTAAGCTGTGTAGGTGGGAAATAATCGTATTCAATGGCATACCCTGGTCTAAAAAACTTTACGTTTTCAAAGCCTTTGACGGACCGCAATGCCTTGAACTGAACATCTTCTGGAAGTGAAGTCGAGAACCCATTTACATAAACTTCCACCGTATCCCATCCTTCTGGTTCTACAAATATCTGGTGGCTATCTTTATCTGCGAACCGGTTAATTTTATCTTCTATGGAAGGACAATAACGAGGCCCTATACTCTTAATTCTGCCATTGAACATGGGTGATCTATCAAAACCCTCACGTAACAGTTCGTGTACGTGAGAACTCGTATGGGTCATAAAACAATCCCGCTGACGGGATAAAACCGGAGTATTCAAATAGGAAAATTTTTCGGGATTTTCATCTCCTGGCTGTGGAATCATCACGCTATAATCAAGAGAACGACCATCAACTCTAGGCGGCGTACCGGTTTTCATTCTACCAGACTCAAAACCCAAAGAAACCAACTCTTCGGTAATGCCTGTAGCAGCTCTTTCTCCTGCCCTACCGCCACCGAATTGCTTTTCGCCAATGTGAATTAAACCATTTAAAAACGTGCCGTTAGTTAGCACCACGGATTTGGCTTTAATTTCTATTCCCAAAGAAGTGCGAACTCCAGAAATGCGGCCTTCACTAATTATCAAACCGCTCACCATCTCCTGATAAAAATCCAAATTGGGTATGCCTTCCAGTGCCAACCTCCATTCCTCAGCAAAACGCATTCTATCATTCTGAGATCTTGGGCTCCACATAGCGGGACCTTTTGATTTATTCAGCATCTTAAACTGAATGGCCGACTTATCACTTACAATTCCACTATAACCACCAAGCGCATCAATCTCACGAACAATCTGGCCCTTGGCAATTCCACCCATGGCAGGATTGCAAGACATCTGCCCAATGGTTTGAAGATTCATCGTTACAAGCAACGTCTTTGAACCCATATTGGCGGCGGCGGCGGCGGCCTCTGCACCGGCGTGACCTCCACCCACTACTACAACATCATATAAATCACTAAACATAAAAAGGTCGTTATAATTTAATGTTCCACGTGGAACATTTCCATTTTCTCATTTTCCTTTCTTCTCATCAACACAGCATCTTCAGCACTTTTGTCTTTGAAGCCTAACAAATGTAAAACTCCATGAGCCATCACTCTATTAAGCTCTTGGTCAAATGAAACCTTAAAGTCGACTGCGTTATCCTTTACCCTATCTACAGATATAAAAACGTCTCCACTCACACTATCCCCTTCGCAGTAATCAAATGTGATAATATCTGTGAACGTATCATGGCTCAGATATTTTTGATTAATATCGAGCAGATACTCGTCGGTACAAAAAATATAATTTAAGTCTCCAACGGTGGATTTCTCAGACTGACAAATCCTAGTTAACCAATCGGAATACTTCGATTCATCTAACTCAAAATCTATCTCGAAATGAAATTCAATCATTACCCTTAAAATAGCTCTTTACGCGATTTTGAAAATTTTGGCGCAAAGGTAAGGCTTGTCGATTTAAAATTTCTATTTCATTGTTATAATTATCTAAAAATGAGGGTTTAGTAATTATGGGGTTTACATAAGATTTTGTATTGCTACTACTCTCGCGCTGAGGCTTCTTGCCCTGCTTCATTACAGCATTCTCCAGTTTTAGAAGCTGATGCTGTATATTGTTCATTTTAGACAACCCTCTATTGGTTATACCATTCTCCAATAAATCATTTTCAAAATCCTCCATTTGCTTTGCCAACTTATCACCCAACTTTCTATCTCCTTCGTTCATTAAATCGTTCAATTGAGATTCAAGCCTTTGCCTAATTTGCTGTTGTTCTTTATAAATCTCGTAGATTTCTTGTAATTCAGCCTCACTACTTCCTGATCCCACACCATTCTCTCCATCGCCCTTGCCTTTGTTGCCTTGACCACCTTGACTTCCCTGTTGACCATCTTCTCCCTCTGCCTCACCTGATTGCTGACCTCCAGACTTCTCACCAGCCGCATTTCCCTGTTCGCCCTTGGTCCCCTGCCCCTGTTGTTGGCCTTGACCATTCTCCTGCCTCTTTTGTTCTCCACTCCCTTGTCCTTCCATCTTCTCCTTCAATTCCTGTTGGCTCTGTATGATATCGGGCAACTGAAAGCCTTTATCCTGTCCTTGTCCTTCCCCTTGACCTCCCATCATGCTTTGCTGCATATTGTCAAGAATACGCGCCAAGAAATCAGCCAAGCTATTGGAGGCATTAAGAACGTATTTCTGATACGATGCCCCTTGATAAATCTGATTCTCGGCTATACTTTCAAGTGATTTATCAATATTATAATAAACCTCGGTTATTTGTTCATTTACAAATTCTGACAACTCGGCCCTGCGTAACGAAAGGGCAAATATGCTGTCGTCTACATGTTCAAACAAGTCGCGTAAGCCTTGTTGCTCTTTAATGCTATTGGAAAATTGAGCGTTATCAGCATCTGTACCCTCTAATTTGTCATAAAGTGATTCTTGCTTGAAGGAAAAAGTAACTAGATTATCTAAAATTTGTCGCAGCATCTCGGCATCTTCAGTATCTGAAGACTCACTACCGCCAGCCATTGACGATTGGCTTAAAGACTGTGCCATTTTATTCATCTTGCCGGCCGCAGACTTTTGTTTTTGTTTAGTCTTGCTATTAGATTCTTCCTCTTTGTCTTTTGAAGAAGATTGTTCAGCACCTTGATGCTTATTAATTTCATCTAAAGCGTCATTCTGGTCCTTCTTTATTGATTCAATCTCACTATCCTTCTTTTCTGATGCATAAGGCTTCTTCAATTTGGCATTATCCTTATCCCATTCTAATAGTTCCTCTGCCAGTTTTGCGAAATTTTCATTAAGCTTCTTCTGCTCTTGCGGAGATAGGGTATCCCCGATATTTAGCTTAGATAACAGCTCTTGCTTTCTCGCCTCTACTATCAACTGCTCAGCCAACTGCTTGGCCTTCTCCCCCACATAGTATCTCTTCATAAGCTCGACCAACTGCTCTAGGTTACGTTCATTGTTCTGCTGCTTCTTTGCCAGGTCTTCTAAACGCTTATTCAATTCATCCTTTTTGATTTTACTGGCAATTTTGTCGAGCTCCTCTAACAGCTTCTGATTCTTTTTGGCCTCCAATTCCTGTCTTTCCAAGCGCTCTTGAAGTAGCCGCTTCATTGGGTCATCATTATCCGATTTATTAAGGTTATCATTCAGCTTTTTGCTGAATTTCTCCATTTGTTGCTCCTGCTGTTCTTGCCTTCTAATAAAATCTTTAACCTGGTTTTGGTCATTAAAATTCAATTCGGTCTTCTCTTTTTGACCTTCATTGATATCTTGAAGCTGTTCTTTTTGGTCTTTTGCCTTTTCTAAAGACCGGTCTAAATTGCTAATCAAAGATTGCTGAGCTTTTAAGTCTTCATTTCTCAGTTGATCGTCACTTAAAAGACGCATCGAAAAGAGACGGCTCTTAACTGTTTTACCACCCTTTAGGGCATCATTGTCAGTTGCTGCAAAATAATACTCATAATCTTCTCCTGGCTCTAATTGGAGGCCTGAAGGAAAAGTATAATAGAACTGCTCGAAACCAGAAGACCCTGAAAAAACCTCTATTACTTGCTCTTTATCAGGGTTAGTGAGAGGGTAAACGACCAGTTTTATACTGTTCAGTTTATAATCGTCGCTGGCTTCACCGGTGTAGTAGGCCACATTATGGTCAAGACTATCTTTTACTTCCTTGACCGAAATAGTCGGAGATAAATCTTTAATCACAGTAAAGCGATAGGCTAATTTCTCAAAATTAGCTACGTGTCTGTTAGAAGAGGTTATTTCGTAGGAGAGGTTAGAATATATACGCTTGGAAAGGTCGAACTTCTCCCGAATCTTATCGAACGCAAGAATAGTATCTCTAGTTGAAAATTCCACCTTTTCGGTATTCTTGGTGCTTACCGACCAAGAAACCTTAGTCCCCTCAGGAATGGTAGCATTACCAGTGCCATTTACCGACTCTTTAGCCTTTCCTAAGTACCTAGGAAAATCGAGAACCATCGTGAAATCCTCTAATACCGGTGTTTCCCTAACATTGATAGAATAAGCCTTAGAATAAACACCATTAGCGCTTAAGCGAAAATCTAAGGAAGAAAAGGGCGGGTCCATCGAATAAACATACCGACCGTTTTCCTTTTTCATAAAGTAATCGGTTCCGTCAAGCGAAATAATTACTTGCTCAGGTTGTACATCACCTATGGTTACTGCCTCAATGGTCAAACTTTGATTATCCAGTACATCTAGTGATTCATTGATTATCTGAAAGGAGAATGGTGCCGGAGGTTCATAGGCCATTTTGTAATTGACAACTCTATTTGCCGATCCAAAAAAAGGGCTCAGATTACCGCTAACCCAGATAAGTAAAAAGATTACAACCGGAATAGCTAGATATTTAGTGTATTTCAGGTTATCAGTAAAATTAATGGCATTGCCAAAAGGTACAGGGTTCAGGTTTTTGGAACGCTGTTCTATACTGGCCACCACCAACTCAGATTTCTTATCATCATTGGCTAAATCAAGGAGATTGGCCAACTTATCACCTACCTCAGGAAAATGCTTTCCTATCAGTAAGGATGCTTCCTTATTCGTAATACCCCTTTTAATTCTAAACAAGAACAATAGTGGAACAAAAATGTAGCGATACAACAGAAATAACTCAACAGCTATGAATAGCACAAATAAAATAAGGCGCCATGTGGGTTGAAGCCACAGAAAATATTCTAAGGAAAGAACTACGAACAAAAATAAAAGGCCGAATGTCAAAAATAGAATGACACCTTTCAGGAGCATTTTTTTATAATACTTATTACTGAATGCCTTTAACTTCTCTATTATGTTCGAATAACTTCTCATCGCCTTAACAAAGATATGCAAAAACTAGACCATCAATGGTTTAACAACTATGGCTCAAAGAGCTACGATAACACCATTTGACACCTATAGACTTTAATGTATTTGGGCCATTGCCTATCTTTGCTTCCTCAAAATAAAATTATGGCCCCAAAAACCCGTGTGCGCTTTGCACCAAGTCCAACCGGACCTTTACACATAGGCGGTGTAAGAACAGCCCTTTTTAATTATCTATTTACTAAAAAGAACGGTGGAGACTTCATTTTGCGTATAGAAGATACCGATCAAAATAGATATGTTGATGGAGCCGAACAGTATATCATCGATTCATTGAACTGGTGTGGAATTCCTTTTGACGAAGGCCCTGGCAAAGAAGGCAAGTTCGGCCCTTATAGGCAAAGTGAGCGAAAATCGTTGTATAGACAGTATGCCGAGCGTTTAATCGAAAAAGGCAAAGCTTATTATGCCTTCGATACCCCTGAAAAGTTAGACTATCATAGAAAAGACCATGAAAGCAAAGGCAAAACCTTTATTTATAATTGGCACAATCGGTTAAAACTTGATAATTCTCTTTCCCTGATGCCTGAGGAGGTTCAAAAGCGCATCAATTCAGGGGAGGAATATGTGATTCGTTTTTTAACCCCTCCTGACGTGAAACTGTCTCTGAACGATAGTATTCGTGGAGAGATCGAAATTGACACCAATACGCTTGATGATAAAGTGCTTTTTAAAAGTGATGGCATGCCCACCTATCACCTCGCCAACATAGTTGATGACCATTTAATGGAAATTACCCATGTGATAAGGGGTGAAGAATGGCTGCCTTCTCTAGCCCTACATCAACAACTGTATGATGCTTTTGAATGGCAAGCACCCCAATTTGCCCATTTGCCCCTAATTATGAAGCCCGTGGGCAAAGGGAAGCTAAGTAAACGTGATGGAGAGAAAATGGGTTTTCCTGTCTTTCCCCTAACTTGGCATGAATCTGAAGGTTATAAAGAGGCCGGTTACTTTCCGGAAGCGGTCGTTAACTTCTTGGCCCTTTTAGGATGGAACCCTGGTACGGAACAAGAGCTATTTTCTTTAGAAGAACTTGTTCAATCTTTTAGTTTAGAGCGCGTGAATAAATCAGGTGCTCGCTTTGATCCTGACAAAACCAAATGGTATAATCAACATTATCTTCAAGAAACAGACAATGGAGATTTAGCCCGTCTATTTATAGAAGGTATTGAAGATGAGAAACTTAACGGAAAGTCAAAAGAATATGTAGAAAAAGTAGTCTCCCTAATTAAAGAGCGGGCCACTTTTGTCTCTGACTTTTGGAATCTTTCCGATTATTTCTTTCAAACTCCCGAGGGGTATAATGAGAAAGCCGTAAAAAAACAATGGAAAGACGATACGCCCAAGATATTGAGGGAGCTCTTATCCCTATATCAAAACACTGATGATTTTAATTCGGAAGCCATTGAATCTACCACAAAAGATTGGATTGCTTCGCAAGAGCTGTCGTTCGGTAAGGTTATGCCACCTTTACGTTTGGTCATCGTAGGTGATATGAAGGGCCCTCATCTATTTGATATTATCTCTATGATTGGCAAAGAGGAAAGTATTAAAAGAATTAAAAAAGCTTTGGATACCCTGTAATGTAAAGTGATTACATTCAATTTCTTAAGTAGTGTTTCGTTAGTCCGTTGTAACAAATTCATCATTGTTGCTACAGATTAGATGAAGACTTGTTATCTTCATTCAACAACTTTAAACACACTATCATGGGTTCTTTTATTTTTATTCCAATACTCTTTTTTGGGATAGTTATTTTGCTATCCTCCTTTTTCATCGTCAAACAGCAGACGGCTGTAGCTATCGAACGCTTCGGTAAATTTCATAGCATCCGCTCATCGGGCCTACAAATGAAAATACCGGTAGTTGACCGAATTGCGGGGCGCCTAAGCCTTAAAATTCAGCAATTGGATGTTATTGTGGAAACCAAAACCTTGGATGATGTATTTGTTAAGTTAAAAATATCGGTACAATACGTCGTGCTTAAAGACAAGGTATATGAGGCCTTCTACAAATTAGAATACCCTCATGAACAAATTACTTCATACGTTTTTGATGTGGTACGTGCCGAGGTGCCAAAAATGAAACTTGATGATGTTTTCGTGAAAAAGGACGACATAGCCATAGCTGTTAAGACCGAGCTACAAGAGGCCATGTTCGAATACGGTTTCGATATCATTAAGACGTTGGTTACGGACATTGATCCAGACCCCCAGGTAAAGAACGCCATGAACCGTATAAATGCATCGGAAAGAGAAAAAATTGCTGCCCAATTCGAAGGTGATGCTGCCCGTATTCTAATTGTAGAAAAGGCCAAGGCGGAGGCCGAGAGCAAGCGATTGCAAGGGCAAGGTATTGCCGACCAACGTAGGGAAATTGCTCGAGGGTTGGAAGAATCGGTAGAAGTATTGAACAAAGTCGGCATTAACAGTCAAGAGGCATCAGCATTGATTGTCGTAACCCAGCATTATGATACGCTACAGGCCATTGGAGAGGAAACAAACACCAATTTAATACTTTTGCCCAATTCGCCCCAAGCAGGTAGTGATATGCTTAATAACATGGTCGCATCGTTTACGGCAAGCAATATGATTGGCGAAAAGATGAAGGAGGCCAATGAGAAGAAAGACAAATCTTAATTTATAGGATGATGTAATAAAAAAAGCCCGGATTTACCGGGCTTTTAATTTTATATAGGTCGTTAATGAAATTTCTTCATCACCTTTCGCGCCACTAATGACATAATAAGTTTTTGAAGCACCCCCCCTACGCCACCGAGCAAGTTAGTTGGGTAAAGACTGCTTTTGGCAGTATTGAAACTAAGTTTCATATTCTCCCTTTCAATTTCTTGCTGTAGCTTTAATATTTTAAGGTCTTGGTCAATTTCTTTAAAAGAGGTGTATTTCTTAGGTATCATATCTCATCAAAATAAAATTCAGAGAACTTTTTAAGTAATGGTTTGTTAAGGTGATGTCTTAGAAGGTAGATTATAATTCCTATTAGAATATAAAATCCTCCGACAATGAGAAAGCCCAAGGCATTGCTTCCCAAGGCCTCACCGGCCCAAAATGCAGCACTGGCTGATAAAAACAAAAGGGCCAAAACAAGCATTACCGAAACAGAAGCAATCTTAGCAAATACCACAATAGCCTTCATCATCACCTTGAAACCTTTCAGTTTATAAAACTGATGGCTGCTTTCAAGGTACGACTTTGCGCTAGCCTCTGCCTCGGTAAAGTTTTCCTTTAATTCATCAAAAGCCATAGGTTACTTTTGAAGTTGGGCATTCTTTTTTCTTAGATCTTCAAGCTTCTTTTCTAAAGTCATGATGATATCATCAGCCTTATAGCTCATATTTGAAATGGTATCTTCAAGCTTTTGTTCAAAGTCGATTTTCTTCTCTTCAGCAGTTTTTGTCAATTCCTCTGCAGCTTGACTAATTCTACTTGTAATGTCTTCCTTAGTCTTAAGAGCGTTCTTTTTTATTTTTTTACGAGTTTTCTCTCCTTTGTCCGGTGCATATAAAATTCCGGCACCAGCACCGATAATTGCTCCAGTAAGAACTGCTAATAAAATATTACCACTATCGTTTGACATAATTGTTAGGTTTTAAATGAATACTTAACTTTTTCAATGGATATTCTTCTATCGAAACCATTGAACAGCCAAATTAATGTGGAAGGGCTGGTTGCTTTACCCCAATCAATGCAAAAATTAGCTTTTGAAGTAAATTAAGAGTGTTTTAACCAATTTAAAGGCCTCTACTGCACCAAAACCAGTAAAGTCAACTCTTATATCGTTCGATTTACGAAATGCCTTCTTACAGCCCTTTAAGCCCTCAATTTAAATAAGAAATATCTATTGTTGGACACGCTCGAAAAAGAAATAACTTATAACCGTTTGGAAAGTATCAAACGATAGATTTAATGAGCGAACTTGGCGAGATTATTTTTGCTGAATTTTTGCCCAAGTATCTCGTAAGCCAACCGTCTTATTAAATACGAGCTTCTCACCACTTGAATCCGAATCTACACAAAAATAGCCCATTCGTTGAAATTGAAATCTGTCCCCAGGGCTAGACTCTTGCAAGCTTGGTTCAACGAAAGCAGTGATAACCTCCAAAGAATTAGGGTTTATAAATTCCATAAAGTCTTTGTCCTTTTGAGAGTCCGGACTTTCATTCGTGAAAAGTCTATCATATAAGCGAACCTCTGCCTCGATAGCGTGTTTACACGAGACCCAATGCAATGTGCCTTTGACTTTTCTTAAACTCTCTTCTGTCCCGCTACCACTCTTACTCTTTGGGTCATAAGTGCATTGAACCTCAATAATATTCCCATCGGTATCTTTAGTGCAGCTTTCTGCTTTTATGATATATCCGCTCTTCAGGCGAACTTCACCGCCTAACTTCAGTCTAAAAAACTTTCTGTTGGCCTCCTCTTTAAAATCTTCCTGCTCAATGTAAATTTCCCGCGATAAGGGAATTTGTCTAGAACCAGCCGATTCATCTTCGGGGTTGTTTTCGATGTCGAGCCACTCTTCCTTATCCTCCGGATAATTAGTGATGACCAATTTCAATGGGTTTAAAACACCCATAACCCTAGGAGCGGTTTTGTTAAGATCTTCACGGGCATGAAACTCTAATAACGACACATCAATCAAGTTTTCTCGTTTCGCTATACCGATGGTGTCAGCAAAATTCTTAATGGAATTAGGGGTATACCCCCTTCTTCTCAAACCTGAAATAGTAGGCATTCGAGGATCATCCCACCCGTTGACCACACCACTCTCTACTAGCTGTAGCAACTTTCGCTTACTGACTACAGTATGACTGAGGTTTCTACGGGCGAACTCACGTTGTTTGGGGCGTAATTTACTTTTATCAATTACCTGGTCTAAAAACCAATCATAAAGTTCACGATGCATGGCAAACTCTAATGTGCAAAGGGAATGCGAAACCTGCTCGATGTAGTCGCTTTCACCATGTGTCCAATCGTACATTGGATAAATACACCAATCGGTATTAGTACGATGGTGCGCTTTATGTAACACTCGGTACATTATTGGGTCTCGCATCAACATATTAGATGATGACATGTTAATCTTGGCCCTTAGAACATGCGCTCCAGCTTCGTGCTTGCCATCCTTCATTTCTTGAAACAAAGCTAGATTTTCTTCAACGGATCTATTTCTATATGGACTATCTATACCAGGTTGTGTAGGTGTTCCTTTCTGTGAGGCCATATCTTCTGAAGATTGGCTATCCACATACGCTTTTCCATTCTTAATTAAATCGACCGCCCAGTCGTACAACTGCTGAAAATAATCGGAAGCATACCTTTCGGTATCCCATTGAAATCCTAACCATTCGACATCCTTCTTTATCGCATCAACATATTCCTGCTCTTCCTTAGCAGGGTTGGTGTCATCAAATCGCAAATTGACGGGTGCATTGTAGCGCAAACCCAAACCAAAATTCAAGCAAATCGAGCTTGCATGACCAATATGCAAATAACCATTTGGTTCCGGCGGAAAACGAAACCTCAAATCTTCTTTGGAATACCCATTTTTCAGGTCTTCCTCAATAATATGCTCAATGAAATTCAACGATTCTGAAGCCTCGCCCATAGATTGATTTTTAAGAGTACAAAGGTAGTTAAAATGCCAAAATACCCGATAAAATAGAAAGTAATCCTACACTTAGATGCTTTTTCACAACACATTTGGGGTGTGATACAACATAAAATTCCTCACGCGTATATTAAGTAGCATATTTGTTTATGATTCGTTGATCACGTCCCAAATCTGACATCGAACATGTAGTAACCCAAAACTACGACTACTTATGAAAAAAGCACTCACAATTACCGGAACAGCGCTCGCCATGGCATTTATGCTAATGGGCAGCAACACACTCAATGCACAAACTATCGCTCTACAAGCCCCAGAGCCTGCAGACAACCCCAACATCGGAGGAAACTCCCCGTGGGATAAGGCCTGCGCCTCTGCCAGCTATAATGAGTATTTTGTGACCATCAACTGGGTCGGAACTGCCAACTCTGACAACCAGTTCATTTTAGAACTGAGCAATGCCTCTGGTTCTTTTACCTCGCCAACCGTACTATCGACAATTACCGATCAGAACGGTAACTCTGAGTTTGAAACCAGTTTTAACCTGCCCACTAACATTCAAGGTGCAGGATATCAAATGAGGGTACGCAGCACAAGCCCAGCCGCAACTAGCCCTGCCAGTGCAGCTTACTCTATGTACTACCTTGGTTTTACCACCAATTTGCATATGAGCCCTGATGGCGACGGAACAACACCCGGAACGTTACAGGTATGTGGTGGCGGAAACGTTACCCTATCAGTTGACAACGTACCGGCCGGCGAAGTAAATACCTATCAGTATGCTTGGTACCGTAGCGGTACCCCTATCGGAAACGGCCCATCAATAGAAACCAGCGGAAACGGAGAATACTATGTCTATATTGATTATGGAGATTGTACGGGATCCGCTAACACTGAATCGAACCATATTATTATAAATACTGGTACAAGTACTGGTATAGCCATCAATAACCCTCCCTCAACATCATTATGTGCTGGTCAAGCAGCGCCAGCATTAGAGGCCAATGTTCAAAATGCATCTTATAGATATACTTGGTTTAAAGATGGTGCCATTGTTCAAGCCGAACAAGTAGGTGCCTTTACCTATACCATAAATACCAATGACCCTTCTTTTACCGGTGACTATACTGTTCAAGTAAAAGGTTCCGGTATTTGTACCGAGACCTCTGCTCCAGTTTCTATAACCAATGCTGGGGCATTTACAGTAAACAGGGTAAATGAAGGAAATATGGTGGTTATGCCAAGCCAGACGCAGTCTTTAAGTATTAGCACAGACGCCAATAGCCCTACCTACCAATGGTACCGTAATAACATTATAATAAATGGAGCTACCCAGGCATCTTATAATGCGGCTCTTGAAGGTAGTTACCATGTGGCCGTAACCCAAACGGGCGGTGCATGTTCATCAACTACTATTAATTCGGAAGCCACTACTGTTATAAGTCCAACAGAATTTAGACTGGAAATTGATTACGCAACCAATTATACTGAGTGCAACGAAACAAGTATGGTGCTAGAAACTTCTGCTATTTACGCTGTACTGGCAGATTCTAGTGAAATAAACGTTACCAATGACGTGGCCTCTTCATTTAGCTACCAATGGCAGAAAGATGGTGCCGATGTAAGTGCTGAAACTGCAAGAGCCATAAGTCTTACCAATAGTGATGAAAATGGAAGTTATACCGTCACGGGCACCTATGCCAGCATGACCTCTACCTCCAATACACTTCCATTGCAACTGGCAAGTAGTGGCTCTTTGATTATCACGAGTACTAGCACCGTATACTGCAGCTCTGATGATTTGATCATCATCAGCTCTGAGACCGACTTAACCGGTGAAACCTTTGACTGGGAGCGTGACGGCGAAGCGATAAACTCTAGCGATCAGGCTTTAGTGACGAACTCCCCAGGTACCTACCGATTAGTTCTTAGAAAAGGTGAGTGCCCAACCATCTCAAACGAGATTACCATCGCTCCTTTAGACCCAGATCTAATTACATTAAGTATAGATGGCGACGTAATCTTCCCCGAAGGAAGTTCTAAAACCGTTACCGCTACGGGAGGTACATCATACATTTGGTACGATGCCGCCAATAACGAGGTGAGCACTTCAGACTCGTATACTTTTACCACTGAAGGTGATTATACGCTCGTAGCAAGTATTGACAATTGCAATGTTGTAAAACAGATAACCGCAGATTACCTAGACCTATTCAATATACCAAACGTTATTACACCTAATGGAGACGGTGCCAATGATCAATGGATCATACCTAACTCGTACTCTAACAAGTCTGACGTTAACGTAATAATCTATAATGCCAAAGGTGCCGAAGTGCTTAATGTATTCAATTATCAAAACACATGGCCAGAAAGCTCTACCAGCTTTTCGCAACAGAACATGGTTTACTACTATGTAATCAAGAACGCTACTGAAACCTTAAAACAAGGTACCATAACCGTTATTCGCTAAACCCATCATGAAACTAGCCAAATACCTATTGTTAACACTCATTGCTGCCTTAAGCCTTACCAATCTTCAGGCGCAAGAAGACGACCCTATATTGCTGTATAGCCCAGCTTCTCAAAACCTGTTGAAATTCAACAGGTTTTTGATCAACCCAACGTTCTCTACCGTACAGGAAGACAAGTCTTATATCAACCTTTTACACAGAAACCAATCGGTTCAGTTTAAGGATAATGATCAGACTTACTTCTTGAGTTATAGTGGTAGAATCGGGGACAGAAGTGGTCTTGGACTAAGCTTATACACGCAATCAATAGGCCCTGTCTCGAACATAGGTGTGCTAGCTAACTATGCATATGGAATTAAACTTAGCGAAAAAAGCAACTTTACCTTCGGTGGTAACCTAGCGTATTACAGCACTGGACTAGATAGGAATAATGTTGATGTTATCGACGCTGAAGATTTTAGACTGAACGGTACAGAAGACAGCAACGTACTATCTTTTCAACCCGGTTTCAACCTTTCATACGGAAAAATCGATTTTGGTGTATTTGCTGAAAACTTATTCGATTACAACCTAAAGACCAGTGAGTCTTTAACCGATTTTGCCGATAAAACCTATTCGGCCCATTTACAGTATACCCATGCTTTTGAAAATGGTAATGGTATTATGGAAGGTAGTCGCTTAATGCCGATTGCGAGGGTGAGAATGAACGGTCAGAACAGATTTGCTTCAGACGAGGAAGCCCAAGATCTTTCTTATGGTGGAGGTCTAATTTTAGATTTACCAAAAATAGGTTGGTTACAAGGCGGGTATGACAGTTTTTATGGTGCCTCTGCCGGTGCCGGTTTTAATATCAATAAAAGGCTCTCCTTAGGTTATACAATGGAGAAAGGTTTTACTACAGATTTTGACAACCTTGGCATCACCCACGAAATTTCTTTTGCCTACTCATTTACCCCGAACTTGACAGAAGACAGAGTAATGCTTGAAGAAGATTATGAGGATAGCCTTGCTGAAGAGCAGTCCTTCGATAAAAACGATTTGGCATCCAATGAAGAAGTAGCAGAATTGAAAAGAAAACTTGCGGAAAATGATGCCATCATCGAAGAGTTGATGTTCCGTCAAGATTCGCTTGAGGCCAGCCGTCAAAAAGATCTTGAAAGAAGGTTTAATATGGTCATGAGCATGGTTAGAAACGAGACCAACGGTAACCGTCCAGATTTAGAGGAAAGGGCGGAATCTATGTTCCTCGGTAATCAAGATAGACCAGTCGTAAACAACCATAACACAAGCAACGACGGTATTATACCGAATAGTACAAAGACGCCGGTTCAACATAAAGACGCAGTTGCACAAATCAGCAAAAAACAAGAAGTGGCTCAACCTGTGGTAGAATCGAAGCAACCCGTCGAAACCTCAGATTTGGCAAGCTCTACTGAAAGACCAGCTATCAAAAGCCGCAAATTTAAAAATCTCGATGGTGTGACAGATGGTTACTATGTAGTTGCTAATGTTTATAAAGGCGGCAAGTACATGGATAAGTTTCTGAACGACATGAACGACAAAGGTTTTATGTCTACTAACTACATAGACAACCCAAAGAACGGTTTAAAATATGTCTATCTAGAACGTTACGATACTTGGCAAGAGGCGGTTGATGCCCATCAATCAGGAATGAACGGAGAATATGATGGAGACCTGTGGATTATGAATGTCGACAACAAGTACACGAACGAGGCCTATGCCAGCAACGTTGACAAAATAAAAGAAAAGTCGGCCAAATATGCCGATGATGTACTTCAACAAAACGTAGTGGTTAAAGACCAAGTGGCCTCTAAAGAGATGACGTCGAAAGTTTACAAGATAGACGGTGTGGGATCAGGCTATTACATCATCGCCAACGTATTCGCCAACCCAAAAAATGCCAATCGTTTTGTTAAACTACTCAACTCGTATGGCCTAAGCGCAAGCTACTTTATCAACCCCGAAAATAACTGGAGATATGTCTACTTGAAAAGACATGAATCTTGGAACAATGCCCTCATATCTTACTATACCAACCTAAATGATTCGTATAACGATAAAATGTGGATTATGCGAGTCAAACCAAACCTACTGGCATAAATGACACCAAAGCTTATTAAAAACTTGCTTGCAGGCGCATTTTTCTTTGTCGCCTGTTCCGTTTTTTCTCAAGAATATACGCCTTTCACCAGGACCTATCCTTCGGGAGACAATTTTAGGTACCAAACCAATATTAAAGGCGACCTCACTTTTATTTCAAATAGTATTTTGAATAGGGATGGGGGCACATCCAGTACAGAGCCCAACGACCCTTACAACAATTTAAGCACTAGTAATAGTTGGAATACCGAAACAGGGGGTAACCTCAACTATAACGATTATAAGAACATGCAATACATTGATGTAGATGGTGACGCATCTACATTCAATTCAAGTACCGCCACGTTTTCTTTTCCGAATGCCGATTGTAACCTTATAAGATATGCAGGATTATATTGGTCGGCGACATACCCAAGCGATACCGCCGATGGCTTTTACGACGGTAACACCTACCGTTCCAACAGCATCCCTGTAGGACAAGGAAGACAAAACGATTTTAATCAGGTTAGGTTTCGGGTTCCTGGAGGCACTTATGTCAATATCACTGCAGATGAAATTTTATATGATGGCTTTACGAGTGGCGATAACTCGGTACGCGAAAATAGTCCGTATGCCTGTTATGCCGATGTTACCAGTTTAATAACCCCATTAGCAGACCCGACCGGAGATTATACCGTAGCAAATATTCGTGCAACCGTGGGTAGTTTGACCCCTGGTGGTGGTACCACTGGCGGGTGGACATTGGTAATTGTATACGAAAACCCGAATCTTACCGGTAAGCTCATTACGACCTTTGATGGTTTCGCAAGAGTACGCGATACCGATAGAGTAGATATCAATTACTCCGGCTTTAATACCATACCAGCAGGCCCTGTAAGGGCCAATGTAGGTGCTGCAACTTTAGAGGGCGATTTTAGAATAACCGGAGACAGATTACGAATTAGGGCCGCCAGTAGTGGGGGCTTTACGACTTTGAGTAATGGTGCCAACCCCTCAAACAACTTTTTTAATAGTAACATTACCTTAAACGGAACGGTTACTACCAATAGAAACCCGAACAGTACCAACACCCTTGGTTATGATACCGATATTTTTCTAATCAATAACCCGACTAACTCTGTCATACCCAATAACGAAACATCGGCAACTTTCCGTTTTGAAACCAATGGTGATCAATACTACCCTTTCTTTAACTCATTCAATGTAGAGATTATAGAGCCCGAAATTGTTCTGGAAAAAAGGGTAGAAGATATCGCCGGAAATGATATAACAGGGCAGGGGGTAAATTTAGGCCAGATACTGGATTACGTGCTGTCTTTCGAGAACCTTGGTAACGACGATGCAACCAATTATACCATTCGCGATATTCTTCCGATAAATGTAACACTTGATGAGGGTAACATCAAAATGCCGGCGGGAACGACCTATACTTTTAACCCTTCTACCAGAGAAGTGGTTTTTACCATTCCAGACAACTTGGTTCGTATTGGTCAGCCTACCTCATCTATAAGAATGCGTGTTCAAGTGGCAGAAAATTGCTTTGATTTTATAGATGCCTGTACCGACTTAATACAAAACTTAGCGTATTCTACCTATGAAGGGGTTATTAACGACAACCAGATTACAGATGACCCGAGTGTTTCCGATTTTGATACCTGTGGTTTTCCAACACCAGGTGCAACCAACTTTTTACTTGACGACCTTTCTGATTGTAATTTTACAAGAACTATTCAGCTGTGCGGTGATTCTGTAACCCTAGATGCCGGGGACAACTTCGATGATTATATTTGGGTTCGTGACGAAAATGGCAACGGTCAAATCGATGCCTCAGACCCTGTGCTCAACGATGGCAACCCTGATGGCGATCTCAGTACTCTAAATGTCAATGATATTGGAACTTATATCGTCGATAAAATTGTTGCTGATCCTTGTAAAGGCTTTAAAGAAATAATCATTGTCGAACGTTTCGGTACCACGCAAACTAACCCGATTGTAGATTACTTCAATACTTTAAACTCCGATGCAGACCCAACCAATGATATTCAAGGGGAAATTGTGCAGTGTAGTGTTGACGGAGACTTGCTGCCCAACATATTTCTTTGCGGTTCGAATGACTCACAACTTTTACAAGTTAATATAACCGACGCCCAAAGCCTTACTTGGGAAAGATTAGATGAAGGAAGTTGTACGGCAGCCCCGGATGATTGTGCGAACAAAAATCTAACATGTACATGGAATGCGGTAGAATCCGGAAATAACTTTAACGTCAATTCCGCAGGTAAATATAGGCTTGTTGTGAACTATCAGAACGGCTGTTTCAGCAGGTTCTATTTTGACGTGTATCAGAATAATCTTGACATTCTTTACAATGCTCGTGATATCATCTGTACTACGGATGGTAATATTACAATTACCAATCTTGGAAGCAACTACGGGTACCAATTGGTAGATGTTTCCAACAGCACTATCGTTGTGCCATTTAGCGCCAATAACGGCCCTTCTTTTGACATTACTACAAACGGAGCCTATAGAGTAGATATCGTTCAGCTTGACGGCTCTGGCAACCCCATACCCAACGCCTGTATTTTTAGCACTCCGGATATTGGAATTCTGGATAGGGATTTTCAAGTAAACGTTGAAGCCACCCCTGCCAATTGTAATGATCAAGGAACCATAAAAATTGACATCTTAAACGTTGAGCCCAATTATACTTATGTTTTAAGAAGGTCCGATGGCACTTTGATAGATGACGAAACTGCGGCGACCAGCAACACCCATACCTTTCAAGTAAACCAAGGCGATTACATTATCGAAGCTTCTAGTGAAGATGGTTGTACCTATACTGAAAATGTTACCGTTACCCGCACACCAGACCCTACGATTAGTGCTTTGACGATTAATGACATAGGTTGTACTTCCGGGGTCATTCAATTAACAGGTTCCGGTGGTTTTCCAAACCCCGACTATTCCTATGCAATTTGGTCAAGAAACGGCACCAATCTATATCCAGATGTGGCTTCAATTCCTGGGGATGCTTACGATACGAACCCAACTTTCACCTTCGGATGGAGAGATACCGACGCAGATGATGTTGACGAATATTTTGCAGGTGAAGACGGCACCTATTCTTTCGTTATTGTTGATGCCAATAACTGTTTCGCTTTTTCCAATGAAGTGACCATCAACGATAACGGAACAATGACAATTGACTCCATTACAGAAACAGAGCCCTCTTGTAGTGGAGATGCGGATGGAGAAATCACCATTAATATTATTGGTGGGGTAGCGCCTTTTCAATATAGCATTGACAATGGAGCCACCTATCAAGGCTCCCCAACATTTGTCAATTTAAATGCGGGCAGCTATGCCATTCGTGTTTTAGATAGTTCTGGCTGCGAACAAACTCAAACTTTTGTTCTAAACGAACCTTTTCCATTGAGCGCATCAACCGGGGTTTCTAGAGATGCCACTTGTGACCCTAATGGGGCAGAGGTGAGGGTTACCAATGTAACCGGCGGTTCGGGAACCTACCAATATAGTTTTGATGGCGGTTCCACTTACGGGGCATCAAGTACTGCCGTGCTTCCTCCGGGAGATTATACAGTAATTGTAAGCGATGGTGCTTGTGAGTACCCAATGAACGTAACTGTAGAAGATATTCCCGAAGAACCCGAAGTGACGCTTACTCCAGAGGTAAGCTATAATTGTGATGGAACGGGCACAATTACGGCAACCCCAAACATCGCTACTTATAATTATACTTACGCGCTTGATGGTGTGTTGAATTCTCCAGACCCTACCAGTAATGTTTTTGACAATGTTGTTCCAGGAACATATACCGTAACAACCTATTATACCTCACAAACCCCTCCAACCCCAAGTGTTTTGTTGAGTGAGGATTTTGGTAGTGGAGAAACCATTCCTAGCCCCAATACCAACGGTTATGGCTATGAAGATCAAACTAATAACCCTCCTGGAGATGCCAACCAAAACGTAAACGATTTTGAATATACGGTAACAAGTAGCATTGTAGCGCCCTTCGGCACTTGGATCAATCCTATTGACCACACCTCTGGAACCAGGGCTGGTCAAGGCCGTTATTTAGTAATGAACGTAGGAACACCGACCCCTGCACAAATCATTTACTCTAAGCAAATCAATGACGTAATACCTAACCAAGACCTTAGTGTTACGCTTTACGTAATGAACCTTTTGCGTCAAGGCACCGGTGGCCTCGACCCAGACCTTACAATAGAAATCAGGGAAGCTGGCACTTCTAACGTAGTACAGTCTATAAGAACAGGTAGTATAGCCAAGAATACAGGAGCAAGCGATTGGGTAGAATTCACTGCTACGCTGAACCCTGGGGCAAATACCACTTTAGATTTTGTAATCAGATCTGAAATTCCTGGAAATGGCGGTAATGATTTTGCTCTTGATGATATAGTTATACATCAAGTACCCGAAGTGTGTGAGCAGTCAGTAGAAACACCTGTTACCGTAGTTGCCGGAAACGTATTTACCGCATCCATTACGAGTGCTACAAATGTTACCTGTAATGGAGATACAGACGCTACTATTACCATAGAAGCTGAAAATTTTGACTCGGTTGCAGGGTTTGAATACTCTATCAATGGTAGTGCCTTTGTAAACTCTACGCTATCCCCAGTAACTACCTCTGCCCCTTTAGGTGCAGGCACCCATACTATTGTGGTCAGAAAAGCGGATGAAATTACCTGTTCAAGAACGCTTACACATACCATTACAGAGCCTACTGCCGTTGTCGCAAATGCCTCCGTTACCACAGAACTTACCTGTACCAATGGCGGAGCTACCATAACTGCTAGCGCCTCTGGCGGAACCCCTGGTTATGAATATCAATTAGAGGATAATTTGGGAAGCATTGTTCCAGGGTTTGACTTTGCCGCCAACGGAAGCAACACTGTATTTACAGGCCTTGCTGCGGGTGATTATCTTGTTAGGGCAAGAGATGCCCGTTTGTGCGAAGATATTATCGATAGCTCGATTACGGTAAGTCCGATCAATCCTATTTCCTTTACTGTTACACCAACAGCTTGTTATCCTGGTGGTAATACAGCTACCATTCAAATTGATGTCACCGATGGTAACGGAGACTATACGTTTAGCCTGAACGGAAACCCTTGGGTGGCGCCCACTCCAAGCAATTCGACCACCCATACTTTTACCGGACTTTCAAACGGCACATATACCGTAAATGTACGTGATGGACTAGGGTGTACCGGTACGCTTCAAACAATTACTATTGATCCACAATTAACAGTGTCGGCCTCAGCGCCAAACATTACTGCTTGCGCTACTTCTACCGATATAGCCATTACCGCTAGTGGTGGTGATAACAATTACGTATATGCCGTGGTTCTTAACGGTACGACCGTTACGGATGGCGATTTTAACACCGTCAACCCTGTAACCGTAACCTCGGCAGGAGATTATGACATCTATGTAAGGGATAACAATGGTGCCACAGGCTATTGCTCCGCGGTACAAACGATTACTGTTGTACAAGATGCGCCAATTGCTTTCACACCAACACCGACCGATGTAAGTTGTTTCGGCGGTTCTGATGGATCTATCTCCATAGTGGTCAACTCAGGTGGCAACGCTCCGTTTATGTATAGCATTGACAACGGCGTAACTTATGTTATCGGAAATTCATTCCCTAATTTAGTCGCAGGCACATATCCAGTGCGCGTTAGAGACTCCAACAATTGTGAATCTGTCGTTCAAAATATTACTGTGAACGAGCCGGCTCAAATCGTTGCGGAGGCCAGTTTAACACAAAACTACACTTGTACAACTGATGGTGAAATTACCGTCGGAAGTGTAACCCCGACATCTGGCGGTTCTGGAGATTATCAGTACAGTATCAATGGTGGGGCATGGACCGCCTCTACCACTGGAGGACACACCTTTACCTCTTTAACGGAAGGAACTTATAGCATTCGCGTTAGAGATTCCAATGCAACTACCTGTGGTATTACCTTGGCCGATATAGTTGTTGCTCCACTACCAACCGAACCAACACTTACCACTTCCGTGGCTTATAATTGTGATGGCACCGGTACTATTACAGTGCTTCCTAACGACCCGTCATACACCTATAGTTTAAATGGTGGAGCGGCCCAACCCTCGAATACATTTACAAATGTTGCGGTTGGCCTTCACACTATAACCGTTGATTACGGAAGTAACTGTACAGTAGATACTGCTGCCAACATCGAAAACGGAAATGCCTTTGAAGCTTCTATCTTTGCTTTCGAAAATCTAGATTGTAATGGAGATGGTTCGGGTACCATTACCATCAATGCAGATAATTATGGTGCCGGTGGATATGAATACAGTTTGAACGGCAACTCATTTGTAGGACCGTTCAGTGCATCTGAGCAAATAACAGGTCTTTCTGCACAAGCGTATACGATTGAAGTACGAGATGTTGACAACCCGATTGCAGGGTGTACCGTTACCCTCAACCAAACATTGACGGAACCTACTCCTGTAGTCACTACGGCCAGTATTACCGAACAATTCACCTGTGATAACACCGGAGCGACCATAACAGCTTCGGTTTCAGGCGGCACCCCAACTTATGAATATCAGTTGGAAGATACCGTTGGTGGCATCATAACTGGTTACCAAAGTAATGATTTCTTCGCCGGTCTTTCAGCTGGGGATTATATAGTTAGAGCCAGGGATTTGAATTTATGTTCAGACGCCATTGATGTTGCTATTACTGTAACCGCTCCTCTGATTCCGACATTTACTGTATCCGAAACGGCTTGTTATTCTGGTGCCAATAACGCATCGATTCAAGTAGATGTAACCGCTGGTAACGGCAATTACACCTTCAGTTTAGATGGAGGTCCGTTCATTACACCTTCGCCAGCTTCATCTACCACCTATACCTTTACCAATTTATCTGACGGAACTTACACTATAGACGTACGTGACGGTTATGGGTGTTCAGCCGTACAACAAACAATAACAATTGAGCCCCAATTGGTAGTCTCTATTGATATTGATGAAATAAGTTCTTGTGCCGATGGTACTATAACAGTTAATGCGACCGGTGGTGACGGTAACTTTGTGTATGCCTTTGTTCCTGTCAATACAAGCCCATCAGGTTTTTACGGGGCGTCGAATACCTTTACGGTTACCAATGCCATGGCGACTGCCAACCCGGCCGGATATGATGTTTATGTGCAGGATAACAATGGGTCTGTACCGGCTTGTTCTTTCTTGCAGGAGGATATAATTTTTACCCCTTCGACTCCTTTAACGGTAGCCGGAACTGCTACGGATCCGGAATGTTATAACGGATTTGGTTCAATCGATGCGATAGTAGGCGGAGGAAATGGTCCGTTTACCTATCAATTAGTTGATTTAAGTCCTGCAGATGGTATTGACTACGGTACTACAAACACCAATATATCTAGCAACACCCTGACTTTTAATGGTATTGGGGTGGGTGATTATGAAATTACCATTACCGATGAAGATGGTTGTACCGTAACCTCATCAACCGTTACAATCAATAACGCTGTAGAAATTGATGCGGATATTGATCCAATTTTACCGGCCGCGTGTAATGATCCTGACCCCAACGAGTATGGATTTGAATTCAACAACGTAGTTACGCCTGCGGGAGGAACAATTGAATATAGTCATGATGGTGGTGCATCTTGGCAATTATCAAATGAGCTTAGAGGTCATCTCTCAGGTACAGAAGTATTTCCTTCCATAAGGGTTACCCTACCTAGCGGCACTATCTGCCAAAGAGATTTTGACAGGTATATTATCCCATATCCTCTTGATAACTTAGATATAAGCATTAGCGCCATCGTAGTCAATTGTAACGACCTTCAGGTACGGGTACAAGGTACTGCTGGTGTGGCGCCATACGAATATGCGTATTCCGAAGACCCGGCGAATTTCAATCCTACTATTGCAACATGGCAACCGGGCGGTTCTGTAGATTCTGGCGGAAATGCAGTTCCAGCAGGTAACGGTTCTTATACTTGGACAGGGCTTACACCCGGAAGAACTTATGTGTTTTATGTAAGGGATGCAACTGGTTGTGTGCGTCAAAGCCTTATCAATGTTAATGACCTTATCACCCGACCTATAGAAATTACCGAAGTTGTGACTCCAACTTGTTTTGGAGGTTCTACTGGTGAAATAGAATATACACTGAATCCGGGAACTCCTAGTACCCATATGAGATGGGAATTCTTTGAAGTAGGCAATCCTGTTGCCATTCAATCAAGTGGAGGAAACATTCCATTTAACAATACCATCAATGTTAGCGGATTAAGCGAAGGCGAGTATTACATAGAAGTGGTTCAGTCGGATGGTACCACAGATTCGTGTACAGGAGGTAGTGAAAACAGTTATCTTCAAGAATTAAATGCCATAAACGGCACACCTAATGCTACACGGGATATATCTTGTAACCTACCAGGTCTTATAACCGTAGACAATATTACCGGTGGTGGTGGAGCCCCTTACACATTTGATGTAACCGGCCCTGCTGGTTTTACACCACTTACAGGCGTTACCACCAACCCAATAGAAATTCCTGTAAACTCCCCAGCTGGCAATTATACAGTTACCATGTACGATCAGTATGGTTGCTCGGTAACCATGGCTCCTATTAATCTTGATCTATCGCCGAATCCGACCATCGATTCAGTTACTCAAGATAATTGTGCGGCGCCAATTGATTTAATAGTCGTTGGTTCTTCAGCTGCAGGAAATTTAAGATATGCTATTGTCACAGCCGGAAGCCCAGCACCGACTACCTTTTTAGATAATGGCGGGGTCTTCAACGATATTACTGCCGGGGATTATGATGTATATGTAATGGATGGTAATGGCTGCGTAGCCTCACAATCATCTTACACCGTACATCCGGTTCTTTCGATAAGTGCGAGATTGACTAAACTACTAGATTGCACCGCCTCTCCAGATGCTGTAATTAGCATAGAAGCTTTAGTTGGTTCGGGAAGTTATGAATATTCTATTACCAATACGGCAGGTGCACCTGCCGTAGCTCAAACTGCTTTTCCAAGCAATCCTTTTGACTACAATGCCCCGTTGGCTGGTGATTATACCATCACCATTTATGATACCAATACGCCGAATAACGCAGCTTGTAATAGAGAGTTTACAATTACTGTTCCTGATAGAATAGAACCTTCAGTTGAGAATATCACTACCACTGATGTCACTTGTAACGGAGATTCAGATGGTACTATAACCATAAGGGCCACTAATAGTCCGATTGGGCCGTTTTCTTTTGAAATCACTTCTTTTGATGGTGCGGCAACAAGTATTTTGCCAACGAGCACCACAGCAAATACGGCGACCTTTACTGGTCTGGCTCCAACAACTACTGCCGCTGGATACATAGTCACGATAACTGGAAACCCAGCTTCTAACAATTGTAGTACAGATAGTGCATCGATACTCATTTCAGAGCCAGCGCCTATTGCGGTTACCATGGCGCCAACAGTTGAATTTGCTTGTGTTGTAGGCAACAACGAAAACCACGCAAGCATTACGGTACAAAGTACCTCGGGTGGTTCTAATAATTTCGTGAGATACGAATTCATTAATGACCTCAATCCAGGAACCCCTGTACAAGATGGACCGGATACCACGTATATAGAAACTGATTTCGCGGGTGGAAACTATACCATTAACGTTTATGACGATAATGGTTGTGTAGGCTCAACAACTGCAAGTATTGCTCCGTTTGACGAGTTGCAGTCGGCTACTATCACCGTCGATCAACCCATTACATGCGTTTCAGGCGAGGAAATTACCATAAACGCCTTTGGTTCACAAACAGATACGAGTACTCCGGCAGGTCTTGCCAATTATGAGTTTAGACAATTGCCAAGTGGTACTTTTCAAGTATCAAACGTCTTTGTCAATTTACCCACAGGTACGCATACATTTGAGATAAGAAATATTAATACGAATTGTGTCATTTCTGTTTCCCATACCGTTGGTAATCCTAATAATTTTGAAATTTCGGTTATCACGACCGATGTGGTTTGCCATGGAACAGATGGTACGGTTAGTTTCTCAATTTCAGATGCAGTTAATCCTTATTCTAATGGATTCACATGGCAAATTTATAATTCACAAGGTACGGCAACTACGGCAGATGATACCATTATTGCTGGCGCCAATGGCGTTTCGGCCAATGTTGGCCCTACAACGCCATTTGCTATTGCCGCAGGTGAATACAGGGTAGAAATCACCCAAGATTCGAATCCGTTCTGTGTGTCTTCAGAGCTTTTCAATATTGCGGGTCCAACAGACCCAATTTCGGCCAACACAGATGTAACAGAAGTTACTTGTCTGGGTAATGACGGAATTATAGAAATTATAGACGCTCAAGGCGGATGGGGAGGCTACACCTATTTTGTCGCTCCAGCGACTGATCCAGCTCCTACCTATCCAGGTAGTTATTTGGCCAACCCTAGATTTACGGGTTTAGCTGGTGCGCCAGGTGCTGGAATTGATTATCAAGTCTGGATTGCCGATCAAAATGGTTGTGAATTCCGTTTATCGAATGTCAACTTGGTAGACCCGACGGCTATTACGGCAGATTTAAGAATAAATCAGCCTAATTGTACGAACTTAGAAGGTGAAATAGAGGTTATCAACGTAACTGGCGGTCAAGGAAGTAATTACAGTTATCAACTGCAGGTGTTCAACACAGGAACTTCTACCTATGATAATCTTCGTACAGTACAGACAAGCCCGATTTTCAGTGGTCTAGGTGCTGGTCAATATCAAGTTATCGTAAGTGATCAATGGAATTGTTCTGCCGCAACATCGGCAAGTATAGAACTATACGAACCTATAGTACCATTAGCAACAGTTGTTAAGACTATTGATTGCTCTACCACAGATCCAGGGGGTCAAATTACTATTACCCAAACAGGTGGTTCGGGTGCATTTAATTATTCAGTGGTGTATCCTGATGGAATAACCACAGATGCCAATACAACCGGTGTATTTACCGCATTGACCCAAGATAGTACGATTGGAGAATATGTATTCACAATTACAGACCAAGCGGTTGATCATGCTTGTAGTACCACTATTAGACAAAGTTTGGATCCGGAAATTATTCCAGTAATCAATGTTGATAATTTTACCAACGTTACTTGTAATGCTGCCAATGATGGTACCATTACTGTAAGCACTACTGATAGTGGTGTTGGCCCTTACACTTTTAGAATCATTGCAGGAAACGGTAGTACTCCAGGTTCACCAATCCTTCCGACTACAACAAGTAATACTGCAGCAACTTTCACCGGTCTTACAGGAAGTACTGCGGGTATAACCTATACTGTTGAGGTGAGGGGAACAAACAATTGTTCAATTACGACGGATGTAACCATTACCGAAGAAGATCCGATTACTGTTAATGCCCTTTCGATTGTACAGTATGGCTGTACTAATGGAAATAACACCAATAATGCAGCTGTTTCATTTAATGGCGCAACGGGCGGAACAGGCACTTATGTTCGGTATGTATTCATTAGAGATGGAATCGTTGTACAAGATGGTGCAAATACTACGTATAACGAAACCGATGGTCTCGGTGGCAGCTATGAACTAAGGGTTTATGATGATGCAGGATGCTCGGCTCTTTCTGCCTCCGATGTAGTAACTCCTTTCGTAGAGATAACAGATCCTGTTGTGGTTACCACGCAGGAAGCGGCCTGTTCACCATTAAATAATGCCCAAATTGAGGTAGGGGTTACTATTAATCCAACAACTGCTTCACCTAATTTAGAGTTCACTGTAAGTGGAATAAATGTGGTCTATAATCAGACTGTTAACTCTAGTAATGCAACAGAAACCTTCAGTGGTCTTGAAACTGGCAACTATCGAGTTACCATTACCAATTTAGATACAGGTTGCGTCTTGGAAACTGTTCATACTATTGAAAATCCAGATGTAATAGAGGTAATTGCTACTAAGCTTACCGATGAAGAGTGTCTGAACAATGGTGTTGACGATGGTAGCTTTAGTATTGCCATCAATAATTACTCAGGTAATTATAGTTATCAAGTTTATGATATAAATGATAATCCTGTAGCTGGTCAAAGCGGAACCGGTAATACCTCAACCGTGTTGCCTCCTTTTACCAATCTGCCTGGTGGCATTTACTACGTAAGGGTAACAGCTACAGACGCACCTCAGTGCGATGATGATTCCAATACCGTTACCATCCTTTCACCTAGCGCTCCAATAACGGCTACTATTCGGGAGGAGTCAAATGTTACTTGTTCCAATGATCAAGGTAGCATTTTGGTAGACCCAACGGGTGGTGAAGGCCCTTATACCATTGTATTGGATAATACAACTACTTCACAAGTATACACAGAAACCAATGTAGAAGCATATATTTTCACTGGTCTGTCAGCAGGTAGTTTCCATGTAACGGTTACCGATGCCTTTGGTTGTGTACTATCTGATACCATCGATTTGATTCGACCTGATGATATCGTTTCCAATATATCGGCAACAGCATTGTCATGCTTTAATGAGAATACGGCAAGCGTGTCGGCAACTGTAAATGCACGAAATATTACTCCTGTATATCAATATAGGTTGAATATTTATGATGATGCCCTTGGCTCTAACCTCTTACAGACCTCAGCACCTCAAGCGAGTGCCACATTTAATGGGTTGGCCGCAGGATTCTACAGTATTACGGTGACTGACGATGTAAGCTGTTCTGACGAAACGGCAATTGTAGAAATTGTGAACCCGACAGAAGTAGAGGCTCAATTGATAAGGACTAGCCCCTTGACCTGTACTACGGGCGTTGAATTTGAACTAAGTGCTACCGGAGGAAGCGGTACTTATGAATATAGTGAGGATAATGTTAATTGGACATTGATGCCGGGCAACAGTGTAAATCTTCCTCTTAGCGGTATGCTGTCTGCAGGCGTCTATAGATATTATGTTAGAGATGCTGCAAATATGTGTACGGCGGTACTTTCAAACTCGATTGAAGAAAATGCCATAGATCCATTGAACCTAATGGTAGATACATCTGCAGCGGTTATTAATTGTAATGGTGACAATACGGCCACTATTTACGCCGATGCCGAGGGCGGATTAGGAAATTATCAATATGAATTATTTACAGATGTTTCCTTAAACCCTGCCTCCCGAATTGCTGGTCCTCAATCTTTAGGAATATTCAGAAATCTCTATGCAGGTACCTATTATGTAAATGTAGTCAGTGAAGATTGTACCACACCGGCACAAAGGGTAGATATTGTTGAACCAACAGCTCTTGACTATACTGATGAGGTCATTAATGTAAGCTGTAATGGCGAAGAAGATGGGAGTATTACCGTAACCCTTTCTGGTGGCTCAGGCAACTACCAATATGCAATTACACCTAATCTCGACCAATTTGATGATGAAAACACCTTTGATGGTTTGTCCCCGGGCGACTATACAATAATAGCTCAAGATGCTAATGGATGCTTCATCGAACTTCAATATACCATTACCGAACCCACCATTATTGAGGTTAGTGCAGAGGTTCTGCCTGAAGTATGCGAAGGTGAAGAGAACGGATCAATTGAATTGACCATAACGGGTGGTACAGCACCTTATAGTACAAGAATGGCCGTTGAAAGTACTTTTGTTCAAGATAGAACTACCTTCTCTGGTTTAGCAGCAGGTGATTACATTATCTTCATAGAAGATGCCAACGGTTGCGAATCGAATATTGCCGTTACGGTAGAACCTGGTGTTAACCTTGGTGCTACGGTAGAACCAATATATGGTTGTAACGGTCAACTGCCCAATAACTATGTCAATATTACCCTAGATGATGAAAGTATTTCCGAGGAGGTGTTATACGGCTTAGATACTACTGATCCAGCTCAAATGCAGTTGAACCCTTATTTCAGGGATATGACTCCAGGAAACCATTTCATTGCAATATCACATGAAAACGGTTGTATTACCACTCATAATTTTGTCATCGATGAATTCGAACCGCTGACCATAAGCTTGGTACAAAATAACATCAATGAAATTACAGCGGTCGTTACCGGTGGTAGAGAAGATTACACCATTTATTTCGGAGATGTAGATAATGGTAGCGATAACACCTATTACATCAATCGAACCGACACCTATGAAGTTCGTGTGGTTGATGCCAATGGTTGTGAGGTCTCAGCCAGTATATTTATGGAGTTTATTGACATTGAAATTCCTAATTTCTTCACCCCAAATGGAGATTCGGAAAATCAATTTTGGAAACCTAGAAATGATGAAGGTTTCCCACAGATACTAACCATAATATTTGATCGTTATGGTAGAGAGGTGTACCGAATGGGTGCCGGTGATCGTGGCTGGGACGGATTGTACCGCCAGAAGGAATTACCAACCGGAGATTACTGGTACGTTATTAAACTCAAAGGTGAAAACGATGACCGAGAGTTTGTTGGACACTTTACCCTATATCGATAAAAATCTTAACCTAACTAGACCATGCGCAAAATAATATGGACCATGTTGCTCTTCACGAGCGTCATAGCCGTTAGAGCCCAAGAGCTTAACTCACCACAGCTCTCCCAATATTTGGCAGATAACCCTTTTGTTCTCTCGCCGGTATATGCTGGTATCGGTGATCATGTTAAAATCAGGCTCAACGGCCTTACCCAGTGGGTCGGTATCAAAGATGCGCCCCAAACGCAATCGTTGGCGGCAGATATGCGCCTTGGCGAGAAATCAGGTATCGGAGTCTTTCTTTACAATGATAAAAATGGTTACACTAAACAACAAGGTGCCAGGGTATCGTTTGCCCATCACTTGACAATTGACCGCTATGATGACGAATTTCTATCATTTGGTCTATCGTACAACTTCAATCAATTCAGAATAGATGTCGATAAATTCATCGATGCCGATTTTGATCCCGGAGTTATCAATAACCGACAAACAAGCAACCATAACTTTGATGTAGGCGCCATGTATCGCTACGGTAAGTTTTACCTAAGCGCCAACGCTTCTAACTTATTAGGCAAGGATCCGAATAATTTTACTTTTGATGTTGATGAGCCTAATGAATTAAGAAACTACTACGTTTATACCGGTTATCGATACAGAAAGAACAAAAACACCAATCTAGAAATTGAACCTTCCGTTTTGTTCAAAGTATTCGAAAGTGATGGTCGTTCAGAAACAGATTTAAACCTGAAATTCAGATGGTACGATTTCGAAGATTATTATTACGCAGGTGTCAACTACCGTTTTTTGAATGATCAAATCGGAAATCCTTTGTATATCGCTCCTTTCGCAGGGCTTAAGAAAAACAATTTTTACTTTGGCTATTCGTACCAAATAATTCTAAATGAAATTATTACCTATAGTACGGGTACCCATGTGGTGACCATCGGTGTAGATCTCTTCCAAGGTTTAAGTAACTGCCGTTGTACTTATTAAATTCTAAAAACGTTGAAACAAAAATCCTACTACGAGCCTTTGATTAGTTTGATGTAATTTTGCATAAAATTTGAAGGTCTTGGGAAAGGTTAAAGTTGAAAACATTCGTGTGTATGCGCACCATGGGTGTTTAAAAGAAGAAACTGCAATTGGCAGTGAATACCGGGTAGATATTTCTGTGGATGCCGATATTGCTAAAGCAGCCATTTCAGATCGCCTATCTGACACGGTCGATTATGTACATATCAACCACATTGTTAAAGAGGAAATGAAGATACCTTCAAAACTTCTTGAACACGTAGGCCATCGCATCATTACACGAATTTTTAATGAAATTGCCATTGTTGATAAAGCACAAGTATGGGTTTCAAAAATAAATCCACCGATAGGTGGTGATGTAGAAAAAGTTACGGTAGTGTTGAAGGAAAAAAGAAAGGATTAGTTTTCCATTATAAAAGAAACGAATTACCTTTGCGCTTGCAAATGGCATCGTGGCCGAGTGGCTAGGCACAGCTCTGCAAAAGCTTGTACAGCGGTTCGAATCCGCTCGATGCCTCAAAAAAACCCTTAAAGCTTTTATGTTTTGAGGGTTTTATTTTTTACGAGCTTTCCCTCTTTAATTGAAGTGGCCCAGTTCAATTCGCTCAATACCCTCTTCGATATTAAATTGATCCTTAGGTAAAAATCCTTTTACTATAAGAACAATACCGCATATCATCAACACAACTCCGAGACCTCTTTTTACCCAATGTATTCGCTCGATGGTAAGCTTTCTTTTCAGTTGTTTGGCCAGTAATATTTTAAAGAGATCCATTAAGAAGTAAGCACCCAGCATACTGGCAAAAAATACGAACAAACGATTGGGCTCATTATCAAGACTAGGGCCAACGACTATTAAAACACCCAACCAGAAAATAAGTACCCCGATATTTATGAAATTCAATAAGAACCCCTTTACGAACAAACCAAGATAGCTTCGTTTACTTGCCTTTATCTTCTCTTTAATCTTCTCTTTAGGTCTTTTAAAAAAAGTAGTAATCCCATAAACCAGAAGAATAGCGCCACCAAAAACGTAAAGGCCTGGTTGATTACTTAAGTTTTCCAATAATTGAAAACTACTGAAATAGGCTATGCCCAAAAAAACGATATCTGCAAGTATAACCCCAAAATCGAAGCAGAGTGCTGCTCTAAAGCCCCTTATAGCACTTGTCTCTAAAAGAACAAAGAAAACAGGGCCAATCATAAAGCTTAGCAAAAAGCCCAATGGTACGGCTGCCTGTACGTCTTCGATCATTAGTTCTTTATTTAATTATATACTACATCGTTCTTCAGGTACTATTAAAGACCTGATGATAGAATGCAAATTAATAAACTGGTTTTGGTTGATAAAAAGGAAACTAGAAATTACATACGGGTTACCGTACCTCCAAATACTGTTTTTTCATCCATTTTCGCGGGGTCTCCATAAACCAAGACCTCACCGCCGGCCTTCACCGTTGCCTTCACATAATCAGATGCATAAATCTCTGCTCTTGATCCAGCGTTCACATTAACGGTCGAAAATTTCGTTTTTAACTCTTTGCCCTCGTAAACCCCACCGGTATTAATGGCCACATCTTGCAAATCTGAAGAACCGGTTGTCGCAATTACACCACCGGTGACGGTTTTAATCAACAGCTGTTCTACCTGTGCATTTATTTGTAATTCGCCACCTTCTTGAGCCTTCAGTTCAAGAACATCTTGCTGTATGGTGTGGTCCGCAGCTATTCTGGCGTCTTCATTCACATCAATGATTACCAGTTTTTCGGTATAATAAAGATCTACAAAAGTACGATAGCCACTGAAAATCTTATTAATCTGCATTCTAATTTTAAGAACGCCATCATTGTTTACGATTGCTACCTTTTGAATATTCTCACCGGTTATAACGGCCTTATTCTCATTTGATTTTATCAATTTTACAGAGATGCCATCAAAAGCCTTGACCTCCGTAAATCTGGTCAGCTCTTGGGTTATCTTACTATCTTGGGCATTGACCCAAGTAATTAACAATAAACCAACGGTAAGTAAAACGAACTGTTTCATGATGTTTTTAAGGTTGATTTGTTATTAAATAAACAAAATCTATTCCAAAAAGAAACCTATTCACCGTACTTTCCCAGCAATGAGAAATCAAGATGACGTTTAATCAAATCAGTGTCTTTGACCATGACAACAACTTCGTCACCTAATTGATAGGTTTTTTTGGTACGTTCACCAACAATTGCGTATTCTCGTTCATCAAAGATATAATAATCGCCCTTTATATCACTTATTCTCACCATACCTTCGCATTTGTTCTCTATAATCTCGACATAAATACCCCATTCGGTAACTCCGCTGATAACCCCAACAAATTCTTGATCTTGATGGTCTTGCATGAACTTAATCTGCATGTATTTGATGGAATCTCGTTCGGCACTAGAAGCCAGATACTCCATATCGGAAGAATGCTTGCATTTTTGTTCATATACCTCCGCTTTGGCAGAATCACCTCCATCTAAATAATGTTGTAATAGACGATGTACCATCACATCAGGGTACCTACGTATCGGTGATGTAAAGTGGGTATAGTAATCAAAGGCCAAACCGTAATGGCCGATATTATCGGTAGTGTAAATAGCCTTGCTCATACTTCTAATGGCAAGGGTATCTACTAAGTTCTGCTCTTTACGACCCTTTACATCTTCGAGAAGCTGGTTTAGAGAAGCGCTAATCGATTTTTTACTTTGAAAGTTTATCTTATGGCCAAACCTTGAGATAATACCATTAAGGGCCATTAATTTATCTTCATCGGGATTATCATGAACCCTGTATACAAATGTTTTTATCGGTTTTTGTTTTCCAATATACTCAGCCACTTTTCTATTGGCCAATAACATGAACTCCTCAATAAGCTTATTCGCATCTTTCGACTCTTTAAAATAAACGCCCACAGGTTCGCTTGCTTCGTTCAGATTAAATCGAACCTCAACCTTATCAAAAGATATAGCCCCTCTTTGCATACGCCTATCTCTCATTATTTTGGCCAAACGATCCATCTCTAACGTTGCCTTTACGATGTTCTCTGAAACGGAATAAGCCTTATCATCCCTTATAGAAATGTCTTTTGGAATATCTCCTTTTCCAGTTTCGATAATATGCTGGGCTTCCTCATAAGCAAAACGTTCGTTTGAATTAATAACAGTTCTACCGAACCACTGATTTTTGATTCCAGCATTCGCGTCTATCTCAAAAATTGCTGAGAAAGTATATTTTTCTTCATTAGGTCGTAAAGAGCAAGCATTGTTCGATAATACTTCGGGCAACATAGGTACCACTCTATCTACTAAATACACCGAGGTAGCTCTTTCATAGGCTTCATCATCTAGAACCGTATCTTGTAACAAGTAATGAGAAACATCGGCAATATGAATGCCTATTTCGTAATTACCGTTCTCTAACAGTTCAAAAGAAAGGGCATCATCAAAATCTTTGGCATCTTTAGGGTCTATCGTGAAAGTCAGCACATCACGCATATCCCTTCTTTTAGCGATTTCCTCTTCTTTTATAGAGGTATCAAGAGTATCGGCAAAGCGCTGTACTTCCGTAGGAAATTCATAAGGAAGGCCATATTCGGCCAAAATTGCGTGTATCTCTGTATTATGTTCACCTGGTTTTCCTAAAACCTCGGTTACCGAGGCTATGGGCGAATCTGCATCATCGGGCCAGTCTTCAAGCTTCACAACAACTTTATCTCCATCTTCTGCGGTATTCTCTTTACCCTTGGGAATAAAAAAGTCGGTATACATTCTAAAGTCGGTAGGTCTGACAAAACTGAAAGTCTTCTGTCTTTCCATAATACCGACAAACTCTGTCTTTTTTCTCTCAACTACCTTGGTTATCTCACCTTCGAGTTTTTTTCCTTTTCTTTTAGGGTAAATATAAATCTCAACGGTATCGCCGTGAAAGGCCCTTTTCAATTTATTGAAAGGTACGAACACATCGTCATCAAAACCTTCTACGATGATGTAAGCATTGCCCCGACCCGTTAAATCAACAACTCCGGTATGGTACGTTTTGGTAACGGTCGCTACTTTATAACGCCCTCTTTCTTCTTCAATAATACGTTTACTTTGTTTTAATTGCCCCAGTCTTTTGATCAATTGGTTTCTATCTTGGGTATTGTCTAACCCCAACTGAGACGCAATCTGTTTATAGTTAAAAGTTTTTTTCGGATTTTTTTCAAGTACCGTGAAGATTCCTTTTGTAATCTCGTTCTTTCTATGGTTTCTTGCTTTCTTCTTCTTTTTCGACATTAAGTACTTTTCTTATATAAGTGAAAATTACAAATTATAATTCATTGGCCTAGATCAAAGCGCTTATCATCTTTAAGTAAACGTTATCAACACATATATTCATATTAACTTTTTTCTTTTTTAAATTTTAAATAGAAATGGTACTTATGATAGGGTGTTAATAGTGATGAAAAGATTTATTGAAAAAACTTGCTTTGAAACGATGATAAAAGTTGTTCACATTTTTTTAACTTTTAATATCTCAGAAAATCAGGCATTTAAAATCTTTATAAAAGATGGTTTATAACAAGTATGAACATGAATTTTTTGAAAACTCATTGTAAACTTACTGTTAATTTCAAAAGGATTAGTCTTGAAATAACGCTGTAAAATTCGAACAAAATAATTTGCGGAGTAATCGGTAAGTTTTGTAAGGCACTTTTAGCTGGTAAAAACAAAATTTAAGATCTAATTGTTTTTGATAGGTTATTAACAATTAATCCACCTTGTGCATGATACAAATAAACAACCTTCTATAGACCTCTTAAAACAATTGTTGTAAACAGTTACTATTTTGTGGTGTAGCCTTTCTATTTCATACCTTTGTGAAGCTCGGTGTTATCTACTTGGCAAACAGTTTTAAGTATAGCTTCATAATTTACGCAACACATGAAAATTTCTATAGGTAACGATCACGCAGGAACGGAATATAAATTGGCCATTGTAGGGTTGTTAAAATCAATGGATATAGAAGTTCAAAATTACGGTACCGATGGTTCTGATAGTGTCGACTATCCTGATTTTGTTCATCCGGTAGCAGAAGATGTTGAATTAGGAAACGCCGATTTTGGAATTATTGTATGCGGTAGTGGCAACGGTGCTTCAATGACGGCCAATAAACATCAAAAGGTGCGATGTGCCCTTTGTTGGACCAAAGAAATCGTGGAATTAGGAAGGGAACACAATGATGCTAATATTTTAAGTCTTCCTGCTAGGTTTATTTCATTGCCCCAGGCGCTTGAAATGGTCAAAACTTTTCTAAATACCGAATTTGCAGGTGGTAGGCACGAACGCAGAATAGAAAAGATACCTTGTTCATAAAGGCCTTTATCTTTTAAGATAGTTATCAGTTATATTTATACAATCGATTATTATTAATCGAGTGCCCTCCCTTTGAACTATATTACCAATTCGTATAACTATTATGGGCCATTCACATCATAACCATTCTCATTCACATTCTGAGTTGAGTGGCAGAAATCTAGTGATTTCAATACTACTCAATATTGTTATTACCATTTCACAAGTCATCGGAGGTATAATTTCCGGTAGTTTATCGCTTCTTTCAGATGCCCTTCACAATTTTAGTGATGTTCTCTCTTTGGTTGTAAGTTTTATTGCTAATCGTCTTTCAAAGAAAAAGGCATCTACCAGTAAAACTTTTGGTTATAAAAGAGCTGAGATAATAGCTGCTTTTGTAAATGCGGCAACTCTTGTGATAGTTTCCCTTATTTTAATTAAAGAAGCCGCAGAGCGCTTTTTACAACCACAAGAAATAGAATCCAACCTTGTTATCTGGCTGGCACTTTTAGGAATTATAGCTAACGGATTCAGCGTTTTTCTATTGAAGAAAGATGCCGATAACAATATGAATATGAAGTCGGCTTATTTACATCTATTAACTGATATGATGGCTTCCGTTGCGGTACTGGTCGGGGGTATATTGATGAAATTTTACCAAATCTATTGGGTAGACGCGGTTCTTACCTTTGCCATAGCTATTTATCTTATTTATATGGGATATGATTTACTAAAGGAATCTACCAAGGTTCTCATGTTATTTACCCCAAACACTTTGAAAGTACAAGAGATTGTATCGACAATTTCTAAGATAGCATCCGTGAAGAATGTTCATCACGTACATATATGGCAGTTAAACGAGAACGAAATACACTTTGAAGCCCATATTGACTTCAATGAAGATATTCGGCTTTCAGAATTTGATAAGATTTTAGATCAAATAGAAGAAGAGCTGCACCATACATACGGAATCAACCATGTGAATATTCAACCAGAATATGGCAAGCGTGACAGTAAACATATAATAGTTCAAGATTAGATGATTTTGATTGAGGTCAAGCCTTTTTTAGACCTAGGCTTAGAAGAACTGCATGAAATATTAAGATTGCGAAGTGAAATTTTTGTGGTCGAACAGGATTGTGTCTACCAAGATATAGATGGCAAAGATGAAAGGGCACTACATGTGATCGGAAGAAAAAATGGTGAAATTGTAGCCTACACACGTTTATTTAGAGCGGGTGATTATTTTGACGAAGCGTCTTTCGGACGGGTAGCTGTCAAAAAGTCGGAACGAAAATATGGCTACGGAAGACAAATAGTTGGCGCCTCTATAGATGCTATTCGAGACCATTTCTATGAAACGAAAATCAAGGTTTCTGCCCAACTATATCTTGAAAGATTTTATCACTCTTTTGGGTTTAACCAAGTCGGGGAAGGCTATTTAGAAGATGGAATACCCCATATTTCAATGGTGCTCAACAAGTAAAGGCCGCATTTGCAGCCTTTTGTATAGAATTGAATTTTAGAGAATTATCCTTTAGATTTTGATAGGTTCCTTATTACTAAGGTTGATGTCTTGCAACATGCTATCGGTAAACTTATAATGCCCTCTGGTAGTAATAATCCTAAAACGGTTTTGGTTCATTCTACTTAGGGTATCTAAAAACAACCATTTTGTTTTTAGTAATCTCGGTTTTTCCGATTTGAGGCTAATTTCGAAATAGTATTTACGTCCGTTTTTAACTGCGACTATGTCAGGTGTAATCTTGGTCTCAGCACCTTTTGCCTTACGTACGTAAGATTTAGGTGTTTCATAACCCTCCATATCAGCTTTGATATTTTCAAAACCGGTAGCCTCTAAATGACTGATAGACTTCTCTAAAAATTCTTGATTTTCTGACTTTTCTACTTTTACCATACCTTATAAAATAACATTTATAGGCAGAATCACAAATTATAGGGTTTGATTAACAGGAGTTTAATAGTCTTTCAAAGTATTGCGGCTAGCTTTTCTAAATTGAAGGGGTAAAAGTGGCAAACAAACTAATTAGTATGTAATCATCTTTTCCTTTGCATATTACATACAAATTCAAGGGGTCTAAAGACGCGATTTTAAGGATGTAAGGTTTAGAATACTCTAAACATTTAATAGGAAAACGTTGAGACCGACCGATTGGTCGGTCTAAATAGCTCAAACCAAACGTTTGGCCACCCCTTGCTCTATTAAAAAATCGAGTTTTAAAATGAGATTTAAAGGTTTCTCCGCCTTGTTGGAAATTGAGGAATATAGATATCCTTCTTTTCTGTGATGAAATTGTTCAATTACTGACTTGCCGTGAGGTAATTGCTTATTCAAAAATTCTTGGAGACTCAAATTTCTTTCTTCCAATAACTGAAGTAGCTTTTTTCTGTTGACAAAAGTTATTTTACAAGACGTGAATTTATCGGGTTCGTCTTGGTAGATAGCAGTCACAAGTGAGTAGAAATGGGTTCTTTTGTTCGTATCAGATAACCAGCCTGATTTTAATTTTCCTTTTTTATAATAACTAAGTTCGAAAGCAAAAGTAGGTAGGTCGTCGTTTACATAGTCTAATTGTGCTTTTTCATCAACTATAAATTCCTCGTTTGTAGTTTTGTTTACAAGAATCAAATCAACACCTTCCCGTTGCTGTTGCAAATCGTTAACGCGAAGAAAGTTGTAATTTCTTAAATATTTTGAATAATAGTGGTCAAGCAAAGACTGTAGCTTTTGTTCTTTGTTCAGATCTTCTTCAAAAGTACTTTTAAGAACCACTTATTTACATATTTATTCTATCGTATAGCTCTTCGGCTATTTTTTCTACAATACCAACAACTAGGGCATTACCCATAAAAAAAGCCCTTTTTGTGTCTGAGATTCCTTCTACCAAAGTATGGTTATCAGGAAACATGTTCAACCGTTCAAGTTCAATAGGGGTCAATCTTCGAAGGCCTTTGCGGGTTGCTACGACATGTTTAAAACGTGAGGGAGACTTACCACCTTCACCAGTAATAATAGTTCTAGAGGCATTATCCAAAGCATCGGGAAATATCATTTTTCCTTCGCTATAGTTATAGGTGAAACCGTTTTTAGAAGTTCGTATTTCTTTTTTGGCGCCCTTCAAATATTCCCATTTCGAATACTCGTTCTCTAGTATAAAAAATTCTTCTGAAACTTCACCGTTTTGAAGAACATCTCCGAGGGTTATTTCTTCGCCCGAATAATTAGGTTCCGTTTTTTGGGTAGAAACTTTTCCGTCAATAAAAATTCCGGTGTTTAAAAAGGGAGATAACTTTTCACCTTTATTAAAGGTATCGGAAAGCGAGACTAAATCATTCTCGATCGGGAATGAAAACACTTTATTGTTTGAATTTTTAACAGGAAAGACCTTGGCCATGATGCCCTCTTCGGTCATCCAACTTTCTTTATCAGCCTTGGATAACGCTCGATATGCTTTGGTTGATTGATGATAAGCGATAAAAAAAACACGTCGCCTTCTTTGGGGCATACCATATTCTGCGGCATTGATAACCCGCCATTCCACCGCATAGCCCAAATCGTTCAAACTCTTGAGCATAATGGCAAAATCTCTACCCCTTTGAGAAGAGGGCGACTTTAACAAGCGATCTACGTTCTCAAGAAAAAGGTAAGGTACAGGCTTCTTTTTTTCCTTTAAAATTCGATGTATGCTCCACCAAAGCACTCCTTTTTTTCCGATAAGTCCTTTGGAGTTCTGTAGCGTAGTAGCTACCGAATAATCTTGACATGGAAAGCCCCCCACCAATAAGTCGGCATCGGGTATTTCATCGGTAGGAACTTCGGCAATATCTTGATTCGAATGGTTTTCGCTACCAAATCGGGTTTCATATACCATTGATGCGTGCTGGGTTTTGGTACTTGGTTCCCACTGGTTGCTCCAAACGACCTCATACTTGCCATTTTTCTCAAGTCCCAAGCGGAAACCGCCCACGCCTGCAAAAAGTTCTATAACTTTGACTTTGTCCATTAAGGTTAAAGTTAACTATTTGATACCGGAAAGAAGCGCAATGATACGAATTGAAACGAGCAGTAAAAAATTATTTAGAGCAATATTGACGGTGGTTTTAATAACACTCGTCTCTTGTGAAGGAGTAAACTCTGAAGAAAAAGCACTTCTCTCAAAAGTTCATGAAATACGAGAGCAATATGCCCCTGACAAAAGAACCGTTTTGTTCGATATTCGCGTATTTTCCGATGCTAAAAAGTACATTTTAACTGGGGAGACCGACAACGAAATAGCACTGGCCGAGCTTAGAAAAAGCCTGGAAAGTTCTGATGTGGAATATATTGATAAAATCAAGCTTTTACCTTCAGATGAATTGGAGGGCAAAACACATGCCATCGTTAATATTTCTGTAGCTAATTTGCGCAGCAATGCAAAACATTCCGCTGAATTGGCTACACAAGCCACTTTGGGTACTCCGGTCAAAGTTTTAAAGAAAGAGGGGGGATGGTACTATATTCAGACACCCGATAAATATCTGTCATGGGTAGATGACGGGGGAATTCAATTGATGAACGACGATGAGTTCAAAAGGTGGCAATCGGCAGAAAAAATCATTTATTCGAAAACTTATGGGCACTCGTATACGCAAGAGAACACTGATGCCATTGTTTCAGATTTGGTGGCAGGCGATGTAATAGAAACAGTTTCTTCTTCCGATGCATTTTACGAAGTAAAATATCCTGATGGTCGAAAAGCCTTTGTTTCAAAAAATGATGCTGAAAACTATAACGAGTGGATTGACAGAATGAATCCAACAATAGATGATTTGGTGACTACTTCAAAGCAATTAATGGGAGTGCCCTATTTATGGGGCGGTACTTCAACAAAGGGGATGGACTGTAGCGGTTTTACCAAGACCATATACTTTCTGAACGGTATGGTTATTCCGCGGGATGCTTCACAACAGGTACATACCGGTAAATCAATTGATTCCGTTCAAGAATTTGATAACCTTGAAAAAGGAGACTTGCTGTTTTTCGGAAGAAAAGCTACCGATTCTACAGCCGAGAGAGTGGTGCATGTAGGCATGTGGATAGGAAACAATGAGTTCATACATGCTTCGAACATGGTTCGAATCAGCAGTATGGATCCCAATGCCGAAAATTTTGACGAATGGAATCGCAATAGGTACCTACGCACCAAAAGAATACTGAAAGAGCAAGACCCTGACTTGATACACCTGGCCCAAACCCCCCTATTTAAAGAGTAACGGTCTTTCCGGTTTTAAAAGATTCGTCAGCCGCCAGCACAATTCGAAGGCTATTAACGGCATCCCTAAGATGAGTAGCTAAGTCGATATCTTCCAGAATAGCTTTTAGAAAGTACTCCTGTTCCAACAGGCAAAGCCCATCATGGTCGGGCTCATCTGAGGTGTCTATAAGCTTATCCGGCTCCGTGAAATTTCCCTCTCTATCGGTAACGCTATAATGCAATTTCAAGGCACCCGTTTTTGAATGGCTATCTACATCATCAGACTCTCCCTTCGCTTCATCTACTATTGATACACAGCCCTTAGGTCCGATCACATCTTTTACGAAAAAAGCAGTTTCGCTCATCATTGGCCCCCAGCCGGCTTCGTACCAACCCACAGAACCGTCTTTAAAACGGACCTGCAATTGGCCATAATTGTACATCTCCTTATCAATTTCGTCCGTTAATCGCGCCCCAATGGCACTAACGCTGACAGGTACCGACTGTGTCATCAAACACATAATATCTACATAATGCACACCACAGTCTACAATGGGCGACATCGATTTCATGAGTTGTTTGTGGGTATGCCAATGAGCTCCTGAACTTTGTTGGTTAAGATTCATTCGCATAACCAAGGGCTTTCCGAGATTGCGTGCAACTTCTACGAATTTCTCCCAAGCGGGGTGCACCCGTAAAATATAGCCAACCACCATTTTTTTGCCTTTCTCCAAGGCCAAATCAACCAGTTGCTGGGCATCCTCTACCGTGAGTGCCAATGGTTTTTCAACAAAAACATGGCAATCGGCATTCAAAGCCATTTGAATGTATTCGGAATGGGTGTCTGGGTACGTGTTAATGGAAACAGCATCGGGCCGAACGGTCTCCAAAGCGGTTTTATAATCGCCAAAGGTGGGATAGCCGCCTAATTCAAGGGACAATTTTTCCCTGCTTTCAGGTTTACGGCTAACCAGGCCTACAATCTCAAAATCTTCAAGTTGATGATAGGCCCTGGCGTGTGATGTTCCCATGTTGCCACAACCAACTACTAATACTTTCAATTTACTCATTCAATCTTTGTTTTCTAATGCAAAGGCAATTATTTTATTTCCTTTTTTGGTTCCTAATTTTTCACCGCCGCAGGCCAAAACGATGTATTGTTTTCCATTGTATTTGTACATGGCAGGGGTTGCAAATGACGGTGCGGGAAGCTCGTATTCCCAAAGCAGTTCACCATTATGTCTATCGAACACCCTAAAAAAACCATCTCGGGTACCCGCAATAAACAATAATCCGTTTTCGGTAATTATCGGTCCTCCGTAACTTTCTGTTCCGGTTCCAATTCCTTTATCACCTAACTCCAAAGTGTTACCAAAAGGCACGCTCCAAAGATAATCACCGTTATTCAAGTCTATGGCGTGTAAAGTGCCCCAAGGCGGTGAAATGGCCGGAAGCCCCTTACTATCCAAGAATTTCGTATACCCTAAATGTTTATAGGGCACTGCAAGACTATCTTTTGTCGTCACTTTTTCTTCCACCGTATGTTGAATTTCTTGATCGAACAAGAATCGCAAAAGGGCATCCATTTCATCTCCCTTTATTTGTGGAAAACCGGTCATCATTCCCTTTCCTTGGGTAATAATACTAGAAACCTCGTTTTTTTCCTTTCTTAATTGCAAATCGATTAAAGACGGAAAGCCACTAGCTGCAGAACCACTTCTATCCGGTTGATGGCAGGTAGCACAATTTTGTTGGTAAATAGCCTGACCTTTAGGCAACCCTGAAGCTTCATTTTCTGCTTCTCCCATCTGCAAAAGCCATGGCATTTCGTTAGAGTTTACATAGAGAATTCCGTTTATCGGATCGCTACCGGCACCACCCCATTCGGCAGCACCGTCGTAACCGGGCAAAAGCAACACAGGCTCTAGGCTTGGTGGTGAGTACAATCTTTTATCTGCTTTTTTAAAGGTATTGAGTATTTCTTCCCGATTCTCGGCAAAAGGGCTGATATCGTTCTCGGTAAGCTCTGTAGATTGCCTTGCGAATGGTTTTGGTTTAGCTGGAAACGGTTGCGTGGGCCATGCGGCCTCCCCAGTTAATTTGGAGGGCGGTACCTCACGTTCTTGAATATCAAAGAGGGGCTCGCCCGTTTTACGATCAAAAACAAAAACAAGCCCTTGTTTGGTTACTTGGGCCACGGCATCAATTTTTTTTCCGTTACGTTCGACCGTCAAAAGATTGGGAGGAGCAGGGGGGTCACGATCCCATATATCGTGATGGGTGAACTGAAAATGCCATATTTTTTCTCCCGTATTGGCATTAAGCGCTACAAGCGAATTAGCAAAAAGGTTACTTCCTTTTCGAACGCCCCCGTAAAAGTCAGGTGCCGCCGAACCCGTTGGCACATAAATAATTTCAAGTTCTTCGTCAACTGCCATACCGGCCCAATTATTGGCCGCCCCAACAATTTCGCTTTCTCGAACGGAAGTAGCTTCCCAAGTATCGGAACCTTCTTGACCTTCTTCAGGAATGGTCTTAAAACTCCACTCCAATTCACCGGTAACGACATTAAAGGCCATAATATCACCTAGGGCGGCCCCGGCGCCTTCAGAAACCCGAAGGGGCATAACGATGATATCTTTAAAGATGGTTCCAGGTGTGTTGGAAATCAAAAATTTACCTTGCTCACTTTGAGGCAAGCCCTTACGCATATCAATTTTTCCGTTATTTCCAAAGGAGGGAATGGGCTCACCGGTAAGTGCATCCAAAGCGTATAGGTCAGATCCCCTGGTACATAAAATTCTTTTGTCATTGAGTTTTTCCCAGTAAGAAACGCCACGACTAGTAGAGTGCCAAACTTTGACCGAATCGCCAAATTGCCATATTTTTTTGCCCGTACCTGCATGTAACGCTACTATTCGAAGTGCTGCTGTAACACCGTAAACCATGCTATCTATAACAATAGGGTTCATCTGCATTTGCCCCCAATCTTGGGCTTCGTAGGTCCAAGCTACTTTTAAATCGGAAAGGTTTTCTTTAGTAATCTGTGAAAGGGTAGAGTAGTGGCTACGGCCAGAATCGCCTAGGTAAGAAGACCAACTTTCAAATTCATTCGATTTACTTTCTGGCACGGAATCGTCTTTGCATGACAACGACAGACCTGTAAAAAGCAATAGATAGAATAAACGGGCAATTGGTAATTGTTGAGGCATAGCAGTTTGGAAGTGTGTTTAAATGTACTTAAAAACTTAGAAATATCGCCTTAAGATTTGGGTGACCGAACCTTTATACGATGAACCGAATAGGTTGAGGTGCACAAGAAGATAATAGAGTTGATAAAGGTCGCATCTTTCTTTTTCCCCGCTTTCAGCGGGAATAACCTCTCGGTACGCTTCGTAAAATTCGTTTGAAAAACCGCCGAACAAACGCGTCATGGCCAGATCTACTTCGTTATGGCCATAGTAAACGGCGGGGTCAATCAAGAAAGGTTCCCCACTTTTTGAAATTAAAAAATTGCCACTCCAAAGGTCACCGTGTAGCAGAGAGGGCTCTATGTCAGGAAAGAGATGATCACATATTTTTTGAAGTGTATTTTCAGAAGGAACCTCATGCCTTTCCAATCTTTTCAGATCTTGGGCGATTTTCAATTGTGGCAACAATCTCTTCTTTACATAAAAAGAGCTCCAATTTGAATGTCTTTGATTAGATTGTGGTAAACTGCCTATAAAATTTTCAGATTCAAAGCCAAACATTTCACTTTTAATAGGCTGATGTAGGGCAGCCAACTGATGGCCCAATTTTTCAAAACCAATAGCTGAAGGAGGTCTTGGCTCGATATATTCCATAACCAGCAAAGCGCCTTTTTCCAGCTGTTCACATAGCAAAACTTTGGGTATGCCAATTGATTTTGTTTTACCTAGGGCCTGTAAACCTAGGCGTTCTGCCCTGAACATTTCAAACGCCTGGTCACCGAGATGAATTTTACAAAAAAGGTTTTCGTTCTCGCTTTGAATTAGATAAGCCTTTGAAATATCTCCACCGGAAAGAGGCCTTATGCTTTCAATCTTGATACAGAGCAAATATTCAATATGTTGGCGAATAGACTTATCCATTCACTTTGACCTTTCTTTCACCAGTATGATCGATTCCTTTTTCTCTTTCGAGCTCGACCATTTTACCAGGTCTAAAATTTGTGATCAAGGCCCTTCTATTATCAGAGGTCGAATTACCACGGCTATAATGAAGCGTTCCTCCATGATGAAACACACAAGAACCAGGTTGTAACTCAACAAATATGGAGTTTTCTTCACTACCCTCACATCTCAAGGCACCTTTATTGCCTGTTTGAATATGGTTTAAGGGAGGTTGCAAGTGCGATTTTGGTGTGTACCACATACAACCATTTTCTTTGTAGGCATGATCAATTGCTAACCAACAACTCACGGCTCGCTTGTCTGGCATCTCCATCCAGTAGGCCATATCTTGATGCCATGGCGTGATGGTGTCTGTGTAGGGAGCTTTGTTAATCAACATGTCAAAATCAAGCTCAAGGTCTTCACCTAACAGGGTACGGGCAATCTGTAAAGATTTTTGATGAAAAGAGTTGTTCAGCAATTCAGGTACTAAACGGCTAGGGACCATGATTTGGGTGATTTTTTCCTTTTCGGATTCGCTACCCGACAAATCTGAGCGATAGCGCCTAGCATCTATTCGGTTTTCTAAAAAGGCGTCGTATAGGGCGCTGTAATAATCTATATCGTAAGCGGGTATTAGGTTTTCAACGATGAGATAACCCTCAGTATGAAAGAATTTGATATCCGATGAATCTACGAGTTCAATCATCTGGTTAACGTAATTAATTTGTCGTTACACCAAAATACTAATAAAGTTGATGAAAAAAGTATCATCGCAATCCGTAAAGGCTTTAGAACTACCCTCCGATGAAGATGATGAAGAAAATTGAATTGGATCAATTGGTTAATAGGATAAAGACAAGGAAATCTTAAGAAACCCTCGCGAGCTTTTTTAAGGTAATAATAACTTATGATGGAAGACAATCTTTAGATAGAGAATATTTCTTCAATCTTTTGTTCTGAATATATTGAAGTAACAAGCAGTATTATTAAATCAATCGTATTCGCGATAAACGCACTAACTAGTAATAGTGAAAAAATATAATCTTGGTTTGACGTTTGCTCAATAACATATAAGAATAGACTAAAAAGAAGAATGAGAACAAAGATTAATAAGTTGAAAAGGCTATTAATAAATGCGGAGAAATATTTCTGATTAAGTGTGTTTAAATAATAGTGTTTAGGAAAATATTTAGATTCAAAATCCTCGAATAATCTTTTTATTTCCATTTTCCTATCTTCAGGATTTAGCTGAGTCCCTTGGATTTGAAAAAAAAGATGTTCAACCTTTTCAAACCAATAATCCGATACCCTATCAAAATTTACTATATTATAATCAGACCTATCCAATAGGTACCAAAAAGAACCCGCATACTCTTTATATCTTTCTATATCAATTAAAGAGTAATTTCTAGGCGTAAATTCTCCAAACATTGAGTAATCGCTTGCCCCATCTACAAGTCCTTTTATCGCCAAATAAGCCTGTCCACTTGTCCCATAAATTTCTTTATCTATTTTTACCCAATCTTCATACTTAATTTTTCTGCCGTTAATTGTAGAGCTTCTATACTCCTCATACGTCAAACTAGCATGTTTATTATCAACAGCGGACTTTACATTATTTCTAAACTTCCAAAAATCATGCATATTTCTAATGTGAAATGCAATTTTTCGCAGTTGGGTAATCTTGAGAGACATTTTATCGATCTCTTTTTTTCTTTCAACCTTAATTGCTTTTTCCGCAAATAATTTAGAAAATAGGTAAGTTACAATTATAGCAACGATTATTGAAATGACTGATATCAGAATTCCCAAGATGTCCTTTTTAATAAAACTAAAATCGTTTGTGTTATTCCAAAACAAATCAAAACTGGCAAGCAAGAAAATCAAAAAAATAAGAAGACGGCACAGCTTTAAATTTTCAATAATAAAGCCTAAAGCCAGAGAAGAACTAGAATATGCAAAGTTGTATAGCTGTCCAAATCTAAATTTAATAAGTTCCCATTGTTGTGACATATATTGGCATTATATGAATAAATTTCGCACAGTTCTGCAATTTTAATGTTTGATTTCCAAAATTGGAGCAAAAACATATAAAAAATGCCACCCTTACTGCCACCTCCAAAAAAACAAACCCTTCTAAATCAATGACTTAGAAGGGTTTTCCGTGGTCCCACCTGGGCTCGAACCAGGGACCACCTGATTATGAGTCAGGTGCTCTAACCAACTGAGCTATAGGACCGTTGGTAATTTTACCATTGACAACCTTTTAAGGGTCGAAAATGAGCGCAAATTTAAATATAATGACCAACTACGCAAAATAATGTTCTTCATTTATGCAAAATATATGCTTAGTCCTCTTTTTCAATATCTTGACATAATTCTACAAGTACACCATTGCTACTTTTTGGGTGTAGAAAGGCGACCAACTTGTTATCGGCGCCTTTTTTCGGTTGGTCATCAACAAATTTAAAACCCTCTTTTTTTAATCTTTCAATTTCAAAAGTTATATCTGCTACCTGAAAAGCAATATGATGCATTCCCTCCCCTCTTTTATTGATAAATTGAGCAATAGCGCTGTTTTCGTCGGTAGACTGTAATAATTCGATTTTGCTATTTTCAGTTTTAAAAAAAGAAACCAAAACGTCTTCTGAGACCACTTCTTCGATTTTATAGTGCTGTGTTCCCAGTAATTTTTCAAATAGAATATTGGAGGTTTTTAAATCTGTAACGGCAATACCGATATGATCTATTTTTTTCAAGGTAAAATCTTTTGATTCGTCTATTGGGTTTATCTTCCTAATTTACATTTAATTCTACGTATTTTTGCCGTATGGAAACACAGAGACAGAAAAAAATAGCGGGGGTCATTCAAGAAGATATCGTTGACATTCTTCAACGTGCGGCAAAAGAAGGGGGTTTGAAAGGCACTTTAATCTCTGTTACCAAGGTTAAGGTAACTACCGACCTTTCCATTGCTAAAATATATATCAGTATTTTTCCTAAGTCGGGCGCTAAAGAACTTATGGATGGTATCAAGTCGAACCAACCTTTGATACGGCATGAGCTATCACAAAGAACCCGTAACCAATTACGAAGGGTTCCTGAACTTCTTTTTTATCTGGATGACTCGATTGAATATATCGAGAATATAGAAAAGTCGCTAAAGCGCGAAGAAGACCCGATTCAGAATCGAGACTTGTTGGATAAAAGAAAAAAACTGTAAGATTGAACTTTCCCTTTTATATAGCCAAACGCTATGTTCGATCAAAGAGCAGCCAAAATGCTATTAACATAATCAACCTAATTACCTTTTTGGTTATTGTTATAGGCTCTGCGGCTCTTTTCATCGTGCTGTCAGGTTTTGCTGGCCTTAAAGGATTCAGTCTTCAGTTTAGCAACACGTTTGACCCTGATTTAAAGGCTTTGCCACGAACAGGTAAGTTTTTTTCGATTACAGATGAGCAAGAAGAAAAACTTGACGCCGTTGCCGGCCTTGTCTCGTACACGAAAGAACTGGAGGAGAAGGTTTACTTGAAATATCAAGGTAAAAGTCATATCGCTTTCATAAAGGGGGTCGATACCAACTACAATCAAGTTACCGGAATGGATAGTACCATTCTCTATGGCACATGGCGCGTAAACGAGCGACAGGCGGTGGCAGGTATAGGGGTGGTAAATACCTTGGGCTTATCGGTAAATCAAAGCGCCTTGGTCGTTTTGGCGTTAAAACCTGGCAAAGGCTCTCTATCACCTCAAGATTTAAAGACCAAACCCTACTTTATAAGTGGGGTTTTTGGCATTGAGGAGAACTTAGACAAAAAATATGTTTTTGCCGACTTACCATCGGTACAAAATCTTCTGGATAAGAAAGGCAACCAAGTTTCTGGAATAGGCATTAAAGCGGCTTCTGATTCCAATGTAGAAGAGCTAAAAAATAAAATAGCGGATATATTAGGGGAAAATGTGGTGGTTAGAGATCGAAGAGAATTGAACAGCACCCTTTATCGTATGTTAAACACAGAGAACTTGGCAACGTATTTAATCTTCACCCTGGTTTTGATAATTGCCCTATTTAATGTGGTGGGGGCTATTATTATGATGGTTTTGGATAAGCAGCAAAATTTAAAAACACTTTATAATTTAGGAACAACCGTGGCCAAGCTACGGTCTATATTTTTTGCCCAAGGATTTTTGGTAACAGGTTTGGGCGGTTTTATTGGCGTACTTATCGGGTCATTGTTGATTTGGTCACAATTAGCTTTTGAATGGTTGAAAATCACCCCGACGCTACCTTATCCGGTAGAATACCAATGGCTAAATGTGCTGATTGTTTTGGCAACAATAATGATTCTGGGAATCATTGCTTCAAAAATTGCCAGCAGCAGAATCAATAAAAAGCTAATCGAGTCATAAAATTAGGCAGAGAACTCATAATCCCCGAATTTCTGCAACACCTCATCAAAAGCGGCAAAGACATCAGCGGCATCGTCACTGGTTACCATTTTCATACGGTACTGTTTAAAATTAGGAATGCCCTTGAAGTAATTGGTGTAGTGGCGTCTCGTTTCAAAAACACCCAACTTTTCGCCCTTCCAATCAATTGACATTTGTAAATGACGGCGAGCGGCCTCAACTCGCTCTACCATATTGGGGGGCGGCAGGTGTTCGCCCGTTTTGAAAAAATGCTTTACCTCATTAAAGAACCAAGGGTAACCGATACTTGCCCGCCCTATCATTGCCCCGTCTAGGCCATAGTCGTCACGCATTCTCATAGCAGCTTCGGGCGTATCTACATCGCCATTGCCAAAAACAGGAATATGCATTCGAGGGTTGTTCTTTACTTGGGCTATAGGTTTCCAATTGGCAGAACCCTTATACATTTGGGCCCTGGTTCGACCATGAATGGCGATTGCTTTGCAGCCTACATCTTGAAGTCGTTCGGCCACCTCTACGATTTTAATCGAACTATCGTCCCACCCTAAACGGGTCTTGACGGTAATGGGCAATTTTGTTCGCTCGACCATAGCCTTGGTAAGGGAGACCATCAAGTCCACATCCTTTAAAATACCGGCTCCGGCCCCTTTACTGACCACCTTTTTTACCGGGCAACCGAAATTGATATCAATGATGTCCGGTCCTGATTTCTCTACTATATCGACCGATTGAAGCATAGAGTCGAGATTGGCACCGAAAATTTGAATTCCCACGGGCCTTTCCTTTTCATAGATATCAAGCTTCATGACACTTTTGGCGGCATCTCGAATAAGACCTTCCGATGAAATAAATTCTGTATACACGACATCGGCGCCATTTTCTTTGCACAGAGCCCTAAAAGGAGGGTCGCTTACATCTTCCATGGGGGCTAGAAGTAGCGGAAAGTCAGGTAGTTGAATGTCACCAATTTTAGGCATGACCGATAGCTATTTTGGTGTGCAAAATTACACAAAATCATTGAATTGTCTATCAGGCTTTAGTTTATTGGGATGGCCGCTTCAAGAAAAGTATGACTGTAGAACTAAAGTCTATCTCTTTCGTCAACATCTTTGTCCTTTTTGTTCGACCTGATTTTGACATTGCCGAAGCGGTAACGGAAACCCAGGGTAAAAAGGCGGTTTTCGGTTATCTGGCGAGAAGTTCCGTTTTGGTTAAGGTAGTTTCTAACGCTGTAGAGGTTTCCTTGATTGAAAATATCATCTAAACCGATTGAAATACTAGCCGCATTGTTCCAGAAAGTTTTTCTAAAGTTAAGGTTAACATACCCAAAACCATCAAATCGGGCATTCTCCAATAGAAGTGGGGCCCTGTACATTACACTAAGATTGGCTGTAAGAGACCTGTCGGAGAGAAAGGTAAAGTTATTGCTGGTTCTAGCGAACCATGTGAACAACTCATTTTCTACCAGAAGATTTGAGTTGAGGTTGGTGAATTGCAGGTTCTGGTTGTAAAAGCTTGCCAAAAAATAGCTGTCCCAAAACTTGGTAATTTCTTTGTTATAGATCAAATCGATGCCATAGGCATACTCTCTATCCATGTTAAAACTGATAAAGCGCAACCACCTATATTGATTGTCTTGAAAGGCAAACTGGCCTAGCCCATTAAACTCGTTTTTATAAAAGAGCTCTACGGTATAGGTGTCTTTGAAAGTATAACCTATGGCAGTATAACAATCGGTCGCAGGTAAGAGATTAGGGTTGCCCTCAATAGTAGAAAAATTACTTTGAAATATTTGAAACGGATTGATGTTCGAATAGCGAGGGCGAGAAATTCTTCGTACGTAGTAAGCATTGAAATCATGGTCGTTATTAGGCGTATAGCGCGCTGAAAATGACGGAAAAAACTTTAGATAGTCATTACTGCTGTTTTCATTGCCTTGGTTCCATGTGCCCCGAGTTTCGGTGTACTCGCCCCTGATGCCACTTTTCAAATGCCAATCACCCCATTCGGCATCCACAGAGGTGTATCCGGCCCAAGTAAACTCGTCATAACCAAAGGTTCCGGCAAGGGTCGGATCAATGCCAGGGGTTTCCATATCAAAGCCTTGCTGGAGTACTATATTTTTAGAGCTTATGTCGGCATAACGCGCACCCACATCTACCTTTATCGTTTCACCAATAGGGGCCGACACGTCCGCCTGAAAACTATATAGATTGATATATTGTTCAGTGTTCAGGAAAAAATCATTGGAACCAGCATACTCGTTGTCAAGGTCATAAAATGAATTGTTCAATGATTGCCCTTTGCTTGTGTCATAAAAAGTGTAGTGGCCGTTCAGCATCAGCGAAGCACCATTATCACCTAAATTTTGTTCATAATCCACGTAATATGAAGTGTTGATCTGTTCGGTTTGTGATATGTTATAACTATCAAACCTTGAATACAAGCTGTCTAGCTCGATATTCGTATCGGTGTCGTAATAGCGCATGACCTTCGGCTGCCAAATGGTAATGGCACTGAGACTTAAGGTTTTGTTTTCCCCTAGGTCATAATCTAAAAAAGCGGATAAATTATGGCGTTTACCCTTTCGTAAATTTATTTGTTCGGCATCATAAATTGAAGTCGTTTCACCACCATCTAAAAAATTGGTGATATCGTTGTATTTGACCACGGTTCTATCGTGACCAAAATTATAGGTAAGCGAGAGGTTGGTTCGTTTGCTCTTAAAATAATGTTCGGTGCCCAACGTGTGCTTCGGTAAAACCCCCTGTACGTACCTGTTATAAACAGTACCATTATAGCCTGGAACCAAGTTCTTTTTCATGATAATGTTAATCAAGGCACTATCTTCAGCGCTATATTTGGCAGGGGGGGCGGTTATGACTTCTATCGACTCTACCGAGCTGGCCGAAGTGCCCGACAAGAGATTGATAATATCGCTTTTGGGAAGGTGAACTTTTTTTCCATTAATAAGAATACCCACATTGCTGCTCCCCTTAACGGATAAATTGTCGCCCACAATGGTTACGGCAGGAGTTCTTTTGAGCACTTCCCAGACTTCGCTATCTGATAGGGCCGTGTTTTCTATGTTGTAGACCAACCTATCAACTTTTCTTTCCAATCTTGGCTTATTGCCCGTAACAACTACTTCTTCAAGTTCAGAGGCTGCCTGAAGAACCAAGGCCGGAATCTTTAAGTCATTAGTTACCTGAATAGTGAGAGTGGCTGAGGACCTATCCATATAAGTCGCCTTTAACAAATAATCGCCTTTAGCAATGCCGCCAATAGCAAAATCACCATTTTCTTTTGACGAGGCACCATCGATTACCGTTGAATCTATGGCGCTCATGAGAAGAATATTGGCATAAGCAACAGGTTGCTGCTCTTCATCTTCAACAGTACCCAAAACCGAAAAGCTTTGGGAATAACCGCAAACCGTGAAGAACAAGCATATAAGAAAGGGGCAAAATTTTTTTCTCAAAGGCTTAGGTTCGTCCTCAAATCTAAACAAATAGGTAAATACCTACAACAAGTTCTTCATAAGATTACAATTAAATCGGTTCAATGGCAGTAAACCAAATATGTTTTTTAAAAAATAGGCTACACAGAGCATCCGGCTTCACAAAAAAGTGTCAATTAATACTTTATGTAGGCCTATCTAAATATTGATGCCAAGTAATTGATATTTAGTAAAGACGTTTTAAAATAACGTATCTTTGCGCCCTTAATCGCTGTTGAAGCCATATGAAGCACATTCGAAATTTTTGCATTATTGCCCACATTGACCACGGTAAAAGTACCTTGGCCGATCGACTATTAGATTTTACCGGATCTGTAACAGAGCGGGAAAAGCAAGATCAGTTGTTGGACAGTATGGATTTGGAACGTGAGCGAGGCATAACCATTAAAAGTCATGCCATTCAAATGGAGTATGTTTTTAAGGGAGAGACCTATGTTCTCAATCTTATTGACACCCCTGGTCACGTCGATTTTTCTTATGAGGTGTCACGGTCCATTGCGGCCTGTGAAGGAGCCCTTCTAGTGGTTGATGCAGCTCAAAGCATACAGGCCCAAACCATTTCAAACCTTTACTTGGCCCTAGAAAATGATTTGGAAATCATTCCTGTATTGAACAAGGTAGATTTGCCGAGTGCCAACCCGGAAGAGGTAACCGATGATATCGTTGACCTTTTGGGCTGTAAGCCGGAAGAAGTGATTCCGGCAAGTGCGAAGACCGGTCTAGGCATCGGGGAAATCTTAGAAGCAATAATTGAGAGAATACCTTCCCCGACCGGCGACCCAGACGGCCCGCTTCAGGCTTTGGTATTCGATTCGGTTTATAACCCTTTTCGTGGGGTAGAGACCTACTTTAGAATTATCAACGGGGAGCTTAAAAAAGGCCAAAAGATTAAGTTCATGGCCACTGGCAAGAATTACGACGCCGACGAGATTGGAACCCTTAAGCTGATTCAACATCCGAAGCAGAAAATTTCTACCGGTGATGTAGGCTATCTCATAACGGGAATTAAAGACGCCAGAGAGGTAAAGGTAGGCGACACGATTACGTTGACCGAAAACCCTTCAAAAAATGCTATTGCAGGTTTTGAAGATGTAAAGCCCATGGTATTCGCTGGAATTTATCCTGTAGATACGGAAGACTTTGAAGAACTTCGGTCATCAATGGAAAAACTTCAGTTGAACGACGCCTCATTGGTGTTCACTGCCGAAAGTAGTGCCGCTCTTGGTTTTGGTTTCAGATGTGGTTTCTTGGGAATGCTACATATGGAAATTATTCAAGAACGACTCGAGCGAGAATTCGATATGACCGTTATTACTACGGTACCGAACGTTAGCTATCATGCGTATACCAATAAGAACCCTGACGAAATAGTTATTGTAAACAATCCGTCAGATTTACCGGAGCCTTCTACCTTAAACCGCGTAGAGGAACCCTATATCAAGGCCACTATCATTACAAAATCTGATTTTGTAGGCAATGTAATGTCCCTTTGTATCGATAAGCGGGGCGAGATTACCAATCAGACCTACCTAACTACAGAACGGGTCGAGTTGACATTCGATATGCCTTTAGCAGAGATTGTTTTCGATTTTTATGATAGGCTAAAAACCGTATCGAAAGGTTATGCCTCCTTTGATTATGCCCCTATCGGAATGCGTACGTCTAAACTGGTAAGGGTCGATATTTTATTGAACGCACAGACGGTAGACGCACTTTCTGCGCTGGTTCACTTCGATAATGCTTACCATATCGGTAAGAAAATGTGTGAGAAGTTAAAAGAGCTGATACCAAGACAGCAATTTGATATACCTATTCAAGCCGCAATCGGAGCTAAAATTATCTCTAGGGAAACGATTAAAGCCTTGAGAAAAGATGTGACCGCCAAGTGTTACGGTGGTGATATTTCACGAAAAAGAAAGCTTTTAGAGAAGCAGAAGAAGGGTAAAAAGCGCATGCGCCAAGTAGGTAATGTTGAGATTCCGCAGCAAGCCTTTATGGCTGTTTTAAAGCTAAACGACTAGGTATATTTAGCGGCCCACAGATATTTATTTGAGATAATTTTTCGGATAAATCTATTTGATTTTCAGTCAAATACGGTTGTTATGAAGGTGTTTTATTACAATTGTTCATAACTAAATCGTTTCAGAACAATTTTTCACTCCTGTCACAGTTTTAGGTTTGTTGAATTTAGTTCCTCCAAACCTATGACAACTTATATAGCACAATTCGTTGCCAAACACTCTTTCATTTCTACCAAACAGCAGTCTATCTTTATTTGGCAGCAAGAAAGCGGTGAAATAGATAAAGAACTTTTAGAGAATAAAATCAAGCGAGAAGCGGCTCTTCACTTTTATCGGTTAGAGTCGAAAGAAGGTAATGATATCTTACTTGATGAGATTTCGGTAGATGTTCTAAAGACGATGCCATTTGGAGGTTAATCTTCCTCCTCTATGTCGTCTTCCGTGTCGTCTGCTTCTAACACTTTTCCCAAATATACCAATCGGCATCCTTCGTTGATATCGTTGAAATCAGTGCTAAAGGAAGGTATTATTTTCAAGTCGCCATCAGGTGTCTTAAGAAAAATGGGCACGATATTTTCGTCAGCCTTGGTGATTTCTATAAGTCCCTCGTAATGCTCCTTGTCCTTAAGCTCTATTTCATGAATGACCGGAAATTTACGAGCCGTTTCAGTTAGTTTAATGAAATCGTCGGTATGCGAAAATAACCCTTCTTTTGGGTTGTTTTCAGGATCGTTCATTTCATCGGCATCAATGAGCCTGAACGAACCGTTTTCTCCGAACTGCTGGCCAAATTTATTAACGGCATATCGGTTGATATCTGAGTTGCCGGTGAGTGCCATCAGGTACCCGACATCGTTCAGCTCAATATTATCGGTCAAATTATCGGAATATATATTCGCCGTAATCGCTTCAATACCCAACTTTTTGGCTTTGTCAATATTGGTCTGGTTGTTATCGATGAGAACCACATGACGCTTGTTCTTTCGAAGATAGTCCCCTATAATTCGGGACACTTTTGATGCCCCAATAATTACAATGCCTTCCGATTTCTTTAGAAAAACCCCGATAGCCTTGGCAAATACCCTGGCAGTGGTGGCATTTAAAAGAACCGTGCCCAATACAATCATGAAAACGAGAGGGGTTATATACTCGGCTCCTTCTTCGCCTTTGGCCAATAACTTAGAACCGAACAGCGAGGCGATACCGGCGGCTACAATACCTCTTGGCCCTACCCACCCTATAAAAAGTTTTTCATTGAATTTGAGATTGGAGCCTGTGGAACTTAAAAAGACCCCTAACGGCCGAATTAGGAAAACGATTACCAAGAAAAGCACGGCCGTTTTCCAACTATAAATCAATTGAAGGTCAGACATATTGATGTTAGCCGCCAATAAGATGAATAGAATGGAAATTAGTAACACGCTCAAAGACTCCTTGAAATATAGAAGCTCTTTAATGTTTGGCAGATCCGTATTCCCCATGACCATTCCCATTATTACCACGGCTAGGAGCCCAGATTCATGTGCAAAAACATCTGACATGACAAATACCAGCAACACGACCGACAAGGAAACTACGTTCAATAGATAATGTGGTATGAAGTTTCGTTTAATAACAAATGTCAGCGCGTGTGCAAAAGTAAACCCAAAGGTAAACCCGAAGAGCAGTATTTTACCGAACTCGATCATGGCGGTAAAAGTATAGGCCTGACCTTCGCCTACACTAATAAATTCAAAGACCAATACTGCAGCTAGTGCGCCGATAGGGTCGATTAAAATTCCCTCCCACTTAAGTACTGCCGATAGGTCTTTTTTTAGGGGGATATTCCGCAAAATAGGGGTGATAACAGTAGGGCCAGTGACGATTATCAATGACGAAAACAGAAACGAAATTTGCCAACTGAGGCCAAAAATAAAATGGGAAGCCATGGCGGCACCAAAGAAGGTAACCAAACTTCCTAATGTAATCAACTTCGTAATAACAGGTCCTACATTTCGTATTTCGGCACGCTTTAGGGTCAGCCCACCTTCGAAAAGAATGATACTTATGGCAAGAGAAACAAAATAGTAGAGCCCTTCCCCTGGAAAGAGACCTTTCTCGCCATTCCAAATAGGTTCTATGAGTTTACTGCCGTCTTCTGTGTATAACGTAGCCAATGGCCCCACCAACAGGCCAATTAAAATTAGTGGTAAAATGGCGGGTAGCTTAAAACGCCAAGCGACCCATTGTGCTATGATACCCAAAATGATAATACCTGCTAATTCAACCATTAAAATGAATTTCTTCAAAAATAGTCATTTTTAAACCGGACCATTTTGGTCTCGAAGGCATTTAAAAACGACAAAAACCCTAATTTACCTGCAAATATCAAGTTCTCAACAAGAACTTAAACACAAGATAGACTTATTTTTTAGAAACTATCATACCAAATGGTATTTTAGCGGCTTTTTTATAATCGGATGCACATCTATTCAATTTTTTGCCGTGCTAGGTGCTTTTTATAATTTGCGGGTCTAATTAGCTGTGTTATGACATTATATACCATAGAAACAGGAAACTTTAAATTAGACGGAGGGGCCATGTTCGGTGTGGTGCCAAAGACTATTTGGCAAAAGACGAATCCCGCCGACGAAAAAAATCTTATCGATATTGCCGCTAGAAGCTTATTGATAGAAGATGGAGACAAGCTTATTTTAATAGATACGGGCCTCGGTAATAAACAATCGGATAAGTTTTTCGGTTATTATTACCGTTGGGGCAATGATTCAATCGATAGTTCGCTGGCCAAACACGGCTTTCATAGAGATGACATTACAGATGTCTTTATGACTCACTTGCACTTTGACCACTGCGGGGGTAGCATTCAATGGAATAAGGACAGAACGGGTTTTGAACCCGCATTTAAGAATGCAAAATTTTGGACGAACAAAGACCATTGGAAATGGGCCACTGAACCAAATGCTCGAGAAAAAGCTTCTTTTTTAAAAGAAAATCTGCTACCAATGCAAGAAAGTGGTCAATTGAATTTTATAGATAGAGGTAAAGATGCTTTTTTGAAAAATTCTGAATTGGGCTTTGATATTCTTTTCGTTGACGGACATACCGATAAGCAAATGCTACCTCATATTAGGTATAAAGGTAAAACATTGGTCTTTGTGGCCGATTTAATACCTACCGTGGGGCACATTCCTCTACCGTACGTCATCGGTTATGATACGAGACCCTTGCTGACTCTCAAAGAAAAAGATGTTTTTTTGAAAGAGGCCCTAAAAAATGAATACTTTCTTTTTTTCGAACATGATGCCCACAATGAAATTTGTACCTTGCGTGAGACCGAGAAAGGTGCTCGGCTTGATAATACCCTTACTTTCAATGAACTATTCAATACCACGGCTTAAAAAAATACCTTTCGGTTTTTATGCAATTTTTTTCTTGGTTTCCTGCAAAGCCCAACGAATACAAAGTACTGATTTTACTTCTGAATGGAGTTTTACCAAAGGGGTGGAAGGTCCTGCAGTTGATAGTGAAGGTAACGTCTATGCGGTAAACTTTAAAGATCAAGGCACCATCGGAATCGTATACGAAAGTGGCGAGGGAGAAGTATTTGCGAAGCTGCCCGGTGAGAGTGTGGGCAATGGCATCCGTTTTGATAAATCTGGCGATATGTACATTGCCGATTATGTGGGCCATAATGTAATTCAAATTAAGAAGGGCACGCGAGAGCCGATAATTTTCGCCCATAATCCTGAAATGAGCCAGCCTAACGATTTGGCCATGGCACCGAATGGAACCATATACCTTAGCGATCCGAATTGGGCCGAAAGTAAAGGCCGTATTTGGATGGTGAACAAATCACAAGAAATAGTACTTCTCGAAGATGAAATGGGAACCACAAACGGTATCGAGGTGAGCCCTGACGGAAAGAAATTGTACGTCAACGAATCTGTTCAAAGAAAAATTTGGAGTTATGACATTGATTCCGAAGGTAAAATATCGAATAAAAACCTTTTTATGTCTTTTGAAGATTTCGGAATGGACGGTATGCGGTGTGACGCAAAAGGCAATCTTTATATCACCAGATATGATAAGGGTACGGTATTGATAGTAACTCCCGATAAAAAAATCATAAAAGAAGTGCAATTGAAGGGAAAAAAGCCTTCAAACATTACCTTTGGGGGCAAAAATGGCAAAACTTGCTATGTTACCATGGCAGATAGGGGAAATTTGGAAGCTTTTCCAGCTGTCAACCCCGGTGCCTATTACAAAAGTATACACTAATCTCAATTTGACTATATGACAAGATTATTTCCGAAATCCGTACTCGGATTAGCAATGGCATCCGTGCTTATGGGCTGCGGTGCGACCACCTTGGTTTCTACACCTATCGAAAACATTGATACAACCCCACTAAAAATTTCCGATTTGTCGGATGCTGAAAAGAAGAACTGGGGGCATTTAGATTTGGTCAGTGATACCATACCCGGTATGAGTGTAGATAAAGCATACACCGAAATTATTAAAAATAAGAAGGGTGAAACGGTCATTGTTGCGGTACTTGATTCGGGAATGGATTTAAAACATGAAGATTTAGATGGTGTTCTTTGGACCAATACTGGAGAAAAACCGGGCGACGGAATTGATAATGATAAGAACGGCTACATAGATGATATCCACGGCTATAACTTTCTTGGGGAGTCTTATAACGAGCAATTAGAGGTTGCACGTATTGTTCGATTAAAATTGGGTGATGTCGCACTTCAGGCAAAGGCAAAGGCAGAAGTTGAAGAAGAATACGGAAAGACTTTACAGCAAAAACAACAGTACGAACAAATATTTCAAGCGGTTAAAAATGCAGATGCCGCTGTGAAAAAAGAACTGGGCAAAGATGAGTATACCAAAGAAGATTTGGCCGGTATAAAGTCTACAGACCCAAGCATGCAGCAAAACATTGGCATACTTACGCAAATGCTAACTTATGAAGACAGCATTCCAGAAGTGCTTGAGCAAATAGAAGGCGGTGTCAAATATTTTACCGATCAGGCTAATTATAATTACAACGTTGATTTTGACGGCCGTAAAGAGGTAGGTGATAACCCATATGACATTACCGACACTGATTATGGAAATGGAAACCCTCAAAGTAGGTCGGAAGATGAAAGCCATGGAACCCACGTAGCCGGTATCATTGCCGCAGAGAGAAACAATGGCCTTGGGGCCAACGGGGTGGCCAATAACGTACAGATCATGAGCATCCGTGCCGTACCAAACGGTGACGAATATGATAAAGATATTGCATTAGGCATCCGCTATGCGGTAGATAATGGCGCGAAAATTATCAACGGAAGTTTCGGAAAAGGATATTCACCAAATGCCCAATGGGTTTACGATGCCATAAAATATGCCGCAGACCATGATGTTCTGTTCGTTCATGCAGCCGGTAATTCAGGTGAAGATTTAGACGACCCAGCCAACCCGAATTTCCCGAACGACCAAGTAAACAACGGTCCCGAGATTTCGGACAATGTCATTACCGTAGGGGCATTAGCTCCAAAATATGGCTCTGAAATGGTCGCTTCATTTTCAAACTACGGCAAAGTGAATGTTGATGTTTTTGCACCTGGTGACGAGATCTATTCTACAATGCCTGGCAACGAGTACGAGTTTCAAGGCGGTACTTCAATGGCCGCTCCAGCTGTGGCAGGGGTTGCGGCTTTAATCCGCTCGCAATATCCAAAGTTGACCGCTCCCCAGGTTAAGCAAATTATTATGGAGTCTGGCCTAACCCCCAGGGCTAATGTTATTCTTGCGGGAGATTCGGCCAAAACCGGAAAACTGGAAGAAATTTCGAAGGCCGGTACCATGGTAAACGCTTACAACGCCCTCATTATGGCGCACAATGTTTCTTCGGGAAAGATAAAACTATAACTAGTATCAATACGTGCCCCACAAAGTTTGTGGGGCCACATATATCATTTTTATTATGAACCGCATTTTTAAAGGTTTTGCTGTTATTGCTATGTTTTTCGCGGCTGATGCTCATGCCCAAAATTGTACTTATTGGCAGCAACATGTTGACTACTCGATGGAAGTGGCCATGAATGTAGACAATTATCAATACACAGGCACGCAGAAGTTGGTCTATACCAATAACTCACCCGATGAGATTTCGAGGGTCTATTATCACCTTTATTTCAATGCTTTTCAGCCTGGGAGTGAGATGGATGTTCGCTTGCAAAATATTGCCGATCCCGATGGCCGAATGATGACGGAAGACAAAAAAAGTAGAATATCTGCCCTATCTGATAAAGAGGTTGGTTATTTGCATACGAACTCGCTACTTCAAGATGGACAAAAAGTGAATTTTTCTGAAGAGGGAACCATTTTGGTAGTGGAATTGGCCAAACCGATTGCACCTGGTGCTAAGACTACATTTGACATGGTTTTTAGTGGCCAAGTCCCTTTACAAATACGTCGATCAGGTAGAAATAGCTCGGAAGGGGTTGCCCTTTCAATGAGTCAATGGTATCCTAAATTGGCGGAATACGATTTTGAAGGATGGCATGCAGATCCTTACATCGCACGTGAATTTCATGGTGTTTGGGGCGATTTTGATGTAAAGCTAACCATTGACAAAGATTACGTTGTGGGCGGAAGTGGATATTTGCAGAACCCACAAGAGGTAGGTCACGGTTATGAGGCACCCGAAACCAAAATTAAAAAGCAAAAGGGCAAAACATTGACCTGGCACTTTAAGGCTCCCAATGTTCATGACTTCATGTGGGCGGCAGATCCTGATTATCTGCACGATACCCTCAAAGTTGAAAACGGACCGGTATTGCACTTTTTGTACAAAGACAATAAAGAGATTACTGAAAACTGGAAAAAATTGCAGCCTAAAACGGCAGAACTGATGCAGTTCTTCAGCAAGAACATAGGCAAATACCCGTATGACCAATACTCTGTAATTCAGGGGGGCGATGGCGGTATGGAGTATGCCATGTCTACCTTGATAACGGGTGAACGCAAGTTCGAAAGTTTGGTCGGTGTTACGGCGCACGAAATGGCCCATTCATGGTTTCAACATATATTGGCTACAAACGAGTCAAAACACGAATGGATGGATGAAGGCTTTACCACCTTTATTTCAAATTTAGCTATGAACGAGGTGATGCAAGAAAACAAAGAGAACCCGTTTTTAGGCACTTATAAAGGCTACTACAATTTGGTCAATTCTGGAAGGGAACAGCCCCAATCGACGCATGCCGACAGGTATGATTTGAATTTTGCCTACGGCATAGCGGCATATAGTAAAGGTTCTATTTTTCTGTCACAACTGGGCTATGTCATTGGGCAAGACAAGCTAATGGAAACCGTTAGAAAGTATTATGAAGATTTCAAGTTCAAACATCCCGTTCCCAACGATATAAAAAGGGTGGCCGAAAAGGTATCGGGTATGGAACTTGATTGGTACCTGACCGATTGGACCCAAACGACCAATACCATTGACTATGGTATTACCGATGTAGCCTCAAATGACGGAAAAACGACCGTAAGCTTAGCGCGTAAAGGCCTTATGCCGATGCCTATAGACCTTTTGGTGGTATACGAAGATGGCACGCAAGAAACCTTTTATGCGCCCCTGCGTATGTTGCGTGGCGAAAAGGAAAATCCCTATCCGCAATTAAAAAGAACGGTTCTCGATGATTGGGCTTGGGCATACCCCAATTACAGTTTTACGATTGACCGACCCCTTGAAAATGTAAAGGCTATTGTAATCGACCCATCTCAACTAATGGCCGATGTCGATCAGACCGATAATGTTTGGCAAAGGGAGGGAGGAAACTAGCCTCTTTTCTTTAGCCACGGCATTCAAGCCGCAGAAAGCCTAGTCACCGTATATGGATTTTAGTTATCCAAAAAAAGAAAAGCTTAAAAGTCAAAAGTTGATTGAACAGCTTTTTGAACAGGGCAAGTCGGTCAAAGCTTATCCTATAAAGCTGTTTTACCTAAAAACCGAACTGAAAGAAGAGGTTAAAATACAGGCAGGGGTAGCCGTTCCAAAAAGAAATATCAAAGGGGCGGTTGACCGCAATAATATTAAACGATTGATGCGCGAAAGCTATCGGCTGAACAAACATCATGTTTTTAACAATAGTGAAGGCTCTTTTGCGTTTCTATTTTTATACCTTGGGAAAAAGATGACAAATTTCAAGGAAATGGAGCGTGCCATGATTAAAGCCATGCGCTATTTTCTTGAAGCGGAAAACCCATCTGACCGTTCTTTAGAATAGCCTCGAACTAGTCTAACGTAATGGTAGACCAAGAATTTGTGGGGCATGGTATTAAAGTTTGAATGCTCCATCCAATACCCAAACTAATTTATACTTCGAAAACTATCGTTCTGATGAAGTCATTTACGAAAAAGAGAATATTCATTCCCATTTTGGCCCTCTCGGTCTTTATTGTGGGAACAGGATTTGTTAAAAGTGATTTTTTCGAAATCGCTAAGCAAATTGAAATTTTTACGACCCTGTTCAAAGAATTGAACATGAACTACGTAGATGAAACGAACCCGGCGGAATTAATGGATACGGCCATCAAGAATATGCTTGACGACCTTGATCCGTATACGAAGTTCTTGAACGAACAAGATGTTGAAACCTACCGGATTAATAATGCCGGTGAATATTCGGGCATCGGTGCCCTCGTACGTTCGTATGATGACCGCTTATTGATTATGGAGCCCTATAAAGGCTATCCCGCTGATTTGGCAGGTTTGAAGGCTGGAGATGAGATATTGAAGATAGGAGATATCGATGTATCAAAATTTCATGATAATGCGAGCGAACTTTTAAAAGGAGCTAGCGATACTTCGGTCGAAGTTACCTTCAAAAGACAAGGCGAGACCAAGACAGCTACGATAACCCGTGGTGCAGTTGAGGTAGATGCTGTACCGTTCTTTAAAATGGTCGATAATCAAACTGGTTACATAGTACTTTCTAAATTCAATGCCAAAGCATCGGATCAGACTAAATCGGCTTTACAGGAATTAAAAGGTCAAGGTGCCAAGAAGATTATACTAGACCTGAGGGGCAACCCGGGAGGGTTGCTATCGGAAGCCATTAATGTGACCAACCTATTTGTAGATAAGGGTGAGTTGATTGTAACGACAAAGTCGAAAGTAAAAAAATTCAACCGTGAATACCGCACCAAAGATCAGCCGATCGATATGGAAATTCCGCTTGTCGTTCTGGTAAACGGAAGTAGCGCTTCGGCCAGTGAGATTGTTTCCGGAGGTCTGCAAGACCTCGACCGTGCGGTAATCATGGGCGCACGAAGCTTCGGCAAAGGGTTGGTACAACGCCCCTTGAAACTTACCTACGGCACACAGCTTAAGGTGACCATAAGCCGGTATTACACGCCATCTGGCAGATGTATTCAGTCTTTAGACTATTGGAACCGTGATGAAGATGGCAACGCTATTCAGAAGACCGTTTTTAATGACTTTACCACTCGCAATGGCCGCAAGGTTCAAGATGGGGGTGGGGTTCTGCCAGACCTCGAGATAGCATCAACAAAAGCGAACGAACTCACCACGGCTCTTTTGAACGATAATGTGATATTTGATTATGCTACTAACTACTATTATAATCACACACTAGACGGCATGGGCGATTTTAAGTTCACCGATAGTGACTACCAAGATTTTAAAGACTTCGTATCCAATAGTAATTTTTCTTTTGAGACCAAGACCGAGAAAACGTTAAAGGCGGCCATGACCGACCGTGAAGAAGTGATTTTTAATGACGCCATTGAAAATGATTTCAAAGCGTTATTGGCCGATATCGACAAGAGTAAGTTTGCCGCATTGGAAGAATATCAAAAGGAAATCAAAAGCAAGCTGGAAGACGAAATCGTTAAACGCTATTTCTACAGAGAAGGGCTTTACGATTATTACCTGACCCATGACGATGCCATAATCGCCGCTACGGCTCTCTTAGGCGACGAAAACAAGTATTTTGGTCTGTTGAAATAAAGGATTAAAGCACTTTCGCTTTTTCAACCTTGACTTCTTCCTGCTTTTCCGACTCTTCCATTTCCATGATGAGGTTGGCAATAAGGGCGGTCCACCCTGTTTGGTGAGATGCACCTAAACCTGTACCGTTATCCCCATCAAAAAACTCATAGAACAGATGTTGATTCTTAAAATGTTCGTTTTTCGAATAGAGTTTGTTCTTGTCGTCTGAATGGTACTGAAAGCGCCCATCGGCATTTCTTTCAAAAAGACGCATCAACCTTTTCGTTATTTCGTTGGCAATCTGGTTGAGGTTTAGCTTATTTCCCGACCCGGTAGGAAACTCATAAACATAAGTGGGCCCGTAGTAAGAGTAATATTTTCTCAAAGACTGTACAATCATGTAATTCAGAGGCATCCAGATAGGCCCGCGCCAGTTTGAATTACCGCCGAACATATTAGAGCGGCTTTCGCCCGGTTCATATTGTATGGAGTGATGCCCATGATGGTCAAAAACATACGGGTTATCCTTGTGGTATTTTGATAAAGAGCGAATACCATAGTCGGAAAGAAACTCGTCTTCGTCTAACATTCGCTTCAATAAATGCTCAAGCCGAAAGCCTCTCATAATTGAAAATAAATAGCTTCCGTTTTCATTTATTTCCTCAATTCTCGAAATCAAAGAAGCCAAATCGGGTCGGGTCGTAACTATTTTGGCCGCTCTGGTCTTAAATTCTTTCAGGTTCTCAAAAAGATTCTTATCCATGACCTCTACGGCAAACATCGGTATAATACCTACGAGCGACCGAACCTTCAGTCTATGTGATGTACCGCTTGACATTTCGACTACATCATAATAGAAATTATCCTTATCGTCCCAGAGCGAAATATCTTTTTGACCGATGTGGTGCATGGCCCAAGCAATGTTGAGAAAGTGACGAAAGAACTTGGCTGCCGATTCTTCATAGGCATCATTACCTTCCGCCAGTTCTAATGACATGCGAAGCATATTCAGGGTAAACATGGCCATCCAACTAGTCGCATCGGCCTGCTGCATACGTGTTATGCCTGGGGGCATATGGTTGCGATCAAAAACCCCAATGTTATCAAGACCTAAAAACCCGCCCTCAAAAAGGTCGGTACCGTGTTTGTCTTTTTGGTTGACCCACCAAGTAAAGTTGACCAAGAGTTTTTGGAAAGATTTTTCAAGAAAATCCCTATCGCCCTTTCCGGTTCGTTCTTTATCCTTTTCATAAACTGTCCATACCGCCCACGAATGTACAGGAGGGTTTACATCACTAAAATTCCACTCATATGCCGGAATTTGCCCATTGGGATGCATGTAACTCTCCCGGAGCACTAATAACAATTGTTCTTTGGCAAAATAAGGGTCTATTTCAACAAAGGAAGCCATATGAAAGGCAAGATCCCAAGCAGCGTACCAAGGATACTCCCATTTATCGGGCATCGAAATAATATGACGGTTGGTGAGATGCTGCCAACTAAAGTTTCTGGCGTTCGAGCGATAAGGTCTTGCTTCGCCGGGCCCACCGAACAGCCATTTAAATACATCGTAGTAATAGAATTGCTTTGTCCATAACAGTCCGGAGAAAGCCCTTTTAACTATATGCTTATGGGCTTCAGGCAACGATGTTTTAACGGTTTCATCGTAAAATGCCCGGCACTCACTTACTCTTTGCTCAAAGATTTTATCGAACTCGGCCCAAGGTTTTTCTACCCGTTTTTTAGACAAGCGGAATTTGATTGTTTTTTCTTGACCAGGGCGAAGCCTTAGCTTGTGCCATACGGCAAATTTTGAACCTGTTTTTTCAGGGTTGACCGCTTTTCTCTTTCTTTCGACCACTCGGTCGTTGATACCATCTTTAACAAAGGGTGTTTCATTTTCGACACCATATATTTTTTTGTTGTTCGTCTCATTTTCGCAGAACAACTGTTTGCCGCGCTGGTGGTACAAAAAGTACCTTCCATTTCTTGTGCTTCGCGATTCGGCTGTGGTGAGCCCCGTTGAGGTGATGGCCGGCCTTGAAAAGCGCTGGTTGTGTTTCCAGAAATTGCGAAACCAGAGTTGGGGCAGTACATGTATATTGGCAGCTTTATGACCACGGTTTACTACGGTCACTTTCATTAAAATATCATCAACGTCTGCCTTGGCGTACTCAATGATACAATCAAAATAAGAGCTGAAGTTAAAGCAGTTGGTATCGAGCAACTCGAATTCAGGCTCATGACGGCTGCGCTGGTTTTTGGCGACCAAGTCTCCATAAGGGAATTCTTTATGGGGGTACTTATAGAGATATTTACAATACGAATGTGTTGGCGACGATTCTTGATGAAAATATAATTCTTTAACGTCTTCACCGTGGTTGCCCTGGTTATTGGTCAGGCCAAAAAGTCTTTCTTTAATGATAGGATCCTTGCCGTTCCAAAAGGCAGGTGCCAAACAAAGAATTTCACGCGCGTCACAAAACCCTGCAATACCTTCTTCACCCCAGCGGTAAGCATTACTTCTTGCCTTTTCGTGGTCAACAAAATCCCAAGCGTGGCCATATTCACTATAGTCTTCGCGAACAGTGCCCCACTGTCTTTCGGCTAGGTAGGGCCCCCACTTTTTCCAATTTCTATAGTTGTCCGAGATGGCCAACCTTTGTGCCTCTATGCCCTTCTGCAACATGTATTCTTGGTTTTATTGATTTGATGGTTTCGGCATATTGATGCCCCATGGCGATAAGTAATAGTAAAAGTACTTTATAATCCGATTGATTTAAAGGTGTTGCCCCCTTTGGCTCAATGAATTATCATATCGGGAAAACAATTGTGCATTATTTATAAATATTGCAGTTGCATCGATAAATAATAAAAACTTTTGAAGAAACAAAAACGATAATTCAGCATTTTACATGGCAGTTTTCATCATTTAGGGCTAATTAAGCTTAATTTTTCACTAAAAGCTTGATAAATTTCCATACAATACGGGCAAGATTCTTTACGAAGGTCGCTTTCAAACTTTGTAGTTTTATCACAGAAATACTTACCGAAACAGAACTTCATTCCAAACCAGTTTAGCAATCCTATCAAATGAAAAAGTTAATCGCCTTATTGATATTTTCAAGTTTATCTACAGTTGCGTTTTCACAAGAACATAATCATGGTCAAGGCGCTCATAGCCATTACGGTTCGTTAGATACTATTTTAGACCACAAGCTAATTTTTCCATCGAGAACTCCTGACCGTATTATTACCAACCTTACCGTTGACCCGGCCCGTAGCTTTGCGGTCAATTGGCGCACCAACCAAGAAGTGGCTGAGGGCTTTGTAGAAATAGCCAAGGCCACTGATGGACCAGAATTTCTTTTAGAGGGAGTAAAGAAAATCAAGGCAACTTCAGAACTATTCGAAAATCAAAACCGGAGGGAACCCCTTGTCAAGGCCACTTATCATTCCATCGTAATTGACAGACTCGAAGCGGAGACCACTTACGCCTACAGAGTTGGAAATGGAGCGGATGACAATGGATACTGGAGCGAATGGTTTCAATTTACAACCGCCAGTGCCAAAGGTGATAAACCGTTTAGCTTCATCTATTTTGGCGATGCCCAGAACAATGTCAAGTCTTTATGGTCCCGAGTTATACGCAATTCATATAGGCAATACCCCAACGTTGATTTTATGTTGCACGCAGGCGACCTGATCAATGACAGAGATGCCAATATGGAATGGGGTGAGTGGTTCTACGCAGGTAGCTTTATTCATGCCACCGTACCCAGTATTATGACCCCGGGCAACCATGAATACAGAGACGGGGTACTATCCTCACTATGGCGGCCTCAGTTTACACTGCCAGAAAATGGACCAACAGAGGCTTTAAAAGAAACGTGCTATGCCGTTGAATATGAGAATATGAAACTTATTTCGATAGATGCCGAAGGCTTCGATGAGCATGAAGAAGCCCGAACCGCTCAAGTGAAATGGCTCGATTCGGTGTTAAAAAACAATACCAAAAAATGGACGGCAATCACCATGCACTATCCTATTTTTTCAACAGCAAAAGGAAGGGACAATAAAGAACTACGAGATGCATTAAAACCGTTAATTGACAAGTACGGGGTTGATTTGGTTTTGCAAGGCCATGACCATACCTATGCTCGTGGATATGAAAAAAATGAAGGTCAAGGGCTAACGGTAGTAAAAGATGCCGGAACGGTATATGCCGTGTCGGTCAGCGGACCGAAAATGTATGAATCTCAAGACCAAGGCTGGATGGTGCGCCGCGGCGAATACACACAGCTGTTTCAGATCATTACGGTATCTCAAGACACAATAACCTATGGTGCCTATACACCGATGGGCTCTTTGTACGATGCCTTCGACCTAATCAAAAAGAACGGTAAAAAAACATTGATCAACAAGGTGCCAGATAGCGATATTCGACTAAGAAAGGATTTCGTGAAAGAAAATTGATTGCCCTAAAAATTCCGTAACTTTCTCGTTGAAATATTCGGAATGCACGAATCAACTTTTGAGGCAAAATTACTTTTAGACACCCGAAGTGTTCTGGGTGAGGGCCCGGTTTGGGATTGGCAACGGCAAACACTTTATTGGGTAGATATCGAGGGAAAATACCTTCATCAATTGGTGCTCGAAACTAATGAACACCACTTCTGGCAACTGCCTTCAATGACAGGTGCCGCTATTCCAGAAATTACCGGAAATATCTTGCTGGCCCTTGAAGACGGGTTGGCTAGTTTTCAGGTAGCAAACAAAGACTTTAGAAAGCACGGCATTTTAAAGAATGAAGATTCTAAAATGCGTTACAACGACGGTAAAGTAGGTCCGAACGGTGATTTCTATATCGGAAGCATGCACAAAGAATTTGACCCTGAGAGCGGCAATCTGTACAAAGTAACTTCTAAAGGGCAAGTTTCTGTTGCTATTCCTAATACCACTATTTCAAACGGAATGGCGTGGACGGCCGATAAAAAGACTTTTTACTTTAGTGATACCGAAAATTATCGCATTGACAGATACGACTTTGATATAGATTCGGGAAATTTAAAAAATCGAAAGACCGCTTTTAATATACCAAAGGAGTTGGGCGGGGCAGACGGCATGTGTATCGATTCTGAAGATATGTTATGGATTGCCCATTGGGGCGGAGCTTGTATTCGACAATGGAACCCCAGAACCGGAGAAATCATTCAAAAGATTGAAGTTGCTGCGCCCCATGTAACCTCTTGTTGTTTCGGCGGTAAAAACCTAGACACACTTTACATAACTACGGCGAGAAGCGGGTTGAGCGAAGAACAACTTGAAAAACACCCTCAAAGTGGCGGTCTGTTTACTTTCAAACCAGGTGTTACGGGTACGCTGATTACCTATTTTAAAGAATTATAATGGCTTATTCAGGAATTAAAGGAAAAACGGCCATCGTTACCGGTGGAGGCGAAGGTATAGGTTATGCCATTGCGGAGGCACTTGTTAAAAATGGGGCCAATGTAGTTCTAAACGACCTTGACCCAGAGTTATCAAAAAAGGCTGCAAAAGAAATTGATCAAATTCATCCGGGAAATTGTAAATCTTTTGCGGGCGATGCCGGTTCTATTAAAACAATTGATGAAATAATTGATTTTGCCGTGAACTCTTTTGGTGATATTCATTTCGTTGTGCCAAACGCGGGTATAACGCTGTTTGGCGACTTTTTAAAGTTTACTCCTGAATCATTTAATAAAGTAGTAGAGCTGAACCTTCAAGGAGCCTTTTTTCTTGTTCAAAAAGCCGTTCTCAAAATGATTGAAAAGGGGCATAGCGGTAAGGTGGTTCTCTTGTCTTCGCAAGTGGGTATTAGGGCGTACCGCAACCTGACCACCTATGCCATGACCAAGGCGGCATTGCGTATGATGGCCGTGAACCTTGCCTATGAACTGGATCAACATCATATCAATATCAATGTAATTGCTCCAGGGGCCACACTTACCGAACGCACAAAATTAGAGCAGCCTGATTATGAAGGTATTTGGGGTAGGTTGAACCCCAATGGTAGAGTGGGCAAACCTGAAGATATCGCCCATACATGTCTTTTTTTACTTTCTGGGGAGGCCGACCATATCAATGGCCAGACCATCTCTGTTGATGGTGGATGGACTACCGCCGGGAAATATCCTGAGGATCTTAATTAGTTTTTATGGGACTAAAGAATGTTCATCACATTGCCATTATTTGTTCCGATTACCAAAAATCGAAAGATTTTTACACGACTATTTTAGGGTTGGAAGTTATTAGAGAAGTCTATCGAAAAGAAAGAGATTCATTTAAATTGGATTTAGCTCTAAATGGGCAATATATCATCGAACTGTTTTCCTTTCCTGAACCTCCAAAAAGACCGTCTAGGCCAGAGGCGTTAGGGCTAAGGCATTTGGCTTTCGAGGTTGCCAACGTCGCGCAAGAAAAAGAACGTTTGCAGCAACTTGGTGTTGAAGTCGAGGCTATTCGCGTCGATGAATTTACAGGAAAACGCTTTACTTTTTTTGCTGACCCAGATGACCTTCCCATAGAGTTGTATGAGGGTTCTGAATCTATGGCCTAAACAAGCGCTTATCAAAAGAAAAAAGTTCGGAGTACAAGACCTTAATTTTGCCGATATCTGAATGAACAGGGTTGATCAAGAAATTATAATCTCCTTGTACAATGGCCGAAGGTACTTTTAAAACGAGGTTTTTGCTCGACTTTATAAATTTATCTCCCTCTTCTTGAGTAAATGATGTTGGTGGATGGGTTTTCCAATTTTTGCCCTGTAATTTTTTTTCAGGATAGGGTAGTACTAGCTCATCGGGTATTTCGATGGCGGTCAAATAATAGTCTTTGGGTACGAGTTTTAAAGTTAAGTGTACGGCTACTTCCAAATTGGCCAGAGCCCGAGATTGCGAAGTGTATACCATTCGCACCCCTTTACTGTTCCAACGGCCACCAAATTTTTCGGCCCCGATTCCCGAAAGGTCGTTTTTATACTTCTCCTTTCCCAACCGATAAACAATCATGCCAATACCCCATGTTCTAGGCGGCCAAGCTCATCTTTCACCATGTGTATGCCAATGCTGGTATCTAAGAGTTCTTTGGGTTTAATACCCCCAAGGGCTATACTTTCTGAGCCCAACCACTCAAAAAAGTCTTCGTTAGTACCAAAAACCGATTTGCCATAATTAAGCAATTGAAAGATGGAAAGTATTCTTTCGCTTTGTTCTTGACGAAATATCTTGTTTTCTTCTCGGTGCCTTTCTAGGGTTCTAACTGAAATATTCAGAAAATTGGCCCACTCTTGTGAACTAAAGGAAGACGCGTTTAAAACCTTTGCAAAATCACTGTACGGTATACCCTCTCTGACCAATTTGATAAGTAAATAAGACCGCTTATCGTCGTTCCAGTCATAAGAGAACTCCCCGTTTTTGGTTTCAAACAATTTTAACGCAGTTGCCATGAAAAGCTTTTTATTAAAAATAAAACATTTGTCGCAAAAATAACGACAAAATTACGTTAAAATTGCTTTTACGAAGCTAGTTCTTCAAGTTTTTAAGCTTGATATTTCTAAAATCAATGGGCTGGCCCTCACTTTGCAAAGCAATCATACCCTGTGTTAGAGGGGTGCCGTTTACTTTATATTTTGGGTCGTAACGATTGGCCACATCACCGCCCACACGGGGCTTGGTGTATTCCAAGACTTTCTCGCTGTTGATAATGTGTTGTACCAGAGAGTCGCCATAAACAATCAATTCTGCTTTTACCCATTGGTCTCCGTATAGGGTTTCGGAAGTAGAATTCAAGCAGTGGCCGGGGTATTGCTCTCCTTGAAAATCTATTTCCGTTCCTGGGCTGCACATATTTCCGGTCGGGCGTTCCACCCCTTCCTCAATTCCTGCCAAAAACTGCATTTCTACGGAAATAGGCCAATCCTGTTCCTTTAACATGGTGCGAGGGTCTTGGGAGTGGTACATTACACCGCTGTTCAATTGCGTATATGATGGGGCCCCAGGATGTAACTCCCCCACAAAACGATACTCCATTGAAAGATGAAAATGAGAATAAGGGGTGTCAAAGTACAAGTGCCCAAAACGATCATTGAAATCACCTTCGTATTGGTCGTATCTCACCTTGATGATACCATCTTCGGCCCTAAAGGTATCCCCATGGTTATCACCTGTTTCGTAATGGTGAATCTTTGTGGTCCACCCTTCTAAATTTTTACCATTGAAAAGATCGATCCATCCGTCATCCGACGTGTTTTTTTGAACCCCGCAAGCGAGTAGAATAAAGCCAACAAAGGTAAAGAGGGTAAGTAACAGTCTAATTTTCATAAATTTTATTTTAAAGGATGGGTTTAGGGGCTATACCTTGAAATAAATTCGGTGTTTGTCTAAAAAGTAAGTAATGTACCAAAAGATAAAAAGTACCACAAGCGAATTTATCACCATAATTAGGGATTCTGAAACACCTAGAGGACTCAAAAGACCTGCTGTCCAGATTTTTCCAAAACCTCGAAACCACTGAACTCCCACGGTCTCGGCAAAAAGATAGATAAATATAGAGTTCGTGCCCACAACAGCGAAAATTTTTAGCCAATCATAATGTTTATTTCTCACATCGATTGCCCAATAGAAAAGTGTGAGGGTCAAAATGGCGAAGCCGCCCGATGCCAAAGTAAAAGATGTGGTGGCGATTCGTTTTACAATAGGGGTTACACCGGTGAGGTCAAGAGCGAAGCCAATAACAAGAATGGCCGTACCCCATATTAGAAAATGCTTTATTTTTTCTTTTTCAGGAATGTGTTCCAACAACAATTTTCCACAAATAACGCCCCAAATAGTGTGTGCAGCGGTCGGAATGAAGTTCACGAACACCCAATAACCCCCATTCACCTGGCCCATTACCAATCTATCCATAAAAGACCCAAAGCTTTCATGGCCCTGAGCGTATGGGGCACTTGGGTCATAGGCCCTATAGAGTATCTCGGTCAAAAGTAACAAACCGATAGATACACCAATTTGAACCTTGTTGGGCAGGTGCATAATGGCGTAGGCTATTAAAATGGTAAAGGCCAGTTGTACCAAAACATTCCAGAGTTCCCAGACAAGTTCGTGGCTATAAACACAATGAAGTAGCACCCCAAAGGCAAACAATAAAAAGCAGCGCCGGAAAATGTGCTGGTTAACCCTTTTGCGGTCTCCTTGAGAAAGACGTTTTCTGAGTGAAAAAGGCATTGCTACCCCTACGATGAACATAAAAAAAGGTTGAATCAAATCCCAAAAGCGCAAGCCGTTCCAAGGGTGATGGTGTAGTTGGTGGGCCAAGCCCTCGAACACCGAACCCTCGGCCCATTCCGAAAAATATTGATGAAACCCAGCGGCTTCGGCAATAAGCAAAAACATGGTCAATCCTCTAAAAACATCCAATGAAAATAGACGTTTCGATACATTCTCTGCCAATTGCGACATGATCGGTGGTTTGTTGGTTGATTCTTCTAAAGTATAGAAAATTTACTAGTTCGTTTGGATCTGCTTTTACCAGCTCCAATAAATTTTCAAACGTTCATCAAAGTATTCATTTCATCTGTAAGATTTTTACATCGCCCAAAAGTCCGGAAGGCAATAATTCTTCACCACCTCTATAAAATGGCATAGTCGTAAACGTAATTCTTTGGGCAGGCTCTTTTACAGCATCACCGATCAAGCGGTTGACCCATGTATTTGTGACTTTAACTTCTAAAGTATTATCTCCTGATTTTAAGGCATCACTTATATCAATAGTAAAAGGAGTTTTCCAAAGAGTACCAATAGCATTGCCATTAACGCTGACCTCTGCTATATTCTTAACTTCTCCTAAATCTAAGGTGTATTTAGCACCGTCCTCGATATTTGATATCGAGAAGGTATTGCTGTAAGTCGCCGTACCTGAGAAGTGCTTGATGCCCTCTTCCTCCTGATCCGTCCACGAAACGAGGTCTTCAAAAACTTTAGAGGAAGGAGCCCCTCTATTCCCCTGAAAGGCTACTTGCCAGGGCCCATTGATTTCAGCAATGGTTTCAGAATCCGTTTCGGGAACTGAAAAAGAGTTTTGATCGGTCTCATCTATAAACAAGATGAAAAAAGCATCCCAAGGGGTATAATCCAAATCGATCCAAGTCTGATTCTCCGATGTCGAATAGCCAATATCCAAAACTTCCCCTGTTTGCGGATTCCATTTTTGAGGTTTTTTACCAGTTACCCTAAAGCCCAACTTTGATTTAATAGCTTGGGCACTGCGGTTATTAAGCCAGTAAATATGACTGTCTCCGGTAGCACGATGACGAAAACGAATATCATGATCCGTTTCTGAAAAATCAACATCGGGAACTTGATCAAGAGCCACGTTGGCACCTACGTTGGGTTTTGACCATATTTTTTCGGCCATTTTCTGAAAAGCCCTATCATCGTCTGATAAACTAGGGCTTTCAAGTGGTTTTTTACCTTTGATCTTGATACCTGCATCGGCTAATTCTTTTAATTTCTGCAAAGTGGATAGGGTCATTCTTTGCGTACCCTCATCTAACATTAGCATGGCATAAGTAACCCCACTTTCCGCTTTAAGGTGACCATCGGAACCCGTTATGGCTTCTTTTAGAATGGTAGCGCTTACAAAATCGAACTCATGGCCCTTGGGCACATCAGGAAGACTTTGCTGCGTAATTCGTGTTATATTATCATTTTCGCCATATAGGTAGAGAACATCGGCAACATTTTGGCCCTGTTGTAAAAGATAGGAGCTTCTACCAAGATAATCGATCCAAGCCTTGGCACCCGCACCCGACCATGTTTCTTGTCTGGTAAAGTATTGACCAAAAGGGCCCAATGAGAAACCGGGCATTTTATCGTCTAAAGGCTGGTGAACAGAGGTATGGATTACAAATCGGTTGAGACCGGAAGCCATTTCAAGATCGGCAGTACGCTTCAGTTTTTCTGGATGCCAAGAAAATGCATTTTGAATAGAGGTCATCGACTCGGCGGCTACAAAAGGCTTTCCGAAAATATTGGCTACTGACGCCGACTCGCGAATATCGCCTTCGCTGCGTACTTCCTCATCGGAACCACCGGCAAGGCTTCCGGGCGTCCACATGGCAGACATGGGTATATCAGCATTGCGTTTAACATCCATTCCGTCCGCTAAAAAAATACGTCCGTTCTCATGGCTTTCGGTATATCGGCCCATGTTTCTTTTGTGCAGTTCTTCTCCGATAACATCATAATGATTGTCGGAAATCATTTCGCCGATAGTCTTTCTAAAGTCCCAAAGAAATTTCTCGCTATCCTCGGCACTTTGCACCACCCTACCCAAAAGTACCGGCATCCATGGCAGTATGTCGTAACCTCTTCTTTTTTTGAATTCATCGGGAAAATTATGCGTCCAGTTCATATGCCCGGCTTCATAGCTATCGAGTATAACATGGCTAAGACCTTTTTCGCCCATTTGACCACCCGTTGCTTCTTTATACAGATCCAAATAATGATTGATGTACCTACGAACCGCATCCTCATCAAGTTTGTCTACTTCAAGGCCTGTTGCTTCCGGTGAGGCAGGGTGATTTTGTCTCCCGGTAAGGGAATATCCAAACCGAACGATTTTCCACTTTCCTTCAGGCACCTCCCAACTCAACGAACCATCTTCACCAAGTTGTGAAGTCAAATCGATAACCTCTTCTTTCTTTATGGCATTGCCGGTAGTGTGAGTCGGCACGTCTGTTTCTACCCATGCGCTAAAACCGGCCTTATTTTCGAACTGATCTATACGGTCAGCTTGGTAAAGAACAAATTCGGCTACCGGAACACCATCGGGTTTGGTAGGCATCGGAGCACCGAACAAGGCACTTAACCCTGGAGGTGACGGAGGTAGAGTCTCATAAGCAAAGCGCCAGTATTTGGCAGTTTCTTCCTTAAAGCTACCTGAAGTCTGCGGAACGAGCGAGCCTGGAATATCGGTTACCTTTCGAAAGTCTTTACCGTCATCGCTGACATATAAACTTCGGTTTTGAGGGCTTCCCCTAAACTGCTCCAAGGCATTGTGGTTGGCCCCAACAACCGAATAACTACGAAAGGTTACGGGCCGATCGAACGAATATTGAATCCATATCTCTTCGCCTACTTCACCTGGCGGCAATTCAGTAGCTGTATGCAAGTCGCCATCGGTGAGGGTTTTTAAAGAGAATTTTCCGCCACTTGATGTAACCTTGGGCATGAGTTCTGCCATTGTTTGCTCATCATCAGGTATGCGAAAGGCAAAAGCAGCTGCATCGCCATAAAATTCGGGCAGTTCTTGATGCTCTTCACTCATTTCAATGCCCCCTTCAGAGGGTACATTTTGAAACCCGCCTGTCTCGGTCGGGGGCTTAGGTAAGGTACCCTTAAAATTTTGACCGCCTTGTACCGTTATTTCTGACCAGACGTATTTTTTCATGCCATCTTTAGCTTCTACCCAAGGCCCTCCGGTTTCACTCCAGCCCGGGGATCCTGCGATGGCCATTTCCAATCCTTTTTCTATTGCTAAATCAGTGGTGTATTTAAAGGCGTCTTGCCATTCAGGTGTCATGAACACCAGCTTTTTATCGGTCACCAATGGTGTAAATAGGTTGGCATCAAAATTTTGGAAGCCTCCGATACCCGTTTCGGTCATCCAGTTCAAGTCGTTCTTGATGCCTTCTTTGGTAATGTTGCCATTCATCCAATGCCACCAGACTCGGGGCTTTGCTTCATTGGGGGGATTTTGAAAGTTTTTGGCCAATTCTTCTTTATTAAAAGATGGCTTTGGTGGTTCTTGCGCACAACCGATGAGCAGCATACAAATTAACAAGCCAATAAACAACGATGCCTTGGTATTCATAGTCTTTAGTGTTAGTTAGAGATTTCAGGTATTATGCTGTGGGGAAGTAACAGCCTATAACAAGAATAATTCTTTTGCCAATCTTATCCATACTGTACTGTCCTGTAGCAGATAAGCGCTATGTGAAAAACAATCGCTAGAATCTTGACAATAGATAATGATGGCTAATAAAAAGGAGTGTGTAGCGGAAGAAAAATCAATTAGAAAAGGAAGACTTAAAAATTTAAATAACCATACCGAACGGTATTTGTTAATACGGCCACCAGAAGAAATAGCCAACCGCCAGAACAACGAAGATGATTATACCAAAGCACCCTACGAAAAAGCAGCTTTTAAAAACGTCTTGGGTTCGAACGACCTCTTCTTTCATAGGGGGAAGATAAAGCAACCAAATTAATTATTGAATAGAAGGATCAAAGTTGTCCGTATCAAATTCTACTTTGCCTTCTTAAGCCAATTACTGCACTTAGAATATCTTGCTCAGCCTTGTCATTACTCCATTCTTTCCAAAAATCAATTGTTGCACTTTGTGGTTTAATTGTTGGCTCATCTATTAATATTCTCGTAGGTAATAGAGATGAATCTCCAACAACTAAAGCTTCTCCAATATCCAAAATCGGTAATACATCTGTTAGCCCAGAAAGATTATCTGGTAATAGTCTTTTTACAACTGATTGGTCTTCTGCATTTGACAACCTTAGTGAAATGAAATTATTACATTGACTAAGAACTGTTCTGTTAACTTCTGCTGGTCTTTGACTTATAACAGTTAGACTAACACCATATTTTCTACCTTCTTTTGCAATTCTTTCAAAATTCTTTAAACCAAGTTCGGAAGCAGAATCTTGACTTGTTCTTTCGGGAATGTATAAATGAGCTTCATCACACAATAGACAAATAGGATGTCTTTTGTCATTTGCTGTCCATTGTTGAACAGTAAATACAATTCTTGCCACCAGTCCAATAACAAGTGGTAAAACGTCTGAAGGAACTTCTGAAAAATCAATAACCTTTACACCTGATTTTTGGTCATTTTGTTTAGAACCTTGCATTAACAAGTTACATAAGCTATTCATCCAGTCAATATCTAATTCGTCATTTGATATTTGAAACAAGAAACCTAATCTTTTATCTTGACTTTTAGCTTCTAACCTTTGTACAAATCTTGTTAATTTTCCATTGAAAGGTCCTGCCTTGTCTTGACCTGCTCTTGCTCCGGGAACACGTTCTTCGTCAAGATTTTTTAATTTGCTTATTACATTATCAATTTTATATGGTATTGGGCTGTCAATAGTTATAGAATCTTTAAATGTTGTGTCTCCAATTGAATCTAAAAAAGCTAATTTTTCTTCAAAGACAATTTTAGAAAAAAGCATTGCTTGATTCGGTGCATTACTGTCACTTCTATCAAGTAACATTGCTAACATTTCTTCATAAGTCAAAAGCCAATAAGGAAGCATTAAAACACTATTTTGCAGATTTCCAGTTTTTCCTAAGTCAGAGGGATTAGCAACCCGTAAATGTTGTATTCCATCGGTTTTAAAATCTTCTCCACTATATTCTCCGTGAATGTCAAAAAGTATTGAATTTGCCATTGGAAGTTTTGCAATTTGTTCAACCAATTTTGCTACGCACCAAGATTTCCCAGAACCAGTACTACCTACAACTACAGCGTGTCTTTGAAAAAGTTTGTCTCCATCTAAATACGCATCTGCATTTTCATCAATTGAGTATTTACCAAGAGAGAGAGGAATATCATAATTTTCCTTTGCTGATATCGTACGCATAAACTTTGTGATATTTTCTCCGTCAATAGGAAAACAGTTTGCTTCAATTTCAGGAACTGTATCTAAAGTTCTTTTGAATACATTTTCTTTTTGTCCGTGTTTGTCTATTAAAGTACCAATTAGGTTAACTTTTAAGATGTTTTCTGTTAGCAAAAAATTGGTTAGACCTAAATCATCGGAGACTGGATTCTCGTCATTGGATACTTTTCTCGTAATTCGGTTGATGATACCAATTAAATGTTGTCCAGCTTTTGAGCTTTTTATAGCAATTAAATGATTTACCTGCAGTTTCCTTAGCTTTTCGAGTTCTTCAACTTTTACTATTAGAGTAGAAGTGTCAACACTAAAAACGGTACCGATTTTTGTAGATTCTTCAAATTGGAATATAGCCATAGTTCTGTTTATGAAATGATTAGTTTTAAATATTCTCCTAATTCCCAGTAACTAGTATCTTCAATTACAAATTCTCCAAATTTGGAAGAGTAGATTTTGGTATTTTTAGAATTAGCCTCTTCGATAAGCAAGTACTTTTGGCATTTATTATCGATGATTGATTGTTTAGTTTTTTCAGTAAGTTCTTTAGTTATTACAATAATTGGCTTACTGTTTTTTATTTGTTCAATTAGTTTTGGTTGAACGTGAGTGTCATTAAACCCATAGCCAATACATAAAAAACCATTCGCATTTTCAATTTCAGAGTCTGCTTGTGTAAAAATTGTTCTATATGGTTCATTATGTGTCTCTGAATATTTGCTTAAGCCAGGTGTTACAATTAAAGGGCGATAGTCTTTTGGAATGCTTTGTCTTAATGGAAGTTGTATATTTTCATCTTCATTAGATTTAAACCAGTCTAACGAACCGTGAACTTTCCAAATGTTTACTTGTCCTTTATAGCCATTTAAAGAAGCTAAATTGTTGGATTGAATATTGTTTGAGAAGTGTCCAATATGACTTTGAGCATAACCACTACAGATAATAGCTTTAGAAAGACTAGTAGCATATTCAGCTAGCCTGTCATAGTTCGTTGTTATAATTGAAACTTTTTTACCTGCTGTGTCTAAGAGATATTTTAATAATTCGGCTAAGGGAAATTCAATTACTTTGTTGATGAATTTCTCGTATGCTTTTAAATCTGATTCATTGACAAGTTCCCAAGTTTTATCGACGATTTCAGCAAGTACGTTGGCTCTTAATTGAAGTTTTGTAAGTGTTGTTTCTAAATCACCAGTTTTGTCAAATTCGTCTTTAAATTTTTCAAATTGAGCTTGGTCATCAGAATTCACAAAACTTATTGAACTTTTTAAGTACTCTCCCAAAGTCCACATTGAAGGAAGTCTAAAGGGAACAGAAGCTCCGCTACCAAGTACAATTAGAGGAATATTATTTGTCCAAGTTTGTAATTGCTTTATTACAGCTTCTTCTTTTTTATCCATAATTCACGATTGCTACTGTGAGAACTTCTCTAAAACGTTTTCGTTAGCTTTATAAATATCGTAATTGCGGCATTAGCTTTTTTACGAAAATCTTCAATGAAGAGCTTTAAGGACTTCTTTTCGACCAAAAGCAAATATTAACGATGTAGGAATAAGATTTCTTTAAATTGTAGAAAAACTTATAAGAGAAAAGGATTAAAGGACGTAATACCAAAGAATTTCCCAGGAAGGAAGCCTTCCCGGAAAATCTTTGGGTGACTAAAAAGAAAGACTTAACAAAGTTTTCAGGCTCTAGAGGCCGTAATCATTGGCAATAAAATAGTCAAAAATGGGCGGTAGAGGGGCCTTGAGTTGACTGCCTTTTTGCTAAAGATTACCTGTGAGGTCATCTTTTATATGTTGGCGTACAACCCTGAAAATAAAGTAGAAGCTTTCAAAAGAGGTGAAAGTACACTTACATTTGGGGTCATAAGCATTGAGGCAAATTTACTAATAGTAAAAGCTAAAAGGTTAAGCGAAAGTTATCTAAGCATTACTAAATTAACAGTTTCGATGCGCCTAGGTCAAAATATATCAACCCCATGTTAATATATCATAACATGACATTTTTAGGAGGGAAGTTTCTCCCCAAATAAATTAAAAAACTACAGTTTACTATTTGTAAAATTCCATTCCTTAAATAGTCAAAATTTCTATTTTAGTTAAGGTCTACCGCCTGAATGGGCGCGTCGTTTTTGGCAAATAGAAAGCGTTTCTCTCCGCTAGAAGAACGGAGGATAGATGCCTGCTTGACATCTCCTTTTACGAAAAGTCCGCTTTCCGCTGGCATCATAGCGGTGAATTTGCCCCTACCATTACCTAAAAGAACCGTACCATAGCTGGCATCATTTCGTGTTGTTTCTACCTCTGCCTGATAAAGATTTCCAACAAGCAATGCATCGGCATTTCCGTCTTTATTAAAATCGTCAACCAGAATACTGTTAACCGAAGACAATTGTGCTAAAGGGTCTAACTCGTGAATTCTGAATTTGAAATCTCCCAAGTTTTCGACATATACACTGGCGAATGTTTCTGCCTGCCTATGCAACGCATTTTCAAGAGCTTCTTTACCGTACACCATTGAAAGGTCGGCCGCCCCAAACTCATTATAACTAGGGAATTTTTTCTTGATGAAAGGCATCTGATCAGAGCTGCACTGCCGCCCGCGTAAGGGGTAAAGCTTTCCCCTTTCGTAATAACTGAGTACAATATCAAGACTTCCGTTTTCATCAAAATCTTTAGCATAAACCTCGAAGGGTTCTTCTGAAGAAGCTTGATACTTGTAATTTTTCCCGAGGTTACCAGCTATAAAATCAAGGTCGCCATCGCCATCGAAATCATGCATCTTCAATCCGTACCACCAACCGGTTTGCCTGTCTAATGAGGCCTTGTTGGTGCTATTTATTAGTTGGCCGTCAACATTTTCTAAAATGGTGAGCGGCATCCATTCACCCACAACCACTAAATCAAGGTCTCCGTCTTGGTCGATATCGCCCCATTGGGCGTTAGACACCATTCCCAATCCCTTTAAAATTGGGGCGTTGGTTGCGGTAGCATTTTTAAATATGACATTTTCTTTTGTGCTTTGGTTAATCAGAAGATAACTGTCAGGGGCAAATGGATACCGACCAGGTACTGTTTTCCCACCCACAAAAAGGTCTAAGTCTCCATCGCCGTCTATGTCAGCGGGTACCACGCAAGATGCGGAGACTTGGATATTTGGTAATGCCTTGACAGCCTTCTCGAACTGACCTTTACCATTGTTGATGTACATTCGATGCTTATAATATGTATCGCCTTCAGGCGACTCATTACCTCCCGAGGCCACATACAAATCTAAATCTCCGTCTTGATCGGCATCAAAAAAAGTGGCCGCTACATCTTCATGAAAAGCGTCGGCCGCCCAAACTTTCTTAGATACTTGGATAAACGAACCATCTTCTTTTTGCAGATATAGCGCTGCGGCCTGATTATTAGCCCCTCCCACAAAGAAATCATCGAATTGATCACCGTTTACATCGGCAACGGCCAATGCAGGGCCGTTTTGCGAGTATTTATGCGGAAGCAAAATTTCCTTCTTGAAGTCGTCATAAGAGTTTTCTTGGTGTTCAAAACCCACACCGCGTAAATTTGAGGTGGCAAAAAGCGGTTCGATTTCCTCTGATTCGTCTCTTGTTTCAGAAGAATCTTCATAGTTTACAATTATCTTCTGATCGGCCTCTATCCCGTTTAAAATTTGAGAGCGCCCATCGGGCCATGTTATTTTGAGTTGGTCAATTAGTTGATGGTCACCCAAACCAAAATGAAGTTCATGGGGTACAGCAGATTGAAAGCCTCTCGAAGTATAGAGCTCTTTTACCTGGCGTAGGCCTTTTGTGGTGATCCACACTTTAGCACCTATGCCATTGGCATTGTCTTTCGGACCGCGTAGCTTAACCTTTAAAAAATGATTGGTAGAATTTTCATTGCTATTGTTTCGGTAGATCAATGCGGGATCGTTGATGTTGTTACCCACCAAATCGAGGTCGCCGTCATTGTCAAGGTCTACATAAATAGCCCCGTTGGTAGCCGTTGGGGCTAATGAATCGTTCTTAATTTCTGAAAAACTGAGACTCCCGTTGTTCGTGTAAAAGAGGTTAACCTCTTTTTTTTCTGGCATTACGGCTAGAAGGTCTTTGTAATATTTTTCAATAAGGGAATCTCGGTTGGCCAATCGATTCATATCTGCATATAATTGCTGTACTCTCTTTCTTTTGTAGATAACAAAGTCGTTATTTCGAAAGGATCTTAAAACCCCGTTTGATACGAATAGATCTTGAAGGCCATCGTTGTTCATATCAAAAAAAAGCGGAGCCCAGCTCCAATTGGTCTTTGCCAAACCAGTGATTTGAGCAACGTCAGAAAATGCTGGAACGGTACCATCATCAAGCATATTACCGTTATTCAATTGCAGGGTATTGAACATATATTGATGATGTAGACCTCTATCGACCAAATCAAAAAAGCGCTGGGGGTTCATACCGCTCATATTGGTTTTTAGGTCATAATTGTTGTTGGATACCATATCGACAGATATGAAGTCGAATCGACCATCATTATTAATATCACCAATATCATTGCCCATCGAAAAATTGCTGATATGATTGGTGGCCTGTCGTATGACCTCTTTGAACGTGCCGTTCTTTTGATTGATATAAAGATGGTCTTTTTCAGAATAGTCCATACCCACAACCATATCCGGCCAATGGTCATTATTAAGGTCTCCGACAGCAATACCCAGACCATAACCTATACTGTTATTGATTATACCGGAGGCGGCTGAAACATCGGTAAAATGCCCTGCATTGTTTTTAAAAAGTTTGTTGTTACTGTGTTTCGATTTTTGAAGAAGCAAGCGGTCGATGTTTGGCTCTGTTTCTGCTGGGTCAATACCATGATTAAGTAAAAACATATCTAAATCGCCATCTCTATCATAATCAAAGAATGCTGCTTGGGTTGAATGATCGGAAATATCTAATCCATAATCGCTCGCTCTTTCCTCGAACGTAGGCACTCCATCGCTATTGATGCCCAAGTTGATAAAGAGTTCGTTTTTTAAGAACTCAGTATCGTCATAATTGCCCGATTTGCACACATAAATATCTAAGAGCCCGTCATTATTGATATCAACGGTAGTGACCCCTGTTGAAAACCCTTTGTTGCCTGTAAGTTTGGCTTGGGCAGTAACCCTTTGAAACTGAAAACCACCCTTGTTAAGATAGATCTCATCTGGGTTAAGATTAGAGGTGAAAAATAGGTCTTGCCAGCCGTCATTATTAAAATCGCCGGCAGCGACACCCCCACCGTTATAAAGGTACTCATACAAGACTCCGTTTATGGTCGGACTTTCATTAATAAGATTGTTAAATGTTAACCCTGTAGTTTCAGGAGATAGCACCTCAAAAAGCTGAAATGAGGCGGATTGATTTTCGAGTGTAACTGACTTTTCTTTTTCTGTGGTGCAGCCGATAATAGACATTAGGCCTATTGTAATGAATAATTTAGCACTAAAGATGAAACGGTTCATTATCTTATTCTTTAAAACCTGGCAATAGTTTGGGTTTTACTTTCGGTGGTGATGTACGCGAATAGTAGCGTATTTCATAACGTTCTTGGTTTCCGGTTGATTTGAAAATTGGTTTCTGGGGCATTTTTAATGCCAGAATTTGTTCGTTCAAGACCAGAACTTGAAATTTTACGGTATCGTTGGTATTGGTGGGAGACAGAAAAAGACTGTCTTTTCCTTTAAAACCAAAATAAAAACTGCGGTAGGTTTCAAACTTTGATTCCCTCATCATACTATCCCTCGTATAGGTACAAAGGCCCCAATCATGACCTTCTTCAAGCTGCATATGCGAAAACCCGTTGTAATAGCTCATTGCCGAGTCAACTTGCCATGCCCCTATCAAATTTTCTTTATGTATTTTTTTAGGGGAACAAGAAATCAAAGCAATCAACAAAAAAGGAATCATAAAATATCTGAAACCCACTACTCTTTTCATTGCCATTACGGAAGGTTAATCTTTAGATGTTAAAGATATGGCTTCCTAGGATTTACTGATAAACACCTAGGAAGCCATAAAGTAGGTAAATTCTATGCGGATTTTCTAATAGTCCTCATTTTGAATGAGGATGCCTTCACTTTTATCTATTTCACTTTGGGGAAGCGGAAAATAGTAATGTTTAGGCTTTTCAAAAGTTCTCGGCGGATCGAACTGCCCGCGATCTTCACCGTAGATTGATACGATATCTACAATACCTGCCTTGTCCCATCGCATAAGATCTTGGTGTCTTTGGTTCTCGCCAAATAGTTCTACCCTGCGTTCATGAATTAGTTCTGGCATACCGGCATTGCTTACGGGGTCTAACCCTACACGGTTTCTAACAATATTGATTTCACTGTCTCCGGCTCCCGGACCATCTTGGCGAATTTTGGCCTCTGCAACAATTAAGTAAACATCGGCGGCCCTCAAAATTGGCACGTTATGGTCACGGTTGATAGTACCATCGTCAGTATTAAAACTCCAATATTTGGTCAATGAGTAACCGGTTTGGCTTAAATCGGCAGTAAATTCAACGGTACCGAACTCACCGCCTCTTTCAATCATGTCACCAGGTCTTAAGATAGAATAGCCTAAACGAGGGTCATCGGTTTCATATTCGTTTACAATGTCTTCCACCGGGTTGTGAAAATCCCATCCTCCCCAAGGTCTCGGTGCGTCATAAGTTTTAGGAACATCTGCCCATCCATCCAATCCTTGGGCGGCAAATAGCATTTCAGGATTATTTTCACTGGCCACCTCAAAATTATCCCTATAGTTACCGGCAAGGGCATAGGGTCCGTTTATTATGGCTTCGCCTGCACTTATGGCCGCAGCAAAGTCTTCTTCGTACAGGTATAGTTTGGCCAAAAGACCGTAGGCAGTACCTTGACTGGCCCTACCAATGTCGTCACCGCTATAACTTTCCGGAAGATAATCGATGGCCTTCAGTAAATCAGATTCTACTTGAGAGCGAACTTCTTCAATTGATGATTTGGCAATATTGAAATTGTTGTCGATAACATTTTGCTCCAATACAATCGGAACACTACCGTAAATGACCGAAAACCTCCAATAGGCAAAGGCTCGAATAAAGTGTGCTTCGCCCAAAATCCTGTTTTTCAGGGTGGCGTCCATTTCAATATTGGGTACATTGATCAATACGGCATTGGCCCTTGCAATCATTTCGTATTTGGCCGTCCAACCATAACGAAAGCCGTTGTTACTGGCGTCAAACGTAAAGTTTTCCATTGCCGTTTCGTAACCGTGGTCACCCGCCCTGAACAAGTCGTCAGAACTGTTATCAAACACATTTTCACTATGCCCATAAAGGTCTTCCCACCTTAGTGGTTGATACATGGCATTAGCTGCCGCCTCGGCGTCTTCGGCATTACGCCAGAATTCCGCAGAGGTATATTGCCCATAAGGCGTTGTTTCCAAAATCTCATCGTCACAGCTTTGAACAAGGCATATAGCTACAACAAAAGGAACCAAGTATTTATATTGATTTTTCATTTTTTCTTGCTTAAAAGGTTAAGTTAACGCCTAATAAATAGGTTCTTGATTGTGGAAACTGTGCCGTATCAACATTTTGTTGCAGGTTACCGTTGGTAAGCCCCAATTCGGGGTCGAAGCCAGAATAACCGGTGATGGTAAATACATTTTGACCTGATAGGTATAAACGGAGTTTACCGATACCGTACTTTTCGGTAATATCTAGGGGCAATGTATAACCAAGTGTCAGGTTCTTGAGCCTAAAATAGTCTCCTGATTCGATGAAAAGATCAGAGGTTCTAAAGTTATTGTTCTCATCATTGAATGTTACCCTTGGTGTGCTATTGCTAGTTCCAGGCCCTGTCCATCTATCCAATATCTCAGCATGGTAGTTGAAATTAAAAGAGCTGTTCATGCCCACGGTTTTTTCGGCATTAAAAATGTCTACTCCACCCACACCTACAAAAAAGGCGGTAAGATCAAAATTTTTGTATCCAAAGTCCAGGTTGAGACCGTAGGTAACATCAGGATGTGGACTTCCGATTATCATACGGTCATTATCGTCGATAACACCGTCGTTGTTCAAATCTTGAAAACGAACATCTCCCGGTTGGGCGCCTTCTTGTAAGGCGTGTGCATTAACTTCGGCTTCGCTTTGAAACAAACCATCTGATTTATAGCCGTAGAACGTCGCTATGGGCTCACCAATATAAGTGCGAGACAGTTCTTGTCCCGTTCTGCTGAACGGGTCGGAAGTAAGGTAATCTTGATTTTCCAAAAGGCTTACCACCTTATTGCTTATAAAGGATGCATTTGCAGAAACACCGTATGAGAAATCACCTTTTTGGTCATTCCAGCCAAGCTCTAGCTCTAAACCTTTATTCTGAACTTCTCCGGCATTTTTGAAAGGAGCCGTTGCGGTACCCTGCGAACCAATAGCCGGAAGACGTAACAGCATGTCTTCGGTATTCTTTATAAAGTAGTTGGCATTAAAAGTCAAGCGGTAATCAAAAAGACTGGTCTCTAGGCCAAAGTTGGTCATTTCTACGGTTTCCCATGTCACATCAGGGTTAGCATACGTAGATTGTGAAATGCCTTCAACCTGTACCTGCCCGTCTTGCCCGAATGAATATCGGTTTCCGGCGGTCAAGGTTGCCAAATACTGCAACCTGTCGATATTCTGGTTTCCTAATTGACCCCAACCTCCAGAGATTTTCAAGTTATCAATAAGCGGTACGTTAAAGAAAGACTCTTCCGATATTCTCCATCCTGCCGAAAATGCTGGAAAATTACCCCTCTGATTGCCCTCTGCGAACCTAGAAGATTCATCTGAGCGAAAAGTGGCAGTCAACAGATAACGATTTTTATAGCCATAGTTGACTCTAGCAAACATTGATCGAAGACCGTCATGGGAGCGAAACTCGGTAGCGTTATCGTTATCACCGTTGCTTAAAATCTTTTCGGACTCTGAGTCATTAATATTGTTGGCTTGGGCGTAGAAGCCCTGATTTTCGAACGATTGTTCTGTGTAACCCGCTACAGCACCAACTGAATGGTCTCCGAAAAGCTTATTATAGCTCAAGAAATACTCTTGTAGAATAGAATAAAATTCACTGTATTCTCTTTCCAAACTGCTCAGGCCCCTGTTTCTTGTTTGGTCAAGAATTTGGGGATAGTATCTTTTGCGGTCTGAAATTTCGCCATCTAGGCCGAAATTGGCCTTGAAGCTAAGGCCGTCATATAGCTTAATTTCCGCTTGTATATTTCCTAAAAGCCGTGTGTTGGCCTGTCGAAGGTCGTTATCTTCGTTGATAGTGTGCAGTGGGTTGTTAATATCACCAAACTCGCTACTTACCTGAGTGGTAGAATAATTACCGTCGGCAAGGTACACGGGTAGGCCTGGGTGAAACCTTAGGGCACTGGCGATAACCCCTGACTGAGATGATGAGGTATTGGGCGAGTTCGTCTTTCTTCTTGAAATCGATAGGTTTTGATTGATTTTAAGCCAATCGGTCACTTGGGTATCGGTATTCAACTGAAAAGTAAGACGGTTGGCAAACGAGTTGCTTAAAATACCTTGCTCATCGTAGTAGCCAAAACCTACTAGATAAGAACTGTTCTCTCCAGCACCTGTAACACTGAAATCTGCATTGTTGGTGTAGCCGGTCTCAAATATTTCATCTTGCCAATCAGTGGTTTGGTTAAGATATTGAGGGTCGCTCCAAACCGCATCGGCGTCGGCACCGTCATTCGCAGATCTTTCAATTTTAATTTCGGCCAATTGAGGAGCGGTCAGCACATCGATTGTCTTTCTCACATTTGAGAAACCGGTATAAGCGTTTAGGTTAATGCTCGGTTTTTGACCTTTAGTACCTTTTTTTGTGGTGATAATGACCACCCCGTTAGCCGCACGGGTACCATAGATAGCCGAGGCTGAAGCATCTTTTAAAACTTCCAGTGAGGCGATGTTATTTTGATTAAGACCGTTTATGTTACTGGTAGGAACGCCATCGACAACGTACAACGGATCTGAGTTATTTACGGTTCCTGTACCCCGAATTCTTATTTTGGTTTCTCCTCCTGGGGCACCACCATTATTGACTACCTGAACCCCAGACATTCTACCTTGAAGAGCCTTTTCAACATTGGCAACCGGAAGGTTTTCAATCTCCTCGGCCTTAACGGATGATATAGCGCCGGTAACGTCTTTTTTGGCAGTTGTACCATAACCAACCACCACTACATCTTCAAGTTGGGTAGCATCTGGTTGTAATTGAACGTTCAAGGTTTGTTGCCCATTAATCGCTACTTCTTGAGTAGCATAACCCAAATAGGAAACTACCAAGATAGCATCACTATCGGCCTCTATGGAGTAATTACCGTCAAAATCAGTGGTGACGCCTACTGAAGTACCCTTTACCTGAACGGTAGCTCCTGGTAATGGCCCCAGTTCATCGGAAACCGTGCCGGTAATGGTCTGTTGAAAGTTAATAATATTACTATCATACGATAGCCCATCTACAGGTATGGCCGCCACTATGGTAGTACCGCTGATTAGGGAACAAAATAAAAGCGCTGGTAGTATTTTCCTCTTTGTTGGAAAACCAGCGCATAAATTCCATGCATATAGGGAAGAATCGTGACCCTGATATGAAACACTCTTTTTTGATTTCATGGGAGATATTGGTTGGGGTTAGTTCTGTTGCTTCACGAAATGCCTATTGGAAGCCTTCTTTTACAATTATTTGAAAAAGAGAGGGCTACACAAGACAAATGCGTTTCTAACAAATTTACAAATGGTAAACTTTGGTAAGTTAATTGAATGTTATCAATATCTTACGAAATATTAGCCCTTGAAAATGACATTTGGCATATAGCCACAATTATGCGGTAAAATGTCATCAATTGGCAACAATAATTGTACAAAATTGACAAATTGGTAAATGAAGTAAAAATTTACCATTATGCAAGATTTATACTACGCCAAACGCAGAGAGAGTTAGGGTCTATACCATAGACTTGCCGGAGACCTTTCTATAGTAGGCCCAGAATATTCAAGTTGTAGTTCTTCGCCCAAAAAGTCTTCAAAATAATCTATCTGAATTGGATGAAATCCTTTTTTTAAGGCCACAAGCCCTTTTTTGGTTTCAGCACTATGCGATCCGCTATTGTCAACTACAAGCTCTTTATTGATATAAAGTTTGCTACCGTCATCCGATCTTAAATAAAAGGTATAGACACCATCTGAAGGCACCTTAACATACCCTTCGTACTGAATCGCATAATGGTCTAAGCGTTCGCCTATAGTGTCGGGACTCAAATCTTCAGTGGCCCCTGTTTTGATGACCTCTAATGAACCAAAGTCGGGAATGGAGGTAAAATCACCTTCGAAATACGAATAGCTCAATCCCTTTTTCGGTCTACCGACCCTACTTGCCTTCGAGGGTTTCACTTTTCGGTATTCTTTTTTTACCGCCGAACTTGTAAAGCCTTCATTATCGGCAAACAAAAATTGAGTTTCGGAAGTTTCTTTTAATACAAAGGATTTGGTGAAATTCGAAGAATTCAAATCAGGAATCTGCCCGTTAACGGTATATTTTAGCTGTAAATTCTCATAAGGATGATCTGCTGTCACGCTTAACTCCTTAAGAAATATATCTTCTTCAGTAAGCGAAATATTGACTTGAGGGTCGTCTAGGTCTATAATTTCAGTACCACTTAAAGTAAAGGCGGGTTCCATAAAAGCAGAGTCATAACCCATTTGCCATTGCATTTGTAGAGGATCCCAACCGTTTTGGTCGATCTCTGCAGCACTTTTAACTTTAAAAGTAATCTGTTTTGAAGCGCCGCTAGGTAGCTCCACCTCAAACACTGATTCATCAGGTTGAACTTGATGATGATGAAATAATTGACCTTTGAAGTACAGTGTTTCTTCTGCTTCATTCTTGAGAACCATAATTACCTTTCGCTCATTCTCTTTGGATAAAAGTAATGGGCTAAGTTCTGCTGCTTGCATTAGGTTTACGGCCATTTCTCTTGTTTGGCCATTACTTACATCGTGGTCAATAATTCCAGAAAGGGCCAGATTGGCCATTTTCGGCCCTTCAGCGGTCATGGTCACCCAACTGACATGATCGAATTCGCCAAATTTTGGGCCACGCAATTTGCTGCCTCCTCCGGTAGTTCCAAGTAAATAATGATGGCGATCATTTCTTATCTCATGAAGGTACCTGTGCGTGTGACCCGCAAATACCGTATAATCCCGATTTTTTAAAACCTCCTCAACCTCATTAAACCCATTGGCCTCACCGTAAATCCACATCGGGTGATGCATAAAAACCATTGTCCAGCGAACGTCTGTATTTTGAGAGATAGCTTCCTTCAGGTATTCTATTTGGTCTCTTCCCATTAAAACACCGTCACCATCATTACTGTTCACTACAAGAAACAAAACATCTTTGTATATAAAATGATAGTAATCCTTACCATATCTTTCTTTCCATCGTTGCGCCATTACATCGTTGGAATAGTCATGATTGCCTGCAACGTAGAAGAACTTGGTTTTTAAGGAATCGATTATACCATCAAACTCTAGCCATTGTTCATCTAAGAGATCCGGATCCTTAGTATACCCCTCAATCAGGTCGCCAACGCTCATGACGAATTCAGGATATAGTATATTTATTTTATTTAAACCATTTCCGAAAACACCCTTTCGATGGCCACCGGTGCGGTCACTTACAATGGCAAATTGAAAGTTCTCAGGGTTATTATAAAAAGGTTTATCTGACCAAGGCTTTTGATTTTCAATTGAATCATGCACAAATACCGATAGATTTTCTTGTGCATTAGTGGGTACTTGAATAACGAGTAGCCCTATAAGAAAAAGGCCTTTCAAATATGAATACATGACGGATGGTTTAAGAGCTGCAAATTATTTTCTTGACAGGAAACTTAATTTAAATATAGGTTAACTAATTACGGCCAAGGTTAGGTCAAGATTATGATTGTACAGGCAGATCAGGACAGTGACGACTTCCCCTACAAAAAAGGCTCAATCTTATCTTTAAACTCTAAAAAGTGTTCACTTAGGGCATCGTAATTGCCGGCCTGAATATATTCTTTATGAAATAACGTGCTACCGACACCGGCACCTACGGCCCCAGCTTTGAAAAATTCTTGAACATTATCCTTACTAACGCCTCCCGTAGGTAAAAGTTTGATTTTATTAAGAGGGGCCAGTACGTCTTTAATATACTTTGGGCCTAACTGCGTGGCTGGAAAAACCTTTACTGCCGAGGCCCCCAGTGACCAAGCTTTGTAAATCTCGGTAGGTGTAAAGGCTCCCGGAAATATAGGAATGTTTCTATTCACACATTCTTTGATAACTTCTGGGTCGAGAATAGGGGTAACAATAAATTGCGCACCGGCCTCCAAAGCTTTTTCAAGATCGGCTAAGTTACAAACGGTACCCGCCCCAATATTTAGGTCAGGATAATCCGCTCGAAGGGTTTTAATAATTTCACCAACTCCGTCGGTGTTCATTGTAATTTCTAAAGTGTAAAAACCACTTTTTAAGTAGGCCCCTGCAATCTTATCTATCGTTTCGAGTGAGTAACCCCTTAGAATGCCTACCAGAGGATTTTTATAGAACTTTACCCAAGAAAAAGGTTGGTCAAACATAACTTTTTAAGATTTTGAGTTGTCCTGCCAATAGCGATTTTTCCATATCGCTTGAGCTAAAGCAAGTGAGGTAATCGGCAGGAAGAATGTATGTCAACGCCAACTTGTACAATTTGGCATTGATTCCGGTAGCCCCTAAATATACTTTTTCGTACATATCGGCAATATGTGAAAGTTCGCTGCCTATAAGTAGGCCCGATAAGAAATAAAAATTCTCTACACCCGTAGAATCGTTCAAAAGGCTGTTGGCCCTGACCGAAAAGAGAGCCGACATGGCATCGTTACTAAGCGCCTTTTTGACCCCTTCGAGAAAATAGGTCTCAAATGAAGAATCCCAAGGGCTTTGCTCCAAAGAAGCTGATAGAATGCTGTGCCTACTTATAACCTCGAAAAGCTCGCCGGTCATATAGGTTTTGAAGTTTTCGAATCGGCCGTTGTTAAAGGCGATGTGCTTGGAATGGGTTCCCGGTAAGATTAAAATTCCTTTTTCATTTCTTGAAAGCAGCTCTGAAAGACCGATAGCCTGAATTTCCTCGCCGCGCATAACATCGTTTTCAGTTCTTGCTCCGGAAACCAATATAAGGTCTGGCTTTCCGTTTTCTTCCATACGAACACTGATCAAACCATCCCCATCAAAATCAACAGGAAATTTAGAATACGGTAATTCTTTCATTCCGATTGAAGATGACAACATTCCCGAAGCGATTATCGGTGTTCGGGAAGAATACGGAACCGAAATTGTATCTATCTTTTCTAAGAGGTAAGACTGAAAAAACTCTTGCCTAGATTTTTCCAGTTGTGACTTGAAGTCTTTATAATGTTTTTTAATACCCTGTTCGCTGGTGTATTGAGAAAGAACCTCTAGAGATTTGGTGTCGACCAAAAGTAGCCTAAAGTTGCTTGTTCCCCAATCACAACTGATAAAATGCGAAGGAAGTTTCATAAATGCTGCTTAACAGGTTAAAGATAACAATTAGAATAAACTGGCGACGAGTCAAAATTGCGGGCCTAATCAATAGGGTATTCACCTATATGGTATGGTCGCGTAGCAATTATATAGTACATTTAGATGCATAAACTATAAAACAACTATGAAAAATTTTCTACCCATAATTGCCCTGTTCTTTCTACTTGCAAGCTGTAAAGATGCCCCTCAAAAAAGCAAAGAGACCGATAAGGTCGAAGCAGAAAAGCCCCAAGAAAACAAAGGTTGGCAGTCGGTAACATCTGAAGATGGCACCGAGCCTATTGCAAGGCATGAAGCGGCCTTTGTACAAGTAGGCGATAAGTTCTATCTATTAGGAGGAAGAGACATTAGACCGGTAAGTATTTACCATACGCAAACAAAAAGTTGGTCACAAGGCTTAAAACCACCTATTGAATTGCACCATTTTCAGCCGGTTGTTTTTGAGGATAAAATATATATCATATCGGCTTTGACCGGAAAGTGGCCAGCGGAGACACCTACAGAACACGTATATATCTATGACCCATCAAAAGATGAATGGACCCAAGGAGACGAAATACCTGAGGACAGGAGAAGGGGCTCTACTGGCAATGTGTTGTTTGAAGACCAAATATATGTGACCTGCGGAATTAAAAATGGGCATATAGGAGACCATAAAAAGTGGATGGATCGATACGACCCTAAAACCGGCAAATGGGAAACCTTGTCAGATGCACCACGTGCCAGAGACCATTTTCAAGCCGTAGTGTCAGATGGTAAAATTTACGCACTAGCGGGGCGTAATACCGGTATCGAGCCAGAGAATCCTTTTGGTGGTACCATTGGAGAGGTCGATGTATACGATATTGAGACCGATTCTTGGGAAACACTTCCAAACCCTATACCGACAGAGAGGGCCGGTAATGCCGCTCTTTTAGTTGAAAATGAAATATGGGTTGCTGGCGGTGAATCGGCCAGCCAAGAAAAGGCTCATGAACATGTAGAGGCCCTAAACTTGGTCTCTAACGAATGGGAAGCCCTTCCAAGTCTTTTAGAGGGCCGTCATGGCACAGGCCTAATTTTGAACGAAGGCTCGGTATATGTCGCTTCAGGATGCGGCAACAGAGGAGGTTCGCCCGAATTGGCTACTATGGAAAAATATACTCCATAATCCCAAATTTTACCTTTCTATTTTCCTGATTTAATGTAATTGTATATCTAAAAACAGATTACATTTGATAGGGTTTTTGTAATTACCAAATGCTATGAAATGGACCTAAGAGACGGGGTAAAGACCGCACAGAACAAAGTTTCTTCAGAGACGAAAAAGTTGAGTTCTTTCGTGAAAGATAAGACCAAATCATTGGTCGACAGACTGGAGTCGTACGAAGATATGATCAACCTAGAAGTGGGCGACACGGGTCTGAACAGGGCCAAAGGGCTAGAACGTGAATTCGATATACGGCAGCTCTATATCAAATATGAAGGCGATAACCCGACAGGCACGCAAAAAGACCGTATCGCCTTTGCGCAGGTTTATGATGCCCTACGGCGTGATTTTGATACGGTTTCACTCGCCACCTGTGGTAATTATGGCGTTGCTGTGGCCCTGGCAGCTAATTTGGCGGGTATGCAATGCCAAATTTTTATACCTGAATCATACCATACCGAGCGGGTAGAAGAGATGAAAAATTTGGGAGCAACCATTGTGCGTATGCCAGGTAATTACGAAGATGTGGTAAAGGCGAGTAGTGATATGGCGGTTGATAAGGGCTGGTATGATGCCAACCCCGGGGGGTCGAATACCCCTCTTCAAATCAGCGCCTATTCACAGATTGCTACTGAAATTTTTGAAGATTTGGGTGATGCTCCCAAGTATTGCGCAGTGCCGGTTTCAAACGGAACTCTCTTTGCAGGCATATACAGGGGGTTTGTGAATCTTTATAAAAGAGGAAAGACTTCGCGCATACCAAAGATGGTGGCAGCCTCATCCACTAAAAAGAATCCGATTATACAATCCTTTTTACAAGGCCTTGATCATTGCCAAGATTTAGACCCCAATAGTATTAAGGAAACCAAGTATAACGAACCCCTGATCAATTGGCATAGTTTCGATGGAGAGGAGGCATTGTATGCCTTACGGGAATCGGATGGTGAAGCCTTTAATATCAGTGACCGAAAGCTTAGGGACATGACCGCATTGCTAGCGAAAAAGGAGGGTTTTCGCATTCTTCCGGCATCAACTGCCGGATTGATTGCCCTGCTTGAACTTGATGAGAAATTAAATTTTGAACCGGACAGGTTCGTAGCGGTACTGACCGCAAAAAACTAAAAGAAAAAGAATGAAAGAATCAATAGACGGAAAAGCACTTGTATACTGCGAAGGAGCATTCAATACCCCTAATGGAAAAACTGCTCACGGACTAACAAGATTTACCGAGAGGTACGAAGTAGTCGGTGTTCTTGATGCGAAATACGAAGGTAAGGATGCAGGCGAGGTATTGGATGGTAAACCGAACGGTATTCCAATTTTTAAGGATTTCGACACTGCAGTAGAAGCGCTTTCCCAGAAAAAAGAGTTGCCCAAATATTTGGTAATCGGTTTGGCCCCTGATGGCGGAAGACTACCGATGGTTGCCAAAGACACGATTAAGAAAGCTTTAAAAATGGGTTGGAACGTTGATAGCGGCCTACACGACTTTTTGACCAATGACCCCGTTTTGACCCAGTTGGCGGCGGAAAATAATTGTCGCATTAGAGATGTTAGAAAAACTCCTGATAGAGACCAGTTACACTTTTTTACAGGAGATATCGAAAAGGTCGATTGCCTAAAATTAGCGGTTCTGGGTACTGATTCGGCCTTGGGTAAACGTACAACAGCCTGGTTGTTGGTCCATGGGTTTAGAAATGCGGGGCTCAAGGCTGAAATGATAGGCACTGGGCAAACTGCTTGGATGCAAGGGGCGAAATACAGCATGGTGATGGATAGTTGTATCAATGATTTCGTTTCCGGAGAAATAGAGCATGCCGTGGTCAGCGCCTATAGAAACGAGAACCCTGATGTAATTGTCATTGAAGGGCAGGGCAGTTTAATGAACCCGGCCTACCCAGGTGGTTTCGAAATTTTGGCTGCGGGAAGGCCCGACTACGTAGTATTACAGCATGCGCCCAAGCGCTTGGAATATGATGGCTTTCCTGGTTATCGTTTGCATTCGTTGGCTGAGCAGATCAATGCCATCGAGACCATTTCAGGAAAAAAGGTCATTGCGATAACCGTAAACCATGAAAATATGGAAGAGGATGAGATCCTTGAAACCTGCAAGCAAATCACCCTTGAAACCAAATTGCCTGCATTTGATGTGCTCAAATATGGGGCGGAAGGCTTAATCGATTTATTGAAAGAAAAAATTGAATGAAAATAACCGAGGTCAGCTTTGAACGGCTCGATTTAAAACTTTCCGAGCCATATACGATTGCCTATGAAACCATAGACAGTACGGTAAATTTTATTCTTAAGATTGAAACTGATTGCCATATAACAGGATATGGCTGTTCGGCTCCAGACTTGATAGTCACGAACGAGAGTCCGTTAGACGTTTTTGACGCCATCAATGAAATCATCATTCCTTTTTTAAAGGGCAAGAACCCTTTTACCTATGCTTTGCTGCTGCTAGAACTCAGAACTTTGCTGGGTAAAAAATCATCTTCGCTGAACATGGTCGACATGGCCTTGCACGATGTGGTGTCTAAAAAGGCAGGAGTGCCACTATATCAATATTTAGGCGGTTTTCAAACCTGTATAGCCACGAGTGTTACGATAGGCATTTTACCGCTTGAAGAAACATTACTTCGAGCCCGCGAATTCGTTAAAATGGGTTTTACCATCCTCAAAATAAAAGGCGGACATAGTTTGGAAGAGGATGTTGCCAAAATGAAAATTCTTCATGAAGAGTTTCCTCAGATTACTTTTCGATTTGATGGCAACCAAGGGTATTCAGTGCTAGACTCGGTGGCTTTTGTAAAGGCCACCAGTCAAATAGGAATAGAGATTTTTGAACAGCCCACCATGCACGAAAAAGAGGAAAGGTTAAGTGAAGTCATGAACCAGGTTGATATTCCCGTAATGGCCGACGAAAGTCTAAAGACGTTGACCGATGCATTTAGGCTTGCCCAGAACGAAAGGGTCGATATGGTCAATATCAAATTGATGAAAGTGGGCGGAATTCTCGAAGGCATGCATATCAATTCTGTAGCTAAGGCAGCGGGCATTGAAAGCATGATCGGTTGTAACGACGAGTCTTCTTTGGGTATTGCTGCGGGGCTTCATTTTGCCCTATCAAGGCCCAATATAAGATATGCCGATCTCGATGGTCACCTCGACCTTCTTGACGATCCTTTTCAGGGGCTCTTTCATCTACGTAATGGTGTTTTATACCCCACGGAGGCTCCAGGGCTGGGGGAATTCGAAGTTTTTTAATCCTAAGAACTTATTTGAAATAGATTTTAAAGGTGAGCGAATCACAAGACTTTTTCATAGGCGCGACCAAGAGAGACGAACTTCCCATTGTTATAAATCTTTTTAAAGAGGTTATGTCTTTTCAAGGGCAAAACGGATATAAGGTTTGGCAGGAAATCGATGAAGGGGCCATTGAGAAAGAGATAGCTGATTCAAAGCAATACAAGATTTGTGAAGGAGACCAGATTTTATGCCTGTTCAGTATTCAATTGAGCGACCCTTTTATTTGGGGTGAAGACGAAGCGGAAAGCGCTATTTATCTCCACCGAATTGTTGTACACCCAAAATTTAAAGGTCGGCGACTCTTTTCTAAAGTATTGTCATGGGCTAGAGAATTTGCCCTAAAAAATCAGCTGAATTATATAAGAATGGATACTTGGGCCGACAATCATCAGCTCATATCATATTATAAATCTTTCGGATTTGGGCAGGTACGAACCACTAAAACCTCTGATTCGCCTGAATTACCAGTACAGAACCGAAATCTAGAAATAGTTCTTCTGCAACAAAAAGTGGAAAACGTTTAGGTTCAATTGGCGAAGAGCTATTATTCATCGCCACTTTGTTCCTGGATAGAAACGTCCCTTCTAAATGGAATAAAAAGTGGATCAACGTCTCTAGTTTGACCAACCACTGATTCAATTTCCCTTTTTAAGTAATTCAAGTGAGCGATGGTCAACCTATCCGTCATTACAGGTATGGTTCTTTTAATATTTCCTTGTAAAGTCAGAAGGTTGTCAAGTGCCAATGAACGAACATCTGTATTAACGGTATATCCTTCCGAAAGTTTTGCCAAAATTCCTTCTACCAAGCCTTCGGCCTCATCTGGTTTATAAAGTGCTATGAGGTTCGAAACATAAGCTTTTTGAAGCTTTCTTTTATAGGCATTCGTTTGATAGAAAACGTTCATATCTCCCCAAACCAGTTGGCTGAGGTCATCCATATATTCTTGAGGCAAATAAGGGTCTTCGTTCTCATAACGCTCAGAAATGAATGTCATTCGGCTTAATCGACTCCCACCCAATAGATTCATCATCACACCTTCCATCGTTTTGGTAACCGACTCTTTCGATTGTGGTGATTGAATGGCGTTTAAAATGTCATTTCGTAAAAGCCACTTAGGCTCTTTAAAAATGTAATTGTTCAAGAAGAGGAGGGCCTGCTTTTGTGTCTGTTTATCAACAGGGCGATACACTTCACCTTCTTCGCCCATCGTTTTAGGGGTTACATAGATACCACCAATGTTTTTGGCCACATGAAAAATGTAATCGCTGTATTGCCCAACTAAATCTTTATATACCTGATCTAAGTTGGCATAATCATCACTATTTCTTTCCTGTGTCCATTTTTTTAAGAAGGGCGCGATTCGTTGCAAGTTTAATATGCCGTATGTGCTAGCCTGCATGGCATCGTCTCCCAAATCTTCTGTTTGCGACCGAGGGTCAAAGTCACGACCTTCACCACCGAACCACAATCTAGGGTTACCGGTAACACTATCGGTTACCATTTGGCTCAACATTTCTCTTTCGTCACTGATCGATAGGTCATCGGCATATCTGGAATACCCCCACTGAATGGCCCATTTATCATAATCGCCAACTCGTGGCATCAAATCTTTGTTCGGGATACTATCTTCAGGCTGGGCTACGTAGTTGAAACGGGCGTAATCCATAATCGAACTGGTATGTCCGTTTTTCTCTAACCATTCGGCATCACGCAAGTTTTCTACCGGAGTAGCATGGCTTGCGCCCATATTATGCCTTAAACCTAGGGTATGCCCTACTTCGTGAGAAGCTACAAACCGAATAAGCTCACCCATCAATTTCGAGTCATACTCCATTTTTCGGGCACGCTCATCCACGGCCCCCGCTTGAACCATATACCAACTATGTAAAAGACTCATAAGGTTATGGTACCAGCCAATATGGCTTTCCAAGATTTCGCCACTTCTAGGATCTACCACATTAGGTCCGTAGGCATTCTTAAAAGGGGAGGCAAAATAGCGTAGTACAGAAAAACGTGAGTCTTCAAGGCTCATACTCTCGTCATTTTCTGGCCAGGGCTTGCCGATGATGGCATTTTTAAAACCAGCCTGTTCAAAAGCAACTTGCCAATCGTTGATACCCTGTATCAAATAAGGGCGCCATTTTTTAGGGGTTGCCGGATCGATATAATATACAATAGGTTTTTTGGGCTCTACAAGTTCTCCTCGCTTCCACTTTAGAGAATCTTCCGGTTTAGGCTCCAACCGCCATCTGTGAATGTAAGTATTGCGGTCTACCTTTTGTTGGTCATCACCATACTCGAGATAAGAACTTGCAAAATAGCCCACTCTTTCGTCGTATAGCCTTTTTCGCATTGGAATCTTTGGCAACAAAATGAATGAGTTATTGATCTCAAGAGTTACAACACCTGCAAGAATCGCCGCAGGAAGCTCTTTTCGTTTGTCGGATCCTGATTTGGCCCTATATGTCTTAACCGTCTTGATTTCGGTATTGACGGGAAAAGAGTTGATCTCTTGAATATATGATTTGTCTTTTTCTAGCGAAAGTAACTTGTAATCGTCTTTGGCATCAGAACTGAGAGCCAATAGCGGATTCTCGCTATTTATAAAATTAGTGACCTCAATGACATACGATTGATTGTCATCATTCTGGGCCTTGATTTCAAACGCTTCTAAAATAGGGGTGATATTCGAATTGTTGACAGCCTTTGATATAGCGTCGTCTTCATGGGCCGCACTCACAAGGGTTGAAATACGAAGGAAAAGATTGTTGGTAGGGCCTTTCTCAAAAACAATGGTGTTTTCCGATATTTTCTCTCCTCCATAGTTACTTGCCCCAGATGGAGTCTTGATAAAGCGGGTAACCACCAAAATTTCACGGTTCAACAAACTATCCACAATCTCAAAATAGTATTTGTCGCCGACCTTATGTACATCAAATAAACCGCTTTTCGTAACGGCTTCTTCAGTTATAATTCGATCATAGGCCTTGGCGCTATTGGCCGCCAGGCTTTCCGATTTCCCTTTTCTATTGGACTTACCTACAAACCCAACACTACCGCAAGAGGTAACCAAAAGAAATACAAGAATATATGCAAAGCAATTTTTCATTGTTATCAATTTTACCGTATCGGTTTTATTATCTGTTGGTTTGGCGCGAGGTACTCGAAAAAACCTTTAGTTAGAGGTCTTCTCTAAGTAGCCAACGTTTCAAACAAAACTTTAGTATGGTATTGGTTGGGTCGGGGTTTCTTTTAACAGAATATGTGATATGAACTCTGTGTTCAAGACTTCAATCTTGAATATATACGAAATATACGGCAAGAAAGATTGGCATCCAATATACAACACAGCAAGGAGGATGTCAATTATCAATTGATAATTTCATCTTAACAAAACAAGCTGAGAGCAGTTAGTGGTGCTCTTGGGTCAAAACGAATTCACTTTTCAACATTTGAATTACATTGATCAATGATCTGATATTATGATAGTTGACCTTCCAGATTTGCGCTTTTGCTTTTTTTGATGCTTCGGGGTCAGTGTCGAGGCCCTCGCCATACCAGCCACCATTGGTATGGTCGATTAAATAAGTATCAATATATTTCCATTGTTTTTTAAAAAGATGCAAATACCGCTCTTCATTTGGGTGAAATTTGGCCATCAATATGAGTGAATTAAGCGCTTCTGCCTCGGCCCACCATATCTTTGCTTTGTTGATGATGGTTCGGGAACCATCTTTCCAATAGTATCCACCGTCAAAAAAACCGCCTTTTTCTTCATCCCAACCCCATTCAAGAGCATGGTCAACCATTAACTTTGCCTTGCGTTCGGTTAAGGTGTCGTTTTTAATTCCTAGACGATGGGAAGCTTCTAAAAGAAGAAAGGCCGTCTCTACGTCATGACCAAATGAGACATGGTCCAGATAAAAATGTTCTTTTCGGTATATTTCGCTGGAATCTCTAAAACTGACAGGTTTCCAATCTCTCTCTAAATGAAGGGATAAATATCCTTTATCAGTGGTAATGGTATCTCTTATCAAAACCAACAGCTCCTCGAGACGTCTTCGCAAAAGCGGGTCAGGCCAAACCTCATAGAGAGCCGTAAAACTTTCTAATAGATGAATGGAAGAGTTTTGATCCTTCCAGTTTTTGCGAATGAAATTATCAAACTCACCTGTATTTTTCTCCTGTTCAAGAAGCCATGAGCCTTTGTCATCCATAACATCAAAATATCCACCATAAACAGAATCATGGGCATGCTCTTCTAACCAGTAGAAAGTTTTCTTAGCCAAATCTAGGGCCTCGTTGTTTTTTGATACCTTGTAGTAAGCGGCCAAGCCGTAAATGGCAAAAGAATTGCCGTAGGCACTTTTTCCTTTTGAAAGTACTTTAAGACTGTCGTTTTCAAGACCGAGAAGGGTAAAGAAACCACCGTGTCTTTCATCCCACATATGATTTTTTAAAAACCGAAAACCGTGTTCGGCAATAGTTTGATAAGTTTCATCTTGGTAGTAATCGGCTAAAATTGCGGTAGTCCATACATGACGGGCCTGACTAACCAACATTTTGTTCTGCTTGCCCTTCTTTTCCCACTCATAATCGAAATCAGACCAAAAGCCACCATTTATCGTGTCAACGCTTCTAGGGTACCATACCTTGACCAATGCATTAAGTGAATTTTCGATTTCGACAGTCAGCTTTTCTTCATTCGTTTCTTCTTTTTTTGAGCTTGAACAAGAAGTGAATAACGACAGAGAAAAAGTTAACAGGAATAAGTAGAAAAGGGCCTTCATGGTTTAGTAGTTCAGGTGATTGCACTAAAGCTACTCATAAAAACTTATAAAAAGTGGGCTATTTGATCAATATCATAAGCGCACCTAGCGCAGTCAAAACCAATATCATTTTTCGATAAAAATCTTCTTTGATCATTTTTACCAGACGAACCCCCAGAAAAACACCAATAAAAATACCCGGCACCAATTTGAGGTCAAATAGTAAAGTGTCAAGGGTAACGGTTTCCCAAACAAAAATGTGAAGTGGCAATTTAAGAACGTTAATGATTAAGAACAGCCATGCCGCTGTACCAATAAATTCATTTTTGTGTACACGCATAGCCAAAAAGTAAATATTGCTAAAGGCGCCACCAAGGTTACCAATCATGGTAGTAATGCCCGCTACCGTGCCCACAAAGCCTGCAAAAGCCCAATGGATGGGCACTCTTTTTGATTTTCTTCGATCCCACCAGTACATCATAACAACGCTTACCAGAATAATAATGGCCATTGCTATTTTAAAAAGGGTCTCGTTGAGGTCATTTCCAATGAAGGCACCTATAATTATACCGACCAGTATCCAAGGTAAAAAACGTACTATATACCACCAATTGGCGTGTCTATTGTAATAAATGACCGCAAAAATATCGCCGACTACAAGAAGCGGAACGACAATTCCGGTAGATGCTTTGGCATCAAAAGCCAGGGCCATTAGAGTTACGTTTACAATCGCTATTCCTTTAATACCCGCTTTAGAGAGTCCGATGACCACGGCAGCAGCAAATGCAAGGGCCCAAGAAGTTATTGAAATGTCAAAATTAGCGGCTAAAAACATGGTTGGTCTTTCGATGGCAAATGGCAAAAGTATCTTAAAAAAATAATATCTTTATCGGCTAACCAAAAAACCAACCTCCACCCTATGCAGTTATCTACCCTCGATTACAGTTTTATTGTCGTTTTCTTCTCCATCGTTTTAGGTATCGGAATTTATGTTTCAAAGAAATCCGGTAAGGATTCATCTGAATTTTTTCTTTCAGGAAGAACCATGCCATGGTGGCTTTTGGGCCTATCTATGGTGGCCACGACCTTCTCTACCGATACACCTAATTTGGTAACCGATATCGTGAGAACTAACGGTGTTTCTGGAAACTGGGTTTGGTGGGCATTTTTAATTACGGGTTTATTAACTGTTTTTGTATATGCCAAATTGTGGCGTAGGTCAAATGTAAACACTGACTTAGAATTTTATGAAATGCGCTATGGAGGTAAAGCGGCTAGTTTTCTAAGAAAGTTCAGGGCTGTTTACTTAGGGGCCTTATTCAATATTATTACAATGGCCTCAGTTACGTTGGCCGCCATTAAAATAGGAGGCATCATGTTGGGTCTAGAGCCTTGGGAAACCGTTGTTGGTGCTGGTTTGATTACGGTTACTTTTTCGGCTTTGGGAGGTTTTAAAGGGGTGGTCTACACTGATTTTCTTTTATTTTTTGTGGCAATGTCAGGAGCAATTGGTGCAGCATACTATTTGGTCAATATACCTGAAGTAGGGGGCATAGAGGCTTTGATGGCAAATGATGCTGTTAAGACGAAGCTTGACATTCTTCCCGATTTCAGCGACCAGAACGCATTGATTATGTTGTTTATTATTCCGCTTGCGGTTCAATGGTGGAGTTCATGGTATCCAGGGGCGGAACCCGGCGGTGGAGGCTATATTGCCCAACGTATGTTAGCGGCCAAAGACGAAAACCATGCAATCGGGGCTACCTTTTTCTTCAATATAATGCACTATGCTCTTAGACCGTGGCCATGGATTTTGGTTGCGTTGGCATCTATCGTAGTTTATCCTGATATTGCAAGTATTCAAGCTGCTTTTCCGAATATCGCGGAAAGTAAATTGGGCCATGATTTGGCTTATTCTGCCATGCTGACCAAATTACCAAGTGGTTTATTGGGAGTTGTGTTGGCATCATTGATTGCAGCGTACATGAGTACCATTTCGACCCAATTGAACTGGGGATCTTCTTATATCGTTTTTGATTTTTACAAGCAACAGATCAATCCTAATGCTACTGAAAAGCAAATGGTATCCATCGGAAGAATTTCGACCGTAATTCTTATGGTATTAAGTGCCGGTTTGGCATTGCTGCTAGAAAATGCACTTCAGATATTTGATATTCTATTGACTTTCGGTGCAGGTACCGGACTGATTTTTATACTACGGTGGTTTTGGTGGCGAATTAATGCCTGGAGTGAAATTGCTGCTATGTTCGCTTCGGGAATAATTTCCATTTTACTCAAAACTACAGCGTTAGGTCCTCTTTTGTTCAATTCGGAAGATGGGGTGTTTCCTAGTTGGTTCGAATATCCTTTTGTGGTCATTGTAACTTCTGCAATATGGTTGGCCGCAACATTCTTGACGCAACCTGAATCGAAGGAAACGCTAAGAGCATTTTACAAGCGAATACAACCAGGCGGGCCTGGGTGGAACAAGGTCGTTAATGAAGCTAAAGCCGATGGAGAAAAAATAGCCAAAGACAATGAAAAATGGAGCGTACCGCAAGGGATTACCGCTATGATTTTAGGGTGTATTCTTATTTACACCATAATGTTCTCAACCGGCTATTGGATTTACGGCAGAACTACACCGGCTATTATTTTAACGGTAATCGCTATTATATCGGCTTTCTTGCTTATTAAGGCGTGGGGCCGAATGAAAGATAATATCCTTTAGAACTATTGGTAATCTAATAGTATCTTAAGAATTTCTTCATTGTTAATATCAATGATGGAGGTGGATTTAACTTCGGTTTGTCCACCTTCTTCGTTATTTACGTATGCCTTAAATGATAGGGGCTCTCCATCTTTATAGACTTCAATTTGATAGATAGTCTTACTACCCTCTTGCATTTCTGTATAATTATACCCTACCAGACTTTGTCCGTACTCTTTTTCGACCCCAGTACCAAGTCTAAGTTTATAGGTTACATAATCGGCGGTAAAACCAGATGAGCTTACGAAAGAAAGTCCAGTTTCATAAGATATTTGTGCTTCACTGCTTACCACGGTAAGGGTGTCTTCATCTTTGGCGCAGCCGACCATAAGGGTTAGGCCTACTGCAAATAGTAGGTAACGTAGGTTTTTTTTCATTTTGGTTATTTTACGGAGCTTTTCAAACTCCAGATTTGGGTACAGGCCTTTTAAATGACCTTTACCAAGAACGACCATTGGTTTTTGGTATTGTGCTATATGCTCGGTAGCAGCCTCCTTATTCGATTAAATGCACTATCTGTTATCGAAGATGGCATTTCAACGATTTGTATACCATTTGTGGTAAAAGAACGTTATCTCTAGACCCAAATGAACCAACCTGCCGAGCTGTATGAGATTCATCTACTTTCTGCTTCTAGCCTTTTTACTTCCTATAAAGTCATTACAATCTCAACAAATAGAAGAGGTTCAAGAACACTGGCAGTTACTCTTCGATAACAAAAGGGAGAAAGCACTTGACAGCTTCGAAAAGTTGAATAGTGGTGACCTGCAAGCCCTTTTATCTGACCGGTTAATCAAAAATGAGTTGGGCCTATTTGAAGACCCTAAAAATTTCTTAGAAAAACTCGTTGGGCACAAAGATTTTGAATACTACCTCTATGCCTTATGGAACCATAGTTTCTTTTTTGAGAACTATACGAATACGGGCTTTAATAAGAAAAATACCTCTAATGTAGACGCCATTGATTTGAAGGCTGTTGAAAACCCAACGGTTAAAGAATCATTGCGATACTTAAAATCTGCTGTAGCGCAGCACCGCAATGATTGGAAAACCTATTACGAACTGAACCAAGAGTTACCATCCATTAAGGCATGGCAATTTTGTGGAGGCTTTGAAAATTTAAATGGCAGCGGTCTTGACACTCCTTTTGAACCCGAGTGGCAAATGGTGTCAGATAATGATTTTAATGCCAATAGTAATGGTTTCATCAATTGGTACACACCGATTGAACGTGACAAAGAGGCTTACCAATATTATTCGAATCATACCGAATATGGTAGTTCGGTCAACTACGCCCAAACATTTATTGATAATCCTGAAGAGCAAAAGGTTGTTATAAGGTTTGGTAGCTCGTCATTGGCCAAGATATGGCTAAATGATGTCTTACTAATTGAAAACAATAACGATGGCATTACCGATTTAGACGCTTATAATGTTGAGGTGACACTACCTAAGGGTACAAGTCGTTTACTAGTTAAAACTGCCGATATAAGTGGCATACCCTATTTCATTGCTCGCATTACCAATCTTCAAGGTTCTGAAATTTTAGGTGTAAAATACAGTTCGCAACCTAAGCCCTATATAAAAAGCAAAAAGGAAGGTCTAACACCGGTATTATTGGAACATCCTGTTGAAAAATACTTTTTGGAGAAAATCGAGAGCGACCCTAAAAACTTCTTGTATAGGCTATGTTTGTTGAATACTTATTTAAGAAACTCTAAATATCAAGAGGCAAAAGCCGTGCTGCAGCCATATTTAGAAAAATATGACCGCAGTTCTTTCCTTCGAAAATATTTGATTGAATGCTATACCAAAGAGAATGATTTTTCGGCCGTTAACGAGGTAAAAGAGAATATCATCAACGATGACGAAACTTATTACTTGAGCTATGTTTACAAGTTTCAAGATGCTGGTGAGCTTTTTAAACTTCCCATTGACGAATTCGAGCGTTTTATGAACCATTTTTCAGATGCAACGGATTTGCAAGTCTTAAAAAAATCGGCTGAGTTAATGAAAGCACTTAGGCGAGAAGACCAGGAAATGGTTAGATCAACGCTCAACGCGATTACCAAAGAAAACAAAGAGCAGCTAAACCTGATTAAAGTCTATTTAAATCTATATTCAGGTTACTTGAACGATGATGAAAGCGCAGTCAACATATTGGAAGAGATCAACAAAGATTACTTTGATTATTCGGCCATAAAATCATTGGCAGAACACTATGAAAAGCAGAACCGTATCAGCGATGCGCTAGGACTTTTCGAAACACGTTACGACCTGGTCAAAAATGACAATCTTTTTATTTCTGAACTCATTGATTACCTTCATAAATACAAGCGTTTTAAAGAATCGCTCCCGTATATTGAGCAAATGCTTGCCAATTATCCGTATTCTTTTGTGGCCATGGAAAAAAAGGCTTTTGCCTTAGAGCAAATCGGAAAGAAAGAGGAAGCGCTACATTGGTATCAAAAGGCCATAAAACATAATGGCGCAAACACAACTGTAAGAAAGAAGATTGACGATTTATCTAAAACTCCTGATTATTTTAAGGAGTTGGGCACTAAAGATATGTACGGTTTTATTACAAGTAACAGAGAGCAGCCTTTGATGGGTAGCTATGGGTACCATTATTTGTTGGATGAGACACTTTTGCAGCTATTTCCGGAAGGAGGGGGTAAGTCTCAGGTGAGATATGCAGTTAAAATTACATCTGACGCGGGAATAGAGTCACTGAAAGAAGTTGGCCTCGGCTTAAGCGGAAGCTACCATATAACCAAATCTGAAATTGTTAAGCCGACCGGAAAAATAGTTCCCGCATCGGTCAATGGCTCTGACTTAGTGTTCAGCAATCTCGAAATTGACGATGTCATATATATCGAATACGAAAGTAGCTATAGCAAAACGGGTAGGTTTTATAAAGACCATGTAGATTATTTCCAATTCGGATCGTATCATCCTATCATCAAAAACAGCCTTAAAATTTTGGTGCCGAAGAACCATGAATTTGACACTGAAATAGTGAACGGTGAAATCGATTATTCTAAGAGGGAATTAGATGATTACGTTCTTCACGAATGGAGTGCCGCCAATCAAAAGCCGATGCCCCAACCGGAAAACTACATGCCCAGCTTGAGCGACCTTGCGAAGTATATTCACATGAGCACTATCGGCTCTTGGGATGATGTGGCCCAGTGGTATGCCGACTTGGTTCGCCCGCAGATGCTTATCAATTCAGATGTAAAAAGGGCATTTGAATCCATTTTCCCGAAAGGGTATAGTGCCTTATCGGATGACATGCGTGCTTCTAGAATTTACCATTATATCATGGAAAATTTCAGTTATAGCTACGTCGGGTTCAGGCAAAGCGGTTATGTGCCCCAAAAGCCGTCAAAAACCATCAAGTCTAGATTAGGAGACTGTAAAGATTTTTCTACTCTATATGTGACTCTTGCGCAAATGGCCGGTTTACGTGCACATTTGGTATTGGTTTTGACATCTGATTATGGTGAAAACTCGATGGTATTACCTAACCAAGATTTCAATCACTGTATTGCCAAGGTATTTATTGATGGTAAGGCCCAATATCTTGAATTGACCGACAACAACTTGCCTTTCAGGTCTATACCAACCAGCTTAGAGCATGCCACGGCATTAGATATTCCCAACAAGAATTTCAAGAAAGTATCGTCGGGCATTTACCGTCTTGATAATATTGCCCATACTCCGACGGTAATTGAGAGTCATATGCTGTATAAAATCGGTAAAGATGACCATGAACTTCAAGTAGAATCTATCTTAAAAGGAAGCATTGTTTCGCACTACGCCGGCATTTTTAAAGAAAACAATGCAGAAATGCTGAAAAACAGTATAAAAGAAGATTTTCAAGGTAGAATGAGTGAAGACTTTAGTCTTGATAGCGTTTATAATGTGAATTATAAGCGAAGAGCTGAAACTTTGAAATACGTTTCCAAATTATCGGTCAATGAAAAATTGAATCAGATTGGTAGCATGAAAGTTCTTAGTCTTCCAGCAATCAATAATGCCTATAATTCGAGTATTATTGAAGACAATGTTAGAAATTATCCTATCGACTATCTGCTTTACGAAAATGCAGACGAGTATATTTCTTCTTACCTGATCGTCTTATCTGAAGATGAAGAATTTGTTGAAGTACCCGAAAATTCAGAATATAGTTTTAAAGCGCATCATTTTAATATGAACTTTGAGTTAAAGGAGCCAAACGAGCTATTCGTTCAAATTTCTGTTCAAACTTCAAAGAAACGTATTGACCCACAAGACTATAAAGATTTTAAGATGTATGTGAAATCGGTACTGGACGCCAAAAAGCAATTGATAGGGTTTAAAAAGGCCGCGTCAACATCGAAAGTTAGTTTGCCTGGCAAGGGTTAATATGGTTGTTCATAGCGCGTAATGACTTATCTTTAGAACAAATTTCTACCAAACCAACCGATAAGTTTATTATGAAAGACCGAATACTCTCCGTTGATATTTTTAGGGGAATGACCATCGTATTAATGATATTGGTCAACACTCCTGGAACATGGCAAGCCGTATATGCACCTCTAAGACATGCCGAATGGCATGGTTACACCCCGACAGACCTTGTTTTTCCGTTCTTTCTTTTTATTGTAGGAACCTCCATTGTCTTCAGTTATAAAAACAAAGAGGTAACAGGGGCTACCTACAAAAAGATTTCGATTAGAACCTTAAAACTTATTGGCTTAGGCTTGTTCTTGGGTGCTTTCACGTTGACATTCCCCTTTATTAAAGATTTTGAGAACATACGCTTTCCTGGCGTTCTGCAACGAATAGGGGTCGTTTTCTTTTTTGCCTCAATTTTGTTCTTGAACCTTAATTGGAAAGCCTTAATAGCTACGGCTGTTCTTTTGCTGGTCGGATATTGGATTTTAATGGACTTTATTCCCGTAAACGGAATGGAGTCTACTTTTGAAAGGGCACCCAACAATTTGGCCAACTATATAGATGTTCAGGTGTTCGGTTCGCACAATTATAAGGCCGATTATGATCCTGAAGGCTTGTTAAGTACACTCCCATCTATAGTAAGTTCCCTTCTGGGTATTTTTACAGGGCTAATCCTGACTTCTAAACAGGAAAAAAAGGCAACCATCTTAATGGGGCTTGGCGGTTCTTTTTTGATTTTGGGCTATGTGTGGGATTTGTTTTTCCCTATCAACAAAGCACTGTGGACAAGCAGTTTTGTTCTTGTTACCGCTGGCTGGGCCAATTTGATTCTTGCTCTAATTTATTACTTGACCGATGTTAAAAAAATAAGCTTCGGAAGCATTTTTAGATATGCTGGGGCCAATGCTATCGTTTTGTATTTTCTTTCAAGTTTTATTAGTAAAGTGCTGGGTATGATCAAAGTGAACGAGACCACCTCATTGCATGGCTGGTTATTTGATACAATATACGTTCATGATTTCATGTCGCTTCAAATGTCCTCTTTGCTATATGGCCTCACGGTCGTAGCTTTCTACTGCCTTTTGGCTTACGTACTTTATCAAAGAAAGATTTTTATCAAAGTTTAGCAGAAATACACCTTACTGTCTTATAGAAAGAAGCTTGGCCACGTATTTGCCTATCACATCAAATTCTAGGTTCACTACTGTACCGACCTCGTAATCTTTAAACCTGGTGTGTTCGAAAGTATAGGGTATAATGGCTACGCTGAAAGTATCGGCACCTGAATCTACCACAGTAAGACTGGTTCCGTCAATGGTAATCGACCCTTTTTCGATAGTGGTATTGCCAACGTTGGCATCATATTCGAAAGTAAAGAACCAACTTCCATCTTTTTCTTCAATATTGATGCAGGTGGCTGTTTGGTCTACATGGCCTTGAACTATGTGCCCGTCAAGTCTAGAACCCATTATCATGGCCCTTTCCAGATTAACACTGTCACCTATCGTTAGGTCATCAAGGTTGGTTTTGTTCAAGGTTTCCTCAATAGCCGTAACGGTATACGAATTTTCATCTAATGAGACCACTGTCAAACACACTCCGTTGTGCGATACGCTCTGGTCGATTTTCAGCTCTGAAGAAAGTTGCGAACCCACTGTAATATGAAGGTTTCCACCGTCTTTTTGTAGGTCCTTTACAATACCTAAAGTTTCAATGATACCGGTAAACATGTTCCGTAGAAATTAAGTAGTTTTGTTGATTACAAATTTGACACAAAGGTAACGATTATCATGCAGGACGAGGACAAAATCAAGCTGGGCATTTCGATTGGGGATATTAACGGTATTGGCTGTGAAGTAATACTAAAGACTTTCGAGGATCCGCGCATGTTAGAGTTTTGCACCCCCATTATTTATGCATCGAACAAGACCATAGCTTTTCAAAAAAAAGAATTGGGTATTGATGTTACTTATCACGGTATTCAGAACGCTTCAAAGGCTCTTGACGGTAAGATCAATGTGGTCAACGTTTGGAAAGAAGTGCCTATGGTCAAGTTTGGCGAGTCGAATGAAGAGGGAGGAAAATATGCCATTAAATCGCTTAGGGCAGCTGTTGAATCATTAAAGAATAATGAAATTGACGCGTTGGTGACGGCTCCTATCAATAAAACCAATATTCAGGCTGACGATTTTAAATTTCCGGGGCACACCGATTTTTTGGCTCAAGAATTACAGGGTGAGAGTCTAATGTTTATGGTAACGGAAGACCTAAAAATAGGCCTTTTGACCGACCATGTTGCGGTAAAGGACGCCCCATCGGCCATTAACGCAATTCTTATTCGAAATAAAGTGAGGACTATAGAGAAATCGCTACGGATGGATTTTCGTGTTAGGGCGCCAAAAATAGCCCTATTGGGCATTAACCCGCACAGCGGCGATAACGGGGTAATAGGTAAAGAAGACGATGAAGTTCTCAAGCCAGTGATTAAAGAAATGTCGAACGCCGGACATCTTGTATTCGGCCCGTATTCGGCAGATAGCTTTTTCGGATCTGATGCCTACAAGAATTTTGATGCCGTTTTGGCCGCTTATCACGATCAGGGTTTAATTCCTTTTAAGACCTTGTCTTTCGGTAGGGGGGTAAATTATACGGCAGGCCTTTCGAAGGTGCGTACTTCTCCCGACCACGGCACTGCTTTTGAAATTGCAGGCCAAGGCAAGGCCGACCATAGTTCTTTTAAAGAAGCTGTTTTTGCCGCTTTGCAGATTTTTAAGAACCGCACCGAGTACGAAGAGTTGACCGAAAATCCGTTACAAAAACAAAAGGTGAGAAGGTAGCCGGATAATTTTCAGTACAAAATTCATCAGTGTGTTGAAATACAAGCAAAAAGGGTTGTTATTTTGACAAATAGTAGTATCTTTGCACCCGCCTTTGAATGGGCGGTGTCTTTAAAATAGTGTTGTCATGAAGAAGCAAAAGGAGTTTAGTATTCCTTTCTCTGGTTTAAAACAAGGAAAACACGATTTTGAGTATACCATCGGTAATGAGTTCTTTGAGTCTTTTGGTTATGATGAGTTCAATGGAGCAGAAATTCAATTGAACGTTGAGCTAAAGAAACTGAGCAATATGCTCGAGTTTTTGATGAATGCGGATGGAACCGTAAATGTCAATTGTGATTTGACCAATGAACCTTATGATCAGCCGATAGAGGCAGAGCTTAAGTTGGTGGTCAAGTTTGGGGAAGAGTATAATGATGAAGATGATGATATCTTGGTCATACCCCATGGCGAGCACCAAGTGAACATTGCTCAATACGTGTATGAAATGCTAGTATTGGCGGTGCCACAAAAGAGAGTGCATCCTGGAGTGCTTGATGGTTCATTGCAATCGGAAGCCTTGAAAAAACTTGAGGAACTAAAGCCTAAGGAAAAAGAAGAAAATATTAAAGAAAACGATCCCCGTTGGGACGAATTAAAGAAACTGTTAACGGATAAATAAGTTGAAATGGCACATCCTAAGAGAAAAATTTCGAAAACCAGAAGGGATAAAAGACGTACCCATTATAAAGCTGTTGCACCAACATTGGCTACTGATCCAACAACTGGTGAAATGCACTTGTTTCACAGAGCTCACTGGCACGAAGGTAAATTGTACTACAAAGGCCAAGTTCTTATAGACAAAACTGAAGAAGCAGAAGCATAAACGTGTTATTCTGTTAAAAGTACCCAACTCCCGTATGAATATCAACGGGAGTTTTTTTATGGGGTATACCGATGTTTTAGGTAATTTTGTTCCCCCGAACTTTTGAGAGAAAACGTCATCCGAATATCGTATTTCAAATTTTACGGTAAGGGGTAATTCAACGGATGTACATAAAAACTAAAATTTCAAAAACGGTTGCATTTCACAGAGAAATTGCTGAAAAATGTTTAATTTTCACCAATTTTCAAGCATTTTTGATGGTTTTTGAGATCAAATCAAGTTTAGAATGAGTAAAACAACGGCAGCAATTACAGCTGTAGGGGCTTACGTTCCCAAATTTGTACTGACCAACAAAATGCTGGAAGGTATGGTCGATACCAATGATGAGTGGATTGTTACTAGAACCGGTATCAAAGAAAGACGGATCTTAAAACCTGAAGAAGGTGAGGGCACTTCCTATTTGGCCATACAGGCTGCTAACAACCTGATAGAAAAAAGAAATTTAGACCCTAGCGAGATAGATTTGGTGATTGTTGCCACGGCGACACCCGACAATATGGTGGCCTCAACAGCTGCCTTTGTTGCTGCAAAAATAGGTGCTACCAATGCGTTTGCTTATGATCTTTTGGCGGCCTGTTCAAGTTTTCTTTTCGGTATGTCTACCGCGGCCAGTTATATTCAATCGGGCCGTTACAAGAAAGTATTGTTGATAGGGGCCGATAAAATGTCATCTATCATTGACTATACGGATCGTACAACATGTATTATTTTCGGGGATGGGGCCGGAGCGGCTCTTTTCGAGCCGAACGAAGAAGGCCTTGGTCTTCAAGATGAATATTTAAGGTCTGATGGCAACGGAAGGCAGTTTCTTGGTATGGATGCTGGTGGATCTCTGATGCCCGCAACCGAAGAAACGGTTAAGAACAGAAAACATTACATTTATCAAGACGGAAGAACAGTTTTTAAGTTCGCTGTTTCAAATATGGCCGAAGTGGCAGAGAAAATAATGCAGCGAAACAACCTAGAGCATACCGATGTTTCGTGGTTAGTACCGCATCAGGCCAATAAAAGAATTATTGATGCCACGGCGAATAGAATGGGATTGGACCATTCCAAGGTTTTAATGAACATTCATAGGTATGGCAATACCACATCGGCGACCTTACCGCTTTTGTTGGCAGATTTCGAAGGTCAATTGAAAAAGGGTGACAACTTAGTTTTTGCCGCTTTTGGTGGAGGATTCACTTGGGGTTCTATTTATTTGAAATGGGCCTATAACTAATTCAAATTACTAAACAAACTTAAATTCATGGATATAAAAGAGATTCAAAGCCTTATTAGATTTGTTGCTAAATCTGGTGCTAGTGAGGTTAAATTGGAGATGGAAGATATCAAGATTACCATCAAAACAGGTTCTTCTGAATCGGGACCCGAGACTACTTTTGTTCAACAAATTCCGATGGCACAGGCTCCTATGGCCCAAGCGCCGGTTCAAACACCTGCAGCCCCTGCAGAAGCAGCTTCGGGATCAGGGCAAGAGAGCAAAAAAGATGAAGACTCAAAGTACATTACCATCAAGTCGCCGATTATAGGTACTTTTTACAGAAAGCCTTCTCCTGATAAAGATCCTTTTGTTGAAGTAGGTAGTAGTATTGGCAAAGGAGACGTTCTTTGCGTCATCGAAGCCATGAAACTCTTCAATGATATAGAATCTGAAGTATCTGGAAAGATTGTGAAGATTTTGGTTGACGATTCATCACCAGTTGAATTTGATCAGCCATTATTTTTGGTCGACCCTTCCTAGTTTAGAAATTCCAAATAACGATTCCGAACCCTGTAAGTTAGATGTGGGGTCCGGTGTTTGCAGTTTGGCTTTTAATTTTAAAAGTTATGTTCAAAAAAATACTTATTGCCAATAGGGGTGAAATTGCGTTACGCGTCATTCGTACCTGTAAAGAAATGGGCATTAAGACGGTAGCTGTTTATTCAAAGGCAGATGAAGAAAGTCTTCACGTTCGCTTTGCAGATGAGGCCGTATGTATTGGTCCGGCCCCCAGCAGTGAATCGTACTTGAAAATACCTAATATCATTGCAGCGGCAGAGATTACCAATGCCGATGCTATTCACCCTGGTTACGGTTTTCTTTCTGAGAATTCTAAATTCTCGAAGATATGTGCCGAGCACGACATAAAATTTATCGGTGCGTCTGGCGATCAGATCGATAAAATGGGAGACAAGGCAACGGCCAAAGAAACCATGAAACAGGCTGGTGTTCCTGTAGTTCCAGGTTCTGAAGGTTTGTTGAAAGATGTGGCCCACGCCAAAAAGGAGGCCAAGAAAATGGGTTATCCTGTTATGATCAAAGCTACCGCCGGTGGTGGTGGTAAAGGTATGCGTGCCATATGGTCAGAAGACGAAATGCAGAGCAATTTTGAAAGTGCGGTACAAGAGGCGAAAGCAGCCTTCGGAAACGGAGGAATGTACATGGAAAAATTGATCGAAGAACCTAGACATATTGAGATACAGGTAGTCGGAGACCAATACGGTAAGGCGTGCCATCTTTCAGAAAGAGATTGCTCTATTCAAAGAAGGCACCAGAAGCTTACCGAAGAGACTCCATCACCTTTCATGACCGATAAACTAAGGGATGAAATGGGTAAAGCAGCTGTAAAGGCTGCAGAGTTTATCAATTACGAGGGTGCGGGAACCATTGAATTCTTGGTAGATAAACATCGTAATTTCTATTTCATGGAAATGAATACGAGAATTCAGGTAGAACACCCCATAACCGAACAGGTCATTGATTACGATTTGATCAGAGAGCAAATTTTGGTTGCTGGGGGCGTTCCGATTTCAGGGAAGAACTATACGCCAAAACTACATTCTATCGAATGCCGTATCAACGCTGAAGATCCCTATAATAATTTTAGGCCGTCACCTGGTAGAATTACCACTTTGCATACACCGGGCGGACATGGAGTGCGAATGGATACCCACGTTTATAGCGGATATCAAATTCCACCGAACTATGATTCGATGATTGCCAAATTGATTACCACTGCACAGACACGTGAAGAGGCAATCAACAAGATGAAACGGGCTCTTGATGAGTTTGTCATAGAGGGTATCAAAACCACGATTCCCTTTCACAGGCAGTTGATGGATCATCCAGATTATTTGGCTGGAAACTATACCACAAAATTCATGGAATCGTTTAAAATGAATCCTGAAAAAGAAGATTAATAATTGCCCCGGCCAGTCCGGGGTTTTTTATTCCCTAATTTCACTTACCTTCCATTTTTATGAAACTAAGTTATTGGGAATATAAGACTTGGCTATCGCAGGTTGATTTCACGATTGTTGGCGCTGGAATCACGGGCCTGAACTGTGCTTTACAATTAAGGCAGAGGTTTCCCAATGCCAAGATAGTAGTGCTTGAGAAGGGTGTGTTGCCACAAGGCGCCAGTACCAAGAATGCCGGTTTTGCCTGTTTTGGTAGTATTTCCGAAATTGTTTCTGACCTCCGCACTCATTCTGAAGAAGAAGTTTTTAACCTTGTCAAGAAAAGGTGGGACGGTATTCAGTTGCTCAGATCAACTTTGGGTGATAGCGCCATTGATTTTCAACCCTTGGGAGGTTATGAACTCTTTTTGAAGAACGCGCCTGAACTTTACGAATCAAGCATAGAAATGATGGGGCATGTAAATTCGCTGTTGAAACCTATTTTTGGTGAGATTCCCTTTTTCGTGCAGTCTAATAAATATGGTTTTGAGAAAATTCATGAAAAGTATATTGCACATCGCTTTGAGGGTCAGCTAGATCCTGGAAAAATGATGATGGCCTTAGCCAAGAAGGCCGTGGACCAAGAAATTACCATTCTGCAAGGGGTCGCTTTGAATGATTTTACACAAAAATCAAGTTTGGTGTTGCTTAAGACCGAACACTTTGAGTTTTCTACCGGAAAATTGTTCATAGCGACGAATGGTTTTACAGGACAATTTTTACCCGATGAAGTACAACCCGCAAGGGCGCAGGTAATTTTGACAAAGCCATTAAAATATCTTGACATTAAAGGAACCTTTCATTTCGACCAAGGTTATTATTACTTTAGGAATATCGACAATAGAATTCTTTTTGGGGGAGGGAGAAATTTAGACTTTCTAGCTGAGCAAACAACTGAGTTCGGAGAGACAGAGTTGATTCAGAAGCAACTGGAAAAACTCTTAAAAGAAATCATACTTCCCAATGAAAAGTTGGAAATCGATCGGCGCTGGAGTGGAATTATGGGCGTAGGAAATAGAAAGTCGCCAATTGTAAGACCGCTTTCTTCCGATGTTTTTTGCGGTGTTCGATTGGGCGGAATGGGCATCGCTATAGGAAGTTTGGTCGGTAAAGAGCTGGCCGAACTGGCTTAACACCGTTTACCAACATTACTTACACCTTGCCATAGTCAACTTTTGGCTTTCATTGTTTCTTTGGGCTATAATCCCTACTTTAAACCGATCAAAACCTCAACCTAGATTTCATGTCAAAAAGTAAAAAGCTAAGAAGCTCAGAATGGTTCAATAGTGACAATAAAAAAATGAACTTCGTACACCGTTCATGGTTACGAAATCAGGGCTATCCCGATGATTATTTTGAAGGAAAACCAGTAATAGGCATATGTAATACCTGGTCAGAGCTGACACCTTGTAACGGTCACTTGCGTCAATTTGCAGAAATAGTCAAACGAGGTATTCTGGAAGCTGGAGGTTTTCCTATGGAGTTTCCGGTGATGAGTTTGGGGGAGACCATCATGCGCCCCACCACTATGCTTTTTCGCAATTTGGCCAGTATGGATACTGAGGAATCTATACGTGCCAATCCACTTGATGGCATTGTCCTCTTAACAGGATGCGATAAAACCACTCCGTCGACCTTAATGGGCGCCTGTAGTGTCGATTTGCCGACCATAGTAGTACCAGGAGGGCCAATGCTTAGTGGGCGCTTTAGAGGCGAGAAGATTGGTTCGGGATCCATGAACTGGATGGTGAAGGAAAAACAGAAGAATGAGGCTTTCACCGATGCCGATTTTAGAGAGGCAGAAGTGTGCCTGGCGAGAAGTATAGGTCATTGTAATACCATGGGCACGGCTTCAACCATGGCCACGATGGTAGAAGCTTTGGGCTTGACCCTTCCGGGGTTTTCCTCCATTCCGGCAGCAGATTCAAGAAAGAAAATGTTCGCACAACTCTCGGGTAGGCGTATCGTTGAAATGGTAAAGGAAGATTTAAAACTGTCAAAAATATTGACCAGAGAGGCATTTGAAAATGCTATCGTTACCAATTCAGCTGTTGGGGGCTCTACCAACTTAATAGTACACCTTACTGCAATAGCGGGGCGTATTGGTGTCGATTTGAAGCTGGAAGATTTCGATACCCATGGCAGCAAAGTGCCCTTATTGGTAAATCTCAAGCCGTCTGGGAAACATTTGATGGAAGATTTCTATTATGCAGGTGGCCTGCCAGTAGTTCTCAACCGTTTAAAACCGTTGTTACATAACGAAGTCATCACGGCAAACGGAAAAAGTTTAGGTGAAAATTATAAAGACGTAGCCTGCTATGATGATGATGTTATCAGTAGTCTGGAAAATCCTCTTAAAAAGGAGGCAGGAATCGCCGTATTAAAGGGTAATTTGTGTATGGACGGTTCAGTTATAAAGCCGTCTGCCGCGTCAGAGCATTTAATGAAGCATACCGGAAAAGCAGTTGTCTTTGAAACCATGGAAGATTACCATGACCGTATTGATGACCCAGACTTAGATATTGATAAAGATAGTGTAATCGTTCTTAAAGGGGTCGGCCCAAAGGGCTATCCTGGCATGCCTGAAGTGGGCAACGTTGATCTTCCTGAAAAATTGATAATGCAGGGCGTTAAAGACATGGTACGCATATCTGACGGTCGAATGAGCGGTACGGCAGGTGGTACCGTTATACTTCACGTCTCGCCTGAGTCTACCATAGGTGGTAATTTGGCCTTCGTTGAGAACGGAGATTTAATTGAGCTAGATGTCGAGGCACGCAGTCTAAACCTAATGATTTCTGAACAGGAGCTGGCCAAGAGAAGAAGTGAGTGGAAAGTACCGGAATCTTTAGCTAAAAGAGGTTACGTAAAGCTGTATGTTGACCATGTGGAACAAGCCCATAAGGGGGCTGATTTTGATTTTTTGGTGGGAGGCTCAGGTTCTAAAGTGGAAAGAGATTCACATTAATTTTACAGGTTGAACCAAAAACAAGAGTTATATAATTTTTGTCTAGACTTCGTCGATGGCCGAATTTCTCGCATACAAACGAATATCGGTGAAATTCAAGACTCATTACAAAGCGAAACAAAAAGTACGGCCGGTGACAAGCATGAAACCGGTCGTGCCATGTTACAAATTGAACGTGAAAAGTTAGGACAACAATTAGCGGAAGCCGAACAGATGAAGGCCGTATTAAAGAGAGCTAACCCTAGCATAAATTCTAAAGTGGTGGGTCTGGGAAGCTTGGTGCGTACTGACCTCAATTCATATTATGTGGCAATTTCGGCCGGAAAATGTGAGTTGTCGGAATCACCCGTTTTTTGCATTTCGGCTATGACGCCTATCGGTAGGCTATTAATGGGAAAGCACACTGGCGAAACCTTTGTTTTCAATGGTGCCACACAGAAAATTCTAGAAATTCAATAAAGAAACGGTTCTTAGAATTAAGCTTGGCCCATTCCTTTCATTGATAACAATGTTGCCGACCATACAATGACCGAAGAAAGAAAAATACCAATGGTATTTGCCCAAAAGGCCTTTTGTCTTTCAATCTTAAAAAGATAGGTAGCGATGCTTCCTGCATAGACTCCCGTACCGGGAAGCGGAATCATTACAAACAGAATCAAACCCCAAAAACCGAATTTCTGAATTTTTTCACCTGATCCGGTCTTGGCCCTTCTGGCAACATATATGGCCGATTTTTTATAGAAAAACCATCGCAGAAAGTATTTGTTGATTTTATCCAAGAAAAAAATCATAATGGGAAAAACCAACACATTGGCCAAAAAGCAAAATATAAAGACCAGATAGATGTTTAGGCCGTTAAGCATTCCATAGGGTATTCCTGCCTTTGCCTCTCCAAAGGGGGATAAACTCCATAGAATAGCGATGATAAAGTCTATGATAATGATTAAATTTTAAAAGCGCAAAGCTAGTACTATCAGGGTCTTGAGCCAATTTCAATTCATAAAAAATGTTTAAAGTTTGCTAAATATCGATGAAGCGATATGCTTTTTAACGTTCTTCTACATAAATGCACAATAAAAAGCGGTTCAGCTAGTTGTTATTACATGTTTTATACCCCCAAATCAATTGAATATGAAACCATTTGTTATAAAGCTGCTGTTGTTAGCTTTTGTTACCATGACCATTTTTTCTTGTAGTGTAGATTCAGAGCTTCAAGATATAGCCGATGAAATAGAGAGGCAGAATAATTCGTTGGAATCAGAGCTGCCCACGGTCAAAATAAAATTTGAAAATCATTCATTAAATGCAGAAAAAAGGACGTCTTGAAGGCGTCTTTTTTTTGGTTGACTATTTTTTTGCCTAACAATGGTCAATTAAAGAAGAACCAATAATTTTGTAAGGCATTAAATCTCTTGTTGTATGAAGGATCTTCGGTTTTATGATAGTGCTGTACAACGATATAATTCGCATATAAATGCTATATCTGCCCCACTTTCATCATGGGATATCTCAGGGATGTATTTTCAGACCTACAAAGAACATTTAAAAGATTTGGCTTCCATTGGTCAGATAGGTAACAAAAATCGTTGGCAGTCGGTCTTAACGGGCGATGATTGGCCCTTGATTAAGGAATTGGTTGTCGTTATAACCGATCCCCATTTGAAAATTGAATTTGCCAGCAATAATATTAAGCAAATGACAGGCTATGACCCCATTGAAGTTGTTGGGAAATCACCCAAACTATTTCAAGGAAAAGACACCTGTAAACTTACCAGAGAAAGAATAGCCGAAGCAATTGAAAACCAGCAACCTTTCGAGGAAACTATTATCAATTATAAAAAAAATGGCTCGCCTTATTCTTGTCAGATAAAAGGCAAGCCGATTTTTAATATGAAAGGAGATTTGGTCAACTTTATCGCTTTTGAAAAAGCAGTTGCCTAAATCTATTTTTTAGAAACTACAGTTTTCGATTTCCGTAACTCTTAGGGTATTGACCATGCCCTTTTCCCTAATAGGCATAGCGGCAAGGCTAATCAGCATATCGCCCACTTCGAGAAAACCTTTTTTGCAGGCGATGCTATTTACATCTTCGATGGTTTCATCGGTGGTAACATACCTATCGTAATAAAAGGCCCTAACTCCCCAAAGAAGGTTCAATTGTGTTAAAATACGCTTGTTGTCGGTAAAGACTAAGATATGGGCACTTGGTCTCCATGCAGAGATTTGAAAGGCGGTATAACCACTATTGGTAAGGGTAGAAATCGCTTTCGCCTTTATTTCGTTCGCCATAGTAGCCGCATGGTAACAAATCGATTTGGTAATGTAGCGCTTGGTCTTGATGTGAGGTGGATCATGAGGAACCTGGATCAATTCAGAACCTTCGACACTTTCCAATATACTTGCCATTTTACTGATAACTTGAACAGGATAGTTACCTACCGAAGTCTCGCCTGAAAGCATAACGGCATCGGCACCATCCATTACTGAGTTAGCTACGTCATTAACCTCTGCCCTTGTTGGGGTAAGGCTCGTAATCATAGTTTCCATCATTTGGGTCGCAATGATAACGGGTATTCTTGCCTTTTTGGCTCTTAGAACCAATTGCTTTTGAATCAATGGTACTTCTTGCGCAGGCACTTCAACACCCAAATCACCACGAGCAACCATAAGACCGTCGCAATAGGCAACGATTTTGTCTATATTTTCTACTGCCTCAGGCTTTTCGATTTTGGCTATAATCGGAATTTTATGTTCAGAGTGTTCTTTGATCAAGTTCTGAAGATCAATAAGATCTTGACTAAAGCGAACAAAAGAAAGAGCGATCCAATCTACATCTTGAGATATGGCGAAAATGGCATCGTTAATATCCTTTTCGGTCAACGCCGGCAACGATATATTGGTATTAGGAAGATTAACCCCTTTCTTAGATTTAAGCGGACCACCTTGAATCACCTTAGCTTTTGCCTCGTCTTCACCATTGGTAGAGACCACTTCAAAAATTAGTTTGCCATCATCTAGTAAAATACGTTCTCCAGGATTGACATCTTTAGGAAAAGTGGCATAGTTCATATAAACCCTCTCACTTGTACCTTCAAAAGGTTCACCGGTCACAAATGTAATTTCGTCACCTGGTGCCACCACAACTTCACCGGCCATGACCCCTACCCGTAATTTGGGGCCCTGTAAATCGGCAAGAATGGAAGTATAGGTTTCCATTTCTTCGTTAAGTTCTCGAATCATATTGATGCGTTCGGTAACGTCATCATAATTTGCATGGGAGAAATTTATGCGGAAGACATCTACACCGGCCTCGATCATATCTCTGAGAACCTCTTTCTTGCTAGTCGCCGGACCGAGGGTGGCTACTATTTTTGTCTTTTTTTTGCTAGGCATTGATTCAATAAATTAAGTTGTTCTTTGATTTTAGTTTGTCTGTTTCTATGCTATAGGCCGTAATAATTTTCGGCACGGCCAATAACGATTTGATGAGCTTCTCCGTATCGGCATTATCTTCTTGCTCAATCTTGATAAAATAATCTACATCTTTATATTCCGGTACCATGGTGAACTTTGCAAACGCCGGCTCGTTCATAAAAAGATCGGACCTTGATGTTTTATCTTCCTCTAAACTATGGTTAGGGAAAAATGTCCAATACCTGTCGTTCAAATCATCTTTCCATTCAAATATGGGAACCGTGGTATGTACAGAAATATCTAAATCTGCACGTCTACGCTTAAAACTTGATTTTAAGCACTGGTTCAAGGCATAGGCGATGGCATAATCTTCAAGACTGCTGTGCAATGCAATCAAATCGAATGAATCTTCGTAAAAATCCGTCGAAATCTTATGTATCGCTACCATAGGCACAGAAAGCAGCAAATATAATATTAATACGGTACAACGCCTAGGTTAGCAAGGGGTAAAGCTTAAATTCGGCAATCTATAACGTTTTAGTTACAATAGAAATATTTTACGACTTTTCCATCCTATCCTGAAGTGCGTAATAGGCTCTTTTTGAAGCTCTTTCCTCTGCCTTTTTCTTCGATGTTGCCCTGGCCTTGGCCATTACTTTGCCCCCAATAGTCAATTTTACGGCAAAATGTTTTAACGTATCGTTACCGGTATCTTCGTAAACATTGTAATCGAAAGTCTTTTTTTGCTTTTGGCACCATTCGATGATCAGGCTTTTGTAGCTGATGACCTTGCCTTCTAACTGTTCAATGTCTACATAGGGGTCTATCACCTGTTGACTGATGAACTTTTCGCAGTACTTATAACCTCTGTCGAGATAGATAGCACCTACCAAGGCCTCAAATACATTGCCGTGTATATTTTCTCCAAAGTGTGTTTTCGGAATTCGACTTTGAACAAATTTTATCAGCTCTAAATCTTTGCCAAGTTCGTTCAGATGTTTTCTACTAACGATTTTTGAACGCATTTTGGTCAAATATCCCTCATCACCTTCCGGTACTTGATCGTACAGATGTTTTGATATAATAGTACCTAACATAGAATCGCCCAAAAATTCGAGACGCTCGTAGTTCATAGGCGTGCCATCTTTATCTTTTATATTGGCCGACCTATGTAAAAAAGCACGTTTGTAATAATCAAGCTTTTTTGGCTTAAAGCCCAGTATTTTGGTCATCCCCAAAAAAAAATCCCCATCCTTTTTGGAATGGGAATTGAATATATTTGAAGGAAAACCCATGGGTATTACTCGCTGATTTTCTTAAATATAACACAGGCGTTGTGCCCTCCGAACCCAAATGTATTGCTCAGTGCAACATTTACTTCTCGTTCTTGAGCTTCGTTCAAGGTGAGATTCAATTTAGGGTCTATGTTCTCATCAACAACCGAGTGATTGATGGTGGGCGGCACCAAACTATGTTTCATGGCCAAAATCGATGCAATTGCCTCAATGGCACCTGCCGCGCCAAGCAAATGGCCGGTCATCGATTTGGTCGAATTAATATTTATATTAGGTGCATGGTCACCAAAAACCTCACTGATTGCCTTTAGCTCGGCAACATCACCTAAAGGTGTTGAGGTACCGTGGGTATTTATGGCATCTACTTCCTCCGGTTTTAGTCCGGCATCGCGCAAACAATTTTCCATTACCCTGACCACCCCGATACCATCGGGGTGTGGAGCTGTCATGTGGTAAGCGTCGCTCGATAGACCGCCACCGGCAACCTCAGCATATATTTTGGCACCTCTTGCCTTGGCGTGCTCATATTCTTCAAGAATCAAAGCACCGGCACCTTCACCTAGAACGAAACCATCTCTAGTGGCATCAAAAGGTCTTGATGCGGTTTCCGGACTTTCATTACGGGTAGAAAGAGCATGCATAGCACCAAAACCACCCATACCTGCAATAGTAACTGCTGCCTCACTACCACCGGTAACCACTACATCACAATGCCCAAGCCTTATATAGTTTAAAGCATCGATAATGGCATTGGCCGATGAAGCACAAGCTGATACCGTAGTATAGTTTGGCCCCATAAAACCGTGCTTGATAGAGATATGCCCCGGAGCAATGTCGGCAATCATTTTAGGAATGAAGAACGGATTGAAACGTGGTGTTCCGTTGCCTTCGGCAAAGTTGATCACTTCATTTTGAAAGGTCTCTAAACCTCCGATACCTGCTCCCCAAATAACGCCAACACGAAATTTGTCAAGCTTTTCGAGGTCTAAACCTGAATCTGTAATGGCTTCGTCGGAAGAAATAAGGGCGTATTGCGCAAAACGGTCAAGTTTTCGAGCCTCTTTTCGGTCAAAATAATCTTCGGCGTTGAAGTTTTTAAGTTCACAAGCAAATTTGACCTTGAATTTTTCGGTGTCATAATAGGTAACGGGGGCCGAACCACTTTTTCCATTTTTCAGGCCTTCCCAATATTCCTCGATATTGTTACCAATAGGTGTTAAAGCACCCAATCCGGTAACTACTACTCGCTTTAATTGCATTGAACTTAATTTTTCGTTTTGTTTTAAGCCAACCGTAAATTAAAAAAAATTATCCATGCGATAGGGTTACCACATGGATAATTTATAAATCTTTATTTTAAAGAATCATTAAAGATTACTTCGCTTCTTCTATATAACTAATGGCTTGGCCAACTGTTGCGATATTCTCAGCTTGATCGTCTGGGATTTGGATATCAAATTCTTTTTCGAACTCCATAATCAATTCCACTGTATCCAAAGAATCTGCCCCTAGGTCGTTTGTAAAGCTAGCTTCCGTTACAACTTCGTTTTCATCTACACCTAATTTATCAACGATGATAGCCTTTACTCTTGATGCAATGTCTGACATAATAAAATTGGTTTTAAAATTTAAATTGTTGGCAAAAATAAAAAACTTTGGTTGAATAACACTATTTGCCGATAAAATGTATGGTAATTTACTAAATTTAAGAACAAGAGAACTCTTTCGAATTAAAATTTTTTTAGCTCTAACGAGATATTCTATAGCACTATATGTAGGGCTTTCGTAGTTGAATTTCCATAGAAAAATCCTTTACCTTGCGACCTTTAAAGAACTTGTAAACTTAAATCGCTAATCTTTTGAAAACCAAACGAATCGTTCTTTTTGCGTCAGGCTCTGGCTCGAACGTAGAAAATATCGTGAACTATTTTTCTTCTCGTTCTGATATTGAGATAGCCTGTGTTTTAACGAATAAGAAAAATGCCGCAGTACTTGACCGATGCGATAGATTATCTATCGACGCCCTTTACTTTAATAGGCGGTCGTTCTATAATTCAGATCTAGTATGTAAAACAGTTGGCGTTTTGAATCCCGATTTAATCGTTTTGGCCGGTTTTTTATGGAAGATTCCACAAAACCTTATCGAAACTTTTCCTAATAAAATAATCAATATTCACCCTGCCCTATTGCCTAAATATGGAGGAAAGGGTATGTACGGAAACCATGTTCACAAAGCCGTTAAAGAGAACAGAGAAACTGAAACAGGCATTACCATTCATTACGTGAACGAAAATTATGATGAGGGAGCTATTATTCACCAAGCTAGAACTATAGTCGTTTCAGACGATACACCGGATACTATTGCGGCCAAGGTTCATGAGTTGGAATATGAGCATTTTCCGAAGGTGATCGATAAACTTTTGACCGATAGCTAATGGCAAAAAAGGAAAAATTCTATACGGTTTGGAAAGGAAAACGCCCCGGTATTTATGATACCTGGAAAGACTGTAAGGCTGCTATTGACGGTTTTAAGGGAGCCCAGTACAAATCATTTTCCAGTTTTACCGAAGCAAAAAAAGCATATAATGGCGATTACGCCGATTATAAGGGGAAGAAAAAGCAGGCCGCCCAACTATCCGCTGCAGAGGCTCTTAAATATGGTACCCCTAATTACAATTCTATTTCTGTAGATGCCGCCTCTAGCGGAAACCCTGGCGTTATGGAATACCAAGGGGTAGACACCAAAACGGGCAAAAAACTCTTTAAGCAAGGTCCGTTTCAGCAAGGCACAAATAACATCGGTGAATTTTTGGCCATTGTGCATGGCTTGGCCTTTCTGAAGAAAAATAAGAGTGACCGTGTTATTTACACCGATAGCCGTACAGCTATGAGCTGGGTGCGCAAAAAAAACTGCAATACCAAATTAGAGGAAAACGCCAAAAACAAAGAACTTTTTGAGCTGATCCGTAGGGCCGTTGAATGGCTTAAGACCAATTCATATACCACTCCGGTGGTTAAATGGGAAACCAAGGCCTGGGGTGAAATTCCTGCAGATTTTGGTAGGAAATAGGCCGTTTACCGAATATTAAAATTTGATATCGAACACCCGCTCAATTCGCCACCCAAAAGCGTATATTTGCAGCAAAATTGCAAGACCTTATGGGTAAACTTCTAATCGTAGGCACCATTGCTATTGATGAAATCGAGACTCCTTTTGGTAAGACAGGAAAGATTTTAGGTGGTGCTGCGACCTTTATTGGGCTGGCGGCCTCCCAATTTGATGTTGAAACGGCCATTGTCTCCATTGTGGGAGACGACCTTCCGGAGTCCTATCTTGAAATTCTTAGAGGTAAAGACATTGATCTGACCGGAACCGAAATCGTAAAGGGAGGAAAGACCTTCTATTGGAAAGGTAAATATCATAACGACCTTAATTCAAGAGATACCCTAATAACCGATTTGAACACTTTGGCAGATTTCGACCCCAAAGTGCCGGATCATTTTAAGGATGCCGATGTGGTGATGCTGGGTAATCTGCACCCTTCCATACAATTAAGTGTAATTAATCAGATGGAAGTACGACCAAAACTAATCGTTTTGGATACTATGAATTTCTGGATGGATAATACCCTTGATGAATTAAAAGAGGTCATCAAACACATAGATGTTATTACCATTAACGATGAAGAGGCACGACAGCTGACAGAAGAATATTCATTGGTGAAGGCTGCCGCGGCGATTCAAGAAATGGGGCCGAAATATGTGGTCATTAAGAAAGGTGAGCACGGTGCGTTATTGTTTCACGATGAAAAGGTATTCTTTGCCCCTGCGTTGCCTTTAGAAGAGGTTTTTGACCCAACCGGCGCAGGCGATACGTTTGCCGGCGGTTTTTCTGGTTATTTGGCGGCTACCGATAACATGTCGTTCAAGAATCTTAAGAATGCGGTTATTCATGGGTCTAATTTGGCTTCTTTCTGCGTTGAACGGTTTGGAACCGAGCGCATGAAAACGCTGAAAAGAGAAGAGGTGAACAAAAGGTTGTTTGAGTTCAAGGCCCTCACCCAGTTCGATATAGAGTTAAGATAAAACACGCCCCTACATAAAAGGGGCTTTTTTAATAGAGAAAGGATATACAATGAGTGATGCTATTAAACACGAGTGTGGTATTTCGGTTATACGTCTTTTGAAACCGTTAGAGTACTACAAGAAGAAGTACGGTACTGCTTTCTATGGGGTCAATAAAATGTACCTCATGATGGAGAAGCAGCACAACAGAGGTCAAGATGGTGCCGGTTTCGCAAGTATCAAGTTAGATGTGAACCCTGGTGAAAGGTATATGAGCCGGGTGCGTTCGATTGCCCAACAGCCCATTCAAGATATTTTTGCGCAAATTAATGATCGGATCAATACTACATTGGCCGAGAACCCAGAATACCAAAATGATGTGGCGCTTCAAAAGAAGCATATACCCTATATAGGTGAGGTGCTTTTAGGGCATGTACGCTATGGTACTTTTGGTAAGAATAGCATAGAGAGCGTTCACCCGTTTTTACGTCAGAACAATTGGATGCACCGTAACTTAATTGTTGCGGGTAACTTCAATATGACAAACGTTAATGAGCTCTTCAAAAATTTGGTACAATTAGGGCAGCACCCAAAAGAGATGGCCGATACCGTAACGGTAATGGAAAAAATAGGTCATTTTTTAGACGATGCGGTCGCCAAATTGTATAAGCAGATAAAGAAAGAGGGCTATAGCAAGCAAGAGGCTTCCCCGTTGATAGCTGAGCGTCTTAAGCTGAATAAAATTTTAAAGAGGGCTGCCAAGAACTGGGATGGTGGTTATGCCATGGCCGGTCTTTTAGGGCATGGTGATGCATTTGTTCTTAGAGACCCTGCCGGAATACGCCCCACCTATTATTATCAAGATGATGAAGTCGTCGTCGTCGCATCGGAAAGGCCTGCCATTCAAACGGTTTTCAATGTGAAATATGATGAGATTAAAGAGCTAGACCCTGGTCATGCTATTATCATCAAGAAGAATGGTAGTGTATCCCTGAAAGAAATATTACCGCCGGTAGAGCGCAAGGCTTGTTCTTTTGAGAGAATTTATTTTTCTAGGGGCAGTGATAAAGAAATTTATCAAGAGCGGAAAGAATTAGGTCGATTGTTGTTCCCTCAAATATTGGAGTCTATTGAGTACGATATGAAAAATACCGTATTCTCTTATATACCAAATACCGCTGAAACTTCATTTTTTGGCATGGTCAAAGAGGCTCAAAACTATCTGAACAAAAAGAAGGAGGAACAGATTCTTGCGTTAGGCTCTAATATCAACAGTGAAGAACTTCATTCCATTTTAGCGATTAGGCCACGCATCGAGAAAGTGGCCATTAAAGATGCAAAATTGAGAACCTTTATAACCCAAGATAGTAGCCGTGATGATTTGGTTACGCATGTTTACGATATCTCGTACGGATCTGTAAAGAAAGGTGACAATCTTGTTATTATTGATGATAGTATCGTTCGCGGAACAACCCTTAAAAGAAGTATACTAAGAATTTTAGACCGACTTTCCCCTAAAAAAATTGTGGTAGTCTCTTCTGCGCCTCAAATCAGATATCCGGATTGTTACGGAATCGATATGGCAAAACTAGAGGATTTTGTTGCTTTTAAAGCGGCGTTGGCTTTGCACCAAGAGCGCTTGACTATGAACATTGTCGATGATATTTATGACAAATGTTTACAACAGACCGCTACACGTGATGCAGAAGTAATCAACTACGTAAAGGAGTTCTATGCTCCCTTTACCGATGAGGAAATATCACAAAAAATAGGAGAGCTTTTGAGCCCTGAAGGAATCAATGCAGAGGTTCAAATTATATATCAAAACATAGACAACCTTCATATGGCCTGCCCCAAGAATTTGGGCGACTGGTATTTTACGGGCGATTACCCCACCCCAGGCGGTAACCGAGTGGTGAACAGAGCGTTCATCAATTTTTATGAAGGAAAGAACCAAAGGGCGTATTGATTACTTTCATCGATGAAATCCCTCATTTAGAGTATTTTATCGATAATCTGAGTATTTCAACGGCTTTTTGTATTGACCCGCTTGAGCGGTATATACTTTTAGTATTGCCATAGCATAAGTAGGTTAAGTTCATGGTAAGATTTGGGGCAAAAAAGGTGGAGATTCTCCACCTTTTTTATTTTATCAATTCCATTATAAATCCGTGTTACCCGTAAAGCCTCTACAGAGCTTCCTTTTCACCTTTTATCTTTTTTTTCGACCGTTTGACAAAGAACTTTTAACCCCGAAATAAGCTGCTCTATATTTGGAGGACCATAGCATAAGTAGGTTAAGTTCATGGTAAGATTTGGGGAAAAGGCGGAGCAATGCTCCGCCTTTTATTTTTACTTCTTCCCCATTCAATTCAGTCAGATACTGTTACATTACGATCCAATTCTATCATCGGAGCTTCGATAGATTACTAAAAGGTAGTTCAACTAGGTAAACGTACGTTAGTCTAATTACTTTTTCCGATGGCTTAATTCGCAATACATTTGGAGAACCATAGCATAAGTAGGTTAAGTTCATGGTAAGATTTGGGGAAAAGGCGGAGCATTGCTCCGCCTTTTTATTTTATAGAAATGCCAGTAATTCACTGCGTTAACACTTTTTCAAGCTTTTTATGTTAAAAAAAAGCCTTAAAATTTCTAAAAATTCTTTTTTTATTTCCCACAATACCAGTATTTTAGTCCTGCCATAGCATAAGTAGGTTAAGTTTATGGTAAGATTTGGGACGAAAAGGGTGGAGACTTCTCCGCCCTTTTCTATTTACTAAAGCTCAGGGTTTTATTCCCCTTTTTTGCGACTTGTTAAAAAATAAAAGGCCCCAACCGGATACCGGTTGGGGCCTTTTATTTGATTGAAAAACTTTATTATTTGCCTTCGGCGTAAAGTTCAGCAACTTTGTCCCAATTGATAACATTGAAGAAAGCCTCAACGTACTCTGGGCGCTTGTTTTGATAGTTAAGATAATAAGCATGTTCCCATACATCCAACCCTAAAATAGGAGTGCCTCCACAACCAGTACTTGGCATTAGAGGGTTGTCTTGGTTAGGTGTGCTACAAACTTCAACCTTTCCACCTTTGTGAACACAAAGCCAAGCCCAACCAGAACCAAACTGTCCTCCAGCGGCACTGCTAAACTTATCTTTAAAAGATTCGAAAGAACCAAAGGCGTTATCAATAGCTGAGGCAAGTTCTCCTGAAGGTTTACCTCCGCCGTCGGGTGACATTACTTCCCAGAAAAGAGAGTGATTGAAGAAGCCACCACCGTTGTTTCTAACGGCGCTGTGTGACATATCTAGATTTTCTAGAATAGCTTCTATAGATTTTCCGGCTAAATCGGTGCCTTCAATGGCAGCGTTTAATTTAGTGGTATAGCCGTTATGGTGCTTTGTATGGTGAATTTCCATGGTACGAGCGTCGATAGAAGGTTCTAGCGCGTCATATGCATAGGGTAATTTTGGTAATTCAAAAGCCATTTTTATATGTTTTTAGATTAATAATTAGCAAGTTGAAAAGTACGTTTTTTAAGGTATAAATTACCTTAATTATTTGTTAAGAACTCTTTTAGAATCCGTAATTTGCGTAAAAAAGCACTTGCACGATAATTCCTATAAAATCTACAATGCTTCTGCCGGATCAGGCAAGACTTTCACCCTTGCCAAAGAGTACTTGAAAATTGTTCTTGGAGCCAAGGGAGGTTTTAGGCGAATCTTGGCTATCACATTTACCAACAAAGCAGTAAATGAGATGAAGACGAGAATTCTTGACAGTCTTCAGAGTTTCAGTGAGAATAGCACTTCAGATGATTCTTCGGCCCTATTTAAAGAAGTCAGGGCATCACTGAACATTAATGAGCAAGAATTAAGGGAAAGAGCCAAAACAACGCTAAAATCTATTCTGCACAATTATGCTTTTTTTGACATCTCTACCATAGACAAGTTTACCCATAGAATTATACGAACTTTTGCGAAAGACTTGGGTATACCACAAAACTTTGAAGTCGTCTTAGAAATCGATTTGCTTTTAGATGAGGCGGTCAGCAGATTGTTGCAAAAGGCCGGTGTCGATAAAAAACTTACACAGGTTCTATTAGACTTCGCCTTAGAGAAAATCGATGATGATAAAAGTTGGGACATTGGGCAAGACCTGTACAAGATGGGTATGCTCATGTTCAATGAAAACCATGCAAGTCATCTTGAAGGGCTGAGAAACAAGAATATAGATGATTTTCTAAAACTGAAGTCTATTTTATGGGCAGAGCAGCAAAGAATTGGGGATTTGCTAGTGTCCATTGCCAATGAAATACTAACTCGCATCGAAGAGAATCAACTGGAGTTTTCAGATTTTACTCGTGGGTATTTCCCAAAATTCATATCAGATATAGCCCAAGGTAATCTGAATATCAATTTTGATGCTGGTTGGAAACAGAATTTCGAGACCACCGTTTTATACAACAAGTCAGCTTCTGATAATGTAAAGCAGACCTTAGATGCCTTGCACCCTCATTTGACTGTTCTTTTTTCTGCTATCAAGCAGAATTTCTACAGACAGCAATTTTTAAAGAACGCCTATGGTAATTTGGTGCCGTTAACGGTATTGAATGCTCTTCGAAATGAAGTCAAGCAAATACAAAAGGAAAGGGACTTGCTCTTGATATCGGAGTTTAATATGCTCATATCGAAAGAAATAAAAAATCAACCGGCTCCTTTCATTTACGAAAGGCTAGGCGAAAAATACCGCCATTATTTTATAGACGAATTTCAAGATACCTCTCAGGCTCAGTGGAACAATCTAATTCCTCTGATAGGCAACGCCCTTGAAAGTCAAGATTACAAAGGTCAAACGGGGTCTTTGTTTTTAGTGGGCGATGCCAAACAAGCAATTTATAGATGGAGGGGCGGTAGGGCAGAGCAATTTTTAAACTTGGTCGGTCTAAGGCAAAATCCCTTTGTCGTGCCTCCAGAAACCTTTAACCTTCCAGTAAATTATAGAAGTCACGAAGAGGTCATCAACTTTAATAATTCATTTTTCACATCAACAAGTCCGTTACTGAACAACACTGTTTTTAAGACCCTTTTTGTAGAAGGAAACAAACAATTGACCAATACTAAAACTGGCGGAGTTGTTCAGCTCACTTTTTTGGAGAAGGATGATGAGAACGACATATCTTCTCTTTATTGCGATGAAACTTTAAACAAGATTATTGCGATTGTCTCAAGTGGCCATGCCTATCACGATATCTGCATCTTGGTTCGCAGCAATAAAGATGGCGTTTTGTTGGCAGAGTTTCTTACCGAGAAACAAATTCCGACCATATCTTCAGAAAGCCTATTGTTATCAAGTAGCGATAAGGTAAGGTTTTTGGTGAATTTGTTGCAGTTTGCGATACATTCCGAAAATAAAGGAACTGCTTTTGAAATATTAGATTTTTTAGCTCCATCCGACAAGAACAAACATCGCTTTATATATGAGAACCTAGAGAGTGTCAATGATTTGTTGAAAGAAAGATATGATTTTGATTTGGATAAATTGACCCGAATCTCGGTCTATGATGGCATAGAGTGGGCTGTTAGACAATTTTCTTTGATAGAAGGCTCCGATGCATACCTCAGTTTCTTTCTAGAAGAAATATTCGATATAGAAAACAGCGATGGACCAGGCGTTTATACTTTTCTTGAAAATTGGGAGAAGCGAAAAGACCGGTTGAGTGTAACGATGTCTCAAAACATAAATGCGGTTCAGATAATGACGGTGCATAAATCGAAAGGATTAGAGTTTCCTTTTGTCATATTTCCTTTTGCGAACGAGAATATTTATAAGCGTGTAGGAGGTAAAAAGATGTGGCTGCCCTTGCCCTCTGAATCCTTTAACGGTTTTAAAGAGGTTTTGGTCAACGAGAAAAAAGAGCTCATCAATTATAGTTCTGAAGCCGAAAAACTCTTTTTGGAAGAAGAGCATATGATGGAGTTAGATTCATTCAACGTTCTTTACGTCGCTTTGACCAGGGCAATTAAAGGCTTATTTGTTATTACGGAAAAAGACCTCACCAGTTCTGGTGATCACAAAGCCGAATTCTATTCAGGACTTTTTATTCATTTTCTGAAGGAAAGAGAAATTTGGGCCAATGAATTGAATGAATATACATTTGGGCAATTGGAACGTGTTGATCCGAAGGAGGTTCCACAATTATCAAAACAAGATGAGGTGCTTTTTACTTACACTTCAAAAGAAAGGGAAGCATTTAAGATATTAACCCAATCAGGTGCACTCTGGGACACGGAAAGGGAAGAAGCTATCGAAAGAGGAAACCGCCTTCACCATATTCTTGGGTTTATAGATACAAAAGAAGATATTCATTCAGCAATAGAACAATCGGTAGTTCGCGGTATTATTGCTATTGACGAAAAGAACCTCTTCATAGACGATTTGAACAGAATATTAAACCATTCAGAAATCGCACCCTATTTTACCCACGACTGCGTAATTAAAAACGAACAAGACGTTGTCACGCCGTCCGGTGCTATTCTGCGCCCCGATAGAATTGTAATCAAGAACAACACCGCAACAATAATAGATTATAAAACGGGCAAACGTAACCCTAGGTATGTTGAACAATTGTATAAGTATTCCGATGCCATAGAGTCAATGGGTTACGAAATCTCCAAAAGACTATTGATCTATATTAATGATAGTATCACGTTAGAGTCGGTTTAAATCTTAAGAACGTTTTTTACTTTTCTTTCTATTCTTAATGTATTTATAGCTTAGATAGGCGAACTGTGCCCCAACAAGCGCCAACGTGTACTTTCTATTTCTGGTCAAGGCCGAAGCGAGACCTAATACTTTTGATGTCATAATTTCTAGTTTTAGCTGCATGATACTTATTTTATACTTTTGGGGCGGGCCTGATTGAGTTGAATTGTGGCTTAAAAACTTTTAAACTAAAAATTTAGATATACCTTATATATGTACGGAAAGATAAAAGAGCATTTAGAAAATGAAATAAGCCAGATCAAAGATGATGGTCTATTCAAAACAGAAAGAATTATTACCTCTCCGCAAGGCGCCGTTATAAAAATCTCAGATGGTTCTGAAGTAATCAACTTCTGTGCGAACAATTACTTGGGGTTATCATCACACCCCAAAGTAATACAGGCCGCCAAAGATACGCTAGATACACACGGCTTCGGAATGTCTTCCGTGAGGTTCATTTGCGGTACCCAAGACATACATAAAGAACTTGAAAGCAAGATTGCCGAGTTTTATGGTACCGAGGATACTATTTTATATGCTGCTGCATTCGATGCCAATGGGGGAGTTTTTGAACCGCTTTTGACAGCTGAAGATGCTATTATTTCCGATTCGTTGAACCATGCCTCTATTATAGATGGTGTTCGTCTGTGTAAGGCCAAACGATACCGCTATGCAAATAGCGATATGTCAGACTTAGAAAAACAGCTTCAACAATCGGTAGAAGATGGTGCTCGATTTAAAATTATCGTAACCGATGGGGTTTTCTCAATGGATGGTCTAGTGGCACCATTGGATAAGATTTGTGACTTGGCCGATAAATATGATGCCTTAGTCATGATCGATGAATGTCATGCTACTGGTTTTATAGGTGAAACTGGTCGAGGTACTCTTGAAGAGAAAGGAGTAATGGGCAGGATCGATATTATTACCGGTACTTTGGGCAAAGCTTTAGGAGGTGCCATGGGAGGTTATACCACGGGTAAAAAGGAAATTATTGAAATTTTGAGGCAACGCTCGAGACCTTACCTCTTCTCGAATTCATTGGCACCGGCAATTGTTGGGGCTTCCATAAAGGTATTTGAGCTATTACAAAATGATACCTCCCTTAGAGATAAGCTTCAACGAAATACATCTTATTTTAAAGAAGGTATCAAAAAAGCCGGCTTTGATATTATAGATGGTGAATCTGCCATTGTACCTATAATGCTATATGATGCGAAACTGGCGCAAGAGATGTCGAAGCTCTTATTGGAGAAAGGTATTTATGTTATTGGGTTCTTTTATCCGGTAGTTCCTAAAGGCAAAGCGAGAATACGCGTACAATTATCGGCAGCTCATGAAACTGAGCATCTTGACCGCGCAATCTCCGCATTTATTGACGTCGGACACGATCTAGACATCGTTTAAATGCATTATTTAATCCACGAAACGCGTTAAAAAAAATAGATAATTGATTTTGTTAATAATATTTAACAACTTACATTTGCAGCTAATAAACACTTAAACTTAAAAATTTGAACATGAAACATCTTAGCAAATTTTTGGTTGTTATCCTACTGGTTGTTGGGGTTAACAACATACAAGCGCAAGACGAGAATAACCCTTGGCAGGTTAGCTTTGGGGTGAATGCCATAGACACTTATCCAACTGGTGACGACGGCGGTTTCGGTAGTCAGCTTTTCAATGCAACCGACCATTGGAATATTCTTCCTTCCATCTCTTACGTTGGTGTATCAAAGTACGTTGGTAGCGGTTTCTCCGTAGGTGCTAGAGGTTCTTTGAACAAAATTGGAAAATTGGGAGATATGAGTGTCGATGACCTTTCTCACTACGCTATAGATGGTACAATTAAATACAACTTTATCGAAGGAACTGTAATCGATCCTTTTATTGAAATCGGTGGTGGTTACACTTGGATTGATGAAATCGGGGCTGGTACTGCCAATGGTGGTGTAGGTATCAACTTCTGGTTTACTGATAACATCGGTCTTACAGTTCAAACTACTTATAAGCATGCTTTCGAAGATTACTTGGCTAAGCATTGGCAACACCTAGCAGGTATTGCTGTTAAATTCGGCGGTACCGATACTGATGGTGATGGTATCTATGATAAAGATGATGCTTGTCCTGAAGTTGCTGGTCTTGAGGCTTTCAACGGTTGTCCTGATGCTGATGGTGATGGTATCGAAGACAGCAAAGATGCTTGTCCTAACGAAGCTGGTTCTGCTGAAATGAACGGTTGCCCTGATTCTGACGGTGACGGTGTTGCCGATAAAGATGACAAATGTCCAGATGTTGCAGGTTTAGCTAACTTGGCTGGTTGTCCTGATGCTGATGGTGACGGTGTTGCTGACGGTGATGATGAGTGTCCAAACGAAGCTGGTCCTGCTGAGAACAAAGGTTGCCCATGGCCAGATAGCGATGGTGACGGTGTATTGGATAAAGATGATAAATGTCCAGATGTTGCCGGTACTGTAGCTAACCAAGGTTGCCCAGAAGTAACTGAAGAAGTTCAGAAGCAATTGAACGAATACGCTAGAACAATCTTGTTCGATACTGGTAAGTCTACTATCAAAGCTGAGTCTACATCAGTAATGGTTGACATCATCACTATCTTGAAAGAGTACCCAACTGCTAAGTTTACTGTAGAGGGTCACACTGACAGCGTTGGTAGCCAGAAATTGAACCAGAGCCTTTCTGAGTCAAGAGCACTTTCTGTAAAAGAGTTCTTGGTAGATAAAGGTATCGAAGAATTCAGATTGTCAGCTGTAGGTTACGGTGAAGACAAGCCAATCGCTTCTAACAACACAAGAAGTGGTAGAAAAGAAAACAGAAGGGTTGAAATTAACTTGGTAAAGTAATTTCTTAGACCTTACTAAATAATTGGAAAAGCCTCGACTATTGTCGGGGCTTTTTTATTTTTGGGTATGCGTAGCTTTATAGACGAGGTAGTTCATGACATAGCCCAGAAGCACTATGGGTTTGAGAGTTTAATAGTTGTTTTACCCAGTAAAAGGGCCGGTACTTTTCTTCGCACTGCTCTGGCGAAAAATACAGGAAAGACATTTTTTTCACCTGAGATTTTCAGTATTGAATCTTTTGTTGAGAAAATCTCTGGATTGCTATTCGCTAACAATACCCAACAATTGTTTACCCTCTACGAATGTTATTTAGAGCAACCTTATGAGCGTAAGGATGATTTCTTTGCATTTAGTAAATGGGCACAGACCCTTTTGCAAGACTTTAATGAGATTGATCGCTATTTGGTAGATGCCAATGAACTATTTTCAAATCTGGCGGCCATACAGGAAATTAACCACTGGTCTTTACAAGAAGAAAAGACCGACTTAATGGTCGATTATCTGAAATTTTGGTATAGTTTGGATAATCTCTATTCTGATTTTTGCACAAAGCTTTTACATAAAGGCATGGGTCATCAAGGCCTTGTCTATAGAAAAGCTTGCGAGGCCATAGAAGGTTTTGTTAGCACACATGCGAACAAGCATTTCGTATTTGTTGGTTTCAACGCCCTGAACACTTCGGAAAGTCGCATAATTCAGTATATTCTCAATTCTACCAAAGCTGATATTTATTGGGATGTTGATGAGTATTTTCTGGACGATGATATTCATGACGCAGGTCTTTTCATTCGTCAGCATTTTAATTCTTGGTCTTTTTTCGAGCAGAATTCCCCAAAAGGAATTAGTTCGAATTTCCTCTCTAAGAAGCATATTGAAGTTATCGGAATACCGAAGAATATTTCACAAGCCAAATATTTGGGCCAACTTCTACGAGATTTGAGCAAATCTCAATTACAGAATCTACAAAACATGGCCGTAGTTTTAGGTGATGAAACCTTGATGAACCCCATTATCAACTCTATTCCTGATGAGGTTGAGGGAATAAACATTACCATGGGTTATCCATTATCAAAAACGCCCATGGCTTCTGTTTTTGATGATTTACTTGATTTATATATTACCCGAACTGAACAAGGTTGGTTTCATTTGGCCATAGAATCATTTCTAGCGCACCCGTACGTACGAATTCTGTTTGATGATGAAGAATCCGATAAGGTAGCAACCGCTCTGGAATCCATCAAAAAGAACAATTGGGCTTATCTTAATTCTGAAAGACTTTTGGCCCTACTTGAGTCTGAAATGGCTCCGTTGCTTTTTTCTCATAAGCTTTACGAACCAACCACATTCATAGAATTGTGCAAGAGGGTAGTTTTGGCCCTCAAAGAAGTTCTGATAAAACGACATGACCATCTCGGATTGGAGTATTTATACCGTTTTTTTACTCTTTTTAACCAACTTTCGGGCCTAGTCGAGGAAAATACTTTTGTAAAAGATTTAAGGTCATTGCAGGCCCTATATCGTGAATTGGTTAATACCGAGTCCTTAGATTTTCAAGGCGAACCCTTAGAAGGTCTTCAGATTATGGGTATGCTAGAGAGTAGAAATCTTGATTTTGAAACTGTTATCTTGACTTCTGTAAACGAAGGCATATTACCTTCTGGTAAGTCAAATAACTCTTTCATACCGTTCGATTTAAAAGTACGCTTAGGGCTTCCTACCTACAAAGAAAAAGATGCGGTTTATACCTATCACTTTTATAGGTTGCTACAAAGGGCTAAGAATATATACATTCTCTACAATACCGAGCCTGATGTTCTGGAAGGGGGTGAGCCAAGTCGTCTTATTCGTCAGCTTCTTGCAGATGACCATTTTAAAGGTTCAATAGTTGAAAAAATAGCGGCGCCCATTATCGTTCCTCAGATGAAAACACCTGAGATGATCGAAAAAGATTCGCATTTGATTTCCCTCATAAAAGAACACTCGAATCGGGGCTTTTCACCAACCTCTTTGAGTAACTATGTGCGTAACCCAATAGATTTCTATAAGAGGAATTTGCTGGGCATAGACGATGTACTAGAGGTAGAAGAAAATATCGCCGCAAACACCTTTGGCACCATTGTGCACGATGTACTTGAAGAACTATATACCCCATTTATCGGGCATTTTTTAGAGAAAGATAAAATGCATGAGGCCAAAAAGAAGGTTACAACATTGGTCAATAGAGAATTTTCAAAGACGTTCTTTGGCGGAGATATTTCAAGAGGGAAGAACTTTATTGCGTACAATGTAATTGTAAGGTATATCGAGAATTTCATTGATATGGAAATCAAGGAAATAGAATCGCATAGAATCAAAATTTTAGCACTCGAAGAAAATCTCAAAGTCGATTTACCCATTCCAGAACTGGATTTTCCGGTGAGGTTAAAGGGAAAACTGGACCGAATTGATGAACATGATGGGGTTTTGAGAATCATTGACTACAAAACGGGCAAAGTCACGCAGCCTCAGGTTGAGATAGTCAATTGGGAAGAACTTATTACCGACTATAAGTATAGCAAAGCTTTTCAATTACTATGTTACGCGATAATGTATACTGGGTTACAACCTATCAACCAGTTACAGGCGGGTATTTTTTCCTTTAAAAATTTGAATTCAGGTATTCTATCTTTTGCTACTAAAGAAGCGAGTAGAAGCAGAACAAAAGATTATATAATCAATAACGAGGTTCTTGACACATTTACTTTTTACTTAAGAAAGCTAATTATTGAGATTTGTAGTCCGCAACAACCCTTTGTTGAAAAAGAAATTGAATAAAAAATCCCATTGGTAAATACCAATGGGATTTTTTAAAAGTAGAAAACTTATTTTTTGTCCGGCCTACTTGGTCTCACCTCTACTTTGCTAGGCAGCGTTCTTGGGTGTATGTTCAATAAATCGACCACTAATTGGCCAATGTCTTCCGGTTGAATCTTCCAAGCATCTTTGTCGTCCGGTGTGTTTCCCGCAAAATGGGTAGCTACCGAACCAGGCATGATAGTGGTTACTTTTATATCATATTTTCTCAAGTCTAACATGGCCGCCTGCGTAAAGCCTACCACACCAAACTTAGTGGCATTGTATCCCGCTCCATTGGCAAAGAAATTAGTGCCGGCCAAACTGGCCAAGGTCATATAATACCCTTTTGATTCTTTTAGGGCCGCCACTGACGCTTTTAACGTATGAAAAACACCGTTTAAGTTGATGTTGATCATTTGATGCCATTCTGTCTCTGACATTTCATCGATGGGTGCGAAGTTTCCAACTCCGGCATTGGCAAGAACCAAATCTATTTGGCCCCATTTATTGAGAATTTTTTTAACGGCCTCTTCTTCGTCACGTAATTTTGATACATCAGTTGCAACACCGATTACTTGATTTTCATCTCCTAACTCGGCAGCGGCTTTTTGTACGGTTTGTAGCGTTCTTCCGCTGATAGCCACCTTCATACCGGATTCCACCAGTTTTTTGGCCACTCCAAAGCCAATTCCCTTAGAGCCACCGGTTATATATGCAACTTTATTTTTCAGATCTTTCATGTTTGAAATTTTTATGGAATGTAATCAGCACTTCACAAACAGAAAAAATGATGACGTTATAGTTTTCTTAAAACAAATGCGCATCAAATTTTAAACATTAAAACTATTTGAGGGCTCTTTGTATTCTTTATCTTTTTTCTTGTTTAAAAGGTAATAGAAGCCTATTTTTAAAACCTTGCAGATTTGAGAATAGAATCGAAAAAAAATAAAGTTATCCTAAATCAGAACACTAGATTAGTTCAAATATGGCAACAGGACATTCCCTTATAAATGATAATTTTTTATTGGAAAGCAAGTATGCTCAACAGCTCTATCATGATTTCGCTGTAGACATGCCTGTAATCGATTACCATAACCATTTATCGCCAAAAGCTTTGGCGGAAAACACCATTTTCGACTCCATAACTGCAGCTTGGATCGATGGTGATCATTACAAATGGCGAGCCATGAGAACATTGGGGATCGAAGAAAAATTTATAACGGGTGGTGCATCGGCCAAAGAAAAATTTGCCAAATGGGCCTACACGGTACCTTATACTATGAGGAATCCTCTTTATCACTGGACCCATATGGAGCTTTCCCGCTACTTTGGGATAAACGACTTGTTGAACGAAAAGAATGCCGATACCATTTTCGATAACGCTTCTGAAAAGCTGAACGGTTCAAATTATAGTTGTAGAGAATTGATTTCAAAAATGAATGTCGAGGTATTGTGTACGACGGAAGACCCTACGGACACCTTGGAATATCACCAGCAGTTGGCCAAAAGTTCTTTTGGCACTAAAGTGAGTACGGCGTTCAGGCCTGATAAGGCTATTTTGATAGACAGTGAAACCTATAACGATTACCTAGATAATCTTGAGAAGGCCACCAATCTTACGATTTCAACTTACGAAGACCTTTGTACAGCCCTAAAACAGAGAATAAGTTATTTTCACGATAACGGATGTCGCCTTTGCGACCATGGTTTGAACCATTTGTTTGCCGAAGAATTTACCGCTTCAGAAATTAACGCCATATTCAAGAAAAGGCGTGAAGGTGCGACAGTAACCAAAGAAGAGAATGCCAAATTTCAAAGCGCCCTTCTGCTATTTCTATCGGAAAGTTACCATGAATTTGGCTGGGTTCAGCAGTTTCATTTAGGGGCACTTCGTAATAACAACAAAAGAATGCTCAGTATTCTGGGCCCCGATACAGGTTGGGATTCCATGGGTGATTACCCTCAGGCGCAGGCCCTGTCTAAATTTTTGAACACGTTGGACAGTAAAGATAAACTGACCAAGACCATACTTTATAACTTAAACCCTAGCGACAATGCGATGATGGCAACCATGATCGGCAATTTTAATGACGGTAGCGTAAAAGGAAAGGTTCAATGGGGCTCCGGCTGGTGGTTTCTGGATCAGAAAGATGGTATGATCGAGCAGATGAATACGTTATCCAACATGGGCCTTATCAGTTGTTTTATTGGGATGTTGACCGACTCTAGAAGTTTTCTCTCTTTTCCACGACACGAATATTTTAGAAGAATTTTATGTAATCTTTTTGGTGAGGATATTAAGCGTGGCGAGCTTCCTAATGATATGGATTGGATTGGAAAGATTGTTCAAGATATCTGCTATAATAATGCCAAAGAATACTTTGACCTGTAAACCGACCCTTATGAAATTATATATAAGATTTGCCATGTGCTTTTTGGTCTTGATGACCTTAAATTCCTGTGGTGAACTAAGCGAAACTAGAGTAGTGCGCCTGGGCCATGGCCTTGATGTAAGTCACTCGGTTCATAAGGCTATGGTTAAAATGGGAGAGGATCTCGAAAAGATCTCTGGCGGAAAGATGAAATTGGAAATTTACCCAAGTCAGCAACTTGGTACCGAGAGACAGTGTCTAGAGCTATTACAGATAGGAAGTCTTGACATGACCAAAGTATCCGTAGGAACTTTAGAGAATTTTGCTCCGAAAATGAAGGTTTTGGGTCTACCCTTTTTATTTCGTGATAGAGAGCACTCCTTTAATGTACTTGATGGCCCCATAGGCCAGAATCTATTGAACGAAGGTGAGAAATATTGGTTAAAGGGTCTTGGTTATTATGATGCCGGAAGCCGAAGCTTTTACACCAAAGATAGGCCGGTTCGTACACCTGAAGATTTGGTCGGACTAAAAATTAGGGTCATGGAAAGTGTAACAGCTATGGATATGGTCAAAGGCCTTGGTGGATCGCCAACTCCTATCTCCTGGGGCGAACTTTATACGGCTCTACAACAGGGTGTGGTTGATGGGGCAGAGAACAATCCGCCTAGTTTTTACTTATCACGTCACTATGAGGTTTGTAAATACTATAGTCTAGACGAGCACACGGTACTGCCCGATGTGGTTCTTGTGGGCACCAATCTTTGGGAGCGACTTTCAGAGGATGAAAAAAGTTGGTTGAAAAAAGCGGTTGACAATTCGGTAGTCTACCAAAGAAAGTTATGGGCCGAATCGGAAGCAGAGGCACTTGCAGAAGTACAGAAAGCAGGTGTAGAGGTTATTCGACCCAATAAAGAACTTTTTGCTGAAGAAATTAAAGACTCTTTTGATAAGTATAAAGACGATAAAGAGCTTTATCAACTAATTCAAGATATTCAAGCCACCAAATAATAGATTAGAATGCGTAAAAAAATAGACCAAGTTTTATCATACGTGCTCATCGTTCTCATGGCCGTTATGGTATTGAATGTATTATGGCAAGTATTTAGTAGGTTTCTTTTGGGATCCCCCAGTTCTTTTACCGATGAATTGGCACGTTATCTCATGATTTGGATCGGTATTTTGGGTGCGGCCTATGTGGCAGGTCAAAATTTACATGTTGCAATTGATGTTTTGCCTCGAAAGTTTAGTCAAGAGACCCAAAAAAAGCTGCACCTCTTAGTTAAGGTTTTAATTATACTGTTTGCTTTAGGGGGCTTGGTGATAGGAGGTTCCCGTTTGGTTTACATCGTGCATGTTCTTGACCAGAACTCACCGGCATTGCAAGTTCCACTTTCCGTGGTTTATCTCGTTCTCCCTCTGAGCGGTATTTTGATCGTCTATTATAAAATTTCCGATATCCTGAAAAGCTAGTACTATGGAGTATGCACCAATTTTGGTTCTTGTAATAAGTTTTATAATGCTTTTGGCAATTGGTACGCCCGTAGCGTGGAGTATTGCCATCTCTTCTGTGTTGACCATGTTGGTCAGCATACCTGTAATGCCCGCTTTTACTACGGTTGCCCAGAGAATTGGTACGGGCTTGGACAGCTTTGCGTTACTCGCGATACCGCTGTTCATTCTGTCGGGGGAGCTCATGAACAAAGGTGGGATAGCTAACAGGCTCATCGCCTTCGCGAAAACCCTTGTCGGGGCCCTGCCCGGAGGTTTGGCATTGATCAATATTATATCTGCAATGTTGATGGGTGCAATTGCCGGGTCTGCTATGGCCGCAGCCTCTGCGATGGGAAGCATTTTAGGCCCTGAAATGGAAAAGGAGGGTTATTCGAAGGAATTTGGTGCCGCCGTGAATATCACCGCCGCAACTACAGGACTGGTCATTCCGCCAAGTAATGTTTTGATTGTTTATTCACTGGCAAGTGGGGGTGCTTCGATTGCGGCACTCTTTTTGGCAGGATATATTCCAGGATTACTGACCGGTCTTTTCTTGATGATTGTTGCCTTTGTTTGGGCCAAGAAAAAGGGTTTCAAGGTCGGCAAGCGAAGTAGCTTGAAAGAGGTTCTTAGAACTTTTGTTGATGCCCTGCCAAGTCTGTTCATGTTAGTGGTAGTAATCGGCGGAATCGTTACTGGTGTTTTTACCGCCACCGAGGCTTCGGCGATTGCGGTATTGTACAGCTTGCTATTGGGCTTTTTCTATAAAGAGATATCATTTCCGAAATTACCGCAAATACTTCTTGACTCTTCGGCTACTACCGCTATCGTAATGTTGCTGATCGGGGCTTCAATGAGTATGTCATGGGCCTTGTCGTACGAGAACATTCCCCAAGAAATCAGCGCAGGCCTTCTAGGTATCAGTGAAAATGAGATTGTAATTCTATTGATTATTAACCTTCTGCTGTTATTCGTAGGTATTTTTATGGATATGACGCCTGCCGTGCTCATCTTTACGCCAATATTTCTACCGGTAGTAACAAAATTGGGGTTAGACCCGGTTCATTTCGGAATCATTATGGTACTCAATCTTTGTATAGGCCTGTGTACCCCTCCGGTGGGCTCGGTTCTCTTTGTTGGGGTAGGTATAGCCAAAACCAGCATTGAAAAGGTCGTCAAACCCTTGCTTCCGCTCTTTTTGGCCATGCTGTTGGCGCTTTTTTTGGTCACCTATTTTCCGCAGTTGAGTTTATGGTTGCCAAGCCTTTTTGACTTATAGGAGAATGTTATCTCTTGATCAGAACCCCTTTATTAAGGTTGATGGAAAAATGATTGGCGGGTTCACCATTCATCTGTTTCTCTACGATGGTCATAAAGAGCTGTAGGTTATTCAAATAGTCGTTGGCTTCCAGATTTAGTGTTTTGGAGAATAACTTGTATTGTTCGATTCTTTTGGCGGGAATTTGCTCTAGTGCAAGTTCATCACCACTTCTAAGCCTGTAAAAATCTTCGATAAGGGTATTTCCTTGCCATGAAGCAAAGTCTTCAAGTTGAAGTCCGTGTTCATTTGCCGTTTTTTGGGAGGCTTCCATGGCCTGCTTCCATAAGGAGTCTTTAATTAGTGTGGCATCTATCTCTTTCGGGTCTATCTCGGAGTTTGCAAGAATGAAAAGCTCCTTACCACTTCTATTTTCTAAAATGGATAGAAGGTTTTCGGGCCATTCCGATGGAAGAAAGCGAAGGCGTACCAGTTCTTCTAAATGCGCATTCGTGTATTCAACGTAATTCTCGGATGCTAGAACATCAAAGTTCCATAATCGTGAAGGAGCATTCTCGTTTAAATAAGAGTGTTCCATTTCGTACAAAGGAAAAAATTCTTTGAAATCAGAAACCGAATCCAAGACAACCGTATCAATATTTAGAATACTGTCGTTCGCTATTTCAAGTATTTTGTAGGCAGGCGTATAAGCGGCTAAAGAAGGTACTTGAATGTTCACCAACGTATTTCCGTTTTTACCTTTTATGATTCCCGTGTCATTCAAATGCATATGGCCACCGAAATGAATTTTTAGGCCGGCATCGGCGAACATTTGGCCAACAAGGTCATCGGGTATTCTATGGGCTTGAAATGCTTTTTCATCAAACAGCTCTTTCATTTGCAACGAGGCACCATCATTGAAATCAATCATCGGAAAATGGCTAAAGGCAATTACTTTCTTGTCCAATCTTTTGGCCTCCGAGCAGATATGTGACATCCAATCTATAAGGTATTTTTTATGCTTTAAAACCAGATTGTATCCAATACTGGCACCTTGAAAACCCTCTCCTTCTTCTTTTGGAAGGTATACATTCGCATCGATTGCGACCAGCCAAACGCCTTCTACTGGCTCGACCAAATAACTAACATCGGGTTGCGCCTTGGCTTCAGGGTTTTGCCTATATTCACGGCGGGACAATGAAGCGCTGTTTTGGGCTTTCTCAAAGGTGTAGTTATCGTTGTTGTATCCAGTAAAAGGAGTTGTCCAGTAATGATAATCTTTTTGCGGAAAAAAGCCGTGGTTTGATAGCTCGCCCACAATTTCAGAGTAACCCATAGCCCTAATGTCATCGCTCACTATAGCTGGTAGATCATTTTTGCCTTTCGATTTAACTAAGTCTTCACTACTGATGATTGATTGAGAACGACCCTGTTCGCCCATAAAATCACTTTTCCCGCTTGCTTCTCCGAACGGGCTCGTGGGATCATGGTTTCCCGTGGTAATGAAGAAAGAGATTCCATGCTTTTCAGAATACTCGTTCAGTATGCGGTTGAGACCACGAACATTTATAGGTTGGCCATCATCACTAAAATCTCCGGGTAGGGCAACAATCTTGATGCCCTTTTTTACAACATCGTCAAGAGCGGCTAAGAAAGCAAAGTAATTTTCATTGAACAATCGGGTAGAATGCAATTGGGCCTCCATAGTTCGAATAAACGCCTTAGAGCCTGTTTTTGGGTTTTCTATGCCATTGTAACCAACATCCTCCAAGGTTCCTTTCACGTCAAGCAGATGCACATCGGAAAGGAAAGCTATTTGTACAGGTTTTTCTTGAATGGAAGTTTTTTGTTTACAGGAGAAGCTGATTAAGATAAAAAGGGTATATAAGTACTTTTTAAGCATATTTACTTCTGAATTTTTTCAAAAGTACCATCTTCAAAACTGACTTTAAAGTCTGATTTAAAAAGTTTACTTGGCATATAGTAGTCAGTAGTGATAATTTGTGCACCGGAATTTTTAGCCTTTTCAAATCTCTTATAATCGTTGGTTCTGGCCTCTTTGGTATTAGCGTCTGCACGAGTACGAACTAAATAGCCTTTAGAAACCAAATTTTTTATTTTATCAAAATTTTTAATTGGGTCATTTATAATTCTAAATGCAGATGTTGGGTTACCCTCTTCCTTGTTTACAAATAATGCCGCACCTTCTAAATTTGGAAAATTTGAGATATAGGCATCCGCCTTGGTATCTCCTTCATCTAAAACAAACATAAACCTGTTTTTAACATCATTTAAGTTAGGCCAACCATTTGCTAATATGGCCTCTTGTAAAGTGTTAAAATTCCCTCTGACCAAATCAGGTACTATCAATTGCTCTTCACTGAAGACCTCACGAATTTCCTTATCTATGTTTTTAAGGGCTTTTGCTGTAAATGGAAATGGCTTTCTAGTTTGTGGAATTTGACCATCTTTAGCGTTAAGCGTAATAATTATAGGGGTATGACCTATGTTTGACGAAGACCAAATTTTCAATTCTTCTAATGCTTCCTTAAAAAGAAGATGATGGCTGCGAAAGTCAAATTCTTGAACGTGAAATACTTTCAAGCCTGGCTCTTGAAGCTTTTTTTCTTCGTCGAAGGGTAGTGGGGCAAGACCTTTTTCTTTTATAAAGTCTAGGCCTTTTGGATTAGAGTAGTAGCTGCCATCCGGATCATCAAAAACATCAAGTTCTAAACTTCTCAAACCCAAATTAAGTTGATCGTTCAATGGAATATGCTCATATTCTAAGCTTTTCAATGAAGAGTCTTTCTGTAAAAGCAAATTGAAAAGGGGTTCTTCTATGGCTATTTTATAACTGTTATGACTGCCTATTATTTGAATATCATTCAGTTTAATAGTATCATTTTGGATTTTTAATGGTGGTTTGCTTATGAATATTATACCTAGTAGGAATACGCTGCAAATGATGGGAATGAATTTCATAGAATGCGAATTTTTAATATAATAGTTACTTTGAAGTAAAAAATAAGGCAAGAAAGTTTATTTCTTGCCTTATTTGTCTGTTTTGATTCAGGATGATTTAATACCCAGGATTCTGAACTAAGAAGCCATCTTCACTAGAGGCCCCATCAATTGCTTGCTGTGGTATTGGAAACAATCTTTTGTTTACATCGCTATCGGTTTTTTCAGTCCAGCTATCTTCATATTTGCCAAAGCGAATCTGATAGTTGCGTCTGAAACCTTCCCAGTAAAGCTCGAAACCGGCCTCTCTGAACAATATATCCAAATCTATCTCACTTAAAGCTTCTGGTGTTTGATCAGGCCTTGCACTTCTTGAAGTTCTTAATGTATTGATGTCTGCTAATGCACCTGCAATATCTCCATTTCTCAATTTGGCCTCGGCACGCATTAAATAAATCTCACCTAAACGTATCAAAACTAAGTCTACACTGCTATAATTACAGCAATTGGTTCCAGTACTGCTAAACTGATATTTTGAAAAGCGATGTCCGGTGTTGTGTAGACTTCCTTCGGCAGTAAAGTCTACTTGTAGATTGTGGTCAACGTATCTTATATCGGAACCACTTGTTCGTCTATTGATGACAGGGTATATTCTCACGGTACCGTCATCGCAAGTCATTATATTACCACTCTCGTCTTTTCGAGGCCCCCAAATAATACCACGTAGAATTCCTCGGTCAACTTGAAAATCTTCGGCCTGAATGCAATAATAATGATCTTCATCATTTGAAGGGTTAACACCTGTTAGGTCTTTTAATTCTTCGGGTATAAGAGTATTTTCTTGAAAAAATCTCGCATCGGCGTCAGCAGGATCAACCTCGCCATACGCATCAACCCAAGTTTGATAAAAATCCGGTGTTGCTGCAACGGCATCGGTACCTCTAGAACTTGGCACTTCAGGTCTTGGAACTTGATCTCCTGACATAGACCAATATGCCCATCTACTATGTTCTGTTTGAAGAACGCCTCTTTGATCCAGAGCAAAAATAAGCTCAGGGTTGTCATGGTTGTCATCATTAAAAAGCTCAAAATATTCTTCTGAAAGAGCATAAGGGCCAGAGATTAGGTCATCTGTATATTGAATGACCTTATCCATATCTTCCTGTTGAAAGTCTGGAGTTCCGTAAGGATCGCGATAAACAGCTGCATTAAGATATAAGCGAGCCAATAAAGCTTTTACGGAGTTATTGTTCAGTCTTCCGGGATCGGTGTCGGTCGAAACAGCATCTAAGACTGAAAGCAGCTCACTTTCTATATAGTCTACAGCCTCGGCACCTCTAAGTATTTCAGAAATTTCTTCAGAACTATTTTTTCTAAAAGCCAAGCCCCAATTGTCAAGCGCAAGCATATTTAAATATGCTTTCATTGCTATCATTTCGTTGATGGCGCTTTGAGCATTTGCGGTGCCCGCTTCGGCTTCAGGAGTCAATCTTTCAATTGCTATAACAGCACGAGATAAGCTTAATGTTATATAATCCCAAGTATCTTTAACAAGGCCATTGCTCGCTGTCATTAGATGTTGGTGTACGGCAATGAATTTACCTCCGTCATACCAATCTGTGCCTCCTCGATAAGGTAGTATACCTTCATCTGAGGCTACCTCTTGCAAACCAAAGTTTTTGGTATGCTGCCATACATAGCGCAAGTTACCATATACGGGTGCTAGCGAGCCACTAACTACTTCTGCCTCACCAGTACCGGTGAGAGACTCGTCAAGAACTTCTTCTTCTAAATCCGTACACCCAAAAAATGCCAGTAAGAAGACTGCTAGTGAAAGCTTTTTGCTGAATAATATATTTTTCATTTTATAATATTTTGATGCTTATCTATAAGCTGAGATTATCTAGTTTTTAAAAAGTTAGGTTGAGACCGACCAAAAATGTTCTAGCTTTTGGATAGGTATAATAATCCACTCCAAAAGTTTGGATTCCTCCAGCGGTAGAACCTGTATTTACCTCGGGGTCAAACCCAGAGTAATCGGTAATCGTAAAAAGATTCTGACCAGTAATTGAAAAACGAATGTTTTGAATTACATCATCAAGACCTAATTTATCTGAACTTAAATTATAGGCCAGAGTAGCATTGTTAAGTCTTAAAAATGAACCGTCTTCTAAATAGCGTGTCGAAACGGTATTCGAATTACTGGTAGACTCGTTAGGGTACTGGATTGCAAAATCAGTTGTATTGACCGATCTAGATAATTGGGCTTTGGTAAAAAGAGACATTTTAGTATGGTTGTAAACTTTATTACCAGATACACCATTAAAGTTTAGGCCTAAGTCAAATGCTTTATATTTAAAGTTTAAATAATAAGCATATATAAATTTAGGTATAGCACTTCCAACAACTGTTCTGTCATTATCCAAAATAGAGCCATCACCATTAACATCCTTAAAGAGGTTAAGCCCGTCATCACCAATACCTTCGAATTGAAGCATATAAAACGACCCAATAGATTCATTATTTATATATCCATTGATCGTAGCGCCACTTTGACCAGAACCTTGGGCCGCGCCAGTTGTTAAGACTGAATAAGGAGAATCCTTTACTTTGTTTTGAATGTAAGTTACATTACCGCCAATGTTGTATGAAAAATCTCTAGAAGCATCACTTCTGTAATCCAATGCAAGCTCAAGACCATTGTTTTGAATTTTCATATCGTCGATATTATCCCAATAGGTAGCCGTCGGCTCAACCGGATCAGCAGGCACTACCTCTAACAATATGTTAGAAGATTGTTTATTGAAGTAGTCAAGCGTACCTGATAATCTGTAATCAAGTAATGCGAAATCGATACCTAACCCTATCTGGGTAGAAACCTCCCATTGTAAATCGGGGTTGGCCAGTCTCGTGTAGACAATACCGTAAGGGTACCCGTCTATAGATGTGGCATTTGTGCCGATAGGGTATGTATTCAAACTTTCACCTCCCGTAATCAATCTATCCTCAGAATAGCTGGCTTGGGTTATTTTAGAAGGAATTTCTTGGTTGCCTGTTTGCCCCCAGCTTGCGCGCAATTTCAGGTTATCAAAGAATGAATTCTCCATAAAACCTTCATTGCTGGCATTCCACCCAAGGGCAAAAGAAGGGAAGTATCCATATTTTCTATTATCACCGAATTTTGAGGAACCGTCGGCACGAAATGTAGCAGTTAGTAGGTATTTATCGTCAAAAGAATAGTTTACCCTGCCGAAATATGATTGAAGCTCATTCTTAACCGCAGAAGAACTAACCGATGTTGGATATTGGTCTGAGCTTGATTGGTCTTGATATATAGGCTCAATATTGTTATCGGCGAAACCTCGATAAGAAAACTGTCGGGTTTCATCCATAAACTTTTGGTAAGAATGGCCAGCCAGAACCACTAAACTGTGTACATCTTGACTCCAGTTATAAGTGAGTGTATTTTCTGTAAGCTGGTTTGAATTTGAACTAATGGTCGTAACGACATCCCCATCAGAAATATCAGATTCGTTTACGACAGAGGTGTAAGGCTTGTACTGTTGGTCTCTATTGGTAGCAGAATAGTCAATACCAAAATTAAGCTTGTAGGTAAGCCCCTTTACGATTTCGACAGAAGGTGAAATACTTGCTAAAATTCGGTTGTTCTCAGCATTGTCACTATAGATATTGTATCTGGTGATAGGGTTAAGAGCATTTGTATTCAGAAGTGTAGGTTCACCGTTTGTGTAGGTCGGTACAGTTGGGTTCAAACCTAGCATGTCACTTATCGTAGAATTAATATTCGGACGCAAGTTTTCTGAATGGGTCGCTGTAAGGTTATAGTCAATATTTACACGACCGTTGAAGGCCTTTTGAGTCATGTTCAACTTACCTGAATAACGTTCCAAATTGCTATTCTTGAGAATACCCTCTTGGTCTTGGTAACCTACTGAAGCGAAATAAGAGAATTTTTCACTATTGGCACCGCTCATTGAAAAGTTAAGATTTTTAGAGATACCTGTTTGGGAAAGCTCATCTTGCCAATCGGTGTTTCCGCCATAATCTTCTAACGAGCCGCCAGTGGCAGCAACTTGCGTGCGAAATTCATCCGCATTAAACACATCTATTGTGTTTGACATTGATGAGGCCGCAGTAGATAAAGAGAGATTCATTTCCGTTTTTCCCGACCGCCCTCTTTTTGTTGTAATTACAACAACACCATTCGAAGCTCTTGAACCATATACAGCGGTGGCGCTGGCATCTTTAAGAACATCTATGCTTGCAATATCGTTAGGATTCAGAAAGTTTAATGGATTTGTGGCTACACCTGTTGATGAATTATCGAGCAAAAAGCCATCTACGACATAAAGAGGTTGGGTTCCCGAGCGTAAACTACCAATACCCCTAATTATTACATTCTGAGATGCGCCAGGCTCACCGCTATTAGAAGTAATGTTGACACCTGCCATTTTACCTTGTAATAACTCTCCAGGGTTGGTTACTACACCTTGATTGAAATCTTCACTTTTTACAGAGGAAATGGCCCCAGTAATGTCCGATCTTTTCTGGGTGCCATATCCTACGACTACCACATCTTCTAATTGGGTCGCGTCGGGTAGCAATTGAACTGTAACGGCAGTTCTTCCGTCTATTGCTACCTCTTGAGTTGCATAGCCTAGATAAGAGATTATCAAAGTTGCATTGTTCTCTACCTCAATGGAGAAATTTCCATCAAAGTCTGTAGTTACACCGTTAGATGTTCCTTTTTCTACTACCGATGAACCCGGTAGAGGTACGTCTTGTTCGTCGGTGACAGTTCCCGTAACGATTGTTTGAGCCCAAGACACTGAAGTCAAGAGCATAGTGATTAGAAATAAGGGAATTTTCAAATTTTTCATATAGGTTGGATTAAAAATTTTCAGGGGGAATTAAATGAGATTGATTACAATTACTTTTTTGAGTGTTTGAAGGGGTCAAAAGTAATCTGCAGGTGAAGAGCAAGCGTTAGCGAAAAATCATGCTTGTTTTAAGAAAAGGTATACTATTTTGCCCCAATGTAAGGCAGATGTTAGGAGGTAAAAGTCAAAATACTGTTAGTCAGGCGAATCACATTTTGACGGTAAAAAGTTCTTTAACCAAATTTCACATGGAAGAATTTGGTTAAAGAACTAGCTGCTTTTAGAGGTAATCTTTAGGGTTGTAGAACCTCTATAATTTTATGAAAAACTTCGTTGTTTTCATAAACACCTTGAAACAATTGTGATTGAGGACCATATGCAAAAATAGGAACCATGGTAGCTGTGTGGTCGTCGGTAGTAAAGTCGCCCTCAATTTCATTCAATTCCATATTTCCTTGAGGAATGGTCAGGCCACCTGTTTCGTGGTCTGCGGTGATAATCACCAAAGTATTCTTTGAAGTGTCTGCAAACTTGATGGCTTCAGTAATGGCCTTGTCAAAACCAATACCTTCTTTCACCACACCATCAATTTTATTGGCATGCCCGTAAGAATCAATTTTTGCTCCCTCGACCATTAAAAAGAAGGGTTTGCTCTTTTTTTCAAAGTAAGCGATTGCATTTTTTGTAGCCCTGGCCAACGCTTCTTTTTGATTATCGTTAGAACTCTCATCCCCCATTAAAAAGGCCACCTTGTCACTTTTGCTATTGCCTATATCACTTACCTCTTCCAAGAGACTAAAAGCAGAATTCTTGCTATCAAAACTTTTTTGGGTATCGTTGCTGATGAACATGGCTAGTTTGCCTTTCTCTAAATCAGAGCGTATTTCATCGGTCTGTGAGCGGTCTTTTTGATGGGCATAAAAGGAGGAAGGAGTAGCTCCAGATATTTCGTCGGTGGTTACGAGGCCTGAAACATAACCTTTGGTGTCTAGCAGTTCCGTAATGTTCTGGGCACTCTTACCATCTGTAGTCATGCCTATGGCACGGTTTGGGGCTTTTTTTCCGGTAGCCAATGCAGTGCCGGCCCCAGCGGAATCTGTGGTAAAATCATCGGCCGATTGGGTTTTTAGAAAACCGATACTTTTTAGTTGGGTTAGGGTTGTTTCCCCCTTATTGGCTAAAACAGCGGCAGATATTTGAGTTAGGCCATTTCCATCTCCAATCATTAAAATGACATTCTCTACTTTATTCTGTGTTTGGTCGACTTCGAAGGTGGGCCGATAAACTTCAGAGAATATTGTATTTCTATATTCCCTACTCGGTAATGTCTGTAGATAATTTTTACACTCAAAAGGCATGTCGGTATTGATATAATCTACCCCTAAATGCGCCAAAGCTTTCCAAGCTGTTTTTGAATCGGGAGTGGCCCAAAAGCGAAACGGTTTTTTAAGGGCTTTTGCCTTTTCGATAGTTGATTTTACGATTTTCAGGTCTTCGGCTGTTAACCGTCCTTTTCCGTTCCAAGGTGAAAATCCTTTAAAACTAAGACTTACCAAAGCTATTTTTTTTAATATGTCGGCATTTTGGACAGGGTCTAAACTTTGATAGTCAAAATAGATGTAAGAGGGATAGTCAATATAGTTTGCTGGTTCTGGTCTGTTGCCGGATATAACAATTTTTAGATTGGCTTCAGAAATTATTTTCGGATGCTTCTCCAAAACTTTAATCAGTGTGGCAAGTGTGGGCTCGGCCTCCGATTTTAGGTCGACCAACAACTGCAACGGTTTTTGAAGTCCGCCTTCGAAATCAATGACTTGCTCAATGGGCTTAAGGTAAAGGCGTTCAAATTCAAATGATTCTTTAATTTCTTCTTTGGTATGGGCAACGTAAAGCCCTTTATTTACTAAAAACAAATCGGCCTCGATAGAAGAGGCCCCGGCAGCGTAGGCCTTCCAGAATGGTACATTCTGTAAATAGTCGTTATGGGAGTGTACTTTGTAAACGTTTTCATTTTGAGAAAACAAGAAGTTGAAGGATAGTAGAAAGCCTAGAACTATCGTAATTTTTTTCATTTTCGGTTCTTTAATAAAGTTTAGTTCGGTAATGTTTTCAAAAATAGGTAAAAGCAAATAGCAAAAAACCGGCGACGAGAGCGACACCGGTTTCATAAACTAACTCAAACTTTGCTAACTCAAATTATGATGCCGCAAAAATCGGCACAAATATCTCTTCAAACATTAAGTAAATGTGATTGAAATATTATCAAAAGTGAATGATAAGCTTTTACCTTATTTTATTGAACTAACAATGGGGCAACTTGAAATGGGACTAAATTTTAGAATACTTTAATTTCAAGACCCACTTTTTACGCGATGTTCAAATTTGCTGAAGGACTTTAAAAAGGAAGAATACCACTTGCCCGAAGCTTTTATGGTTCTTTTTTGAGTATCAAAATCGACATGCACCAAACCAAATCTAGGGTAATAGCCCTCGGCCCATTCGAAGTTGTCAGTGAAGGTCCAAACGAAATAACCGGCAATATTGTAGCCTTTCTGATGTGCACGGTTCACCTGCGAAATATAATTTTGAAGGTAACGGGTACGTTCTTGATCATTTATTTGGCCATCTTGTATTTGGTCGTGAAAAGCAGCGCCATTTTCGGTTACGATTACTTTTTTCACCCCAGCATAAGCATCGAATTTGGCAATCATTTCATAAATGCTCGGGGGGTAAACTTCCCAATCCATCAAAGTCGTTTGAACGTTTCTTTTAGTGGCCTTTACAATTTTGGCCCTTAAATAGGGTACGGTGAAACTATGTCTAACAACTTCACGGGTATAGTTCTGAATGCCTATAAAGTCGAAATCAAAAGCACATTTTTTAAGATCGCCCGGTTGAATGTATTTTTCAATTCGCCTTAATACGCTTACATCATTTATGGGGTAACCCATACCCAAACTAGGTTCTATGAACAACCTGTTCAATAGGGCATCTGCCTTTGCGGCAGCCTTGACATCTCTTTTTTTATGTGAATGGGGTGTTATTTGCGAACAAGAGAATGTCGTACCTATATGTGCGTTTTTGACCAACCTTCTTAATATTCGCCCACCAATTGCTTGGCACATAGTGGCGTGATGTACTGCCGGAAGAAAATTTTGCAACCCTTTTCTGCCGGGTGCGTGCACCCCCAAAAAGTATCCCGCGCCTGTAAAGACCATTGGTTCGTTAAGAACCATCCAATTTTTTATCCGATTGCCAAAATGTTTGGCACAAACTGTTACATAGTTTTCAAACCAAGTTAATATTTCTCGGTTGCACCAACCGCCTTTATCTTCAAGGGCCTGCGGCAGATCCCAATGATAGAGTGTTACCCAAGGGGTAATACCCAATTCTAAACAAAAGTCGATGATGCGATTGTAATATTGAACACCTGCTTCGTTGATTTCTCCGATACCGTCAGGCAGTACTCTTGACCACGAGATAGAAAACCTAAAATGGTTGATGTTCATCGACTTCATTAAGCGAATGTCGTCTTCGTATCGACTAAAGAAATCGCAGGTTATATTAGCATTTTGGTCTTGAAATATGTTCCCCTTTTTAGAAACAAAGGTGTCCCAAATCGAGGCTTTTTTGCCTTCTTCACAATAGCCTCCTTCAATTTGGTAGGCTGCCGTAGAAACACCCCAAACGAAATCTTGGGGAAACTTATCAGAATTTAGTCCGGAAAAATCAGGGTCGAAATTTAAAGACATTATCTAAGCGCGCTGGCGTACCCAACCGTATTTTCTTGAAGTACCCGGTCAATAATCTGTTCGGTAATATCTGGATAATGAATATCAAGTCGATGATCGGTATCGACCCATTCCTTGATTTTGTCAACATGTTTCATTCTTAGGGTTTTTATTACGGGAACCCCCATTTCTTTAAGGGCGGCGGCATTGCATTGCTGTTCATATTGCCCCTTCATCGGTACCACCATCAATTTTTTTTGCATATGAAGGGCTTCGGCAGGGGTTTCGAAACCCGCACCACATAAAACACCTTTGCTGCTTGCCATGCTCTTGATGAATGCCTCATTGTCGATTGGCATTATGGTCATATTCTTCCAAAAGAACTTGGTGTCGTTGTGTTTTGAAAAGACTTCCCAATAGCAATTTTTGATGTTCGATAAGACGTGAAGTATTTTTTCATCGCTGTAAGATGGAAGGTAAACCGTGTAATGATTACCGTTCGTTCTTGTTGTGTTTCTAATTTCTTGACGAATTATGGGGGTATATATTTTATCGTCGTATTTTTTAAAATGAAACCCGTATTGATTGGTGGTCGGGGCGTATTTGGTCAATATTAACTTGCCGAGAGGGTCCGATTTTTTAGGCTTCGGAGCATTCGGTGATATAACCGCTGCCTGATGGCTAAGTGAGATACAGGCTTTGTTACGTATTTTACAGGCCCAAGCCGTCACGGGTTCAAAGTCGTTAATGACCAAATCGTACTCTTGTACGGGTATGCTTCTAATTTCTTTTTGTAGGCGATTTGAATTGGTTCGCATATAGGTTCGCCACATATCGACCCCTCCCTTTTTTCCGAAAATGAAACTCCATCCGCTAAGCTGATATTTGACCGGAAAGGGTATCTGAATATCGGCTTGGGTTCCACTTACCAAAATATCAAGATCGATTTTTTTATTCTGTAGTACCGGTATTACATCTCTTGCTCTGCTGAGATGACCATTGCCCGTTCCTTGTATCGCATAAAGCACTTTCATTACTAAGCAATTTTAAGCCTTTGTTATTTGGCGGTTTTCGGCGTTGACATACTGTTGAATTCGGCCAATAAACTTTCAAAAAGGGCCTTTTTCTCAAGCATTTCGTTAGGGTCGTTGCTGTCGGAATCATAATCTATCAACTGGGAGTCTTGCTCAAAATGATATAGCTTCCACTTGCCCTTGGCATACTCTAAAGAGGTAAGATTTTCTACCCAATCGCCAGAATTGAGATATTTGACCGAACCGTTATCGGTTTTGATTGTTTTTATTTCGGGTTGATGAATATGTCCGCAGATAACATAATCAAACTCATTTTCAATGGCTATATCGGCTGCGGTATGCTCAAAATTGTTAATGAACTTTACCGCTGATTTCACTCCATTTTTAATTCTTTTGGACATTGATACCGGGCCTCGACCCAATTTCTTATAACAGAAATTGACCGCTCGGTTGAGAAGAATTAAAGTGTCATAACCGATGGCGCCCAACTTGGCCAACCATTTTGAATGTTGCATGGTAACATCGAATACGTCGCCATGAAAAATCCATGCTTTTTTACCATGAACATTAAGAACCAGTTTGTTGACTATACTGAAAGAACCGAGTTGAAAGCCTACAAATTTTCGTAACATTTCGTCATGGTTACCGGTTACATAGTGAACCTTCACTCCTTTGGCAATCCATTCCATAATAATTTTGATGACCTTCATGTGGGTCTTTGGCCAATAGCGCTTACTGAACTGCCAAATGTCTATGATATCACCATTGAGAACTACCTGTTTGGGCTTAATCGACTTTAAATATTTGATCAGTTCTTTGGCGTGACACCCATACGTACCTAAATGTACATCTGAGATGACCACGATGTCAACAGGTCTTTTTTTCATGTAACGGATTCAAATCGGGGGTTCTTTATTTTCTTGAACTTAAGAGGCGAGAAATAGCTTCTTAACCGAGAGATGAAGAAATTGACCAACAGGGTCGAGATATAAACTATTATGAGCTTCATAAGCAGAACATAGGGTATACCAAATTTTGCAAAATTAACTTAACCCAGTTGTAAATGACTGATTAATTAATTGTTAGCTAAATATCATATTTGTGGTGAAGTATTATAGCTGTTGGCTTAACGAGGAATAGAAAAATGAAACCCGATAGGTTCATATCGGGTTTCAAACTAACTCAAACTAGACTAACTCAAATAATTACATTGCAAAATTCGAATATTGTAAATGCTGACGAGTTAACTAAATATCAAGGTATTATTATCAAAAATTTGAATAGTTATTTGCTTAGCGGTAAGGCTTCAGCGGGCATCATCTGCTTATCAACGGGCAGTGATAGCGCTTTTAGCACAGTGGGCGCTATTTGATTAGTGTAGACTTGTTCACTGGTAGTAATTTCACCCAGAGGTTTTACACCCTTACCAAAACAAACCATCCAAACATCGCCCGCGTTTTTTACCTTATTTCCATGGTCTTTCCAACTGGCGATAGGGTCTGTACCACGCCCATGGTCAGTGGTGATGATAAAGAGGGTTTTATCTTTATAAAAGGAATCACTCTGGGTATAATGCCATAACTCTTGTATCATCGCGTCGGTCGCATTGGCTGACTTCAAGTAGGCATCGTATTCCCCATCATGAGCAAAATCATCCGTTTCGCCATAAGCTACATATACTAAATTGGGATGCTCTTTCTTCATATGCTCCAACGCGTAATAATGAGTGAAGGCGTCTAGCCTTACAGAACCCCAAGGGCTGGGTGTTTTGGGCTGCATGTCGTTTAAAAGAACTTCCTTTTCACTCAAATCTTCACCTTTTGCCAATTCAAAACCTGCGTTGACAGGAACACCTGATCGGTCTTCGTTGATGATGAAAGGAAACACATCCCAACTCCCGAAGGCGGCTACCTTGCCTTTATAATTATCAGTATTGTTCGCAATTTCAAGAACCGTCTTGTTTGGGTTGTTCATCTTATCATTACTGGTAATTCGCTTATCATCGGCCTTTCCGGTCAAGATTTCGTTGTAACCAGGATAGGAAAACCACATGCTGTTCGTGAGATTGACTTTGCTACCCTTGTTTCGGTTGCCATGTAGTTGGCCTATCTGAACTAATTCTGACCAAAAGAAGGGCATCAAAACCTTACGTCTTTCTTCTGGGGTTTCACGCCAAAAATCCGATTTAAGGTCTGTTGTATCGTGCACAAAATCTTTATGGGCTACCAATTTGGAATCGGCGCCGGTAAACAACTCTTGCCAACGAAGGCCGTCAAGACTTATTAATACCACTTTTGTGTCTTCTTGCGCATTAACATTGAAAAAGGTCAATACAAAGCAGGCTCTTATAAAAGTAAATCGTCTCATTTGGTTACAGTTTTAAATGTTTCAACAGCTGACCAATCACTCCAGTTCAGGTTTTGGTCACGGTAACGCACCCGCCAGAAATAGGTAGTGTTGCCAGAAAGTCTTTTGGTAGGCTCGTCAGTCAGGTCATCGCCTTCTTGGCGATTTTCAAGGTAGTACCAATTTTCCGACTGTTTCCAGCTATCGAGAACCAGTTTCGTAAATTCTTTATCGGTAGCAATCTGCCAGTGAGAAGCGTCATGATAGGCACCCTCAAAATTGGAGCTAAAAGGTCCAGCCTTCAAAACGGTACCGGTAATGGGGGTTTCTTCCTTTAAAGAAATAGGTTGTGGGGTATTAGGCTTACGTGGTTTGGCGTAAATCGTAATCTCATCGGTCTTTTCATTATTTCTGAACACATTTTCATTACCTCTGCTTATTCTTTTCAGGGTGAATTTGGGTTGGTCGGGGTTGGCATCTACTTCTACCATAACAAAACCATATTCATCTTGTGTCACGGTAAATTCGTCATAGTCACGGCCTTCGAATTCGCCCCAGTTATCAATGGCTCCACCCGCACTGGCAACGTTTACCCAAAGGTGTTTGTGGTCTTTCGATTGCCCTCTTGAGTAACCATGGGTATGACCGAAAAAGTGTAGACTGGGTTTACCTGTCTTATCGGTAAATGCTTCTAACATCTTAACTACTTTACCTGTAGACTCCTCTTCTCCGGGAATCCATAGTTCTGATTTATGAGGATGGTGCAATTGGGCGAACACAAAATCGATATCCACATTTTTTTCGGCATCCTCTAAAACCTCTTTCAGCCAGACATACTGTTCTTTCACATCTCTGTAGCCATCGTTAGAATTGAGACCTATGATCCTTACATTGCCATGATCTTTGTACCACCAATGCTCGGCATAGGCGGGAGTTCCGTTTTCCGGAAGACTAAAGTATTTGAAATAGAAAGCCGTGTTCTTTTCATGATTGCCCAAGACGGGGTAAACGGGCACTTCGGCAAATAGGTTTTTTGACGGTCTAAAGAAATGGTCGTTCCAATGGGTGTAATTGGTGCCATCTGAGACTAAGTCTCCTGGAATCATTACTAAAGCCAGGTTTTCGGGCACTGACTCACCGTATTCTTGTTTTAGAAAAGGGATTATGCCTTCATTTACTATTTCTGAAAATTTATCGGGGTGTTCACCGTCTATTTGCATATCGCTCATGGCAAGCATATTGAACGACTCGTTATCACTCGCAAAAGGAGGTGTCTTGAACTGAAAAGTGTCCGAGACCAGTTTGCCGGTTCTAACTCGATAATAATAGGTTGTGAAACGCTTTAAACCTTCCACCTTTACCTCGTGAATTCGTGAATCGCCGAAGTTGATGTCATAGGCGGTGCCTTTCGATTTTTTACCCAGTTTCGGGCTTGTACCCCATTCTACGGTACTTTCTTCGCCATTAGAAGTTTCCCATTTAATGATGATGGAATTAGGTGTGGCGTCTTGTAAAAACGGATGCACCACAAATTCGGTGTTTTTGTTCTGGGCCGTGAGGACCAGGGTAGCCATAAAAAATAATAAGAGGCTCAGGCCTTTGTTTTTCATTTTGGTATAGTTTGGTTTATAGTTCTTGTATTGCATTATCGATTATGCCAATTGCCCTTGACAGTTCATTTCTAGATATAGTCAATGCCGGAGCCAATTGAAGCACGTTGCCTGCAGATACTTTGAAGCTTAGTCCGTTTTTGAGACAGTTGTACATAATTTTTTCAGCTTCGTTGACAGCTTTCTCTTTGGTATTTCGGTCTTTCACCAGTTCAATGCCCCAAAGTAGGCCTTTGCCCCTAATGTCACCTATCAGTTGATGCTTTTGTTCTAAACGATGTAATTCTTCGCGCATGAAGGCCTCGTCATTTTGGGCTTTGCTCAATAACCCTTCTTCTTCGATGATTTCTATGGTAGTACGGCCTGCCAAAGAGCCTAGCGGACTTTTCTCGTGGGTGTAATGGCCTAACGATATGTCGCCAAAACGATTAAATGAATCTCTGGTAACCATTGCTGCTTGAGGAAAAATACCGCCGCCCAACCCTTTGCCGAGACAAAGAATATCAGGCTCGACATCGAAATGCTCGAAGGCGAACATTTTGCCTGTTCTTCCTAAAGCAATAGGAATTTCATCTAATATCAACAATACTCCATATCGGTCGCAAAGCGCCCGCGCATCTTTCCAGAATGATTTTGACGGAATTTGAACATCGGTATTTCGAACGGTTTCTGCCAAAAATGCGCCAATATCACCTTCCTTCTTAAAAACATACTCTAAATATTCCAGACATTTTTGCTCGTTGTCCTCATAAATACCTCGGTAGGTAACAGGAGGCGGAATACGTTCTACCCCGGGCATCAATGGCCCCATATATTCCCTAAATACTGCTTCGCCGCCCACACCTATGGCATCGAGTGAGGCCCCATGAAAAGAATCCCAAAAGGATACAACCTTAAATTTTCCGGTTACGGCTCTCGCCAGTTTTAGTGCAATACCGATGGCACTACTGCCATTTGGCGTCAAAAGGGTTCTGTTCAGGTCAGAAGGCAGTAAAGAAGCAAGTTTCTCGGCGAAATTGATGGCAATTTCATTGGTATACCGCCGGGTTGAAAATGTGAGCAATTGAAGTTGCTCAGTTAATCGGGCAACTAATTTTGGGTGTGAAAAACCCAATTGATGTACATTGTTGCCGTGAAAGTCAAGATAGTTTTTACCCGATACGCTTTGAATAAAAGGCCCTTTAGAATCTTGGAGAACATCTAAACAAGGAGTGGAGAGTGACTGATGGAGAAAATATCGAGCATCTTTTTCTAAAAGGGTTTTAGCCTTTTCACTAATGTCATTTTTTAACCATTTGGCCCTTTCCGCACTGAAATTAATGTCCCCCTCGGTGCGTTTGTTGATATCAATATGATTTTCCTCGTTTTGATTCATAGGGTCGATGCTAGCATAAATTCTTCATGATAGTTGAAATCTGAACTATGAAATGCCGTTACCCGTGTGAAGGTGCGATTCAATTTCATAAATCGGAATTTTTAAGGTTATTGACAGAAAGTATCTGTTTAGGTTTTGTACCTGTTTCGAAAAAAACATCTAGCCAACCATCGCCCCCACCATTGAAATAAAGCACTTCTACTTTTTGACCGCCTTTTTTCAATTGAATCTGCCCTGTTTTTTCCTCAACACCATGATCGCCGTCGTTGTCAACAACCAATTCATGATTTATATAAAGTTGGCTACCATCGTCGGATCGCAGAGAGAACTTGTAGAGGTCGTTTTGCACCACTTCTAATTCAGAAGTAAAGCGAACGGCCGTATTTGCCTTGAGCAAAGTTTTTATTTCATCAGTGGTCATTTCAAAAGAATTTCCAATAACATCCGGTTTTTTATTTTTTAATTCGGGAATAAAGGCCAAATCTTTGAGGTAGAACACTTCGTATTTTAAAGGTTTTTTAAAGTTCGATTTTTTAATCCGAAAATAGGCTTCTGCCACCAAACTTTTGATGCTTGTATTTTCGAAAACGGCACTTTTGATGACAGCACTTTCTTCGATTTCGAATGGTCCATCGTAAATGGGCGAAGCGGCCGAAGGAAAACTGCCATCGGTTGTATATCTAATCACGCCCTCTTTATTCGGGTTTTCAATGATTACCTCGGCTTTCTCATTAAAAAGTCCTCCGGCTTTTTTATATCCTTCCGGTTTTGGAAGAATAATAGGCTCTTTAAGTTGAACTAGAACTGGGTATTTGTCATCGATTTCATACCCTTGAAATGCTGATTTCACTGGTTTTCCTATCCAAGCATGTGGGCGCTTTAGACCGAGTGCGAATGCTACGGTAGCGGCATTGTCGTATTGGTAGACAGGATATTTAATAATATGGTTGCGCTTGACCGAAGGGCCCCACATGATAAAAGGAATTTCGACTTCTTGAAGCGACTCTCCACCATGACCCGTACCTAAACCTCCGTGGTCAGAACTAACGATTACCAAGGTGTTTTTGGCTAATTCAGAATTTTCGATGGCCCTCATTACATTTTCAAGAAGCGCATCTGCCTTCTCGACCGACTCGTAGTAATGAGATGTTCCGTGGCCATATTCATGACCGGCATGGTCTATATGGTCAAAATGAATAAAGGTAAACAGCGGCTTTTTTGATTTGATGTAATCGTAAGCAATCTTGGCCGTCTCATCTTCACTGTCAGGGTTGCGGTCAAAATTAACCGCAGTTTTTTCAAAAAGGCGACCGAAACCTCCCCAATGATAAATGGCCCCGACCTCACTCTTCGGTTGGTTATCAGAAATCAACCTGAAAATAGTCGGAAATAAAAAATCTTCACTTTGGGCAATCGCAGGTAAGGTGAAATTATCTTTTTCCCAAGCGTTTGAAGTGATTCCGTGTTGCTCGGGCCCAGCGCCCATAATCATAGATGCCCAATTGCTGCTTGAGCTAGTGGGCAATACCGCCCTGGCGTGCATGGTAGAAGCCCCTTCAGCAATTATTCGGTCAAAAGCGGGGGTGTTTGCGTTCTCAATCCCATCGGGGCTTAATCCATCAAAACCGATTACGACCACATGCTCTATACCTTTTACAGGTTGTGTTTGGGCAAAAACGAAATTAGACCATAGCACAAATAGTAGTGCTATGGTCATTTTTATAAAGAGGTTGGTTTTCATATTAATCGACATGTCACCAAAGTCTTGTTTTGAGGTCATCTACTCATTTTTTCTATTCCAACCACCAAGGCACTTGGCGAATTCCGTCATTTCCAGCTCCAAACTGACTTTCAATTGCCATGGAAACATTTTCGGTGTTCTGATTGTACTCACTTTGAGGGTAGATCCATCTGGTAGGAGGCGTTCCTGTAGAAGGAATCAAGAATTCAGGATAACCAGTTCGTAAATGATCGTAGTACATTCTCCAGCCGGTTTGGTGAAAAGAAGTAAAATACTTCTGCATCATGATCAATTGTAACTGCTCATCTTGAGAAGTGGCGTTGTCCCAGCTTACCAAATCTTCAAGAAGGTAGGCTTCGGCCTTTTCTTCATTTACGAAAGATGAATAGTCATTCGCACCTGTAGCGTCGTTTGCATATGATTGGTAAAACGCAAAAGAAGCTTTGATTCCATTTTCATAGTGTTCTTTTGGGTCTTGCGCCACCCAACCGTTAAGCGCTGCTTCGGCTACTATAAATTCAAGTTCCCAAAAGCCTAAGAGGTTGTGCGGTTCTGCAACGGGATCGACCGTGTATCTGTCGTTCACTTTCGAAACGTCGCCTGCTGCAGCCTTGTCATTGACCTCACCGTAAGGCGCTATAGGGTTACCACCTTCATAGGCATCAAAATTATCGTCGGCCAGACCCGCCTCTTTTGCATTTTTCGTCGTGCCTGAGTAGAGAAATAACCGTGGGTCTCTATGGTCTTGAAGCCTTTTGATAAAAGTAGAATCCATATACATACCCGATCCATAACCGCTGCTATTGAATTGGCTATATCGGCTACCATCTTGATCAATAAAAACAATTTGTGCGTTATCCTCTAAAGAAGTCATAATCGGTTCATTATTATAAATAGAGGCAAAGCTTGAAGCGATATTGAAATCGCTATCGCTTTCTTTTTTTGACAAGGTAATCAAAACTTTAAGGCGAAATGAATTGACAAGTTTTTGCCATTTAGCGGCATCACCGTTAAAAATAATGTCTCCGGCTATTAGTTCGGTGCTATTGGCCAGAAGGGCATTGGCCTCGTTCAATTCACTTAAAATTCCTTGAAAGACCTGTTTTTGAGAGTCGTATTTAGGGGTGTAGATACTATTCATTTCTCCTCCTAAGGCCTCGCTGTAAGGAATGTCTCCAAAAGTAAGTGTCAGTCTATAGAAGTAATAGGCCCTAAAAAATTTGGCCAAGGCAATGTAAGCATCACTTTCGATACGCTCAGCCTCTTCATACATTTTGGTGATATTTCGAAGGTTACCGTATTCGCCAAAGCTACCACGGTTCCAATTGTAATATTGACTGCTGTTCTCACCATCGGTCTGAACCAGCATTCTACTGGCGTACATATTCGATGTTCCGTCAACGGTAAAAGCGCCATAGCAAATCTCGGTCAATAATAACTGCGGATGCGTTTCATTTACGTTATTGGGGTTTTCATTTATTTCGCTCAAATCTTTACTGCACGAAGCTAAAGACAGCGTAATGAGCGATACCAAAACGAATGTTATCTTAAATAGTTTCATTTTCTTCTTCGGGATTAAAATTTCATGTTAATGCCCAAGCCTAAAAACCTGGATGATGGATCTTGTAAATTGTTTTCGTTTCCGAAATGTGTGCCTGGGTTCGGGTCGCTCTCCGATCTTCCTGTACCAAAATCAGGATCGACAATAGGGGCCTTTTTCCAAATGAAAAGGTTGTAACCGTTTAAAGACATGTCGATATGCTTTATGCTTTTGATATTGACCAAATCGGTTAGGTCATACCTAAGGGAAACACTTCTTAGCTTAAAGAAGGTTCTTTCAAAGACGTTGGCGAACTTTTCATTTTCATCTTCTGTAACTCGAGCTCTATAAGGGTAGTTTTGGCTCCAAGTCTGCCAGTTCACGGCGGTTGTATTAGCCTCGAAAACGCGGGTATCCGAAAGAACATTACCATTGGCATCTTGTGTAAGTTCACCGCTTACGACATTTACACCTTCTGGCACGTATACTGGCTCACCGGCAGCATATTCAGCATCTCTAAACTCGGTAGAGTTCGGGTGCTTACCGCCCCACCACATCTTTTCGATGGTAGTAGAATTGAAGATACCTCCCCAGACACCGTCGATGCCCACATCTAATGTCCAATCTTTATACTTAAAGCTGTTGAGGAAGCCTAGTTGCCAATCTGGTTCGAAATGGCCCAAGTACTGGTCATAATTGTCAAAAATAGGCAGGCCGCTATCGTTAAGTATTAACTGCCCGTCAGGAGACTTTTGCCATACCGTACCGTAATAACTATCGGCGCGGTCGTCAAGGCGTAAATTACCGTACCTGTCTTGGTCGCCATAGATGTCAGTAATTTTCTTCACCCATTTGGTCCAGTTGATATTGGAATTCCAGCTAAAATTGTCGGTACGTACAGGGCTTAGGTTCAAGGCAACTTCAAAACCGTTGGTGGTGTATTCGTTACCGTTCACTTTTCTCTGGGAGAATCCTGAAGCTTCGGAAACCGGCAGGTCAATTATTTGATTGGTATCAATTGTATTGTAGTAGGTGAAATCTAATTTCAACCTGTTCTTGAAGAATGATGCACTCGTACCAATTTCAAAAGAGGTCGATTTTTGTGGCTCGATCATTGAGTTCACCAGACCACTAGGGTACGTGAGTCTTGGGTTAGAACCAAAGAAACCATTGTTGTTATAAAAGGAGTTTAATTGAAACGGGTCTAAATCGCTAGAGACCTCGGCCCAAGAACCAAAGACCTTTAAATAATCAACACCTTCTGGCATGGTCAAGATATTTGACAGCACCAAACTCGCTGAAACCGAAGGGTAGAAATAAGAGCGATTCTCTTCCGGTAATGTTGATGACCAGTCGTTTCTGGCAGAAAAGTTCAAGAACAACGCATTGTAGATATCAATGCCCATAGTGGCATAGATACTGTTAATGGTTTTTTGCCAATAGTAGGTAGAGCCCTTTATGTTACCGCTTGTATTGTTCAAGCTGTAAACGAACGGAGCAACCAACCCATCGGTGGCATTGTATTCTTGTTGGTATTTTTGATAGTGCGAAGCGGCACCTGCGTTGATATCGAAAGCAAAGTTTTCGCTCAGCTCTTTTTGGTAGGTAGCTAAAATATCATAATCAACAGTAAGACGCTCAGAATTCCAGGTTTTATAATCTCCTTCCCTTGGATCACCGTAGTTCAAGTAAGTCTTCGGACTCTCACGATCTTCGAACACATCTTTTATTACCGCAGATCCCCTTGCCTGTAGGTTGAATTCATCGGTCACCTTGTAGTTCAACTTTAATTGACTGTTGATTACATTGGCATCATATTCTTGGTTCAGCTCGTAAGCGGCAAAATATGGGTTGTTGTACCATGCATAGTTCCAGTTGGCTTGTCTATAACCTTCTTGACCGGGTACGTATAGGTTTTGGCGAAGGTCGGTTCCGTTCACGTCGTCACCCATCCATATTAAAATAGTATACATATGGTTTTTCGGACCGTAACCATGACGTGGGTAGTTGGGTGAATAGACCTTGTTGTAAGCTAATTTACTATCTAGGGTAAGCTTGTCGGAAAGCAATGTGGTTGCTTTGAAATTAAGGGCCCCGGTGTTAAGGCTGGCATTTGGTACACGGTCTTTTTGATACCCGTAGGTGCCCGAAAGCCTGAAAGAGCCTTTTTCACCTCTTTGAGTAATGGCAAAGTTGGTGTTGGAAATATATCCCGTTTGTAAGAAGTCCTTTAGGTTGTTATGATATTCCCAAGGGATAGGAACTCGTGAGTACCTCGCTTTATCGTCATAAATGGTCCCAGCTACATCGCCATACCATGATATGGTTTCGCCCGTTTCATTATCCAGAATAGGGCTGTTCCATTGCGGAATCAATTGACCAGTGCCGAACTTAGGCCCCCAAATCATATCACCGTCTGAAATACCACCATCTTTACCGTCCCAAAACTCATATTTACCGTTTGACCCGTTGCCGTATTCGGTCTGTGTTTCAGGAAATACCGTAAAGCCGGCCGTAGCCATCATGTTGTGAGATACCGAAACTTCAAGTCCTTCGTTTTTAGCGTTTTTGGTAGTGATCAATATGGCTCCGTTTCTACCTCTTGAACCATAGAGTGCAGAGGCGGTAGTACCTTTCAATACGTTCACGTTACCTATGTCATTTGATGAAAGATCAAAGAAATCGGTATCTACCGGAATACCATCAATAACTATAAGAGGACTTTTACCTCTTAGGGAAAAAGAGGGCGATTGAAATAGGCCGGTCGGGTTGGTGACCGATAGACCTGCTACTTGCCCGGTAAAAAGGCTTCCTACGTTGGGGGCTTTTATTTCTTCGATGGTTTCAACATCCATCTCTTGGGTCGCGTAACCCAATTTCTTTTCAGCCCTTGTGATACCCAAGGCGGTAACAACAACTTCATCTAGCTGTTGTGAATCGGGCTGTAAGACTATTTCGGCAGTAGATTTGCCTGCAGTATTAAATTCCGAAGAAACATACCCAATGTACGAAATGACCAAGATTTCGTTTCCATTGGGTAAATCAATAGAGAAATTACCGTCAAAATCGGTAGCAACCCCGTTCGAGCTGCCTTTGATGACAATTGAAGCTCCGGGTAGCGGTTCGTTGTTTTCATCATAAACTTTACCCTTAAAGTTGGTTTGGGCAAAGCTCACAATGCCCACCATCAAGGTGAAAATTGTAATAAGTAAGGTTTTTTTCATTTTCGTATTTGTAAACTCTTGGTTATTTTTCAGGGCGCAAATATCAAAGGCGTAGGTTAGCTAAAAAGTCTATTAGTATTAAATAATTGCAACATTTAATAAGTGATTGTTAGCTAAAAGTTATGAAAATATTATTTACAAATATTCAAATTGAAGTGATAGCTATATAATTGTTTGACAAACAGAAGGCTAATGGTATTTATTGAAGTGAAATCGCATAAAATTCATTCATGTAATAATGTGCTAAGTTTGTAGTAAAGCACTACCATGGAAGATTATTTAATAGGAATAGGAAAGCGTATTAAAGAGATACGAAAGGGAGGAGGAAAGACCATTAACGATATAGCGGGCAAGGCAGGCGTTACTGGCGGACTCATTTCAAGAATCGAAAACGGACGAACAATACCCTCGTTGCCCGTGCTGCTCAAAATAATCTCTTCATTAGAAACAGAGGTTACCGATTTCTTTAATGGCATGCCTCAAGTGAATGGCGCAAATTACATTGTGTCTAGAAAAGAGGAAAACAGCATCATTGAAAAAGAAGATGAGGCAGTCGGTTTTTCTTACACCTACATTTTTGGAAAGCAATTGTCTTCACTAGGCTTTGAAAGTGTCCTGTTAGAAGTGGCACCCGGCTCAAAACGTGATAAAGTCACCACCGATGCCTATGAGTTTAAATATATGCTCTCGGGTGAATGTTATTACGAAATCGGTGATGATAAGGTTCTGCTAAAAGAAGGTGACAGTATTTTCTTTGATGGTCGCATACCACATGTGCCTGTCAACAGGGGTGGGGTAACATCAAAAATGTTGGTCATGTATTTTTTCATTTAAAACAGGCCAAGGAAATTCAAGAATCGAATCGGCTCTAAATCTTTTTAGGCACTCACCAACTGTTCCAGTTCGGTCAATGACCTCACTACATAGGTAGGGTTGGCCGATTCAAGTTGTTGTCCGGTATGTGCCCCGGTAGTAACCCCAATAGTAACCCCGCAATGTGCATTCTTGCCTTCTTCAATATCTATAATCGAATCACCGGCTTTTAATACTTGCGAGGCATCTTTAACATTCAATCGTTTCATAGCTTCAAATATCATGGCAGGATGAGGTCTTCCCTCTACTACATCATCTGCGGTAATCAGGGCATCATATTGCTTCCCTTCTTCCCAATTCATTTTTTTTAGAAGTAAACTGGCAATTTTCTTATTGTACCCTGTGTTCAAAGCTATTTTAATGTGTTGTTTTTTTAAGCGGGAAAGCGTTTTTTCGACGCCTTCAAAAGAGGAGACCTCAAGGTTGGCATAAGCTTCATCCAACATTAGTTTGAAATTTTCAAAAATTGGATGCGAAGGCTCGCTTTCGCCTTTACCGATTGCTTTGAGAATATCTTTGATGGCTTGGTGCTTCTCTTTTCCCGCGCCATGCTCAAGAACAAAGTCAAGATTGAGTTCGTAACCTTTTTGATTAATGGCTTTTTGAAGTGTTTTATAGACTACATTGTTTTCATTGACCACGGTTCCGGCCATATCGAAAACGACCAATTGTATCTTATGCATGTTCTAGATTAAAGATTGTTTTAATGTTATGTTTGGCAAAACCGGCACTTCCGGTCATGCCCTTACCGCCGATTCCCGTAATTATGTGAATGTCTTCATCGATGGTTCTCTGATAAATATCGGAAGCCTTGCATTGCGAGTACATGCCAAACCATCGGTTTTGTATTTCGTATGTTGGCAGGTTTAATATCTTCTTGGCCTCCTTGAGAATAAAACTGTCAACATCCATATTTAAATCAAAGCCAAGTTTTTCTATGTTGCCGGCAGGCGCGTACTCGTGGGAATCACCGATAATAATACTGCCGTCGAGCGCTTGTTTGAAAAGAATATGTATGCCCCATTTCTTTTCGAATGATTGAGGGTCTTCCTTTGTTTTAATAGATCTGTAGGATGGGCATTCTGAAAAAGCTTCGTACCGTCTAATAGACAGACCCGTAAGTATAGAGCTGGGCAGCTTATAGTTCGGCTGTACCTTTGTCTGCATCATTTGTAACTTAGAAACTTCTAGATCGCTTTCTTCAAAAAGATTCGGATACAGGTATTTAAATTCACTACCGTTACAGATAATGGCTTTTACGGTAGAAAAGATGCGATTTTTAGAGGTCGACAATTGAACACCGCTTCGTAAGGCGTCACAACCCATAACGGTCTCGCCCATATAAAGATCCAGGCCTTTTTCTTGCAAGTATTGCTGCAGCTTATTGATCATAGTGCGGGGTTCAACCTTAACTTCTTCAGGAAAAAATAAGCCCGCTTTTACATAATCTTCACGAAGGGATGCATACTTTGCCAAACATTGATTTTTGGTCAGCATTTTAGAAGTGTACCCATTAGTTTCGTTAATACTTTTGAGTTCTTCTAAAAGTTGAACTTCTTCTTCATTGGAGGCCAAATAAATGCTGCCCTCTTGGCGTACGGTGATATCGAAATCTTCTTGTATCTCTTTATAAATGGCCAAACTTTCCCTGCCGAAATTCTGCCATTTGGTGTTCATACCCGAGGGCACGACTTGTCCGAAATTACGAACCGTCGCCCCTTGCGGTCTCATGTCTTTTTCGATAAGTGCAACCTTTAAGCCGGCATTGACAGCATGATAGGCATGAAACGTACCGAGTACGCCGCCACCCACAACGATTAAGTCATACGATTGGTTCATAGGAAATGTTTTTGTCGCTCGAAGCAGAGTTTTGGTTTTTATTCTTGTTTTTAAAATAGAACAGCGAGAGAATAGAAACTGCAATACCGATGACCGCTATGAAGTAGGTGCCATGAACGAAGAACTGCAGAGAAGAAAGCGACCCTTGACCAAAATTTTTATAAAGTAATACCGCCATGCTTCCTAAATACCCAAAGGCATCGGCGATATAGATCAGGTAGCCCGCATTGCCCTTTATGTGAAATGCAGCAATCATTCTATCGAAAAAAATGCAGTTAAAAGGCACGTAGCAAATATAAAGCCCGAGGCCGGTGAGAACCATCCAAAAGACAGGGTCGATAGTATGGGTTTGAAACAGAAACGTGCTTGCGCCCACTAGCGCAGAACCAAAAATCAAGAGATAATGATAGGAAACAAAGGCCTTCAAATTATCCTTAAAAAAGGCGAAAAGCCCAATAGAAAGTAGCACAATGAAAGCCACGGGTAGCTCGGAAAGGGTGTACACCGAAGCATTGCCCTCATAGCCAACGGCATCCCATATTTCTCGGGAAAAATTGTCCCGAAAATCGCGCATAGCGGTTAGGCAAACATAGAAGAACACTAAAATAGCCAAGGGAAAGAAAAACTGTGCCAGAACCTTTCTTCGGTCTTGTGCTGTCATGGGCAACCTTTCTTCCCTGAGAATTTTATCCTCTTCCGTGGGTGGTGGCATTTTGTCTAGCAAATAGGCGCAGACGGCAAAAGGAACCAAGAAAAACGCACCGGTAATGGCAGGCATCCAGAATTCTGAAACACCTAGATGTTGCATGACCAGCAGACCGGCAGACTTCACTACGCCACTTGATAGAATAAAACTGGAACATAAAATAACCCCTAAGATTTCAGTAAACTTTCGGCCCTCTAAATACGAGAAAACAACACCCCACACCATGCCAAGTGATAACCCGTTCATAAACATGAATAGAATATTAATGGGGGAGCTTACGAAAGCAAACAAAAGCAGGCTTAGTTCGGCCAAAAGAATCATAACCATTAGATAGGGCAGCCGCTGTTTAGGTTTGAGTTCTGATATAAGTTTAATACCAATAAACTTTGATAACATATAACCGATTACCTGGGCAATGATCAGAATGATCTTAAAATCAATTCCTGCAAAGGCCAAGTTTTCGTAGGTAGCAACGGTAAAAGGTTTTCTAAAGGCATACATACAGAAATAGGTGCCGAAAGAAGCCAAGGCACCGTATGCGATAAACTTAATGTCTTTCTGTGTTACCTTCATTGATTATTTACAAATAGTAAAATTAAATATACAATAATCGATAAAAATTTACTATTTGTAATGTTCAAAAGCGTTAAGAAATATTTACGGGGAAATTAAATTACAGTGAATTTAATAAATTAAGCTAAAGCTTTTTGTAGGGAATGAGAAGAGCAAATAAGAATTTCGGGAATTAGGACAAAAAATAAGGGACATTTCAAGATATCTCTTGAATGTCCCTAGGGGAACATTACTATAGACTACTTTCCTAACCCTATACCATAGTCTATAATTGTTCGGGCATCCTTTAATCTAAAGTCAACCAACCACTATCAAAAAATCTTTTTAGCCTGTTTGTAAAAAAAGGGGAACTTTATTTACTGCCTTGCTGAAACCCAACTACCGTAACTTCAGACTTTATTGCTTTTAAAACATGGTTAGTGTTAGTATAGCTTAGTGCTATTTTTCTTAAAAGCACAGTAAAAGTAGGCGGTAGCCAATTGAAGAAAGAATATACGAACTATGATTTGAATTTATCGACAAAAAGGGTTGATTAATCGATGAAATGCATAGTTATTAAGAAAAATACTACAAATATGATTTATTATCGTAGTAGTTTATACATTGTCTTTATAAGCTCAACATCATCAAATGGTTTTGAAAGAACTATGTTCATTCCTGCTTTTTTGTAAGCCTTGATTTGTTCTTTATACGAGTTGGCCGTAATACCGATTATCGGAATTTTTTTGATGTTCTTAAAGGGAAGGCCGCGAATTACTTTCGCCAATTGGTCGCCAGTAATGTTAGGTAAGTTAACGTCCATTAGAACGATATCATAATGCTTGTTCACAATCTCTTGCATTACCAATGCCCCATCACCTACTAGGTCGATAAAGAAATCTCCAGTATCTATGAGGGTTTTTAAAAGGCTTGTTTGAACGTGCTCATTGTCTTCTACCAGTAAGACCTTAAACTTTTTGGGTGTTTTCGATATTTTGGGGGAGGTATGGGTGACAGCATGCTTTGAGGTCAGTAAGGTCGATTGGTGATGAAGGGGGTACTTAAGCGTAACATCAAAATAAAAATGAGATCCTTCGTTCTCGATTGATTGTATTTTAATTTGTGCATTCATCAGGGCCAATAGGCCTTTTACAATGGCTAGGCCCAAACCGGCACCTTCCGATTTACCCAGTTGCTCAAAACTTTCTAAAACCGTTTCAAGCTTTTCTTCAGGGATGCCTTGCCCAGTGTCTTTTACGCCAAAACGTAAATTTATGGTATTGGCCCTTTTTTGGTTCAAGGCAATATACAGGGCTACCTTTCCCTTCTCGGTATATTTAATGGCATTATCACAAAGGTTGGTTACTATCTGTAGCATGCGCAATCGGTCGCCTTCAATATATTCCGGAATTTTTTCATCGGCGGTCAGCGCAAAGGCCAACCCCTTTTCTTGAGCCCTTGTGGTATAGGTCAATCGAATGAATTCGATGAACTGTCGAAAGTTAAATACGGTAGGGTTGAGGGCCAACTTACCCTTCGAAATCATGGCTAGGCTAAGAATGTCTTCAAGCATTAACTTCAGGTTCGAAGTAGAACCTTTCAGAACCTCTAAAATGCCGGTCTGCTCTTCATTTAAATTGCTGCGTTGAAGAATATTGGTCAATGCAATTATGTTGGTCAATGGGTTTCGCAGTTCATGGCTGAAGTTTTGAATGAACTCATTTTTAAACCTTTCTCTTTCTTGCAGCTCATGGTTTTTTAAAAGAATAAGCTCAGAATCGATTATTGATTCATTTCTCGACTGAGCAATTGATTGATAGGAAAGGTAATGATCGGTGAGGTTTTCAATTATGACCAACAACCTTTTATCAACTTTTTCGACGGTAATGTCGGTGGTCAGTTCACCTGTTCTATCACCTAGTTGAACACAATGAAATGAGGTTGTGCGCTCGTCGCCTTGCATGATTTCAGGCAAGCTAAAGAAGAAGGGGTGCACATCACCAATTAGTTCTTTTTCTTTAACGGCAAGAAGATGTTGGTCGCTTTCAAGAACGACTCCCTTCAAATCAGTTAAAATAAATTGAAACTTCCTCCCGTGAAACTCCTCCTTATATCTTTTCAGCATCTAGCGCAAGCATTTTTGCCAATTGTTCGAATAGGTCATTGACTTTTTCACCTGTTTTGGCACTGGTTAGATAATCATAAGAGATTTCTTTACCGTCAAGCACCGTCTTTAGTTCATCTAAAAGAATCAAATCTGTTTTATTACCGACTACTTTTACCGGTACCCCTTTGACTCTTTTTTCGAGTTTTTTCAAATCATCGTTTATAGTCTGAAAAGTCGATGGCCTTGAAACGTCAAAAACATAAATAAGACCATGGGTGCCTAATAGGTAGGAGTCTCTGATGCGGGAGATATCATCAGTTCCTTCCAAATCCCATAAAATGAGCGATACAGTATCTTCTTCAGATAATTCTACTTCTTTTTTTACGATGTGTACACCTATTGAAACTTTGTAATTGTCAGAAAAACTATTTTCTACAAAACGCCTGATGAGCGAGGTCTTACCTACCCCAAAATGACCCAAAACCACAATTTTTTTAGAGATGTGCATGTCCGAAATTTTGGGCTAATTGTTTGTTGATACTATCTGAATCTAGCACGTGATAATCATCTTTTTTGGTGAACTTTTCAAAAAAGTCGAAAATGAGGTCTTGAAGCTTATCCTTTGCTTTGGTGGTGTAATTTCCTGAAAGTATAACCGCTATATAAAAGCGATTAAAACTTTGTAGGTGTATATGGTATAGTTCGTAATCTATTAATTCTAAATTCTGGTTTTTTTGTCCGAAAGCATCTTCAACGAAACTCTTGATAGCGGTCAACATGCCCGAAATCATTTCTTCATCGATTGTTTGGGTAACCGAGTAACTAGCTTTCAACAGACCGGAGTCTTTCTCTATAAGTAATACCTGCTCAATATGAGAAGCCGCTAATTCATCAATGATTTCTTGCTTTTTGGTTGAATTGCCGAACCAAGACTTCATTCGGTCTTTAAAACTGAGTTGCTTGTTTATTTTTTCAGAAAGCAATTTGATTTCGTGGGCGATATATTTTTTGATCATTTTTCCTAAAATAGGAAACATGGCCTCGACCACTTCGTCTTTGTTCTTTTTGATTTCAGTTTTAAGGGCAGCGGTAATGGTAGGGCCTAAGGTCGAGGGAATACTTGTCTTGAATTCTTCAAGTTGGTGTAGAATGATAGGGTCTACCTTTGTTGAAAATTTCTGCCGGTCGTTCAGGGTACTTTCTAAATTCTCTAGCCTATGGGCAATCTTCTCTATATAATCGCTGTCTTCAGCAAAGAGAATATCTTTTAGAATTTGAATTTTATCGTTTTCCGTCATTGGGACTTTCTTTACGGTAAAACTGGGCTTTTGTTTTTCGCCTAAATTCACGGTAGCAGTATTGAGTTATACTTGCTTTTAAAAAGAACTTGTTCAAACAACTATTTTTCGCTTACTTTTTCGCCAAGGTCGATCAACAACTTGCCCAACATCTTTTTGTTTACCTTTTCGGTTTCTAGTGATTCTATCTTATCCTCGATTTTGTCTTCTAGTTCGGTAATTCTAATGTTGACGTCTGTGGCAACGTTATCAATGGCTGTTTTTAGGTCTTGGCGTACTTCTTCAATGAGTTCTTCAAGTACTCTTTTCTTATCAAGAATATCTTTTTTTAATGACTCAAATTCAGAATCGTAGGTTTTTATGTTTTCACCAAAAATCAGGTTTTTGATGATTTCTATTTTTGATGATGCCTCATCTTGCGTATTGTTCAATGGCACCACCTTTTCGTTCTTACCCATGGGTTCTAGGTTTAAGGTATAGGGTTTGTACTTGAAATAAATTCAATTTGGTTTGGGGGAGGCATGATACACCGGAAAAACAACCAACTGTATTTTTGATGTTCAAACTACTAATATAAAAATATTTGATGATAAAATCGCTGCAAATAACCGTTTATGCCCTTATTTACTGGGAAGCAGGTCTGTTATTTTAATCGGTAAAAGTGGAGAAATAAAAAAACCACCACTGAAAAGTGATGGTTTTGGTGGAGAATACCGGAGTCGAACCGGTGACCTCTTGCATGCCATGCAAGCGCTCTAGCCAGCTGAGCTAATCCCCCGTTTTTGGATGCGCAAAGGAAATACATTTTCATAAAGTATCAAAATACTTTATGATGTAATTTTACCTGTTCTAATCCTTTTTTACACTGAGTACCAGCACCGGTATACGCGCTGAAAACTCAGATTTAAGTATGGTATCTTTTTCCCAAAGTTTCTTGAAAAAACCTCTTTTTCGCCTAAAAACACATAACATATCGGGGTGCTGCGATTGTAAATGTTCCAATACGCCCAAGTAAGTGGTCGGCGCTTCAGCTAGGGTCATTTGAGAACTGATATCCATCAATGCCGTGTTGACCTGTAGGTCTTCATCGGTGTAACCAGGTGTTTTTACCAATAGTAAATTAACCTTGGCATCGAACTTGTTTTTGATTTCTATCAACGGGTTGAGAATACGTTTTCTTTTCAGAACACCCGACTTGAAGGCAGTTAAAATAGTTCCCAAAGGTCTTAAGGGGCTACCTTTTGGTACAATAAGCGTGGGTATGTTCGTTCTTTTAATAATACGACCGGAAGTGTTACCGAGATAAACTTCTTCGCTGACATCGTTACTTCTTGGGGCGACGATGATAAGGTCTATACCTAGTTCTTTATCAATTTCTTTCAGGCCATCAACAATATCGCCATTATAAGAAGCGATTTGAATTTCCACACTCTTGTTATCAACCTTTTCGATAACCTCCTTTAGACGCTCCTTACCACTTTCAGCCACTTTTTCGGTTACGTTGGTCAAGGCTTTTCCGGCCCCGATCGAAACACTGAACACTTCCATCAAAAAAATCTTTGAAGAGAATTCGGTAGCAAAATCAATGGCGTATTGAAGTGTTTGGTGTGCGTCTGGTGAAGTACCGATAGGTACAAGAATGTGTTTCATGTTTTAATTGTTTTAACCTTAAATTTACAATTTAATTGGATTTAACCTAATGATACGAAAGGCAAAACTATCTGAAATTCCGCAAATATTGGCGCTTGCCAATGCATGTGCCCAACACATGATCAAGAATGGTATCTTTCAATGGAACGAGCACTATCCGTCACGAGCAGTTTTTGAAGCGGACATAGATAGGGGTGAGCTCTATGTGTTAGTGATTGAAGAAGAAATTATCGGTACCATAGTAGTCTCAACTCTTATGGATGAGGAGTATCTGCCTATTGAATGGCTCACCGAGAATGGTAGAAATATTTATATTCATCGATTAGGGGTGCACCCGAACCGACAGGGCAAAGGTTACGCACAACAAATGATGCAATTTGCCGAAAACCATGCGCGCGATAATGGCTTTATTTCCGTAAGGCTCGATACCTTTAGTCAGAATACCCGAAACCAGAGGTTTTATGAAAAGCGAGGGTTTCAAAAATTAGGCGATATTTTTTTCCCGAAACAAAGTGAACACCCCTTTCATTGTTATGAATTAGTGCTGTAACTTGCGCCACTTGAAAGCGGCAATCAACTATAAAACTATCAATCAACTGGCCATACCGGCAACAGTGGCGGGTATTGCAGAGCCCCTTTTATCGATTACTGATACGGCCATAGTGGGTAACATTCCGGTAGATGGTTTAGAATCGTTGGCCGCAGCGGGTATTGTTGGGTCTTTTCTATCGATGCTGATCTGGATTCTGGGTCAGACCCGAAGTGCTATTTCAGCTATTATTTCTCAATATTTAGGAGCGGGGAGACTTGATGAGGTAAAAACGCTTCCTGCACAGGCCATTTTTCTGAACATTGCTCTCAGCATTATCATTCTTCTTTCGACTATTTTCATAGTCCGCGAAATTTTTGAACTCCTGAATGCTTCAGGAAAGATTTTAGAATACTGCATAAGTTATTATTCCATACGCGTTTGGGGCTTTCCGTTAACTCTATTCGTCTTTGCCGTTATGGGTATTTTTAGAGGTTTACAGAATACCTATTACCCCATGTTAATTGCCATTGTAGGCGCAGTTCTGAATATTGGCCTTGATTTTCTATTGGTATACGGCATTGAAGGTGTTTTCGAACCAATGTATTTAGAGGGTGCTGCATGGGCAAGTCTCATGGCCCAGGCAATCATGGCAATAATGGCCTTTGTGCTTTTGCTGGTAAAAACAGATATCAGTTTAAAGTTGCGTTTTCCTATAAATCACGAATTGGGTCGATTGGTGATAATGAGCCTTAACCTGTTTGTCAGGGCTCTAGCATTGAATACCGCTTTGATACTTGCGGTAAGAGAGGCAACAGACTTAGGCCCCAAGTATATCGGGGCGCATACAATTGCTATAAACATATGGCTTTTCTCTGCCTTTTTTATAGATGGGTATGCCGCCGCGGGCAATATCATGGGTGGCCGCCTCTTGGGGGCAAAAGATTTTTCCGGCTTGTTTACATTGGCAAAAAAAATTATCAAATACGGCCTTTTGGTCAGTCTGGTTTTGGTATTGCTGGGCTTCATTTTTTACCGACCTATAGGATTGTTGTTTTCGAAGGAAACCTTGGTTCTTGAAACTTTTTATACTGTATTCTTTATTGTTATACTCGGCTTGCCGATGAATACTGTTGCATTTGTTTTTGATGGTATGTTCAAGGGACTTGGTGAAATGAAGTATTTAAGAAATACCTTATTGGTCGCGACCTTTCTGGGTTTCGTGCCGGTTTTATTTCTTGGCAAATATTTGGGTTGGAGTCTCTATGGAATATGGATAGCCTTTACAGTTTGGATGGTCATTAGAGGCGGCGCTTTGGTATATGAGTTCAGAAGAAAGTTTCTGCCCCAATTACAAAATGGTTAGCTTTGATGGGAAGAGGATTATTGGTTACTAATCTATTTTATTATGCTGAAAGCATTTGTTCCGTTATTGGTTGGAATTCTTTTAAGCTATTCTGTATTCAAAAATCATTCGAAAAAAAAGAGCAGTAAATTTATTGAATACACCTCTTTGATTCAAAAAGGTGAAAGTGATATTCTTGATGACAAATTCAAGGAAGCCTTTGAAAAATATGAAAGGGCTTTGTCGCACATAGATAAACCCTTGGCGGCAGATTGCTTTACTGCTCTTCAACTCGCGGCCTTATTAAAAAAGAACGAAGAATTTACAACCTATTTAGGAAGTGCTTTTAGTTCAGGATTAGAGCCAAAGGACCTTAAAAAAGACTCTTTGCTAAGTTCTTTTATTAGTGATAATAAGCTAGACAAAATAGTATCTTTTAAGTTCAAAAAATTTAGAAAAGTCTATTCTCAGAACCTTAACCGTTTTCTAATGGACACTATTGAAAAAATGTCTAATTATGATAATAGATGGAAGGTTCATTACATTGATTCACTGTCATATGTTGACAATGAGAATAAGGAGATTTATCATCAGAAATATGATTCAATAATTTCAAATCTGGTTGAGAATAAGCTAATGCCCTTAATATCAGAATATGGTTATCCAGGTGAAAGAAAAATTGGCGTTCAAAAACTGATTTCCAGAAGTGAGCCATTAGATTACACATTTATTAACAATAGTACTTTATTCATTTTATTGCATTATTATGGCTATGCTAAGAGTTGCCAATACAACGAACTACTTTATAGTGAGATGCAAAAAGGTAATTTGAAACCCGAACACTATGCTTCGATTATCGATTTTCAAGCTAAGTTTGGAGAAAGTAAGTTCTGCAGGGTAGGCTATTATAATCAATGGCATCAGACTGGCGATTCAACTAAATTCTTTAGCATTAATGAAAGAAGAGCGAAAATTGGTTTGGCCAATTTTGAAAATATAAAAAGGATGTTCGATAGAGGTTTGAACATATGTAGAGAAACAGATAAAGGAAACTATAAGCATATAAAACTATTTTACTGGTGTGGTTAATTAAATTATCTTTCATATTGAAAGTATTCTTTATTGTGAAATAACCTACATGGTATGATATGCCTGAATTAGAAATAATATGGTAACCCAAAGAGAAAACGGAAGTCTTTATACAAGCATAGAAGGCAAAGTAGCAACGATAGAATTTGGCCATCCGGCCGGTAATTCATTTGTGGCCGAACTTCTCGACAGATTGGTCAATGAAATCAACCAACTGTCGAAAAAGGATGCCGTTTCAGTGATCGTTTTAAAATCTGAAGGTGACCGAGCATTCTGTGGGGGCGCATCTTTTGATGAGTTGTTGGCGGTTTCAAATTTAGAGGAAGGCAAAGTATTTTTTAGTGGTTTCGCCCACGTCATCAATGCCATGCGAAAGTGTAAAAAGGTTATTGTTGGCAGGGTACAGGGTAAAACCGTTGGAGGCGGATTAGGCCTAGCCGCGGCCTGCGACTATGTTTACGCTAGCGAAGCTGCCGCTATACGCTTGTCAGAATTATCGATAGGCATAGCACCTTTGGTGATTGCACCTGCGGTAGAAAGAAAAATAGGGGTAGCGGCCCTTTCCGAATTATCATTGGCGCCAACCGAATGGAAAAATGCATACTGGGCCCAAGAAAAGGGGCTTTTCTCAAAAGTGTTCGATGATATAAAAGAAATGGACAAGGAGTTGGATTTCTTTGTGCAAAAATTATCCGCATACAATCCGGAAGCTCTTTACGAGTGGAAAAAGGTATTATGGAACCAAACCGACCACTGGGATCAATTGCTGGTAGAAAGAGCGGCAATTACCGGTAAATTGGTACTTTCAGAATTTACAAAAGAGGCCTTAAGCAAGTTTAAAAAATAAAGAGATGACAGAATATTTAAGTGGCAATATGATTTTCTTGATTTTGGCCGTAGTGGTCATTGTCGTTTACATTATCACTCGCATTCGAGGAAATAGAAAGTTCAAAAGGTAATAAGTTGCTCATACTATCGTTCTTCCTTAAAAATAGATGAGATGAACATTCTTAATTTCTTGAACGGAGACCTTATTTTTCCCTTACTGGCCCTTTTTGTTGTGGTCATTTATTTTTTTAACCGCGTTAGAACTCGCCGAAAGTTCAAAAGGTAGCCTAAACGGTCTTTTTCTTAATTAGGTTTAATGATTATTTAAACCAACGGCTCTTTATTATCGCTACTTTTGGTTACAACCAAACCATAATAAGATGAGAGCCATTTCTTTACTCGTAATTTCTTTCATTTTGATTTTTGGGTGTTCGCAGAAAAAGGCGCCTATCTCTCAACCTCAAAAGTGGTATAAAGGCAACTTGCACACGCATTCATATTGGAGCGATGGAGATGAGTTTCCAGAAGTAATATTAGATTGGTATAAAGACCATGATTATCAGTTTTTGGCCCTATCGGACCATAACACGATTGCCCAAGAAGAAAAATGGATTACCATTCGAAAAGATTCAATCTACCAAAGCGCATTTCTAAGTTATTTGGAAGAATATGGTGAAGAATGGGTAGAATATAAAGTCGATTCAGGGGTTACCAAAGTAAAACTAAAAACGTATGGGCAGTATAGCGAGTTTGCTCAAGTTGATGGTGAGTTCTTGGTCATTCCTTCCGAAGAGATTACCGATAGGTACGAAGACAAACATATCCATATGAATGCCACCAATATTCAAGACAAAATAGACCCTTTGGGAGGCGAGAGTGTGGCAGAGGTTATGCAAAATAATCTTGACCAAGTATTGGATCAGCGTAAACGAACAGGAGTGCCTATGATACCGCACATTAATCACCCCAATTTCTTTTACAGTATTGATTTGGAAGATATGCAGTCGTTGAATGGAGAACGATTCTTTGAGGTTTATAATGGGCACCCAATGGTTCATAACATGGGTGACTCCGTTCATATTTCGACTGAGCAAATGTGGGATTTAATCAATATCGATTATTTAGAAAACGGCAAACCTTTAATGTTCGGTTTGGCCACCGATGATTCTCATAGTTATCATCAGATCGGTAACCAATGGAGCAATGCCGGTCGAGGTTGGGTCATGGTACAATCCGATTCGTTATCGGCCTCTCACCTCATAGAAGCAATGGAATCAGGAAAGTTTTATGCGAGCACCGGAGTAGAACTGAAAACCGCTTCGGTGAATTCTAATGTGTTGACGATAGAAGTTCAGGCCGAACCTAATGTTGATTACGAAATTACCTTTATCGGTTGTGAAAAGGGTGCTTCCGAAACCGAGGTTTTGCAAACCGTAAACGGTACGACAGCTTCCTTTGAACTGAATCAAGATCTGTTGTTCGTACGTTCAAAGGTGGTATCCGCCAAAAAACAGGAGAATCCTATCGAAGAGCTTTTTTATGAAACAGCTTGGACGCAACCTGTTCGGCCCGCAATGTAGTGTTACTGCGTCTTTAACCAGCCAGTAATACTTAATCGTTCGCGGTTGGCAGGTTTTACTTCATGCTCCAGCACACGACTTTCAAAAATGACCGCCCTTCCTGGAAAGGGGTAAATGTTCAAAGGCTTTTCCCGTGCATCCTTATCTTTTAAATAGATTACCAGCTCGCCCCCATGTTCCGGTTGCCAGTCATCTTCGTTCAAATAACAAACGATTGATAGTTTTCTTCGGTCATCGTTCTGGAAAGCATCTAAATGCCTTTTGTAGAACTTTCCCTCTGGGTAGAGGGCGTAATGAAATTCTTTTCTAAAAATACCTAAATAGCACGTACGGTTGAGGTATTGAACCATATCATTGATCCTCTCGAAAAATAGCTGCTGTGGTCCGTTCGCGGTGGTTTCATCCATCCACAAAATAAAATCGCCCCTAATTCCAGTTTTTATGACCTCGTTGGTATGGTTACCGATGGCGGCTTTTTTAAATTGGTCATCGTCGTACTGCCAAAGCAAATCGTTACGCAGTAGCTCAACGGTTGATGGCGATAAAAAGTTATCGATGATGCTATAACCTTTATCAAGCACATCTTCAATGATGGTTTCGTAGGTGTGGTCGACCATCGTAACTGTTTGACCGAGAAGTTCTTTCACTCGCTTTTTTTAAAAAAATCGGGCAAATGTAATCTAAAAAACAATTGGTTTTTGAAAATATCTACCTTTGCCAAACAAATAATTGTTATGGCCAATATTAGGATTACCAAGCAGTTCAATTTTGAGACCGGACATGCCCTTTTCGGGTATGATGGCAAGTGCAGAAATGTGCACGGCCATAGCTATAAACTTTCAGTAACCGTTATCGGAAGGCCTATAACCGATACGTCACATGTTAAATTGGGTATGGTCATCGATTTTGGCGATTTGAAGAAGATAGTGAAGGAAGAAATAGTAGATAAATTTGATCACGCCACGGTTTTCAATAAGAACACCCCGCATGTAGAACTGGCACAAGAACTTACCGATAGAGGGCATAATGTAATTTTGGCCGATTACCAACCAACTAGTGAGAACATGGTGATTGATTTTGCCAAAAAAATAGGTGACAGGCTGCCTGAAAACATCAAGTTACACTCCTTAAAGTTACAAGAAACTGATACTTCGTATGCAGAGTGGTACGCAAGCGATAATTCTTAAGCCCTGACCTTGTTCTACGAATATCTATATTTGCCCAAGAATGAAAACCATTGAACTTCTGCCGGGCAAAAAAGTTTACTTTTCAAGTGATAACCACTTGGGGGCACCTACAATGGAGCACAGTCTTCCCCGAGAAAGAAAGTTTGTTGCCTGGTTAGATGAAATCAAAGACGATGCAGGAGCCATCTTTTTGATAGGTGATCTCTTTGATTTTTGGATGGAATACAAAACTGTGGTGCCCAAAGGTTTTACCCGTACTTTAGGAAAGCTGGCTGAATTGTCGGATACCGGTATTCCCATTTATTTTTTTGTGGGCAACCATGATTTATGGATGAACGGTTATTTTGAGGAAGAACTTGGCATTCCCGTTTTTCATAAGCCTCAGCAATTCAATATTAACGGAACTACCTTTTTTATCGGTCATGGCGATGGTCTTGGCCCTGACGACAAGGGTTTTAAAAGAATGAAAAAGGTATTTACCAACCCTGTTGCCCAATGGTTTTTCAGATGGCTGCACCCCGATATTGGTGTGCGGTTGGCCAAACATTTATCGGTAAGTAATAAATTGATTTCTGGTGATGACGATGCCAAATTTTTGGGTGAAGAGAAAGAGTGGTTGGTATTATACGCCAAAAGAAAACTTGAAACCCAACACTACGACCATTTTATTTTTGGGCATAGGCATCTTCCGTTAGAAATTGATTTGAACGGAAAATCGAAGTACACCAATTTGGGTGATTGGGTGAATTACTACACCTACGCAGTTTTTGATGGCCACATCTTGTCTTTAGAAAAATTTGAGGCGTAACTACGCCTCTTTTTCGTGGTCTTCAATGTCTTTTTGAAGGTCGAGTCTTCTAAAAGTAGGTGAAATGAATGCCGTGGCACCTACCGTTATCAAGGTCATACATCCACCGAATACAACTGCGGTAACTGTACCCATCAGCTTTGCGGTAAGTCCGCTTTCAAAAGCCCCTAGCTCGTTAGATGAACCTACGAACATTGAATTGACCGAAGCTACGCGACCTCTCATGTTGTCCGGAGTTTTTAACTGAAGAATAGTCTGACGAATAATCATTGACACCCCATCGACGGCACCACTAACGAACAATGCGGCCACAGAGAGCCAAAAATAGGTGGAAAGACCAAAGACGATCATACAGATTCCGAAACCGAATACAGCGAGTAATAGTTTCTTTCCTGCATTTTTATGCAATGGAAAACGGGTAGACCCCAGCATTGTAATAGCTGCCCCAATCGCGGGCGCCGCTCTTAACACTCCAAACCCTTCTGAACCTACATGCAGAATATCTTGTGCATAAACGGGCAAAAGGGCAACGGCCCCACCAAACAACACGGCAATCATATCTAAAGTCAAGGCACCGAGTATAGCCTTCGTACTAAATACGAACCGTAGACCTTCTTTTAAGCTTTGAAAAACGGGCTCTCCAATTTTAGGGTTGAGTATGGGCTTTCTTTTGATTTGCGAAAGGCTGATCAAAGCCAGCACCGAAAAACCGAAAATAAGGCACATTGACCAATGAACCCCTATCCAGCTTATGGAAAAACCTGCCAAAGCTGGGCCCAATACGGCTGCCAATTGCCAAGTAGTACTGCTCCATGTCGCCGCATTGGGGTAAATCTTTTTCGGTACTATCAATGCGATTAGCGAGAAGATGGTAGGGCCTATAAACGCCCTAACGATACCACCAAAAAATACCAAGGCGTAAATGCCATAGAGAATGACTTGTTGCGAGAGATGCAACTCAATAGAAGGCCAACTCAATATGAACAATCCTAAACTGATAATAGAGAACCCAAAAATACATTTGATTAGAAGGTTGCGTTTTTCTTTCTGGTCGACCACGTGACCGGCGAAAAGGGCGGTTGAGACGGCCGGAATTACTTCCATAAGGCCGATGATGCCCAAAGAAAGAGGGTCTTTAGTCATCGAATAGACCTGCCACTCGATAACTATAAACTGCATCGACCATGCAAATACCATGGCAAAACGAACCAATAAAAAAATGTTGAATTCTCGAAAGCGTAAAGCGGCGTATGGATCCATAAGCGCAAATGGCGAAAGAAATAAGCAGCAAAGATATTACTAAGGAATCAAGCGACCATTAAAGTTTACCTAAAAATTGAATGAAAGCTAAAATTGCGAAAACCGACTATTAGGTCGGTTTTGATGCATTTTGAATAGCTACTTTTTAGGAGTTTCATCGATGAACGGTGCTTTCTTAAAAATGAAGTGAAGAAATAATTGACTTCTCGCACTTCAGAATACGAAGGACCGACCGATTAGTTGGTTTTTAAAAGTTGTGATTTACTTCAAGGGAATAATATTCTGCTCTTTCAGTGTTTTTATAGACTGTAGAATTTCATCAGTAGCCCTAGTCATGCTGCTTGCCGATATGGTGGCTCCGGCTATGGCATCTATATTTTTACCATAAGTCAATTCATCGTTCGGAGTAAGACCAATAAACTGTTTTAACCACCGTTGACTTCCTATTTGTCTGCCATAGTTTTCCCGATAGATCAATACCTTAGATTTCTTAATACTCAAGTCGGTATTGAACATTAAAATATATTCAAATTCTTTCTTCATGCTTGCGGCGGTGCCTACATAGGCATAACCCAAAACTCCATTTGAGTTGACTATCTCGTAGAAATGCTCGCCTGAAAATTCGGCTTTAGTGGCTTGATTCATTTCTTCGGGTATGATAATAGGCTCCAAAGAAAAGTCTTCAACCCCATATGTTGTTACAATAGCATTATCAATCTTTTCCTGCAGCTTAGATGATTGTTGTGGCATAGTGAAAGATGCCATAAAGAGGCCAAGAAAGATGGCTACGCAGTAACCCTTTCTATTTCCCTTTGACATTGCTCTTATTTTCATCGGCTATAAAGGCATCGATTAATGCGGCAATTGATTTTTTATTGGCATTTTCTTTTTCGAGGCCGTAGAACTTCATGAACATGGGTTGGCCATCAACACTCTTCTTAAGAGTTAGACTTCCGTCTCGATCATAGGTCTTGTCCCATACGTTACGGGCTTTTGACCAAAATTTTTCATTTTTGGTCCACCATTCGTTGGCAGTCGCACACGCCTTATCATCTGTTTTGGTGTAGATGTTAAAGCCTTTTTCTTGGGCCAATAGCACATCTTCTTCCCCATCGGTTCTAACGATTTTATCGTTGTCTTGCTCATGAACCCAACCAAATTCGGTTATTTCTTGCCGGTTACCTCTGCGCATCACATTATAATCGTCACGTTTACTATATTCCCTTCTAGGCAAGGGTGAATCGCTAGTGTTTTCCCAATAATGCTTGCCATCGACATGTACCCATGTAGAAGATCCGCTATATCTAGGGCTATCATCGACTTGGTAGACTTTTTGGGTCCATTGCCCTTTAACTTCCTCTTTTGGCAGTTCGGTAAATACCCAATTGTTGTCTTTGTCGTAGTGAAAGACCTTTTGGTTTTCATAAATCCAATCTTGCCTCCAATGTTTGATAACCATGGTATCATGAACTACCAAAATGTGTTGAATTGAAAGTTTGTTGGGTTCATCTTCAATCAAGAGTGCCAGTTCCCTACCATAGGCGGTATAATCGTGATGTTTTTCATAATCAATTTCAGGGGCAAAGGTTTCGGTGTATTTGAAGGTGATGTCATAGCAGCCGCACATGGCTTTAATTGCTTGAATATCTTTTTCTTTCTGGCCTTTTTGGGCATTTGTATTACTAACGCAGACGAGAAGTAGCGCCAATACGCTTAAGGTTGTTTTCATAGTGTTGGATGTTAGATGCTCTGGCGTAAAATTATTAAATTAATTTAGATTGATTAAAAATAACTGATATATTTGCTCAAATTAATTCTATTCAGATTTGTTCTAAATAATGTTGAGGATATCACTTTTAGTTTTTCTCTTATTTCCCCTGCTGATTTTGGCTCAGGAAAATGGTACGTCTGCCGACACCACCCGAATTACGGAGTTGGATGAAGTGGTTCTTACAGGAGAAAGCAAGGTTTTGTCCGTTAGCAAAAAATTGTTCCGAGTCGAAACCATTACTAATAAAGACATCAAGCAATTGGCGGGAAATAATTTGGCCGATGTTCTCAATCAGAATTTGAACATTACCGTTATGCCCAACCCGTCTACCGGTAGAAGTACCATTAGCATGTTTGGGCTTGATGGGCAATATGTAAAGATATTAATGGATGGTATTCCGATTGCCAGTGATAACGGAATGGGTAACAATATCGATATCACACAAATAAACCTTGAAGAAGTCGAACGTATCGAAATTGTGGAAGGAGCCGTAGGCGTACTTTACGGAGACAATGCCTTGGCAGGTGTTATAAACATAGTTTCAAAGAATGGACTTGATGGCAATAAGTGGACTATCAGCACCTCTTTACAAGAAGAAACTTTAGGAAACGAGTATGCGTGGACCAATGAAGGCAGGCATATACAAAACCTCAAAATAAGCCATCAACTATTTGATGCTACCCAAATAGCGGCGGGCTTTTCTCGTAATGATTTTGCCGGCTTTTTCAATGAATACAAAGGCCGTGATTATGTAAATATTCAAGATGGTACCGTAGTCAATGACGGTTTAAGAGGCCTGGAATGGAATCCTAAAGAACAGATAACGGCTTTCTTTGATGCACGACAAAAAGTCGGCAAACACACCTTCTATTTCAAATCTCAGTATTACAACGAAGAGCTAGACATTTATAATCATTTGGTAAATGGGAGGCTTAATGGAAATGGCGAACCCAACCCTACTGCAAACGACCAGTTGTTCACCACTCATCGTTGGGTCAATAACCTAAATGTGGCAGGTGATTTTCTTGGGTCTACTACCTACAACCTATCCCTATCATATCAAAACCAGAAAAGGTATGTTGAAGAATACACTTATAATATTTTGCAAAGGGGAATAGAGGCCTTCAACTTAGATCAGCTCAATCAATCCAGTAAAATTTACTATTCAAAGGCGACTGTCAACAACATTTTTTCCAAATCGGAGCGATTTAATTTGCTCACCGGATACGAGCTCATTTTTCAAAAAGGGTTTGATGCCACAGCCTCCGGAAATTACTCGACAAATACTTCTGAAAATACGTTGGAGAATTATGACCTTTTCGCCCACTTAGACGTGAATTTGTCCGAAAGACTGTCAATTTATCCTGGTATGAGATTAACGAACAACTCGCAGTTCGGTAATCAATTTATATGGTCTTTTTCTTCCAATTACGATTTCGAAAACGACTTAAAGCTCAAAGCCATCTTCGGTTCTGCCTTTCGGGCGCCTAGTTTTGAAGAGTTTTTTTTCTATTTCGTCGATAGTAATCACAATGTTCAGGGCAATAGAGATTTACAGCCAGAAGATGGTATTTCTGTATTTCTAAATGCCGACAAAAAATGGTCGCTAGCTAATGATGAGGGTGTTTTCTCTTCTGCCTTCAGAGGTTTTCACTATAATTTAAAAGACAAGATTACGCTAGTAGGCGATGATTCGGGAGACACACCTCTTTTTACGTATCAAAATGTTGAAAAACAGAAGATTTTAGGGGTTACCTTGAGCAATCGACTACAATTAAAAAGATGGAATATTGGTCTTGGCTCCACTTATCTTGGTGAATCTACAACCTTGAACGATTCAGATAGCGAAGATAACTCTGAGTATGTATGGAGTTTTGCCCTAAATTCTAATTTAAGCCATACCATTCCGAAATGGGGCACCACTTTTTCCGCCATATTAAAATATACGGGTAGAAGACAGACCATAGTCAATGACGGCAGCGGTGAAGACACCTTAGATCGTACAGATTCTTTTACTTGGCTAGATACTACCGCCCTGATCGAGCTTACACCGCAGTTAGACCTCACTTTCGGGGTGCGTAATGTGTTGGATGTTGTGACCGTTAATGCCGGTAACGTATCCTCAGGGGTGCACGGTTCTTCCGGTACGGGTACCCAACTCTTTGGGAACGGCCGTTCCTATTTTCTAAAACTATCATACCTATTAACCTTTAATTAAATTTTGAAAATGAAAAAATCCTTTCTTTATGTAGTTTGTGCTAGCCTTATGATGTTTGCATCATGTAGCAGCGATGATGGCGGTGGGTCTTTAATTGACTTTTCCGCTTCCTTCGATAGCGAGACAGCAAGTCTTTCGGAGGATGAGAATAGCAAGACCATTGCCATTGACTTTTCACGGGCTGCTACCGAAGCGGGCACAATTACGATCAGTCTAACGGGTGACAATGCCGAATACGGCACCGATTTTACCACTACGCCTGAGGCTAGTTCGGGTAGTTTGTCAGTTCCCGTAGCGGTAGGCGAGACTAGCGTTTCATTTGAATTGAACAAGCTAACCGACCCCGTTGAAGGTACCACAGCTTCGGTTTCGTTCACTTTATCCGTTGTGAGCAATACGGATTGGACTGTTAGCAGCCCCTCGACAACTTTGGTCAGTTTTACACCTACGGCGGCAGCTGGCGGAACAATCGAACCCGAATCAGGAGGACCCAATCAACCCAATGCCGTATTTATTGATTTGAGTTCTCAACAACAGGTTTCGTCTAGGCGTGATGCTTGGGAAATTGCTGTTTATAATGGAACAGAGAACCGTGTCTTATTAAACCCAACCCTTTTGGTCTCCGCCGCTGAGTTGCAAGGGGTAACCGACTTAAATGCGGTGAGTTCGACTACCGATTTGAGCGAGCCGATGAATTTATATACGTTGAACGTTACCACTTTTCAACCTGAAGAAGTACAAGTGACTAATGTAGCAGAGCTTTTGGTTGGTCTACCTGTGGGTTATTCGCAATATGGAAATCTTTCAGAAGGAATAAAATTTACTGATGATAAGGAAGGTTCTTTGGAAGGAACTGCGTTCGGAACTATTTCAACAACTGCCGAAGAAAATAATGTCTTCATCGTGGGTCTAGGTGCGGAAATTCCCGATACGACCCCAGATGCCGGGGCCATTGCAACAACTGGTGAGCATCGAGGATTTATGAAAGTACGCATCCTGACTGACGGCGATAATTATACCATTCAGTATGCTGAGCTGGATGCGACTACCTTTGAGGAAGTAACCATTGCCAAAGATGCATCTAAAATTCAAACGGCCTTTAGTTTGACTTCTGGGCAAACCATAGACATAGAGCCGGCCAAAGAGGCGTGGGATATTCAAGTGCCTTCCGTATATAGTTACTACGGGCCTTTCGGCGGATTTGCCGGTGCAGGACTCACCTATTCTGATTTTGTGACGCATAATTCCTTGGGTGGTGTCGGAGTTTATCAAGTACTGACGTATGAAGTAGATGGAGAAGGTGTGCGTACCGATTTCAATGTACCTTCGTATGCAGATTTTACGATGGCAGACGCTGACGACAGTGCCTTTATTTATGACGATAGGGCCGTCATCGGCAGTGATTGGCGAGTTTCCGGTTTTGGGGGTACTCCTTCGGTAAAAGATGATAGGTACTACATCATTAAAGATGCCAGTGGAAACCTCTATAAATTTAGGTTTACCGCAGTATTGAGCGCTAGCGGTGAGAGAGGGTATCCTCAGTTTATTTACGAAAAATTATAAGATTCGTTTCAAATCTTTTTTCATTGGTGAAAGGCCCAGGTGTAATGCTTGGGCTTTTTAATTGGTGTTACTTAACATCCCTGAGCTTTAGTTGAAGGCTCACGTTACCCTGCCATTCATTTTCATCAAGGGAGAAAACGGCACTAAAAGGTTGTTGATTGGTGATGAGGTTCAATTTATTCCCCAAATTAAAACCTATACCTCCTATGGGTATTGAGCCATTTTGGCTAACAGTCACTTTTAGGTGGTCTCCATTTTCGCCAACACCCCTGCCATAACCGGTATCGCGAAGATTTTCGGCCATAAATACGGGAGTCATATTCTCAGGACCAAAAGGGGCAAATTGTTTGAGAATCCGCATCAATTTCGGGGTAACCTGATTTAATTCAATTTGGGCATCCACAGAAATTTCAGGAGTCAATAGTTTAGGGTCGATGGTTTGGGAAACCACTTGCTCGAATTGTGTTTTAAAGTTTTCGAACTGTTCTTCCAATAAAGTAAGTCCGGCCGCATATTTATGTCCACCAAATTGCTCAATGCAATCAGCGCAGTCTTGCAGGGCATTATATACATCAAAGCCCTTTACCGATCGGGCAGAAGCAGCCAGTTTATCACCACTTTTAGTAAATACCAAGGTGGGTCGATAGTAGGTTTCAGTTAAACGGGAAGCCACAATACCGATAACCCCTTTGTGCCAAGAATCTTTATAGACCACCGAAGTGAACTTTTTCTCTTCTTGGTTGTCCAGTATTTGTTGCAGTGCTTCTTCGGTAATTTCTTGGTCTAGCCCACGTCGGTCGGCATTGAACTTTTCAATTTGCGAGGCGAAAGTTAAGGCACGGTCCAAATTCGTTTCCTTTAGAAGATTGACCGCATGTTGACCATGCTCCATTCGACCGGCCGCGTTAATGCGCGGGGCAATGATAAAGACTACATCGGTGATGGTAAGCACCGATTTCTTCATTTGATCGATGATGGCCTTAAAACCTATGCGCGGGTCTGAATTGATTACTTGCAGACCATAATAAGCTAAAACCCGATTTTCGCCCGTTATGGGCACGATGTCGGCACCAATGGCGGTAGCAACCAAATCTAGATAGGGTATTAAATCTTCGATGGTCTCACCTCTTCTCGAAGACAGGGCCTGTACTAATTTAAATCCAACCCCACAGCCGCACAGTTCATCGTAGGGGTAATCACAATCTTCTCTTTTAGGATCCAAAATGGCTACAGCGGGCGGTAGTTCACTGCCTGGGCGGTGGTGATCGCAAATGATAAAATCAATGTCCTTTTTTTTGGCGTACCGAACCTTATCGATGGCCTTAACCCCACAATCGAGTGCTATGATAAGCGAAAAACAGTTATCGTGTGCAAAATCGATACCTTGAAAAGACACGCCATACCCTTCGGTATATCTATCGGGAATATAGGTAGCTATATTGGGATAAAAGCTCTGTAAGTAAGAGGATACCAGCGCTACCGACGTTGTTCCATCGACATCATAATCACCAAAAACCAGAATGTTTTCATGGTCTTCAATTGCCCTTTCTATTCTGTTGACGGCGATATTCATATCCTTCATCAAAAAAGGATCGTGCAAATCGCTGAGTTGTGGTCGAAAGAACTTTTTAGCCTCCTCAAAAGTTGAGATACCTCGTTGCAATAAAAGCTGGGCAATCAGGTCATCGACATTCAATGACTTGGCCAAGGCATCTATCTGCCGTTGTTCGGGTCTAGGCTTTATCGTCCAGCGCATAAAGGGTAAAATACAGGTTTAGTTGTTAATCTAGCAACGGCCATTTAAAGGTGATGAAAAATAGTCTTGATCTCCATTTTGGCAAATTGGCGGAACATTTCCATAACGCCACAATATTTTTCCACTGAAAGATCAACGGCCCGCTGTAATTTTTTCTCCTGAAGATTGCTTCCATGAAAATGGTATTCCACGGTGACCGCATCATAAAATTTCGGATGTTCATCAGTAAGATTGGCTATCGTTTCAATGTGAAAATCATCGACCTCCAATTTCATTTTTTTAATGAGGGCCGCTACATCAAGACCGGAACAGCCCGCTAGACCCGAAAGCATCAGCGCCTTTGGTCTATAACCCTTGCCTTCCCCGCCATCATCGGGGCTCGCATCTATATTCAAGTTCAGACCTGACGGATTCGTGCTTTCGAAGGCCATTTTACCTAACCATTTGGTCGTAATATGATTTGTGCTGGGCATAATTTTTTTGTTATTTGTTAGAATACAAAAGTAACTTAAAGTAGATTAAATATGGCCTTAGTAACCCCGCTTAACCCTAACCATGATCCAGAGACCCAACGATTGTCAGAGTTTTTCAATGAAACCTTGGGTTTTTGCCCTAATTCTGTCCTTACCATGCAACACAGGCCTGCTATTTCAAAGGCCTTTATCAACCTTAATAAGGCGGTTATGACAAATGAGGGCAGTGTAACCTCAGCCTTGAAACGAATGATTGCTTGGGTAAGTAGCAATGCCGCGGGTTGCCGTTATTGTCAGGCACACGCCATTAGGGCCGCCGAACGCTACGGGGCCGAACAAGAACAATTGAATCATATTTGGGAATATAGAACCCACCCTGCCTTTTCGGAAGCTGAAAGGGCTGCGTTGGACTTTTCTCTAGCTGCTTCGCAAGTGCCCAATACGGTGAACAAAGAAATTAAAGACCGACTTTATCAATATTGGAACGAGGGTGAAATTGTGGAAATGTTGGGCGTCATCTCCCTTTTTGGATATCTCAACCGTTGGAACGACTCTATGGGAACGACCATCGAAGAAGGGGCCGTAGAAAGCGGCAAACAATTTTTAGGTAAACATGGCTGGGAAAAGGGCAAGCATGATGGAAGTGTTTATTAAATTTAGGTTGGGTATTTTTAGTTCACTACTAATGCCGTCAATGGGAAAATATGCTGTGCCCAAAGAGAGAAACGTTGGGGCATATTCATAATATCTCCGTTCATTTTTTGCATTGCTAAAAACGAATCAAAATGCGTTAGGCTGATTTATGCTATTTTCCTAAACATCTTAAAACCTGCTATCTCAAATAATATTTGCAACCAGTTCTCTCAACTCCGGCAGTACATCGCTTTCAAACCAAGGGTTTTTAGCCATCCAAAACCGGTTGACAGGCGACGGGTGCGGTAACGGAAAAAATTTGGGCAAGAATTCTTGATAATTGGCCACGTTCTCGGTTAGGTTACCTCTCGAAAAGTTCTTTAAATAGCGGTCTTGGGCGTATTTGCCAATCACCAGAGTTAGTTTTACATTCTCTAAATTATTCCAGAATAGTTCATGCCATAAAGGGGCACATTCTTTTCTGGGCGGCAAATCTCCATTTTTTCCTTTACCCGGATAGCAGAAACCCATAGGTAGAATGGCAAAATTATTTGGATGATAGAATTGATCATCGGAAACGCCCAGCCACTCACGTAGTTTTCTTCCGCTCGGGTCGTCCCATGCTTTGTTGTGCGAGTGGGCCTTTCTGCCCGGTGCTTGGCTCACCAATACTATTTTAGAGGAAGTACTACCCGCTACTATGGGTCTAGGGCCCAATGGCAAATGCTCGCTGCAAACCGTACAATTGCGAATTTCAGTAAGCACTTTTTGCATGAAAATTTATTTTTTTCTTAAGGGAAATCTGTCGAAATGCAGTCCGCCGAAACTGGTCTGCATAAAATTCCTGATATTTTGATGTCCGTTGCCCCTAGGGTCGTTTAAAACATCATCAAAATAAAAACTACCAAAACAGGCCAATGTTTCCTCTTTGCTCAATTCTTGGTCTTGGGCAAAAGCCAAGAGCTTGCACGAGCCTGAGTTTTCGCCCGTTTTGTTAATGAGCTGTCCGTTTTTGAACGAGGTAGGTTCAAAATAGTACAGTGCCTCTATAACGGCCATGGTATCACTAAACTCTATAGCTTGGGGTGTGTTTCTTAGCTTCTTTAAAAATTCGGTAAGCATATTTTATTTTTTTCCTTCTACGATAATAACTATTTCTCCCTTAGGCGGCTTTTCGGTGTAGTATTCAATGATTTCGGTGAGGCTACCGCGAACGGTTTCTTCATAAAGTTTGGTCAATTCCCTCGAAACCGAGGCACTGCGGTCGGCACCAAAATACTCTGTAAAATGACCCAATGTTTTCAATAGTTTATAGGGCGATTCATAAAAGATCATGGTTCTAGTCTCTTCGGCCAATAGGTTTAATCGAGTTTGGCGCCCTTTTTTTGGCGGAAGAAACCCCTCGAATACAAATTTGTCGTTCGGTAGGCCACTATTGACCAATGCAGGAACAAAGGCAGTGGCACCAGGTAAACATTCCACATCTATATTTTTTTCAACGCACGCACGGGTCAACAAAAAACCAGGGTCGGAAATAGCGGGTGTACCGGCATCTGAAATAAGCGCCAAGGTTTCGCCGCTTTCCATACGCTGAACCAAATGGTCAACGGTCTTATGTTCATTATGCATATGGTGGCTTTGCATCGGGGCGGTAATCTCAAAATGTTGCAATAACTTGCCACTGGTACGGGTGTCTTCTGCCAAGATAAGGTCTACCTCCTTTAAAACCCGAACGGCCCTAAAAGTCATATCCTCTAAATTACCTATCGGCGTGGGCACTATGTAAAGCTTTCCCATGTTTTTTGTTTTTGGCAATATTAAAAAAAGACCGGCATCCTTCAAGAAGAATACCGGTCTAATAAAAGCTTTTTGAAAATATCTAGTTGAATCTTCTGTCGATTAATTGCATAAATCGCTCTACATACTCTTCTTTACCTACCCAACCGCTATAATCTGGCTTTACCATATTTTCGATAAACGAAATGGAGCGTTCTTGGCTATCTATCGTATTCAATTGCGATAGCACGCGATTATAATCTTCAGTACTACCATCAAACAAATGTTTCACAAAAGCAAGTCGATTGTTAAGGTCTACTTTGATTTCTTTGGTGTTGAAACGGTCGTTCACCGATTTCGATACCGTATCATTTTTTACCGTTGCCTCTTTTTGAGGCATAAATAACTCTTTGTCGTTCTTCATGTAGTTTGGTGTGGCCAAGAATTCGGCCAAAACTTCATCGACAGGCTTTTCATCATTCGGCATTTCTTGCACAATGTCTTTAATGGTGTCTATGCCGGGTATAATGATATCCTCTTCGTGGGGGTTGCTTTCGGGCACCGAAGAATTCGCATTAAGAACGGCATTTGCCATCGATTCGAATTTTGCGGCAATTACATTCTTCGAAACGTCAATTTCTATATCGTGAAGCTTTTCCTCAATAAATTTTAACACCGCCAATTTCTCGTAAAGTTCCTTTGAGGCCCTGTAGAGGTCATCAAGGTTGTTCATATCGCGAGAAGTAATGATATCGGTAGATAGTTTGCGTAGTTCTTCCTTTAATTTTCTCTTCATCGGTGAATTTTTTAGACCCTAGATTACGACCTTTTTATTGACAAAGTTGGTAATTTTAGGGTTTCAAAGCATTGTACCTATTTTTCGACCTAAATTTGTCTTTACCAACTTTCTTCAATAGTGAAGGTATAAATAGGAACGAAAAAGCATGTATTTTCGTCTAAAATTACAAAATGTTTCTCGAAAACACTGTTAATCATAAAGAACAATTTGGTTGGATAGAAGTCATCTGCGGCTCAATGTTCTCGGGCAAGACCGAAGAATTGATCCGTCGTTTGAAGCGTGCCCAATTCGCCAAACAAAAGGTAGAGATCTTTAAGCCGATGATCGATATAAGGTACGATGAAGAAATGGTGGTGTCTCACGATGCGAATGAAATACCGTCGACCCCCGTTCCAGCGGCCGCTAACATTCGAATTTTAGGTGATACTTGTGATGTAGTGGGTATCGATGAGGCACAATTCTTTGATGATGAGATAGTAACTGTTTGTAATGATTTGGCAAATAGGGGAGTTCGAGTTGTGGTAGCGGGATTGGATATGGATTTTAAAGGAAACCCGTTCGGCCCTATGCCCGCGCTTATGGCCACGGCAGAATATGTCACCAAGGTACACGCTATTTGTACGCGTACAGGCAATTTGGCCAATTACAGTTACCGAAAGTCAAGTAATGACAGCTTGGTTTTATTGGGTGAAACCGAAGAATATGAGCCCTTGAGCCGAGCCGCTTTTTATAAAGCGATGCTAAAGGAAAAAGTAAAGAATATGAATGTTGAAGGCGAAGAGCTGAAAGCAAAGACTAAAAATACAGATGCCAAAGGCTAAGGAAACAGTTTTAGAAATTGATCTGGGGGCTTTAGCGCACAATTACCAATACCTTCGTTCAAGGCTAGCTGCGAATACAATGTTTATGGGTGTGGTTAAAGCCTTCGCTTATGGTAGCGATTCGGTTGCCATAGCCTTAAAATTACAGCAGTTGGGCTTTGAATATTTGGCCGTGGCCTATGCGAAAGAAGGGGTGGCACTTCGAAAAGCCGGCATAACACTGCCTATTTTGGTATTGCATCCGTTGCCCATCAGTTTCAAAAAGATGATCAAGCATCGATTGGAACCGAATATTTATTCGTTTAAAATATTAAGGGAGTTTATTGCGGAGGCTGAGAAGAGCGAAGTAATAGACTTTCCCGTACACATCAAGTTCAATACCGGTTTGAACCGCTTAGGCTTTTTAGAGGAAGATGTACGGCAAATCGCTGAAATGGCTATGGGCCAGAATTCGATACAGGTAGCTTCGGTATTTTCACATTTGGCGGCATCAGAAGATCTGAACGAAAGAGATTTTACCAAAAGACAGTTGGCTACTTTTGATAGAATTGCGAATGCAATGAGAGCTTCATTGCCGAATAAACCTTTTAGGCATACTTTAAATACTTCTGGTATTATCAATTATGCCCATGAGGCCCAATATGAATTAGTGCGTAGCGGCATTGGTCTTTACGGGTATGGTAACGAGGCTTTGATTGATAAAGAGTTGAGACCCGTAGCTACATTGAAGACCATCATTTCACAGATACACCATATCAAAGAAGGAGATACTATTGGTTATAACAGAAAGTTTACGGCTGAAAAACCAATTGTTACGGCCACTTTGCCAATTGGCCATGCCGATGGTATCGGAAGACCTTACGGAAATAGAAAGGGTTTTGTTTGGATCAATGGGCAAAAAGCGCCAATTATCGGCAATGTTTGTATGGATATGATTATGGTAGAGGTAACAGAAATAGATTGTCAAGAAGGTGACGAGGTGATCCTTTTTGGCAAACAGGCAAGTGCAGAAACGTTGGCCAAGGGTGCGGGCACAATTTCTTACGAAATTCTCACGGGTATTTCACAGCGTGTCAAGCGGCAGATTGTCGATAAATAAATCTTCTTTAACATTTTCTTGACAAGTGTATTTTTTAGTACATTGCAGTAACTATAAATAATTATCAACTAATAAAAACACTTGAACCATGTTAAAAGAGTTTAGAGATTTTATCATGACTGGCAACGTTATCGATTTGGCCGTTGCCGTAATTTTGGCCGGTGCCGTAGGCTTGGTCGTTAACGGATTCGTAAACGATATCATGATGCCTATTGTTGGGTATTTTGCCGGAGGAATGGATTTTGCCGATATGAAGGTAATACTTTCAGAGGCTGTTGTGGCCGCAGATGGTACGGTCGAAAAACCAGAGAGTGCCATAAGGTATGGTGCTTGGGTGAACTCCATTATCAATTTGATTACCGTTGGGTTGGTATTGTTCATCATCGTTAAATCGTACAACAAGGTTCGTACTCCTGAGCCAGTAGCTGAGCCAGCTCCAAAAGGCCCTACTGCTGAAGAGCTACTTGCCGAGATACGTGATGAATTGAAGAAGAAAAATTAATAGTATTAACTGGGTCTAATCAAGGCTCGGTAACCGCTACACTCAGTTTCACATAAGCCGTCAGCAGATAGTCATTTGCTGGCGGTTCTTTTTTGGAATAATGTTATTTTTGAAACAAATTGTTATATTTTTATATAGAGCCTAGATATTGCTTGTCAACTATCTGTGGTTATAGTAAATTTGCGGCACAAAATTTATAAAGATGAAAGTAGCCGTTGTTGGCGCCACCGGAATGGTAGGCGAGGTAATGTTAAAAGTGCTTGCCGAACGTCAGTTTCCTATTTCAGAATTGCTTTTGGTAGCTTCTGAGAGGTCGGTTGGCAAAAAGATGGAATATAATGGTAAGGAGTATGCTATTATAGGATTGGCCGATGCGGTCGCTCAAAAACCTGATATTGCGATTTTCTCGGCAGGTGGCGATACTTCGCTTGAATGGGCCCCGAAATTTGCAGAGGTTGGTACTACAGTTGTTGACAACTCTTCCGCTTGGCGAATGGACCCTACCAAAAAGTTAGTGGTACCGGAAATAAATGCAGATGTACTTACAAAAGAAGATAAAATCATAGCTAACCCTAACTGCTCTACTATTCAGCTAGTGATGGCATTGGCCCCGCTTCACAAAAAGTACAAAATGAAGCGAGTGTTGGTTTCAACATACCAATCGGTATCAGGAACTGGTGTAAAGGCCGTCAAACAATTGGAGAACGAAATAGCAGGCGTTGAAGGCGAAATGGCATACCCATATCCTATCAGCAGAAATGCACTTCCGCACTGCGATGTTTTCTTGGAAAACGGCTACACGAAAGAAGAAATGAAATTGGCCCGTGAGCCGCAAAAAATATTGGACGATAGAACTTTTTCAGTAAGTGCTACGGCTGTTCGTATTCCTACAGCAGGTGGTCACTCTGAGTCGGTCAATGTAGAGTTTGAGAATGATTTCGATTTAAGTGATGTTAGAAAATTACTGCATGAGACCCCAGGGGTAGTGGTTCAAGATAATCCCGACACAAACACTTATCCGATGCCAATTTATGCGCATGATAAAGATGATGTTTTCGTGGGTCGCATCAGAAGAGATGAGACTCAAAGAAATACATTGAATATGTGGATTGTGGCCGACAACCTCAGAAAAGGTGCAGCTACTAACGCGGTTCAGATAGCTGAGTATTTGGTTAAAAACCAATTGGTATAGTATCTGGTTTCCACCTAAAATAAAGTTAAAACCTGCACAGTCAATTCATTGTGCAGGTTTTTTTATGCTATTTTTGGCCGTTTTCTTAACTATACTGCATGTTTAAGTACTTCTCAATTTTCTCAATTGGTCTATTCATTTTCTCATGTAGTGAGCCTTCTAATAAAAAAGCAATTTCCGTGACTTATCCGACCACCAAACAAGTTGATTCAGTAGATACCTATTTTGGCCACGAAGTGAAAGATCCTTATCGCTGGTTGGAAGATGACCGAAGTGAGGAAACGGGAGAATGGGTAAAGACCCAGAATAAGTCCACCTTTGGTTATTTAAATCAAATCCCTTTTAGGGAGGATTTGAAAAACCGATTGGAGAAGTTATGGAATTACGAGAAAATCGGGGCTCCTTTTAAAGAGGGCGACTATACCTACTTCTACAAAAACGATGGACTTCAGAATCAATATGTGGTTTACAGAAGCAAGGGTGAAGAAAATCCTGAGGTGTTTTTAGACCCTAATACGTTTTCTGAAGACGGTACCACCTCACTGGCCGGCCTGAGTTTTACCAAAGACGGTTCTTTGGCCGCCTATCTCATATCGGAAGGGGGCAGCGATTGGCGAAAGGCAATTGTCATCGATGCGGTTTCAAAAGAGATAGTCGAAGATACCTTGGTAGACATTAAGTTTAGTGGATTGTCTTGGAAAGGAAATGAAGGATTTTACTATTCTAGCTACGATAAACCAAAAGGTAGCGAGCTATCGGCAAAAACCGACCAGCATAAGGTCTACTTTCATAAATTAGGAACTTCTCAAAAGGAAGACCGATTGGTATTTGGGGGTAAGCTTGAAGAGAAACACCGTTATATTGGGGCTTCCGTTACTGAAGACCAACAATATCTGTTACTTTCAGCCGCCACTTCTACCTCCGGCAATAAGTTATTTATAAAAGATCTCACAAAGCTTAACACCCCATTGAACGTTATTGTAGATGATACTGATTCCGACAATTATGTGATCGACAATGTGGGTTCTAAACTATATATTGTTACCAATAGAAATGCCCCGAACAAGAAGATAGTTACCGTAGAGGCATCAGAACCTTCAACGGATAATTGGGTCGATTTTATACCCGAAACCGAAAACGTGCTATCACCGAGCACCGGGGGCGGCTATTTCTTTACGGAGTATATGGTCGATGCCATCAGTAAGGTGTTGCAATACGACTACGATGGTAATTTGATTCGAGAGGTAGAATTGCCTGGGGTAGGTAGCGCTTCTGGTTTTGGAGGAAAGAAAGAAGATAAAGAATTCTACTTTTCATTTACCAATTACATCGTTCCGGGTTCTTCGTATAAGTACAATGTAGAAACGGGTGATTACAAACCGTATTGGAAACCTGAAATAGATTTTGACCCTGAAGCTTATGAGAGCAAGCAGGTTTTTTATAGCTCAAAGGATGGAACAAAAGTTCCTATGATCATCACCCATAAAAAAGGCATTGAGCTGAATGGCAAAAACCCGACCATTCTTTATGGTTATGGCGGTTTCAACATTAGCTTGACGCCTTCTTTTAGTATAGTTAACGCCATTTGGCTTGAACAGGGCGGAATTTATGCGGTACCCAATTTAAGGGGAGGTGGCGAGTATGGTAAAAAATGGCATGTGGCCGGTACGAAATTGCAGAAGCAAAATGTTTTTGACGACTTTATAGCTGCTGCTGAGTACCTGATAGACAATAACTACACATCTTCCGATTATTTGGCGATAAGGGGCGGAAGCAATGGCGGACTTCTAGTTGGGGCCACCATGACCCAGAGACCTGACCTAATGAAAGTAGCCCTACCTGCAGTGGGGGTTTTAGATATGCTGCGATATCATACGTTCACAGCTGGGGCCGGCTGGGCTTACGACTATGGCACCTCAGAAGATGACGAAGAGATGTTTTCATATTTAAAGGGATATTCGCCTTTGCATAACATTGAAAAAGGTGTCTCTTATCCGGCTACATTGGTTACCACGGGTGACCATGACGATCGTGTGGTGCCTGCCCATAGCTTTAAATTTGCGGCAGAGCTGCAAGCGAAACAAGCGGGCAACAACCCTACGTTGATTAGAATTGAGACCAACGCCGGCCATGGGGCCGGTACCCCCGTTAGCAAGACCATAGAACAGTATGCCGATATTTTCGGTTTTACGCTGTATAATATGGGCTTTGAAAAACTACCGAATATGGCGGTAAGTAAGGAGTTCAAAGATTAACTGATTACGACCTTTTTATTCAATATAACGCCGTATCCTGCGTTTTTTAATAAGAGGTTATCAATTTCCTCCCCCAACAAAAAGTATATGCTACAAGTAGATCATGTATCGTTCGCTTATGAAGACGGTCAGCCTGTTCTTGAGAATATCAATCTTAGAATAGCGATAGGCGAGCACATTTCAATCATTGGGGAAAGCGGGTGCGGTAAAAGCACCTTGCTTAAAATCTTGTACGGTCTGCTTGATATTGAAGTGGGTGAAGTTTATTGGAACGATACCCAAGTACTGGGTCCTGCTTATAATTTAGTGCCCGGTCAGGTATTTATGAAATATTTGGCGCAAGACCTCGACTTGATGCCGTTTACGACGGTTCGGGAAAATGTAGGGGAATACCTTTCGGTATTTGACTCTGAAAAGATGGAAGAGCGAATTGATGAACTGCTTGAGCTTGTTGAAATGAGCAAGTTTGGCGACACCAAAGTTCGTTACCTCAGCGGTGGTCAGCAACAGCGTGTAGCTTTGGCAAGGGTCTTGGCGCAAGAACCACAAGTTCTTTTGTTGGATGAACCTTTCAGCCATATCGACAATTTTAGAAAAAACGGCCTTCGAAGAAATCTTTTTGGGTATTTAAAAAGACAAAAAATTACGGTGGTCACTGCTACCCATGATCCGATGGATATGCTTCCGTATGCTGATAGGGTGGTTGTACTTAAAGATAGGTTCATTATTGCCAAAGACACCCCGAAAAACCTCTACGAAAGGCCCCAAGACCTTTACATTGCTTCCTTGTTCGGCGAGGCTAACCGAATTCCTATCAACATATTAAAATCGTATGCCGACACTAAAAGGCGCATTATTGTTTATGCCCACGAATTTAAGGTTTCCGAAAAATCGGGATTAGAAGTGGTCGTTAAAGGTTCTTACTACATGGGAGGTTATTACATGATCGGCGGAATCTATGAAGAGCACGATGTGTATTTTCATCATCACAAACCTTTAGAAGTAGGCAAAGCGGTATTCCTGAACATTTCAATTGAAACCATCAATCAAAGAATGGCGACCCCCACTAATGTGGAATAGTAACTCCTTCGCCACAATACTTCTTTTAAGTCAATCATATACCTTTTACAGCGCTTGAAAATCTATCAAGCAGTCTAATTTCAAGGTTCTTAAGTTGGGCTTCTGTCCATACATTTAGTTAACTCAATTGAACCTAGAACTGTAAAATATGGCAAAGAAAAAATCTGATCCGGCAAAAACCGATAAAATCAAGCAACTTGAAAACTATTCGGTCGATTATACCGACAAACCCTTGACCACCAGACAGGGGTTAAAGGTGAACGATACCAATAACTCCTTAAAAGCGGGCGTGAGGGGCGCAACGCTTTTAGAAGATTTTCTCCTGAGGGAAAAGATACATAGCTTCGACCACGAAAGAATACCTGAAAGAATCGTACATGCTAGGGGCAGTGCGGCCCACGGTTATTTTGAACTTATCGAAAGTATTGAACAATATTCAAAAGCGGGCATATTCACAGATACTACGCGAAAGACCCCGGTTTTTGTACGATTTTCGACTGTTGCGGGCTCGAAGGGTTCTACCGATTTGGCAAGGGATGTTAGAGGGTTCGCTGTTAAATTTTATACCAAGGAAGGAACTTGGGACCTTGTGGGAAACAATATGCCCATCTTCTTCATTCAAGATGCCATGAAATTTCCTGACCTGATTCATTCCGTGAAACCAGAGCCGAACAATGAAATTCCTCAGGCAGCATCGGCTCATGATACATTTTACGATTTCGTTTCCAAAACTACCGAAACGTTGCATAACCATATATGGGTCATGAGCGATAGAGGTATACCTCGTAGCTATCGTATGATGGAAGGTTTTGGCATCCATACTTTTCGACTAGTGAACAAAGATGGAGAGGCTCATTTCGTAAAATTTCATTGGAAGCCTAAATTGGGGGTACACTCCGTCACTTGGGATGAGGCCGTAAAGATATCAGGGGCCGATAGCGACTTTCACAGAAGAGATCTTTGGGATGCCATTGAATCAGGTAATTATCCCGAATGGGAATTGGGCGTGCAGGTAGTGCCTGAGAAAGATGAGCATAAATATGATTTTGACCTTCTTGACCCTACAAAATTGATTCCTGAAGAGATGGTGCCGGTCAAAATAATCGGTAGAATGGTACTGAACCGCAATCCAGAAAACTTTTTTGCTGAGACCGAACAAGTAGCCTTCTTACCGGGAAATATTGTTCCGGGTATCGATTTTACCAATGATCCCCTTTTGCAGGGTAGGTTGTTCTCCTATCGCGATACGCAACTATCGCGCTTAGGCAGCCCCAATTTCCACCAAATACCCATCAACAGGCCGGTAGCTGATGTTTACGTCAATCAAAGAGACGGTCATATGCAAATGGATGTTCCTAAGGGACAGACCGCGTATTTCCCCAATGCGCTAAGCAATGGGTGCCCGTATCTTAGCAAAGTTGCAGAAGGAGGTTTTGATTCGTATCAAGAACGAATCGATGCCAAAAAAATTAGGGCCCGTAGTGAAAGTTTTAGTGATCATTTCTCACAACCCGCTTTATTTTATCGCAGTCTGGCAAAGTGGGAAAAAGAACATGTGATATCAGCATATTCATTTGAGCTGGGCAAGTGTAATAATGAGCCCATCAAAGAACGTATGTTATATATAATCGCGCAAATAGATACCGACTTGGCCAAGAAGGTCGCAGAAAACCTGGGTGTGAAAGTGCCAAAAAGTGTAGAAAAGCCCTTAAATCAGGCTATTGGTGCTGATGCCGTTGTGGAGGACCATCAACCTGGGAAAAAGAAAATCTACCTAGAGGAATCGCCCGTTCTTAGTCAAGCTAATACAAAGTTTGAAAGTATTGTCACTAGGCAGGTGGCCTTTTTGGTGGCGGACGGTTTTCACATGAAAGATTTTGAAACAATGCAGAAAGCCTTGGAAAAAGAAAAGGCGGTAGTAAAGCTTGTGGCACCACACGGCGGAAGCATTAAATGCGATGAAGATATGAACCACAAAGTCGATGCGGCCATTATGACGACCGAGAGTGTTCTCTTTGATGCTGTGTATGTGCCCGGTGGGGAAAAGTCACTAAAGAGAATAATGGGCGAACCTAAATTTTTAAAATTCTTGAACGAAGCTTTTTCACACTGCAAGGCTATAGCTTTTGGTAAAGAAGCCGAAGATTTACTGGAGGCGACCGCTTTTAAAAACCATACCGATGATGAGGCTTTGTTGATGAACAAAAAGCCAAAGGATTTCATTTCGGCCATTGCCAAGCATAGAAACTGGAATAGAATGGAAGTTGCCCAAAAAATACCAGTCTAAATACGGGAAGTAGTGAATGGCCTCGCTTGTATAAGTGAGGTCATTTCTTTTTTAAAACTCGAACTTTAACTGAACGGATACTGTTTGACTTTGTTCCGTTTTTTTGCTTTTATCGGTATTTAGATTGGAAAGTGAAATACCCAATAGGCGAACTGAATTTTTCATTTCCTCTTGATAGAGAAGTTCTTTGGCAGCCTCAAGAATAAGGCTTTTGTCAGAAATAAAATAAGAAAGTGTTTTGCTGCGGGTGTTTAGTGTAAAATCACTGTATTTTATTTTTAAGGTAACCGTCTTTCCCGCAATTTTCGATTTTTTTAAACGCCGTTCCAATTCTTCAGCGATGTGGTTCAAACGCTCAAGCATGAAAATCTCACTGCTCAAATTTTCGTTGAACGTTCTCTCTGCGCCAACGGATTTTGGTATTCTGTGCGGTTTTACCTCACTTTTGTGAATACCCCGAACTACATGATAATAATAGCCCCCGTTTTTGCCAAAATGCTCCTCTAAAAATTCCATGGGCCTTGATTTGAGGTCCGCACCGGTAAAAATGCCCAGTTTGTACATTTTCTCGGCAGTAACCTTACCTACACCATAAAATTTTCTAATATCAAGGTTTTCCAAAAACTCTAAAACCTCTTCGGGATTCACCGTTTTTTGCCCGTTAGGTTTGTTATAATCACTGGCCACTTTGGCAATAAACTTGTTGATTGAAATACCTGCCGAAGCGGTGAGGCCTGTTTCCTCTAGAATTCTTTGCCGAATTTCTTTGGCTATCAATGTGGCCGAGGGGTTTCCTTTTTTATTGATGGTGACATCGAGATAAGCCTCGTCCAACGAGAGAGGCTCGACCAAATCGGTATATTCGAAAAAAATACGTCTAATTTGTTTCGATATTTCTTTGTACCTGTCAAAACGCGTTTTTACGAAAATCAATTGCGGACATTTTCTTTTGGCAATAACGCTGCTCATGGCACTTCTAACGCCAAACTTTCGTGCCTCGTAACTAGCTGCGGAAACAACACCTCTTTTTGAGCTTCCGCCGACGGCAATAGGCTTACCTTTGAGCTCCGGATTGTCCAATTGCTCTACAGAGGCATAGAACGCATCCATGTCAACGTGTATGATTTTGCGATTGTCTAATTCATTGGACATGCCGTAAAATTAAGTTATATTTATTTTGATGGAAGCACAGAAAAAGAAGGCGATCATTCTTGGTGCCACGGGCCTTACGGGTAGCGAGTTGCTTAATTTGCTACTGAACGATGATCGCTATGAAGAGATTATTTTGTTATCACGTTCAACCGTAGGTTTTGAACATCCTAAAGTGAAAGAATTCTTAGGAAATTTAATGAACCTAAAGAATTTTGAGGAGCATTTTAAGGCCGATGAAGTGTTCTGTTGCATAGGTACTACCAAGTCGAAGACACCCAACAAAGAAGTTTACCGCCAAATAGACTATGGCATACCTGTAGCTGCGGCAGAACTCTGCAAAAAAAATCAAATACCGACATTTTTGGTGGTTTCTGCCATGGGTGCCAACGATAAAAGTAAAATTTTCTATAACCGCACCAAGGGTGAAATGGAAAACGCGGTTCTCGCCCTAAAGATTGACAATACCTACATCTTACAACCCTCGCTAATCGGGGGCAAGCGTTCTGAAAAGAGGGCAGGCGAATGGCTTTTCAAGCAAATAATGAAAGTGGGCAATCTACTTCTGGTTGGCGGTTTAGAAAAATACCGTTCCATTCAACCTAATACCATCGCCCAATGCATGGTATGGTTGGCGAATAATGCTTACGATAAGATAAGAATTGAATCTCATACCATTAAAAAACTAGCTGCTAAGTGATAGAAATTGAAAGAAAGTTTTTGGTAAACTCGAACGATTTTAAAGAACATGCCACTCATAATGAGCGTATTGTTCAAGGTTTTTTGAACACCGACCCAGACCGTACCGTTCGTGTTCGAATCAAAGGAGATTCAGGGTTTTTAACGGTCAAGGGCAAGTCGAACAAAGAGGGTACGACCCGATTTGAGTGGGAAAACAAGATAACAGTTACCGAGGCCGAACAATTATTGATTTTGTGTGAAAAGGGAATCATCGATAAAACCAGGTTTTTGGTACCGGTAGGCAATCACCTTTATGAGGTAGATGAGTTCTATGGCGACAATTTGGGGCTCACCATTGCAGAAATAGAACTTTCGGCCGAAAATGAAAGGTTCATCAAGCCTGATTGGTTAGGTGACGAGGTTACGGGCGATATTAAGTATTACAATTCGCAATTGGGCAAGAAACCGTTTAAAACATGGTAAAATGAAGAACTTGTATTTTTTATTGCTTTTAGGAAGTTTAGTTGCCTGTAAAGAGGAAAAGCAAAATACGAATAATGAAACCAATATCACTGTTGTTGAGAAAGAGCCTTCGGTAGCCCAGAAAAAAGCCGATTTAGAGGCAAGGGGCTTTCAGATATTTGATTACGTCGATGAGTCTACGAAAGATACGGTGCTGATGCAGCAATATTTTATAGCCTTTCTAAAAAGAGGTCCCAATCGTTCGCAAAACAAGACGGAGGCGGATAGTCTTCAAAAATTACATTTGGCCCACTTGGGGAAAATGTATGAGTTGGGCCATGCCGATATTTCCGGGCCTTTCGGTGATGATGGAGACATTAGGGGTATAACCATTTACAACACACCTACGTTAGAAATGGCTGATAGTTTGGCAAACGCCGACCCTATGGTCAAAGCCGGAAGATTAGTGATTGAAATTCACCCATGGTGGGCAGCTAAGGGTTTTGGGCTAAGGTAAATTTGATCAACATGAGGGTAGTTTCTCCATAATCCTCGTTGGGAAAAAAGGTACTATTTCCTTATCCCCTGTAAGGGTACAATAATCAAATGGTCAAGCAGCTCTTCGGTAGTGTAATTTTCGAAGAATTCCCCATGGGGCAAGATGACCTCATCGATGCGTAAAAGAAATAGTTCGCACATCAATTTAAGATTGATGCCCTCTCTTATCAATTGGTCTTCTTTAGCCTTTTTTAGTAGGGTGTAAACATATTCCCAGACAACTTCACGTCTGAAGTTTTCAAACAATTTATAGGCTTCGGGGTAGTACTTTTTTAAACCGAACAAAAAGGTAGGGCTGAGATTTCTCAACTCTTTAAGCCCTACCCTATATATCTGTACAATTCGGTTAAAAGGGTCTTTTGGTTCTTCAGAGGTATGAAAAAAAGAACTCATTTCGCTGCGTGTTCGCTCTAAAAGGTAGGCCACACTTTGCTCAACCAACTCACTTTTGTTCTTGAAATGAACATAGATGCTCTTTTTGGAAATGCCCAATGAGTTGGCCACATCATCCATACTGACTCTCTTACATCCGTACTGTGTAAAAAGGTCGTGAGCCTGTTCTAAAACAACTATCTTCTCTTTCATAACTCGTCAGGCCTCCTATTGCCAACCTCCGCCTAAAGCCCTGTAAAGCTCTACTGTAGCACTTAATTGACCGTATTGCGAATTGATAAGATTCAACTCGGAATTAAGTGCATTCTGCCTTGCCGTAAGAACCTCTAAATAATTGGCAAGGCCATTGTTCAGTAGTTCTTCGGAATAATCTTCGGCCAATGCATACGATTCGAGCTCTTTTTCACGTGCCGATAATTTTTTCGTTTCGGCATTGTAGCTATACAAGGCGTTCGATACTTCTTGCCCTGCGGTAAGCAACACCTTTTTATAGCTTAAAAGAGCCTGTTCTTGCTGTGCTTTTGACACTTCTAATTGGGTTCTTAGCTGACGCTGGTTGAACAAAGGTTGGGTCAACGAGCCCACCAATGTCGAGAAGAGCGAACTGGCATCGAACCAATTGTCAAGCTCCAAACTTTGAAGCCCTCCGGTAGCTGTTAACGTCAGGCTAGGGTACATGCTGCTTTTGGCCACATTGGTTAGCTCAAAAGCATTCACAAGGGCATACTCAGACTGGATTACATCTGGTCTGTTGGCCAAAAGCGACGCAGGAACACCAGTTCTTAATTCGGTTTCGATTTCTTGTTGTGACAATTGACTTCTCTCAACCTCATGAGGGGGTTCGCCTAACAAAATACAAAAGCTATTCTCTAGTAGTTTGATGTTGTTCTCAAGGTCTATCAAAATAATTTCGGTGGTGTGTACCTGGGCTTCGGTCTGTTTTACCGCCACTTCTGTAACTTGGCCGGCATCTTTAAGAGCGGCGGTGGTCTCAAGACTGCTCTTTCGGGCATTTAAAGTCTCTTCGGCCACTCTTTTTTGCCGGTCAAGCGCCAATAATTGGTAGTAGGTGTCGGCGATACTGGCAATCAGTTGTGTTTTGACCGCTTGGTGGGCCGCTACACTCTGTAGATAGCTGGCACCAGCAGCCCTTTTATTACTTCTGATTTTTCCCCAAATATCGGCTTCCCAAGAAAGATTTCCTGATAATTGGTACTGCTCGATGGCTTCGCTAAAAATGCTTCCGAACTGGCTATTTTCAGAGTTCTTGGTCCGCGTCACGCTAGCAGTGGCCGAAAGGGTTGGAAAATACCCGGCCTTGCCTTGTTTAAGATAGGCTTCGGCGCTAACAACACTTTGCATGGCCATACGAATATCCAAATTATTGGTCAGTGCCTTTTCGATGTAGCCTTGAAGCTGTGCGTCCGTGAAAATTTCTTTCCAAGAGACTTCAGCTATTGAAAGGCTGTCTTGGGGCAACTGATCGGTTCGGTAAAGGTTCTCGGTCTGTAAATCGGGTCTTTCGTAGTTCTTGGCCACGAAACACGACTGCAAGATCAATGGTAAGACCAGAACGACTAGTAATTTTATATGGTTATGTTTTTTCATTGTCTTAAATTCTTAGGCATTGAGGGCTTTTTCTTCAGTAACAGGTTGAGGTTTGCTTGAGAAACGTTCTTGCAGCGCTTGAAAAACGACGAACAGAACAGGTATAATGAATACCCCTAGTATGGTTCCTATCAACATACCGCCGACGGCACTTAAGCCGATAGAACGGTTACCAACGGCACCTACCCCGGAAGAAAGGGCCAATGGCAACAGACCGAAAATAAAGGCGAAAGATGTCATCAAAATAGGGCGGAACCTAGCTTTGGCACCTTCGATACCGGCATCCCAAAGACTCATTCCTGCTTGCCTTCGTTGCAATGCGAACTCAACTATAAGTATGGCGTTTTTGGCCAACAGACCAATAAGCATAATCAATGCGATTTGGAAGTAGATGTTGTTTTCTAAACCGCCAATGTTCACAAAGAGAATGGCACCTGCTAGACCGAACGGAAGTGATAACAATATGGCGAAAGGTAAAATATAACTTTCGTATTGCGCACTCAATAAGAAGTAAACGAACACCAAACTCAAGATGAAAATGATGACCGTTGTACCGCCTGATTTACTTTCTTCTCTGGTTAAACCTGAGTATTCATAGGTGTAACTGTTGGGTAGTACTTGGGCAGCTACCTCTTCAATGGCCGTCAATGCGTCACCGGTACTATAACCTGGGTTCGGTACCCCTGTTACTTTTACCGAACTCAATAGATTGAATCGTTCTACTGATTCAGGACCATAAATTTTATCTAGATTAACGAACTGGCTTACCGCAACGGACTCACCGTTCGTATTTCTCACGTAAATCTTGTTCAAAGAATTTTCATTGGCCCTATCTTTAGGTTTGGCCTGGATCATAACCCTATATTGCTTACCGAACTTATTGAAATCGGTCGCATAAATTCCGCCGTAATAGCCCTGAAGGGCATTGAAGATATCTGTGGTCGAAAAGCCGGCCATCTTAATTTTTTCCACATCAACATCTAATTGATATTGCGGATAATTAGGGCTAAACTGTGAAATGGCATATTGAATTTCAGGTCTTTGGTTCAAAGCTCCTAAGAACTGATTTTTCACTTGGTCGATATCTGACCAAGCCTCTCCCGTTTTACTCTGTAATTGCACTTCAAAACCAGATGAGGTACCAAAGCCTTGAATACTGGGAGGGGTAAAATATATGATTTGGGCATCCTTAAAGGTAGCGGCCGTTCCAAAGAGCTTTTGAATTGTGGCATCAACGGAAAGTGAATCCTCTTTTCTTTCGCTCCAATCCTTTAGTTTCATAATAGAGAAACCATATGAACCGGCACTTACCCTATTCAATAAACTAAAACCGGAAACGGTCATTCGAGCGTCTATAACATCCATTGAAGCATAGATGGAATCCAACTTCATTAAAGTTTCCTCTGTTTTTTCTAAAGTGGTACCGGCCGGCATACTAACATTGGCAAATACGATACCCCTATCTTCATTAGGTACGAACCCTGATGCGGTCGATTTAAAGAGGTAGATTGCCAAAGCCGAAAAAACAACTAATGAGCCTACCGCCAACCATTTGCGCTTGATTAAGGTATTTACTGCACTAGTGTATTTGTTGGTTATAGCGTTAAAGCCTCGATTGAATCCGTTGAAGAATTTGTCTTTAAAACCTTGTTTTTTGCCATGGTCATCATGATGCGGTTTTAAGAAAAGTGCGGCTAGGGCAGGGCTCAAGGTCAGTGCGTTGACCGCAGATATCAAAATAGCTACCGCCAAGGTGATACCGAACTGCTGATAGAACACACCTGATGAACCTTGAATGAACGATACGGGAATAAATACGGCCGACATCACCAATGTGATGGATATAATAGCCCCGGAAATTTCACTCATTGCCGATTTTGTTGCCGATTTTGCCGATTCGGCACCTTCTTCCAGTTTAGCATGAACGGCCTCGACCACTACAATCGCATCATCCACCACAATACCGATGGCCAGAATCATCGCGAAAAGAGTCAACATGTTGATGGAGTAGCCAAATATCTGAAGGAAGAAAAAGGTTCCCACGATGGCCACTGGTACGGCAATTGCCGGAATCAAGGTAGACCTTAGATCCTGCAAGAAAAGGAAAACCACTATAAAAACTAGAATAAATGCTTCAATCAAGGTCTGAACAACGTGATCGATAGAAGCATCTAAGAAGTCTTTTACGTTAAATGGAATTACATAATCGAGACCCTTGGGAAACTCTTCACTACTTTCGACAAGTATTCTTTCGATTTCATCAATAATGATGGAAGCGTTCGAACCCGATGTTTGGTAAACCCCTACCGCTACCCCTGGGTTACCCATACCGTAGTTCTTTCTGGCATAGTTGAAAGCACCCAACTCAATAGTAGCGACGTCTTTTAGCCTTAAAAAACCGCCATCATCGGTAGTTTGAAGAATGATATTTTCATATTGCGCTACCTCATTAAGTCTACCTCTGTATTTGAGTACATACTCGTAGATTCCTTCTGCATTTTCACCGATTTTGCCGGTAGCAGCCTCGCGGTTCTGTTCGGTTAGGGCAGCCTGAATATCGGAAGGAACAATGTTGTAAGCGGCCATTTTATCAGGATCGATCCAAATACGAATCGAGTAATCTTTGGATCCGAATACGTTAACGTTACCCACACCATTGATACGCTGTAGTTTAGGTACCAAGTTGATTTTTGCGTAGTTCTCTACAAACGTTGCATCATAATCCGGGTTCTTTGAAAAAATGGAAAAGAACAATAAAGAACTGGTCTGCGATTTTTGTACGGTAACCCCAGTATTGATTACTGACTGTGGCAGTACGCTATTCGCACGAGACACCCTGTTTTGAACGTTTACCGCAGCAATATCGGGGTCGGTACCCAATTCGAAGTAAACGCTAATGTTGGCCGAACCATCGTTACTACTTGATGAGGTCATATAGGTCATTCCCTCAACACCATTGATTTGCTCTTCAAGAGGAATTACCACACTGTTTAGTACGGTTTCGGCATTCGCACCGGTATAGCTGGCCGAAACCTGAACGGTTGGTGGCGCTATTTCAGGGTATTGTTCTACAGGCAGGGTGGTGAGACCCAAAACACCTAGAATTACTATAATAACTGATATGACGGTAGAGAGTACCGGTCTATCTATAAATTTTTGAAACATTCGTCTGTTCTTTTCTGGCTATGATTTTGTAATAGGAGAGATTTTTTGTCCGCTTTTTAGCTTCGAGACTCCTTCAACTACTAAGGTGGTACCCTCTTCAAGTCCTTCTTCTACCAAGTACTCATTCTGTGTTTGGTCAACTATGGTAATCGGTTTACTGGTAACGGTACTATCTTCAGACATGATGTAAACCATCTTATTACCCTGTAGATCAACAGTGGCGGTCATTGGAATCACAAAAATGTCTTTTCTCTCTGCTGGAATCTTGATTTCACCGGTACTTCCTGAGCTAAGTAATAGATTAGGGTTGTTAAAATCGGCACGTAGAGCAACACTGCCCGTGGTGGTATTGATCAGGTTGTTGACCATGGCTATTTTTCCTTTCTGGTCATAGGTTTCTCCATTCACCATTATCAGTTCCACTTCGGGAGCTTTAGTGATATCTATGGTTCTACCTTCTTTAGCTACCCTCTTTTTAATTTCTAAGAGCTCCTTTTCGTTTAGTGAAAAATAGGCCCTTACCTCACTGATGTCTGATACCGTCGTCAAGGGCATGGTGGTAGTATTACTTACCAATGTACCGACTTTAAAAGGTATCTCACCAATGTAACCGTCTACTGGGCTGGTGATGCGTGAGTAAGCGATATTGGCGGAAATACTCTCATAACCGCTCTTGGCCTGTTCCAGCTGGGCTTTGGCCGTCTCGAGCTGCACATTGCTGATGATTTCTTTATCTACCAATGGTTTTAGCTTATCGACCTCTACCTGAGCCGCATTTACTGCGGCCTTTGCGGCGTTGGCGTCTTGTGATAAAGTTTCTGTTTCTAGTTTGAAAAGTAGCTGGCCTTTTTTGACTTTCTGACCCTCTTCAACATAAATTTCTTGAATAAAGCCAGACACTTTGGGCCGTATCTCTACGTTCTGTTTACCTTCGATAGTTGTGGAATACAGGTCGTAGGTAGTCATATCCTGTTTGTTTAAAGTGGCTACTTTTAAGCTCGGCGGCGGTGCTGCAGCTGCCTGAGGTGAGGCAGAGGTGGTGCCAAAGCAAGAGCTTAATAGGGTTCCGGCGGCCAATAAAATGATTAGTGATAGTTTTTTCATTTTAGGAGGATGTTGTTAAGGTTTTGTTAATTCTAAACGTTCGGTATAAAACGAACCAGTTTGGTAAAAAAATTATACTTGTATTTCTTTTAATTTAGTTATGGTAGATTGAAGTGTTTTAGTCATATCGTTTAAACATTTGGTATAGACTTCTCTTTTGTCTTCATTGGTATGGAATTTTTCGGGATTGAATTTTTTATTGTAAGCAGAAACTTTATCAATTATCTCGCTCTCTTTTTCAATTTTGGTAAGAGAAAGGTTTAACTTCTTTAAGAAGAAGGTATCTTTTTCAGCCACCTTGAAATACCGCTTTCTATCGCCTGCCTTGGTAAAGTAATTTATAAAGCCTAACTGCTGTAACAGGTTCAATGAAGTTGAGATAGAACTTTTGCTCGCCCCTCTTTTGATTAGGCAATCTTCGAAGGTAAGACCATCTTGATCTGTAAGAATAAGAATGGCAAACACCCTTGCGGCCAACGGTGGTAGGTTATGTTCAGACTCTAGGTGAATACCTAGCTCTTCAATTAATACCTGTTTGCTTTCCTCTTTACCCATAACTCGGAATTTTTTCGCAAATTTAGAGTTGGTTCGGAATAAAACAAACCAAAAGAACCTAAAGTTTGGTTAAAAAAATCGAGGCAAATGTATTTACTACAAATTAGGGTAGTATGCCTTCCCTTTCGACGATAGGAATTTGCTGTAGCTTCTTTTCGGAAACGCTGTATTTGGGAAATAAGAAGCGCTTTTCATACAGTTTGTCTTCGGCGAAGAAGGTTACGAAAAACTCATTGTCCAATGCTAGAACTTCTTCTTGTATAAGCTCAATTTTGGCAAACGATTTAGCTTCCATTTTACCTATACCATGACGCATTGTCGATGTTTTTCGGTCTTCATCAAAACCTTTTGACACTACGATGACCATTTCAATGGCATCAGAACGGTCATTGATTATGTATGCATTCCAGTCTTTTGATAGAAATTCATCGTTCCATTCTCGAATGATGGCAACATGAACATCTTTAGCAACGGGAATTTCAATATCTTTCTTCACAATGGGGGTAATTACAAGGCGCTCTTGAACTGCTCTAAGAAACGCACATCGTTTTCACTCAATAAGCGTATGTCAGAAATTTGGTGAAGCAAAAGAGCGATGCGGTCAATACCCATACCAAAGGCGAAACCAGAGTATTCTTTTGAATCAATACCGCAATTATCAAGTACGTTCGGATCAACCATACCGGTACCCATAATCTCAAGCCACCCGGTACCTTTGGTCATTCGATAGTCGGTCTCGGTCTCTAGGCCCCAATACACATCAACCTCTGCACTCGGTTCGGTGAAGGGAAAATACGAAGGGCGTAATCTTATTTTAGATTTTCCGAAAAGTTCAGTCGTGAAATACTGTAATGTTTGTTTCAAATCTGCAAAAGAAACATCCTTATCAATATAAAGACCCTCTACCTGATGAAAGAAACAGTGCGAGCGGGCCGAAATGGCCTCGTTTCGATACACTCTACCCGGTGAGATGGTACGAATAGGGGGTTTATTATTTTCCATATACCTAACCTGCACCGACGAAGTATGCGTTCTCAAAAGAACATCGGGGTCGGTTTGTATAAAGAAGGTGTCTTGCATGTCTCTTGCCGGATGGTATTCAGGCAAGTTCAAGGCCGTAAAGTTGTGCCAGTCGTCTTCAATTTCAGGTCCTTCGGAAACATTAAAACCGATTCGAGAGAAAATTTCGATAATCTGGTTTTTAACAATAGATATGGGGTGCCTCGCGCCCAACTCCATCGGCTCACCAGGCCTTGTCAAGTCACCATAGATACCTTGTTCTTCGGTACTGTTTTCAAGTGCCGATTTAAGGTTGTTGACTTTTTCAGTGGCTGCTGATTTTAGCTTATTGATGGTCTGGCCGAACTCTTTTTTCTGCTCGTTCGGCACATTTTTGAACTCAGCGAAAAAATCGTTCAACAACCCTTTTTTGCCTAGATATTTAATACGGAAAGCTTCAATGGCCTCTTTATCATCCGTAGTAAATTTTTCAACCTCCTCTATATGTTCCTTTATCGTATCGATCATGGTCTTGACTAAAGACGCAAATTTAAAACATTTTGATCAACATCGTTTTGCTTTCTATCGAACAATTACCGCGTACCCGACAAAAGGTAAAACACCAACGCAAATACTCAAAAATAAAAAGGCCGGCTATTTTCGCCGGCCTTTTTATACTGAATGCTATGATTATTCGTAGAAAGTTACGCCACCGTCCGATATGTCGTACATGGCGCCTACAATCTTAATTTCACCATTATCTTCCATTTCTTTAAGTACTCCGCTCTGCTTTCGAATATTATCGATGGTCAAATGAACATTTTTCTCAGAAACCTTGTCAACGAACTCTAGGTTCTTTGAATTTCTCAGGCTTTCATCTGCAGGTTCTTTAACCTCGTCTACGGCAGGTTCTATTTTATTGATAAGGGCAGTGAGGTTTCCAAGCCTTGCGTGGTCACAGGCACCTTTAACCGCACCACAACTAGTATGGCCCAGAACGACAATCAATTTGGTACCTGCCAGTTTACAGGCAAATTCCATACTTCCAAGAATATCCTCATTAACAAAATTACCTGCAATTCTAATACTGAAAATATCACCAAGCCCTTGGTCAAAAACCAACTCGGCCGAAACCCTAGAATCGATGCAGCTTAGTATAGTCGCAAACGGAAATTGACCTTCTCGGGTATCGTTCACCTGCTCTAATAAATTTCTGTTGGCCCTAAGGTTTTGTTGAAACCTTAGGTTTCCCTCTTTTAAGAATTGTAATGATTTGTCGGGGTTCATGGTGGCTTGGGTTTCTTTAGTATGTGCTCTCATATATATTTTATTTTCTATTAAAATTAGTACTATTAATCGCCTGTAACTAAAATCAGCTAAGGCTCAAATCTGATTTGGGTCTATTCTTGAAGAATTCTACAAAACTTTCGGGGTTTTCTACAATACCTCTTTTTGACACCAATTTTATATCAATTTGCCTTTCCCGCGCTTTAATGATAAAGTCTTCAAGAATCTCTATGATATCGTTGTCAAGATACCTCGTTTTCATTACGTCGACTTCCAAGAAGGTATTTCTTGGCAATTTATCCAATTCATTTAAAATAGCTCCTTTATTGAAGAAAGTAACTTCTTCGGCCAGGGTCATTTTCACATAATCTTTACCGTCGCCATTCTCTTCGATATGAAGAAAATGAGAGTTTTGGTAGCTTTTGATTAATATGACCACGATACCTACGGCAAGACCTAGCCCAATACCCCATAAAAGGTCGATAAAGACTATACCTAGAATGGTAACAATAAATGGTACGAATTGCTTCCAGCCTAAATTGTACATCACTTTGAAAAGCGCCGGTTTAGCCAATTTATAACCTACAATAAACAGAATAGCGGCCAATACCGATAAAGGAATCATGTTAAGTAGGTTCGGAATAAGTATGATTGAAATCAATAAAAAGAAACCATGTATAATGGCCGAAAGCTTAGTTCTACCACCAGATTGAATGTTGGCCGAACTTCTAACGATTACCTGGGTTATTGGTAAACCTCCGATCAAACCTGAAACAATATTTCCTGTTCCCTGCGCCAATAGCTCTCTGTTGGTTGGGGTCACGTTCTTATGAGGGTCCAATTTATCGGTCGCCTCAACGCATAGTAAAGTCTCTAAGCTAGCTACCAAGGCGATGGTGAAAGCGGTAATCCAAACTTGAGGATTGCTTACGGCACTAAAGTTAGGAAAGCTGAACTGCCCTAAAAATGAATCGATATCATCAGGAACCGGAACGCTTACCAAATGTTCTTTTGATATGCCCAAGGTTTCATGGTCTTTGGTCAATACATAGAAAATGATACCAACGGCCACTGCAACTACAGGACCTTGAACCAATTGAAATATTTTGCCCTTTTTACTTAGAACGTTATTCCATAAAATAAGTATCGCCAGGCCAATAATGGCAATCAAGGTCGCTCCCGGGCTTATATTGTTGACTGTGTTGAGTATTTCTGAAAAAGTATTTTCACCATCTACCTGAAAGAAGGCCCAATCGCCTTCAGGGTCGGGGTCGTAACCGAAAAAGTGCGGAATTTGTTTTAATACAATGATGATACCGATACCTGTGAGCATGCCCTTAATAACCGAAGAAGGAAAATAGTATCCTATAACTCCGGCTTTGAGTACACCGAACAAAATTTGAATAATACCACCGATGACGACGGCTACCAAGAAATTTTGGTATCCGCCCAAGGCGGTAATAGCTACCAGTACAATAGCTGCCAAACCGGCCGCAGGGCCACTAACACCGATATTGGAACCACTCATGGCACCAACAACGATACCGCCGACTATACCGGCAATTAATCCAGAAAATAATGGGGCCCCACTGGCCAATGCGATACCCAAACAAAGGGGCAAAGCAACGAAGAAAACGACGATACTTGCAGGAAGGTCGCTCTTGATATGTTTAAACATAGAGATAATTTTTTGGCCCTTAACCAAAAAGAGGAAAGGACTGGTTAGTCAATCGTAAAGTAAAAAATGGAAGGTCGTAAATGACTAACAAGACTGTTCCGGTGGGGGAGGTACTATTTCAAGAATGTGATCGAATGTTCCCAAAAGATGAAAATCGCTTATCTCAGATTCTTTTGAGTGCTTGATAAGGGAATAGTCGAAATCATGGTCATTTACGAACTTTTCCTCAGCTTGAGATTTTTTGCCCGTTTCTTGATGCTCTTCTTCATTGAGATTGGTGACCACTATAGGGTTGTCAACATCGCATAACGTTATTAGGCTAGGTGCGCCAATCGCAAATAGCCATAAAACCAAAAGTGTAGTTCGAACGATGCTTTTCATGGTCGACGTTATATACAAATATAACGGCATAAGCCACTATAGTTTGTTAAGGAAGTTTTAAAAATCCTTAAGCTCTTTGATGTCTTCTGCGGGGATCCAACCTATCGAGCCGTCGGCAATTTTTATCTTTTTCCAGTCATTGAGTTCTTCCAAGACATTTACCTTGGTGCCTTCATGAAGTGCAAAAGCTTCTTGACTTCGGGCATTGGGCTCTGCTTTCACACTTGATTCATCGGCGAAAACAATTGCAGGCATGTCATCTTTGAACTTATTATACTGCAAGATAGCAAATACCAAAGCAACAACGGAAAGAAATAAAGCGACGATACTTATCACGAACGAAATTCGCTTTCGTGATGAATACCTAAAATAATAAAAGGCGATATAAAGAAAAACAAAAAGTATAAGGAATGCCACTGCCAAATAGGCCCATTGGTCAAAACTTAGCTGACCTACTATATTTTTATAAATGTTGGAAAGTCCGGTTTCGGGTAAGGTTTCAATGGCGTCAAGGGTCATGTTATTGGCGTAAGCCAAGTTGTTCTTTATTTCTTCGTCATTGGGTCGAAGCAACAACGCCTTTTCGTAGTAATAAATACTAGGGGCTATTTGATTTAGTTTGTAATATGAATTTCCGAGATTGTAATAGAGCTCCGCCGAATGCTGGCCATTATCGAGAATTTCCAGATAATTATCGACCGCTTTTTGATAGGCTCCTTCGTTATAGGCCTCAGTGGCCTGATTGAACAAGGTTTCATTTTGCCCAAAGGCTACTAAACCGAAAAGAAAGATTACGACCGACAGTAATTTTTTCATTGTACTTTGCTGTAATTTATCGTTGTACGGTTTGTTTAAAGTTGTTTGTCAAGCTGCGATATGACTTCGCTGGCCTTATCATAATCTTGTTGCATCTGTACCTCAGAAAAGGGGCTATACCTGGCCATTTCGCAATTTTTCAAAAGCGCAATAAATCCATGAATGGTCACATCATCCACATTTTTTTCCTTGAGCAAATGTGCAATCTTGTCTTTACTGAACTCAGAGGTCTCAATTTTGAGCTTAGCTTTGAGGTAATTGTGCAGAGCCTTCTCCAACGCTACATAAAAGGCATCTTTATGCCCTAGTTCCTTACGGGCTTTCGAAAGATATTTTCTAGCTAATCTGTTGGCACGTTTTATTTTATTTCCGGCTACATCGCTAGCAATAGCTTCCCTTTTCTTACCTATCAAAATTGCAACCGGAATCAGTAATAAGGGCAAAAACAACCAGAGATAAAAGCAGGTCGAACCAAAAAACACATTGGTTGCCGTAGGAGAAAGGTTTGGTTGAAGTTTTAAAAAATTGAATTGGTTGCCTGTAGTTACTGCCTGTTTCGCTCCATTCAAATTAGGGGCATTTGCAGATGCCGAATTTACAGGGCCTTCTTTTACATCGATTACTATTTCTTCGGAACTTAAAGTCTTGTATGTCTCAGAATTAGGGTCAAAATAAGTAAATGAAATACTGGGGATGGGATATTTGCCCTTAAAAGTGGGAACAATCGTATAATTATTGCTCACCTTGCCTTGAGAACCTGATAAGGTAGTTCGAACGTCTTCACTGAATTCGGGGTCATACACTTCTAACGAACCGGGAAGATTAGGTTCCGGAAGTTGAAAAAGCTTAAGGTTGCCCTTACCGCTGACCTCCACTTTTGCCTGTAAGGATTCTGAGGCATTCAAAGCAGTTTTGCTTGTCGTGACCGAAAAACCATATGACCCTACAGCACCGCTAAAATTAACCGGTTTGCCTTTTTCAGGTAAGGCCTTTACGTTAATGGTTCTTCTACCGGCCGATACGGTTTTGTTTGTTTGGGAATAGATACGACCTCCAAAAAAATCTCTTTTGTTAGTAGGTACATCAACTGTTACATCAAGGGATAACGGCTCAATTTCAAGTTGCCCTGATTTTTGTGGATAGAGTACCACTCTTTTCAATACCACATATCTGTAGGGTTTTCCCTTATAGGTTCCGTTTTCGGCCGATAGTCTTCTAACGGGTATATCTTGGCTCCAAAAATTATTATACTTCGGGTTGTCAAGTGGTTGGTAATTAGAAACGCTAATGGATGGTGCCACATACAACTTATAAACAACGCTCAAGGCCTCATTGAGATAGGGGCTTGTTTTTGAAACCTCTGCGACGAGATGCAGGCTTTCGTCGGCTACGTCATCGACGGTCATTTGATCACTGGGCTTATCAACGGCGGCCGTTACTTCTACCTTTTTAGAAAGTGATTTATAAGTGTTTCCGTCAATGACTATAGAGGCCTGTTGAATGTTAAATTGGCCCCTAGCGGTAGGTGCCAAAGTGTACGAATAGGTCTTTGAATAGCTGCGAACCCCGTTGATCCAAGAAGAACTGATCGATTGAGATGGGCCCATCAATACCCTAAAGCCTTCAAAATCTGGGGGCATGAAGTTATCACCATCTTTGTTCATGGTGAAATCTACACGAAGACGCTCATTGATGCCTAATTTTTCTTTGCTGAGTTTGATCTCGAAAGTAACGGCATCTTTATCTTGTGCGTTGAGCCAAAAAGTAGCGAACGCCGCTAAAAAATAGGTCAATATTTTTTTCAACATTACTGGCATTACCAATCCTTTTCATTTTTGACCTTGACACCCTTCACTTTTTGGGCGTCTATTTTTTCCTGAACCTTTTTCTCTTCGTTTTGCATAGCTTCTAGCAGATTTTGGATCTGCTGTTTGCTTAACTGATTGGGTCGAGGCTGCTGCGGTTGTTCTTGCTGTTGCTGGTCGCCTTGATCAGGTTTCTTTTTCTGTTCTTCTTTCTGGTCTCCTTCACCCTCTTTATTCTCTTCTTTTTGCTGATCTTCTTGGTCGCCCTCATCACCTTGGTCGCCTTGATCTTGCTTATCTTGATCTTTGTTGTCCTCCTCGTTTTCTCCTTCCTCTTTATTTTCGTTCTTGTCTTTTTGGTCTTGTTTGTCTTCTTGGTCTTTGTTGTCTTGATTCTGATTGTTCTGTTCTTGATCTTTCTTCAACATCTCTTTGGCCAAAGCAAGGTTATAGCGTGTTTCGTCGTCTTTTGGGTTGTTTCTGAGGGCTTCTTTATAGGCCTCGACCGCTTTTTCATACTCTTTACGCTTCATAAAAACGTTGCCCATGTTATGGTAAGCTTGGTGCTTTTCGGCTTTGGTGGTGGCAACCTCTCCCGCCTCTTTAAATCGACCAAAAGCCTCACTGTAGGTTTCTTTGTCATAATAAGCTGTTCCAAGATTGTAAGGCGCAGCCGCATTTTGATCACTTTTTGCGATGGCCTTTCTGTAATCAACCTCGGCATCGATAAAATTATCTTCAGATAATTCTTTATTACCGTCCCAAGTGAGATTCTTTGAGTCACGCAAATTACGGGCACGCTGCTCATCTTCATCATCTTGGGCAACGATGAAATTGGCCACCAGAAGTAATAGTATGAAAAACAGATTTTTCATTTATTCCTCAATCTTTTCGTTAAACAAATTCAGTTTTTTCAACCACTTGGTTTTCTTATCGAGAACGAAGATGTCTAAAAATAGAAATAATAGCCCTATGGCCAAAAACCATTGAAATTGGTCTTTGAACTCGGCAAATTGCTTGGCTTCAAATTCCTTTTTATCCATCTGCAACAACTGTTCCTTTATCAGCTCAACGGCATCTTCGGTATTGGTACCATCTATATATTCACCGTTTCCTTCATCTGCAATGTCAGTCAAGACCTCTTCGTTAAGTCGGGTTATGACTACCTCACCCTGTGCGTCTTTTTTTAGACTTTCGACAATACCATTTCTTTTGATGGGTATGGGGGCTCCTTTAGTTTTACCGACGCCTATCGTATAGATTCGAATACCTTCATCGACCGCATTTTCGACTGCGTCTTGAACCGCACCTTCAGAATGGTCTTCCCCATCAGAAATGATGAAAAGCACCCGGTTGGTCTGTTCTGCGTCATTGTAATATGTCGTAGCTAATTCAATAGCTTCGTTGATAGCTGTACCCTGTGAAGTAAGCATATCGGTATTCATACTCTGTAAGAACATCTTGGCCGCCCCATAATCGGTGGTTATAGGCAACTGCGGAAATGCTTGACCTGCATAAGCGATAATACCGATTCGGTCGCTAGCCAGTTGATTGATGATTTCTGAAACCAAGCGCTTCGCTTTTTCAAGCCTGTTGGGCGCGATGTCTTCGGCCAGCATACTTTTAGAGACATCTACGGCAAAGACGATATCGACGCCTTCACGTTTGACCGTTTCAAGTTTGGTTCCAATCTTGGGATTTACCAGACCCAATGTGAGAAAGGTGATTCCTAATAAAAACAACAATAATTTCAAACTAGACTTATACCTAGACCTGTTGGGAGTAATGCGCTTGAGCAAAGGCAGGTCGGCAAATTTTCGTTGGGTGCGATTTTTCCAGACTTGCAGTAATACGAACAGTACTACGACCACTGGTATAACACCCAGCAGGTAGAAATATATTTCTTCGTCGAACTGTATCATGGTCAAAAATCTTTATAAATTTTGCTTGAAACCTAAATCACCCAAATGATTTAGATAAAGCTTCTGAAAATACTATTTCTTAACAGCCATTCTAGCAAAAGCAAACCCCCTGCCAAAAATATCCACGGCCTAAATTTTTCCTCGTATTTATAATATTTGAACTCTTCTATCTCGGTTTTTTCAAGCTTGTTTATCTCTTCGTAAATAGCCTCAAGCTTTTCATTGTCCGTTGCACGGAAATATTTACCTCCGGTAACCTTGGCAATATCCTTTAGTAATTCTTCGTCAATTTCAACTTGCCGCATTCCGTATCTATAGGAACCATCGGCATTATACGCAATCGGCGTAAGCGCATTACCATTGGTGCCCAGACCTATCGTATACGCCTTAATGCCAAATTCAATAGCCAAATCTGCGGCGGTCTGAGGCTCTATGAAACCTGAGTTGTTGACACCATCGGTCAATAGAATGATGACCTTACTTGAAGCCTTGCTCTCTTTTAGGCGGTTGACCGAAGTGGCCAAGCCCATACCAATGGCCGTACCGTCATTCAATTGACCATAAGTAATTTCTCTTAATGAACTTAGTACAATTGATTTGTCGCTTGTAATCGGTGTTTTCGTGTACCCTTCACCGGCATAGGCCACCAAACCGATTCGGTCATTAGGCCTTTCCCTAATAAACTTGGCAGCTACCTCTTTTAGGGCCGAAAGACGGTTGGGCTTAAGGTCACGGGCCAGCATACTCGACGATACGTCGATTGCCATTACAATATCTATTCCTTTGGTGGTTTTGGTTCTCGTAGAGATATCTTCGGTCTGAGGGCGGGCCATGGCCACAATTATGGCAGCAAGTGCCAAAAGACGCATGATAAATAAAAGGGGTTTAAGTCTAGGTAAGATGCCTTTCTTTGAGAAACCTTTGATAGTGGGCAATTTCAGCGATGCTACTTGCTCTTTGCGCTTGTAAAAATACCACAGCACTGCCAATGGAAGCAATAAAAGCAACCAGAAAAACTCAGGATTGGCAAATGATATATTTTCGAGCATCTAAACTTCGGTTTTGACCTCTAAGGTCTTTAAAATTCGTTCTACAATTTCTTCGGCGTACGTGTCATTATCGCGCCATGTCAAAATCACTTGTTGTTGAAAACCCTTGCCACCGAATAGTATGACACTGTATTTGCCTTGAACAAGTTCGTCAGATTCCGGTACGGCAAACTTTCCGCTTCCATATACTTTTATACCCTTCACACCACTTATTGTAGTGAATTCTTCTTGTTTTGTAATGATGTTCTTGGCTCCCTTATCTTCCAGATTTTTGATGAACATCTCTACCGATTTTTCAAAGTCGGGCTCTACTTCTTGTGTTAAAACGGTTGAAGAGGTGCCTACGGTAAATAGACTTTTGGCGTTGCGGTACATGAAAATCTGAAGGTCTGAAATATTGGCTTTCATGTCCGGAGTCAGCTCCGCCTCTTGACGTCTAAGAATTTCAGGTGTTTCTAGGCTGATAGGAGGATAGCCATAAGTACTTGCTACCCACTCGCCTTCTAACAATTTCTTGGTCGGATTGCCCAACAAGGTATCCTTTACCGGTACGAACCCGTAATAACCTATGGCAACTGCCGCTGCAATGAAAATGGCCGCAATCACAGAAACACCGGCGATGACCAGTTTTTTCTTTTGCTTTTTTCGAGCAAGTTCTTCTTTGTATTCTTCTTGTTCAAGAAGTTCTTCTTCCGTCGGTTCAGGAAGTGCATCATGCGTTTTTATCACAATTTGCTCTATGGCCTTACGGTCATTTTCGGCAACCGACGATTCCGGTTTTGATTTCGCGAACTTGACCAAATCGGCAGTTTGCAATATTCGTCTGAATTGCGATAATGTGTCATTGTCGAGTTTTAGCTCACCTGCATCCCTCAACATTTCAAGTTTTACGATCAACTCATCGGTCGTGCTTTCCAAAGCCGTAACGTGAACATCTTCTTCAAGGTAAGAACGCACGATGTTGGTGAGCTCAGAATAGTACTCTTTATACTCGTCTTGAATAATGTATTTAGAATTTTCGAGCTTCTTCAGTTCTAACAAAGCCCTGTCATAAGGGGGTAGAAGGGCTTCTTTCTCTTCTTCGGTCAAAGGTTTTTTCCTTAAAAAGAACCAATATACAAGACCTGCAACTACAGCAACGACAATTAAAATGATCAATAACCATTTGAAGAGGTCGACATTGCTTTTATCTACCTGCATGAGAGGTTTGATATCGTACATTTTTTGGGCCAAGGTGTCTACAGGTACATTGGCAACACTGATTTGGGTAGAGTCGGTAAAGTAGCCTTTACCATTGATTTCAATACGTTGCGAAGGCAATTTGTAATTACCTGAATCGAATTGGGTAAGGGCATAGATTTTCTGCAAGGTCATACGATCTTGCTTTCGGGTCGTATCGGTTTCAAAAGCCTCTACCGTTTCAAGCGGTGAAAAAGTGTGCCCATCGGGAAAGATAACTTGCGCCAAAGTATCGGTTTCTACCGTTACGGTGAAATTGATCTGTTCACCTATTTTGATGGAGGTCGTGTCGACCTGTGAAGATACCTTTGGCTCGGTCTGGGCCCAACTCTTAAGGCCGATGACCAATAAGCACAGCAAAAAAAATGTTCGTTGCAAAGACAACGACTTTATACGGGGTATTGATTTCAACTCTCTTTTCTGCATTAACCTCTGCGCTTAAAATAGCCCAATAATTTTTTTACATAGCTTTCATCTACTCGGCAACTAATGACTCCGCATCCAGATTTTTTGAAGGTATCCGAAAAATAATCGACACGTTCTCGGTAATAGCTTCCGTAGGCCCTTCTCACACTTTTTGATTGGGTGTTGACCAATTGGTATTTACCCGTTTCAGCATCTTGAATCTGTACCATTCCTAAATTAGGGATCTCCTCTTCTCGATGGTCGTACACCCTAATTCCCGTTAAATCGTGTTTGTTACCAGATATTTTTAGGGTCTTTTCATAGTCTTCGGCAATAAAGTCAGAAAGAACAAAGACTATTGCTTTTTTCTTCATCACGCTGCTTAAAAACTTCAAGGCCTCCGATAGATTTGTGCGGTTGCTTTTGGGCCTGAACTCCAATAACTCCCTGATAATCCTCAGTACATGACTTTTTCCTTTTTTAGGGGGAATAAAAAGTTCTACTTCATCTGAAAAAAGAATCAACCCGGCCTTATCATTGTTCTGAAGTGCTGAAAACGCCAGTGTTGCCGATATTTCGGTAATAATTTCTTTCTTGAACTGGTTGGTGGTTCCGAACAATTCTGAACCACTAACATCTACCATGAGCATCATTGTGAGTTCCCTTTCCTCTTCAAAAACCTTTACAAAAGGCTCATTGTACCTAGCGGTTACGTTCCAATCAATATTTCTAACATCGTCACCAAATTGATATTGCCTAACCTCGCTAAAGGTCATACCACGACCTTTGAAAGTGGAGTGGTATTCCCCACCAAAAATATGATCGGAAAGACGGCGTGTCTTAATTTCGATCTTACGTACTTTCTTAAGTAACTCTTTGGTGTTCATATTACTATAAAAGGCTTGGCCTACAATTCTCAGTCTTTTTTGGCCTACAAAGTTTCTGAGTTGTCAAATCAATCTGGGAAACCGAAATTTTAAGGAACTTCAATCTCGTTTACGATCCTATTGATAATTTCTTCTGAAGTAATATTTTCTGCCTCGGCCTCATAGGTAATACCGATTCTATGACGAAGTACATCATGCACTACGGCCCTTACATCTTCAGGCACTACATACCCACGACGTTTAATAAAGGCGTAGCACTTGGCAGCGTTGCCCAAATTGATACTACCCCTTGGAGAAGCCCCAAAGCTTATTAACGGCTTTAGGCTTTCAAGATTATACTTTTCTGGATATCTCGTGGCAAAGATGAGGTCGAGAATGTATTTCTCGATTTTCTCATCCATATAAACCTCTTTCACCGCCTGTTGGGCACTCAATATTTGGTTTAGTGTAACGACCGGTTTAACGGTTTCGTAGGCCCCCAAAAGATTTTGTCGCATGATCAACTGCTCTTCGTTCATTTTGGGGTAGTCGATTACCGTCTTTAGCATAAAACGGTCTACCTGCGCCTCCGGTAGAGGATAAGTACCTTCTTGCTCGACTGGGTTCTGCGTTGCCATTACCAAAAAGGGTTTATCCAATATAAAGGTTTCATCACCAATGGTCACTTGCTTCTCTTGCATGGCCTCGAGTAATGCCGATTGCACTTTTGCCGGAGCCCGGTTAATTTCATCTGCCAATACGAAATTGGCAAAAATAGGACCTTTTTTAATCGAGAAATCGTTCTCTTTTATGTTGTAAATAAGCGTACCTACAACGTCGGCAGGTAGCAAATCGGGGGTGAATTGAATTCGGCTAAAGCTTCCCTTTACGGCCTTTGACAGCGTATTAATGGCCAAAGTTTTTGCCAGACCGGGAACCCCTTCCAACAAAATGTGGCCCTGACCGAGCAGACCGATCAATAGTCTTTCGACCATATGTTTTTGGCCAACGATTACCTTGTTCATTTCCAATATCAACAAGTCGATAAAAGCACTCTCTTGAGCAATTTTTTCATTTACCGCGCTAATATCAACAGTAGTAGTTTCTTCCATATAAAGCTAATAATTTCGGTTTGGGGTCGGTTGTTTTTTGAACAGAGTGCAAATTGAAAATTTATTCATTGCTTAGCTGTTAACGATTGGTTAAAAAAATGCGTAAGCCCCTATTTTTGTGAAGTTTTTAAGGTATTTATTTATAATTTAACGCGCCTATGCAAAGTAACATTTTCTTATCAAATATCATTGCCGGAACTATGACTTGGGGTAGTTGGGGCAAGCAATTTTCAACGGCACAAATGGTAGAAATGATTCACCATTGCCTTCAAATCGGAATTACCACCTTTGATCATGCCGATATTTATGGCGATTACGGAACGGAAACCCAGTTCGGCGAGGCCTTTAAAGAAAGCAAGGTTTCTAGGAGCGAAGTTCAGTTTATAAGCAAGTGCGGCATTCAAATGCCAGGCTTTAGAAATAATCGTGTGAAGCACTACGATTATTCAAAAGATTACATCATAAGCTCGGCAGAGCAATCATTGAAAAACCTCAAGACAGAGTATTTAGATATATTGTTACTGCACAGACCCAGCCCTCTTTTGAACATTGATGAAGTAGCGGAAGCAATTCAGTATTTACAGGATGCCGGAAAAATCAAAGAGTTCGGGGTCTCTAACTTCAACAGTTCTCAAATAGCCCAGTTGGAAAAGAGAATTCCTGTAAGGGCCAACCAGGTCGAATTTTCACTTACTCAAAGTCAAGTAATGTACGATGGCACGTTAGACGATTGTTCGGCAAATGATAGATTAGCCATGGCATGGAGCCCGCTCGGGGTTTATTTCAACGATGAAACGCCAATGGTAAGAAGGCTGAAAGAAGCCATGACGCCACTTATTGAGAAATACGATGCAACTGAAGACCAAATTTTATTGGCTTGGGTAATGAAGCACCCTTCGAACATTCGGCCAGTGGTCGGAACAACGACAAAATCTCGCTTGTCAAAAGCAATTGATGCGGTACAAATCGATTTGGATTTACAAGATTGGTTTGTTTTACTTGAGGCCGCGAAAGGAAATGAAGTTCCCTAAAAAACAAATGAAATGATAGATAAAACAGTTTTGATTACCGGTGCAACAAGCGGTATTGGTCGTGCAACGGCTATTCTTTTTGCAGTTAAAGGCTTTAATTTGATTCTCTGCGGAAGAAGGCAGGAAAGGCTAGATGTTCTACAGACCGAATTAGGCAAAAAAACAAATGTTCACACCTTGAATTTTGATGTGAGGGATAAAGATTCGGTATTCGAGGCTATTAATTCGCTGCCCCCCGAATTTTCTCAAATCGACGTACTGATCAACAATGCCGGAAATGCCCATGGCCTCGATCCCATTGAGCATGGTAATGAAGAAGATTGGGATGCCATGCTGGATATCAACGTGAAAGGGTTGTTATATGTATCTAAAGCCATTATACCTAAAATGGTTGAGCTAAAATCGGGGCATATTATCAATATAGGTTCGACTGCGGGTAAAGAGGTGTATCCAAAAGGAAACGTATACTGTGCCAGTAAGCATGCGGTCGATGCCATTACCACAGGTATGCGAATGGACCTTAATCCCCACGGCATTAAAGTGGGTGCCGTAAACCCAGGAGCGGTTGAAACCGAATTCAGTAATGTGCGATTCAAAGGTGATGATGAGCGCGCCGATGCGGTATACAATGGTTTTGACCCCTTGGTTGCCGAAGATATAGCAGAGACTTTATTGTTCGTAGTTACTAGGCCCGCTCATGTAAATATTGCCGATTTGATTATAACACCTACTGCTCAGGCTTCAGCAACGATTTTTAATAAATCGGAATCGTAAGGCTATATGGATATTTGATTATAAGTGCTTAAACTTTAAGGTATTCTGAAATTATCATAAATAATCGGTAAATGAAGGATGCTTCTGTATCTTCATTCATATCTTCAGTATTAGATAGGTCGACTAAGACTAAATCGGCTATGAAAGACCCTTTGGTGCTATGATCAATAAACGTTTACTGGTAAAGAACCTGCTAGCACATAATGATGAGAATAGTTTTTACGATAAGAAGCGTTTTATCGCCATAGGTCAGAAAGAGGGTAAGGCCAAGTTTTTAAAACATGTTTGCGCCTTGGCGAACAGTAACCCTACCAACAATTCGTATATCGTTATCGGTGTTGAAGATGAGGATAACAAGATTGTAGGGGTCGATTTTTTCGATGACAGCAAGATTCAGAACTTGGTAAATGCCTATCTGCAAAATCCTCCTTTGATTTCCTATGAAAATATACCTTTTCCGCACCTTCCCGAAGGTAAGGTAGTGGGGCTAGTGACCATCAAATCGGCGGGTAAGGTCTGTGCACTCCGCAAAAATATCTGGAAGTATTACGGGGGGATGGTTTTCTTTAGGGAAGGCAGTATTAGCATGCCCAAAGCCTTCGATGTGGTCTTGAAAGATATTAATTCGCATGCCGTAGCTACTATAGAGCAGCATGCCAGAAATAATATTGAACTTACCTTAGATGGAGTTATTGATTTCATCAACTTTAGGCACAAAGACCTTGAAAGCGATTACAAGGTTTTTAAAGAGCAATTTGTGGTCTGTTGGGCAGGCCATAAGAAAAAGGTAAAGGGGCAGACTTATTTTTCTAGGGTTGACATTGAACTAATCAACGAACAAGTAAAATTGTTTTATTCGGCTTTAGATGAAATTACCATTAACTATGATGACCATTCTTTTGCTACCATTGAATATGTTCAATTGGGCCTTGGTCAGAAGCAAGGTTACTACCCTTTGGAGAAAATGGTCATCACCTTCAATGATAACGGCACTTATCATATAAAAAGTGATTTGTTGTTCGACCCCCCGCAGTATGATAAAAAGACACTTTATCACATTTATAACACGAACAATTCACTTTTGAGAAAGTTGGAGAGTCAAATAAGCTTGAACAAACCCGAGACCGAAGATTTAAAGCAATTGCCCGACACCTATTTGATTTGTTTTTTGAACGGATTTGAAGAAGCCCGTGAACGAATGGAAGAGGCGCGACCTATTCTGAAAAAACATGACCGACAGGTTTATGAGTCTTTAAAGGAGTCTCTTAGAATATTAAGAAAAGTAAAATACAGTTAAGCTTCTGATTTTTCTTTTAATTGTTCCAATGTGGGCAATGAGGGAATCGCACCATAATTGGTGGTAGTGATGGCCCCTGCAATATTTGCCTTTTTAACCATCTTAAGCAATAGTTCGTCGTCCTTCAAAATAGCGGTAGGGTGGGCGAGTGAAGATATTTGGTATAAAAGACAGCCGATAAACGCATCCCCAGCCCCAGTGGTGTCAACAGGGTTTACAGTTATACTTGGTACTATTGTCTTGATGTTGGCGGTACTGACCAATGTGCCTTTTCCGCCTAAGGTTACCGTTATTATTTGTGCTCCTTTCTTGTGTAAAACATCGCAGGCTTTTTCAATATCGTCTTCCCCAGAGAGCAATTGGGCTTCCTCCAGACTAAATTTGCATAAGTGCGATTTTTCGATGAAGGTTGTACATTTTTTTATGAAGGTCTCTTCTTCTTCCTTCCAGAGATCGCCCCTGAAATTTGGATCAAAGCTGATAAAGGCGTCCTGGGTAAGGGCGTCAAAAAAGTAGCGTCCGTAAGCTTCCTCCAAATCGCCACCTAACAAAGCAGTGGCGGCGCCTAAATGAACCATGTGCCCATTGAAACCTTTCTTTATTCCCGAATCATACTTTAGCTTTTTATCCGCCCCGCGACTGAAAACAAAGTCTCGCTCACCGTTTTCTGCCAATGAGACAAAAGCTAAGGTCGTAAAATGTTTTGACCGTTGGGCCAATGAAATATCTACATGACTTTTCTCAAGAACATTAAGAAGAAAAGTGCCGAACGGGTCAAAGCCTACGCACCCGACAAACCTGCTGTCGCCACCTAATTTCGCAATGGCACAGGCAACATTTGCTGGGGCACCACCGGGTTTTTTGGTGAATTCATCTGCTTTAGAGAGGTCGCTGCCCTGCTTTTCCGCGACAAAATCAATTAACAGTTCGCCAATGCAATAGACGGTTTTCATAAAAGAAGTTTGATGTTCTAAGGTAATTACAAATGTAGGTTTGTACCAAAAAATAAGACATTTTTCCTTTTTGATAGGCCTTCTGGTGAAGTCTCTTTGACCGCATGTTGTAAATCGTTACCTTTTTAAAAAAATAAAACAGGTCTAGAAATGGATATATTCAATGAGATAAAGAAGAAGTTAAGCCATGAATTCATCGATATCATCGAGTGGCTCGATTCTTCCAATGACACCATCGTTCATCGATTTGAGCGCTACCAAAATGAAATAAAAAATAACGCCAAGTTAATTGTTAGAGAGGGACAAACGGCGGTATTTGTCAACGAAGGCCAATTGGCCGATGTTTTTACGCCGGGCACCTATACTCTTAACACGAAAAACTTGCCGATTCTGACCACTCTAAAAGGGTGGAAATATGGTTTTGATAGCCCATTCAAAGCGGAAGTCTATTTTGTAAATACGAGATTGTTTACAGATGAGAAATGGGGAACTAAAAGTCCGTTTATGCTTAGTGACAATCGCTTTGGGTTAGTCGAAATACGTGCTTATGGCACATATTCGTTTAGAATTAGCGACCCCGGCAAGTTCGTTGTCAATGTGGTGGGTACCGATGGTAATTTTACCAGTTATGAGGTCAATGAACATTTGAAAAGTCTAATTGTAACCCGATTCACCGACACCGTAGGTGAGGCCAATTTGCCGATCGAGCTGTATGCCGCCAATACCACCGAGCTTTCCGATACCTGTCAAGAGGTAATGAAACCCGAATTTGATAGAGTGGGTATTGAATTGGAAAAGTTCTACATTGAAAATGTCTCAATGCCAGAAGAGCTGAAAAAAGAAATATTTGAATATAGTAGGCTCGATAAACTCGATATGGTCAAACTGTCTCAATTCAAAGCTGCCAAAGCTATGGAGGCCGCGGCCAAAAATGAAGGTGGTACTGCCGGCGCCGGCATGGGTATGGGAATGGGCTTTGCGCTTGCACAACAGATGGGTAATTTAATGAATGCTCCATCGAACCAAACAGCTCCACCGCCAAGTGCTCAGAGTGCTGTTCCTCCTCCAATTCCGGGCCAAGTGTTATACTATTATGTGGTAAACAGCCAACAAAACGGGCCGGTATCGATTGAAAAGTTAAGGGAGTTGTTCGCCAGTAGAACTATAAACAAAGATTCATTGGTCTGGAAACAAGGAATGCAGAATTGGCAACCTTTAAAAGATGTCGAAGAACTGAAATCGTTTTTGGGCGGCAATACTCCCCCACCGTTACCAACTGCCTAAATCAGTAATTACTTAAACACGAGCCCATTGACATTAGACGATTCTCAGAAGTCTGAACATAAAAAAGCATGTGCGAATTGTGGGGCCGAACTAAAGTTCAAGCCAGGATCTGACCAGCTGAAATGTGAATATTGCGGTTATGAAGAATTTATTGAGCAAACAAAGAGCAGTTTTGAAGAGCTAGAGCTGAAACATTACCTCGAAGTGGTGGGTGAAAATGCTTATTCGCATACCATCAACTTGCTTCACTGCAAAAATTGTGGGGCTAATCAACATGTAGAAGAGAACTACAAATCACTGCAATGTGTGTATTGTGGAGAACCTTTAATAAAGGAAGACGAAGAGCAAGAGGGTTGGATCTTGCCCGGAGCGCTCGTTCCTTTTCAACTTGACAGTAAATCGGCAAAGGCCATCTTCAAAAAGTGGGTCAACCAATTATGGTTTGCACCCAACAAGCTGAAAAGGGCAGCACTCGACCCAGAGGGCCTACATGGCCTGTACTTACCTTTTTGGACATTCGACGCGAACCTATTTGCCGAATATCAAGGGCAAAGAGGTGACTATTATTACGAAACCAAACGTGTAAGGACAAAAAACGGAACCAGAACCCAACAGGTACGAAAAACCAGATGGTCTAATGCGTCAGGTTCCGTTAATGGTTTTGTTGATGATATTCTCATTAATGCTTCTCAGAGTAAAAGAAATGATATTCCAACTAAAATTGCGTTTTGGGACATGAAAGCGCTAGTGCCCTTTAACTCTAAATACCTTTCAGGTTTCGTAACCGAGAAGTACACCGTTTCTTTAAAAGATGGGCATCACCTCTCTTTTCAAAAGGCGAAGGAAATTGCCCATTCATGGATCCGAAGGGATATTGGCGGTGACACCCAACGTATACATCACGCAAATATTAAGTTGGCAGACGAAACGTTCAAGCATGTTTTGCTTCCCGTGTATATCAGTTCATATCGATATGATGGAAAGGATTTTCAATTCTTTATCAATGGTCAGTCTGGAACCCTAAGCGGCTCAAGACCTTACTCTTTTTGGAAAATTTTCTTTTTGGTGCTGTTTGTTCTTGCCATCATCGCCATAATTGCGACTTTTGCAAAATGAGAACATTGGTTATAGGCGATATTCACTCGGGATTAAAGGGTTTGAAGCAGTTATTGAAAAGGGCTTCGGTTACAGAAAAAGACCAGCTAATATTTTTAGGAGACTATGTAGACGGTTGGAGCACTGCCGTTGAAACTGTTTCTTTTCTTATCGAATTGAAAAAGACCCATAATTGTATATTTATACGTGGCAACCATGATGTTCTTTGTCAAGATTGGCTGTTGCATAAAAAAGACAATCCCCTGTGGTTGCAACATGGGGGCAGGGCCACGTTGAGTTCTTATGATGCGGCCGACCCCGCTCTTATTGCCGATCACCTGAACTTTTATGAAAATTTGCGTAATTACTATTTAGATAAGAAAAACAGGTTGTTCTTGCATGCAGGGTTCACTAATTTAAAAGGTATTGATTACGAGTATTTTGAGCAGACTTTCTATTGGGACCGTACTTTATGGGAGCTAGCTTGTTCATTGAATCCGGAATTGAGACCTGATGATGTCAGGTACCCGAAAAGGCTTACCAATTATAAGGAGATTTTTATTGGCCATACGCCCATAACAAAAACGGGTGTTGCGAAACCCACAAGGGCCGCTAATGTCTGGAATATCGATACAGGTGCAGCCTTTAGAGGGCCTTTATCGATGCTCGATGTCGACACCAAAGAGGTTTGGCAAAGTGAGCCGGTTCAAGACCTTTATCCAAATGAGCAAGGAAGAAATTGAAAATAGCTTCCTTAATTCTGTAATTTGACTATTTTAAACGAACTTTGTAAAAAAGGAAAAGATGCCCGAAAAGAATATAAGATTAGAGGTAATGAAGGCTATCGAGCCACAGGTTGAAGGGTTTATGGAATCTTTTCTTCTTCCCGTGGATAAGATTTGGCAGCCAAGTGATTTTTTGCCCGATTCGGAAAATGACAATTTTTTGGAAGCAGTAAGAGAACTGCGTGGAGAGTCTAAAGAACTCGGGTATGACTTCTGGGTTACTATGGTGGCCGACACCATTACCGAAGAGGCATTGCCGACCTACGAATCTTGGTTGATGGATGTTGAAGGTATCGACCAACATGGTGATAATAAGAGAACAGGTTGGGCCAAATGGGTTAGGGCATGGACGGCGGAAGAGAATCGCCATGGTGATGTATTGAATAAATACCTTTATCTATCGGGCAGGGTGAATATGCGCGAGATAGAGATTACCACTCAGCACCTGATATCAGATGGTTTTGATATCGGTACCGATAGAGATCCCTATAAAAACTTTGTATATACTTCTTTTCAAGAATTGGCTACCAATATTTCTCATAAAAGGGTGGGTCAAATGGCACGAAAAAAGGGCAATGCTCTTTTAGGTAAAATGTGTACGATTATTGCCGGTGACGAGATGAGACATCACCTTGCTTACAGGGAGTTTGTTAAGACTATTTTTGGCGAAGACCCATCAGGTATGATGTTGGCCTTTGCCGATATGATGAAGAAGAAAATAGTCATGCCGGCCCACTTTCTAAAGGAGTCCGGTGGTGCTATCGGTGAAGCGTTTGAAAACTTTTCTAACTGTGCCCAACGCCTAGGTGTATATACCGCACAAGATTACGTTGATATTTTAAGAAAGCTTAATTCTTACTGGGAACTGGAAAGTGTGCGTGGCTTGAATGATGAAGCAGAAAAGGCAAGGGATTATCTGATAAAATTACCGGCTAGATTAGAGCGTATCGCCGAGCGAATGAAGTTTCCTGAAGACCAATACAAATTTAAATGGGTCGAGGCTAACGGAATGATTTAGACCTATGATAACAACAAAAAAGGGAGGCTTAGTTTAAGCCTCCCTTTTTTGTTTATAGTCGCCCATGGTCATGTTCATCTTGCCATTTGGCCAATTCTACCCATTTACCTTCATAACACATTTTAGCTTGCATGGGCCAAGAAGAAGGATCATGAATTCTGTATCTCTCGCCTCCAGTTGCCAGCACTTCTTTGCAACTGGCCACTGATGTTTCTGAAAGTGCTTTCCAAGTGGCGATACCGGCAGTCTGAAAAAGACCTGCAATTTTAGGTCCGATTCCCTCAATCACCTTTAAGTCGTTATTTTGAATGGTTTTGCCGAACACGGCTTTTGCGTTATCGGCATTAAAAGGAATTAATACAGGAAGTTCAGGAATATCATCTGAGGTATCTACGAAAGAAGTAGTGTCGTCTATTGCCGGGGCGCTGGCAATTTTTTGGGTACAGGCATCTAATTCAGCTTGCAGTTTGATATTTCTATCCTTAAACATTTGTAACTCTGCAACATTATTGACCGCTTTTATACTTCTCTTACCAAGACAATAACCTAAGAAGGCACATAAAATACCGAACAGAATAAAAATGAGCCAATACCAAATACTTATGTTTTCGAAATTCATACGGCTAAATTGATTTGAGGTTCTTTATTTAATGGACAGGTCGATTGTAAACAAATAGATGGTGGGAAGTAAGGAATTGAAAGCCTAAAAATTGAATTTTTGATTTTTTTATAAACTTGAGATTTTCTCTTTAGGTATGGCACGCTACTCTTGAATCTATTAATGATAGAGCCATAGGTTATTACCCAAAAGGTGATGACTATATCTAACGAAAGAATGGTCGTTTTAGTCATGTCTAGAAATTGATAGTTGTACTATACAATGTATTAAAAAAAACTAAAAGCGTGTTAATGTTGAATGATTTATTGGAATAATAAGTAGGCAAATTATTACTTAAGCCTTTGCGATTTTTTTAGAACATAGAATTTGCATGCGATAAAATGCTCATTTTACCGTGTAGTTAAGATTAAATGTGATTAGAAAATGACACTTAATGTATCTAAAAGTACATTGATACAGAATTAATGACCATTTATACAAAATTGATGGTCTTGCCTGTCTACCTTAAGTATATTTAGCCCACTTTATGAACCTGGTGAAATGAAATCCGAAATTTTAAAATGGGTCACTTTTGTCTGTATGGTAGTTGTCTTGGGATTACAAGAGCTGCTAAAGGGAAGTTGGAAAGTGCCCCAAGCTGAACGGATTAGTGATGTAGAGTGAGAAAATGAGGTTCTAGTAATTGTTCTGTATAGATACGGTACAATATATTGTTTGAGTTAGTTTAGTTTAAAAGCCCGTTACATTGATTCTTGTCTGTTCGGGGGAAGGGCAAGGAAGAAAATTGACGGGTTTTTCCATTATAGGTCAAACTTGATACCCTGCGCCAAAGGCAGTTCAGTAGTGTAATTAATGGTATTGGTTTGCCTTCTCATATAAACCTTCCAAGCATCGGAACCACTCTCTCTTCCGCCTCCGGTCTCTTTTTCTCCGCCAAATGCCCCACCAATTTCTGCACCTGAAGTTCCAATATTAACATTAGCAATACCGCAATCGCTTCCGGCGGCCGAAAGAAACCTTTCCGCCTCGCGTAAATTATTAGTCATAATTGCCGAAGAAAGACCTTGGGCTACGTTATTCTGAATGTCAATGGCCTTATCTACTTCCCCACTATATTTTAAAAGATAAAGAACGGGGGCAAAAGTTTCTTCTTGAACGATTTTGAACTCCGGTTCTGCCTCTGCAATCGCCGGTTTTACGTAGCAACCGCTCTCATAACCATCTCCTGATAGTACATCGCCATGAACTAGAATTTTACCACCTTCCTTTACCACATTTTGTAAGGCCCTTAGATAACTTTCAACTGCATCTGAATCTATTAGGGGACCTACATGGTTATTTTCATCCAAGGGATTTCCAATACGCAATTGTGCATAGGCATCAACCAGGGCTTTTTTAACCTTGTCATAAATTGATTCATGAATAATCAATCTTCGCGTTGAAGTACAGCGCTGACCTGCAGTGCCCACCGCACCGAAGACTGCACCGATGACGGTCATTTTTATATCGGCATCAGGGGTTACTATAATCGCATTGTTTCCACCTAATTCAAGCAATGATTTTCCTAATCGAGCTCCTACGGCCTGTGCAACAATTTTGCCCATTCTAATCGACCCGGTAGCGGAGATAAGAGGCACTCTAGTATCAGTAGTAAGCATTTCGCCCACTCGATAGTCACCATTGATCAAACAACTGATGCCTTCGGGAAGACCATTTTTCTTAAACACATCGGCAGCAATCTTTTGGCAGGCTATGGCACATAGAGGCGTTTTTTCCGAGGGTTTCCAAATACAGACATCGCCACAGACCCAAGCTAGGGCCGTATTCCACGCCCATACGGCTACGGGGAAATTAAATGCCGATATAATACCGACCACTCCCAACGGATGGTACTGCTCGTACATACGGTGGCCCGGCCTCTCGGAATGCATGGTAAGACCGTGTAATTGACGTGATAAGCCTACAGCAAAATCACATATGTCTATCATCTCTTGCACTTCTCCTAAGCCTTCTTGTAGACTTTTACCCATTTCGTATGAAACAAGCTTGCCCAGTGGTTGCTTTAATTCTCTTAGTTTGTTGCCAAACTGCCTTACAATTTCGCCACGTTGCGGTGCTGGCGTATTTCGCCACTCTTTAAAGGCATTTAAAGAGGTGCTTACAGTTTTTTCATAGTCATCTGAAGTAGCTGTGCTTACCTTGGCAATTATCGCCCCATCTACAGGGCTTTTCGATATGATTTCTTCACCCGATCCAAAACAGTCTGAACCGGTAGATACGCCAAAGTTGGTGCTTTCGATATTTAAATCTTTTAAAACATCATTAATAGCAAATTGAGGAGCAGTAGAAATCATAATTTAACTTTTTAAGTACAAATTGTTATATATCAAATATACTTCATTGTTCTTGACAATCCATGCAAACCGGATAATGATAAGAGCTTTTTAACTTTCAATACTACGTGAACAGAATAAGCAAAATGGCTACTAACGCAGGGGCGGCCTGAACAAAGAAAATCTTTTTATCAGCGGTTAAGGCGCCATAAATACCAGCAATACTTACACATGAAAGAAAAAAGAGGGCAACATTCCATTTCCAATCGATGTCTGTGATAAAAAATGTCCATATAAGGCCGGCGGCTAAAAATCCATTGTAGAGACCTTGATTGGCGGCCAATGGTTTGGTGGGTTCGAACAACTCAGCCGGAAACTTTTTAAATATCTTCCTTCCTTTTGTGGTCCAAGCGAACATTTCGAACCACATAAAGTATAGATGTAAGAGGGCGACAAGGCCAATCAATAGCGACACAATCATTATTAAATATAATTAAAAAAGCATCGCCAATGACACTTAATTATTCACTTTGGTTCATGAAAATAAGGTCGAATTGGGTCCCGTTTTCAGCTGATTCGTAGTTCAGTTGAGCCGAAATCTGTCTGCAAAGGGCACGTATGATTTCAAAACCGATGCCCTCTGCTTTATCTAAATCAAAATTTTCAGGAAGCCCCTTACCGTTGTCTTTGATACAAAGTAAAACCGATTCATCATCTAAACGGGTAACATCTATTTTAAGCTCGTTATACTTGGTATTATCAGGATAGGCATGTTTCACCGCATTGGTGACCAGCTCAGAAATGATCAATGCCAAAGGTACTGCACGGTCGAGGTCTACCGTAATCAAGGGGCAATCGATTTTATACGTGAAAAAGGGAGAGATTTTCTTTTGATATTCCATCAGGTCGATAAGGTAATCGTTAAGGTTGACCGCCTTTGAATCTTTATCTTGATAAATTTTCTGATGTGTAAGCGCAATGGCCGATATTCTGGCCTGACTATCAGAAAGTGCCGTAATCGCTTCTTTGCTCGAAAGCCTTCTTTTCTGCATGTTCATAAGGCTTGAGGTTATTTGAAGATTGTTTTTGACTCGGTGATGAATTTCGCGCAACAGATTTTCTTTCAATTTGTTCGAGGCCTCCAGTTCGCTGGTTCTCAGTATTACCCTTGCCTCTAATCTGTCATTATGTTCATCGCTTACCTTAATGGCGTAAATAAGAAGGCCTGTTGTCAGCAAGCCTAAGATCAAGACCAAGTATGATTCTAATACATGTGGAAAATTATAATGTTTGCTTTTCGGAGAGAACTCAATATTCCAAACCCGGTTGCCTGCCTTTATATGTTTAAACGTGCTCTCGTTTGTTCGATTCTCTAAAGAAAGAGGTTCTCGATTGGTATAAAGAAGATTGTCTTGCGCCAAAGAGTCTGTAATTGCCAAGTCGATGATGGCCAATTCATTCTTTAGGGTACGTCTTAAGAAAATATCCATCCGATAAATTGCGGCTACAACACCTTTTACTTCAGCCGTTTCCGAATTAAAAACTGATTTTAGGGCCAAAAAGCCCCGAAACCCATTGTTTTTGAGTACCAATTCTATGGGCGCGCTTAGAACTGTTTTCTTTGACTCAATAGCTTGGTCAATAGCTTCTTTTCTAATTTCTTCGGAATAATTGTCAAAACCAACGGCATCTTTAAGTGGCTCTAGCGGATTTATTAATGCGATGGGAAAATGTACCTTTCGCGATTGGGCGGTAATAAAATTTCCTGATGAATCGGTTTGGGTGATTTTAGGCACTTCCAAATCCTCAGAATTTGCTTCGCTTTCCAAAATACGAGGGGCCCACTCTAAGGCGCCGATACTTCGCAATTCACTTAAATAAGGACTCGTAAACCGTTCAAAAAGCTCTTGGGGCACGTCATCATGGTTTTCGAAAAAGAAGCCCATCGACTCCATTACCAGCGTAATTTTGTTCAATTCGTCATCTATTTTGATCAAAGCCCTAGAAATGGCATTATCTACCAAATCTTTTTGATTGCTTATATATCGATTGTTAATCGAAAAGAAAACAAATAACGAAATAGACGCCCCTATTAAAAGAACGGAAAAGTATTTGAAGATTTGAAACCTTGACATAGAATTACTTGGGGGTTTTAAAGTACTTTTTCTGAATGTCTAGGTTATCTACGAATAAAGACATTGTTTGGCCGATAAACACTTATTCGTCTGCAACAAATCGACTGTCTACTGGCATAACGGTGCCACAATTATCACATGTTCTAAGTTCTTCCGAGCTATAGAAGTGTTTAAAATGACCTAAGAAATCTTTCTCAATATCGTTTAATGTGAAATAGGCCTCGTACAATTTATGGTTGCAATTGTCGCAGAACCATAAAAGACCGTCGTCAACATTCATATCCGCTCTTTTTCGTTCAACGACCAGACCAATGCTTCCTTCTTTTCTTACTGGAGAATGCGGAATTTTTGCTGGGTGAAGATACATGTCGCCAGGCCCCAACTTCATAGTTTTCTTTCTACCTTCGTCTTGAATGTGAACTTCGATATTTCCCTCTAACTGAAAAAAGAGTTCTTCGGTTTCATTGTAATGGTAGTCTTTGCGGGCATTGGGCCCTGCAACTATCATGACTATGTAGTCACCGGCATCTTTGTATAAGTTCTTGTTGCCAACTGGTGGCTTTAAAGAGTCTCGGTTTTCATCGATCCACTTTGAAAGGTTAAAGGGGGGTTGTACCGCCATATTTGTAATACTAAAGGTTAATAATTTGGTAACTACCACCTAAACGTACTACAACTTTGCGAAAGTTCAACGCACGGTTAATTAAAAATGATAAATACCTTTAGGTTTCAAAGGTATAAAATGTATGCCACTAGTTCATACGCATAGTTTTCTAGGGTCGCACCGTACGTTTATCGGAAGAAGATTTGTGTATAGAACAAATTGCCCTCTTCATTTCTTTTTACACTTACAGCGGTATGGGTAAACTCTCCTTCCATAGTCTTTTTATGACTGGAACTGGTCAACCAGCCTGAGAATGCTTCCGAAGCGTTTAGGTAATCTTTAGCAACATTTTCAGCCACAAACTCTGCATCAACCTCAGTTGATATCGTAGAAGCGCGTTTACTGAAATTATCATGGTTTAAAGATCCGACTGTCATCATGTAATCGGTGTGCTCATTGGCCAAAAGATAGGCTACCGAGCTGAATTCTAAAGAGTTTTGGCCTAAAGAGAGCCTGTGTTGATTAACAACTTCAAGTAATTCTTGTTCTATTTCCGGAATGTTCTCGGCCTCAACAATATTTGCTGTTTCCATTGACTCCTTTGTGCAAGACGCCAATGTGCATACAAATAAAACGAGGGCAAAATAATGCCTTGTCATTTTCATATAGTGTTCTATTTGTAAGTAGGTATGTTCTCTAAGGTAGGTCTGAGAAATGGGGTGTTCTCGTGTTCTCAAAAAATCGATAGGGGAATATCGATAAGCGAATATCGAAAATTTAGTCGTCGGTAGAGATAAAAAGTCTTCCTTTTCGATGAATTGCAGCCATATGTTAAACGGCTGTAGGTTTTAGCCTATTAAAAACTATCTATTTTCATTTTTTCAATGTGCCACTGGAAATTACTAGGCGGTCTAATAGCCACTAATATATTTAGAGTATTTAGGCATTGCTTTTTTTAGGATGATAGCCAGAGCCATGCTTACCCCCACTAATAAGAACCAAGCCAAAAAGTAAGTTGCCCAAGGGTAATCACTAGTATAATTAAATATTCGCTTGAATTGAAACAAACCCTGTAGCACATAACCGTGTATAAAGTATATAGCAAAACTGGTAGAGGCCAAAAGAACGAGCAACTTATTGTTGAAAGATTCAAAACGATGTAGAAAAACCATAAAGAAAATACAGAGAAAAGTCTTTTGTAATAGAACTAGGTCAAGGCCATCATAATCGAACATCGGTTTTTGATAGTTGTCGTAGCGGCCGATGAACGCTTGAAAAGCTGCTATACCTAATGCTAAGAGTAAGAGATATAATTCCTTTTTAAGAAATATATAATACACCCTCTCTTTGTAAAGTGAGCAGAGAATACCCATTAAATAGGTTGGTGTAAAATAAACAAGAGACTGAAATACGTTTAGTTCGTCTACCGGTCTATGAACGAACAAGGCGATTAAAAATAATATGCCGAAAACCGAAAACTGAAGTTTGATCGGCCAGTTGATAAATCTTATATGTAGCGGATACATTAAAAACAAACACATTGCAAAAGGTATGTACCAGTAGGCTACCAAGTGGGCTCCCGTAACATAATATAAGCAAATAGGAATCACATAATTATTTAAGAAAGTATCCTCTTGCAAAGGAAAGTAGGTATTCCAAAAATCGGGTTCTGTGCTTAATTTCAGCAGTATCGGAACTATTGATAATACTGTATAAGGAATCAATAACCTCTTTATCTTATTTGGTAAGAAAGTAGTCGTTCTATCTTTTAAAACGAAAATGTGATGAAATAAAAAGCCAGAAATGAAAATAAAATGAAAGGTGCTTCCGGCCGTTAAGTTCGCAAAGAGTGCTTCGCTGAAAGAGTCAACTTTCACGTCGGCTATCGAATAGCAATGCGCCGAAACAATCAGCAATATGGCGATGCCACGATAAGTGTTGAGCGAATTTAAGAACATAAATTGGGGGAAGTTTTTGGTGTCAGATTACAATTTCTGGATTGTCTTCTTGAGGACTGATTTGATATTTGGGCGCGCGAAGTACTTTGGCAAATATAAAGGCACCTATCTTTTTTATGGGTTCATATAGAACCGATTGTTCGACCTTTTCGTTTTTTTCCATTCCCGCTGTTTCGTTGACCCTTTCAAAAAATATGATCAGCGCACCCAATATAACGGCGATTTTAACCACACCGAAAATTCCGCCTGCAATACGGTTCAGCCACCCTAACATTGCAAATGCGGCGATTTTAGTTAATAGTCGGGCAGCAAGATGTACGACAAAAACAATGGCCAAAAACGTTATGACAAATGCAGTAATGTTGATGTAACGTTCTTCCCATTTCATGTTCTCCGATAGATAATCTCCGGCATAATATGAAAAGTGAATAGCACCATAAATGCCTGCAACTAGGGCAACAATAGACGCAAGTTCTATAAAAAGTCCGTTTTTAACTCCCTTATAAAGACCCCAAAGAAGTAGCAGACCGAATATAATGTCTAGAAAGCCCATGAGCACTGAATTTTCACAAAAATAGTGTTTTGATTTGTACCTTTGCACCTCATTATCGCAATAGCAACGAGGGCTTTTGCCCTTACTAAGAGAAGTCTATTATGTCGAGAGATATTAGGTTAAAAGAAAGGTGGGATGTGCTGGTAGAGAAATTATCGTCGCAATTTTCAGATGGAGACGCTCTTGAGCTAGATGCGATTATTTACTTGGTAGGTCTGCAAGAGTTGGGTCAATACCACCGTAAATTCAAAAAGGACGCCAAACTTGATTTGATGCATATTGCCATCTGTCGGCTGCTTGAGCCCTATGGTTACTATGAGTTCGATTTTTTTGACGAAGAGGGTTGGCCACATTATAAGGTGAAAGAAGAATTGCCCCTACTGAAATCCGGTGAGCAATCAGTTCTCATGAAAGAGGCGTTGGTAGACTACTTTATAGAGAAAGAGTATATCACCTAACTACAAACTATTTCGATTCGGATGAAAGAAGGTACTTATTACGCGGTCATCTTTACTTCATTAAAAAAGCCCGATGATGAAGGTTATGCAGAAATGGCCCAAAAGATGGTCGATTTGGCAAGAGAACAGCCAGGTTTTTTAGATGTTGAAAGCGCTAGAGACGAAATAGGAATCACGGTTAGTTATTGGAAAGATTTAGAATCAATCGCGGCTTGGAAAGTCAACCTTGATCACCAAAAGGCTCAAGCAAGGGGAATTAAAGACTGGTACCAATGGTATCGCGTTAGAATCTGCAGGGTAGAGCGCGAATACAGCCGATAGTACGTTTTATATTGTTGTATCTAAATTTGTCCTCATTGTCGTCTTTGTGAATTTTTCGTTACCAAGCCGTACTGCTATACTTTGTACTTTGAATTGCATGGTTTAAACTCTATATTTAACCATAATCAGGGTCGGTTATATGCTTTTCCAAAGCTTATCTCTTATTTCAGGTTTCCTTCGAGAAGAAATAACCGGTACAACTTACTCAACTTATACATGAAATATATTATCTCACTTGACCAAGGAACCACGAGTTCTAGGGCTTTACTTGTCGATGAAACTGGCCAAATCAAAGGAATGGTCCAAAAAGAGTTCAAACAGATTTTTCCGAAATCGGGCTGGGTAGAACATGATCCCATTGAAATTTGGGATACCCAAATGGCCGTATTAGAGCAATTGGTGGATGAAGAAAAAGTAGACCCCAAAGATATTGCTGCCATTGGTATTACCAACCAAAGGGAAACTACCATGGTCTGGGATAAGACTACCGGCGAGCCTGTTTACAATGCCATAGTCTGGCAAGACAAGAGAACGGCCGATATTTGCGAACACTTGAAGAATACCGGTTTGACCGAGCATGTAAAGAAAACTACTGGGCTCGTTATTGATTCCTATTTTTCTGGTACGAAGGTCAAATGGATCCTTGACAATGTTGAAGGTGCCAAAAAGAAAGCTGAGAATGGCGATTTGCTAATGGGTACCGTTGACACTTGGCTGGTTTGGAATATGACCGGAAGAGAAAAGCATGTGACGGATTATACCAATGCATCTCGAACCATGATATATGATATCGTTGAGTTAAAGTGGGATGATAAACTTTTAAAAGCTTTGGGCATCCCCAAGTTGATGTTGCCCGAAGTAATGCCTTCAGCACATCATTTTGGTGATTATGACCTTAAAGGAACAAAAATACCGATAGCCGGTATTGCGGGTGATCAGCAAGCCGCTTTGTTTGGCCAAGCTTGTTTTAAAAAAGGAACGGCAAAGAACACTTATGGTACCGGTTGTTTTATGCTTATGAATACTGGGGAAAAGCCCCAATTTTCAAAAAATGGCTTATTGACAACCATTGCCTACGGTTTAGATGGTAAGGTGAACTATGCACTTGAGGGAAGTATTTTTATTGCTGGTGCCGCCATTCAGTGGTTGCGCGACGGACTCGAACTTATTAAAGATGCCAAGGAAACCGAACCTTTGGCTGAGAGTGTGGAAGAAGAAAACCCCGTTTATGTAGTGCCGGCCTTTGCAGGTCTTGGTGCCCCCTATTGGGATATGTATGCCAGAGGAGCCATTTTTGGACTCACCAGAGATACCGGAAAGGCACACTTGGCAAAAGCCACTTTGGAATCGTTGGCCTACCAGACCAAAGATATTTTAAAGGCGATGGAAGACGATTCGGGCATACAACTAAAAAATCTTCGTGTAGATGGGGGTGCCTGTGCAAACAATTATCTAATGCAATTTCAAGCCGATATTTTAGATTCGGAGGTTCACAGACCTGAGGTTATAGAATCGACAGCCATGGGTGCCGCTTTTTTGGCAGGTATACAAGTTGGGTTATGGAAACAGGACGATGTGGATCAAAATAGACCTATGAACCGAATTTTTAAGCCTAATTTTGATCGGGTAAAAAGAAAGAGACTTTATAAAAAATGGCAAAAGGCCGTTGAACGAACCAAAGGTTGGGAAGAGCAATAAACACCAAGCGTACTTCATGAAGAACATCAAGTTTTCAAATCTAGATAGGTCAAGAACCGCAGAAAAAATATCAAAAGAAAAATATGACCTCGTCGTAATAGGTGGTGGAATCACAGGTGCGGGCATCGCTTTGGATGCTTCTTCACGCGGACTCAAAGTGGCGCTTGTTGAAAAGGGAGATTTTGCTTCGGGTACCAGTAGTAAATCAACGAAATTGATTCACGGGGGTTTGCGCTATCTTAAGCAATTCGATTTTTGGTTGGTCAAAGAGGTGGGTTCCGAGAGAGCTATAGTTCATAAGTTGGCGCCACACCTGGTTATACCTGAAAAGATGTTGCTTCCTTTGATAGAAAATGGCTCGTACGGTAAATGGCTTACTTCGATTGGGCTTAAAGTCTATGATATACTGGCCGAAGTTTCAGGTGATGATAAGCGAAAGATGCTAGAGAAAAAAGAGGCGCTTAAGCTAGAGCCTTTACTTCCCAAAAAGATTTTAAAAGGAGCCGGTTATTATGCAGAGTATCGTACCGATGATGCCCGATTGACCATCGAGAACATAAAAACAAGCCTGCTTTTTGGTGCTAGGGCCATCAATTACACGGCTGTAGAAGATTTCGTTTATAAAAAAGACAAGGTGGCCGGGGTCAAAGTGAAAGACGTTATAAACGGCAAAACATACGATATAAAATCGAAATATGTTATCAGCGCGGCGGGGCCTTGGGTAGATGAACTTAGAAGCAAGAATAATTCTAAGAAGGGCAAGCAGCTCCATTTGACGAAAGGTGTTCACTTGGTGTTTCCACATGAAAAACTGCCAGTAAAACAATCGGTGTATTTTGATATTCCCGATGGGCGAATGATGTTTGCCATACCTCGCGGCAAAATCACCTATATAGGTACTACCGATACCAATTATAATAAGGATAAAGACAATGTACGCACCGATTTGGCCGATGCTATTTATTTAATTTCCGCGGTGAACAATATGTTTCCAAAAATCAATCTTGAAATGGAAGATATTATTTCTTCTTGGGCAGGGTTACGTCCTTTGATTCATGAAGAAGGTAAATCGGCATCTGAGTTATCAAGAAAAGATGAAATCTTTACATCCGATACCGGACTTATCAGTATAGCGGGAGGTAAACTTACCGGCTATCGCAAAATGGCCGAGCGAGTAGTAAATCGCATCGCCAAAAAAATGGAAGAGGAGCACGACACGCAGTTGAAAGAATGTTTTACTGATAAAATTGCTTTGTGCGGCAATACCGATTTCAAGAAATACAAACATGTAAAGAAGTATATCAAAGAGGTTTTTGAACGTATTGAAAAAAAGGGGTTCAGTGAGCATGATGCTTGGTTTTTGGTCACCAATTACGGCAAGCAGACAGAAAAAATCTTAGAATATTATAAAGAGCAGAAAGATGACAACCCCCAATTGGGTATGGCCAAGGCGGAATTACGGTTCTGCATCGAATATGAGATGGTTCAGAACCCAATGGATTTCTTTATAAGACGAACGGGGCGTTTGTATTTTGATATCGATAGTGTTCGGAATCTTTTGGAGCCTATTTTAGAAGAATTCAAAAAATACTTCGATATCAATGACGGTAAAATCTCTTTATGGCGAGATACGATGTTAAGTGAATTAGAAGATCATTCTAACTTTTCATTGGAGCGGTCCTAATTAAATCAATCCAACTTATCGGTCAATGCCAAAAAGACCTTTTTAGCATTTTTACCCTCATAAAGTACCTTATAAACTGCATTGATAATGGGGGTCTTTACCTTTTTTTCAAATTTGCCCTTCAGTTCATAAGCGCTTTTGGCCGCATAGTAGCCTTCGGCTACCATGTTCATTTCCATTTGGGCACTTTTAACGGTATAGCCTTTACCAATCATATTTCCGAACATACGGTTACGACTAAAAGTGGAATACCCTGTAACGAGTAAATCGCCTAAGTAGGCAGAATCGTTAATATTACGGTCGATTTTATGAATGCTTTTGGTATAGCGTTTCATTTCACGAATCGCATTGCTCATAAGTACGCTCTGAAAATTATCTCCGTAACCCAACCCGTGTGCAATACCGGCGGCAATGGCATAGATATTCTTAAGCATGGCGGCATACTCGGTGCCTATGATGTCTTTGGTCACCTTTGTTTTAATATAGCTACTGCTCAGGTTTTTGGCTACGAACTTCGCCTTTGAAGTATCGGCACAGGCAATAGTAAGGTAAGATAGACGCTCCATGGCTACCTCTTCAGCATGGCAAGGACCCGTGATAACACCTATGTTCTTAAAAGGAATGTCATAGGTTTCATGAAAATGTTCGCCAACAATCAATCCCGTCTCCGGTACGATACCCTTTATAGCGGAAAACACTATTTTCTCTTTTATAGAACTGGTTAGTTTTTGAAGTTCGGTATGTAAAAAGGCCGAAGGAATGGCAAAAATTAAAATGTCAGCTTTTGAGACGGCCTCATTGATATCGTCAGTTAGGTGCAATTTTTCTGTGTTGAAAGTGACCGAGGTAAGATAATTGGGGTTGTGTTTTTGAATTTTAATGAATCCAATAGCATCGGTATTTCTCATGTACCATACCACCTCTTCTTGATTGTCGCAGAGCATTTTAACAATGGCCGTTGCCCAACTTCCCCCGCCCAATACGGCAAATTTCAAAGCTTTGTTCATTTAATCTTAGGCTAAAATCATGTTTGTTTTTCCTGAAACAAAACTAGTGAAATAAAAAATCGCATCCTTATTCTTTGATTATCAAAAAGTTAAAAGTTTTGGCACGGTGGTTGTTTTTAATCTGTTGAATTCTAATGCTATGAATATGAAAACAAAACTATTTACGCTACTAATGTTTGGCCTGTTGGCCACCTCTTGTTATACAGAGGTTATAGTTGAAGACGATTATATACAAGAGCCTTCTGTAAATGCTGAAGCGGTATTGGGATCATATGACCTTTGGTACGTAGATATCAATGCAACTCAAGGTAATGGTGAGATACCCTTTTTGCAAAGAGCGTTCACGGTGTCCTTTATCAATGGTAAGCTAATTGCCAATAACAATATTGTGGGTATTGGTAGAACAGGAGATGGATTGGGGGTCGATGTAGGTTACTATAATGGGAGTAATAGTTCTATTGAGGTTAACCACGATTTAGACGGCCATTATATTTTAGATGTATTTGTCATCGATGGTAATACGGTGGAAATATATGATGGCTATACCGATACTTCTTACTTTCTAGATGGTTACCAATTGAACAATTTTGATTTTGACTTCGTCTTTTACGATAACCTCAATTATTTTTTGCAGGAGTATGATGCTTGGGAAAAAGTATACACCAGCGAAAGAGGTACTCTTAATGATTTCGACAATGAGAATTTCTTAAACTTCGAACCTGAATTTTTTAGGTCTTCGATTGATGAGCCCGGAACGGCCATTAATAGGTTACAATGGGATTTTGAAGGCGAATATCAGGTGTATGACATACAAAACGATGAAATGCTCAAAACTTTAACACTGGCCTACCATTCATCGAGCAATGATTACTTTGAACTATACGTTATTAATGATAGTACTATCGAACTGTATCATCCTTCTAGCAGAACGGTCTATAAGTTTAGAGGAAGGGGATACAGGCAATACTTGAAATCAAGCACAGGTAGTACCGATAAAAAAAGAATTAAAACTTCTAATCCTTTAATGAAGGTCGAAAGAAGTAGAGATAGTAAATAAGATTTTTTTGGTTGGTTATTTAGTTAGAGACCGCTCCATTTCACTTGATTTGGGGCGGTTTTGTTTTAGTGCGATGATTTTACCTGTTCCAAAATCTCCGAGTCGATAGTTTGTTTGTCCGATGAATGCAATACCGAGATATCTCCGGTAGTTTCGAAAACTACAGCTTTCACTTCTGAAAGTTGCAAGACGTTGGCTTCTCGTAGTTTTGCCATAAGGTCAGATTTGCTGACCAAACATTTTTTAAGGTTATTTTCTATAATCTCGCCATCTTTCATAAGAAGTACGGGAGAATTGGTGGCGATGTTTTCCAAAGCCTGCGAAGAACTGACCAGTTTGGCAAAAAGCACCTGAAGGCATGCTAGAATTGCCAGGGCAACCACTGCGCTCATGAAACTTTTTGAAGGTTGGTTGACCGCATTCGCCAATATTGAGCCCATGGCTATAGTGATGGCAAAGTCAAAACTGCTCATTTTGGCGAAGGTTCGTTTGCCGGCCAATCGGGTTATAAAAATGATATACATATAGATCAAGATACCGGCAAGAGCGATTTTTAAGATGGTAGAGAGAGTTATTGAAAACATAGTTCTTGATTTTTCATTGACATGTTTAAAACATAAACTATTTACTTTTTTCAATAAACGGTAGAAGATAAATTACTGTCTCTAAAGATTATAACCGCATTTTCATTCTCTTTTTAAAATCTGATGGGTTTTCGCCCGTTATTTTTTTAAAGGTTCGGTTGAAATATGAAAGACTTTCAAAACCGCACTCAAAACAAGTCTCGCTCACGTTTTTGCCAATTAATAATAAACGTTTGGCCTGACTTATACGGTATTGGTTCAAGAAGTTGATAAATGTACTGTTGGTAGCCTTTTTGAAATATCGGCAGAAGGCAGGTTTGCTCAGATTGCAAATATCGGCGACCTCACCTATCGAGATATGGTCTTGGTAATGCTTATCGACAAAAGCATAAATTTCCCTAATTCGAGATTGCTCTTTACTGCTATAGGTGTTGATATATGGTTTTTTGTGTAGAACCTCGAACTCGTTACTGCCAGAAAGTTGCTTCAATATATTCAAGACTTGCATAAAGAAATCGTAGGGGTGCAACTGATAGAGTTGCCTCATCAATGCACCTATTTCTGTTTTGGTCTTTCCGTGAAAGGCTATACCGTACTTTGCCAAGTCCATAAGGCGGTTGAGGTTCTTCAATTCTGGAAGTGGGGCTATAAAACTATCTTTGAATGAAGGTTTTATATGCAACACTTCCTTGCGATATTCTGTTTTAACCCCGTAATCAAAGTTTAAATGCGGAATGCCAGAACCGATGAGAACCAAATCACTTTCGGTATAAGTTGAAATATGGTTGCCGACGTGTCTGGTGGCAGTGGCCCCTTCTATATAGACCAATTCATATTCCGGATGAAAATGCCAATAGAACAAATGATTGAGCTTAGGGTCGTGCAGCAAACGAAAAGGGCTGTCCGACTCAGGTTTTATGGTCTCTAATTGAACTTTCAAAGTTTACTCTAGATTAAAACACTTCATAAAGGTTTCACTAAATTATTAGTATTTCATCTATAAATCATCATAAATATCAATATTGTTCAAATCTATATCAATATCAAGGTAGTTTTCCATTTTCTTGTAGAGTAGTTTTATCTCTAGAAATTCTAAATATAGGCGTCATGAAAAACATTGATGAAAAGCTTGAAATGGCCAACAAGGCACACCAAGAGATACCCGGTAATCCTTCCACGGCAACCACGAGTAAAGTAAAATTAAACGACCGCTCTAATGGTCAACCATTGAGAGTGCTGAGCGAAGAGGATTGGCGATTTTGGATTGAGAACGGTTATATAGTTGTCAAGAATGCCATATCGAAGGAGCAGGCTCAGGCCACGGCAGATTTTATTTGGGAATTTGATGAAAAAGACCCCAACAATCCTGAAACGTGGTATCAAGCACCCCGTGCAGAAATGAAAATGAAAGAACTGACCGGTACTGGTATGGTAGAGGTATATAATCATCAGCACTTATGGAATAACCGGCAAACCAAACGGGTCTACGATGCCTTTGTCGATATATGGGGAACGGAGCATCTATGGGTAACCATTGATAGGGCCAATTTGAATTTTCCTCTACCGGAAGGGGTTAAGAAAAAAGGATTTATCCATTGGGACTATGACCCGGAAACAAGACCTCAAAACGTTCAGGGCGTATTGGCGCTAGCCGATCAGACCGATGAAAATATGGGTGGTTTTCAGTGCATACCATGGCTTTATCGCAATTATGATAGTTGGAAGCTGACGCAGCCCGAAGACCGCGACCACTTTCAACCTGATATTACCGGTTTAGAAGATGAATTGGTCAAAGTGAAAATGGAAGCAGGTGACCTCTTGATATTCAATAGTACCCAACCTCATGGCATACGGCCTAACAATTCGAAGAACAAGGTTAGAATTGCACAATATATTTCAATGATGCCCGCAGAAGAAGACAATGTTGAAATGAAAAATTGGCGGGTCAACTCATGGAAAAATAGAATTGCACCAGAAGGTTATGCCTTTCCTGGGGATCCAAGAAATTGGGAACAGACCAAATATGAAACGGCCGAACTAAGTGAATTAGGACAAAAACTGTTAGGTCTAAGAAGCTGGTAGACAATTTGTTCTGTTGAGGTGATATTGTATAATTGATAGCTATAACTAGGTCAATAGCTTATTTTGGTCTATTTTTGCACGCTCAAAACCGACCATGAAGAAGTATTTCAACCTTTTCGATTTTAAGCAAAAAGTAGATTATAAGACCGAAATCCTTTCAGGACTCACGGTGGCGCTTGCATTGGTGCCTGAGGCAATTGCTTTTGCCTTGATACCAGGCTTTTCACCGCTAACAGGTTTGTATGCGGCCTTTGTTCTTTGTTTTATAACCTCCATTCTTGGGGGTAGACCAGGTATGATTTCCGGAGCAACAGGAGCAGTGGCAGTAATTTTCGTAGGCCTGATTCTTGAATTAAAACGAACTTTTCCTGAAATCGGTCCGGAAGGTATACTTCAATATACATTCGCTACCGTCATTATTGCAGGTATTTTGCAAATTCTGGCCGGTGTTCTACGTTTGGGAAAATTTATTCGCTTGGTTCCCCATCCGGTGATGTTCGGGTTCGTAAACGGGTTGGCCATAATTATTTTCATGGCTCAGTTTCCGAACTTTTATCAAAAAGGTACGGATCAATTGTTGGAAGGATCATCATTTTATATGATGTTGGGGCTTACATTGTTGACGATGCTGATCATTTGGGGTTTTCCAAAGCTGACAAAGGCCATACCCTCCTCTTTATTGGCTATTTTGGTGGTGTCTGCGATTGTAATAGGCTTTGGAATCGATACCGTTACCGTGGCCGATACGATGTCTGAAGGCGAGAGTATTAGTGGTGGGTTTCCTCCGCTTTCCATCCCTCAAATTCCTTTTACGCTGGAGACTCTGAAAATTATATTTCCTTATGCTGCTATAGTGGCTGGGGTCGGACTTATTGAAAGTTTGCTTACCCTGAACATTGTTGATGAAATTACTGAAACACGGGGTAGGAGCAACAAAGAGTGCGTGGCCCAAGGTACGGCCAATATATTCTCGGGCTTCCTTTCCGGTATGGGAGGTTGTGCCATGATAGGTCAAAGTTTGATCAATACTTCTTCCGGGGCGAGGGCAAGGTTGTCGGGCATAACTGCAGCCGTTATGCTTTTGGTCTTCATAATGTTCGGTTCAAGTTTAATTGAACGTTTACCAATGGCGGCTTTAGTGGGCCTGATGTTTATGGTGGCTATCGGTACTTTTGAATGGGCCAGTTTTAAGACTTTCGGTAAAATGCCAAAATCAGATGTGGTAGTCATGGTTCTGGTAACACTTATTACGGCAATTACCCACAATTTGGCCGTAGCCGTATTATTAGGGGTCATCATTTCTGCATTGGCTTATTCTTGGGAAAATGCCAAGAGAATTAGAGCACGCAAGCGTGTAGATGAGAATGGAGTAAAACATTACGAAATTTACGGACCGCTATTTTTTGGTTCCACAACCTTGTTTTCAGAGAAATTTGATGTGCTTAACGACCCCGATGAGGTCATAATCGATTTTAAGGAAAGCCGGGTGGCCGATATGTCTGGTATAGAAGCTTTGAATAAAATTACCGAGCGCTATGCCAAGGTGGGAAAAAAAGTACATTTAAGGCACCTAAGTAAAGATTGTGTGAGGTTGTTGAAGAATGCAGAAGATATTATCGATGTAAATGTATTGGAAGACCCTACCTACAAGGTAGTTTCCGACCAAATAGGCAATTAAGTGCCAAAGTCGATTTTATCTTTCATTATCCTCTTCTTTTTTTGAATCGGTATATCCGCCTGCCCATCCTATCCAATACCTTAATGATATGTATGAGCGTTTTCTATTGAGAATTCTCTCGGGTAAATTATGCTCATTGAGCAGTAGTAGATCTTCTTTCATGTCGCCTAGATTAATTGATGAATGTCTTTGTTTATATAGACGAAGACCTATCTAAGCAATTGATAAAATTTTGTTAAAAAACAAATACCTCATATTGGGCAAAAAAAAACCGGGCTTCATTTGAAGCCCGGTTTTGGTATAAGATAAAATCCTCTTAGAAGGTTCTTAGGTATTCGGCTACCGCCCTTACCTCGTCTTCAGATAGATTTTGATTGAGCATTATAGCATTGTTGTACTCTTTCAACAAAGCTTTAGCAATCGGGTCTTCTTTCAACATTTTATCAGGACCACTGATCATGTTCATTACCCAAGCTGGGTTTCTTCTTTCATAAACACCTTTTAAGGCGGGGCCTATCATTCGCTGCTCTGCCATATGGCAAGCAGTACAGACAGCGTTGAATTTGGCTTCACCGGCAGCTGCCAACTCAGCATCGATTTCACCGTCAAAAGAGATATCTTTAAACGGGCCGACTCCCTCATTGTCCATATCAACAGGAACACCTTCTGATTGGGCTTCTGTAGTTTTTTCTTCGGTTTTGGTGCGGTTCATTTCAAAACCTTCTTTCTTTTCTTCCTTCTTTTTCTCGCCACAGCCAACTACAAGCGCTCCTAGGGCAAGTACAACAAGTATTTTTTTCATTGGTAACAAAATTTATGGGCACTAATATAGTGATTACCCATCTTTAAAGCCCTTCTTCTATGAACTTTATTGCTCTTTTTTCATTGTGATATCGATTACCATAATCCCAAAAACCTACATGTCCTCCAAATTTTGGTATTTCTAAGTAAATATTCTTGTTGTCTTTGGCCTCTTTTATTGGAAAACACTCAGGTCCAAGAAAAGAGTCGTTCTGGGCATTGATGATCAGGGTAGGTATTTGAACGTTTGGCAAGAATTGCAGGCAACTGCATTTCTCATAATAATGCATTGCATTTTTGAAACCGTGCGCGCGACTTGTATAGATGTCATCAAAATCTTTAAGGTTTTTAATGCGAGCGATATCTTTTTTGGTCAGTCGCTCAGGAAACAGAGGTTCTTTTAAGCGAAGTTTGGCTACCAGATGCTTCTTAAATCGTTGTGAATAGGCAAAATTCTTGGCTTTCAATAGTTCGGTCAGTGAACTAGAAAGGTTACAAGGTACCGATATGCCTATCACGGCTTTAATTTCTTTGGGCAGACTTCGAGGTTCACCAATATATTTCAGTGCCAAATTACCACCTAGGCTTACCCCTTTAATATAGATTTCATCGTATTTTTTGAGCCTCAGAATGTGCTGAACGATTTCTTCCAGATCTTCTGTGGCACCACTGTGATAAGAACGGAATAGTCTATTGGTCTCGCCGCTGCAACCCCTAAAATTTACGGCACAGGCATCATAATTTGTTTCATTGAAAACTTGTGCTGACCCTGTGATGTAAGGTCGTTGCCCGTTTCCTTCCAACCCGTGTAAAAGTAGTATCACCTTTTTAGTGCTAGACACAGAGAAACTCCAATCTAAATCAAGAAAATCACCGTCACTCAATTCCAATCGCTCTCTTGTTTGCTGCAATCCTGCCACTTTTCTGAAAAGACCCGAATAAATTGTTGACACATGCCCATTTTTGAAGGGCAAAATGGGGCTGTAATCTGATTCAAGTAGGGGCATTGTAGATGATTATTTCTGTAAGGGAATAGGTGCAGAATTCGAAACTCTGACCTATAAATTGATTTTGAAAGTTGTTGTAAATTTAAGGATGACAATTGCATCAAAAAAATATCTGTCAAACGATACTATAGTAAGGTAAATAGAAAACATGAACGATCCAAGATTTCCTCAATTACCACAAGGGCACATCAATATTTTAAAGGAGTACGGAACTATCGAGTGCTTTAATGAAGAAACCATTCTTTTTGACATTGGCCAACTTAAATATGACTTCTTTGTAGTGCTTCAGGGAGAAATAGATATTATCGACCCTTCCTACGGTCAAAAAATTATTGCCCATCACCAAAGTCAAGAGTTTTCGGGCGATAGCGGCATACTCTCAGAAAGAGGCTCGCAATTCAAAGGTATAGCCAAAGAGGGTTCTGAGCTAATTCGAGTGAGCCCAGATCGCTTAAAAGAGGCGATAGCCAAGCATAGTAGTTTAAGCGATATTCTTCTTAATACATTTCTTCAGAGACAAGACGCAATTTTGAGTGAATATGTAGGCGGACTCAAATTGGTGGGGTCAGGAAATTCGAAAGAAGCTTATGCCATTCGTGATTTTATGGACAAGAATTATATCTGGTATAATTTTTTGAATGTAGACGAATCGGAAGAGGCTCGTGACCTACTCAAAAACTTTGCGCTTGGTGATAAAGACCTGCCGTTGATGATTTGCCATGGGGGCCACCTGCACATGAAACCTACCCTTGATCAAGTGGCCCGATTTTCTGGGGTTCTGATGGATTTTGAGGATAAAATCTTCGATTTATTGGTAATCGGTGCTGGCCCAGCTGGCTTGGCAGCAAGTGTTTATGCCTCTTCTGAGGGGCTCAGTGTAGTAACTATTGATAGCAATGCCCCGGGAGGGCAGGCGGGCAAGAGTTCGAAAATTGAAAATTACTTGGGTTTCCCCACAGGTATATCAGGTAGAGACCTCGCCAATAAGGCTTACCTACAGGCACAAAAGTTCGGTTGTAACATTTCCATTCCTCATAGGGCAGAAAGTATTGAGCATACCGGAAATCATTTTATACTCTGCGCCACCAATGGCAAGGTAATAAAGACCAAATCTATAATTGCTGCTACAGGTGCGAACTATAGGCAACTCGATTTAGAGAATATTGTAAAGTTTGAGGGTAGTGGTGTCTATTACTCCGCTACCGGAATGAATACCTCTTCGTGCAAAGATGAAATTGTCGGCGTGGTAGGTGGAGGGAATTCGGCCGGGCAAGCCGCTCTTTTTCTGGCCGATTACGCTGATGAGGTGCATATTATTTTACGAGGGGACGATTTGGGATCTAAAATGAGCGATTACTTGGTTCAGCGAATAAACGCTTCCTCAAAAATACATGTTCAACTGAACTGCCAAGTGGCAGAACTAAAGGGAACCCATCATTTAGAGGAAGTAACTCTAAAGTATACCGGTGGCGAAAAGTCTAAAATGAACATGACAAACCTATTCACGTTTATTGGCGCCAAGCCATGCACAGAGTGGCTTGAAGGTATTGTAGCCACTGATGAAAGGGGTTTCATTTGTACGGGCCCAGGTATCGAACGAAAAGATCTTTACATGTGCGATATTTATTCAACTAGAAAACCGCAATCGCTAGAAACGAGCATCCCTGGTTTTTTTGCCGTCGGCGATGTTAGAAAGGGATCCGTAAAGCGGGTGGCCTCTGCTGTAGGAGAGGGTTCTATGGCCGTCAGTCAAGTGCATCAATTCTTGTCTGAACTTCGGCAGCGAGAGGTGGCCGTTTAACCGCTAGTTGTAATCATCCTATTTCGGATAGGTTTCTAACCATTTGGCCTGCTCTTCAATCGCTTGTTTAAATTCAGATTTCAATTGGGCAACTAAGTCTTTCACCGGAAGGGTATTGTCTATTAATGCCGAACCTTGACCAGCTGACCAAATTGTTTTCCAGGCTTTTGCTTCGGTATTCAGCTCTTTGCCAAAATCTATTTTGGTATCTTTTTTAAGGTCTTCATCAGATAGACCGGCCGCTTTTAGGCTTTGGCCCAAAAAGTTGGCATGAACACCTGAAATGGCAGCTGTATACACCACATCGCTCGACCCGGCATCCTCAATCATATGTCGATATTCATCATTGGCTCCACTTTCCTCGGTATTGATGAACCTGGTACCCATATAGGCCATGTCGGCACCCATTTGCAATGTCGACGCAATATCACGCCCAGTGCTGATACATCCTGAAAGAATGATTGTTTTGTGAAAGAATTTTTTTATTTCCGAAACCAAGGTCATTGGGTTGATGGTTCCGGCGTGACCTCCTGCACCGGCGGCTACCAAAATGAGTCCGTCAACTCCGGCTTCCTGTGCTTTTTCCGCATGTCTTTTTTTAATAATGTCGTGAAATACGAGTCCGCCATAACTGTGAATCGCATCGACCACCATCGATACGGCTCCGAGTGAAGTAATCACAATCGGTACTTTGTGTTTAATGCACAGTTTAATATCCGCTTCCAACCTAGGATTGGTATTATGAACAATTAGGTTGACACCGAAAGGGGCCGGTTTTTTACCGGTCTTTTTTTCAAAAGCTTCCAATTCGGTCATTATTTCTATCAGCCATTCTTCAAAACCTTCACTTGTTCTTTGGTTTAAAGCGGGAAAGGTGCCCACAATTCCATTTTTACAGCATTCGATGACCAATTGAGGTCCAGAAATCAGAAACATGGGGGCGGCAATGGCCGGCAGATCCAAATCTTTGATAAAGGCAGGTTTGTTTGACATGATGGATCGGATTTAAGTTAATTCGAGTCGACCATAAATCTACACTCAATTCTTGTATTTAGCAATTATATAAAAATGGGAAGTTAAAAGTGATTAAGCCGTTCATAATTTGGTTAACTTGTAATGATCAGCTTCTAAACATTACTTACATGAACAATCGCAGAAAGTTTTTGAAGGATACCGGCCTTTTGTTGGGAGGGCTAAGTATTCTACCTCATCTAAGTTTTAAGCCCCGTTATCAAAAAGATAAGCTGGGTATATGTTTGGTAGGCTTAGGAAATTATAGCGAAAATCTTTTGGCGCCGGCACTGCAATTGACGAAACATTGTGAGTTAAGAGGCATAGTGACAGGTAGCCCGGAGAAGATACCTGTTTGGCAAAAGAGACATGGTATACCCGACAAAAATGTGTACAATTATGAAACCATGCATGCCATTGCCAATAATGATGACATCGATGTAATTTATATAGTGCTACCTACAGGTCTTCATGCTGAATACGCCATTAAGGCGGCCCAAACCGGTAAACACGTTTGGAGTGAAAAGCCAATGGCAAAGACCGTTGCCGAATGTGAGGCTATGATGAAGGCATGCGAAAAGAATAAGGTAAAATTGGCCATTGGCTATCGCATGCAACATGAACCTAATACGCAAACTGTTATAAAATGGGCCGATACAAAACCTTATGGTCAAATAAAAAAGGTTCGGGGCGATGTGGGGTTCAATATTGCAAACCCTGGCAATACCTGGCGAATGGATAAAGAACTGGGCGGTGGGCTAATTTATGACGTAGGGGTTTATGCCATCAATGGGTTGCGCTATATTACGGGAAAAGAACCTATATCGGTAACAGGTCAACATGAGAACAATAGGCCGGAGCTATTTAAAGAGGTGGAAGAGATTACTACCTTTAATCTAGATTTCGGAGGAGGCTTAACCGGTAGCGGCAAAACTTCAGCGGCCGAAAGCGTTAATATTTTAAGGGCCGAATGTGAGAAGGGATGGTATCAATTAGAACCCTTTCAATCATATACCGGAGTCAAGGGTAAAGCTAGCGACGGTACACTTTTGAATACTTATATAGAAAATCAACAGGCGCGCCAAATGGATGATGACGCATTGTCAATCATCAATAACCGCCCCATGATGGTGCCTGGCGAAGAGGGGTTAAAAGATATTGCCATTGTTGAAGCTATTAACAAATCGGCTCAAAAAGGAAGCCCGGTCACCCTTTGAGAATATAATTTGTGTAAAGGCTTTATGATAAGTGCTAAAGCACTCAGATTTATTCGATTGTTTGCGTAATTTTGCGATGATTTTGAGTTGCTAAAAGAAATGACGACAGCAGTTTTCATAACCCCCTTTTTTTTAGATAATTCTTTTCGTGCAGAATGTAGTGTTTTAAAGAAAAAAAAGAAATGCTGCAAAAAGTACAAGAAGAAAGGAAAGACCAATTGTAGGCGTTGCCCAATGCTTTGATATCAATATACAGGTTTTCAAGTCGAAAGTTTCATACCACAAACTATTCTCCGAATTCTTAATTAAATACATTCCTCGAATAGCTTCGGCTAGGGGTTAAAAAAATAGTATTTTTACTATTCCTATGCATGCATAACAAAAACCACGATTCCTATGTACTTGAAAGAATTTGAAATTAGATGGAGCGATTTAGACGCCAATAGACATTTAGCCAATTCAGCCTATTTAAACTATATGAGCCATACCCGAATGGCATTTTTGTTCGAGCTTGGATTTGACCAAAAGACATTGGCTTCACAACAGATAGGTCCGGTGGTTTTCTACGAGCATATGTACTACTTTAAAGAGGCTTTTCCGGGTAGGCCTATTAAGGTTTCTATGGAAATCATGGGAATGAGCGAAGACGCTAAATTCTTTGAATTTCACCATAATTTCTATAATCACAAAGGCGAGCATTTTGCACATTGCGAAATGATGGGCGCTTGGATGGATTTAAACACGCGAAAATTGACCGGTCTTACCAATAATTTTCTGGTATCGTTCAGCGGGGTTGAAAAGGGAGAGGGTTTTCGTGTGTTGACCAAAGAAGATACTCGAAGATTTGCGAAGGTGCCAAAAGATATTAGCATCTAAAACGATTAGTGTTCTACTATTCTCTTGGGCTTCTTACTTGCTAGGTAGACCCCTACAAACACAAAACATGCCGCTACAATTTTCACCGTAGTTAGCCTGTCTTGACCTGTAATTAATGCAAAAAGAATGCCTATCAGTGGCTGCACATAAACAAAGGCGCTCACGGTTGAGGCTTTCAATTGCGTCAATGCAAAAATGTTAAAAAGATAGGTGCAAAAAGTAGTACCAATGATTACAAAGCCTATTCTCCAGACCGCATCGAAATTAAGGGCGCTCCAGTCTGTGGTTGCCAGTTCTTCGTAGCCAAACGGGAGGCAGATAAAAATACCCAAGAAGAAAAGCCATTTCATAAAAGTGAACGGATGGTATTTTTCTATGAGGGTTTTGGCCGTAATAAGATAAGACCCGTATAAGATGGAGTTCATTAAAATCAAAAAATTGCCAAATGGTATATTGGGTGCATCCTGTCTGGTCTCAGAACTAAGTAGAATGAGTCCCAATGCTCCTAAGAAACCGATAGCGATTCCCACTATTTTAAGAGGAAGTACTTTTTCTTTGATCAAAATAGCAGAAAGTAAAACCACGATAATTGGTGTAGTCGTGATAAGAACGGCACTGTTAATGGGCGTTGATAGCGATAATCCTTTAAAAAAGACTAACATGTTAAAGCCCATACCTAAAAGGGCGCAAATGAAAAGACGCAAAAAATCTTTCTTCTCTATTTTTTCTTTTGGCCCCAAAAAAGACATACACCAGAATAAAAAGGCGGCACCGATAACCCTAAGCTCTACCAACGCATAAGCACCCATATAGTGGGGCATTATACCTTTGGCTATGGTGTGGTTAAGTCCATAGATGGTAGTTGCCCCAATAGCGGCCAATATGGCTAACGTTCTTTTGCTCAAGAATGCAATGCTTCTTTGGCCGAGGCCACCGTTTTCTTACTATTGCCAATAAAAATTTGATTGTCTATTAGAATTACAGGTCTTTTAAGAAAGGTGTAATGCTCAAGAATTAGATTTTTATAATCCGATTCGCTTAATTGTTTTTCGTGTAGGCCCTTTTCTCGATATAACCGGGCTCTTTTACTGAACAGAGATTCATATGTGCCTGCAAGTTCATGCATTTGCTCAAGTTGACTATCGGTAATCGATTCGTTTTTAATATCTTGAAGTCCTACTTGGTCAAGAGGTTGCAATTCTTTTAAAATACGTTTACAAGTGTCGCAGGTGCTTAAATGGTAAATTTTCTTCATTTCTCTATGCTCATATTACGACCACAAAGAAACCTAATTCTATGCAATTGTGCTATTTTTACGGCGTACTTTAAATTCAGCACACCTTGAAAAATATACTACACCCTACTCTGGAGAACAGAAAACATTTATATAAGATTTTAACCGAAACTCCGAAAGAGAAATTATTGAAAATTCCGGAGGGCTTTCGTAATAATATTTGGTGGAATATAGCCCATGTAGTCGTGACACAGCAGCTCTTGGCCTATAAACTGAGTGGACTTCAAATGAGAATTCCAGAAGCATTGGTTGATAAGTTCAAAAAAGGTACAGTGCCTGATGGAAAGGCTACCGACGAAGAAATAAAAGAAGTTGGGGCTTTTTTAATCTCTACCATAGAATGGTTGGAAGAAGATTATGAAAACGGACTTTTTGAAAGTTACAATTCGTATACGACCAGCGTAAATGTGACCCTGAACAATATTGACGATGCCCTGGCTTTTAATTTATTTCACGAAGGTTTACACCGCGGAGCGATATTGGCACTTCAAAAATTACTGTAGTTAAGATTTGGTGCGCTTGGTCAAGAAAGGCTCTACTTCTTTAAATGGAAGTGTTACCTCAATAGGGCCGTCTGCATAAGAGGCGACTTCATAAGGGTTATAATGTAGTTTAATGCCTTCGGTGGTGAAGCCAATATTCTCGGGCAGGTAAAACTTATCCCTGTCGAACATTAAGCCAGTGCTGTTAATGGGTTCTTCGGAAGGTATTTGTTCTTGGTCTCTAAACTTTTGTTCGGCAAAACTCTCAAAGTTCTTTCGGTCTTGAAAAAGCTGCCAGTTTTCAAGCTCGACCCCGTTCGATTTGTCAAAGTTCAGGTATCTTTTTGAGCTATATCCGTGGGCACCGCCAGTGAATAGATAAGTGTTGAGTTCAATGGTTATGATAGAATCGTCTTCAAAAGTAACCAGACCGTCGATAGTGGCCTCCCACACCGTGGTTTCTTCGGGGTAAAGTTTTTTTAGGTCCCAATAACCTTGGCTGAAAGTCTTTACCGCATCCTTTATGGTAGTGGCGTCATTTTCATCGTCATAGTTCAAGATTTCGATAATTTCCTCTTGAATGCTATTATTGATGGTTTCACCCACCTTAGACTTCTCAACAGCCTTCGGAATGTTAATAACAACTTCCGGACACTCCGAGCATCGGGTTTCATCTAAAATCAGCGCTTCAAAAACAAGGGTTCTTTCTTCTTGGCAAGCGATAAATAAAAAAGTGAATAAAAGGATGGCGATTTGGGTTCTTTTCATAGCTGTTAAGAAATGGCCTACAAGGCAGGCAGATTGTATGCTAGCAAAGATAACGATACATTTGTAGGGTAAATTATTTAAAATGGATGAAAATAGTTTAAAGTTCAACAGCCGCACCATTCACGGAGGACAAAAGCCTGACAAGGCTTATGGCGCGGTAATGCCACCAATATATCAGACTTCGACCTTTGCGCAGTCGCACCCGGGCGGTCATCAAGGCTATGAGTATTCGCGTAGCGGAAACCCTACAAGAAGTGCTCTTGAAAATTCATTGGCAAGTATCGAAAACGGTAACTATGGTCTTGCCTTTGCAAGTGGTTTGGCAGCGATGGATGCCGTTATAAAACTTCTAAAACCAGGAGATGAAGTCATCTCTACCAACGATCTCTACGGGGGTAGTTATAGGTTGTTTAAAAAAGTGTTCGAAAAATACGGTATCACTTTTCATTTTGTAGGCATGCAAGATGTCTTGAATATTGAGGCGGCCATTACCCCAAAAACGAAACTGATATGGGTTGAGACACCGACCAACCCAATGATGAATATTATCGATATAAAAAGGGTGGCCAAAATTGCTAAAAAGAACCGTATACTTTTGGCAGTAGATAATACTTTTGCCACCCCCTATCTACAAACACCCTTAGATTTGGGTGCCGATTTGGTCATGCATTCGGCCACCAAATATTTGGGTGGCCATAGCGATGTAGTAGCCGGAGCTTTAGTAGTGAATGACAAAGCACTGGCAGATGAGCTATATTTCATTCAAAATGCCAGTGGTGCCGTTTGCGGACCGATGGATAGCTTTTTGGTTCTAAGGGGTATCAAAACGTTACATGTAAGAATGCAGCGGCATTGTGAAAATGGTGAGGCCATCGCGAATTTCTTGAGAAGCCATTCAAAGATTGAAAAAGTTTTTTGGCCCGGTTTTGAAAACCATCCCAATCACCAGATAGCAAAAGAACAAATGCAAGGCTTCGGCGGAATGATTTCATTTGTCACCAAAGGAAATAACTATGAAGATGCACTGAAAATCGTTAGCAATCTAAAGGTTTTTACTTTGGCCGAATCGTTGGGCGGTGTAGAGAGTTTGGCCGGTCATCCGGCAAGCATGACCCATGCGAGTATACCCAAAGAAGAGCGTGAAAAGAGCGGTGTAGTCGACGCCCTTATTCGTTTAAGTGTCGGAATCGAAGATGTCAACGACCTTATTGCCGACCTAAACCAAGCTATCGAATAGCAGGTTTATTGAATTAATAAAAAAATAATAGTTAAATTATATAAATAGTATAATTTTGCCGTTAAATTTTAAATTCAACAATTCGACCTCGAATTAAGGCAGGTCAATTATATATCTTTTAAAATATATGGAAGCAAAAATAAAAGCATTTATGGATGAGGTGAAGGCCCGTAATGGCCATGAACCAGAATTCATTCAAGCGGTACAAGAAGTTGCCGAAACGGTCATACCTTATATCGCCCAGCACGAAATCTATAATGGTAAGAACATTCTACTTAGAATGGTCGAGCCTGAAAGATTGATTTCTTTTAGGGTGGCATGGGTCGACGATTCTGGCGAGATACATGTGAACCGTGGTTATAGAATTCAAATGAATTCTGCGATAGGGCCTTACAAAGGAGGTTTGCGATTTCACCCAACGGTAAATGCCAGTATCCTCAAATTTTTGGCGTTTGAACAAGTTTTTAAGAACAGCCTTACCACACTGCCGATGGGAGGTGGAAAAGGAGGTTCTGATTTTGATCCTAAAGGAAAATCAGATGATGAGGTGATGCGTTTCTGTCACGCGTTCATGACCGAACTATGTCGCCATATTGGTCCGAATACAGACGTTCCTGCTGGTGATATTGGTGTAGGTTCTCGTGAAATCGGTTTCCTTTTTGGCATGTACAAGAAAATTAGAAATGAGTTTACGGGGGTTCTTACTGGAAAGGGTCTTTCCTGGGGAGGTTCGAAAATACGTCCGGAAGCCACAGGTTATGGTACGGTATACTTTGCCGAAAATATGATGAAGACCAAAGACGAGAGTTTTGAAGGTAAAACAGTCGTTATCTCCGGTTCGGGTAATGTGGCACAATACGCGGCGGAAAAAGTTCTTCAGTTGGGCGGTAAAGTTATTACCCTATCCGACTCAAGTGGTTATATCTATGATAAAGAGGGGCTTGATAAAGAAAAGCTTGACTTTGTTATGGATTTAAAGAATAATAGAAGAGGAAGAATTTCTGAATACGCAGATAAGTTCAAAGGAGCCGAGTACCATAAGGGAAAAACGCCATGGGAAGTAGCTTGTGACATTGCCTTGCCCTGTGCAACTCAAAATGAGCTTGATGTTGATGATGCGAAGGTTCTGTTGAAAAACGGATGTAAATGTGTAGCCGAAGGCGCCAATATGCCATGTACGGCAGAGGCTGTTCATGCATTTCATGATGCCAAGATATTGTTTGCTCCCGGTAAAGCCTCCAATGCAGGTGGTGTGGCCACTTCCGGGTTGGAAATGTCTCAGAACTCTCTGCGAATCAGTTGGACAAGGGAAGAGGTAGACGAGCGATTAAAAGATATAATGGAAGATATTCACGACTCATGTATTGAGTACGGAATGGAAGAAAACGGGTTTTGCAACTACGTTAAAGGAGCCAATATTGCGGGCTTCGTAAAAGTGGCCGACGCTATGTTGGCACAGGGGGTTATCTAAAACCTTTGTTTTGTTATTTGATTTAGCGAATCGGGAAGCGGAGCGAACAACTCTGTTTCCCGATTTTTGTTTTCTATTGCACTGCAAAACTTATATTTGCGATAATTCCACTTTAAATGCAGGTTCGCACCAAGGCCATAGTTTTATCGGCACTCAAATACGGCGATACAAGTTTAATCGTCAAGGCTTTTACTGCCTCCGAAGGTTTAAAGTCGTATTTGCTAAAGGGAGTTCTTGCCTCTAAAAAGGGAAAGGTAAAGGCGGCTTACTTTCAACCTTTGACACAACTCGAAATTATTGCATACCATAAAAATAAAGGCACTTTAGAAAGTATTCGCGAGACTAAAGTGAGTTATCACTATCAAACTCTGCATGCCGATATAGCGAAAAACGCTATGACTTTGTTCTTGGCCGAAATGCTATCGAACAGTATACATGAAGAAGAGGCCAACCCTTCGCTATTCGAGTTTTTAGAAGCATCGTTGCAATGGTTCGACACCCATGATAGTATAGCCAACTTTCATATTTTTCTGTTGTTGAGATTGACCAAGTATCTTGGTTTTTATCCTGATGCAGATAATATTGATGCTTCTTATTTTGATTTGTTGGAAGGAGAGTTTACCGATACCCCATCTTTGAACCCAATGCTGGCCGATACCAATCTTGATTTCTTTAAGACCTTCTTGGGCATAAATTTTGATGGTATAAAAAGCATCAAAATGAACAAAAAAAACCGCCAAGAACTCTTGAATTCACTTGTTTCATATTACGAACTTCATTTACAAGGGTTTCGTAAGCCAAGGTCTCTTGCTGTGTTGAACGAAGTCTTTAGTTGACATGAACAAGATTTTACCAATCTTATTCTTTATGGTGTTTCAGGTACTAAGCGCTCAACAAATCAAAATTTTGGACGCAGATACCGGAGACCCCATTTCAAATGTAGCCATCTACAATCTAGATCGGTCGAAAACGATCATTTCAGATATCGATGGTATGGCCGATTTAAGTCTTTTTTCTCCTACCGAACGCATAATGTTCAAACATTTGAGCTATCAGATACGAAGAAGTAGCCGATCTCAAATCTGGAAGCAGAACAACCGACTCTATATGTTAATGAAAGCCGAACAACTAGATGAAGTAGTCATGTCGGTATCGAAATGGGAGCAACAGAAAAAAGATGTGCCCAACAAAATTGAAGTTGTAGGTGCCAAAGAAGTACGTTTCACCAACCCGCAAACATCGGCCGATTTATTGGCCAATACAGGAAAGGTTTTTGTTCAGAAAAGCCAATTAGGGGGCGGTAGCCCCATGATTCGGGGTTTTGCCACCAATAGATTGTTGATTTCTGTTGACGGTGTGCGAATGAACAATGCCATTTTTAGGGGTGGAAACTTACAGAATGTTATTTCTATTGACCCTTTTACCATCAAGAATACCGAAATTATTTTTGGCCCAGGGTCCGTGATATATGGTAGTGATGCTATGGGAGGGGTCATGAACTTTTATACACAAAATCCACAACTGGCCACTACTGACAGCCTTGAGATTTCCGGTGAGGCAGCTTACCGATTTTCATCTGCCAATATGGAAAATACTGTTCATGCCGACATCAATCTGGCGAAAAAAAAGTGGGGATTTTTAACCAGTGCGACCTATAACAATTTTGGTGATTTGGTAATGGGTAAGCATGGTCCGCAATCATATCTTCGTAATTACTATGTGGAATCTAGGGGTGAAGAAGATTATAAGGTCTTGAATGAAAACCCAAGAAAGCAGTTGCCCACAGGCTATGACCAAATCAACCTAATGCAAAAAGTTCTTTTTTCCCCGAACAATAATTGGTCGTACAATCTTGGCCTTCATTATTCAGAAACTACCGACTACTCTAGATACGATAGATTGATTCGACCGAATAGTCAAAACAATGGTTTGCGGTCTGCCGAATGGTTTTATGGTCCGCAAAAATGGTTATTGGGCAATCTTCAGGCAAAACAAAGGGGTAGAGGTATCTTTTATGATGGTCTTAAAATTACGGCTGCCTATCAATTTTTTGAGGAAAGCAGAAATGATAGAGGTTTCAATGATGCCATTAGATATACGACCCAAGAAAAGGTAGATGCCATTTCTACCAATATCGATTTCGAGAATAAACGTATCGGAAACTTAAGGCTTTATTATGGAGGGGAATATGTTTACAATAAGATAGGTTCGATAGGCAGTGAATTGAATATCATAACCAATGAAACTTCTGAATCGGCCACTAGATACCCTGATGGTTCAACATGGCAGACCTTGGCAGGTTATATGAATGCTGAGTACAAGGCCAAGCCTAACTTCACACTACTTTCCGGTCTTCGATATAGTCATGTGTGGATAGATGCTATATTTGACAAGACCTTTTATCCCTTTCCTTTTGACGATGCCAATCTTAACAACGGCGCTTTGACAGGAAGTGTTGGTTTCAGCTGGTTTCCTAAAACCGATTTGCAAATCACTCTTAATGGATCCACTGGTTTTAGGGCACCCAATATTAATGATGTAGGTAAAATATTTGACTCCGAGCCTGGTGCGGTGGTAGTGCCGAACCCTGACCTTGAACCTGAATATGCGTACAATATAGAGTTAGGGGCGCATAAAAATTTTAATGATAAGCTTATGCTCAGAGGGGCTGCTTATTATACTTATCTGGTCGACGCTTTGGTGCGAAGAGAGTTTCAATTTGGTGGTCAAAGCCAGATAGACTATAAAGGTGAGCTCAGCCAGGTTCTGGCCATTCAAAATGCTGCAAAAGCTTATGTTTATGGATTGGAAGTAGGATTGGAGGCTTTTCTTGCCAACAACTTTTCAATCGTTTCAAACTTAACATTAACCGAAGGTTTAGAAGAAGAGGAAGATGGTAGCGACTCGCCCGGAAGGCATGTAGCCCCGGCATTCGGCGATTTTCATTTGATCTGGAAGAACCAAAGGTTAAAGGCCGATGTTTTTTTAAATTACAATGGTCGAATTTCTTACGACAATTTGGCGGCTTCAGAACGAAGTAAAGAGTATATCTATGCCGTTGATCATGAGGGAAACCCTTACTCACCATCTTGGCATACCTTGAATTTTAGGTCGCAGTATGCATTTACACAAGAGTTGAAGGCTTCTATGAGCGTAGAAAATATTACGGGGCAACGATACAGACCCTATAGCTCGGGGGTGGTAGCCGCAGGAACAAATCTTGTTTTGGGTCTTGGGTATTCCTTCTAAATAAAAAGCATAAAAAAACCCTCTTTGCAGAGGGTGGTTTTATCAAGTAGGTTTGGTCGAGTTTGGGTTAAGCTTTTTGTAGGTATGAATTCCGATTTGGGTTCGGAATCAATTTTTCGGTCAAGTTCAAGGGGCGATTTGGGGTCAACTCTATCACTTAATTACAATGTAAAACTAGGGCTTGTTTACCTGTTTTCGAAAATATTGTTGTGAATGGGCGCAGTCTTGTGGTGAAAAATATGACCGGTACGTTTTCTTCGATAAAACGCCATGTGCTGTTTGAAAAAATAATAGATGCATAAAAAAAGACCCTTTAAAAAAAGGGTCTTTAGAGATTGTAAAATAAGGCTGTAATTTTAGTTTTCTACCTCCTCTTCAATTTCATCGGCCGCATCATTGGCGGCATTTTTAACGTCATTGGCGGCTTTGCTTGCACCATCTTTGATGTTCTCCCCGGCTTTCTTCGCCTTGTCAGCTGCGTCTTCGCCAATTTCTTTCATCGTTTTACCGGCTTCCTTAACTTCGTCCATAGCTTTGTCACTAGCTTCTTTTATGTCATCTCCAGCTTGTTCCATAGCTTCGCTGGCCTGCTCGGCAGCGCTTTTTGCTTTTTCCTCTGCATCTCTGCAAGAAACCACTGTGGTAGATAGGGCAAGTGCCAAAATTGAACTTAAAACGATTCTTTTCATTTTGTTTGTATTTATGTTAGTTACTAGTTAAAAGATATACGGTTGATGCTCTGGTTTGGATGCCTTTTTTTAACAAATGCCATCATGCTGGTTAAGCTTTTTATTTTTTAAGAGTAACCTGTTGATATCAAGCGTTCAGATTTGTGTTTGGGGACTGATAATTACTTAAAAATGCCTAATTTTGCTGCCTTAAAATAATAGAACTCAAGATAGTTCGCTCAGAAGAAAGGCTTTTATGAAGTTTGCGGAATACAAAGGATTAGACCTGCCAAAGGTCGCAGAAGAGATACTTGATTACTGGAAGAAAGAAGGAATATTCGAAAAGAGTATTTCTACAAGGGAAGGTAAACCAAGTTATGTGTTTTATGAAGGGCCGCCTTCTGCAAACGGAATGCCCGGTATTCACCATGTAATGGCCCGAACAATCAAAGATATTTTTCCGCGCTACAAGACCATGAAAGGTTTTCAGGTGAAACGTAAAGCGGGTTGGGATACCCACGGTCTGCCTATTGAGTTGGGTGTTGAAAAAGAATTGGGCATCACCAAAGAAGATATCGGTAAAAAAATATCGGTTGAGGAGTACAATGCGGCCTGTAAAAAGGCGGTCATGCGCTATACAGACGTATGGAACCGTATGACCGAACAAGTAGGTTATTGGGTCGATATGAACGACCCGTATATTACCTATAAATCTAAATATATGGAGTCTGTTTGGTGGCTTCTAAAACAGATTTATAACAAAGATCTTATTTATAAGGGTTACACCATTCAGCCGTATTCTCCCAAGGCCGGTACTGGGCTAAGTTCGCACGAGCTGAATCAGCCGGGTACTTATCAAGATGTTACCGATACTACAGTTGTTGCGCAATTTAAGGCTGTAGAATCGACCTTGCCTTCTTTTTTGCAAGACGAGGGAGACATCTTTTTCTTGGCATGGACGACCACACCATGGACCTTGCCTTCGAATACCGCATTGACCGTAGGGCCTAAAATAGATTATGTTTTGGTCGAAACCTATAATCAGTACACCTTTGAGCCAATGAACGTGGTAGTGGCCAAAAAATTGGTCGCCAAACAATTTGCCGGAAAGTATTTTGAGGTTGCTTCAAAACCCGAATTGATTGAATACAAGTCAGGAGATAAAAAGATTCCTTTTTATGTGGTCAAAGAGTTTAGGGGTGAAGATTTAGTGGGTATAAAATACGAGCAGCTTCTTGACTATGCACTTCCTTATCAAAACCCTGAAAATGCATTTCGGGTAATAGCAGGTGATTTTGTAACCACTGAAGATGGTACAGGTATAGTTCACACGGCGCCTACCTTTGGTGCAGACGATGCCTTGGTTGCCAAACAGGCAGAGCCTGAAGTTCCACCTTTGTTAGTGCTCGACGAAAACAACAATCCTGTTCCTTTGGTCGATTTACAAGGTAAGTTTAGACCTGAGTTGAAAGAGCTTGGCGGTAAATATGTGAAAAACGAATATTACGATTTAGGTGAAGAGCCCGAAAAATCGGTCGATGTTGAAATTGCTATTCGTTTAAAAGAGGAGAACAAAGCGTTTAAGGTTGAGAAATACGTTCACAGCTACCCCAATTGTTGGAGAACCGATAAGCCTATTTTATATTACCCATTAGATTCGTGGTTCATTAAGATTACCGATGTAAAAGAAAGAATGTTTGAGCTTAATCAAACAATCAATTGGAAACCGAAATCTACTGGTGACGGTCGCTTTGGTAATTGGTTGGCCAATGCCAACGACTGGAACCTTAGTCGATCCAGGTATTGGGGCATACCATTGCCTATATGGAGAACTGAAGACGGCCGAGAGGCCAAAATAATCGGTTCGGTGGCGGAGTTGAAAGAAGAAATGGCAAAGGCTGTAGGTCAAGGTTTGATGCAGAAAGATATATTCGAATCTTTCACGGTTGGTGACATGTCAGACGAGAACTATGAGAAAATAGACCTTCATAAAAATATTGTTGACGGCATCACTTTGGTTTCCGATTCCGGCAAACCAATGAAAAGGGAAAGCGACTTGATAGATGTGTGGTTCGATAGTGGATCAATGCCCTATGCCCAATGGCACTATCCTTTTGAGAATAAAGAACTGATTGATGAAGGTACTACCTATCCAGCCGATTTTATTGCCGAAGGGGTAGACCAGACAAGAGGTTGGTTCTATACCTTGCATGCTATCGCTACCATGGTATTCGATTCGGTAGCGTATAAAAATGTAGTCTCTAACGGACTTGTTTTGGACAAGGATGGCAAGAAGATGTCGAAACGTTTGGGTAATGCCGTAGACCCATTCGATACGATGAACGAACATGGGGCCGATGCCACTCGCTGGTATATGATTTCGAATGCGAACCCATGGGATAATTTGAAATTTGATATCGATGGTATTGTTGAGGTGAAGCGTAAGTTTTTCGGTACGCTTTACAATACGTATTCATTCTTTGCACTTTACGCAAATATTGATTCTTTCGATTATTCGGAGGCAGATATTCCATTAGAGGAGCGCCCTGAAATAGACCGTTGGATCCTTTCTGAACTTCATAGTTTGATTAAGGCGGTTGATGAAGCGTATGCCGATTATGAACCGACAAGAGCTACTAGGGCCATATCTGATTACGTGCAAGAAAACCTAAGTAACTGGTATGTGCGTTTGTGCAGAAGAAGGTTTTGGAAAGGTGAATATCAAAAAGATAAAATCTCGGCTTACCAAACTTTGTATACTTGTTTAGAAACTGTCGCCAAGCTGTCCGCACCTGTGGCACCGTTTTTTATGGACAGGTTGTATAAAGATTTAGTCGCGACTACAAAGACCGAAGATTTTGAAAGTGTTCACTTATCGCAATTTCCTGTTTATGATGAAGCCTTTGTGAACAAAGATTTGGAAAGTAAGATGCAAAAGGCACAGATTATTTCTTCATTGGTTCTGTCGATACGTCAAAAAGAGAAAATTAAGGTACGCCAACCTTTGCAGAAAGTTATGATACCTGTGTTGGACGAAAAGCAGCGCCAAGAAATCAGTGCAGTAGCAGACTTGATCAAGTCGGAAGTAAACGTAAAGGAAATAGAGCTTTTAGATGATGCCTCCGGCGTGTTGATTAAAAAAATTAAACCTAATTTTAAGGTTTTGGGTCCGAAGTTCGGTAAGGATATGAAGAAAATAGCCCAAGCATTTGCTGGGCTTGAACAAAAAGACATCCAGAAAATTGAGCAGGAGGGCGAATTATCACTTGAAATTGATAATAAAATTGTTACATTACAGTTACAAGACGTAGAAATAAGCTCTCAAGATATTGAAGGCTGGTTAGTTGCAAGTGCAGGACCATTGACCGTGGCCCTTGACATAACGATTAACGATAATTTGAGAAGAGAGGGTATAGCCCGTGAACTTGTCAACCGTATTCAGAACCTGAGAAAAGATTCGGGATTTGAAGTTACCGACAGAATTGACATCAAGATATTGAAAGATGGCCATGTCGAAAAAGCGGTTGAAAGTAACTTAAATTATATCAAGACCGAAACATTGACCGCTGAGCTTGATTTTGAAGAGAAACTAGATGAAGGTACCGTAATTACCTTCGATGAGGTGAACACGAAATTATTTATTGAAAAACATTAAAGAGAATGGCACAGGATTTAAAAGTTAGATATTCGGACAAAGATTTGGCCGAGTTCAAAGCATTGATAGAAGAAAAAATAGAAAAGGCCAAAAGCCACTTAGAGCTTTTGAAAAGTTCTTACATGAACGACGGTAACAATGGTACCGATGATACTTCACCAACCTTCAAGGCTTTTGAAGAAGGGTCTGAGACCATGAGTAAAGAGGCTAATACACAATTGGCTATTAGGCAAGAGAAGTTTATTAGAGATTTAAAGAATGCCATTTTGCGTATAGAGAATAAGACGTATGGTATTTGTAGGGTAACAGGTAAGCTCATTGCCAAAGAGAGACTGAAATTGGTGCCACATGCTACTTTGAGTATTGAAGCCAAAAACATGCAGAAGTAAGCCATTCTGTTTATAATATTATAGACCTACAAGAGACTCTCTTGTAGGTCTTTTGGTATATATGAATATGCTAAAGCACCTAGTACTTTTATTATTTCTATGTTCGAATTGTGCATTGGCCCAAAAAGTGGTCAAGAAATCGATAGTCGATAGTCACATCAGTGCAATACATATTGATGTGAACAATTGCTATGAGCTGTCATTGGTAACATCAAAGGAAAATGAGGTAATGGCAGAGGCAATTATTGATGGAGAGTATAAAAAGGATTTAGCACTCAAGCTACATCAAAGCGGTGATACCTATTTTATCAGTGCAGGGTTTCAGCCTCTCTTTCAGAATCCCAACGATAAACTAAGTGCGCATAAGGTAGTTTCAATCAGTTTGAAGTTGATCGTTCCACAGTATTTGAATGTTTCTATTGATGGAGGAAACTGTAACGTAGAGATTAGCGGTGACTATAAGTTGTTAAAAACAACATTAAATGATGGTAGCTGTACCTTACTCGATGTTAAGGAAGAAGTAGATGTGATGACGAACAGTGGTAATATTTATGTACAGGCAACTGCTGCGATTGTAGATGCTGAAACCAAATATGGTAAATTGAATTCTGATGAATTGCCGGCTTCCGACAACCGATACCATCTATCGAGTATTACGGGTAATATCAACATCACGAAAACCGAATAATATACCTACTTTTGCGACTTCAAACTACTATTAAGCCATGGGCCTAAAAAAATCACTAGTACTTATTATAGCGGTCTTGCTAGTTGATCAGATAAGTAAAGTTTATATCAAAACGAATTTCGTTCTTGGTGAATCGATAGAGGTTTTCAGTTGGTTTAAAATACTTTTTATTGAGAATTCAGGTGCGGCTTGGGGCGCAAAATTGAGTGACTTTCTTCCGGTAAGCGAGCCTATCGGAAAGCTGATTCTTACTGTATTCAGGCTTTTTGCCGTGGCTGGTATTGGTTACTGGTTATTTGATACCATTAAAAAGCAAACTTCAAAGGTGTTGATATTGGCCGTGTCGCTCATCTTTGCGGGTGCTTTGGGTAATATTATCGATTCTGTTTTTTACGGCGTAGTCTTTAACGATAGTTATCAGCAGGTGGCAACGGCTTTCAGCGCTGAGCCTTATGGTAGCTTGTTTTATGGTAAGGTAGTAGATATGCTTTATTTCCCTATGATAGATACTACATGGCCAGATTGGGTGCCCGGTCTGGGCGGAAAAGACTTCCGTTTTTTCGAACCAGTGTTTAATATCGCCGATATGGCCATTAGTACAGGGGTCGGCATCTTAATCGTCTTTAATAAGCAAGCCTTTTCTAAAATTGATGAAAAGGAGGAAGATGCCACTGTTGAGGTTCAAACTTCTGAAAAAGAGTAAACTTTCTTAGGGGTAACACAAAAATCTAAAGGAATATCGCTTTCTTCAAAATCGGATATCCTTTCCTCTGCCTCAAATAGTGAAAGACCTATTTTTATTGTGTCTTTGCGGCACTGTGCAAGAAATCTGTCGTAAAAGCCTTTGCCATAACCAACCCGTTGCCCTTGGCCATCAAAAGCCAGTAAAGGAACAAAAACAACATCAATCTTATTGGGTGCTATCTCAATACCATCAACAGGCTCGGGAATGCTCCATTTGCTTTTTTTTAATCGGGTACTGTCCGTCAACAGAAAATGAATCATATTTTCTGAGTCAACCACTTTTGGCAAAACAACGTGTTTATCTTTTCCTTGCAGAATGGATAAAAGAAATGAAGTATCAATTTCTTTTTTTTCCGCAATGGGTAAGAACAGGTGATAGTAATCGGATTTCCAAACGGAAGTAGGCAGTTGAAGTGCACGATTAGCAATGCTCAGACTAGAATTGACTAGAGCATCGTCCGATAAGTTGTTCCTTAAAGCGTTATAGCGAGATCGTAAATCTTTTTTTTGCATTGATTCATGATCAGACTAAGGTAGTATTTGGGGGTCTAGGTTACCTTATTCTTTTACATTCACAAGGTAATAAATCTTGAAAGAAATCATCAAGATTAGGTAAAGACCTAGGGTTATTACATATTTATCCATGCTGGTAATTGATTTTGATACTTTAAAATTAGTTAAAAATAAATTTACATACACTATAAAGTGCAACTTTTTATCGATGAAATGCATTTTTTTGGTCAAGTTTAACTTTTTCTAACCGATAGGGTCAAGAAATTAACAGGTTTGAGCCCTTTCATGAAAGATTTTATGCCTATGACAATTTTTGAGTGTTTTTAGAGAGAATCTATCATTTTGAATTTTTCTTCTATTCAAAATCGTATTTTAAGAGTTATTTGATGAGATTATCGTCATTGTTAAAAAGGATTAAAACCCTGCTCGCTTACATTAAAACATAGTAATTTAACTGCCCCGTAACTTCAATATTGGATACTGTTGCGGCTAACTGTTTGATCAATGCCCCAAATTTCTATAGATGTTCAGTTGAGTACCTTGCCCAACGGTCCGGGTGTATATCAGTTCTATGATGCAGATGAGAAAATACTATATGTCGGAAAGGCTAAGAATTTAAAGAAAAGGGTCTCATCTTATTTTACCAAAAATCACGAATACGGTAAGACCAGGGTGCTGGTAAAGAAAATTCGCAAAATCAAGCACATAGTGGTTCCTACAGAGTCGGATGCCCTGTTGCTTGAAAATAACCTTATAAAAAAGTATAGGCCTAGGTACAATGTGTTGCTGAAGGATGATAAATCCTATCCATGGATTTGTATCAAGAATGAACGTTTCCCAAGAATATTTCCGACGAGAAAGCTGATTAAAGATGGTTCGGAATATTATGGCCCTTATACGAGCATGAAAACAGTGAGAACGTTGTTGGATCTGGTAAAGAGCGTTTATCCTCTGCGAACATGTAACTATGATCTTTCTCAAGAAAAAATTGAGAATGGCAAGTACAAAGTTTGCCTAGAGTTTCATCTTGGTAATTGTAAGGGGCCTTGTGAAGATCTTCAATCGGCAGAAGAGTACCATGCTCAAATTGATGATATCAGAGAGATTATCAAAGGAAATTTTAAGTCGTCGCTTCATTATTTTAAAAAAGAAATGAAAAGTTTGGCCGCTGAGATGCGTTTTGAGGAAGCCCAGCGGATAAAAGACAAAATCGAGGTACTTGAAAGTTATCAGGTGAAATCGACTATTGTTAATCCAAAAATCAATAATGTAGATGTCTTTTCGATTATCTCCGATGAATCTCATGCGTATATCAATTTCTTACAATTGTCTCATGGTTCAATCATTCGCTCGCACACTTTAGAGATTAAAAAGAAGCTTAACGAAACCGATGAAGAATTGTTGGCTTTAGCCATTACCGAAATAAGGCAACGTTTCAACTCGCAATCTCGAGAGCTTTATCTACCATTTGAAGTTACCGTCGAAGAAGGCATCAGAGTAACGGTTCCTAAACTAGGTGATAAAAAGAAAATCGTTGACCTGTCTGAGCGCAATGCAAGATTTTACAGGCAAGAGCGGTTTAAGCAAATAAAAATTGTAGATCCCGATCGGCATACCAACCGGATCATGGCCCAAATGAAGAAAGATTTAAGGCTTTCGGAAGAGCCACGACATATAGAGTGTTTTGATAATAGTAACATTCAAGGCTCGAACCCGGTGGCGGCGTGTGTGGTTTTCAAAGACGGGAAACCCTCTAAAAAAGATTACCGCCATTTCAATATAAAAACTGTTGAGGGCCCCGATGATTTTGCTTCGATGGAAGAAGTGGTTTTTAGAAGATATAAACGTCTCTTGGCAGAAGATGAACCCTTACCGCAATTAATAGTGATTGACGGTGGAAAGGGACAGTTATCCTCAGCTTTAAAAAGTCTGGATGTTCTTGGTCTCAGAGGAAAGATTGCTATTGTGGGTATTGCAAAGCGCCTAGAGGAAATCTATTTTCCTGAAGACCCAATTCCGTTGTACCTCGATAAACGCTCAGAATCTTTAAAAATCATTCAGCAATTACGTAATGAGGCCCATAGATTCGGAATAACCTTCCACAGAAAAAAAAGGAGTAAGGCCGCTATCAATTCAGAATTGGAAAGTATTGAAGGTATCGGAGAAAAAACTGCGGAAGAGTTGTTGAAAAATTTCAAATCGGTGAAGAGAATTAAAGAGGCTACCATAGAAAACCTGGCCAAAACGGTCGGTATGGCGAAGGCTAAAAAGATTTATGAAACCTTTCATTAGTACCACATGACCAACAAAAAGATACATTATGTATTTTTTATTTTATGCCTATTGGCAGTAAACCTTCGTGGGTGGTCACAAACGACCCAAAAACGAGATTTGAAAATAGGCCTTGTACTCAGTGGTGGCGGGGCAAAGGGTATGGCCCATATCGGTGCTTTAAAAGTAATTGAAGAAGCAGGTGTTGAGATAGATTATATCGGCGGGACTAGCATGGGCGCCATTGTGGGTTCACTTTATGCGGCCGGTTATAATGCCAAAGAGCTAGATTCAATTTTCAGAACGACCGATTTCACCAACCTTATTGAAGATAATCTACCGAGAAACGCCAAAACATTTTATGAGAAAGAAGATTCGGAGCGTTATTCGATAACCCTTCCTTTCAATAATTTTAAGGTATCAGTTCCTCCGGCGCTATCGGGTGGGCAGAACATTTATAACGAATTGGTGCGGTTGCTCTACCCTGTGAAGGATATTAAAGATTTCAGTAAGTTACCCATACCTTTTTTATGTATTGCCACAGATGTTGAAACGGGAGATGAGGTTTTGTTAGACCAAGGTTATTTGCCCGAAGCGGTTATAGCCAGTGGGGCCTTGCCCTCTCTTTTTGCGCCTGCTTTAATAGATGGTAAGGTGTTGATTGATGGCGGTGTGGTAAATAATTACCCCATTCTTGAAGTTAAAAAAATGGGTGCCGATATTGTAATCGGTGTAGATGTACAACATGGTCTTAAAGATAGAGAGGCGCTATTATCGGCAACTGAAATTTTGATGCAGATAAATAACTATCGTACCGCTCTCGATATGCAGGAGAAATCAGAATTGACGGATATTTATATCAAACCTGATATCACCGGTTTTTCGGTCATCGATTTTAATCTCTTCGGAACCATTGTCGATAAAGGAGAAGAGGCGGCGCGGGAAAAATTTGATGAACTTAAAAAAATAGGAAACCCCGACAGGCAAAAAAAGCAGGTTGCGAAAATGTATCTACCCTCCGATTATGTGTCGGTCGACAGGCTGACCATTACCGGAAGCGAAAACTATTCGCGTGGTTATGTAAAGGGTAAGTTACGTTTCGATACCGATGAGTCGCCGACTTTTGATGAACTTCAACAAGGGGTGAGCAACTTGTCGGCCACGGGTAACTTTCAGACGATTCATTATAAGCTGCTAACCAATGGCAGTGATCAAGAGTTGTTGTTGAATCTGGTCGAAAGTAGAAACAAGACTTTTCTTCGGTTGGGCGCCCATTATGATAATCTATTTCAGACGGGGGCCATTATCAATCTCACACAAAAAAACCTTATCACCAGAGATGATGTTACTTCCTTTGATTTTATCATAGGCGATAATATCAGGTATAACCTTCAATATTATGTAGATAAAGGTTCTTATTGGAGTTTTGGTATCAACTCGAGTTTTAGGGAAACGGCCAAGGAAATCGATTTTAATCTAATAAGGGGCAATTACGAAGTGCCGATAACATCGAACATCAATACCATAAATCTGGATATTACCGACATGACCAATCAGATTTACATTGAAACGGTTATGCGAGAAGAGTTCGCCTTTAGAACTGGGGTTGAACATAAACTGTTGAAGTTTAGTACTAGAACCTTAGGGGCTGATGAAAGTCTGGAAGGCTCTGAGTCTTTTAGGGTGAAAGACGGGCGCACTTTTTTTGAAAAAGGTGATTTCTATAGTGTTTTTGGGGGCTTGCAATTAGATACTTACGACGACAAGTATTTCCCGAAAAGAGGGGTTTATTTTGATGGAGATTTTCATTTCTACCTGCTATCTTCTGACTTCAATAACAACTTTAAAGAGTTTTCGGTCGCAAAGGCAAAAGTGGGGTCGGCTGTACCTATTTACGGTCCGGTCTCTTTAAATATTGAAACAGAGGGAGGTTTTAAATTAGGTACTTCAAACGTAACCTCTTTTGATTTTGTTTTGGGTGGATATGGTTCGGCGCAAGTGAATAACTTAGTTCATTTCTTTGGCTATGATTTTCTTTCATTGGCCGGAAACAGCTACGTAAAACTTGGTGGGCGGTTAGATTATGAGTTTGTACCAAAGAACCATTTGATGTTTACGGCCAATTACGCGAATGTAGAAGATGACCTGTTTCGCACAGGTGAATGGTTTACCCCGCCTGATTATTCAGGCTACGGTATAGGTTACGGATGGGAATCTTTTTTAGGCCCCCTACAGGTGCATTACTCATGGTCCCCTGAAGGTAATAACGGCAATTTCTTTTTTAGTTTGGGATATTGGTTTTAAGATAGTTAGGTCTTTAATTATTTAAAATTTCCGATATTTGTAAGAGATGCTACTATTCAGAATCGATATCACCTCGCACCTCAGAGCTATGTGGTAAGTTATTACCACCCAATAGGTATTAGTCCTATTTCTTTATCATCAACTTTACTTTTTTCGGCCTTTGGCCCTTAGTTATTCTTACAAATTCAACTCTTAAACTATTATGTCTACTTTAGATACTACCTCCTTAAAATTGCCTAAAGAAAATTTAGAAGCTGAAGATTTCTTGCCACTATTAGGTACTGACTATATAGAACTGTATGTCGGTAACGCCAAACAAGCAGCTCACTATTACATGGCCGCCTGGGGTTTTCAGCCTGTTGCCTATGCAGGGCTCGAAACAGGCTTGAAAGACCGCGTAAGCTATGTTGTTCAACAAGATAAAATACGCCTTATGCTCACTTCTCCGCTGAGGCCCGGAGGAGAAATTAATAAACATATAGATTCTCATGGCGATGGCGTCAAGTCAATTGCCCTGTGGGTTGATGATGCGACCAAAAGTTATGAAGAAACCGTAAAAAGGGGTGCTGAAAGTTACCATGCCCCAATTCAAAAGGAAGATAAAGAAGGAGCGGTAGTTCTTTCAGGGATTCACACGTACGGCGAGACCGTACATATATTTGTCGAGCGTAAAAACTATAAAGGGGTATTTATGCCAGGTTTTAGGCCTTGGAACCCTCACTACAGGCCCTCTGATGTCGGCTTAAAATATGTAGACCATATGGTAGGTAACGTAGGCTGGAACGAGATGAACAAATGGTGTGAGTTTTATGCAAAAGTAATGGGCTTTGCCCAGTTGGTTTCTTTCGATGACAAAGACATATCTACCGAATACACGGCTCTAATGAGCAAGGTGATGAGTAATGGAAACGGAAGAATTAAATTTCCGATTAACGAGCCTGCCGACGGACGTAAAAAATCGCAAATAGAGGAGTATATCGAGTTTTATAACGGGGCAGGTGTGCAGCATATGGCCTTGGCTACTGACAATATTATTGAAACAGTAGCTGCCCTAAGAGATCGCGGGGTAGAATTTTTGACCGTGCCATCTAGTTATTATGAAGATTTGTTGGATAGGGTCGGGGAGATTGATGAAGACCTACTTCCACTAAAAGAACTTGGTATTTTGGTAGATAGGGATGACGAGGGGTATCTGCTTCAAATTTTTACGAAACCTATATTGGATCGTCCTACAATGTTCATAGAAATAATTCAGCGCAAGGGAGCCAAATCATTCGGTAAGGGTAATTTCAAGGCTCTTTTTGAAGCGATAGAAAGAGAACAAGAATCTAGGGGAACCCTTTAATGAGATTCTCGATATAATTAATGCCCATTTCATTTCCCGTGAGAGGGTTTTTAAGGTAGTTTTTTAATAGGTATTCTTAACGTATTGCCAAATTCTCATTTGTAGGTAAAAATAACTGTTAATGTAATAGTTAAAGTAAGTTAAAACCGTTGACAGTCTTAAAACAAGCAGTAAATTTGTTGGTGTAAGGGGTGGTTCCCTTACAACTTTAAGTATTGGTTTTTCATAATTTAAAGTTTGGTTGGTTATTTAGGAAAAGCCCTAACAGTAATGTTGGGGCTTTTTTTGATATAGTTGCCAATCGCACCTAAATAATCCTGAAGTTTAGCAGACAATACTTTGGAATAAATTTTGTTTAAGTTATTGTAATCCGAATAAAATCCCTTTGGCATTATTTATTTTTACAATAAAATGGGCTTTATGAAAAAACTGTTTACTGTACTCTTTTGCTGCTTTGGTTTTTTTGTTCATGCACAATATGAAAGTTCTGCATTTAAGGTTGGTGAGTGGTTAAAGTTTCGCATGCATTATGGTTTTTTGAATGCCAGTTACGCCACATTACATGTCAAATCTGATAATATCGGTGAAGTGCCCGTCTACCATGTAGTAGGTAAGGGCGAAACGACCGGTCTGGCGAGCTTGTTCTTTAAGGTCGATGACACCTATGAAAGCTATTTTGGTAAAGAAGATGGCAAGCCATACCGATTCATACGTAAGATTGACGAAGGAGGATATACCAAAGATATCGAGATAAATTTTCACCACGATAAGGATAAAGCCGTTCTAAACGACAAAAAGAACAAGAAAAAATATAATTTTGAACTTCAAGATAGCATTCAAGATCTTTTATCGGCTTTTTACTACTTAAGAAACAACTACGACCCCAAAGATTTGGTCAAAGGGGAAGCGGTAAAGCTTAAAATGCTGTACGACGATGATGGCGTTTTTAATTTTCAACTTAAATATTTGGGTACAGAAGTACTTAAAACTAAGTTCGGTAAGGTAGAATGTTATAAATTTAGGCCTTTGGTTCAGTCGGGTCGGGTTTTTAAAGAAAAAGAAAGCCTATCATTGTGGGTTTCGACCGATAAGAATAGAATACCCATAAGAATTCAAGCAGACTTGGCTGTGGGTGCGATCAAAGCAGATCTTGACGGATATAACGGACTAAAGCACCAGTTCAAGATTATAATGGACTAACTTTTAATGAAGGATAAGGAGCGAATAGACTCGCAGATAGAAAAGCTTGAAGAAAAATATAAAGACTCTGGTCAAGACTTGAGTTCTTACCTCGATGGCCTTCTCCATCAACGATACCTCACCTATTGGGATTATATCAATCTCGATACTCTGCTTAGCTTACAGCAGCCCAGAACCTATTTTCCCGATGAGGAAATATTTATCATGTACCATCAGATTACAGAGCTGTATTTTAAACTGATTTTACATGAACAAAAGCAACTGGTAGACGATAAGTCTCAAAACCTTGATTTTTTTATTGAGAAAGTTCGTCGAATCAATAGTTATTACAAAGCTTTGATCTCTTCGTTCAGCATAATGATTAAGGGTATGGAAAGGGAGCAGTTTTTACAATATAGAATGGCCTTGCTTCCCGCCAGCGGTTTTCAGTCGGCACAGTTTCGCATGATTGAAATCTACTCTACCCCGCTTGAAAATTTGGTACATCAGTCGCAAAGAGAAAATTTTTCCTCTGAAAACAGTATTGAAGAACTTTATGAGCAGATATATTGGAAAAGAGGTGCTACCGATATGTCAACTGGCGATAAAACACTGACCCTAAAACAATTTGAATATAGGTATACCCCTAGATTGGTAAGAATTGCCAAGCAAGTTAGGGGTAATACCATTTATCATAAATATTTACAATTACCGGAAACCAAAAGGTATAATAAAGAGCTCGTTGATGCGTTAAAGAAGATGGATATCAACGCAAACGTTAACTGGCCTCTTATGCATATGGGATCTGCCCATAGGTATTTGGCCAAGGGAGAAGGGCAAGTTGATGCCACAGGGGGAACCAATTGGAAGGAATATCTGCCCCCTAGTTTTCAAAAAGTAGTTTTTTTTCCAGAAATATATTCTAAACAAGAGTTAAATAATTGGGGTAAACAATGGGTAGACCATATATTTAATCCCGAAAAGAAATAAGAGACGAATGCAAAAATATTGGGGCCTAATTTTAGTACTAACCTTATCTCTAGCCTGTAAAGAGAAAGCCGTTCAAGAAACCAAACAAGTTAAAGACGTATTGGCGGTTGCTCCTATTGAAAAGCCGATCGTTAAACATTTTGGTTTTAACCTTGATGAGTTTACCGTAAAATTGGATACTGTCAAGAGGGGTGATAGTTTCGGTGAACTTATGCTTCAACATAAGGTAGATTACCCAAAAATTGCAAGAATAACCCAAGATTTCAAAGATACTTTTGATGTTAGACGAATTCGTGTAGGTAAGCCCTATATGATTTTAAAGTCTCGCGATACCACTGAAACTGCCCAGGTATTTATCTACGAAAACGATGCAATCAACTACACCGTGGTCGATTTACGTGATTCCGTGAGGGCATACAAAGAAAAGAAACAGGTAAAGTTTGTTGAACGAGAGGTCTCAGGGGTAATCAGAACAAATTTATCGGAAGCCCTGTTAGAGCAAGGTATCGACTACATGGTTACACACAATTTGGCCAACGTGTATGCTTGGACCATAGATTTCTCAATGTTACAAAAAGGCGATAGGTTCAAGGTAATTTATAAAGAGAGATTTATAAATGATTCGATCTATGCTGGGTCAGAAACAATCGATGCCGCCTATTTCGAACACAATGGTAAACCAATTTATGCGTTCGCTTACGAAAATGATTCTTTGAAAAGTTTGGTCGATTATTTCGATGAAAGCGCCAATAATCTTAGAAGAACTTTTTTAAGAATGCCGGTAGAATTTGGTAGACTTTCGTCTCGATACAATCTTAAAAGACGAATTCGTTACTACGGTAATAAAATCCGTCCTCATAAGGGTACCGACTATGCCGCGCCTATAGGCACCCCGATTATGGCAACTGCCGACGGTACGGTTACAGAGTCTACAAGAAGGGGCGGTAATGGTAAATATGTGAAGATACGCCATAATGGTACCTACAGTACTCAGTACCTTCATATGAAAAAACAAAACGTCAAGAGAGGTGATTTTGTTCGACAAGGAGATGTTATCGGGTGGATTGGTATGACAGGAAATACCAGTGGGCCTCACGTATGTTATCGTTTTTGGAAAAACGGCAGACAGGTGGATCCTCTAAGGGAAGAGCTTCCGAAGGCAGAGCCTTTGGCAGAGACCTTACAGCCTGCTTACTTTGATTACATTACCCCTATTAAAGATCAATTAGACTGTATTGCCTATCCGCCGGAACCGGTCGAAGAAGAATTATTGGCCGGTGAACTGACTACCTTAACGGAATAATCACATTTTGCGGGTTGTGAATAGTGCTATTATGGCTTAAATTAGCCGTTTTAGTAACTAATAAGGTAAACAACCCTCATGTCTCTACATAAAATTAATCCTACGCAATCAAAGGCTTGGCAACTTTTAGGCAAGCATTTCGAAACTGCCAAAAATTTAGAGTTAAAGCAACTTTTCGCAGAAGATAAAAATCGAGCTGATCGGTTTTCAATAGTTTGGAACGACTTTTTGGTCGATTTTTCGAAGAACCGAATATCCCAAGAAACATTAGATTTATTACTTCAATTGGCTGAAGAGGTACAATTGGCCGATGCCATTTCTCAACAATTCTCGGGCAATCATATTAACGAGACTGAGAATAGGGCTGTTCTTCACACTGCACTCAGGGCCAAATTGTCGGATGAGGTTATCGTTGATGAAGAGAATGTAGTTCCCGAAGTTTTTGAAGTTAAAAATCACATAAGGGAATTCGCAGAAAGCATCATCAACGGAGAGAAAAAAGGTTTTACGGGTAAACAATTTACCGATGTGGTCAATATAGGCATTGGAGGTTCTGATTTAGGGCCTGCTATGGTAACCGAAGCATTAAAATTTTATAAGAACCACCTTAAGACCCATTTCGTGAGCAACGTTGATGGTGACCATGTCCATGAGGTTCTTAAAGAACTCGATCCTGAAACCACTCTTTTTGTGGTTGTTTCTAAAACTTTCACGACTCAAGAAACCCTGAGTAATGCAACTACTATCAAAAAATGGTTTTTAGGGCATGCCTCGCAAAAAGATATCGCAAAACATTTTGCCGCAGTTTCCACCAATACGAAGGCTATTTCCGAATTTGGTATAGATGCTGCCAATGTCTTTCCGATGTGGGATTGGGTCGGAGGCCGCTTTTCATTGTGGAGTGCTGTAGGCCTTTCCATTGCCTTGGCGGTAGGCACTAACAATTTTGAGAAGCTATTGGCTGGAGCACATGAAATGGATAATCACTTTGAAGCTACAGACTTTGAAGAGAATATTCCTGTCTTGCTGGCTCTAATTAGTGTTTGGTACAATAATTTCTTCGATGCCGAAACAGAAGCTATAATACCTTATTCTCAATATTTAAGTAGGTTCTCGGCTTATCTTCAGCAGGGAATCATGGAGAGTAATGGTAAGAGTGTTGATAGAAACGGAAATCGGGTCGATTATCAAACGGGTACCATTATTTGGGGTGAACCCGGTACAAATTCGCAACATGCCTTTTTTCAGTTGATTCACCAAGGCACTAAAATTATTCCAGCAGATTTCATAGGCTTTAAGCATTCGCTTCACGGCGATGAGGATCATCATAATAAATTGATGGCAAACTTTTTCGCACAGACAGAGGCATTGATGAATGGTAAAACTGAAGAAGAAGTCAAGGCCGAACTTACCTCGAAAGGTATGAGTGAAACTGAAATGAAAGATTTGGTTCCTTTTAAAGTATTTGAGGGTAATAAACCGACCAATACGATATTAATAGACCAGCTAACTCCTGAAAGCTTAGGCAGTTTAATTGCTCTCTATGAACATAAAATCTTTGTTCAAGGTGTCATTTGGAACATTTTTAGCTATGATCAATGGGGTGTTGAATTGGGAAAACAGTTGGCCGGTAATATTTTGAAAGATATTGAAGGTTCAGAGATTGGCGATCATGATGGTTCTACACTTAGGCTTTTACATTATTTTAAGAAATAATCTGAAGATATCCCAATAATTATTCAATAAAGGGTAACTCATTGCTTGTCAGTCTTCTTAGTGCAAAAATTGTGTTAATTTCGCGGTGTTTAATTTAACGTTGTGTTAATGTTCATATTTATAAAATGGAGCACTTTTGCAGCGAAATTGAAGACTAACAAACACATTCAAATGAGAAAGATTTATTTTACAATGGTCGTATTCTTCATGACGGCCGTAGCATTTTCACAAGGTACTATTACAGGAACCGTCATTGATGGAGAAACAGGTAGTCCGTTGCCTGGAGCCAACGTTGTGGTAAAAGGCACTACAGTTGGAGCAACAACGGATTTTGATGGGAACTTCAGTATTGAAGTAGTCTCCAACTCCGGAACCCTAAGGTTTTCTTACTTAGGTTTTGTTACTCAAGACAAAAACTACAGTTCAACAGGAGATTTGGGTAGTGTAACTTTGCAGCCAGATGCGGAACAACTAGGTGAGGTGGTAGTTATTGGGTCAGGTATTATTGACTTAGAAGAAGACAGAAGTACCCCGATAGCGGTATCTACAATTACGAAAGATGTAATTCAGGCAACTTCTACCGGTAACGTTGAGTTTCCAGAGGTGATGAAGAACGTCCCTTCTGTCTATGTTTCAAACCAACAAGGTTTTGGTGATTCTCAAATGTTCCTTAGAGGATTTGACCAAACTAATACCGCATTTTTGCTTAACGGACAGCCAATTAATGGTATGGAAGATGGTCAAATGTACTGGTCTAACTGGCAAGGGGTTATGGATATAGCGAATGCAGTGCAGGTGCAAAGGGGGCTTGGTTCTTCTAAGCTAGCTATATCTTCTGTTGGAGGAACGGTAAACATAGTTACAAAGGCAACGGATAGAAAAGAAGGTGGTTTTGGTAGATTTATGACCGGTAACGATAGTTATTTCAAGGCTACAGCTTCATATGATTCCGGACTTAATGATAATGGATGGGGCTTTTCTGTAATGTTAGATCATTGGCAAGCGCAAAGAAAATATGCTGAAGGTACTAAGGGTCAAGGACAGAATTACTTCTTTTCAGTGGGTAAGTTGTTAGGAGACCATAACTTTAACTTTTTGATTTTTGGTGCCCCTCAATGGCATATGCAGCGCTGGTCGCAGCCGGAAGAAGTTGCTACTATTTATAGAAAATATAACCAGCACTGGGGTATCGACGAAGGAGAGCTGGAATCTGAGAGAACCAACTTTTATCACAAGCCTGTTCTGAACTTGAACTGGGACTGGAATATATCTGACAAATCAGATTTATCGACAGTTTTATATGCTTCTTTCGGTAGAGGTGGTGGTACTGGTAACAGAGGTAACAGCCCATTGAGACTTCCGGATTATCCTCTTGCTGGGGGAGTTGACGGTCAAATCGATTATGCTGCAACCAGAGAGAGAAATGCTCTAGTTGGTATTGGTGGTGATTACGGTGCCCCGAATGGAGCTGGATATATTAGACGGGCTTCTATGAATAACCATAGATGGTTTGGTTTGGTTTCAAACTATGGTCTGGAATTGAGCGAAAGTTTGAGTATGAATGTGGGTGCTGATTTCAGGTTTTATACTGGAGACCACTTTAGACAGGTTGTAGATTTCTACGGTTTAAGTGGTTGGGGAGATGATCGCCCAGATGGTAGAGTGGTAACCGAGTCTTTTGATTTTAATCCTTGGAAAACTGTTAGTAATTTTGCTGATGAATCAGAAAGAATTAACTACGACTACTCTGAAGATATTAATTATCAAGGTGTTTTTGGACAGTTAGAGTACTCTAAAGAAACATACTCTTTATTTTTTCAAGGAGCTTTATCCAATCAGTCATATATAAGACAAGATAGATTTGCGACAGATTCAAGCGGAAATCAAACAACTGAAGAATCAGATAAGGCTAATAAGATTGGTTACAACGTAAAAGGAGGTGGTGCCTACAACTTTAATACAGAAAATTCAGTTTTCTTAAATGCAGGTTACTATTCTAGACAACCTTTCTTAGATAATATATTTGCCGGAACAGCCGAATTAGCTGAGCCTGAGGTTGATAATGAAGAGATTACAGGTATCGAGCTTGGTTACAAGTATAATACATACGATTTGAGGGTAAATGTTAACCTTTATCGCACACAATGGGCAAATCGTTTCGTAGCTAATGGTAACACGATTACAAGTGTGGCAACAGGTGAAGATGTTGATATTAACCGAGAGCAAACAGATGTTACCCAATTACACCAAGGTATAGAGCTAGATGCTCAGTATCGTGTAATGCAAGGACTAGTTCTTGGGGGCTACACTTCTATTGGTGATTGGAAATTTGATGGAAGCACACCATATAGAACTCGCGATTTTAGAGATAATACATATTTTACCAACGCTGATATTGATGATTTTGTAGATCAAAATGGCAACCCCCTACCTGCTAATTTCTTTGATGGTAATGTTAATTTGGACGGTGTGGAAGTAAGTAATGCAGCTCAGTTCACTTTCGGAGCAAACGTAACTTATGAAACGCTTAGCGGGTTTGAAGCTTCGTTATTCTATAATCGTTTCAGTAATGTTTACGAATTTGTTGATGTTGCTGACGTAGTCGCAGAAGGTAATACTTATGAAACTCGTAAATTAGATCCGTACGGGATTATCGATCTTTCGGCAGGCTATACTATTGAAATGGGTGACCAAGATATCGTTTTGAGAACAAACCTTTATAACCTTTTTAATACATCTTACATAAATCAAACCGATGCATTTGGTGTATTTTACGGTTTGGGTCGTACTTGGAACGCTAGTGTTATGTACAGGTTCTAATAGACTTATATTTTTAATTAAAACCCCGCTATTAGCGGGGTTTTTTTATGCTCAAAAAGCCGTACATTTAGAGCTTAAATTTCAATTTGACCATTATGTATGAAATCATTCAGGTAGTTCACTCTTACTTAGCTTATATCGTTTTGGCCTTGCTAATTTTGGCAGTGTTCAATGCTTTTTCGGGTTGGCTAGGTAAAAAGGTTTTTACCATGCATAAAGATCTTCGTTTGAGCCTCTTTGCCCTTATATTATCGCATATTCAATTATTGGTTGGCCTAATCCTATATTTTGTATCCCCAAGTGGGTTAAATGCCATTCAGTCTTTAGGTATGGGTGGTCTGAACGCTCAAGCACGATTACTAGCTTTAGAACACCCTGTGATCAACATAATAGCTATCGCTTTGATAACCATTGGTTGGTCAAGGCATAAGAAATTCGTAGAAGGAGATAAGAAGTTCAAGAGTATCGCCATTTTCTACGGCCTTGGGTTAGTATTTCTCCTCAGTAGAATTCCGTGGTCGGCCTGGTTCAACTAGTATTTTAAATCCAAACTCTAATTATACCAAATTTATTAATGAAGAAGTTACTTGTATTATCTGCAGTACTTTTTGCGTCATTTACCTTCGCGCAAAAAGAGAAATTGTTCAACGGGAAAAACCTTGATGGGTGGACGGTCTACGGTACCGAAAAATGGTACGTGGAAGACGGTCTTTTAATTTGCGAAAGTGGTCCTGATAAGGGTTATGGCTATTTGGCTACTGACAAGCATTACAAAGATTTTGAATTGAACGTAGAGTTCAAGCAAGAGGCAAATGGCAATAGCGGTGTTTTTATTCGTTCTACCATTGAAGGAACGAAGATTACCGGTTGGCAAGTCGAGGTGGCGCCTCCAGGGCACGATACTGGTGGGGTGTATGAATCTTATGGTCGCGGATGGTTGATCAAACCGGATGCCGAAAAAGATAAGGCCTTAAAGATGGGCAAATGGAACAAAATGAAGATACGTGTTGAAGGTGACAAAATCACTTCATGGCTTAACGGAACCGAAATGATTACATTTACCGATGAAAAGATAGGTGCTGGCGAAGGTTCGGTAGCATTACAAATTCATGACGGTGGTGGTATCAAGGTGAAATGGAGAAACCTTAAAATCGAACAGCTTTAAAAGCGTTTTAAAATATTGAGAAAACTCCCCTGCTTAGGGGAGTTTTTTTATTCTGGTTTCCGAAGCAAATATATGTAGACCGGGAAATGGTCGGAGTAACCACCTGTATAGTTCCCTCCGGAATAAGTTCTAAACGGGTAACCTTTATACCTTCCTTTTTGCGTAACTAAATAGGCAGGGTTAAAAATGCCGGCCTTCCAAAATTGATATCCTTTGTTTTCGTTATTTACAAGGCTTTCAGTAAAATAGATTTGGTCAAAAAGATTCCATTTATCCCTGTAGGCAAGCGAGCCGACCCCTTTTTTGAATAATTTTTCCATGGGATTGAACAATTCTCCTTCTTGCAGCTTTCGCTTATTAGCTTTTGTTTTCAGCACCTTTTTAAAACTTCTATTGTTGGGGTCATCATTAAAATCGCCCATGCTAATTATTTTGGCCTGACTATCCATCTTTTGAATGGAATCAATAATACGTTTGTTTAAATGGGCCGCTGCCAAGCGATTTGGCTCGCTTCGTGCTTCACCGCCACTTCTAGAAGGCCAGTGATTGACTATAAAGTACATCTGTTCATTGTCTAATCTTCCTCCCACCACAAGTTGGTCCCTTGTATAGTTTCGCTCCTCGTTTTCATCCATTAAAATCAATCGATGGCTGGCATATGATGCAGGTAAAAAGGCGTTTTCTTTATAGAGTAGGGCTACGTCGATTCCGCGTTCATCGGGCGAGTCGTAATGCACAATTTCATACCCTAAGTTCTTTAAAGACTTACTGACCAAGAGATCCTGTATGACCTCAATGTTTTCTACTTCACAGATTCCGATAATATCAGGAGCGGTACCTGTGTTAGAAGAGCCTATTTCAGATAGCGTTTGTGCCATGTTGTGAAGCTTTTTTTGATAGCGTTCATCGGTCCAATTGTCTTTTCCTTCAGGGGTTCTGTCGTCATCAAAAGTTAAAGTATCGTTCTTGGTATCAAATAGGTTTTCCAAGTTATAAAAAGCGATAGTTCTAACCTGATAGGTTTGTTCAGTCTGCCCGTGAACCGATAAAAGGGATAAAATAAAGTAAATTAAAAGGCCAATTTTCATTTTAAGAATCAAAGCATATCATTTAATAAACGAAAAAATATAGATAATATGTCATCCATATGTAAGAATGTTCTTAATTTTCGTTATAGAAACGGCAAAAGATTTATCAAAAGTATCTAATGCGGTATCTACTTCTTTTTACTGTTACATTTTTCATTGGCCTGATAAGTTACGCGCAAGATGTTTATGGGGTCAAGGGAAGAATAGTGTCTTCAAGAACTAATACCCCTATCAGTGAAGCATTAATTGGAATAGACCAGACCAATATTTCAGAACTGAGTGATGAAGAAGGCTACTTTCATATTGAATCACTTACTGCCGATGTACTACTAACAGTTGAGGCTCCGGGATATTCCTCAAAAAGGATAGAACTCTATTTAGAAAAGGCGGAATTGGAACTTGGCACTATTTGGCTCGATGACGATGTCACAATCGAACAATCTGCCAATCTTATAACACTTACCGATTCAGAGCTCACAGATGATAATGATATCTCTAACCCCTCTGGTCTTCTACAGGCTACACGTGACGTTTTTCTTCAAAGAGCGGCTTTCGATTTCGGACAAGCTTTCTTCAGGGTAAAAGGTTATGATTCTAGTAATGGAGAGGTGTCTATCAATGGAATATCAATGAACAAGTTCTACGATGGCAGACCTCAATGGAATAATTGGGGAGGGCTTAATGATATTCAGCGAAATCAACAATTTTCAAATGGTATGAGTCCTTCAGATTACACATTTGGGGGAATTTTGGGAAATACCAATATTGATGTTCGACCCACTGGTTTAAGAAAAGGTACTCGATTGACAGCTTCGGCATCGAACAGAACCTATACGGGCCGATTAATGGTTACCTATAATTCCGGTCTTAAAGATAATGGTTTGGCCTATACCGTATCGTCTTCCAAAAGATGGGGCGGTGAAGGGTATATTGATGGAACCTTATATGATGCCTATAGCTTTTTCGGCGGATTGGAATATCACTTTAATAACCATCACAGTATTAATTTCACAGGAATTTTAGCATCTAATCGGCGAGGTAGGTCTTCTGCCATTACCGAAGAAGTTTTCAATTTAATGGGTAATACTTACAACCCTTATTGGGGCGAGCAAAATGACAAAATAAGAAACTCGCGCGAAAGAAAGATTTCTGAGCCCATTTTAATGTTCAATCATAGATATGAATCCGACAAGGTTAGTATAAATTCTGGATTTGCCTATCAGTTCGGGACTCATCGAAGAAGTAGGTTGGGCTATTATAATGCGCCAAATCCCGATCCAACTTACTACAGGTACTTACCTAGTTTTTACATCAATGGTCCTTTAGGAGCCAATTTTAAGAGTGCTGTAATGGCGGAAAAAGGTTTCGTTGAAAATCCGCAAATAAACTGGTCAAAATTATATACGGCTAACAACAATGGTATGGCTAGCTATATGCTGTATGATGACGTGATAGACGATGAGCAGTATACCGTAAACACTATTGCCAATATTTATTTGAACAATCATTTACAATTAGATTTTGGGGTGAATGCAAAATTTCTTAAGTCTTCCAATTACGCTAAAATAGATGATTTGTTGGGTGCTGATTACCATTCTGACATTGATACTTTTTCAAGCACGTTAAATGACGTTAATGGTCCGATAGAAAAGAGAGAAAATGATATTTTCAATTACAACTATCGATTGAGTGCCGCGGAATATCGGCTTTTTGGACAGGCTAGATATCACAGTAAAAAATTCAATGTCTTTTCGGCCATTGCATTCAAAAGTTTAGGTTATAGTAGAGAGGGGCTTTTTCAAAATGAGCGCTTTAATGATACTTCGTTGGGTAAGAGTGAAGATGTTTCTTTTCAGAATATCGAAACTAAGGCCGGCTTAGGTTACAAGATTAACGATAGGCATTGGCTTGATTTAAATGCGGGTTATATTTTAAAAGCGCCCACCCTCCAAAATACCTTTATTAATCCTAGAGAAAACAATTTGGTAGTTCCAGAGATTCAAAATGAAAGATTGAACGCCATTGATTTTAGTTATCATTTGAGGCTACCAAAACTAAGCGGTAGACTAAACGCTTATTACACCCGTTTTCAAAATACTACCGATATCAACTTCTTTTTTGTAGATACAGGTGTCGGCTCTGACTTTGTTCAGGAAGTATTGACAGACTTGGATAAACTTCATAAAGGATTAGAACTAGGGCTCGAATATCAAGCCTCATCTTACGTAAAGTTAAGTGCAGTTGCAGCAGTTGGTAGATTCGTATATGCTAGTAACCCGAACGTGAGAATAAATTTTGATACAGCAGGTCGCGAGGAGGACCTTATTAATTTGGATGGGGCTTTGGACTTAGGTCCTGCCATGGTCAAAGATTATAAATTGGCCCAAGGGCCGCAACAGGCCTATTCAATGGGCATAGAATATCGCGACCCTAAATATTGGTGGTTGAGCATGACAACCAATTACCTTAAGGATAGTTACATAAATATTTCTACTATTACTCGTACCCAAAGTTTCTTGCTAGACCCTGAAACTGGTCAAAATTTTCCTGATGCAACTGAAGAAAACGTGGCTGAATTATTGAGGCAAAGTCCGCTAGAAGACTTCTATCTACTTAATTTGGTGGGAGGCAAATCTTGGCTTCACAACGGTAAGTATTTAAGCGTTTTTGCCAGTATAAACAACTTGTTCGATGCTACATTTCGAACTGGTGGGTACGAACAGAGTAGAAATGGAAATTTCGGGCAATTACGAGATGATAACCTAAGCGGTAGCCCATCTTTTGCGCCCAAATATTGGTATGGCTATGGCCGAACTTATTTTATCAACCTTGCTTTTAGTTTTTAAAATGGTATCAGAATGAATCTTTTATCAAAATACATCACCTATGATTTATTTGCACCAATAATAAGGGCCTCAATACTATTGGGTATTTTGATTGTGTTTGTTTTGAATTTTGCATGTAATAGAGAATTTGAGAATCCTTCCGATTTTTGCCGTGAAAACCTAAGTGCCAACATTAGCTATTTAGAATTGATGAGTCTCCACGAAGGAGAAACATTTCAGATTCAAGATGACTTGATAATTGAAGGTTATGTCATTTCATCGGACAGGGACAATAATTTTTTTAGCGTAATTTATTTTCAAGACCGTTCTACTAATCCAACTGCAGGGCTTCAAATAGAAATCGATTTACGGGAAAGTCATTTGTTTTATCCGGTAGGCAGTAAAATATTTATAAAACTCAAAGGCCTTTATTTTGGAAAGTCTAATGAGCAATACAAGTTGGGGGCTACTTTTGAGTCTTTTGGTAATACGTCGGTAGGGCGCTTGCCCGCAGGGGTAATCGACGATTACCTTTTCAAGTCTTGTGACGCCCCGGCCGAGATAAATCCAGTGATTATTTCCGTAGCTGATATAGAAGAGGCGCCATTGGGCACTTTGGTTCGTTTCGACCGTGTCGAATTTTTAGAAAATGAAGTCGGTGAACCCTTTGCCATTCGAGAGGAGGAAACCGTACGAAATCTGATTGATTGTAATGATGAAGATTTAAAAATTTTGAATAGCGGGTATTCCGATTTTCAGTCAGAGGTAATACCCAATGAAAGTGGAAGCTTGACAGGTGTGCTGATTTCAGACAGAAGCAATCGGTATTTGGTCATTCGTGATTTAAACGATTTGAGCTTTACGAATGACAGGTGCGAAGAATTGATAGATGAATTTACGTCTGATCAGCTTTTTATCTCAGAATTGGCCGACCCTGATAATAATTCCGGCGCCCGTTTTGTTGAACTTTACTATTCAGGTTCCGAAACTTTAAGTCTAAAAGGATGGTCATTGGTTCGCTATACCAATGCCAATTCAGATTTGAGCTCAATTATTGATTTATCCGATTATTACATAGAGCCGGAATCTACTATGGTTATATCGCCCAATGCTACCGAATTCGAAATCGTTTATGGTTTTCCGGCGGATATTTCAGTAGGTACCAATACGCCTGCAGACTCTAATGGAGACGATAATTTACAATTGATAGACCCTTTCGGAAACGTTATAGATACATTTGGCCGTATTGGCGAGGACGGTTCGGGAACCGACCATGAATTTGAAGATGGCCGCGCTGTGCGCTTACCGGAAGTCTTAAGAGCAAACTCTAATTTTAATGCTGCCGAATGGCAGATATTTAATGATACAGGTGATTCCGGTACTATAAATCAGCCTCAAATAGCACCGAGTGATTTCTCTCCTGGAATCAGGGATTAATTGTAAAGCTCAAAAGGGAATAATTAGGTAGAGAACCTAGCTTTTAAGGTTTCATAGGTAACCGGTTTAGAAAGATAGTTTTTCTCTAGACCCAGTATTTTGGCGCGATTTCTATCAGCAGGATCAATTGACGAACTCATAATGAAGATATGAGGGGCAAGATGCTTCAAACTTTCATCTCTTTTGATGTCTTCAACAAATTCCCAACCGTTCATTACCGGCATGTTCAAATCAACAAAAATGATGGAGGGTAATTCTTCATTCACTTCAACTCTACGTTCGAAGGTCTCAAGGGCATCCAAACCATTTTCAAAAACTTCAGGTTCGGGGTCACAATCGGGGCAGAATTTTCGAAGGGCCCTTTTAAGCCCGAAAATTGATATGGCATCATCATCGACTATACAGATGTTTTCAAAACCTTTTTGCATCAAGAGTTAAGTTTTATTTATTCTGTGTGGGGATGATTTAAAAATACGACACAAAAAGTACTTTAACTACTCTGAACGCCACTTATCTGCTCTAAAACCGTATGCAGGTCTTCGCGAACCACTGGCTTAAGAATATAATTGTTGACGGCAGGGTAGTTTTTGATTCTCTCTAAGTCACGGGGATCGATAGAAGAACTGATGATGTAAATGACCACCTGTTCACGATTAGGGTTGGGTATTTGAACAAAATCATCTAAAAATTCCCACCCATTCATTATGGGCATATTTAAATCGAGAAAAATTACCGGAGGCAGTTTCAAATTATCCTCAACCATATCTGATAATCCATCAATGGCATCTTGGCCATTGTTGAATACAATGATTTCGTCACTAAAATCGACCTCCTTCATTATTCGCTTCGTGCTGTAAACAAAAATGGGGTCGTCGTCAATAATACAAGTAGTGTTAATTTTAGCCATCTCTATTTAATTTGAGTCCTGTCAAAATATAATTTGAAAGTGGTTCCCTTGTTAACCTCACTCTCAACTTCAATATGACCGTTCATCGCTTCAATTTGGTTTTTGGTAATGAAAAGGCCAATGCCTTTGGCATCTTTGTTTCTATGAAAGGTTTTGTACATTCCAAAGATTTTCTTTCCGTGTCTCTTTAGATTAATGCCCAAACCATTGTCTTCAAAGCTTAAAATTACATTTTTATCAGTAATTTCTGAAGATATCTTCAACAAAGGCGCTCTATCGGGCGAGCTGTATTTAATTCCGTTGGTAAGTAAATTAAGAAAAATACTATCTACGTAAGCTGGTATGCCCATGATATTCAAATTTTTGGGCATATCAACTTGGCATGTAACATCTTTTTCTTGAAAGAGTACGCTCAGATTTTTCTTAACGGTGAACAAGGTATCGTATAAATTGACCAGTACCATTTTTTCTGAGGCACCTACCTTTAATTGTACCACATCATTCAAGTGAATGACTGTTTCATTCAAACTTTCTGATGCATCCTTCAACATTGAGTGAATTTCTGTCACTTCCGCTTCGTCTTTCTCGCCAGCTAAGAAACCAGTAAGCATTGATAGATTGGTGGCGTGCGATCGTAGATTATGAGAGACGATGTGCGCAAAATTCAAGAGGCTGTCATTTTGGTTTTTGGTCACCTCAAGCAATCGGGTCAATTCCTTTTCAGCTCTAATTCGATGGGTAATGTCCATAATTTGAGATACGAAGTGCGAAAGGTCGCCATCGATATTTCTCACAGCGGTCACCGTTAAAATGGCGTATACCGTATGCCCTTTTTTATGCAGGTATCGTTTCTCTATTCTATAACTGTCTCTTTTGCCATCGATAACCTCATATAAAAGTTGTAGGTCTTTATCCAGATCATCTACATGTGTGATATCTTGAAAGGTGGTCTTTAGAAGTTCTTCTTGCGAATACCCCAGCTTTTCGCACAATCTTTTATTAACTCTGATCCAATTACCTTCGATGCCGACCAATGCCATACCCGTATTGGATCGTTCAAATGCCTCATGAAAAGATTCTTCGCTCTTTTCAAGCATCATTTGAGTTTGAGTGAGTTCTGTAATATCAAGATTGGTACCAATCATTTTGATTGGTTTGCCCTTACTATTTTTTAGAATGACGGCCCTAGCACCAATATGTTTTACTTGTCCGTCGGGCCATCTCACCCTGAATTTGGTGTTATAATCTTTTTCTCCTTCTAGTGCGGCGGCATGGGTTTTAGATAGAGCTTCCATATCCTCGGGCGTCATTATCGATGTCCAATCCTCCGTATTGTTAGGATTAAATTTTTTCCTTTTTACCCCGTAAAGGGCATACATGTTGTCATCCCATACAATGTTTTCAGTAGTCAGGTCATATTCCCAAATACCGATTTTAGACCCGGTTGTGGCTATCGCCAGCCTATTGGAGACCTCATTAAGTTTGAGCTCCATTTTCTTTTCATCATCAATATCTTGAAATGTTCCGAAGATACGAACACACTTGCCGTCACGCATTTCAACATCGCCCATTGCCCGGACCCATTTTTCCCTTCCTTTGGCGGTTACTATGACCAGCTTGACATCCCATGGTGTCCCTGTGGTTATAGCCCTATCCACCACCTTGTTGATAGTATTTCTATGTCTTCCCTCTTTATAAAAATTAATACCCTCTTCTAATTTGGGTACATAATCGAGGGGAACTTCATGAATTTCTTTGGTAATATCAGTCCAGAAAAGGTCATTGGTCAATAGGTCGATTTCCCATCCTCCGATACGGGCTACCTCCAAGGCGCGTTGGTGAATGACTTCTTTTTTGCGCTGTTCCGTTACATCTTCAAGAACAACTATAAGACCGTCTATTTCACCCGCTGAATTCTTTTTAGGGTTCACCTTCCACTTGAGCCATTTAAAGGCCCCATTGTCCGAAAGAAATTTTTTGCCGGTATGTTCACTCGATTGTCCTTCAAGTGCCAACGGAAGCACATCGTTAAGGTCTAAGGGTAAATTTGGCATAATGTCGAAGAAAAACTTTCCTTCGATATCTGTATGATCAGGGCAGAATTGATGTAGCCAAACAGTGGAATAATTTTGAAAACGACAGTCCTCATCAAGTAGGGCAATGGCTACTGGAGAATCTTTTATAAGTGAATCAACGGTCAGTGCATCCAATTATTTAGGGGAATTTGGTTAGTGTGAAGTTAAAAATAAAGTTTAAAGTAGGAAAATAACTAACTGGCTATGGACATTTCTTTCAAATTTTTTGCCGACGTCGTACGAAGTCAGCTTTCAAACTATAAACAAAAGCGATGAAGCCATAATATTAAAATACGCTTTATAAACTTTGTAAACATCGATTTTCGTAATTTACAATGACAACTTAATACTATAGATTAACTGCTTTTTCGGGTGAATTATTATGGCAAACATGAATGAAGATTTTTTAAACGACATTAGGGAGGGTAATGTGACCAAGGTAGAGAAGAAGGTTCAACAAAATCCAGAATTGATAGGTCTAAAAGACCAACGCGGCTCTACACCCTTAATATTGGCAACCTACTACAATCAATTTGATATTGCCCAATTACTTTTAAACCAAGGGGCCGGGGTAGACGAAGTTGACGGGGCGGGCAATACCGCCTTAATGGGAGTCTGTTTTAAAGGCTATGACCAATTGGCCGAACTTCTGGTCGAAAACGGAGCGAATGTCAATCATAGAAATGCAATGGGCGGTACTAGTCTTATTTACGCCGCAACTTTTAAGAGGCCTGAGATAGCAAAGTTATTACTGGCAAACGGCGCTGATAAATCGGTAAAAGATAATCGGGGTCAAACAGCCCTTGATCACGCCAAACTTCAGGGTTCCGATGAGTTGGTGCAACTTTTAGAGCGAGATTGATGGGTTTAACGAATGAAGATCAGCTTACTTTAATAAAACGATTAAAGGCTATAGCCGAAACAGGTCTTGTGTACGCTGAAAGCGATTATTCCGAAGAGCGATATACCGAAATAAGACAAATAAGCCTTCAATTATTGAGTCATTTGTCAAATTCTGAATTATCAGTTTTAGACAATTTCTTTTTACCTGAGAAAGATTATCCAACCGTAAAGGTAGATGTTAGGGCCTTTGTGCTAAATGACAAACAGCAAATACTTTTGGCAAAAGAGCGTATAGATGGTAAATGGACGATTCCTGGAGGATGGGCCGATATCGGCGATACGCCTTCGGAAGCTGTACTGAAAGAAATTAAAGAAGAGACGGGGCTGGAGGCCGAGGTGAAACGGTTGTTGGCGGTTTATGATAAGCGTTGTCACCCGCACCCACCGCAACCATTTTATATTTATAAGCTTATATTTTACTGCGAAGTTAAAGGAGGTCATCTAAACCACGGATTCGATATGCAAGGAGCTGATTATTTTGATGTGGATAAATTACCCGAGCTATCGGAGGACAGAATTTTGAAATCTCAAATTGAACACCTGTTCGAATTGACCAATAATGGTTCAAATCAAGTTTATTTCGACTAAAATGAAAGACCAGCTAAAGATTGCGTTGATACAGGCACCTCTTGTTTGGGAGAATCCCGAAGCCAATAGAAACTATTTTGAGAACAAATTGGCTGATGTAAATGAGGAAATTGATATGATGATTCTGCCGGAAATGTTCACGACTGGGTTTACCATGACCCCTCAAAATATCCACAGCTCAGAAGGAGAAAACACTTTGGTATGGATGAAAAAGTTGGCCCAAAAACAGAATGCCGCCATTGTTGGTAGCATTGTTTATGAGGCACAAGAATTCTTTACCAATCGTTTGTTTTTTGTGAAGCCGGATGGCGGAATTGACTATTATGACAAGAGGCACACTTTTACCTTGGCAGGTGAAAACGAAGTATATAACTCGGGTGCTAAAAAGTTGATTGTCAATTTTAGAGGCTTCAAGATTTGCCCGATGGTTTGTTATGATTTAAGATTTCCGGTTTGGGCCAGAAATGTCGAGAAATATGACGTATTGCTATATGTAGCTAATTGGCCAAAACCCAGAGTCGGAGCCTGGGATGCACTTTTAAAGGCTAGGGCTATTGAAAATATGGCCTATTGTGTTGGCGTCAATAGAGTAGGTGTAGACGAGAAGGGGCATAAATATTCCGGCCACTCTGCTACATACGATTGCTTGGGCGAGCAATTGGCGTACTCCGAAAGGGAAGCTATTCTCTATTCAACTATCGAAAGAAACCACATCGAGGAAACTAGAGAGAAATTAAAATTCTTAGAAGATATGGATGACTTTACTCTCGAATAGTAAAGGTTTCCACTTTTTCCCAGTTGGCACGAATCTCGATAACGTCTGGGTAGTAACTTATTTTTTCGGGTTGTCTTTTTTTGAGGTAGCTGCCAGTATCCCATTTGCCGTTATCATTAGTGTCGAAAATAACCCTTAGCAGGTACATCGCTGGCTCTAAATGGTTGAATTCAAATGATTGGGGCTCTCTTGCGACAATCTCCCTTTTGAGGGTGCCTTGTTCATCCGTGAGTTGAACTATTAAAGGGTATCTATCTTCTTTGACGTTTACTTCAAATCTGAGGTTTCCATAATCGGCATAACTGCCAGTGGAAAGAAAATAAGCGGTAGTATCATTGCTTTGACCAAAAAAGTCGGTTATAGCACCTGGTAGAAGGTCTAATTGATAGCTTTGATTGGGTTCTCGTTCAAACTTAAAGTCAACTTTATTCTCTATACTATCTAAAGATGCCAAATAGGAAACGGGCAGCGAATCTTGGTTCATCATGCTCATTTTTGTGGTATCGACCTCACTGATAGGTGTGTTTGATGCTATATAGAAAGGCAGACTAAAACTTAAGGAGCCACTTTGATTAGGGTTCAATCGCATAGAATCAATACCCACTTTTCTGTTTTTAACAGTAAAGGTATCCCTGACCATTAAACGCTCATTGGTTACGGTGAAAATGAGAGAGTCCATTTCAAAGGGTGTCAGCCAGTAGTTGAGCGTATCTTTATCACGTTCTTTTACCACTTTCGTCCTTACAGTATCGGGTAAGGCCGTAAGAGGTTCGATTTTCACACCTGAGGCATCCCCATAATAACCAAATTGAATCCGGTTTTTAGCCACTAAACTGGGCACTGCCATACTAAAATTGGGCACTTCTTTGAACAGTGTCAGCACATAGGTAGAATCTGTGGGCAAAGTAATCGTGTCGTTCAAAAAGGCAATCTTATCGGCATTTTGATCGAAAATATTATTCTTTCCTGCGTCTTTGAGTGCGAATAACTTGTACTGACCCTCCTTCAAATTTTTTAATCTAAAGATTACGGCACTATCAAGTGTATTGGTGATATAGTTGGGTGGTTTCTGAAAAATAGTAGAATCGGTATATGCCGTATCGATTTCGTATAGCATTACGCTGATAAAATCATCAGCCTTTTTTTTGAAGGCATCTCTGACCGCCCCAGATAATCTTAAAGAGTCGATATAATCACCCGTAGAAAAAACATAGGTTAAGAAACTACTTGGGTTGCCTTCATTGTTATCTTGAACGCTTTGCCCAAAGTTGAGGGTGTAAGTGGTATTTTCTCGTAAGGTATCCTTAAATTTAAACTCAACATATCTGTTGGCACCCCCTTGAGGCGTAATTTCAGGCTGATATTTCAATGGAGGGGAAACTATTAATTGATTTTGTACATCCTCCAATTTGATGAGTTCATTAAAGTAGAGGCGAATTTTACTCGCCTTGAAATTGATAGTCATGCTATCGGGCTCGGTTCTGACCAATTTAGGCGGCGTTATATCTTTCGGCCCTCCCGAAGGGCTGCCTTTTCTGGCGCATTGCCATACAGTAAGAGCGATGAAAACTAAGAAGAGAAAGGCCACCAACCTACGAACCATAATCGTAAAATCTAGGCCACAAAGAAACAACTAATTTTTCAATTGCCAGTTTTAGGAACCACTGCCATACTGGCTATATAGATGGTGGTATTTGTGCCTTTTGATAGTGCTTGGGCACAAATTTCCATAGTTCCTCCGGTTGTAATTACATCGTCAACCAATAGTATTCTTTTGTTGTTGACTCGCGATGGGTCTTGCAATTTGTAAAGTGATTTTTCTTGTTGCCATCTGCCCACCCTACTTTTACGTGTTTGTGTTTTGGTATTTGATGTTTTGACCAAAAGATTATCAACGTATTCAGCTTTTAGATAGAATGCGAGTTTCTGGGCAAATTTTGAAACTTGGTTATAGCCTCTTTTTCTTAGTTTTTTGAAATGTAGGGGTACGGGTATAACCAAATCAATAGTATTCTTGAGCTCGTGGTTTTCTAGTAGCTGTTGCCCATACCAGTCTCCTAGAAAATCGCCTATATGTTCTTGGTTTCTGTATTTTAGGTTGTGTATGACTTGTTGAACGATGCCTTTTTCAATGAAAAAGAGGAACGAACTGGCCTTTTCTATGTTAATTCTACCATAAAATATACGGTCTACTGGGTTTTCTTCGTTAAAAGTATAATCGGTGAGTGGCAAATTGTTCCGACAAACTGTACAGAGCGTTTCCTCTCCTCTGATTAAATGGTCATTACATCCAAAACACACCCTTGGAAACAAAACCGAATTGATATCTATTAGTATATTTGTTAACTTTTTGTACAGCAAAATCTTAAGTCTTAAAGCCCAACTTACCTAAAGCTCATCCGTTCCCAATGAACGTTCAAGATAACAAATTCAATTACAAGATAATTTTTGCTGCCTTAGTCGCTGTGATTATAGGTATTTTGATTGCATTCTATTATAGCTATGCCCAATCAAGAAGCGAAATAGCTTTCTTGGAAAGGGAAAAGCAGATCTTGGTGCAAGATTTAAGCCTTATGAAGACCGATGTAGATCGATTATCGGCTCTCAACGAGGTAAATGAAATAGAACTGGAAAGTTCAAAGTATCGAATTCAGCAATTATTGGATTCTGTCGGTCAATTGAACTTTACGGTTGAAAAGCTAAGGGAATACAAGACCGAACTCCGCAGGTTAGAAGCCAAGAACGATAGTCTTAAGCTTAAGAATAATTTCTTGAGATATAACAATGTTCTGCTTACCGAAAAATACGAAAAGACGAAACAAGAGCTTGAGCAATTAAAGGGCAAGAGTATATCGTTGGCAGAGGCCGAAGCTTTGCAAAGACAAAAAATTCAAGAACTTAATAGAGAGCTTAAATCAAAGAGTTATTTAAGTCTACAGGCTACAGAAGGCAGTGGTTTCCGTTTGAGAAGTGGCCGTCCTATCAATACCAATAAAGCCTCGATTATCGAAAAGTTACGTGGCTGTGTTACTGTACTTGCCGATATAACCGAGATGAATACCACTAAGGTTATTTACTATCAGTTTCTAGATCCCAATATGAAGGTTATAGAAGACAACGCCAATACAATCTCATTTAACGGCAACGTATACAGCAAAAGGGTCGAGTTCAATTTTGATGGTGAAGAAACCACTATCTGCGATTTTATAACCATTCCTCAGGGTTCGTTGGAAGAAGGTACGTACAGGCTTAATATTTTTGAAGGCCAGAAACTGTTGTCTTCCACAGAATTTGAACTGAAATAATTTTTTTTGACTTTCCGTAATATCCTATTTTTGCCGCATGGCAAAACAAGAAGACGATTTTAAGAGGGTAATTTCCCATGCTAAGGAATATGGTTATGTATTCCAATCAAGTGAGATTTATGATGGGTTGAGCGCTGTTTATGACTATGCTCAGAATGGCTCTGAACTTAAGAAAAATATAAGGGATTATTGGTGGAAGGCCATGGTGCAACTGAACGATAATATCGTCGGTATAGATGCTGCCATATTTATGCACCCCACCACGTGGAAAGCTTCGGGCCACGTAGATGCTTTCAATGATCCGCTTATTGATAACAAAGACTCTAAAAAAAGGTATAGGGCCGATGTTTTAGTAGAAGATTATGTTTCAAAAATCGAAGCAAAAATCGAGAAGGAAGTTGCTAAAGCAGCCAAGAGATTTGGCGATAAGTTTGACAAAGAGCAATTTTTGGCAACCAACCAACGTGTTGTTGATTATCAAGAACAAGCAAATACGATACTTAAAAGATTGGCCAGATCCTTGGAAAAGGAAGATTTGGCCGATGTAAAAAAGTTGATTGAAGAACTTGAGATAGCTTGCCCAATGTCAGGTTCAAAAAACTGGACCGATGTTAAGCAATTCAATCTTATGTTCGGAACCAAGCTCGGTGCCTCTGCCGAAAGTGCTATGGATCTTTATCTTAGGCCAGAGACTGCGCAAGGTATTTTTGTCAACTTCTTGAACGTACAGAAAACGGGAAGGATGAAAATTCCTTTTGGGATCGCACAAACCGGAAAGGCTTTTAGAAACGAGATTGTCGCGAGGCAATTTATTTTTAGAATGCGGGAATTCGAACAAATGGAAATGCAGTTTTTCATTAAGCCGGGAACCCAGCAAGAATGGTACGAGAAATGGAAAGAAACCCGTATGAAGTGGCATCTTTCTTTAGGAATGGGAGAGGATAACTATCGTTTTCATGACCATGAAAAATTGGCCCACTATGCAGATGCCGCTGCCGATATAGAATTTAGATTTCCTTTTGGCTTTAAAGAATTGGAGGGCATACACTCTCGAACCGATTTTGATTTGGGCAGCCACGAAAAGTATTCAGGAAAAAAACTACAGTATTTTGACCCCGAAACTCGTGAAAGCTATGTGCCCTATGTATTAGAAACGTCAATTGGTCTTGATCGTATGTTCTTGGCCGTTTTCGCAAATTCTCTACAGGAAGAAGAACTGGAGAACGGAACTTTTAGAACTGTTTTGAAATTACCGGCTGTTTTGGCTCCTACAAAAGCGGCAGTTTTTCCGTTGGTTAAAAAAGACGGTCTGCCGGAAGTTGCCCAAGAGATTGTTGATGACCTTAAATGGGATTTCAATGTTCTTTATGATGAAAAGGATGCTGTGGGGCGACGTTATAGAAGACAGGATGCTAATGGTACCCCTTTCTGTATCACGGTTGACCACCAAACTCTAGAAGATAAAACCGTTACAATCCGCTATCGGGATAGTATGGAGCAAGAGCGTGTGGCCATTGATGATTTGAAAAGTATCATTCATCAAGAGGTCGATATGAAAGGGTGGCTTAAAAAGATGCTTTAAACTTTAAAAGGAATCTGGCCTTACTCCAAGTAAATAATTACAGCTGATAACCCAATCGTAGGCTGCCGTAATAATTTCTTGCATCACCGGGATAGTAATAGCGGGGTTCACCGCCAAAACTTCCGGCATTGATAAGAACTGACGAGGCATAAACTTCATCAAAAATATTATTGATTCCGAAATCGGCACCCAATGTAAATTTGGGTGTCAATTTTTTGTGGTATCCTAATCTGGTAGTAAATACGGTATAAGGATCGCTTTCCAAACTATTGTCATCCCGTAGGGGAATTTCCGAAACATGTCTGTGGGTAATATTCCAATAAAAGTCTTGGAACAAACGCAGCTGAATACCGGCTGTTCTTTGTTGTTTTGGCACTCCTGTCAAAGGGTTACCAGAATACACTTCATCTTCGTCAACAAAGTCTACGAACTTATGGTCATTGAGGGTAAAGCTCAAAAATGGCGATAAAACTATGTTTGAATTTATATTCCACCTATAATCCATGGTGATTTCTAACCCCCTGTGTTTGGTCTTACCTGCATTTCTGCCAATATATTGGTCTTCGGCAACTCTTTCGGCCACTAAAAGGTTTTTTACATCCATTTGATAGCCCACTAGATTTAAATGAAACCGTTTTTGATGTAAAAACAGCTCTGTTCCGATTTCATAATTGATGCCGATTTCTTGCGCTATATCTGGGTTGATCACACCTTCTGGGGTGAGAGTTTGTTCGACTGTAGGGTTAGAAAAACCTCTACTGATATTCGTGAAGAATTGCAGGTCTTCGTTCATGCTATATTGAAGGTTCAAACTTGGCAAAAAGATGGTTTTAAAACTTCGTTCTGCACTCGTATTGGCCGCACCCGTATTAAATTTATCACGAAAATCGTAGCTGGTCTTATTGATGTTGAAGCCCAACTGTGAACTTAATTTTTCTGTTATTGGAAATAATACAGTGCCAAATAAGTTGAGTTGCCTCCTGAACTCTTTATTGTCAGCGAACAAATTGCCTTGTAGGCTGCCGTTACTTTCTGTTTCAAGAGTTTCATATAAGGCCCAATCATACTCATCTTTATAAAGCTCCCCTCCAAAAGAATATTCCGTAACCGTTTCGAAAATGGAGAAATCACCGGTAAAGTTGGTTCGAATTCCGTAACCATTTGTATGTTCATCAAGAAAACCTAAAGGTCTGGGCCTTTTTTCAAAGTGATCTAAATAACTATAGAAAACACTGGTAGAATTCGACAAATGCTCACTGATCGAGCGTTTATAGTTCAAGCCTACCAAAGTATAGTTATTTGCCTCGTAACCCGAAACGCCTCCCCAATTGGCGGCGGCCTGTGTTGGGTCTTCTGCAAACGCCGTTGCTCCGATAGAACTGGCGATGTGCGCAGTATAGTCAATATGGTTGACCAAGAGACCAAGCGTATTTTTATCATTGATCTTGTAAGATGTATTAAGCAACAATCCGTCTCTGTCAAAACGGCTGTTATCACGATAGCCATCAGTTTCCATATGGCCATACTGAAGGCCGACCCGTAACTTGCCGTCATTATGATTGAACGAAAGATTGTTCTTTATCATTCCGAATGAGCCCACTGTAAAATTGTTATTCAGGTTGGTCGAATTGCCAATGGCCTTTTTTGGTGTTAAAATTATGGCGCCCCCAAGGTTGGAGCCAAAAGAAGATGCCTTCGGGCCTTTAATGACCTCAATCTGACTCAGGTTTTCTAAGTCAAAGGCCTCGATGGTCGAAAAACCTGAACCATCTGTTACAGGAATATCGTTATAATATAATTTGAGCTTATCGGTGCCAAAAGCAGTTCTACTGCCTATACCCCTAATAGTTATACGGTTGGTGTTCAAAGCTCCGGAGAGAATGAAAACTCCCGGTATTTGATTTACCGAAGAAGCCAAATCGGCAGGGCTATAATTCTGGAATATTTGGGCCGATATAACCGAAGATGGCTCAATACCTATGGCATTTTTGGTTTTCAAGGCATCTAACAATATCACTTCATCCAGTTGGGTGATACTATCATTTTGTGAATTGTTTTGGGCAAAGACTAAGGCGGTAAAAAGTAAAAAGGGGAATGTAAGTGCTTTCATTTATGAGGCTGGGTAAGTACCAAAAATACGGCTAAAATCTTAACCAGTCGTAAATAGAGTGCTTCTTTGAAATAAGCGGAGAACGGGTAAACTCACCACACGTTTTTTTAATACTGGGCTAATACCTATTTTGCCATTAATTCTTCAAATGCATGAAAATAGTTTCTTATAACGTAAATGGGGTGCGTGCAGCTTTAAACAAAGGTCTTTTGAATTGGTTGCAGGCCGTCAAACCTGATGTTGTCTGTTTACAAGAGATAAAGGCCATGAAAGAGCAGCTTGATCTTACCCTTTTTGAAGCCGCAGGCTTTCCTTATCATTATTGGTTCAGTGCCCAAAAGAAAGGCTATAGCGGTGTGGCCATTTTATCAAAGATTAAACCCGATTTCATACAAGTTGGCACCGGCATTGATTACATGGATTTTGAGGGAAGGAACATAAGGTGCGATTTTGGAAATTTGTCGGTCATGAGCATGTATCTGCCATCAGGTACTAACTTAGCCCGTCTTGAACATAAATTGACCTATATGGCCGATTTTCAGAAATATACCGAAGAGCTCAGAAAGAACCATCCGAACCTTGTTGTTGTAGGCGACTTCAATATTTGCCATAAGGCAATTGATATTCACAACCCTGTAGGCTTAAAAAACGTATCAGGGTTTCTACCTGTTGAACGTGAATGGATAGGTAATTTTATTAATAGCGGGTTTATAGATAGTTTTCGTCACTTCAACAAAGAAGCTGATAATTATACTTGGTGGAGTTATAGGGCCAATGCCCGGGCAAACAATAAAGGCTGGCGCCTTGATTATGGCATGGTAGCCGAACCATTAAGGGATCAACTTAAAAGGTCTGTTATTCTTAAAGATGCCAAACATAGTGACCACTGTCCGATTTTACTAGAAATCGAAAATTAACCTGAGCAACAGACTTAGGCCATAGGTTTTGCTTAAATTTGGGTTTTTCAAGAAACAACACCCCAAATAAACAACATGAAGTACACCCAACTTCCGCACACCGATATTGAAGTAAGTAAAATTTGCCTAGGTACAATGACCTGGGGAAATCAAAATACGGAGGCTGAAGGTCATGAGCAAATGGATTATGCTGTTGATCAAGGAATCAATTTTTTTGATACCGCCGAGCTTTATCCCATTCCTGCCCATCCCGATAGGCATTCGGTCACAGAAAAAATTATTGGCACTTGGTTTAAGAAGAACGGCAATCGCGATAAAATTATTTTGGCCTCGAAGATTGCCGGAAAGGCGGAGATGACCAAGTTCATTCGCACAACGGGTTTTAGTAAAGAGTCGATAATTGAGGCGGTCGAAGGTAGCTTGGGTCGCTTGCAAACAGACTATATCGACCTTTATCAACTTCATTGGCCAGAAAGAAACACCAACTATTTTGGAAAGAGGGGTTATAAACACGATGTTTCTGACCATTGGCAAGACAACATTCATCAAGTATTGGAAACTCTTCGTGATTTGGTAAGGGAAGGGAAAATTCGACACATAGGAATATCGAACGAAACCCCATGGGGTACGATGCGTTTTTTGATGGAAAGTAAGGTGCATGCTGGGCTACCACGCTCCTTGACTATTCAAAACCCCTACAATTTATTGAACCGATTGTTCGAGGTAGGTCTTTCTGAGATTTCCATGAGGGAGAAAATCGGATTGTTGGCCTATTCCCCTTTAGGTTTCGGTACCTTATCAGGAAAATACCTAGGTGGAATGAAACCAGCTAACGGACGAATCAGTCTTTTTCCGCAATACAATAGATATAGTAGTGAAACGGCGGTGAAAGCTACGGAAAAGTATCATCAACTGGCAAAAGAAAACAACCTGTCGCTTACTCAGATGGCTTTGGCGTTCGTTAATACGCGACCATTCGTAACAAGCAACATAGTGGGTGCGACTACCATGACTCAATTGAAAGAAAATATAGGTAGTATCGATGTTAAACTGACAGACGATGTGCTAAAAGGTATAGAAGAGATTCATAATCAAATCCCTAATCCGGCACCATAAGTATGATTTTCTTAAAAGTAGGGTTAGGGCAATTGGTGCTAATTGTCTTGGTAATTTTGGTCATTTTAGTTTGCGCTAGAATTATGAGAGATAGGCGCTAGCCGAATAAATCGCCAACAACATCTTCGATTCTAGCAGCTTTGTGAACGGCTATTTTTGTATTCTTTAAACTAATCTTATTGTTTTTTGATACGTAGATCGAGGTGAAGCCCAATTTTTCAGCTTCCAAGATTCGTTGGTCAACTCGTTGTACGGGCCTTATTTCTCCTGCCAGACCTACTTCGGCGGCAAAACAGACTCCCTTTTCAATTGGAATATCTTCATTGCTTGAGAGTATGGCGGCAATTACGGCAAGGTCAATAGCGGGGTCGTCAACAGATATTCCACCTGTAATGTTCAAGAAGACGTCTTTCGCCCCCAGTTTAAAACCGGCCCTTTTTTCCAAGACGGCCAGAAGCATATTAAGTCTTTTTGCGTTGTAGCCAGTAGTCGACCTTTGCGGGGTGCCATAAACTGCAGTGCTGACTAATGCCTGTATTTCTATCATTAATGGCCGCATACCCTCGATAGTAGAAGCGATTGCCGTACCACTTAGTTTCTCTTCGTTTTTTGAGATCAATATTTCAGAAGGGTTATTGACCTCTCGAAGGCCAGCGCCCTGCATTTCGTAAATACCAAGTTCTGCGGTAGATCCAAATCTATTTTTTAAAGACCGCAAAATTCTGTAGACGTAATTTCTGTCTCCCTCGAACTGTAGAACCGTGTCTACCATATGCTCCAATATCTTAGGGCCGGCTATTGATCCGTCTTTGGTGATATGACCGATCAAAATGACCGGGGTATTCGTTTCTTTGGCAAATTTCATCAGTTCGGCGGTACATTCCCTAATTTGAGAAATACTTCCGGCGGCAGATTCTATATAATCGGAGTGTAAGGTTTGAATGGAATCGATTACCACAATATCAGGTTCCGTGGCTTCTATTTGGCGAAAAATGTTCTGTGTTTTTGTCTCGGTCAGAATATAACAATTCTCGCTATCGGGGTGTATGCGGTCAGCACGCATTTTTATCTGCTTTTGGCTTTCCTCCCCCGAAACGTACAATGTTCTATAGGGTAGTTTTAAAGCGATTTGCAGTAATAATGTACTTTTTCCAACACCAGGTTCGCCACCCAATAGCACCAAAGCACCAGGAACCAAACCTCCGCCTAGAACCCTGTTGAACTCAAGGTCAAAAGTATTTAACCTCAGTTCCTTATCGGTGCTAATTTCATTTACACGAAGGGGTTTAGAAACTTTTTTGGCGGTGTTCGAAGTAGTTTTCCAACTTTGCTTTTCCTCCTTCTGAACTAACTCTTCTACAACTGTATTCCATTGTTTGCAAGAACTACATTGACCGACCCACTTGGAGTACTGGGCACCACAATTTTGACAGAAATAAGCGGTTTTTGTTTTGGGCATGAACTACCTTTTAAGAATAGGGTAAAGGTAATGAGTAAATTATAGATTACTTGGCTTCTTAAGAAGTGAATGTGGTTAAATGGTCATTAGATTAAAGTTGCAGGGTAACTGTACTGCCGGCATCAACACCCACTGGCATATTAATTTTTATGTGGGATTGTTTTTCACGTTTTTCCCACTTTGCCGAAAAGTGCTCCCCTTGTTCGTTTATTTTGGCAGATACTGTAAGCTGCATTTGTAAAAGTTCTCTGTTTGGATCAGAAACTGATATTTGGTTTATGTTATTTCCATCGATTTTTAGCATAACTATTCCCGGAGTAGTTGAGGTTAGTTCTAGATATTCGTTAAGTTTAATTGTGCCTCCCTTATAAAAAACCACTTGATAAATGCCTAGGTCGTTATTTTTTACGGCCTGTAGGTAAGGGGTGTTTGAAAGGATGGATATAGCCTCGTTGATATCTGAATTCTTTAAGTTATCTATTGTGGTTGCCGGCTTTACTATGTATTGATAAGACAGGTTTTTGGGTTTCGCCCCATGATCTAACCATATGGCAAACACATCTTTGGAAATTTGTTCTTTGGAGGATGTGACTTGTTTATTGATTCTCCACCAACTTCCACTTTCTTGTTGATTTTTTACATATACCGTTGTTGGTTTGGGAAATACGTATCCTATGCCATCTTGAAATACCCAGCTGGTGTTATCAATCTTTTCTATACCTGGTTTTAATTCTAGTAGGGTATTATTACTGAAAACAGCAGGTTGACTTCGTAGCAATGTTTGATTTAATGTTGTTACGATTTTATCACTATCATTATCGGCCGAAATACCGGCCCCTAGACAAACAAACTCTGTGTCAAAAAAGAACCAAGATTTTCTGGCAGTTAGAGTATCGCTTAATGTTTTAAAGTCGAATGCCACCGCGCCATATGTGCCGTCGGTTACCGCTCCTACAAAATCTGTATGCCCTAATTTAGTAATTTCTTTAGGGGTTGGCATTTTGTCATTTTGGGCAATGGTGGCTCCAGGAATCTTGCGATAATCGTAGACAGGCCAGATGTCGAAATACTCATCACCAGAAATTGAAATATGGTTGGCACCATCGCCCCTGTAGTGGTTCATTAATCCTTCACTATTGTAAGGTTCTTCCATGTTGTGCACTCTGGTAGAATACATTCGCACAGATGTAAAGAAATTTGGACGTTGAAATGTAAAGTGCTCGGAATGTCTAAAATAGGTGGCGTGGGAAATTATATCGCCCTTTTTATCTTGCCTAAGATTAATTATCGACCGTAATTCTTTTTTTCTATAATCGGAAAGCGATAATAGCTTTTCAGGCATGTCAGGATTAAAAGGTTTTAGAGATCCAGGTCTGCTCATACTTCTATTTTTAGCACCTGGATCAGGAAATTTGCCATATATGGAGGTCTTACAAATACCATCTAAAAAGTAATCGGTCAACTCTTCTATTTTGGAGTTTGAAAATGAATATTGGGTGTCATCAACAAAGACGGCCCACTCGATAAATGCACTGGCATATCCCAGACCGTATGACAAGGTATTGTTGACCCCATCTCCTCTATGGTGAAAACTATTGTCGTACTGAATACCCCTACCATTTGCTTCTCTGCTACCAAAACCTCCTTCGCCGTCTCTAAATCCATAACCAAAAGTGTCACCAATCCATGGTACACGCTTTATTTCATTTTCAATCACTTTAATGACATGTTTGAAATTTTCATGATTATCTAGAAACAACATATTTTTAGCCTCAATACCGGCTATTTTTACCCTGTCGCCCCCAGGTCTTGCCCCTTGAGCATTCACATTGGCCCTGTTGATAATAGGTTGTAGCTCATTAATTAAATCTGAAGGTAAATCGTCATTCATAAGCAGACATATTCTTACCATTAAATCAGGAATGCCAATCTGATTATACCACCAGTTATCACATATGTAATCATTGTCAGCCCAGTGTTTAAGAGCCTTTATAATCGTATTTTTAACTTGAGGTTTTTTAAAGAACCGGGAAGAATCTGTTCTATATGACTTTGCAAGGGTAAGAATGTTGCTGGCGTGAAAACGATGTAGAAAACCTTCTCTTGATACATCGCTATAGTCAATTTCTGGCCATGTGCCGTTATCCTTTATTGAAGAAAGAATTTTTTCGACATCGTTGTTTGATACTGGGTCTAATATAGAGGAAACAACCCTTTTCTTGATTGTTTGTAAATCGAGCTCGTTACTAAACAGGATTAGGTGGGATAGTAAGCACATTAGGCATAATGCGTACACCCTAATTTTGTTAATCATTTTGACAGTTCTTGGTTGTTGGTCTGCCCCAAGGGAGGTTGTAAGGTTTCCTTCAGGAAGAGAATTTAAAGGTAAATTCCTTTGAAGATACAAAAACCAATAGTAACTACGTCAATTAATTAGTTGTCTAATGTCTTTTAAAGGTAGGTGATAAATAGGAGTTTAAGGGTTAAATTCTAATACCCGAAGTCAGCCTTTAAAGCGTCAATTTTTTCAAGGGCCATTTCTTTGGTCAAGAAATCAATCTCATCCATTCCGAAAGCTTTTTCAAAAGTTTTGAGAGCTTTTTTAGGTTCCCCTAATTGCTCATAATATTCTCCTTCGAAATAAAAGCCCATCATGGTGTCAGGAAACTCTTTCTTGCAAAGATCTGATAGCGGTTTTAACGATTCGATATCTTCCTTTTTTCTGCTGGCCGCGTAGATGGCCATTATATCGTTGAGGTCGACTGTCTTTTGAATGCCGAACAATTCTTCAATGCCCTTGTATTTATTCTCTAAATATTTAAATACAGGGTCTTCTGAGGTCAAAATTTCTTCTTTATATTCTTTTGGACTTATGGGTTTGAACATGCCGAATATATTATCGAAGGCCTTACCGATACCATAGGTGGCTACAGAAATGTGGTCTGCACTCTCATATTGATGAAAGTTGTAGTGCAGGGTTTCTTTTTCGATTGCCTTAATAGCATTGTGCATTGCCATTATTCTGGGGGTATCTTTATTTTTTTCGCCTTCCACTATTAGTTCGTAGAACATTTGTTTATCGAAAGCCGACAAGCGAGAAGGAACCCTATTTTCCATTTCTGGAGCCAAAGTGGGAGAAATATTGATGTAGGCATTAAAAAGAGAGTTTTCTTTAAACAACCAGTAATTGGTATAATTGGCTGTAATGTCATAACCAACTACCATCTTAAATGGCGCCGTACTGTAGTTCAAGTCTAGATATGGAATGATTTCCATTCCTAAAAATTCGAAAAACAACTTTCCTTTTTCTGAAGGAAGACCATCTTCTTCATTCCATGCGCAATCATCGAAACGTATGCTTTTTTTACTTTGATCGATACCTACTACAATACTCGCGGGCATACCATGAAATTGGTTGTAGAATTTGGCATTGGCTACCACTTGATCGAACAAATATTCGGCATCGAGCACTACAATAAGAGGATATTTTTTTTCCTTGTCATAGTCCTCTGGAAAATAATATCTCACATCTCTTCTTTCTTGTAGTTTGAAAGATTCGAATATTTCTTGGGTAACTTGACCGTATATACCGGAACACACCAAAAGTGCGATAAAAGTAAATTTGCGTAGCATGGTTAAATGTTTGGCTATCTATTTCTGTTCAATAACGGTAATAGCAGAAAAGATATTGCACCAAATACAACAACCATTAAAGTCTGGGCAATCCACATAATCCAACCATAAGCGTCTCCCGAAACCTTGCTGATTCCGTAAATGGCGAGTGCTTTGCTGATGGCCAGTGGATATAGCCCTATACCGCCATTGGTAAACATCATCGCCAGAGAGCCGGCTAAGAAGGCGACAAGCAGTTCGCTGGTGGTAAGGCCCAATGTCTCGGGCACCGTAAATTTAATGACCCACAGCATGCCAATATAGCATGCCCAAATAAACACGGTGTGAGCAATGAACGCCCACTTTTTTTCCATTTTAAAAATGCTCAGAACACCGTCCGAAAGGCCTTTTAGAAATGATTTTAACCGAACTGCAAAAGGTTTGGTAGACTTTTTAATGAAAACCAAGAAAAGAATACCGACTAAAACAGCCAATGCCAGTAATAACAAGATTTTATTTAAGGGTATGCCAATGTTGTCTAAATAACCTAAAATAATATCGGTCTGTAATAATAACGTTATCAGTATAACAAGCAAAAGCATGATTACATCGATAACCCTTTCGGTAATAATCGTTCCGATTCCTTTATCGAACGGAACCCCTTCGTAGGTGGTTAGTGCCGTGGCTCTCAAAATTTCCCCAGCCCTGGGAATGCCAAGGTTGGTGAGGTAGGCCATTAAAATGATGAAAGTGTTATTGATGATTTTTGGCCGATAGCCCAAAGGCTGTAAAAGACAATTCCATCGTATAGCTCTTGAGATATGGCCTAGAATGCCAAGTATCATCGAAGCACCTACCCAGAGCAAATCAGCATTCTTGATATAAAAAATAATTTGCTTTATCTCCTCTTCTGATGTGGAATAGTACCAGTATAAAACCAAAAAAACTCCCAATGCAATTGGGAGTAAGGTCTTAAGTATTTTTGTGAGGGTCGTCTTCAATGATTAATTCAACAAGTTGTTCTGTTCGTTAGGAAAAACCAAGGCGGGATTAAATTCTTTCGCTTCTTTGATATCCATCCAAGCATAGGTGATTAAGATCAGTATGTCGCCAACGGCAACTTTTCTGGCTGCTGCCCCGTTTAAGGTTACTTCACCACTGTTTCTTGGTCCTGGTATTGCATAAGTTTCTAGCCTTTCACCGTTGTTATTGTTAACGATTTGTACCTTTTCGCCCCTGATGATATTAGCAGCGTCCATAAGGTCTTCATCTATAGTAATACTACCGATATAATTTAGGTCGGCGCCAGTAACTTTAACTCGGTGAATTTTAGATTTTACAACTTCTATTTGCATGGCACAAAGGTAAATATAAATTTTGCGATGACACTTCTGGCTTTCGGTTGCTCAAAGGTCATTAGTTAAGGGCAATGTTGTCTATCAGTCGCACCCCTCCGGCATAAACGGCAATAAAGGCCCTATATTTTTCAGATTTCAGTTTTTCTTCGATCGGTTTCAATGTTTTAACATTGGCGATTTCAAAATATTCCAGTTCTAATTCCGGTTGTTTTTCAAATGCGCTAGTCACCCAATCCTTCACATAAATAGCACTTTTCATGCCAAATTTTGTCTTGGCAGTCAACAAGGTTTCGTAAATAAAACCTGCTTTTAGTCGAAGAGCAGAGCCCAACCTTTCATTGCGCGAACTCATTGCCAGACCGTGCGCTTCCCTAACTATCGGACAGGGTATTATTTCTACAGGAATCTGTTTTTGTTCAACCAGTTTCTTTATAATTTGCAACTGCTGAAAGTCTTTTTCCCCAAAATAGGCTTTGTTCGGTTCGACCAATCTTAAAAGGGCCTCCACTATGGTTCCGACACCATTGAAATGATCGTCTCTAAAGGCACCCTCCATAACTTGATCTAAACCTTCGAAATCATAGGCTTTTGATTCTACTTGATTTCCGTACATCTCCGATTCTGAGGGGGTGAAAATTATGAGCTCATCGGAAACGTTCTTAAGAAGGTCGAGATCGGCCTCGAGCGTTTTGGGGTACTTCTCAAGATCTTCTTGTTTGTCAAATTGGGTCGGGTTTACAAAAATGCTTACGACAGTTAGTGCGTTTTCGTCGACGGCCATTTTCACCAAAGAAATATGCCCTTGATGTAGGGCGCCCATAGTAGGGACAAGGCCTAAGGTGTTCGTTGGTTCTAAGCCTGCTACCGCTTTTTTTAACTCATTCTTGGTGCTGCAAATCAACATGGGTTTTATTTAAAAGCGAGCAAACTTACTATATTACAGCTAATCTGCATAATTTTTGTAATTTTGCAGCCACGTTACACCAAAAGAAAAAAGCAAAATACATGAATGGTAAAAAGATATTGTTCGTATCGTCGGAATTAGTACCCTATCTTCCGGAGAACGAAGTTTCCTTAATGTCTTACGAAACTCCGAGGATGGTAAACAGTAACGGTGGCCAGATTCGGATTTTTATGCCAAGGTACGGCAATATCAATGAGAGAAGGCACCAATTGCATGAAGTCATTCGATTGTCGGGCATGAATTTGGTTATCAATGATATGGATATGCCTTTGATTATCAAGGTGGCTTCTATTCCCAGAGAAAGAATTCAGGTATATTTCATAGATAATGACGAATACTTCAAAAGAAAGGCGACTTTCTCCGATGCTGACGGCAATTTATTTCCCGACAATGACCAGCGAGCTATCTTTTTTGCCAAGGGCGTTGTCGAAACGGTGAAAAAGTTGAATTGGACTCCCGATATTATACATGTTCATGGTTGGATGGCCTCTCTTTTGCCTCTATATCTGAAAAAGTATTACGCCGATGAGCCTCTTTTTGATACAAGTAAAATCGTAATTTCTGTTTACGGTAAGTCATTCGAGGGTGAATTGGAAAAAGATATGATCAAAAAAATAGCTTTCGATGGTATACCCGAAGAAAGTATTTCTGCTCTTGAAACCCCTACGTATAATAATTTGTTAAAAGTTGCCGTAGATCATTCCGATGCCGTTATTTTAGCCGCGGAAGAAATTCCGGCAGACTTGAAAGACCATATTTCCAACCTAGAAAAACCGGTGTTGCCTTACGTTTCTTTGCAAGAGTTTGAAGAAGCGTATGCTAATTTTTATAACACTGAAGTTTTAAAATAGTCCGAATGACATTTTTAAAGAATTCAATTTTTGCTGCTTTGGCAGTGGGTTTTCTAATGGCCTTTGTAGTGTCTTGCGAACAGGATCCTACCACTATTGGGTCTGGGGTAATTGGCAGTTCACCTTTTATTACTGATAAGGCTGTTTTTGATGTTTATGCCTACAACAAAAAGATAAAGGCCGTAAGTACCAATAAATTGCCTATTTATCAATTGGGTTCTTTTACTCATCCTGTTTATGGTAAAACAACGGCTAGTGTAACTTCGCAAGTGCAGTTGTCAAGTGTAAATCCGACTTTTGGGATAAATTCACAAGCTCAAGAAGATAATCCGAGTAGTACAATCGCTACGCAAATTCCCGAAAACGAAAAAATCGACTCTGTTTATCTCTATATACCTTTTTTGACAAACCCAGGAGGGGACTCTGATGGTGACGGGCTGGTAGATGAACTGGACCAGTATCCCGATGACCCGGCAGGTGACTCTGATGGTGACGGACTGTCAGATGCGCAAGAAATAAATCGTGGAACCGACCCTAATGATTCTGATACCGACGACGATAATATTGGAGATGCAGAAGATGATGATTTTACCGCCAACCAATACAAAAAAACACTTGATATTGATAGTCTTTTTGTGGATGGAAAATTGTATGGCCCATCTACAGCGGTAGGCCCCTTAAATTTAAGAGTTGAAAGGTCAAGCTACTATCTGCGTGATTTAGACCCTAATGCTAACTTTCAAGAGGCTCAAGAATATTATAGCAATCAAGAATTTTCTCCAACTTTTGTTGATAGCTTACTATTCGACGGGGAAGTAACAATTAACCCAGATCAGATAGCTCTTAAAAGTAGAGATGATGCTTCAACTGAAGATGTCGATGAGTCGGAAAACTTCACTTATCTGAATCCTGGGATCAGGGTTCAATTAAGCAATGAATTTTTCCAAAATAATTTCATTAATAAAGAGGGAAGTGCAGAGCTCTTGAATCAAGAAAATTTCAAAGACTTTTTTCGGGGTATTCATTTATCGTTAAACGGGGTGTCTAATGAGGTAATGATGCTGTTCGACATTAAGAATGCAAATATTACCATTTCATACAGTTACGACACTGCCGATTCTAATGGTGTTGTAACAGAAGGTAATGGCAAGCGTGATTATGTCTTGAATTTTTTAACTGCTGTGGTTGGTAGTACTGGTCAGGCTACTGGTCAGGTTAATGGCAATGCTGCCAATACCTATATTAATGAAAGTTACCCAGCTGAAATTTCTGATGCTATTACAAGTGAAGAAAATGCAGAAAAGATATACCTTAAGGGTGGCTCAGGTACAATGGCCGAAATAAAGCTTTTTGATGAAGAGAATGGCCGTTCTGTAATTAATCAGATTAAGTCAAACAATTGGATTATTAATGAGGCCAATTTAGTATTGTATGTAGATGATAATAGTGATGTTGCTACGCCTCCTAGTTTGTATTTGTACAATACAGAGACCACTTATCCGGTCTATGGAATACCTTCAAATCAGAATGATCAATCAGTCAGAATTTTTGATTATGATGGCAAGCTTGAAAGAACAAGTGCTGGTAAAGCATTAAAATATACCATTAAAATTACCGAGCACATTAATGACTTGATTGTTAGAGACGCTCAGAATGCCACGTTAGGTTTATCTATAGCTTCCGCATTAAACAGAACGGGGTTGCGTAACTCCATTTTGCCCGATGATAGCGAGGAAGAAGTTCCTTTAACGTCAACCCTCAGCCCATTAGGAACTGTACTTTACGGCAGCAATGTTGCCCCTGAAAATTTAGATAAAAAGCTTAAGCTTGAAATATTCTATACTGAGGTAGAGTAGAGTAGTTAGCGTCAATTTTCTTCTCTTGAATTCAACATACTATTCAAGAAAATACCCCGTTTAACATTTTATAGAACCGTTGTTTTTAAAAGGTTCTTGTACATTTGTTTGAAACACTAACTCACTTCAGCTATAAATTACTAATATATGTGTGGAATAGTAGGGTATATCGGTCATAGAGATGCTTATCCGATTATAATTAAAGGACTTAGAAGACTTGAATATCGAGGTTATGATAGTGCTGGTATTGCATTATATGACGGGGAAGATATCAACTTATCAAAAACTAAAGGGAAGGTAGAAGACCTTAAAAAGAAAGCCGATAAATCAATATCTACTTCAGGGGCTTTAGGTATGGGACATACAAGATGGGCAACACACGGGGTGCCCAACGATGTTAACTCACACCCCCATTATTCGAATTCAGGTAATTTGGTCATTATACACAATGGGATCATTGAAAACTATGAATCCATAAAAAAAGAGTTGATAAAAAGAGGCTATACTTTTCAGTCCGACACCGACACCGAGGTTCTAGTTAACCTGATTGAAGAAGTCAAAAAACAGGAAGATGTAAAGTTAGGTAAGGCCGTTCAAATAGCCTTAAATGAAGTTGTTGGCGCGTATGCCATTGCCGTATTTGATAAACAAAAACCAGATGAGATAGTAGTGGCTAAATTAGGTAGCCCTTTAGCAATCGGTATTGGTGAAAATGAGTACTTTATCGCTTCGGATGCGTCACCTTTCATCGAGTACACTAACAATGCCGTTTATCTTGAAGATGAAGAAATGGCCATTGTAAGACTGGGCAAAGAAATTAAATTACGTAAAATTAAGGATGACGCGATAGCCTACCCCAATATTCTTGAACTCAAAATGAATATTGAACAGATCGAGAAGGGCGGATATGACCATTTTATGTTGAAGGAAATTTATGAGCAACCTAGGGCTATCTTAGACACCTATCGAGGTCGTTTGCGTGCCGATCAAGGTATTATCAAGATGGCCGGTATTGATGAGCATCTAGAAAAATTCATGAATGCCAATAGAATAATTATCGTTGCCTGTGGTACGTCTTGGCATGCCGGTCTTGTAGCCGAATATATTTTTGAAGATTTAGCACGGGTTCCGGTCGAGGTCGAGTATGCTTCTGAATTTCGTTACAGAAATCCTGTGATAACAAATAAAGATGTTTTGATTGCTATTTCGCAATCTGGAGAAACTGCCGATACCTTGGCAGCTATCAAACTTGCAAAAGAAAAAGGTGCGTTTGTTTTTGGCGTTTGTAATGTAGTTGGTTCTTCTATAGCTAGAGAAACCGATGCGGGAGCTTATACGCATGCCGGGCCGGAAATTGGGGTGGCTTCTACCAAGGCATTTACTACTCAAATCACAGTTTTGACGCTAATAGCCTTAAAATTGGCCAAGGAAAAAGGTGAATTTTCAGAATCTAAGTTCCATGAATTTTTAACAGAGTTGGAAACTATTCCCGCCAAAGTTGAAAAGGCCTTGGAATCAAATCCCCTAGTTGAAATTATATCTGATGTTTATAAAGATGCGACCAATTGTTTATACTTGGGTAGAGGGTATAATTTTCCTGTAGCACTCGAGGGCGCACTTAAGTTGAAGGAGATAAGTTATATTCATGCAGAAGGTTATCCTGCGGCTGAAATGAAACATGGTCCCATAGCCCTAATAGATGATCAAATGCCGGTTTTTGTAATCGCTACCAAAAAAGGGCATTATGAAAAAGTGGTCAGTAATATTCAAGAGATAAAATCTAGAAAAGGAAAAATCATAGCTATCGTTACCGAAGGTGACGAGCAAGTAACAGAATTGGCCGATCATGTTATAGAGGTTCCAGAAACTTTGGAAAGTCTTTCGCCATTACTTACTACCATTCCGCTGCAGCTATTATCATACCACATTGCGGTAATGAGGGGTTGCAACGTTGACCAGCCACGAAATTTGGCCAAATCGGTTACGGTAGAGTAATTTTAACAACTTATAAGCAATATTTTTTAAGGGTCACGGTTCTTACCGTGGCCTTTTTTATTGGGTTTTCTTAATATTTGCACGTTCTGATTGAGAAAAATATATTATGCGCGCATAATTTTTTTCAAATTAGTATTTTTGGAGTGAAAAAAAATGTAACTTGCCTATACGAACCTATTTAACTTAAACTTAACATGAAAAGAGTACTATTTTTGGCATTGCTGTTTTTTGGTGGATTTGCTATCGCCCAAACGACGGTAAACGGGAAAGTGGTAGATCAGAACAATGAGCCCATACCTGGTGCGAATATCGTGATTACTGGAAAAGCGATTGGGGCAACAGCGAACTTCGATGGGGATTTTACTCTTGAAACTTCTGAAGTCCCCCCCTTTCAGTTAACTATTACCAGTATCGGTTATGCTTCCGCAACCGAGGAAGTAACCTCAAACAACCAAACACTTACAATTGTACTTTCTGAAACCCAAACTTTTTTGGATGAGGTGGTCATTTCGGCATCTAGAACTCCGGAACGTATCTTTGAATCACCAGTTACCGTTGAACGTTTTGGTTTACAGGAAATTAGGAATACGGCATCCGCGGATTTTTATGACGGACTAGAAAATCTTAAAGGGGTTGATGTCAACACCAACAGTTTAACCTTTAAAAGTGTCAATACTAGGGGTTTTGCCACCTTTGCAAACACGCGCTTCATGCAGTTGGTAGATGGAATGGATAACTCAACACCTGCCTTGAACTTTCCTATAGGTAACTTGGTCGGTATGATTGAGACCGATGTACAAAGTGTTGAACTTTTGCCAGGGGCATCTTCTGCGCTTTATGGGGCCAACGCCTTTAACGGAATTCTTTTTATGAGAAGTAAAAATCCATTCGACCACCAAGGGTTGAGTGGTTATATTAAAAGAGGTATCACTTCTCAAGAAGCCGCAGGCGATAATCCGTACACCGATTTTGGTATCAGGGCCGCCCATAAGTTTAGTGAGAAGTTTGCCGGTAAAGTGAACTTCGGATACTTGAAAGGCACCGACTGGGCCGCCACCAGTGAAGTGGACAAAACTCGCGTTGGAGGTACAAGGTCCGATCTTAACTATGATGGTATCAACGTTTATGGGGATGAGGTTTCCGCCGATATCAAAGATGTAGCGGTAACATTGGAGGGTTTAGGCTTATTGCCAGCTGGCGCTAATGCTTTGGTTCCATCCCAAGAAGTAAGTAGAACGGGTTACAATGAAAGATACCTTACTAATTACAACGCAGAAAGTGTTAAGGCGGATTGGGGTCTTTATTACCGGCCTTGGGAGAACGATTTTGAAATTGCTTATGTGGGTAAGGTAGGTACAGGATCAACCATTTATCAAGGTACCAACCGCTATAACATCAATAACTTCTTTCAAGAACAGCATAAAATAGAATTTCGAAACGATAATTTCTTTCTAAGAGGTTATATGGTGGCCGATAAGGCTGGTGATTCTTATGACATGGTATTTACGGGAATAAATATCAATAGGGCTTGGAAAGATGACCAAACTTGGTTCGGAGAGTATACTGGGGCCTATGTACAAGCGACTTTGGCAGGAGCTACGAATGAGCAAGCTCATGCGGCGGCAAGGGCCCAAGCCGAATCTGGTCGATTTGAACCGGGTACACCAGAATTTGAAGCGGCCTTTAACAGAAGTATCAATGATCCTAATTTGTCTACCGGATCTCAATTTAGAGATGCTTCCAAATATTATCATGTAGATGGTAATTATAATTTCAGCCATTTGGTAGATTTTGCCGAAATTCAGGTCGGTGGTTCGTTTAGAAGATATGGCCTAAACTCGTTCGGCACCATTTATACAGACTATGATGGAACTATCGATTATTCGGAATTTGGACTGTATACCCAAGTTCAAAAAACAATCGACTTCAACGAAGGCATGAACCTAAAACTAACGGGTTCTGTGCGCTATGATAAATCGGAGTTTTTTGATGGTTTCTTCTCCCCGAGGTTATCCGCAGGTTTGACGTTGAACAGAGACCACAATATTCGTGCGTCTGTACAGACCGGCTTCAGAAATCCGACTACACAAGACCTTTTTATCGGTCTTGATGCCGGTCGGGCAATTCTTGTAGGTTCGGCACCTGATAACTTAGATAGGTATTCAAGAAGTTTCGAAGTCAGTGGTGCAGCTCAACAGAATTTTCAGCAGCCCGCTGCCATTACTCAAACCGGTAAAGCGGCTTATGAGAATTCATATTCCTTAAGCTCTGTGCAAAGACTTGGGGTTACTGGCAATCCGGCCGATTTGGTCATAGCCAACCCAGAAGTGGTGAAGCCTGAGCAGGTAACCTCGGTAGAGGTAGGTTACCGTGGTAAAATAGATAAGTTAGTCATTGATTTTAGTGCTTATTATAACAACTACAAAGACTTTATTTCGCAAGAGGTGGTAATAGCACCTTATTACGGAACGGTCGGAGACGGTTCTCTTTCTGTGGCGGCCATAGTCAATGATGATTTTCAAGCATACAGCGCTTATACCAATTCAGATGTTGATATATCTTCTTACGGAGCTTCCATTGGTTTAACGGCTTCATTGTTTGGAGGGTATGATTTAAGTGGAAGTTATACCTATGCCAAGCAAGATTTTGATCAAGAGGCGAATCCTGATTTTATGAGCAACTTCAATACGCCTGAGCACAAGTTCAAGGCCTCGTTGGGCAATACCGATGTGTTCAAAAATTTTGGGTTCAATCTTGCCTATCGTTTTAGTGATGATTATTTCTGGGAGGCAACTTTTGGTAATGGCGTCGTGCCCGAATTTCATGTATTGGACGCTCAGATAAGCTACAAAGTGCCAAAAATTAAATCATCTTTTAAGGCTGGTGCTACCAACTTGCTGGGCGATGAATACTTTACCGCTTTTGGTACCGGATTTATCGGATCGATGTATTATGTTTCTTGGACAATCAACAACCTATAATAGAATATGATGATGAAAACTAGATATATTGCATTAATGGCCATGTCATTGGTCTTTGTTGCTTGTAATACTGAAGAGGATTTTGACCGCACCGAAGAGGTGGCAGAAATACCCGAACTCACAGCTGGGTCGGCAGACTTTTCAACTTATGTTTCTTTAGGAAATTCCCTTACGGCAGGTTATACCGATAACGCACTTTTTATTGCAGGTCAAGAAAATTCAATGCCAAATCTACTTGCGGCCAAATTTTCTTTGGTAGGAGGCGGAGCGTTTACCCAGCCATTGGCGAACGATAATATTGGCGGTCTGTTGGTAGGCGGTGCTCAATTAGAAGGTTTTAAGCCGAGGTTGGTTTTCGGTGGTGCCGGACCGGTTGATTTAGAGGAAGTAGTCGGACCTATAAGTCCTACGACCGATATAGTACTGAACAATCCATCGGGGCCATTTAATAATTTAGGAGTTCCTGGAGCTAAGAGTTTTCATCTTTTGGCACCGGGGTATGGAAATATTGCTAATCTTGAGGCTCAATTAGCGAACCCTTTTTTTGTTAGAATGACGGGCAGTACGCCCGATGCAAGAATTTTAGAGCTTGCGTTGGCACAGTCCCCTACTTTTTTCACCCTCTGGGCAGGTAATAATGATGTGCTCGGGTATGCCACCTCTGGTGGTGACGGTACCAACCCGATTACTGATCAAGCCACTTTTGATGTGGCCATCAGTACGTTGGTCACTAGTTTGACTGGCAATGGTGCAAAAGGAGTAATGGCCAACATACCTTATGTGACTTCCATACCTCATTTTACGACCGTACCTCATAATCCATTAGATCCTACAAACCCGGATTTCGGACCTCAGATTCCTACATTGAATACTATTTTTGGTACGCTCAATCAAATCTATACGGCACTGGGAGAAACTGATAGAATTGTAACATTTTCCGAAACAGAAGCCAGTGCGGTGGTCATTTTAGATGAAAACTTAACCGATTTGTCGGCTCAAATTGCCGGAGCATTAAATGCAAACCCTGGTTTTCCTTTGTTCGTTCAACAATTCGGTCTTCCTTCAGAGGCGGCGCCTATTGTAGCTAATCTTTTAGGGGTTACTTACGGGCAGACCAGACAAGCAACCGAAGAAGACCTTTTGGTGTTACCTAGTAGTAAGATCATCGGAACGGTGAATACAGACTCGGTTGCCTTTCTAATGTCTCAAGGATTGCCAATGGAAATTGCCGGCCAGTTTTCTGTTGAAGGTATTAGTATGCCTTTGGCCGATAAGTGGGTTTTGACCCCTGAAGAGCAAGCTGAAATTAGCACGGCAATAGATAATTTTAATGCTACGATTGCTGCAGCTGCCTCAGGTGCCGGCTTGGCTTTCGTTGATGCAAACGCTATTATGCAAGACTTGGCAAATGGCGGCGTCACCGATGGTGATTTCACTTTATCTGCCAATTTAGTAACAGGGGGCGCCTTTTCACTTGATGGTGTTCACCCTACCGCTAGAGGTTATGCCCTGTTGGCAAATGAGTTTATGAAAGCTATCGACGCCACTTATGAATCGAACTTTGAGGCTTCCGGAAGTCTATACAATATAGGAGATTTCCCAACCAATTATTCACCTAGTTTGCGATAGGTAAGTGTGAGAAAATCAACAAAAAACGGTGCTATTGTAAGGTGCCGTTTTTTGTGTTTAAAAAAGAACAAAAAGTAGTTTTTAGTTAAAATTGAAAAAGCTACCTTTGCACCCTGAAAAACACAGGTGAAAAAAACTGTCTATCAATAGTTAATCAATTGAATTTTTAAACGAAAAGGTAATGTCTAAAGTTACAGGTAAAGTTTCGCAGATTATTGGGCCGGTTGTGGATGTTGAATTCCAATCAGGTGATGTCCTTCCTAAAATCTACGATTCATTGGAAATCACCAATAAGGATGGTTCTAAGTTGGTGCTAGAGGTTCAATCTCACGTAGGTGAAAATACGGTAAGAACTATCTCTATGGATTCAACCGATGGTCTAAGCCGCGGAACTGATGTATTGGCGACCGGTAATGCCATTCAAATGCCGATCGGTGATGATGTTTATGGCCGTTTGTTCAATGTAATTGGTGATGCTATCGATGGCTTGGGCAACTTGCCAAAAGCTGGAGAGAAGGGGCTTCCTATCCACAGAGAAGCACCTAAATTCGAAGATTTATCTACTTCTACAGAAGTTCTTTATACTGGTATTAAAGTAATCGACCTTATCGAGCCTTATGCTAAAGGTGGTAAAATTGGTCTTTTCGGTGGTGCTGGTGTCGGTAAGACCGTTTTGATTCAAGAATTGATTAACAATATCGCCAAGGGCCATGGTGGTCTTTCCGTATTTGCAGGGGTAGGTGAAAGAACCCGTGAGGGTAATGACTTGCTTCGTGAGATGTTGGAGTCCGGTATTATTAAATACGGTGAAGATTTCATGCACAGTATGGAAGATGGCGGATGGGATTTGACCAAGGTAGATAAAGCTGCAATGAAAGAATCAAAGGCAACTTTCGTATTCGGTCAGATGAACGAACCACCAGGGGCACGTGCTCGTGTGGCTCTTTCAGGCTTGACAATAGCTGAGTATTTCCGTGATGGTGCTGGAGACGGGCAAGGTAAAGATGTTCTTTTCTTCGTTGATAATATTTTCCGTTTTACCCAAGCAGGTTCTGAGGTATCGGCTCTTTTAGGTCGTATGCCATCAGCGGTGGGTTACCAGCCTACATTGGCTACCGAAATGGGTGCTATGCAAGAGCGTATTACCTCAACCAAAAGAGGTTCTATTACATCTGTACAGGCGGTATATGTACCTGCGGATGACCTTACGGATCCTGCTCCTGCAACAACGTTTGCTCACTTGGATGCTACAACCGTATTGTCTCGTAAGATTGCTGAGTTAGGTATTTATCCTGCAGTGGATCCATTGGATTCTACTTCTAGGATTCTTACTGCCGAAATCTTAGGAGAAGACCACTACAACTGTGCACAGCGCGTAAAAGAGCTTTTACAGAGATATAAAGAATTACAAGATATCATTGCCATCTTGGGTATGGAAGAATTGTCTGAGGAAGACAAATTGGCCGTAGGTCGTGCAAGACGTGTTCAGCGTTTCCTTTCTCAACCATTCCACGTAGCTGAGCAATTTACAGGTATTCCAGGTGTTTTGGTTGATATTAAAGAAACTATCAAAGGCTTTAATATGATTATGGACGGTGAATTGGATCATCTTCCAGAATCGGCTTTCAACCTAAAAGGAACCATTGAAGAAGCAATGGAGGCTGGTGAGAGAATGTTGGCAGAAGCGTAAATAGTTATAAGTTAATAGTTCAAGGTTTAGGTACTTTGGCTTTTGACTTAAAGCTTAGAACTTATAACTAATAAGAGATGTATTTAGAAATCGTATCACCAGAAGCAACCCTTTTTTCAGGAGAAGTTACCTCGGTAACCGTACCCGGTGTAAATGGAGAGTTTCAGATGTTAAATAATCACGAACCGATTATTTCATTGTTGCAAGAAGGTAATGTGAAAGTAGATGGCAATGTTGTCGTCGATGAAGAACATGCTTCTAAATTCTCTAAAGATTCAGATGGTAAGACCCTTTTGCACATAAAAAGTGGTACCGTCGAAATGAAGGACAATAAAGTGATAGTTCTGGCAGATTAATTATAATTGCCAAATAATTTTAAAGCCCAAAAGTTATCTTTTGGGCTTTTTTGGTTCACTTTATTTAGGTAATAGAATATAATTAACTGCGAAAAACCTAAAAATCCTGTTTTTTGGGTATGAAGATTTCAAAAGTTACCCCTTGACCCAAGGTGCTTTTGGCCCGAATATGGCCATGATGGTTTTGAACTATTTTTTTAACAATGGCCAAGCCGATACCCGTACCCTCATATTGCTTGCGGTCATGAAGTCTATGGAATATTTTAAAGATCTGTTCGGCATATTTTTGATCAAAGCCTATTCCGTTATCTTTTAAGGTTAAAAGGCTATATGATCGTTCTTGGTTAAGGGGTAAGCCTTTAATATCTACTGGCATTGCCTCCTGTAATTCAATATCGATAACCGAAGGCATATCTTTTTTTGAGAACTTTAGAGAATTGATAATAAGATTAACGAACAACTGCTTGAATTGTGAAGGTATCACTTCTGCCTTACACGAACCTTTTAGATTTAAATTCGCTTTTTTATCGTGAAGTTCTTCTCTAAGGTTTTCACTTACCTCTTTGATCAAGGTTTCGAATTTGGTTTCTATAAACAGTTGACCTGACTTTTCCGCACGGGAATATGATAATAAATCTTGAATCAAGGTCTGCATTCTATTAGCGGCCAATTGCATTCTATTGAACCTATAAATACCTTTTTCTGAAAGGTTCTTATGTTCGGTTGCCAAAATTTGCGATACGAAAGTCTGTATTTTGCGCAAGGGTTCTTGCATGTCATGGCTCGAAATGTAGGCGAACGATTGAAGTTCGGCATTCATCTTTTCAAGCTCTTCATTTTGGGCTTTAAGCTCTTGGGTGCGCATCTTCACCTTATTTTCCAAATCTTTGGAGAGCAGTGTTAGTTCGTTGTTTCTCTTTTCCAGTTCTAGCCTGCTTTTTCTTAGTTCGAGCAGATTCATTACCTGTTCGGCCAAAATGTTCAAGGCTTCAATTTGGCTTTGACTAAGCGAATGGGGTTTATGGTCGATTACACATAGGGTTCCTAATGGTAACCCTAAAGAATCTTTTAGCGGTACCCCCGCATAAAAAATAACATTGGGGTCTCCCGTTACCAAAGGGTTATCAAAAAACCGTTCGTCTTCACGGGAGTCATTCACCATAAATACCCTATCTTTATGATGAATGGCATGGCTGCAAAAGGCTTGTTCTTTGGGGGTTTGCCTAACGTTCAAACCATGGTTCGATTTAAACCATTGCCTGTGGTCATCTAAAAGGGTAATCAGAGAAATAGGTGTTTGGCAAATTTCAGCAGCCAGTTTGGTCAGATTATCATAATCTTTTTCCGGTAAGGTGTCTAAAATGGAATAGGAATTTAAAAGCTCTAGCCGTTCAGCTTCCTTCTCATGTTCTGGGGCTACTTTCATATTTGACAATAACTCTTTTTCAGGGGAATTCTAATTGTTTAAAGTTATTATGGTCTACAATATAGAGATTTACAATATTATTTCCATAGAAAGTAAAATTTGAAAGCCCGATTTGAATTACTTCAATTGAATGATTTTCCAAAATGTGCTTCCAGACCAATAACCCGTTAAGTCGGTAAAACCTATCGCTTGATGGGCCGCTAGAGACCTCTTGTTTTCAGCATCAACTTCGGTAACGATAGATGAAAACTCGGGGAAAACGGTAGTTTTCATAGTTTGGTATAATTGCCTGAACACGCCTTTTCTTCTAAATTGTTTATCTATACAAATCTGTCCCATAGCTATAAAATCAGTAAGTTCTAACTTTTCTATTTCATTGAACATGGGTACAAGCACCTCAATCTGGTTGCCAAACTTGGGGTGCATGCTGAGCGCGTAGGCTATTACTTGATCATTAGCAATGGCTATAATGTGGGGGCAGGCTTCGTTCATTTTCTTTAAAATCTCAAAGGTGTGAACAACCGTAACAAATCCTTCTTTGCTTTTTTCTTCCTCAGTCAGGGCGCTAGGTAGATTTTTTTGCTGCAGCGATAATATTTGCTGTAACTCACTATCTGAGCTACAACTTTTGTAAGTAATTAAATTTACTTGCTCCACAGCCAATTTTCTCTTTTTTTAAGTTGCTTTTTCGATGGTTTTTGACCCTTTTTTTCAAAGGTGTAAAGGGAATACGATGGGTCGGCTTCTAAAGTTACTTGTGTACTTTTCTGAATCCCGAATCTCTCAAAGGTTATATTTAACTGATCGCCAATTTTAAGACCACCTATGAATTCGGTAAACTGTTGACCGTTCGGGAAGTTTTCACCATTTATTTGGGTGATGATATCACCTTCCTCCAGTTCGGCTCTATAAGCGGGAGAACCTATTTTGGGTGTCGAACTGATTTCGCCATTACCATCGCCATTAAGACTTACATTGACCCCAAAATGAGGTCGCGATTTTGATTGTTCCAATATTACGCCCACCGTTTCAAGCAGTGATCGGTAATCGGGCATTTGGCTGTCGAATATGTACTTGTCGAAAAATTGGTCGGCGAAATTTTCACCTGCGTACACTTGAAGTCCTTCACGTAGGTTATGCAATGTGTACGGCTTTTCAGGTTTACCCATCGTTGACCACATGTGTTTCATATAATCATCTAGAGTGAGATCGTTTTCGCGCAGTGATAGGTCTAATGCAAGGCCGAGAATGCTTCCGTAAGAATAGTACGAAATGAAAGTGTTGCCTCTGTTGACAGGGTCTACCGAAGTGGCCGCATCAACAAAGGGGGCTTGGTAGCTCATTTCAACTGGATTGAAAAATTGACGACCCGGAGAGTTCCACACATAATTGAACGTTCCCGTTATGCCTTCTATGTATTCATCTGCCGATAATATTCCCGCCCTGCATAGGCTTAAACCGGTATAATAGCTGGTGAATCCTTCTGCAAACCAAAGTTCTCCGCTCATATTGGCCTCTTCAAAATCAAAAGGCTCCAATGCTTTGGGTCGTAACCTTTCTACATTCCAGGCATGAAAGAACTCGTGCGAAACCGTGCCGATATTGCCTTTCATTCCCCCGTCGGCCAAAGCCGTGGTGCTAGTTAAAATGGTCGAATTACGGTGTTCCATACCATCACCTGAAGCATTTGGTATGTAACAAGCCAAAAAAGTGTAACGGCCGTAATCGAATTTAGGTAACTCGCCGTATACTTTTTCTTCAGCAATTACCACACTTTTTACCTGCTCGAAATATTGATCTAGTTCTTCTTCACTTCCGTTGTGATGAAGCACCAATTGAATGGTCTGTTCATTGTTATTGGGCCCCACTTTAAATTCCCTAACGGAATAGTTGCTTATTTCTACAGGGCTATCCATAAAATAATATAGGTTCGGTGCACTATAGGTGGTTCCTGACACTAAGGGTAACTGTGTGGCCACCTTCCACCCAAGGTCTTCCCGAACATTGAAATCAACCTCTATTTTTCTTTCTTTGAGGCCTGGGGCAAACATAAAAGTGGCGGGTATATTCAAATGTGAATGGGTTTCATCAACTTGCGAATACGTGCCGTCTCCTCTATTCGCAAATAGAGTGTATTGAATATTGATTGTGCCATCATGGCCGCTAACCAACCACTGATAAGGGTCGGGCCGGATAACCGTTAATTCTTTTCCCGAACTGTCGGTGGCTTTAAAGCCATATACATTTTTGGCGAATTCGTGCAGGGCATATCGGCCCGGAGATGTTCGGCTCATTCTTAGGGAAAGGGTGTCGTTTTCTAAGTTTGTAAATTTTGCCTGAATAGTCGCTTCATGGTGTACCGCATTTTCAAAAGAAATAGTGTAAGTGTTGGTCTGTGCAGAAACAAAGGCGGAAGCAAACAGTATCAGAAGAAGATTCAAATTCATTTGAATATTTTTAGAGCTAATATAGGGTTAATAGAGTGCATACACTAAATTTGTTGTACGCTTTAATCCATTTTAAAAGCACCCGATTCGTCGGTTATTTAAACACTTTTCTATCGATTGGGTTCATGGTAAGAACTTTAGTTCAAATTCTCGTTTTCTTTTTCTCCTTATCCGTTGTAGCACAAAATGAATCGGTTTCTGAAAACCTTAATAATCAGATTTCCACTAATCTAGTTTTGCCGATAACGGGTAGTTTTGATTTGAGCTATGAACGTATTGTGGCCAATAAATGGGCTGTAGGAATAGGTGCTGCTCTCTATGGCGAAGGTTTCCAAAATTTAAGTACTTACGACTCTTATTACGAGCGCATAACAAATTACGAGATTACCCCTTTTGTAAGAATCTATTTTAATGGGTCACAAAAGAGAAGTCATTTTCTAGAGGTGTTTGGGTCTTTAAGTCAGGTAGAAGAATCTGGTAGGTATTTAAGGCATGTGAATCAAGAGGGTTATGGTGTTTATTCTGTCGGTTCAAAAAGCTTTTCGGTCGGCGGGTTAGGAGTTGGTTACGGATATCGCTTTTTGTTTTACCGGAGAAAAGTAGTGTTAGAAGCGCAGATAGGATTACGAACCAATTTTGACGTAGATTTCGTGTTCTTGAATGCTGCTTTTGTACGAACCGGAATTAAAATAGGATATCGTTTTTAGGTTGTAATTATGAGGCTTTTCAAATTTTTTCTATCTCTTTTCTCATCATTGTTGTTCTTGGGTTGCTTGTCAACAGATGATGATGAATATAGGCCTATCTGGTTAACGGCACAAAATGCTTTTGACTTTCCTTTGCAAAATGAGTTTTCGGTTGGCGATACACTTTATGTTGAACAATATTTTAGTAGATATCTACCGGAAGAAGGCTACGAAGAGCTGTTAGATGTTTATGAAACTACTAAAGATGAGGAGTTTGGCTATAGCTTTCAAATAGAAAAATATTCAAATCTTTCGCAAGACTACAATTGGGTTAATCTCGACCCTCAGTTTATTTTAGGCAACAAAGATGATGGGGGCTATAATTCTCTAGAAATTTTGGCATTACTCAATTCTTCAAGAGATGCGTACGAATCAAGATTCGGAATTGTTTTGGCTGAAGCTGGTAGCTTCAGGCTCAATCTAAGCCATGTTATCTTTCATAATGGTTATAATCAGGCCAACGAAATCTATCTTGATATTCGCCATGAATTTTCAAATGAAGAAGAAGCGCTGTGGGAGTTTACCGTTACTGAATAATCCAATCAAAAGTGCCTTTTGAGTGAAAATCCCTGAAAAAAGGGGTAGGTAAGAATTATTGCAGATTTAATTTTGTTCCAACAAAAGAAAAATACGCATTATGATTACAACCATTAAAAAGTGCTTCTCATTATTCATTCTCTTTTTATCGATTTATTCGAGCTACGCTCAAAATGATACTATCTATTACAGTGAGAACTGGAAGTTGGTTCAGCAGAAAGACAGTGCTTCTTTCTATCGCTTGCCAGTTACCAAAAAAGGTGACTTGTACCACATACAAGATTTCTTTATTTCAGGGAAAAAGCAAATGAAGGGCTTTTCACAATCGCCAACTAAAGAAGTATGGCAGGGTAAGGTGGTTTGGTTTAATGAAGATGGTTCTATCAAACAAGAAGGCAACTACGCCAATGGCTATCTAGATGGAGATTTTGTTACTTTTCTTAATAAGAACAAGTTGGTTGCAAAATATAAAAACGGAAAATTTATCTCGGGTGAGAGAAATACCGGTTATGGCAATAGTATGTTCTACATGCAAAAAGTAGGGGATACCATTCGTGAAATTATTTACCAAGATGATATAGATGGTATTAGGCAAGAGCGGGTAGGTACCAATAAAAAATATGAGCTCTATAGTAAATACTATGGGCAGGGGGGTGAATTTCTTGGAGAAAAACAACCAGGTTCTGATGGTTACACGAAGGGTGTTGAAGTAATGTATGTATACGATCCCATGAGGGTCAAAAGTATCACCTATTACAGTAGGGGCAAGGTCTTAGGGCAGACAGATTTTTACCCTAATGGTCAGGTTCGAGCTGAATTTCTTCAAGAACCGAAATTGGCCCATGTCTATTATACGCCCAAAGGTGAAGAAATGGGAAGGGTAGAATACAAAATCGATAATTATGGTATTTTACCAAAAGAGGGTGTGGTTTTCAGGTTCGGGTATGGTGTGCATAAGAACGATTACGCCGATGAATACCGCGTAGAAAGAAAAACGGTTTATGAAAATGGTAAGGTACAAGAAGACGCAACCTATTATGAAAACGATAAACTAAGGTCGCTTACCAAATATGAAGAAGGCAAAAAGACGCTTCAAATAAGTTATTCCGAAGACGGCACTGAATTGGCCCGAATGGAATATGAAAATTACAGTCCGTTTAATGGTACTGAAATAAGAGAGACGGGTCGAGCCACCTATGCTAATGGCAAGCTGATCAAAGAAGAGGTTTATTTCCCGAAAACCGAAATGGTTCAAGTCTCTAAAACTCCTGAAAAGGAAGTTTATTTTGACAGTAAGGGAGATGAGCTAGGTACGCTAACTATGGAAAATAGTGCTTCTTATCCAAAACCATGGAAGGGTAAAAGATTTCGCTATGATTATTATGATGGTACGGTAAGTTCTATAGAAGAGTATGAAGAAGGCGCCATTGTGCAAAAAACTTCTTGGAGAAAACGAAAAATAAGCGAAGAAAATTCTGATACGTTTAAAAGAATAGAGAAATATGATGCCTCTGGTTTTAATAAAATAAATGAGATTCTTTTCTATAGTAACGGACACAAGCAAAGTGATATCACCTATAGAAATTACAAAGAGTTAAAAGGTGTCTATTATGATAAAGACGGCAAAATCATGGGCGAGTATGATTTTGAGAAAAAAGATGGCGCTAGATATCAGTTTTTTGGTGATTCAGATGAAGTTCAAGAATATGAGTTGACCAGCAATGGTAAACAGTTGGCCTTCAAAAAATATGATTATGGTAATAATGTCTCTTATGGCAGTATAGACCCAGTTCTAGTTGAAGATTTTGATATTACTTGTTGCGCCTCTTATTATGATAGGGAGGGGAACTTGCTGGCAGAGATACAGTTCAAAGATGAGAAACCCTGGAGCGGTGATTTGTACGACCCTGCGACAAAAGAATTATATCAAATTCAAAAAGGTAAGAAAACGGGTTGTTATAAAAAGTTCGATTACAACAAGAATGTAATTGCCGAGGGCTCTTTTGTTGATAATAAAAAAGAGGGTGTTTTCAAGACGTATACTTATGACGGAATGGTGGTTTCAAAGGAAAACTATGCCAATGACCACCTAAATGGTAAAGCCTTTTATTACAACAATGAAGGGGATGAGATCGCTCAAATGGAGTATAAAGAAGGTAAGCCGATGAATGGCATGCGCACGGTATCGGTCAATTATAAAAATGAAAAATCTTTACAGACCTACAAAAATGGGCAACTCATCAAAGAAGAAATTAAAACGGATGATACCTTATTGGTCAAGACGTATTTGAACGAACAAAATGTTGAATGCAAAAGCTATTATCAAGATTCTGACCAAGTAAAATATCAATATCAGATGTTCGAGGGATATCTGAGTGGTGTAGTGGTCAAGTTCGATAAAAATGGTATTGAATTAGCTCAGGCTAATTTTGAAAGGGGTGAGCTGCAAAATGGGGTTGTTTATCTAAATAAAGGATACGGCGGTCAGAATATGAGTTATTATTCCGTCTCTAAGACCGAAAGCGAATTGATTGTCAATATTTATGGAGAAGATAATCAAGTACTTTTTACCTCTGAGGAAAACCTCTTTTTAGGTGAGCACACTTTTTTCACCAAAAGCCTGGGTCTTGAACTAGACTTTTTCAGTGAAAAAGATTTGTTTTAAGAAAGGTTATATTTTTGGTCTGTGAAAAGTTTACCATCAAAATTGCAGCGCAAACTACTGTTGAGAAAAGAACAGGGGTCTCTTCGCCAGTTACCTTTTTCCGATGACTCCTTGATAGATTTTTCATCGAACGATTATCTGGGTCTGGCCAGTAATTTTGAGCTTTTTGATGCGGTCGGTCAATTTTTGGCAGGCAATTATATAAACAGTAACGGCGCTACGGGTTCAAGACTCATTTCTGGTAACCATCCTCTTCATAATGAAGTAGAGAAAATGTTGGCAAACTTTCATCAAGTAGAGGCAGCATTGCTTTTCAATTCAGGGTATGATGCCAATTTAGGATTTTTTGCTTCCGTACCGCAAAGAGGCGATTTAGTGCTGTATGATGAGTTCAGTCATGCCAGTATACGAGACGGTATCACTTTAGGAAATGCCAAAGCTCAGAAGTTTGCCCACAACAATCTAAATGACCTGTCTGTAAAACTTGATAAATTAAAACGAACAGTGCCCAGCGATGCAGAGGTTTATGTCGTTACAGAATCTGTCTTTTCTATGGACGGAGACTCGCCTGATTTAGAGGCAATGGTCCATTTTTGTAAAAAATACGACTTAAGGCTGGTAATCGACGAAGCCCACGCTCTCGGCGTTTACGGAGGTAATGGCGCTGGCTTGGTACAGTGTTTAGGCTTGCACGAAAAGGTGTTTGCACGGATAATGACTTTTGGCAAAGCCCTTGGTTGTCATGGTGCCGCTATATTGGGCAGTACAGAACTAAAGCAATATTTGGTGAATTTTGCCCGTAGCTTTATCTATACTACAGGTATGCCACCCCATTCATTGGCCACTATTCTCATTGCTTATCGCTTTATGAGTCAACCGGTTGGTGATATTTTAAGGTTGCGGAATAACATTGAATTTTTTAAACTTGAAATAAAAAGATTAGGTGCTGATGACCGTTTTATAGATAGCGATTCGGCAGTTCACTGTTTTTTGGTAGGTGATATCAAGAAAGCCAAAGAACTGTCAGGCGCTATGAAAAAGTTGGGTTTTGATATTAGGGCTATTCTTTCACCAACGGTGCCCGAGGGGCAAGAGCGATTAAGAATTTGTTTGCATAGCTACAATACCGAAGACCAAATTAAAACGATGCTTGAAAATCTGGTCGACCTATTTAAAAATTGAATGGCACAAAAATTTTTCACTGTTGCTTCTTTCGAGTTTCCGGCAGATGTTCAGATTTTAAAAAGTAAGTTAGAATCTGAGGGTATTCCTGTTTTTCTGCGAGATGAAAACACCTTGAATTCCGACCCCATCATTAGCAATGCGATAGGGGGTGTAAAATTGCAGGTGTACAGTGAAGATAAAGAGTCGGCTTTAGAAATTTACGACCAAATTAGGGCTTTCGCCATTGATGATTTGGGTAACCCTCGAACTTGCCCTAACTGTAAAGCGCAAAAATCAGAGGTTTACTACGATAGAAAGGGCGTTTTAAATAAACTTTTCCCGTTTTTTGAGAAAAGAAAATACAAATGCCTAAATTGTGGCATGATCACAAACCCAAGAGTAGTATGACACAATTTTTCGTAACTGGAATTTCTACGGAAGTAGGCAAAACAATTGCTTCTGCAATCATAGCAGAAGCCATGGAAGCAGATTATTGGAAACCCGTTCAAGCAGGTGAACTTGATAATACCGACAGTGACAAGGTCAAATCGTTGGTGTCTAACGGTAAAACGGTTATTCATAAAAGCAGTTACGAATTAAAAGAACCTATGAGCCCTCATGCAGCGGCTGAAAACGAAGGTGTCTTAATCGATAGGGAACATATAAACGAGCCCAAGACCGATAACCATCTTGTGATAGAAGGCTGTGGGGGCATCTTAGTGCCTTTTAATAGCAGCGATACGGTACTCGATATAATTATGCCTACTTATAAGGTAATTGTGGTGTCAAGACATTATTTGGGTAGTATCAACCACACTCTGTTGACCATTAATTGGCTGTCTCAAAAGGGCTATGATGTTTCCGTATTATTTAGTGGTAATGCCAACCCTCAGACCGAGAACATAATTCTTCATAAAACGGGCGTTTCAATGATCGGTCGAATAGACGAGGAGGAATCTTTCGATAAAGCAGTCATTAAAAAATACGCTGAAAAATTCAAACCTATTCTAGAAACCCTCTAATTTTCAATATAAGTAAGAACCAATTCGGTATCACCGATGTTGAAGGCCAATAGATTTTTTCTTCCTTCTAAATTGTTTTTGTTGAAAATGTAGTAGCCTGGTATTAGACATTGTTGAGTTTTTATAAGGGGTTTTTGCCGCCATAGTTCAAGGTAAGCGCCTGTTTCATAAAACCGAAAGGGTATTTGACAATGGGTTCGTGTATCTTCTTGAGAGAAAACATAAAGCGGTTCTTCGCCTATCAGGTTTTCAATTTCTACCGCATACTTTTTTTGAACGGCACTTGATGAATTTAATGCTTTTAGTGGAAGGGCAACGTGATCAAAAATTAATCTTCCCACAATTAAAAAACATATAATGCCCAAGTGTTTGCCGTAGTCTGTGGTTTTATATGTCATCCACAACAAAGCACCGAGAAATAGTATAAACAAGGGAGTCCATCTTATATTTGGTATTTGCTCAAAGTACGGTAGAAACGGAATTGCAATACAGCATGCTATGGCAAGGCCCATGAGTATCTTGAAGAGCAGGTGCATCAGCTTCATTTTATTGAGTTGGTTATACGCTAGGTAGGTAAGTAGAGTGATAAGCAAAGGGAAAAACATGTAAGTATATCGAATCCGTGCTCCTGGAGATACCCAATAAACCATAAAATTGGCAGTAAAGGCAATTAAAACAAAGGATAGGTACGGGTGCTTGAGTATTTTCTGAATGAATTCTTTCCGCCAGAGAAATATAAAAAGCGTTGCCGGAAAGAGAACCGCCAAAAAATTCATGGGAAAGAAAAAGAGATGGCCTATAAGCTCAAGAAAATCCCTTTCAAGTAGCGTTCGTTGACTGGTGAGTCCCCACATATCAGAAAGGTAGGTCGTTAAATCTTCATGTAGGCTGTACCAATAAAAATAGAGCCCGACGGCTATTGCCGAGAGAAGTATAGAAGTAAAATGAGCTGGTGAAAAAAGTATTTTTAAATTTTTCTGTTGGTATAAATAGAAAAATAATGTGATGAAAAGAAAGGCGAAAGACGCGAAACCTTTGGTGAAAAAGGCTAGGGTAATAAAAAAGTACGCACCGCCAAATAATAGAAATAGCCGCTTTTTTTGGTAAAAATGAAATATGCTGAATATCGAAAGTACTACCAGTAACGAATAAAAAAGGTCAATTTCGGCGGTAACGGAAAAATAAAAATAGATGTCGGCACATACTAAATAGTACAAGCTACTCAACAAGGCGAACTTTTGGCCTATATATTTCCTGTTCATCCAATATAGTAACAGTCCGGTAAGTATCAGTGATACGGCCGCGGGCAATCTCAATGCAAATGCATTGCCACCGAAAAGCTTAATGCTTCCGGCAAGTATGATGTTCCACAATGGAGGGTGGTCGTAAAAGGTTTCATTGAAAATTGAGGTAACCACATAATTATTGTTGAAGAGCATTTCCATGGCTACAATGGCTCTTCTGGGTTCCTCGGTATGTATAGGTGGTACGCCGAGGTTATAGAATAGAGAAATGATATATAGCGAAAAAATGCCTATTGATAACCATTGAAGGCTTTTCGGGTTGTCAAGCTTTGAAGAATTTCTATCAATAGCATTCATGGTTTTGGTAGGTTTTCAAAGTCAAAGATGCCCAAAATCTTTATATAGAAGTCAATTATTCCTCATCTTTGCAAGATGGATAATGATTTTGATTTAGGTACGATGATATCCGAAGGTATTTCCGAAAGGGATAAAAAGCACATCTGGCATCCTCTCACACAGCATAAATTACACCCTACGATGTTGGGTATAAAGAAGGCCAAAGGGGCTCTTCTTTACGACGAGTCGGGAAAGGAATATATTGATGGCATCGCTTCATGGTATACTTGTATGTACGGTCACTGCAATGATTATATACTTGACAAGGTGCATCAACAAATGCAAAAACTGGATCAAGTGGTCTTTAGTGGATTTACCCACGAACCTGCAGTGCGCCTTTCAGAAGAGCTTATAGATATTTTACCTGGTAATCAGCAAAAGCTATTCTTTTCGGATAATGGCTCTACAGCCACTGAAATCGGGATAAAGATGGCTTTGCAATATCACTTTAATAGAGGTGAGAAGCGTCCTGTTCTGGTAGCTTTTGAAGAAGGTTTTCATGGTGACACTTTTGGGGCCATGTCCGTTTCTGGTTTATCTGTGTACAATGGTCCGTTTGAAGATTTTTTTATAAGTGTGGAGCGGTTACCGGTGCCCAACGAAAAAAACATCGAGCATCTATTAAAATTTCTGGAGACTAGATTAGCAAAGGGCGATATAGCTGGTTTTATATACGAGCCTTTGGTGCAAGGGGCCGCTGCCATGAAAATGCACGATGCCAAGCACCTTGATAGGATACTAGGTTTATTGAAAAAGAATGGGGTTTTGGCTATTGCCGATGAAGTGATGACGGGTTTCGGCAAAACAGGCTCTTTTTTTGCTTCAGACCGCATGCTTAACAAACCGGATATTATCTGCATGTCGAAAGCGTTGACAGCGGGTTTAATGCCCATGGCTGTCACAAGTTGTACCCAAGACGTGTATGATGCTTTTTATAGTGATGATATCGGTAAAGGGCTGTTTCATGGGCATACTTATACAGCCAATCCATTGGCGTGTACAGCAGCTTTGGCAGGAATAGAGTTGTTGAAATCGAATGAGATACAAGAGAGTATTCATCGGATTACGGAAGCCCATAAAAGTTTTGATAAAGAGATAAAAAACCATTCAAAAGTAGCTTCGACTCGTCAATGCGGAATTATTTATGCACTTGATCTCGATGTAAAAATGGAACGCTACGGAAATCTAAGGGATCAACTTTTCAAACATTTTATGGATAATGGTGTGTTTTTACGACCATTGGGCAGTACCATTTATATTTCTGCCCCCTTTACCATTTCAGACAAACAACTTCATAAGATTTACGACACTATTAAATCGGCCCTAGAGGCACTTTAATCATTATTTTAGTGAAAGAACCAATCTCTATCACCGCGGTTTCTTCAATTTCTCCATTGGGCAGTAGCCAAGAAGAAATATGGCAAGCATACCTTTCGCCCGACCATTATTTATCTAAAAGAAAGTTCAATGAAAGATGGGAGTGGGTTTCAGCTATTTCTGAAGAAAACCAAAGAGGCATTGAAAAGGTTCGTCATTCCGACCCAAAATATAAGAATCTTGACAAAACCGTGCTTTATGCTTTGTTTGCATCTAGAAATGCCGTTGCCGATGCAGGATGGACCATAAACGACGACTTCGGAATAAATATCGGATCATCGCGCGGGGCTACCGAACTTTTTGAAACCTATCACGAAGAATTTTTGGCGCAGGGTAAAAGTTCCACATTATCCTCACCGACCACTACATTAGGAAATATTTCATCTTGGTTGGCACATGACCTAAAAACACATGGCCCAGAAATTTCGCATTCCATTACTTGTTCCACAGGTTTGCATGCCGTTCTTAACGGTGTAGCTTGGCTGCAAAGCGGTATGGCCGATAAGTTTTTGGTAGGTGGTAGTGAGGCACCATTGACACCTTTTACCATTTCTCAAATGAAAGCGCTAAAGGTTTATTCTAGAATAGGGTTGGATGAGGAGGTTGCCTTTCCTTGCTTGGCATTGGATATGCATAAGACCCAAAACACGATGGTGCTTGGTGAAGGAGCTTCGGTAGCATGTCTAGAGGTTGGGCAAAAGAAAAATGCCATGGCCTTGATTTCCGGAGTGGGTTACGCTACCGAACCGTTAAAACATAATATTTCTATTTCTACGGATGCACTTTGCTTTCAGCGTTCGATGAAAATGGCCTTGGGGGGTATTTCACCCGATGAGGTAGACGTAGTGGTGATGCATGCGCCCGGTACGATAAAGGGCGATTCTTCTGAACTATTGGCAATAGAGAAGGTATTTGGAAATAAGATTCCGCTGATGACTTCCAATAAATGGAAATTGGGGCATACGTTTGCCAGTTCGGGGCTTTTAAGTATGGAGTTGGCTGTATTGATGCTTCAAAAACAAAAATTTATATCAACTCCCTTCAAAAACAACACTGATTTAAAGGAAATAAAGAAGGTTCTGGTAAATGCCGTTGGTTTCGGAGGTAATGCTGTCAGCGTTTTGTTGACCTTGCCATAGAACAACATTTGAAAGGCATTTTTGTAATTTCAATTTTTTAAAGGTTATTTTTGACCCAGATTTAGATATGAGTATGAGCGAACAAAAGCACGATTGGACCAAGCAGGAAATTCTAGAAATTTATAATAAGCCCCTAATGGAACTGCTTTATGAAGCAGCCACCGTTCATAGAAAGTTTCATGACCCCAATACGGTTCAAGTGTCTACGCTATTGTCTATAAAGACTGGCGGATGCCCTGAAGACTGTGGTTATTGCCCGCAAGCGGCGCGCTACCACACAGATATTGAAGGTAACGACCTAATGCAGGTTTCTCACGTAAAGGCACAAGCTTTACGTGCCAAAGCTTCCGGTAGCTCTCGTGTATGTATGGGTGCTGCTTGGCGTAATGTTAAAGATGGGCCGGAGTTCGATCAGGTTTTAGAAATGGTTCGCACCATTAATAAATTGGATATGGAGGTTTGCTGTACATTGGGCATGTTGACCGAAAATCAGGCACAGCGTTTGGCAGAGGCAGGTCTTTACGCTTACAACCATAATTTAGACACTTCTGAAGATTATTATAAAGATGTTATTTCTACAAGGGCATTTGAAGACCGATTAGATACCATTGATAATGTTCGCAAGAGTAATGTAACCGTTTGTAGTGGCGGTATAATTGGTATGGGCGAGGCTATCGAAGACCGTGCAGGTATGCTCGTGGCTTTGGCCACCCTTAATCCTCAGCCTGAGTCGGTACCGATCAATGCATTGGTAGCGGTCGAAGGTACACCAATGGAAGATATGGAGCCTATTTCTATTTGGGAAATGGTTCGTATGGTCGCTACTACCCGAATAGTTATGCCCGAAACACAAGTACGGCTTTCTGCTGGCCGTACGCAAATGAGTAGAGAGGGGCAGGCCATGTGTTTCTTTGCCGGAGCCAATTCTATATTTGCAGGCGATAAATTATTGACGACTCCCAACCCCGATGTGAATGAAGATATGGAAATGTTCAAGCTTCTCGGTTTGAATCCGCAAAAGCCATTTACAAAAGTGTCACAACCAAAAACGGTAGAAGCTTCAGAGTCGCAATTCAAAGATTTGGGCGAGAAGCCAAAGTGGACGAGGCCCGGGCATTCCATCGCTAGAAACGAAGAGGCAAAAGCAAAGTCTAAGCTCGTCGAATAGGCCAATATTAGTTTTGTTTTAAGAAAATCTTTACAAAAGGTTAATTAAATTTGGTCTTTAAATTCAACCTATATAGTATTGAAATTAGAAGCTATTCCACGGGTAAGTTCCATTACTAAGGAAGATTTCTTAGAGCACTATTTCAAGCCACAGAAGCCAGTAGTTATTGAAAGTGCAGTTGGGCATTGGCCGGCCATTAAAAAATGGAACTTGGCCTATATGCAACAGGTTGCCGGTGAGAAGACCGTACCCTTGTACGATGATAGGCCCGTTAATCATGAAGATGGGTTTAATGAGCCCCACGCCGAAATGAAAATGGCGGAATATATCGATTTGCTCAAAAGGGAACCCACCAAATACCGAATCTTTCTTTGGAATATTTTAAAGGAAGTGCCCCTACTTCAAAAAGATTATGACTTTCCTGATTTCGGGTTAAGACTGCAGAAAAGATTACCCATGTTGTTTTTTGGTGGGCGCGATTCGTACACTTTCATGCACTATGATATCGATATGGCAAATATTTTTCATTTTCATTTCGATGGAAAAAAAGATGTTATACTATTTCCGCAATCGGAAACCAAATACTTGTACAAGGTTCCACACTCGTTGATTACTCATGAAAGCATCGATTTCTCGGCCCCGGATTATAAAAAATGGCCGGCTCTAGAAAAGGTCTTGGGTTATAGAACCGAGCTTCAGCATGGTGAGGTGCTGTATATGCCCGAAGGTTACTGGCACTATATGAAATATATAACTCCAGGATTTTCAATGAGTCTAAGGTCGTGGCCAAAAAACCCGAAGAATTTCGTGCATGCCATCTATAATATTTTGGTTATGCGTAGTTTTGATGTGGCCATGCGCCGGCTTAAGGGCCAAAAATGGATAGATTATAAAAACAGTCAGGCAATCGAACGCACTAAGCGGGCGGTATTGGTTTGATCTTGAATAAATTGATATGAAAAAATACCTATTACCCTTTTTAACAATATTTGTATTTACCAATTTTATGTATTCTCAAGCCTACGAAGGTAGGGGTGACCAAAAGTTTCAGGTGGGCGCCAATTTTCAAGAGAACGGTACCGGAATAACTGCTTCGTACGATTATGGTCTAGGAGAAAATATTTCGGTTGGGGCCGTTTCTACATACCTTTTGGGTATAGCAAGCGGAATTGATGATGATACCAGAGAGCGATTCGACGCAAAGGTTCGCTTTAGCGCACATTTAGGGCCCATTATTGACGTATCGCCAGCTTTTGATATATATCCGGGATTGGATTTAGGACTTAAGAATTTCGGCTTTCATACAGGAGCGCGTTATTTCTTTTCTGAAGGGCTAGGTGTTTACACCGAATTCGGTTTTCCAATTGCTAAATATCAGACAGAAGACCTAACGCTCTCCGATAAGTTTCACAATCAGTTCAATGTAAATATTGGGGTGTCCTTTAACTTTCTTTAATAGGTTTTGGACAAATTTTCTAAGGAATTAATTCCTTGATTTTTTCGTAAACCAGATGAGATTCCCATCCTCTGTATAAGAGATAGTCGGCCAGTTTTTTCCTTTTCTTCTGAGGGTTCTTTTCGGTAATCTGAGATAGGCGCTTTTGGGCCAAATTGTCAAGGGTTTTATAATATGCCCTATCTTCAATTTCACTAAGGGCTGTATTGATGTTATAAGTAGAAATATTTCGAATTTTAAGTTCTCTTACAATTCGTTTTCTGCCCCAGTTTTTAATATTGAACTTACCTCTGGCAAAGCTTTGGGCAAAGCGTTCTTCGTTCAGATAATTTCCCTCTATTAAATGAACTACGATTTTGTCGATAGCTTGCGGAATCATGCGCATAGACCTCAATTTTTCAACGACCTCTTTATGGCAGCGCTCTTGATAGGCACAGTATTTTTCCATCTTGGTAGTAGCTTCTTGAAGGGTGTAGGCCTTGTTCATGTTTGATAAGGTTTGGGCAATTTATGGCTAAGCTAGATAATATTGGAGTATAAAAAAAGCGGCTTCCGTTGAACGAAAGCCGCTTTTATAAGTCTTTAATAAATGGTTTTACCGTCTTTATCCTTAAAACGGTATTCGAGATACGTGTACGCATCTCTAGGTTGTATTTTAATCCATTTTTTATGTTCCAAAAACCACTTGGATCTAATGGATGGAAAACCTTTCATCAAATAGGCTGCGATAAACGGGTGTATGTTTAGCGTTATTCCGTTATCTTTTTTGGGCCCTTTGAGTAACCGCTCTAAATCGGCATTTATTTTGTCGATTAAAACGATAGGCGCTTCAATCTCTTTACCGGTGCCGTTTGGGTTTTCTTCGGTTGTTTTGATATTCATTTCGGGTCTTACCCGTTGTCTAGTTATCTGAACCAGTCCGAATTTGCTCGGAGGAAGTATCTTGTGCTTCGCCCGATCATCTTTCATTTCGTCCCTTAGATGGTCATAAAGTTTTCTTCGATTGGGGGCTTTTACCATATCTATAAAATCGACTACGATAATACCGCCCATATCTCTTAGACGCAACTGTCTGGCAATTTCTGAAGCAGCGAGGAGGTTGACCTCCAAGGCCGTTTCTTCTTGGTTCTTTGCCTTGTTAGAACGATTGCCGCTATTGACGTCGATAACATGAAGCGCTTCAGTGTGTTCTATAATTAGATAGGCGCCTTTACTCATGCTGGCAGTACGACCAAATGAAGTTTTGATTTGTCGTTCTATGCCAAACTTTTCAAAAATGGGAACGTTAGACTTGTATAGTTTAACTATAGAATCTTTTCCAGGAGCTATTTCTTCAACATAGTCCTGAATTTGTCCATAAAGCGTTTCATCATCAACATGAATTCCTGTAAAGGTATCGTTGAAAATATCCCTAAGTATAGAAGATGCCCTATTTAGCTCGACCAATACTTTAGAGGGAGTAGGTGCTTTATATAATTTTTTACACATCGTTGACCACTTGGCCAACAGGTTTTCTAGATCTTTGTCAAGTTCCGCTACTTTTTTGCCTTCGGCAACTGTTCTAATGATGACACCAAACCCTTTAGGCTTAATACTTTTAACTAACCTTTTCAGTCTATCTTTTTCTTCGTTGCTCGCTATTTTCTGTGATACCGAGACACGGTCTGAAAAGGGTACCATAACCAAATAACGCCCAGCAATGGAAAGTTCTGAGCTGATTCTTGGTCCTTTGGTAGAAATGGGTTCTTTTACTATTTGAACCAAAATGGACTGGTTGGCTTTGACAACATCTGTTATCACGCCATTTTTGTCAATGTCTTTTTCGAATTTAAAGTTGCCAAGGGAATAGTCCTTCAATTTTCCAGTACTCACTTGTTTGATGAACTTAAGCAATGAAGACAATTGTGGCCCTAGGTCATGGTAATGTAGAAAGGCATCTTTCTCATAACCAACATTGACGAACGCGGCGTTCAAGCCGGTAACGGGTTTCCGTATTTTGGCAAGAAATATATCGCCAACGGAAAAATTATTGTTGTCTTCCTCTTTGTGCAGTTCAGTGAGCTTACCGTCTTTTAATAAGGCAAAATCAACGGCATCGGAACTAGATCTTACGATTAATTCTCTATTCACCTGAATGTATTTGTATCCCGAAATGTGTCGGGATCGATTAAACAATGGTTGAAACGGATAGTAAATTACCGATCCGCCGAAATTTCTATTTGAATTTCTATGTCAATGAACGTAGGGGAAGAAAAAACAAAAGGGTTCAGCATAAAAAGGGCTGAAAATCTCAGCCCTTTTTATTTAGCCCTTACGGTCTATTTTTTCTTGTGTCGGTTGGCTCTCCTGCGTTTCTTACGCTTGTGGGTAGCCACCTTATGTCTTTTTCTTTTCTTACCACTCGGCATAGATTCCTATTTAATGATTATTATTATTTAACCTGTACGTTGCTTTTAACACCTTCTACAAAAACCTTAGCTGGTTTAAACGCCGGAATATTATGTGCCGGAATTTTGATAGTGGTATTCTTGCTGATGTTTCTTCCGGTTTTTTCTGCCCTTGTCTTGATGATAAAACTACCAAAACCACGCAAGTAAACATTGTCACCACCTTCTAGGGAAGACTTCACCTCTTCCATAAAGCTCTCTACAGTCGCCTGAACATCTCCTTTTTCAATTCCCAGCTTGTCTGAGATTTTTGATACAATTTCTGCTTTCGTCATTTGTCGTGTTAAATTTTCAGTATAAATTTTTTGGGATGCAAATATATAAATTAAATTCATTCTTTTTCGCTAACAAACTAATTTTAAGTCGTTCAACTCTACATTTATCAATTTACCTATATAGGCTATCTGCTTTGGTTGTTAAACCTTTACTTTTGCCATCCATTTTAGAGGTAAATGACTTTTGCAAATGAAATATTGGCCTGGTACGAGCGTAACAAGCGCGATTTGCCATGGCGTACAACGACAAACCCCTACAATATTTGGCTTTCCGAGATAATGTTGCAGCAAACAAGGGTGTCCCAAGGCTTGCCCTACTACCAAAAGTTTGTTGAGAATTTTCCTGCTGTGGAAGATCTGGCCGAGGCTTCCGAAGAGAAAGTTCTCAAACTCTGGCAAGGGTTGGGGTATTATTCTAGGGCCAGAAACCTACATGCGACCGCTAAAATGGTAGCCTACGAATATGATGGGCAATTTCCTGATACCTATAAAGAACTGCTCGCGCTCAAAGGTGTGGGCGATTATACAGCAAGTGCCATAGCTTCTATCTGTTTCGGTCGACCTGAACCGGTGGTTGATGGTAACGTCTATCGCGTTCTTTCTAGATATTTCGGTGTCGACATACCTATTAATAGTACCGAAGGTGTCAAATACTTTAAACAATTGGCCCGGGAAGTTATGCACCTTGAACGAATAAGGGATTATAATCAAGGTATAATGGAGTTCGGCGCCATGCAATGTGTGCCTCAAAGCCCGAATTGCCAGGTCTGTCCGTTAAGTTCAAGCTGTAAGGCTTTAAAAGAGGGCACTGTAGGAAGTTTGCCCGTGAAATTGAAAAAGACCAAGGTAAAAACACTTTACTTTAATTACTTGGTTCCGATATCTAAAGGTGGTTTGACTATCTTGGAACAACGAACCGATAATGGAATTTGGCGCAACCTTTGGCAGTTTCCGTTGCTCGAATCTAAAAAAGAACTTGAATTGAAAGAATTGAAAGTTCAACTTGAAGCATCTGAACATTTTTCAAAAGCATTAAATGTTTCAAGGTTCGACCCCATGTCGATTATACATAAACTGTCGCATCGCCACATTCATACGGTATTTTGGATTATAGAATTGAACGATATTTCCAATGGAGGCATTCCTTTTGAAAAAGTTGAGCAATATCCCGTTCCTGTTTTAATAGATGAGTTCTTGAAAAGACTTAAAAATTCGTATTTTTGGCCATTAAACGACAGCAGATTATGAGCGGTACATTAAACAAAGTGATGTTGATAGGGCATTTGGGCGATGAGGTTAAAATGCACTACTTTGAAGGAGGCGGATGCATCGGTAGGTTTCCGATTGCGACCAATGAAACCTATACAAATAGGCAGACGGGAGAAAAAGTGACCAACACCGATTGGCATAATGTAGTTGTGCGCAACAAAGCTGCCGAAATATGCGAGAAGTATTTGAGCAAGGGCGATAAGATATATGTTGAGGGCCGTTTAAAGAACAGGCAATGGCAGGGTGAAGATGGCAATACCCGTTATACGACTGAAGTACACGTGCAAGACTTTACTTTTTTGACCACTAAAAAGGAGAGTATGGAGAATAGCCAAAGTAATTCATCTCAACCTGTGGCACAATCAGGGGGGCAACAACCTGCACAGAGAAATACGGCTCAGCAACATACAGTCAATGAGCCGGAAGAAGATGATTTGCCGTTTTAAGCTATTGAAATACGCTATAAAATTAAGGTAGTGTTTTGTATATTCATATTCCATATTTAAATAACCGAATACTTATTAATAGTAAATCGCGTTTTACAAATAAATTTTAACGATTGGACCCTGACCCTCTTAGTGTTCTTCCGAATTTTATGGCCTCCGGAGGTACTTTTGCCTTCCAAATAGCGGTTTTAATATTACTTCTTATTTGCTCAGCCCTTATTTCAGGTGCCGAAGTAGCATTTTTTGGCCTTTCCGCTACCGATTTAAAAGATATCATCGAGAAAAAAACCACTCAGGGTGGCATAATTGAAAGATTGCTCGACCGACCTAAAAAGTTGCTGGCGACAATTCTGATAGCCAATAATGCAATCAATATTGGGGTGGTTCTGCTTTTTAGCGATGTAGGCGAAACTTTGTTTGTAAATGTCGATATCGAATGGGTTCGTTTCGTGCTAGAGGTGGTGGTCGCAACTTTTTTGATTTTGATGTTCGGTGAAATCTTGCCGAAGGTATATGCCAATAGAAACAGGGTGGCCTTTGCCCATTTCATGTCCTTTCCCTTAAAGGTCTTAGATGTGATTTTTTCACCTTTAAGCCTGCCCATGCGGGCCGGAACGTTGTTTCTGTACAATAAATTGGGTAAGCAAAGGTCTAACCTTAGTGTTGACCATCTTTCTCAGGCTTTAGAGCTCACCGATGAAGGCGATACAACCAAAGAAGAGCAAAAAATATTAGAGGGTATCGTTTCTTTTGGTAATACCGATACCAAACAAGTTATGTGCCCTCGGATAGATATTTTTGCCTTAAGCGAAGATATGAAGTTTCCTGAGGTTATGCTCGAGGTCAAAAAGAACGGATACTCTAGAATACCGGTATTTTCTGAGAATATGGATAATGTTCTGGGAGTTTTGTATGTAAAGGATTTACTGCCCTATATCGACCGTAAAGCTTTCAATTGGATGAGTCTCATTCGTGAGCCCTTCTTTGTGCCGGAGAACAAAAAGTTAGATGATTTGCTTTTAGAGTTTCAGGAAAAAAAGAACCACTTGGCCATCGTTGTTGATGAGTATGGTGGTACCTCCGGTATTGTTACCTTAGAAGATATCATAGAGGAAATAGTCGGTGATATTACTGATGAGTTTGATGATGAAGACCTTATTTTTTCAAAACTCGACGATTATAACTTTGTATTTGATGGCAAAACGGCGCTGAGAGATTTTTATAAGGTCACCAAAATCTTGAACGAAGATGAGTTTGAAGAGAAAAAGGGCGAAGCTGAAACCGTGGCAGGTTTTGTTCTTGAAATTGCTGGAAGTTTTCCGAAGCGAGGAGAAAAAATTGCATTTAACGACCATACCTTCATCGTTGAAAGTATGGATAAGAAGAGACTAAAACAGATAAAGGTAACCTTGCCCAAACCCGAATCAGTTCAATAGATATAATGGTAACTTTCAAAATCAACGTAGCATGTTCTTGAATTTTAGACAAAAACCAAGTTGGCCATTGAGATTATTGCCTTTGATGTCGGTTTTGGTCGTGCTCTCGAGTTGTAAGGAAGATGTTTTGCCAAAGCCAAAGGCAGAGTTGAGGTTAGAATACCCTAATCCTGAACCTGTGAAATTCGATACCGATTACTTCAGCTTTCGTTATAACGGGTTAGCAAAGGTGAAAAATACCAATGCTTCTTCATTGACGTTAGAGTACCCCGAAATGAAAGGTGAAATCTTTATCAATTACAAATCGGTGGAGACAAATTTGCAAAAACTTCTATCTGACGCCCAGAAATTCAGTTACGAACATTCGGTGAAGGCAGACGGAATTCTTGAGCAACCGTTTATTAATTCTGATGATAAAGTTTACGGAATGTTCTATGAAGTAAGTGGCGATGCCGCCTCACAGGCGCAGTTTTATGTCACCGATAGTACAGAGCATTTTGTAACCGGGTCTTTGTACTTCTATACCAAGCCAAATTACGACTCGATATACCCCGCAGCGGTCTATTTAAGAAAAGATATTAGGGCGATTATGGAAAGCCTTCAATGGAAGTAGATTTAAGGCAAGATTAGTGAATAAGGCTTACCTTTAATTATTAAGTATTCTTTCAGCTTGGGAAATACTTAAATCGATTTCTTCTTTTAATAAGGCAATTTTTTTCTCTTCTTCGAGAAGCCATTTTTTCTTCTCTTCTGTCAGTTGCTTGCCCTTCATCATTTCGTCTGCATCGAAACGTTCGCTAAAATTTTCCATCCAGCTTACCATAGATTGGTTGGCAGCTTTTAGATTTTTTATAGCAAGCTCATACTTTTCCTTTTTATACGAGGCATTGGCCCTAGTAGTCAGTTTATTAATGAGCTTGGATAGTTTGGGCATATCGTTCATAACTTCGTCGTGAGAAGCCATGACCGAAATCATTTTGTTGGGTTCTTCACCACTTTCTTGCGAATGGCTTACCGAAACAAATAATGTCAACATCAAAATCAGTAGTGAGGTACGAAGGCCTTTTGTCATCTTTAATGATTATTAGAAGCCGTTAAATTAATAACCGCAGGTAAGTTTTACCAAAAGCCTTCTTTAAATGAAGAGCTTAATTCGATGAACGTGTGATGATTACTCCGTAATGCCAAGTAGTTCTTTGGCATTCGCGATACTGGCGTTGATTTCTTCTTTTAAATCTTTTACTTTTTTTTCTTCCTCATCGAGCCATTCTTGTTTTTGTGCGGATAACTCTTTTCCGTTCAAGATTTCATCTGGGTCAAAACGATTTCCGAAGTTCTGCATCCAATCCATCATCGATTTGTGTGCCGATTGTAATTCTTTTCGGGCTTCCATGTATTTCAAGCCGATTTCGGTACTGTCGTTCTCCTTTGAGTTCAGTTCACCTACCAAATCACCCAGTTGGCTCATCTTTGGCATTACTTCATCGTGTATGGCCATTACCTCTTTCATTTGGGAGGTTTCTTTCTCTTCTTTACAAGAAGAGCCAAAAAATAGCGTGAAGACTGCCAATACCATTAATATTCTCATAAACCCAGATTTTATACAAAGATAGAAATTAGTCCCGTCTCGCTATTCGTCAAAGATGTATTTAATGGGGTAAATGATTGTCAAAATAAGATTTATTCAAAATCGGCATCGGTTAGGTCTTCATTGACCTTTATTTCTGAAACCTTGAATTCAAAACTCTGCGGACCGACTGTCTGGCTTATACTAAAGGGAAAGAGAACCCCGTTCACTTCTTGATAATCATTATAATTGATGGTGCTGGTAACCGTTTGGCCACCCATATCGCTTATGTTGACTTCCTGAACCTTAAGGCCGCTCTCTTTGTCGAAATAGAGCCATTTCTCATCGGAAACCTTCAGTTTATAGGCGGTCTTGCCATCAATGGGCTCTGCACCTTCCAACTCTAAGTTTTTCTGCAAATATTCAATTTCCGGAAATGGAGTAGCTTCTTCCTTAACCTTTATCAACTCATCATCGCCCATCTCTTTCTTTTGGCCCTGTATTACCATATAACCCTTTTCACCATCGTAAACTTGTAAACTCATTGAGTTGCCGGCAACTTTTACTTCTTGGAAAAATTGGTTCTTAGAGGTTTTTTTCATCTCAAGATTCAGTTTCATACCTTGAAGTTCGGCCTCGGCCAAAAGCGTAAAATTGTTTACTTCGTTCAGTTTTTCTTTTCCGCCTATGGCATCTATATATTTGTTCAGAATATCGTTGGAGTTTACATCTGCGGGTACTTCTGCAGAGTAATCGGGTTTTTTGACACTACGGGCGAAAGTGTCGTAATAGCTCACTGGCAAGGCCTTACCTTTAAATGTTATTTTTTCCAAGTTTTCGAGGACCTCGCTTCCTTTTCCGGCCACCACAATTCTGAGATTCGATGGTTTGAGGTATTTCTTTGCCGCTTTTTGAACGTCTTCAATAGTGATGGCATTAATTTTTTCCAGGTAAGTTTTGTAAAAATCTTTTGGAAGATTTTCAGTTTCAATATCTAAGGCATATTCAGCAATGGTCGCTGGGTCCTCTAGGGCCATTACGAACCTACCAGTATATTTAGCCTTGGTGTTTTTAAGCTCTTCCTCCGATATTGGTGCTGAATTGATTTTGTCAATTTCTTTGAGTATTTCTACCACCGAACTATCGGTAACGGCATTTCTAACACTGGCAGTGGCCCGAAATCTTGAAGGGGCATATTTATCATATCCTATTTGTGAATAAGATCCATATGTGTAACCCTTATCTTCACGAAGATTCAAGAATAAACGACCGTCGCCACCGCCCAATATTTCGTTGGCTATGACTGCTGACAGGTAATCAGGGTCGTTTTTTTTCAAATCGACCAAATTTTCGACCGTTATTTCTGACTGCACCGCATTGGGCATGTCAATAAAATTGATTTGGGTGTATAGCGCATCGGAAGGTCTCGAAAATTGAAACGATAGTGGAGCGGCTTTGGTCCATGGCGTGAATTCTTCTTCGACCAATTCTTTTACCTGTTCAAAGTTGATGTCGCCTACTACCACCAAATAGGCATGCGCCGGCACAAAGTAATTTTCATAAAACTGAATTACATCGGTGAGCGAAACTTTATTGACACTCTCAGCAGTAATAAATTCACCATAGGGGTGCTTTGTGGTAAAGGCCAAGGCCAAGCTCACACGTCGAGCAATGGCGGGAACATTCTTTTCACCTGCCTTGAGATTGGTCAACAACTTTTGTTTTTCCTTTTCGAATTCGTCATGCGTGAAATTGGGGTTAATGGCCGCATCTGCCATGAGCTCCAAAATTCTCGGAAAATATTTCGAAAGTGAGGTAGCAAAGGCACTTTGAGAGCCAAAATTGATTCTTGCCCCTAGAAAATCTACCTCTTCGTTAAACTCGTCTTTAGGTATGTTTTTTGATCCCTTGCCCAGCAAACTTGCCATTAGGGAAGAAACGCCGGCGTTATCACCTTCTAAAACCGGGGGGTTATCGATTCGTAACTGTATGGAAACCCTTGGTAGTTTGTGATTTTCTACCACCAAAACTTCTAGACCGTTTTGTAGCTCGAACCGTTGGGGGTCTTGTAAATTTATTTCGGGAGCTGGCCCTGGTTGGGGCATTTGACTTCTGTCTATCTGTGCATTAAGCCCAATGGTAATCAGCGTTATGAACAAGAGGGTAAGTGACTTTTTCATGACTTTTATTTTGATGTATTAGGCTGTTTCTAGTTAGCTTGAGCCTCTTTTGGCAAATAATCGATTATCACACGTTGGTTTGGTTTGAAGTACTTATCGGCTACTTCTTGTATCTCTTCGCGGGAAATAGAGCGGTATATTTCGATTTCTTTGTTGATGAGATCGGTATCACCGTACAAAAGGTAATTGCGCGCTAAAGAGTTGGCAATTCCTGCTACGCTTGAATTCGAGTTGACAAAACTGTTCTCAAACTTGTTGAGAAGCTTTTGATGGTCTCTTTCGGTAATGAGCTCTGTTCTTACTTTGGCTATTTCTTCTTCCATTTCGGCAATGAGCGTTTCACCTGTGGTTTCGCCAACCGGTAGGGCATAGACCAAATACATGCCGTAATCTTCTTGCCCCACATTAAAAGCACCTACTTGTACGGCCTGTTTTTGGTCGTCTACCATTTTTTTATAAAGTTTTGAGCTTTGACCATCACTCAGATAAGTTGAAATCATATCTAAAACATAGGCATCTCTTTCTCTGAAACCGGGTGTTCTGTAGGCGATTACATAGGCGGGAATCTGAATGTTCGGATCGTAAGTTTGAATTCTTGACTCTTGGGTAATTGGGTCTTCTTTCGGATAGTTTCTTGTTACGGCTTCTCCCCGAGGTATATCACCGAAATATGCTTTGACCCATTTTTTGGTTTGTGGTATATCGATGTTGCCCGCCACTACTAACACCGCATTGTTCGGCACGTAATATTTGGCATTGTACGCAACAACATCGTTTAAGGTGGCGGCATCCAAATCTTTCATATAGCCTATATTCGGGTCTTTGTAAGGATGTTTTTTAAACAGACTCTTACCTACCTCGATAATAAGTTGGCCATACGGGCGGTTATCATAACTGAGTCTTTTTTCCTCTTTAACAACTTCTTGCTGGGTGTCTACACCTATTTGGTCAATGACCGGATGTAACATTCGCTCTGATTCTAACCAAAGGCCCAGTTCTAAATTGTTCGATGGAAATACTTCATAATAATACGTGCGGTCTTGGGTAGTATTGGCATTATTTTGCCCGCCATTTGAGGAAACGATTTCGAACCATTTTCCCCTTTCTATGTTTTTAGAGCCTTCAAACAACAGGTGCTCGAAAAAATGGGCAAAACCCGTGCGTCCCTCGGTGCGGTCTTTTCCACCGACGTGGTACATGACCGACGTGGTCACTAATGGAGCCGTGTCGTCATTATGTAAAATTACGTGCAGGCCATTGCTCAGATCGTACTCTTCGAAAGTTACTTCTTGGCTTACGAGATGGGTAGCCGTTAAAAGGGCAATGAGGGCTACGAAAGCTGATTTGGTCATAGTAGCGTGTTTAGATACCTATTGGTAGCGATTAAGATGTTCTCGTTACAAGTTTATCGATTTTTGATAAAAATTTCTTCTGGGGTATTTCAATTTAACAAGAATTGTGAAAAATATGTTCTTAATTTTCAGTAATTTAAATGTGTGAACCTAAAAATTTTTGGATTATGAAACAGTTTGCTTTACCCATTCGTTTTGGAGTAGCCACAAGTGGCTGTCTTGTTGCCTACTTTTTGATTCTATCCCTATTTGATTTGCATACCAATGTCTTTTATAGTCTTTTCAATGGCGTAATAACCGGTTTTGGAATTTACGAGGCCATTAAATACTATAAGATGGAAAAGCAGAACAGCTTTGATTATGGTAAGGGTTTTACCGCCGGTCTGGTAACCGGTTTTGTGGCCACCTTTATATTTACTTTGTTTTTTGCACTTTATGCAACCGAGATAAACATAGCATTTTTGCAAGAGCTGACTACCGTTTGGTTCAATGACTTTAAGAATTTTGAAGGTATTGTTTTCTTTACCGTAGCTATTATGGGCTTTGTAACTAGTTTGGTTTTGACTCTTTCATTCATGCAGTTGTTCAAAACAAGCAACAATATTCGAAAAAAGCCCATTTCTAACCGTATGGGGTTATAGTTCCAATGCGTTGGTAGTCAATGATAACACAAGTAATTTGGAGCGTTAGTTACTCTCTTGCTATTAAGAAGTAGTGATTGGGCGATTTTACATGCCAAAATCTAACTGATTGTGTTGTACATTAATGAATTAGACGTATATTTGCATCCGCTTATTGAAAAATAAGTGTTTGTAAAAACTAATTTATATACATTATGTACGCAATCGTAGAGATGGCAGGGCAGCAATTCAAAGTTGCGAAAGACCAGAAAGTGTATGTGCACCGTTTGCAGACCGAAGAAGGCAAGAAAGTTGTTTTTGACAATGTTCTTCTTTTGGCAGATGGTTCTGATATCACTGTTGGCGCCCCGGCTATAGACGGCGCAGCTGTAGAGGCTAAAGTCGTGAAGCACCTGAAGGGTGACAAGGTAATCGTCTTTAAAAAGAAAAGACGTAAAGGTTACAAAAAGAAAAATGGTCACAGACAATCGTTAACTGAGATAGTTATTGAGAGTATTGTAGCCAAAGGAGCTAAAAAGGCTGCCAAGAAAGAAGAGCCGAAAGCTGCTAAACCTGAGGCCAAAGGTAAAGATGCGAATGTAGATGTTTCTGTAGCATCAAAACCAAAGGCTGAAAAGACAGAGGCTAAGAAAGCGGCTCCAAAGAAATCGGCTAAAGGTGATGACCTTAAGAAAGTTGAGGGTATCGGTCCGAAAATTGCCGAGACATTGGCGGAGGCAGGTATTACCACTTTCGCTGAATTGGCTGCTACAGATGCTACCAAAATCGCCGAAATCATTTCAGATGTACGTGGTAACCATGTTACCGATACATGGCCAGCTCAAGCAAAACTCGCTGCCGAAGGTAAGTGGGATGAGCTTAAGAAATGGCAAGATGAATTGGATGGTGGTAAGGCATAAGTTTTACGCTTGAACTAAAATTTAATCACGTGTTTGTCCGTTAAGGCCATACACAACAAAAAATAAATATCATGGCACACAAAAAAGGTGTAGGTAGTTCTAAAAACGGTAGAGAATCAGAATCGAAACGCTTGGGCGTTAAGATTTTTGGTGGTCAGGCCGCTATTGCCGGAAATATCATCGTTAGACAACGTGGTACTAAGCACAATCCTGGTGAGAATGTGTATGCCGGAAAAGACCATACTTTACATGCCCAAATAGATGGCATCGTGAAATTTGAAAAGAAAGCTGGCGGAAAGTCGTTCGTTTCAATCGAACCTTTTACTGCGTAAGCAAACTTTTTAAGAATTTAAAAAGCCCCAAGCTAAAGTTCAGCTTGGGGCTTTTTGGTTTCAAAAAGGCGTAATTTGTATGCTGTATTTGTTTAAATTTGTTGTCCGCTTCTTTTTTAACAACAAAGAAGGCGCCCCCATATCACTCATTTTCAACGAAGTTCAAATTAAACATTGACCACAATGGCTAAAATTGAAATTAAGGGTACGCCCGAGAAGCTTGAGCGGGTTTCTATTTTTTTAAAGACCAACAATATTGAGCACTCTATTATTGATGACTTTGGAAACCATTCGGTAGAAGACACCGAAAAGTACAAGGCATTGATGAGAAAATATAACCAGTTGACCTAATTTCTTCTGAATGCTCTAATACGCCTTCCCTGAAAGTTATTGACTTTTTGGGCACGGCTGATAAATGATTAAATCTAAAATTCAAACTACTTTCATATTTATGAACTCCGCCGAAGCTGTTGACCTTAGTAAAATATATACTGAAATAGAAAATGGAAATAGAGATTGGAATCAGGTCTTGGAATCCATTATCTCTTATTTTGACTGTTCTACCGGTACTCTTCACTTTCTAAATCAAGAATCTGGACTATTAAAGTTAGAGGCACAAAAAGGTATACCCCCGTTTCTCATTCCGAAATTGGAAACTATTCCTGTTGGCAAGGGTATGGCAGGTATTGCCGCAGAAAGAAAAGAGGCCGTTGAAATGTGCAACTTGCAAACCGATGATTCCGGAGTTGCCAGGCCAGCAGCGAAAGAGACAAAGGTAGAGGGTTCAATTGCAGCCCCTATGTTGCTAAATGAAAAGCTTTACGGTACTCTAGGTGTTGCTAAACCCGTTCCTTACGATTTTACGGATAAAGAGAAAGCGGAACTTCTGAGTTTAGGTAATGCTATCAGTAAGATTTTAAGTAATTGATAAAACTTTTTAAAAAAATAAAAAGCCCTTGTATTTACAAGGGCTTTCATTTTTATACGCGCGACATTCAGTCTTAGTACCTGTAATACTCAGGTTTAAACGGACCTTCTACGGTAACACCAATATATTCCGCCTGGTCTGGCTTTAGTTCGGTAAGCTCAGCTCCTAAACGAGAGAGGTGAAGGGCCGCCACTTTTTCGTCTAAATGCTTAGGAAGCATATATACTTCATTTTCGTATTTGTCACTATGGTTCCAAAGCTCTATTTGCGCTAAGGTCTGATTGGTAAATGAATTACTCATTACAAAACTAGGGTGCCCCGTCGCACAACCTAGGTTGACCAATCTACCTTCGGCAAGAACAATAATGTCTTTTCCGTTAATAGTATATTTATCTACTTGGGGTTTAATTTCATCTTTGGTAGCCCCAAAGTTAGAATTCAACCACGCCATGTCTATTTCATTATCGAAGTGACCGATATTACAAACAATTGCCTTATCCTTCATGGCTTTAAAATGCTCTGCCCTAATGATATCTTTGTTACCGGTTGTAGTAATAACTATGTCGGCATTGCTGACCACCGTTTCAAGTTTTTTCACCTCATAACCATCCATACAGGCCTGTAAGGCACAGATAGGGTCAATTTCCGTAACGGTAACGATAGACCCGGCACCTCTAAAGGAGGCTGCGGTACCTTTGCCCACATCTCCATAACCACAAACTACAACTCTTTTTCCAGCAAGCATGGTGTCGGTGGCCCTTCTAATGGCATCAACCGCACTTTCGCGACAACCGTATTTATTATCGAATTTAGATTTGGTAACCGAATCGTTTACATTGATGGCGGGCATTGGCAAAGTACCTTTTTTCATGCGCTCGTATAAACGGTGAACACCTGTAGTGGTCTCTTCCGATAGGCCTTTTACGTCTTTGGCCAATTCAGGATATTTGTCTAACACCATATTGGTAAGGTCACCACCATCGTCTAAAATCATATTCAAAGGCTTTCTGTCTTCACCAAAGAAAAGGGTTTGCTCAATACACCAATCGAACTCTTCTTCGTTCATGCCTTTCCAAGCATACACGGGAACTCCGGCAGCGGCAATAGCAGCAGCTGCATGGTCTTGGGTAGAGAAAATATTACATGAGCTCCAAGTAACATCGGCACCCAAGGCTACCAAGGTTTCTATAAGTACAGCGGTTTGAATTGTCATGTGAAGACAACCGGAAATTCTTGCGCCTTTCAAAGGTTGCTCGTTTCCGTATTCTTCACGAAGTGACATCAAACCGGGCATTTCGGCCTCGGCAAGTTCAATTTCTTTTCTTCCCCAATCCGCTAGTGAAATATCTTTAACCTTATACGGTAGATAGGAAACAGTTTTGGTATCCATAGTCTTTTTTATTTTTTACTTTCGTAATACCGATACGTACTACATTTTGTGGTGGCAAAGTTAAGAAAAAGGTACAGAAAGTTATGCCTATTTATAAGATACTCAAGGTAAATGCTTCGACTACGGTCTATATATGGAATGTGGTCGAAAGTGAAGCGGCGCTTGCAGAAAAAGTTACATTGACCGATCATTGCCAGAACCGCATGAACGGTATGAAGTCTGAACTTCACCGACGCGCTTTTCTCAGTATCAGGCACCTCATGGCCGAAGCAGGCTATGTTGATGCAGATTTATATTATGATGAAGTCGGTAAGCCCCATTTAAAGGATGGTAATAAAATTTCTATAACCCACTCGAACAATTTTACGGCGATTATTGTCAGTAGTACCCATGAAGTGGGCATTGATATTGAAAAACAACGTGAAAAGATTTTACGGATCGCGCATAAGTTTACACCGATCGAAGAATACAAAACCATCGCCAATACAGATGCTTTGATTAGAAAATTGACGATTGTTTGGGGATGCAAAGAGGCGCTCTATAAAATTTATGCAGAACCAGGTCTGAGCTTTATACATCACATAGATGTTAAAGACTTCTCTTTTGATAGTTCGGCAACCACTGCCGAAATTTTATATCATGGCGATTCTTCTTTCTATAACATCCGTTTTTTTGAATTCGAAGGTTTTACCTGTGTTTATGCACTTAGAACCTAAAAATATTTAATACTAGGCCCTCATTCAGGGTTCATATTCCAACCAAATAATGAAAATATCAGTCGAGCTTACTTTTTCCCCTTTACAGGATGATTTTGAAGAACATATAATGAAATTCATCAAAAAGTTAAGAAGCTCTAATCTAACAGTTCTAGAAAACCCGTTGAGTACCCAGGTATATGGCGATTATGATACCGTTATGGAGGTGTTACAGAATGAAATCAAAGATGCTTTTGAATTGATGGATAGGGGGCTTATGTACATGAAACTGGTAAAATCTGACAGAAGCGATTATGAGCCACATTTTTGATTGGCTTTTCGCCCAATACGAAGGAGTTCCGAATCATATTGTCGTATTAGAGCTGATCAGCGTAGTTTTTGCGCTTTTAAGTGTGGTCTACTCAAAACGGGAAAACATCTTGGTGTTTCCCACGGGTATCGTAGGTACTGGTATCGCAGTTTATATTTTATGGATCTACGGTTTATTGGGTGATATGTTTATCAATGCCTACTACTTCATAATGAGTATTGTTGGTTGGTATGAATGGACGAGAAAAGTGGATGAAGATCATTATATTCCCGTAACGCTGACCACTTCCAAAGAAAAGCAATGGTCGGTTCTATTGTTTATAGGCACCATAGTTTTTGTCGCCCTAGTTTATTCTTTTACTGATAGATTCAATAGCTGGACGGCTTATACCGATATTTTTACGACGGCCATATTTTTCGTCGGTATGTGGTTGATGGCCAAGAAGAAGCTAGAGAATTGGGTTTATTGGATTGTCGGTGATGTTATTACCGTTCCGCTCTATTTATATAAAGGGCTTATATTTAGTGCCATTTTATATTTTGTATTAACCATTATTGCAGTCTTCGGTTATCTGGCATGGAAGAAACGCTTAAACAAAAGCCCTCAAACCTTATTAAGGTAGTATTATTTGGTCCTGAATCTACAGGAAAGACCACGTTGAGCCGTCAATTGGCTGAACATTATGGCACTTTATGGGTGCCTGAGTATGCCCGCGAATATTTGCAGGAAAAGTGGAACAGAGAGCAGAAAACCTGCGAGCCGAAAGACTTAATTCCGATAGCACAGGGTCAGGTTAAGATGGAAAACGAAATGACCAAAAAAGCTACAAATCTTCTTGTTTGCGACACAGACCTTCTAGAGACTAAAGTATATTCCGAAGCTTATTATTTAGGATATTGTGACCCACTTCTTGAGAAATATGCGCTAGAGAATACGTATGATCTGTACTTGCTTACCTATATAGATGTACCGTGGGTTGCAGATGACCTGCGTGACAAACCTACTGAAAGGGAAAGAATGTATACTTATTTTAAAGATACCTTAAAGCGCTATGAAAGGAATTTCACTATCTTGAAAGGCACTAATAGTGAACGTTTGGCTACGGCCATTGAATATATTGACCAATTATTGAATAAGACATGAATTTAACTGCGAACGACTTGACATTTCTTTCTGAAAAGGGAATTTCACAAGAGAAGGTAACTCAACAAATCGAAACTTTTAAAGAGGGAATACCATTTGTACAGCTTGAAAAAGCTGTTACGGTTGGCGATGGCATATCGAAATTTACTCCCGAAGAAGAAAAGAACATGATTGGTAAGTTTGAAGAATCAGCTAAAAACGGACTTTCTCTACTGAAATTTGTACCCGCATCGGGTGCTGCGTCACGTATGTTCAAGGCTTTGTTCAATTTTCTTGACGCTTATAATCCAAAGGAAGAATCTCTTGATGCTTACTTTGAGAGAACCGGTGATAAAGATTTAGAGGTGTTCGCAGATGGTATTACAGAATTTGCGTTTTATGATTTGGTTAAAAAAAGAATATCGGGTCAAGCAAACTCAAAAGATGAAGAAGTATACTTGTTCGTGAAAGAGATGATGTCAGAAGAAGCCTTGAATTACGGTTTCTACCCGAAGGGTCTTTTACCATTTCATAAGTATGTAGCCAATACGGCAACCCCTTTTGAAGAGCATCTTAAAGAAGCGGCCGCTTACTCAAAATCTGGTGATACCGCCGAACTGCATTTCACTATATCGCCGCAACATGGCGATATGTTCAATTCTGAATTTGCAGCTGTAAAAGAAAGGGTTTCTTCTGAAACTAAAACCTCGTTCAAGGTCAGCTATTCTTATCAAAAGCCATCTACCGATACCATCGCCGTAGATATGAATAATGAACCGTTCAGAAACTCAGATGGTTCTGTGTTGTTCAGACCAGGAGGGCACGGTGCGCTTATCGAAAACTTGAATGAGCAAGATGCCGATATCATCTTCATAAAAAACATCGACAATGTTACGGTGCCTAGATATGCCGATGAGGTTGCCGATAGCAAAAAAGTTCTCGCAGGTGTACTACTGAGTGTTCAAGAAAAGGCATTTGATTATGCCAAAAAATTAGATGATGAAGAACTGTCTTCAGACGACTTGGCCGAGATAAGAAGCTTTCTCGAAAGTGAATTGAACGTAAAGGTATCGCAGAAATATGCCGATAGCGATTTAGAGGGACAGTTGACAATTCTAAAACAATCTATCAACAGGCCTATCAGAATATGTGGTATGGTAAAGAATGAAGGGGAACCTGGCGGTGGCCCTTTTTGGATCGATAATCGAAAAGGAAATATCTCGCTACAGATTATCGAATCGGCGCAAATAGATACCGCAGACGATGAGCAGAATAGTATTTTACAAAATGCAACACACTTTAACCCGGTAGATTTGGTCTGTGGGGTTAGAAATTATAAAGGCGAAAAATACGACCTGCTTGAATATGTAGACCCTAAGCAAGGTTTCATTACAGGAAAAACTAAGGAAGGAAGAGAATTGAAGGCACTTGAGCTACCAGGGCTATGGAACGGTGCCATGGCATTTTGGAATACCATTTTCGTAGAAGTACCTTCCATTACATTTAACCCAGTAAAAACGGTAAATGATTTATTGAGACCTGCCCATCAAGTAAATAATAAATAGTAGAACAAACCTAATGCTCTTAAAGTAATAAAAAAGTGTGTAAGTTTTACACACTTTTTTAGTTCGTTACACACTGCTACTCAGTTCATTAAAAATTGTTTATTTATCTAAATATATGATAATCAGTTTTTTAAACTAAAAAAAGTATACTGCGAAGCAATTGGCATCTTTTTAGTTCTATACTAAGCGAATATCAAAACAAATAAATTAATCTTAACACTATTAGAAATGAAAAATTTAATGTTTGCTGCAGTATTGTCTTTAGGTACAATGACTGCTTTCGCTCAAGAAGAAGAAACAACTGTAGAAGAAGTTGCTACTGAACAAGTAGAAGCTACTCAAGATGATTACACCGAAATAGCTGCTGAAGAAGTTCCTGCTGCTATTACTGAAGCACTAGAAGCTGCTCACCCAGGTGCTACCATCTCTAAGGCTTTTATGAATGAAGAAGCTGAATATAAGCTAGAGGTTGCTAAAGAAGACGGTGAAACTGCTGAGCTATACGCTGACGCAGAAGGTAACTGGATTGAAAAGTAATTCCTCGAGCAGATAGCCGATAATTAATCGGTGAAGAAAGTCCTATCAACTTTTAAAGTAGATAGGACTTTTTTATTGTGCCTAATTACTCAGTTTTACCGAGTGATTCAACCTCGGCTTTATAAACCTAATGTGTAACGTGTTTACTTGGTTACACACTTTTTAAATGCAGTATCCACTATTACACACATAAATATTACACGATATTTATTAAACAACTGATTTTCAATAAATTATAAATTTTTTGATTTTTGGTATCATTATTTCTTTACTGTAATCAGTTAATCACATAAACTCTAAGAAAATGAAAAAGTTTTTTATCACCACTGTATTCGCACTAGGAACACTTACTGCTTTTGCTCAAGAAGAAGCAACTGCTGTTGAGGAAAATGCAACTGAGGCTGTAGCTCAAGATGATTTTTCAGAGGTTGCTGCTGAAGAACTACCTGAAGCTGTAACAGCTGCTGTTTCTAAAAACTATCCTACCGCGTCTATAGATAAAGCATATGTAAACGAAGCTAAGCAATATAAACTAGAGGTTTCTCTAGAAGATGGTACTGCTGGTACTCTGTACGCTGACGAGAATGGTAACTGGATTGAAATGTAATAACTTGAGTTATTTGTTTTGTATCAAGTTGGTTTGGTCGGAAAGGGATCGCTTATAGCGATCCCTTTCTATTTGTAATTATTTCTTCTGTCATAACATTTTATCCTTCTTAGTATTAGATACTGAGATTTTAAGTTAATTGGAGAGAGGGTTCCCAAAAAGAAGAGCAGTTTAATTCCTAGATATGACTTTCCATAATAAATAACAAAGTATCACGACACTTTTATCCTTCGCTTCAATTCCTTTAGATAATCCATCAATCGTGATGGATTTTTGCATTTAAGGGATTGGTCTTCCCGACATCTCTATTAAGTAAGGTCGTTATGCCGTTAATTACTAAGAGGGAAATATGGTTATCGGTTCCAGCTATTTTTGTGAAAAAATTACCCACTCACCATTTGGTTTCACACTAATACACAGATTAAAAATCCTTTAAAAATTTTAAGCGATTGAAAATTAGATAGTTGTGTTTTTCGTCTGTTTTGGTATCATATTTTCAATGTACTAAGTGAATTTGATTAATAAATTATTATAATATCTAAAATTAGAACATCATGAAAAAGTTATTTATCACAACCGTATTCGCTTTGGGAAGTTTAACTGCATTCGCTCAAGAAGAGCAAGCTGCTGATCAACAAGAGGCTGCTGCTACTGAAGCTGTAGCTCAAGATAGTTTTTCTGAAATTTCCCTAGAAGAAGTTCCTGAGGCTGTGACTACAATGATTGAGACCAACTATCCTGGTGCAACAATCAATAAAGCCGCTAAAAACGAAGAGAACCAATATAAAATCGAAGTTTCTCTAGAAGATGGTACTTCAGGTGCTCTTATCGTTGATGAAGAAGGTAATGCTGTAGAGCAATAAGAATAGTTAATTCTTTCTTGGGAGTAAGCTCCCGGTTAAAAAAGGGTCCGATTCGTTCGGGCCCTTTTTTATTTTCATAGAGTTCAGGGCAGGGTATCTTTTAAGAGAAATTAAGACAGGAAACAGCTATCTTGTGTTATTTTTACGTAAATAGAAATAGAACCTATATTTCCCGTATGCCAAACCTTCTTATTATTGAAGATGATGCAGCTTTTTGCCAAATGCTGCAAAAGTTTTTGACCAAACGCGGTTACGAAGTTGAGACCAGTTTCAACGCTCCTGATGCCAAGCAAAAAATTCAAAAGAGCAATTTTGATCTCATACTTACAGACCTTCGTTTGCCCGATTATGATGGCATACAACTTCTATCGGATATCAAAGCTGTAAACCCGGCTACCCAAGTAATTGTTATGACGGGCTACGCCGAGGTAGGTTCTGCGGTGAATGCCATGAAAAAGGGAGCATTCGACTACATCTCTAAACCTTTTACACCCGATGAAATAGTCATGGTCTTAGACAACGCCATGAAAGTAGAGGCGAAGATTCCTGCGAAGGTTGAAGATGATGAAGAAATTGAAGAACCTGTAAATGTGGGTGTCAGCACCCCACCGGTAAGGTCTAGAGGCTCTAAAGTGGTTAAGGGTATCAGCGATGCCTCTAAAAAATTAGATGATTACATCAAGTTGGTGGCACCGACCGATATGTCTGTTTTGATTACCGGAGAGAGCGGAACAGGTAAAGAAGTTACTGCCAAGGCGATTCACGATAACAGTAAAAGAAGAGATTTCAATTTTGTGGCCGTAGATTGTGGTGCCATTCCCAAAGAACTGGCAACCAGTGAGTTTTTTGGCCATATTAAAGGTAGTTTTACAGGAGCTGTTGAAGATAAGGTAGGTAATTTCGAGGCTGCCAATAAGGGAACTTTGTTCTTGGATGAGGTAGGAAATCTTAGCTACGAAAACCAAATTCAGCTTTTAAGGGCGCTTCAGGAGAGGAAGATAAAAAGAGTGGGAAGCACAAAGGAAATTAATGTAGATGTACGCATTATCACTGCCACAAATGAAGATTTGACCGATGCCGTTGAAAAAGGAAACTTCAGGGAAGATCTCTATCATAGACTTAACGAATTCTCTATTGAAATTCCTTCTTTAGAAGACCGTTTTGAAGACTTAATGCTTTTTGCGGAGAATTTTCTTGATAAGGCTAATGCCAGTTTAGATAAGAATGTACAAGGGTTTTCAAAAGAAGTTTTAGAAGCTTTTCAGCAATATCATTGGCCAGGTAATTTACGGGAGCTTCAAAATGTTATCAAAAGGGCGGTGTTATTGACTGCCGGAAACGAGGTCGAGATTTCGGCGCTACCTAAAGAAGTCTTGCAACCACAAGAAAAAGTTACGGTGGCAGAGGGTTTTTCAAAGTCGGAGTTTGAAAAAGAAAGAATTATAAAGGCCCTGAAAAAGACGAATTTCAATAAATCGAAAGCTGCAAAATTACTGCAGGTTACCCGTAAAACGCTGTATAATAAGATTAACCACTATAATTTGGACTTGTAGCCAACCGTTCTTCCAGCTCTTTGGTCAATAGGGCCACTTCCCTTTTTAATTCGGTAAAAGATTCATCCATCTCGCCCCATTCCATTTTATCAGGCTTGGCCAATTCGAGGTTCTCAAGAATGCCGACACTTTTATTCACCTTCAATTGCCTGAACATCGGCAACATACGATGGGCCACTTGATTGACTTGAGGGTAATCTCTGTAGCTTACCGTCTGCTCTAAAAGCGACATATTGGTTTTGGTATCGCTCAAAAAAGTTGCCAATACATCAAAAATGGCATCTTCGTTAGTGCCCAAAAATGAATGTATAATATCTAGATTGTATAGCTGTGAAGTTTCTTTTTCCTCCTTTTTAACTACAACTTCTACATTGCTTTTTGTCGATGGTTTCTCTTCAGGCTCCGTTACGATACCCATTAGTTTTAAGGTCGCAACGAGTTCGCCTTTTGAGAAAGGTTTTTGCAAAACTTGGGAGAACCCTACGCCAATATAGGCCTCTGGCCCAAGGTCTCTTCTTCCCGTCATCGCAATGATGGGTTGCTTTTTATAGTGTTTGTAGTTGCCCGATTGAAGTTTTTTCAAAACTTCAAAACCCGTAACCTGGGGCATTTGAATATCGGTAAGTACTATATCATACGCTAAATGCGAATCTTGTTCGATAGAGAGAAAATTGGTGTATGTATGAACGGTGATACCCATACTTTCGGCCAGTTCGCGTAACATATGTAGCAAAGCGGTATCGTCATCGATAATCAACATTCGTAATTTGGGCGCCATATAAGGCATAGACTTGTCGGTCTCTTTTACGGCATCCGTTATTTCTAAAGGCAGGGCAAGCGTGAAGGTGCTGCCTTTACCGACCTCACTTTCTAAAGTAAGCTTGCCTTTGAGCAGTTCTGCCAATTTTCTCGAAATGGTAAGACCGAGCCCGTAACCTCCAAATTTTTTCTCGGTGTCTTTTTCGGCCTGAGTAAATTCTTTGAATATTAAATGCTGCTTGTTTTTGGCAATTCCGATGCCCGTATCCGAAACCGATATTTTTGCCAAAATACCTCGAGCTTTGCCTTTTTCAGCAATGGCATTCACTTTAACATGACCCTCTTCGGTAAATTTAAAAGCATTGCCCAATAGGTTCGTGAGAATCTGTCTTATACGAAAAGGGTCGCCTAAAACCGTTTTCTCGAACACGGGGTCGATATTCAAAATAAGTTTGAGTCCCTTGTCTTTGTGAATAGCCTGTAGGTTTTCCGCTGTTTCTTGAATAAGATTGGCAGGTATAAAAGGAACATTTTCTATATTGAGTTTGCCTGCTTCCAGTTTCGAGAAATCGAGCAGATCATTGACCAGGTTACCTACGTACTGAGAGGCCGATTTTACATTTTTAATGTAGCCTTTTTGTTTTTGCGAAAGCTCGGTACTTTCCAATAATTCTGAGTAACCTCCAATAGTGTTCAAGGGTGTTCTTAAATCATGGCTAACCGTTGAAATCAGCTGTTCTCTGCTTCTAAGAAGCGATTCTGAAAACTTCTTTTCTTTCTCCAATTTGGCACGATAAGTCTGTACTTTCCAATAATCGCGGGTAATCAAGAATGAGAAAATGGCAACAATAACAAAGCCAAGTAATGCGGCAAGGCCGGCAATTCGAGTGGTTCTTCTTAAGGTTTCCCTTTTTTTAAGACTATTGTTATAACTACTTGTTATGACCTCTTGTTCGAACGCGGCAATTATGTTCTGTAACTGTTGCGAAAGTTCGAGGTCGTTGCGGCTCATTTCAATCTCTTTTAAAGCCAGCGATCGTTGCGATCGGGTGTCGGCCAACTTCGCCTTTCGGATCATCGTTTTAGAGACGTTCAATATAGAATCTACATAGGCCGCATTTTGGGTGGCATCACCATTTTGGGGGGCATTGCTGCTAATGAGCGCTGCATATTCCCTTAGCGAACGTTGTACTTGGGGCGATAACTTATCAAACTCTGAAAAAAGATTCTCGGCTGAAAATTTCCCAAAAGACTCCTCTATCTTTTCGAATTCCTTTAGGGCCTTATCCAATGAATTATTGTTGGCGCTACTCACTTTAAGCTTTCGAAGTTCACCGTTATTGGCTACTTTTTGCTTTAACAGTACTTGAAGACTGTCTAAAAGGTCTTTCTGCTCCTGGCCCAACATGAGCTGTTTGAGCGTGTCGATTTGCGTTTGAACCGAATCGATTTTTTTGGAATATGCGCTAAAAGAAAGTTGATTGCCGTTTTGAATGGCCAGTTTTGAGAGACTTTCGGCTTCGTACAAATTAGTCACCAATGAGCTGGTTCGCAAAAGCTTTTCATCATTGGTGTCATTGGTTTCGGTAGAAATATAGGTCTGTATCTCAGTATAGATAAAATAACCGACACCTGCTGTGAGCAATGCCAAAACGAGGTAACTGGCAATGATTTTTAGGGTGAATTTATTTTTAGATCTTCCTGTTTCCGTTCCCATAGTATTCTTTTTCAAAGCAGTTTCTAAAAGTACGTATATAAAGCTGTTAGGGTTTATAACGAACCGTTAATTATTTAGCTCTCAAGAGAGTTACTAAATTTTAAACAATTTGTTATGATATTAAATAAGCCCAATTTATATTTGCCGCGTCTCAAAGGGGTGCTTTTTTCCCGTTAGATGCCAAGAGAAAGAGTTATATAAACTCATATTCCTTCTCAAGGTAAAAAACTCGAAAAGGCTGAGATTATACCCAATGAACCTGGGCGGGTAATGCTGCCAAGGGAGGCGAAAAGTTCGCCATTTGGAATTTCCAAGGTTTCCTATTGGAAACCAAAAATCATGTTTAATCATTAGAATAATGGCCCCTTTTATTCGTAACTAATTATTAGTACGGATGAAAATACCTTTTACCATTTTCAATTCTAAGCAAGCTGTTTACAACAGTGAAAAAAGACGACCAAAAACTTTTTCAAAAGGTCGCAAAAGAAATCATTTTATTTTGGCCTTGGCAGTAGGGCAGGCCTTTTATTCATTGGCCCAAGAACAGCAACCTACCGATTCTTTAGAAGGCACCAAGGTGGTGCTTGATGAAGTTTTGGTGCAAGCGGTACGGGTAACCAATGAAACGCCGGTCACCTATTCCAACCTTAAAAAGGAAGAAATCGCTCCGCGTAATCTGGGTCAAGATATACCCATTTTGATGAATTACTTGCCTGCGGTGGTTACGACGTCCGATGCCGGAGCCGGTGTTGGTTATACCAGTATAAGGGTAAGGGGTAGCGATGCTACTCGGGTGAACGTTACCATCAACGGAATACCTTACAACGATGCTGAGTCTCATGGTACCTTTTGGGTCAATATGCCCGATTTTGCTTCTTCGACCGAAAGCTTGCAGTTGCAGAGAGGTGTCGGTACTTCAACCAATGGAGCCGGTGCTTTTGGCGCGAGCCTTAACCTTCTGACCGACGCAGTAGCTGAACAGGCCTATGCCCAAATATCTTCATCGGTCGGTAGCTTTAATACGCTTCGTAACAATATTAAGTTTAGTACGGGGCTATTAAACGATCATGTAGAAATATCAGGTAGGTTGTCAAGAATAACCTCAGATGGATATATCGATAGGGCCTCGTCAAAACTGGAATCTTACTTCTTGCAAGCGGCTTACAAAGATGGCAATACGCTTCTGAAGGCCCTTATTTTCGGTGGGCATGAGATTACCTATCAATCATGGAACGGCATTGATGGCGAAACCCTTAAGACGGATAGAACCTATAATTCTGCGGGAGCATACACCGATGAAAACGGAAATGAGCGTTTCTATGATAAGGAAGAGGACAATTACAGACAAGATCATGCCCAGCTGCTTTGGAACCAACAACTCTCTCCGTATTGGAGTACCAATGTTGCATTGCATTTCACGAATGGCAGGGGTTATTTTGAACAGTTCAGGGAAGACGATGCTTTTTCCGACTATGGTTTTGCTCCTTTACTAGTTGATGGTGAAACTTTGAATACGACCGATTTAGTACGCAGGAGATGGCTCGATAATGCCTTTTACGGGACGGTTTTTTCCGCTAATTATTCGAAAGATAATCTTGATATTATTGCAGGTGGAGGATGGAATTCTTACCAAGGCGCCCATTTCGGGGAAGTTATTTGGGCGCGATATGCCTCGAATAGTGAGCTTAGGGATAGGTATTATGATAACGATTCCAATAAGAGTGATTTTAATCTCTATGCGAAAGCCAACTATGGGCTGAATGAGAAATGGAGTTTGTTCGGTGATTTACAGTATAGAAGGGTCGGTTATTCGGCCAATGGTGAAGATACCGGTCTGGTCGATGATACTTTCCGATTTTTCAATCCTAAAGCAGGTATCGTTTTTGACCTGAACCGTAATAACAATTTCTATTTCAGTTATGCTGTGGCCAATCGCGAGCCGAATCGCAATGATTATGAGAGTGGCAATCCAAAACCCGAACGACTGAACGATTTTGAACTGGGCTGGCGATATGTGTCACCCAAATTTCAATTGAATGCGAATACCTACTACATGCGTTATAAAGATCAATTGGTCTTAACGGGTGAATTAAATGATGTGGGTGCACCCTTGCGTGCCAATGTGGGTGATAGTTATCGCGCCGGTTTAGAGCTCGATGCCAACTTGTTGTTGAGCGATAGTTTTCGGTTGAGTCCTAACGTTGCCCTAAGCACCAATAAAAATGTCGACTTCGTATTTCAAAGAGATGGGCAATTACAAAATCTAGGTAATACAAACATCGCTTACTCACCAAATGTAGTGTTAGGCAATAGGCTAACTTACATGCCTACAGAAAATCTGCAAGCTACTTTTTTGACCAAATATGTCGGCAAGCAGTATATGGGCAATATCGACTCTGAAGATTCGACTTTAGATGCCTATACACAGTCAGATTTAAACGTACAGTATACCATAGATTTTAAATCGGTTTTAAAGAGTATCACTTTATCAGCGTTAGTTAACAACGTTTTTGACGCTGATATTGTCTCCAACGGCTATTTCTATACCTACGATGATGATTCAACTGGGTCTGTAGTTACCTATGAAGGTGCAGGCTACTACCCTCAGGCCGGTATCAACTTTTTATTGGGAGCCACAGCGCGCTTTTAGAAGTTGACTTTTTATTAAGGTTGAAAGCCATCGCCATTTGGTCGGTGGCTTTCTTTTTCTAATCCAATTAAAAAGGGAATAATACTATTGAACAGTGTTGCGGCAAGCTTCATATTTATTCCTTATTTTCAAGGAGTGAATTAATAACGGCATAACAAAGGCTATGAATAGTATGGATAAAAAAAATATACGTTGGGGAATTATTGGCTGCGGAGACGTGACGGAAGTCAAAAGTGGCCCGCCCTATCAATTGACCGAGGGTTTTAAATTGGAAGCGGTAATGCGTCGAGATGAATCGAAGGCTGCTGATTATGCCAAAAGGCATGAAGTGCCATCTTATTACTCGAACGCCGATCAATTGATCAACGATAACAATATAGATGCCGTGTATATCGCTACACCGCCCGATAGCCATAAGTTGTATGCCCTGAAAGTAGCTGCCGCGGGCAAACCATGTTGTATCGAAAAGCCATTATCCCCCAGTTATGAAGAAAGCATAGCCATACATAAGGCCTTTGAAGAAAAGGGGCTTCCTCTTTTTGTTGCTTATTACCGGCGCACCCTGCCCCGCTTCTTAAAAGTTAAGCAATGGCTCGATAATGGTGCTATTGGTGAAGTTCGGCACATCAGTTGGATGTTAAGTAAAACACCTAGCAAAATTGACGTGAAAGGAGAATATAATTGGAGAACCGATGCCAGTGTTGCTCCAGGCGGTTATTTTGATGATTTGGCCAGTCATGGGCTGGATCTTTTCGGTTACTATTTTGGGGAATTTAAAGAGGTTTTCGGCATCTCTTTGAATCAACAAAATCTATATACGGCAAAAGACGCTATAACTGGTACCTGGGTACACCAGAACGGAATTACTGGTACAGGTACTTGGAATTTTGGTTGCGACCGCCGAGAAGATAAGGTTGAAATTTTTGGTAGTAAGGGTAAGATCAGCTTTGCCGTTTTTGAAGATGAAGATGTTCTATTACATAATGAGAAAGGCACTTTTAAAGAGTTTATAGCGCACCCTAAGCACGTTCAACAATTTCATGTGGCTGCCCTAAAAGAAGACCTATTTGGTGGAGATAAGCATCCGTCTACGGGAACGACCGCTTTGCACACCAGTTGGGTAATGGATAAAATTTTGGGTCACCTTTAATTTTTATGACTTTCCATATCATTTTCTGAATTACTTTTAATTAAGGTCTTACAGCTTGGTGAGACCAATAAATTCAGGAAGGCTATGGAAAAAATACCGGAGTTTGGCAGCAAACTGCGAAAGAATATTGTTACGGTTCCCGAAGTGATTAACACCTGCTCGGGTATCAAGGTCTTTGGGCAACTTCTCAAGTCGTTTCTTTTTAGCACCGATGTGGCCATTATCAGAAATACGAATGCCAATGCCATTATAGCCGTCTACCCCTTTACACCTCAACCTACAATATCTCAAGCTTTGATTTTGGCGGCTGATAAGCCTATTTTTTGCGGTGTAGGAGGAGGTATTACTACGGGTAACAGGTCTGTAGAATTGGCTGTTCATGCCGATTTTCAAGGTGCTTTAGGGGTGGTTCTTAATAAACCTGCGCCTAATGATTTGATTAAAAGGTTGAAGGATAAAATTGATATTCCCGTTACGGTTACCGTAGTTTCCGAAAGGGATGATATTAAGGGAAGAATTGATGCAGGGGTCGATATTTTTAATGTTTCCGGGGCTACAAAAACATCCGATATCATAAAAAAGATTCGCGACATGAATAACGAGGTGGCCATAATTGCAACAGGAGGAAAAACGGAAGAGACCATTGCAAACGCTATCGCGGCAGGGGCCAATGCTATTTCATATACGCCACCGAGTACCGGTGAACTTTTTAAGTCGACGATGGAGCGGTATAGAAATGAATAGAAATAAGTGGTCAGTTGGTTACCACTACCACGTTACCACTTACGGTTGCCTGATACTCCAAGAGGTTGTAATAGCGTTGGCCATCATCGGGCCTATCTTTTTGTTGGCCCGTAAAAAGATAGTATTCGTAGCCTTCACAATTGCAGGTTACAATTTGTCCGTCTAACGACATCGTTGAGCACTCATTCGGAATATGATTCGGGCAACTGGCCTCAAATGCACGGTACTGGTCGAAATTCGATTTGATGACGAAAATACCTTTGATTCCGGTGCCTGGGGTATCAACAAATACAGCATTTCCCAAATTGGTCAAAGGGCTGTAAAGAGGTAGGTTAAGGTTCATATCAAAACGAAAGCCTATTTCCTGCAAATAGGGGTTTCGCTCTCCTCGATCATTGTCACAAGAGAGTAAAAAAAGCAAAAGTAGAACACTGGTTAAACGAGGCATCTTACAGATTCAAAATCATCAATACAGCACAAAAGTGACTAAAATTTATGTATATTTGCGTTAAATCCTCTCTAAAAAAGCCGGGGTAGACTCGGAATAAGTAGAGGATTTTTCTTATTTATTACTTTAATGGGTTCTGCCGCTATTGCGGCCATGAAATCGGAGCAATTTTCACGGGCACGTAGTAAACCACAAGAAATCAAGGTCTTGAAAAATCAAGGTCAGGTGTCTTCGCCCTAAATTTGCCATTTGGTGTCTTGGCAGGCTATTTTTTAGTAGCCGATTGACGCTTACTGCAGCAAGAACCCGGGTTTATAAACTGAATATTATGAGTAAAGTTTCATACTATACGGCTGAAGGTCTCAAAAAATTAAGAGACGAGCTGAACCATTTAAAAGATGTTGAAAGGCCAAAGGCTTCACAGGCAATTGCCGAAGCTAGAGATAAGGGTGACCTTTCCGAAAATGCCGAATATGACGCCGCCAAAGAAGCACAGGGTCTTTTGGAGATGAAAATTTCAAAAATGGAAGATATCTTGGCCAATGCACGTTTGATTGATGAGTCGCAGTTAGATACTTCAAAGGTGTTGGTACTTTCAACGGTCAAGTTAAAGAACCAGAACAATGGTATGGAAATGAAATACACCTTGGTGGCCGAGAGTGAGGCCGATTTAAAATCGGGTAAAATATCGGTGAACTCGCCCATAGGTAAAGGCTTGTTGGGTAAAAAGGTAGGTGAAGTGGCCGAAATTACCGTTCCGAACGGGACTCTTAAATTCGATATTCTAGAAATTACCCGAAACTAGTAATAGTACTTGTATGGCCTCTATTTTCACGAAAATTGTCAACGGAGAAATACCTTGTTATAAGATTGCCGAAGACGAAAACTATTTCGCTTTTTTAGATATCAATCCGAATAGCAAGGGGCATACCTTGTGTATACCCAAAAAAGAAGTCGATAAGTTGACCGATTTGGATGAAGAAACCTACATGGGCCTAATGGCCTTTTCGAGAAAAGTGGCCTTGGCGATAGAGTCAGCTATCGACTGCCAACGGGTCGGTCTTACCGTTATTGGGCTTGAAGTGCCGCATGCACATGTTCACTTGATTCCACTTAACGGCATGCAAGACGCTACCTTTCAGAAAAAAGTGAATCTTGACAAAAATGACTTCGTTGCTACAGCAGAGGCTATTCGAGCAAAGTTGTAAATAGATTAGCTATACAATTTCTTGCTGAATGAGTAGGTATACGCCTATGCCTACTACCGCTATAAGTACGAATAACAATACCCAAAAGAGAGTGGTGAGGTTTAAAGAACTTGGCTTGGGCCGAACCATTTTTTGATAGTAGTCAAAAGTGCGTTCAATATCTTCCGTCCAGCTAACGGGGTAGATATGGCATTTGCATTTATTGCAAATCAATTCATGTGTTATTTCATTGCTGGTTCTTCTTGCAAACTTGGTGTGGTAATGCTTTTGGTAAAACGATAGTTTCAAATCTTGATTAAAGCATTCTGGGCAGTTATTGGTTAAATCTGCCTCTTTTAAGAGTACTAATTTTTCCTTCGCCATAATATCATTTTTAAGCGGGCACCGGGTATCCAGTGCTAGATATCCATTCTTTTAAGCGATATCTGCATAACGGTGCCTTCTTTATTCGACGACAACACCTTTATTTTACCTTGGTGGTATTCTTCTATTATTCTTTTTACGAGTGATAGACCTAAGCCCCAGCCTCTTTTTTTTGAGGTTACACCGGGGTTAAAGATACTTTGAAAATCACTTTTCGGAATGCCGTGTCCGGTATCCGATACTTGAATATGTACGTTCTTTCCATCAGGAAGGATTTTAATGCCTATTTCGCCTTTGCCCTTCATGGCATCGATTCCGTTTTTGACCAAGTTTTCAATGGTCCAGTGATATAGTGACGGATTAAGTAATACTGGGGCACTGTTTAATTGGCTATCAAAGGTAAATCGTATGAGGCTTGAGCTTCTTAATTTTAAATACTCATAAGCTTCCTTAGTCTGTTTTACTATGTCTTGATGGTCTAGTTTTGGTAACGAACCTATTTTTGAAAATCGTTCGGTAATGGTCTCGAGTCGAGAAATATCCTTTTGAATTTCCTGTGTTATCTCTGGGTTGATGTTTTCGGCCTTTAATAATTCATTCCATCCTAAAAGAGAAGAAAGAGGAGTGCCTATTTGATGGGCGGTCTCTTTCGCCATACCTGCCCACAGTTTGTTCTGCTCAGAAGCCTTATTGGTCTTAAAAAAGAAAAATATGACCGCCCCAAAAAGAAATATAATCAATAGCAGGGCGATAGGGTAATATTTCAATTTGTTGAGCACTTCTGAATTACCGTAATACAAAGTGGCCAGATGTTCACCTTGTTGGTCAATTGAAATAGGCGTGTTTTCGTTCTCGAACTTTGAAATTCGCCGTTGTATGTATGCCGTATCGGTAATTTTATCGGCAGGCATATTGTTGGTTTTGATAGACCCGTCTTTGTTTACCAATATCATGGGAGTTGAGGTATTGTTCTGAAATACCTTCAAATGCAAGTTACCCAAATCGGCATCCTCGGAAGACTGTTGAAACTCTGATTGGGCCGTGGCCCAAATTTCCATTTTTAGGCGTTCTTCCTCCTTGAATTTTTTGAAAAAGCTGTTCGTATTCCAAAGAATGAGACTTACGATAACAAATGACGCTATCAGTAAAAACAGGTTTGAAGTCTTTTTTTTAGGGTTAAAGTTCATTCAGTGAATAGTCTTATACAACCCGTTTTTCATCTTCATAGGGTTCTCTTCAAATATAACGTAATTGCGGGCAAATTGGTATATGAATACCTTACGTGGGACATGGCGGGGGTTCTAAAATTTGTACCTTTAAGGGTATGGCAAAAGAAATGATTTCAGTTACACCCGATGAGGTTTCTACAGGTAGGTTACATGGTTATTTGTTAGGTGCTATTGGCCCACGACCCATTGCATTTGCCAGTACGGTAGATGAAAAGGGCCGACCCAATCTTTCGCCCTTCAGTTTTTTTAACGTATTTGGTAGCAAACCGCCCATTCTTATCTTTTCTCCGGCCCGAAGGGTGCGTGATAATACCACCAAACATACACTGCAGAATGTCTTATTGACGAAAGAAGTGGTCATCAATATCGTGAATTATAACATGGTTCAACAGATGTCGCTCTCCAGTACAGAATATCCGAAAGGTGAAAATGAGTTTAAAAAAGCAGGACTCACCATGGTTCGGTCAGACTTGGTAAAACCGTTCAGGGTTGGTGAATCACCAGTTCAATTTGAATGTAAGGTGACGAAAGTCGAGGCATTGGGAAAAGAGGGTGGTGCCGGTAATTTGATTTTTTCGGAAGTATTGAAAGTACATATTGACAAGGCCATTTTAGATGAAGAGGGAGTTATCGACCAAGCTAAAATTGATCAAGTGGCGCGTATGGGGGGTAATTGGTACAGTCGAGCCAATATGGGTCTTTTTGAAGTAGCAAAACCTCTGTCTACCATGGGTGTTGGTGTAGACGCCTTACCGTCTCAGATAAGATTGAGCAAAGTTTTGACCGGTAATGATTTGGGTATGTTGGCCAATGTTGAAAAGATACCTTCCCAAAAGGAAGTTGATGAGTTTATCGATTCAAACATAGAAATCAGGTCAATTATCAGCGGAGGGGAAAGAAAAGATTTAGAGGTTAGGGCCCAGGAATATTTAAGGAATAATGACGTGCAGGCAGCTTTAAAAACGTTGTTGGCGCCATGAAAAGGGTTCAACTTTTTGAGTTCGAAGATTTGCATTGGTTCCCTAGCTTTTTAAGAACTGGTATGACCAATTTGATAGCAGTTCTTCACCGAATGACCGGTATCCCTAGCGTACTCTCCCATCTTTTGATAGGGGTTTTACGAGAAAACCATATCAATCAGATTGTTGATTTAGGGTCAGGTTCCGGTGGCTGTATGCCCCAAGTGATGAAGGAATTGCACAAAGAACAAGATCTTTCAGAAGTACGTTTGTTAATGACAGACCTTTTTCCCAATAAAAATGTGGTGCAGCGATTTATTGACAAAGGAGACCGTTTGATAAAATATCATCCCAAACCTATCAACGCAACAGATTTGTCAGATGTGCCTGAGGGATTAAAAACCATGGTCAATAGCTTTCACCATATGCCACCTAAAGAAGCACGGCAAATTTTAGAGACCGCAACCACCAATAAAGAACCTTTGTTGATTTATGAAATGGCAGAAAATAAGATGCCGTTACTTCTTTGGTGGCTCTTACTGCCGATTTCTTTATTGATTTTAATAATTATGGTTTTCTTTATGACGCCCTTCGTTAAACCGCTTACGGTTAAGCAGATTATTTTTACTTATTTGATTCCTGTCATTCCCATTTGTTACGCTTGGGATGGGCAGGCTTCGCTGCCCCGAATGTATAGCATGAATGATATCGACGAACTGCTAAAAGGCCTTCATTCCAAAGAATACCTTTGGAAGAAAGGAAAAGCCTTGAAGCCGAACGGGAAAGCAATGGGCAGCTATGTTTTGGGCTTGCCAATCCGCTCAAATTGAATAGTTTAAAGGGGTGCGAGGCTAGCTTGAAAATCATTGATAACTTATGTTGTTTTTGTTAGGTGAAAACTTCTAATAACCCTACTTTTAAAAATTAAAGTATTTAGTTAACATATAATTCGTAGTCATGGAAGTACAGGGAAAAATTAAGCAAATCGGGGATGTTCAAACCTTTGGTAACAATGGTTTTAGAAAGCGTGAGGTGGTGATAACGACTGAAGAACAGTACCCACAGCATTTGATGATCGAGTTCGTTCAAGATAAAACTGACCTTTTGAACAACTACAATATAGGGCAAGATGTGAAGGTAAGCATCAATCTTCGAGGTAGGGAGTGGACCAACCCACAAGGTGAGGTTAAATACTTCAACTCTATTCAAGGTTGGCGTATCGAGAACCTTCAGCAAGAGCCAAGTGGAGGCCAAATGCCACCGGTACCACCTATGGAAGCTTTTGCCCCAGTTGATGATTTAAACGAAGATGACCACGACGATCTACCGTTCTAGTTCAAGTGGCCGATAAAATCGAAACCCGTGGCCTTTAAAGGCTACGGGTTTTTTGTTTTCTAGATAAAAGCCTTGCCTGCCAGTACTTTCTTAGAGACTTGAACTTTAGGGCTTCTATTTTTTTGATTTTAATATTTTTGGAACAAAGACAGCGATAATGTACGTAGTCGAGCAAAAATTAGAATTTCCTCCAGTGTCCGAGGCTAATAGCGAGGGATTGTTGGCCGTAGGTGGAGACCTTTCGGTAGCACGCCTTGTATTGGCCTACTCGAACGGTATTTTTCCTTGGTTCAATGATGATGCCTTAATTCTTTGGTGGTCACCTGCCAAAAGAATGGTATTGAAGCCATCTGAGGTGAAGATTTCTAAAAGTATGAGAAAGGTTCTTCGCACGGGTAATTTTAGGTTAACGAAGAATACCTGTTTTGCCGAGGTAATGAAAAACTGTTCTAAAATAGAGCGAAAAGACCAAGACGGCACTTGGATCACCCATCGTATGCAAAAAGCCTATAGCACCCTGCACGAACAAGGTTGGGCTACTTCGTATGAAGTCTGGAACGGGGACAACCTAGTTGGTGGACTTTATGGTATCGATTTAGGACATGTTTTCTGTGGTGAGAGTATGTTTAGTAAAGAAAGCAATGCTTCAAAATACGCTTTTATAAAAATGGCGCTAGAACTCGAAGAAAAGGGCTATGAACTTATCGATTGCCAAATGTATACCGAGCATTTGGCCAGCTTGGGGGCCAAAGAACTACCAAGAAAAGAATTTATAAAGATTCTAAAGAGAAAAAACAAGGCTGGTCAATAAAAGCATAACGTATTGGGGGGTTTGACCATAGTTTTCGACACGGTATTCAAGCCCTGTCTGTAATTTGGTGTCAGGGGTCAAGAGCCAACCGATATGTCCGGTCAGTCTTTGGTCAAACTCAGGCTTGTTCCCTTGGGCAGCGCTCAAAAGACTTTCTGTTGAAGCCACTACGTACGCTTCACCTACATCAAGCTTTTCTCCGTTTAGAGGTGCATCCACAGCAAACCTGTAACGAAATCTATGAGTGGTCAATGATGGACTAATTCGTTGCTCGACCCTCAATCGGTTACCGATTCTCATATTTCTAAATCGGTCGGTAATGTTATATTGTTCTGTAAGTCGCAATTCGTTCTCCTTATCGTTTTCGAAATTTTCTCTAAAACGGTATCTGATACCCAAAGCAATACTTTGGTCGATACCAATATTCAACTTAGAGAAATGAGTTATTTCAAGCTGCCGTACCTTATATTGAAATTCTTCATCATAGAGGTAGTTACGATTACCAATCTCAAAGTTGTGGGAATAATTAGTGGCCACTTTATAGTTGAAGGCCATGGTCGGTTCAAAATACACCACTATTCCATCTTGAGATAAAACCCGAAAAACCGAAAGAAAGCAAATAAGAAAAAGCCAGTTTTTAATAGAGTACGTGGTCATAGTTCGGTGGTAGCGACTTTCTTATTTTTTCAACATTGCCTTCAGCATCAAAAAGTATCTCAAACTGTTCATACCCATCGTCTTTTCTACCAGCCACTATCAACTCATATTTGATACTTGGCAGCATGAGGTTTTGAAAAGCATTTCTCAAAGTCTTCTCCACACCTTCTTTACCTACCGAATAGTGTTGCTGCATTCTTCTGATGCGGTATTTTTTAAAGGAGTTACCGAGATAGTTGGTCATTTTGGTGTATGAATCATCCGGTATATCTACAGGTTTAATAAGAATCTCAACATCCTCTAGTACGCCATTTTCATCGAACTCTATACTGTAGTGCAAACGGTCTTTTTTGAATTTGGCTTCGTAGCTCACTTTTGTGCTATCGGTTTCTTTGTAAAACTTGACGCGTTTAGCATCTTGAAGTTTTTCTGAAATCAATTGCAACGCTTCATCAGGAAATTGTGCTTTTCTAATGCGGTGTTCCCATTCGTATTTATGTTGGGTAAAGCCCCAAGTGGTTACGAAGATTAATAGGGCCGTTAGAATGGTTTTATGATGGTTTTTACTGAACATAAATAGTTGTTTAAACTTCGTTGTACCTGAAGCAAGAAGTTTCGTGGTCATTGACCATGCCTACTGCCTGCATAAATGCGTAGACGATGGTGCTGCCAACAAATTTAAACCCCCGCTTTTTAAGGTCTTTGCTTATCGCGTCGGAAATAGTGGTAGTGGCAGGTGCGCTCTTATAGTTTTCCACCGAATTCTTAATAGGTTGGTGGTTGACGAAGCCCCAGATGTAATTGCTAAAACTACCAAATTCTTCTTGCACTTTCATAAAAGCTTGTGCATTGCCGACCGTTGCATTTATTTTTAGTTTGTTTCGAATGATTCCGGCGTTTTGTTGTAGCTCATCTTTTTTCTCCTGTGAATAAGTAGCGATTTTCCGGTAATCGTAACTGTCAAAAGCGTTTTTAAAATTTTCTCTTTTTCTTAAAATGGTGATCCAACTTAATCCGGCTTGAAAAGATTCTAATAACAAAAACTCGAAAAGTGTATCATCATCTTTTACGGGAACGCCCCATTCTTGGTCGTGATATGCTTTGTATTGCTCGTCTCCGGCGCACCATCCGCAGCGGTGTTTTTCCATGGGTGAATTTTTTGAATAAAGATAGGCTAAACTTTAAAAAGCCAAGGTGAATGAGAGGTCTTTCCGTTAAAGAAACTCTTATCATTTTTTATCACGGAAAGCATTTAAGACCTTTGTAAGGTTTTTGAAATTTAATCTACCAACAAGGCAGTTAAAATAAATGAGAATGTCAATATCTACCGAAAACGAAGCCCAGACCACTTTGATTAAGAAAGCCCTTTCGCAGGCCGTTTCATACCCCGATTATCGTGAGATGGTAAACCAGTTGGCTTTAGAGGGTAGGTCGACCGGCCCGAATCAAACTGAAGCTTTGGCCAATTATACCATGTTGAACGATAGACGCATGAAGCGGTTTGATAAGACCGTTAAATTGTCGGACGAAACAATAAGCGATATCGAAAATATAGACAGGCCGTTGACTTTGTTGGTTTTGACCGAAAGTTGGTGTGGAGATGCGTCACCAGCCTTACCTGTTATGAACAAGGTTGCCGAGTTAAGCGATGTTGTTGATTTAAAAGTGGTATTGCGGGATGAACACCTAGAACTGATGGATGAGTTTTTGACCAATGGTGCGCGTTCGATACCGAAACTTCTTGTAATCGATAAGAATTCAAACGAAGTGGTCGAAGAATGGGGCCCTAGGCCTGAACCGGCGGCACGAATGGTTACCGAACACAAAGAGAAATTTGGTAAAATTATGCCTGAACTCAAAGAAGAGCTTCAGCAATGGTATAATAAAGACAAAGGTCAAACTATTGCAAGGGAGGTTTTAGCGAGCCTTGCCCTGAAATAAGTACGTGATCGTTCCTTTTTGGGAAGATTTGCTCGCCGAGCTAAACTTGGCTTTGTAGGCGTAAGCAATGGCATTATCTACTAAACAACCATTCGATGTGCCCGAGCTTTTTGAATTGAAATCGGCATCGACCACATTGCCCGCCGAATTAACCTCTATATTGATGACCACTTTGCCACCTTCGATACAAGTGTATATTGGCGGGGGTAATCTATAACCGCTGCGCTCGACCAAAGAAAATGATACGGATGTTCTGCGCTTTGCCAGATTATTGGTGAATTCTTGCTTTTGGGCTTCCTTTTCGCCTAACATTTGCTCAGCTTCTTCTCTTTTTTTACGAAGTTCCTCAACGCGGGATGCATAATCAGAATCTGAAAGTTCATCGGTTGTTTCGCCCTCTTCCGAAGCTTCGCGTTCCTCTAAAATCTCTTGTAACGTTTTTAGTGGTTCTGGATTGCCATAACTGGGTTTTGCAGCTTCGTTGTAAGCCATGTGACTTTTAATAGCTTCTGCCTCAGACATTTCTTCTTCGGGCTCTTCCTCTTCAATTTCTTCCAGCTCTTCTTGGTCCAGTACCATCTCAACAACATATTCGTCTTCCTTTTCCATTCCTCCCAAATGAATATTATAGAGACAAAGCACTACGATACCCATTGAGAAAAAGGTAATTAATAACGATAACTGTTTACGGTTGAGATTCATACTATGTTTATAACCACAAATTTTTAAAATTATTTTGTTTTGTCGACGAACGGGAGTCCTTCCTTACATCAAACTATTCCTCTTCTTGTCGGCCCAATAAATTTTCGGCAAAGCTATTGGGGTCTAGGGCTTTATTTACGTTGAAATCACCTATTTTGGTTCTTCTCAATTGACTTAAATGGCCTCCCGACCCTAACTTTTGCCCCAAATCGTGTGCCAAACTCCGAATATAAGTACCCTTGCTGCAAACTACCCTGAATTGGAGGTTTGGCAATGCTATTTCTGTTATTTCAAATGTAGAAATATGAACCTTTCTAGCTTTTATTTCTACATCTTGACCCTTTCTGGCATATTCGTAGAGTCGTTTGCCATCTTTTTTTATGGCCGAGAATACAGGAGGTAGTTGTTCGATTTCTCCAATAAAGCTTTGAGCCCCTTTATGTATAGAGTCTTCGGTAATATGTGAAATGGAAAAGGTTTGGTCGATTTCGGTTTCTAAATCATAAGAAGGGGTGGTGGCTCCCAACACAATTGTGCCGGTATATTCTTTTTCTTGACCCTGTAGTTCGGGAATTTCTTTAGTGAACTTACCACAACAAACAATCAATAAACCCGTAGCCAAGGGGTCTAAAGTGCCGGCATGGCCAATCTTAATTTTTTTAAGGCCGAATTTCTTTCTGATGGCCCATTTTAATTTATTCACTGCCTGAAATGAAGACCATTTCAATGGTTTGTCAATGAGCAAAATCTGACCGCTAAGAAAATCTTCTTTGGTACGGGTATCCATTACCTGATTGAATTATGAAATAAATAAATGGGAAGCGGAAAACTATCCCCAAAATCCGTATGCCACAGCAATAAGGCCTACGATAAGGCAGTAAATGGCAAAATACGATAGCTTACTTTTCTTGACCAATTGTATCATCCAGGTACAGGCGGCCAATCCCGCTAAAAAAGCTGCAATGAACCCAGCGCCCATGGCCATACCGCTGTTACCGCTAAAGGTAAGGTCACCGCTTAACAGGTCTTTGGCAATCTTTCCGAAAATTAACGGAACTACCATCAAAAAAGAAAAACGTGCGGCTTTGGTCTTATCGACGCCCAATAAAACGGAAGTAGAGATAGTGGCACCACTTCTTGAAATACCAGGTAGCATGGCAATTGCCTGTGATACACCGATGATGAATGCATTTGTAAAGCTCACTGTTTTATCGGTGTCTTTCGCCTTGTCGGCCAAATAAAGAAGTACTGCCGTGATCAATAGCATAAAACCGACAAAACGAATGTTGCCGCCGAAAAATGCTTCTAGCTGCTCTTCAAAAAAGAGCCCCACAAAAACAGCGGGAATCATTGAAACAATAATTTTCAATGAAAATTGGGTTTCTTCATTCCATTTAAAGCTCAAAAGACCTTTGATAATTTCCCAAACATCTTTTCTGAAGACTACCAAGGTACTCAAGGCAGTGGCAAAATGGAGCAAAACTGTAAACAACAGACTCTCTTCGGGTACGGAGTTGTCTCCTAAAATAGCCTTCCCCAGTTCTAAATGTCCGCTAGATGATACAGGTAAAAATTCGGTCAATCCTTGAATGATTCCGAGAATGATGGCGTCTAAAGTATCCAAAGTTATTTTTTCTTCTTGTGCGGATTCAACAAAATGGCATAAATCTCAATGCCCAACCCGATCAATACCAGGGTAGGCGCCAAGCGTATTCTTCTAAAGCTGTAGATATCTTCGTTGAATACATTAGGGTCATCGCTGCCACCGCCACTCATAAGAATAAAGCCCAAAGCAATGAAAGCCACCCCTATGAACATAAAAGTGTAATTCTTTTTTTGGAATATAAATTCTTGACGCTGCGGTTGATTGGCCTGCTTCTGATGTTTTTTACCCATGCTGCAAATTTAGGGAAAAAGTTATTGGTTGTCACTTTTTATGAACTTCTTGACAATTCAGCGTACCATCGACATCAATAGTAGAGTTCGTCGGTACGAAGATTGAGAAATCGCTGTGTTGCAAAAAACGTGCAGACCAGTGAAATTAGTATACCTAACAAAAAGATGGCGCCGAAAAGCATGCCAAGTATCTCCAACTCTTCAAAAAGCTGCAGCTCCGGAAAATTTTGGTCGAGATAGTACAATGAAGCGATCAGAACCCCAATGGCGATAAGTGCTCCGAGCATACCAAGTTTAACGTTCGTCCAGATGAAAGGCCGACGAATAAACATTTTGGTGGCCCCGACCATCTGCATAGTCTTGATGATAAATCTTTTTGAATAAATCGATAGACGAATCGAACTGTTGATAAGAAGAAAGGCGATGAATGTGAAAATACCACTGGCCACCAGGATCCAGAAACTGATTCTTTTCACGTTATCCGTTAGAAGACCTACCAAAGGTTTGTCATAGCTCACCTCTTCTACATAACTTTTCTCCGATAAATTTTGGGCAATTTGCTCAATTTGTTCGGGGGTAACGAAATCGGCCTTCAATTGAACGTCTATGGAATTTTTTAAAGGGTTGTAACCTAAAAAATCCTGAAAATCTTCACCAATTTCTTCGCTGTGCTGTTCGGCGGCCTCTTCTTTTGAAACATAAATGGCCGCTTTGGTGTGTTCGGCCTGCATAAGCGTTTTTTGAAGCTGGTCGACTTCCGATTCTTTCGCCTCATCCTTTAGAAAAACAGAAATGGTAATTTGCTCTTTAAAATGATCGGCCATCTTTTTGGTGTTGAGCACCAAAAGGCCTAGAATACCTAACAAAAACAGTACGAGCCCGATACTTAACGCCACCGAGAAGTACGATGATATCAATTTCTGCCTTTGATACTGTTCAAATGATTTTCCCATACACGCCTATACAGCCGTAAATTTAGGAAAGTAAATTGAATAAACTTATTTTTGCGCGACATAGAAAATAAAGCACACCCATGCAGTACGATTTCAATAGCATAGAGAAAAAATGGCAGGAATATTGGGCCAAAAATCAAACATTTAAAGCCAGCAACGACTCTGAGAAAGAGAAGTTTTATGTGCTTGATATGTTTCCCTATCCTTCCGGTGCAGGTCTGCATGTGGGGCACCCTTTGGGGTACATTGCCAGTGATATTTATGCACGCTATAAAAGGCATAAGGGTTTTAACGTGCTGCACCCCATGGGCTATGACTCTTTCGGACTTCCGGCGGAGCAGTATGCCATTCAAACAGGCCAGCATCCGGCCGATACCACTCGGGTAAATATTGAAGGGGGAGTTGATAAGGAAGGAAAGAAAATTGAGGGTTACCGCAATCAATTAGACCGCATGGGCTTCTCTTTCGATTGGAGCCGTGAGGTGCGTACCTCTAACCCCGATTATTACAAATGGACGCAATGGGTGTTTATTCAATTGTTCAATTCTTGGTACAATACCGATACCGATAAGGCCGAAGATATTTCAGATTTAATTTCTGCTTTTGAGAAGAACGGAAACACCGATATCAATGCCGTTTGCGATGAAGACACCCCTTCTTTTAGTGCAGAAGATTGGAAAGCTTTTTCAGAAAAGGAAAAACAAGAACTATTACTAAAATACCGTCTGACCTATTTGGCCGAAAGCGAAGTGAACTGGTGCCCTGCCTTGGGTACCGTGCTCGCAAATGATGAGATTGTCAATGGTGTTTCTGAGCGTGGTGGTCACCCGGTGGTTCGTAAAAAAATGACCCAATGGAGCATGCGAATTACCGCCTATGCCCAGCGATTGTTAGACGGACTTCAAAAAGTAGATTGGCCACAGCCTTTAAAAGATTCACAGACCAACTGGATTGGTCGCAGCGTTGGAGCCTCCGTAGACTTTAACTTAAAGGATTTTGAGAATACTATCTCAGTTTTTACAACAAGACCTGATACTATTTTTGGGGTAAGTTTTATGACTCTTGCTCCCGAGCACGATTTGGTGGTAAAAATCACCACCCCTGAGCAAAAGGAGGCTGTAGATGCCTATATCGAGGCTACGGCCAAGCGAAGCGAACGCGAGCGAATGGCAGATGTAAAGACCATTTCGGGAGTATTTACCGGTGCGTATGCAGAACATCCTTTTACGAAAGAACCGATTCCTGTTTGGATTGGAGACTATGTTTTGGCCGGTTACGGAACAGGTGCCGTGATGGCCGTGCCTTGTGGCGATCAGCGCGATTATGATTTTGCTAAGCATTTTAATATCGACATACCGAATATTTTTGAAGGTGTTGATATTTCTGAGGAGGCGTTTGCGGACAAAGAAAATACAGTGATTGCCAATTCTGATTTCTTGAACGGATTGCCCTATAAAGAGGCGACCAAAAAAGTGATTGCCGAATTGGAGAAACTAGGCCAGGGAGAAGGCAAGGTCAATTACCGCCTTCGTGATGCCGTTTTTAGCCGTCAACGCTATTGGGGTGAGCCTTTCCCGGTGTATTATGATGCCGATGGATTGCCGTACATGATCGAAGAAGAGTATTTGCCAATAACTTTACCGGAGGTGGATAAGTATCTGCCAACAGAAACGGGAGAACCGCCTTTGGGTAACGCCACCGAGTGGGCTTGGGATACCGTAAGCAAAAAAGTAGTGGCGAACAGTAAGATAGATAACGAAACGGTCTTCGCCTTAGATTTGAATACTATGCCTGGTTGGGCAGGTAGCTCGCAGTACTTCAATATATATATGAACGTGGACCCCAAGAATAGTCAAGAGATTTTCTCCCAAGATGCCATTAATTATTGGCAAGATGTGGACTTGTATATTGGCGGTAGCGAGCACGCAACCGGCCATTTGTTGTATAGCCGTTTTTGGCAAAAGTTTATGTTCGATAAGGGCCTGGTGCCCAAAGACGAGTTTGCCAAAAAACTCATCAACCAGGGGATGATTACGGGGACAAGTGCCTTTGTTTATAGGTTGCCCATTACGTTAGGTTTTGATAAAGAAAACCTCGATGAGACTTATAATATTAAAAATGAAGTTCTCAATACTCAGATTTTTGTCAGTTATACCTTAGTTTCTAGTTTGGTAAAAGATGCTGACGTTGCTGCCGATTTGCAAACTTCACTCGAAGATATTTTTACAGGAAAGTATGGGAAAGGTTTTGCCAATGTAAGTTTAAGAGTTGATGATATTCAGAAAATACACGCTGATGTTTCTTTGGTAAATGCTTCGGACGAATTAGATATTGAAGGATTTAAAAAGTGGCGGCCTGAATTCGCAGAAGCTATATTTGTAGATGATACTGGAAGGCTAATAATAGGGAAAGGAAATGGTTATATAGTTGCCCGCGAAGTAGAAAAAATGTCCAAGTCCAAATACAACGTAGTCAACCCAGATGCTATTTGTGAAGAGTTTGGGGCAGACAGCCTCCGTTTGTATGAAATGTTTTTGGGTCCGTTGGAGCAATCCAAACCTTGGAATACAGCCGGAATCACCGGTGTTCACAGCTTCTTGAAAAAACTTTGGCGTTTGTACCATGGTGGTGTCGATGGTGCTTTTATGGTCAATGACGAAGAACCTAGTAAAGACTCTTGGAAAACGCTTCATAAAACCATTAAAAAAGTAGAGGAAGATATTGAGAACTTTAGCTTTAACACCTCGGTTTCTACCTTTATGATTGCCGTAAACGAACTATCGTCTCAAAAATGCGCCAGTCGTCAAATTTTAGAGCCTTTGATTATTCTAGTATCGCCTTATACGCCTCATATCGCTGAAGAACTTTGGGAAAAATTGGGTCACACAGAATCTATTTCTGAGGCGCCTTTCCCTAAATTTGAGGAGAAGTACTTGGTAGAAAGTAGCAAAGAATATCCTATTTCCTTTAACGGAAAAATGCGTTTTAAACTAGAGCTTCCTTTGGATATGTCTAAAGAAGATATTGAGTCCGCTGTATTGGCCCACGAAAAAACGCAGCAGCAATTACAAGGGCGAACCCCCAAAAAGGTAATTGTGGTGCCCGGTAAAATCGTAAATATCGTTGGCTAACGGCTATTCTATTATTAGAAATTCCTAAAATATCAACTTTTGAAATTAACACCCCTCTATTTTGAGGGGTGTTTTGTTATAAAAATGTGTTTTCTAGCCTATTAAGCATTAGTTTTTAACGACTTTGTTTTCAGTTGCCCAATTTTTATTCCAATTTTGAAGGAACTTAAAAGGCAACTCAAATGAAAATAGGTGTACCAAAAGAAATCAAAAACAACGAAGGTCGAGTGGGTATGACCCCTGCCGGGGTTTACGAATTGGTAAAAAATGGCCATAGCGTTCATGTTCAATCGGGTGCCGGAGAAGGCAGTGGTTTCTACGACCACGACTATAAAAAGGCCGGTGCTATCATTTTAGATACCATCGGGCATGTTTATGCCATGAACGAAATGATCGTGAAGGTAAAAGAGCCAATTGAAGAAGAGTATGAGATGGTGCAGAAAGGGCAAGTAATATTTACCTATTTTCATTTTGCATCCAGTGAAGCCTTGACCAAGGCCATGATTAAGAGTGGTGCGACCTGTATTGCCTATGAAACGGTAGAAGATGAAGACGGCACCCTGCCCTTGTTGACACCGATGTCAGAGGTGGCCGGTAGAATGGCGATTCAGCAGGGAGCCAAATACCTGGAGAAACCGGCCAAGGGTAGAGGGGTACTTTTAGGTGGTGTGCCTGGGGTAGCACCTGGTAAGGTTCTGGTGTTAGGGGCGGGAGTCGTTGGTATTCAGGCTGCTAAAATGGCAGCAGGATTGGGCGCCCACGTAACCATTCTTGACATTAATTTGAAACGATTGCGCTATGTAAACGATGTTATGCCACCGCACGTAGTAACCGAGTTTTCAAATGAATTCAATATTAGAAAGCACATAAGGTCACACGACCTCATAGTTGGCGGAGTGTTGCTCAAAGGCGCAAAAGCCCCCAATCTAATCACTAGAGATATGTTGAGCGAAATGAGGCCGGGCACCGTTATCGTAGATGTAGCCGTTGACCAAGGTGGCTGTGTTGAAACTACACGGCCGACTACCCATGAAGACCCTGTTTATATAATTGATGATGTGTTGCACTACACGGTAGCCAATATGCCCGGTGCCGTGCCCTATACTTCGACTATGGCTTTGACGAATGTTACCCTGCCGTATGTTCTTAAGTTGGCCAATTTGGGTTGGCAAAAAGCCTGTGAGATGGATAGTTCTTTGCAAAAGGGACTTAATATCACCGATGGGAAGGTGGTTTATAGGGAAATTATAGAGGCCTTCAATTGGACGGGAACGAAAGCCTGACCATGTACATTTTGTCAGTAAGGAGCACCCCGTTCTAATATGGCGGGGTTTTTGACGTTAAGTGAAGAAGGTTTCCCATTGGATGGGGAAACTTAGTATCTTTATTACGATTAAATTAGAAAATTATGATGGGTTATTATATACTTATCGGAGCCATTGCCTTGGTGAGCTGGCTCGTAAGTAGCAAACTAAAAAGTAAGTTCAAGCACTATTCTAAAGTGCATTTACGAAACGGGATGAGCGGAGCCGAAATTGCCGAAAAGATGTTGGCAGACCACGGCATTCGTGATGTAAAGGTGATTTCAACTCCTGGAATGTTGACCGACCACTACAACCCGAAGAACAAAACCGTAAACTTGAGTGAGGGTGTTTATAGTCAGAGAAATGCCTCGGCGGCAGCGGTTGCGGCACACGAATGCGGCCACGCGGTACAGCATGCACAGGCCTATGAGTGGTTGACGATGAGATCTAAATTGGTGCCAATAGTTAGTGTTACTTCCAGTTTCTCGATGTGGGTTGTTTTTGGTGGATTGATGCTTGGTGCGGCAGCCGGAGTCGGTTTGGGTTTTTGGATTGCCATAGCAGGTTTGGTAATGATGGGTTTTGCCACATTGTTCAGTTTTGTGACATTGCCTGTTGAATATGATGCCAGTAACCGTGCCCTGGCTTGGCTAAAAAACAAGAACATGGTAACCCCGGAAGAATATAAGGGTTCAGAAGATGCTTTAAAATGGGCGGCTAGAACCTACTTGGTGGCTGCTATAGGTTCTTTGGCAACATTGGTCTATTGGGGAATGCAGGTACTTGGCGGAAGGGATTAAGTTTCGTTCAGAAAAATAAAAAAAGACCCCGAACCATTGGTTCGGGGTCTTTTAGTTTATAAGCTTTTTTCTTTTTGGATAAATTAGTCTATCCAATCATTAATTTTGCCATCGATTATTTGTAGACCTACGCCTTCGGTGCCGGTCAACTCGATCATATCGAGAATATCGCGAATGGTGTTCTCTTCTTCCACTTGCTCCAATACGAACCAGTCTAGAAAACGCTCTGTAGCCAAATCACCCACTTCACGGGCTTTCATCACAATATTATGAATTGATTTGGTCACTCGTATTTCATGATCTAGAGCATTCTCGAAAATATCTACAATAGAAGAATATTCATGTGAAATTCCACCTATTTCAGGCGAAATGGCATTTCCGCCGGCATCGATGACAAATTGAAAAATTTTCATCATATGCTCGCGCTCTTCTTCCGCTTGCTTATAGAAAAATTTGGCGCCGGTGAAAAATCCGTTTTGATCACACCAAGAGGCCATGGCCAAGTATGTTGCAGAGGCGTGTGCCTCCATTTTTATCTGATTGTTGAGTAGGTCCATACTTTCGACCTTTATACTCAAACTTTGTCTAGCTATATCTTTCATGGTATCTAACTTTCTACACCAAAGATACCAAAGAAATAGCTATTTAGCTACTAGTCAGGCTAGTTTGTAACTGGTTTTAGATTGATTAAAAATTAGTGAAGAACTAGACCCTTTGGGCTCGGGTTGAAGTAGGAACGCAGATATCGAAAAAAGAGAAAGCTCCGATAAGAAGTTCTTTAAGGTCTAAAATTTCTAAAGTATTAAGAACAAAAAGGTGTTCTTTATTACAAAGGGCTAAAATTTCGAATCCGTGGGCATTGAGTTCACCATCGAAATGGTCTTCTATACGAATGGCCCATACTTTTTGTCGTAAAGCCAACAACTGGCAGAAAGATAGTCGTACCACCTTCTGGCCAAAATCAATATAAAAGCATCTTTCCTTATCCGATTGGAAAAAAGCGTAGTAGTTCGATGAGTGAATTAGCTCCATTGAGGACAAAAATAATCCTTATTTAGATTTAATACAAATATTATATCTGAATTTGTCGATCAATTTGCTGTGCGAGCGAAATAAAGGTTTCAGTTCTTGATACACCTTCAATTTGTTGGATCTCTTTATTTAAAACATGCATCAAATGCTCGTTATCCCTACAAAGCACTTTTATAAGAATCGACCAGTTGCCAGTGGTGTAATGGCATTCGAGCACCTCGGGAATTTTCTCCAGTTGCTTTACCGCTGCCGGATTGCTCATGGCCTTATCTAAATAAATGCCAATATAGGCCATCGTAGTATAGCCCATTACTTTGGGGTTGATGACAAACTTAGACCCCGATAAAAGGCCGGACGCCTCTAACTTTCGAAGACGTTGATGAATGGCCGCCCCTGAAATACCGATTTTTCGGGCTATTTCAAGAATAGGTTTACGCGCATCTTCCATGAGATATCTAAGTATTTTTTTGTCAATGCCATCTATTTTGACATTTTCGTTATCAGATTTCATGATTTCGTTTCAAGTTGATGTTCAAATTAACGAAAATATAGTGAATCGATAACTTGGAAGATGCTATTAAACAATGAAAGTTTCAGGGTTGTAACCGAGATAGGGCACTTCGTACTCCTTAAATGCTATTCCGTATGATTTAAGTTCTGACAAAATAGGCTCATATACTTCGCTTTTAAGCGGTATTTGCACCCCGGGGGTGGTAATTTTTTTGTTTAATATGGCCAACGTTGCCATCGCAACTGGAAGGCCCACCGTTTTTGCCATGGCCGTATGTGTGCGATTTTCGCCGATAACCGCCATATTGGAGTCTATCTGATATTTTTCTCCATCAAGCTCATATCCGAATTTGTGGTACATGACTATCATATCTTTGTCAGTATCGCTCAAAGTCCAACATGATTCTAAAATGTATTGCAACATTTGGGCGGGAGTGGCATTTTCCAAGGGAACGGTTTTTTCGGGGTTGAACAAATCTAGCTCCAGTAGCTTTTCCCACATGATATCGTCTTGATCGATTTTTAGGTAATGACGTAATTTGAGTTCAACCGAATCGGTAGGTGAATAGGGCAGAAAAAGGTTGGTGAAGTCACGGTAAGACATTCCTTCTGAGTTTTCAACTATATAGCTATCATCGGTCATGCCCAGCTGTACAAATAGGTTCCATGCTTTTGAGAAGCCGACACGCCTTAAGGTACCCCTGTATAGGGTGAGAACATCTTTGAGTCCGTAGGCTTCTCGATAGTTGAGCGAGTCGCGATTGGCGTATCCTTCAAAACGCCCATACCCCTCAATGTCAAAAAATTCGGTACGCCTGAACAAGCGGTGATACGGTATGTATTTATAGGTGCCCTCTTGAATAAATTTGGCGGTTCCGCCTTGTCCTGCAAGCACTACGTTTCTCGGGTTCCAAGTGAATTTATAGTTCCATAGGTTGTTGTCGCTCTCGGGTGCTACCAATCCTCCAGTGAAAGACTCGAATAAAATCATTTTTCCACCTTGATTTCGAATACGGTCGATAACCTGCATGGCGCTCATATGGTCGATGCCGGGATCTAAGCCGATTTCGTTCATAAAGATCAGCCCTTTATGCTCCACATCTTTAGAAAGCTTTTTTAGTTCAGAACTGATGTATGAAGCGGTAACGAGGTGTTTGCCTTTAATGAGACAATCTTTGGCGATAATGTAATGAAGACTTGCAGGAAGCATTGAGACTACAATATCGCTTTGGTATATCAATTGCAGACGAGATGCTTCCTCAAAAATATCTAACGAAACTACTTCACAGGCGTGATGGTTTCTGATATGGGGAGCAATCGCTTCAGGGTGTAGGTCACCGATAGTGATTCTAATTTTTTCCGATTCAGATTTCTCCAAAAAATAGTCAAGAAGGTAAGAAGTTGATTTGCCAGCTCCAAGGACCAATATTTTACGCATAGGCCATTATTTTTGTTCAACATTCGTACTACTAAGGTATCAATTGTTATAAATACAAAAAAGAATATATTTGATGTTATGAACAAAACAATTTGTTTGTCGGGAATCGCATTAGGAATGCTGGCCGTAATTATTGGTGCTTTTGGGGCGCACGGTCTTGAAAAGGTTTTAGACGATGGGGCTCTTCAGACTTTTGAAACAGGAGTCAAATACCAAATGTACCACGCCTTGCTCATGATTTTAGTGGCTATTATGCCTAATCTCTCCAAAAAATCTAAAATGAGCGTATTCTGGTTGCTGCTTGTTGGAATCGTATTTTTCTCCTTTTCCATTTATCTATTGGCGACCAATTCATTGACGGGTTTTGATTTTAAGTCAATAGCTTTTATTACGCCTATTGGGGGCACTCTTTTGATTGTAGGCTGGGGGTTATTGGGCTACAGGGTATATAAAAGTTTGGACTAAAAAACTTTAACTACAGATAAACTCAACTTCATGAACAACTTAAAGAACAATAGGTCTCGCATTTCTTTGAAGGCCTACGGTATCGAACATGACAATTTTCATTATCAATTGCCACCGAAAGAACTTCATCGAATCTCTTTAGAAAAAGGTATGGGCGAAGTAGCTTCTTCGGGAGCATTGGCTATCAAAACAGGTGAATTTACCGGACGATCGCCCAAAGATCGATTTATTGTTAAAGATGAGGTGACGAAAGATAGGGTATGGTGGGGAGATATCAATATACCTTTTGAAGCGGATAAGTTTGATGCGCTCTATAAAAAAGTAATCGCTTATTTGAACAGTAAAGAATTGTATGTACGTGATTGTTATGCCTGCGCCGACCATAATTACCGTATGGATATTAGGGTAATAAATGAATACCCATGGTCGAATATGTTTGCCTACAATATGTTCATTCGCCCTACCGAGGAAGAATTACGAAACTTCGACCCGGAGTGGACGGTCATCAATGCCCCAGGTTTTATGGCGAACTCAGAGGTCGATGGTACGCGACAACATAATTTTGCCATTCTCAACTTCACACAAAAAATAGCTTTGATTGGCGGCACCGGTTATACGGGAGAAATCAAAAAAGGCATTTTTTCGGCGCTCAACTTTATTTTGCCTGTTGAAAAGAATACTTTGCCCATGCACTGCTCGGCGAACGTTGGTGCCAAAGGTGATACAGCTATTTTCTTTGGTCTTTCCGGAACAGGTAAAACCACCCTTTCTACTGACGCTTCCCGAAAATTAATTGGTGATGATGAGCATGGTTGGAACAATGAAAATGCCGTATTTAATTTTGAAGGAGGCTGTTATGCAAAAGTAATCAATCTATCAGAGGAAAATGAACCTGAAATTTACGGTGCGATCAAGAAAGGCGCCATTCTTGAGAATGTTGTGATGGATGCACATGGAAGGGTTGATTTCTCCGATACCTCCATTACCCAAAATACCCGTGTTAGCTATCCCATCTATCATATAGAAAATGTTCAAAGGCCATCTATTGGCAAGAACCCAAAAAATATATTCTTTTTAACGGCGGATGCCTTTGGTGTTCTGCCTCCCATTTCTAAACTCACACCGAGCCAGGCGGCCTACCACTTTATATCGGGTTACACTGCTAAGGTGGCCGGAACCGAAGCTGGTGTGGTTGAACCCATCCCGTCTTTCTCTGCTTGTTTCGGGGCTCCGTTTATGCCTTTGCATCCTGCGAAATATGCCGAAATGCTAAGTAAGAAAATGCAGGAAGCAAAAGTGAACGTATGGTTGGTGAATACCGGATGGACGGGTGGACCGTATGGTGTTGGTACGCGAATGAAACTGAAATACACAAGGGCCATGATCAATGCCGTTCTAAACGGAGACCTTGGTCTATACAACTATGATGATTACCATATTCATTCGGTTTTTGGTGTAGCGCAACCTCGTGAGTGCCCAGGTGTGCCTACCAGTGTTTTGAGCCCGAGGGCCACTTGGAACGATGATCAGGCATATTATACCACTGCCTTTAAATTGACCAATGCATTTCGTGAGAACTTTAAAAAGTTTGAGTCTTATGCCAGCGAAGAAATTCGTCGTGGCGGTCCGCAGCGGTATGCCTTTTAGTTTTAGATACGAAAAAGCCCGTTGATGTAACGGGCTTTTTTAATGTGTTTTGTAGAACCTTTTTACTTCTTGTTTACCGTAGTAATATACTTTTGAAGTGCCATGGTCATTGATGGGGTTTCAGGTGTCGGTGCCTTAATGTCGATTCGAAGACCCGCGTCGGTCGCTGCTGTAATGGTAGAATTACCGAATACTGCAATACGGGTTTCTTTTTGTTCAAAATCAGGGAAATTCTTCAATAATGATTCAATGCCTGAAGGGCTGAAGAAAACCAAGATATCGTAGTATACATCACGAAGGTCTGAAAGGTCGCTGATGACGGTTTTGTAAAAAATACCGCGTTTCCAATCAACACCAACTTCATCTAGAGTTGTAGGAATTATTTCCTTTAAAACATCGGAAGAAGGAAGTAAAAACTTTTCGTTTTTATACTTTTTGAACAAAGGAACCAGGTCTTGGAAGTTTCTCTGCCCTACATAAATTTTTCTCTTTCTGTAAACCACATATTTTTGCAAATAGTAGGCTACAGCTTCCGACTGACAGAAATATTTCATGGTGTCCGGCACCTTAAAGCGCATTTCTTCCGCAATTCTAAAGAAGTGGTCTACAGCATTTCTACTGGTCAAAATGATAGCGGAGTAGTTCTTAAGATCAATTTTTTGCTGGCGGACATTTTTTGCATCAACCCCCTCAACATGGATGAAAGGCCTAAAATCAACTTTGACTTTTTCCTTGTCAATCAGCCTTGAGTAAGGCGAATTCTCCATTTTTGGTTCCGGTTGAGAGACCAAAATCGTCTTTACTTTCATATAAGTCGAATTAAAGTTTCAGATAACTGCCAATAATAATAAACGGGGAAATTTCAAGAGCGCAAAGGTACAAAATAAAATAGAAAAAGTAGTTGGTTATAAATTTTTGATGATTCCTCAGTACTGTGGCCCAACCAATTATATTTATGAGGAGAATGATTAGAATTGAAGCATAAACGATAACGATTGAGTTTTTTACTACATATACCATTAGTAAATTCGCAATGAACATAACTAAGCCGCTGTAGTTTAAGTATGACAATTTCTTAAAAATTAACTCACCTATGGTTCTGTTCGAGCCAAAAATGAAGCCATTACTTAGCTGTAAAACCATTTTCACGACCAAAAAACCTACGATGCACCCTAATATAATTGGGTACATAAAAGGGTATTCGTCGGTCGAAGGGGCAATCAAGACCTTTCTGACCAAATAGACGAACAAGGCAAAATTCAATGTTTGAAAAATGGTAAAGAAAATATGAAACCAGCTGACTAATTTCTCTTTCTTATTATACATAAATATGTACTTGTTGTTGAAGGGCAGTATGATGAAATTCATAAACCGTGTGTAAAAAAGTCGCTTGGCCAATACCAAGAAGACGAGGCTGGTCACTAGAATAATGGTCATCCAATCAGCGGTTCCGACGGTACGTAGTATAGGTTCCATTATTCAAATTTTGTGTTTACGCCATTAATGCCGTGTATGAGTCCGTTTTCAGAAATACCTATCCTAAAATACGTAGGATCTGACATTTTGGGTTTGGGAAACTTGAAACTAAACGAAACTGTGTCTTTGGCCGGCAATGAGCTTATATTCTTTTCAAGAGGTGTTGCCTTAATTGCCATACGGTCTTTCACGTCTTTATAGGGTGTCAAATAGGCAATATTGAACTTTAGTTTACTCAAGTCTATCGGTTCGTTATACGGATTGTATACCTTAAACGTTTGGTTCTGCTCAAAATTGAGTGAGACAGGCTCTTCAATCAAAGTTTCTAACTTTCGAAAAGATTCAAAATCATCAATAAACTGTCCGTAATACATTTTGCCGTCCCCTTTCGGGAATTCTAGATCGGCATTAGAAGGTCTTCTTGAAATGTACAAGATTTTCTGGTGCTGTACCTTGCTTTCCGAATCATCAATGGAATATTGATTGCGGCGGTACATCAGATTGTTCAGTGAGTAGGTAGGTACATGAGCATAAAATTGGTACATGGGCGCATTGCGGTACGAGTTCTCAAAAACTACCGGCATATCGCCAATTTCAGATTTAATCTGCGCTACCCATTCTTTATTGCCATGGGTTTCATAATAGATGGGAGAGATAGACTCATAGACGAGACCAACTCTAAGATATAGTATTAAAATTCCGTTGGCGATTCCGGTTCTAAAAATCCATTTTCTTATGGAATTATGAGCCATTATTTGTCTAAAAACCAATAAGATTAAAGGAATGGTGATAACAATAATCCATTGTGTTTGAATACGGCGGTTGAAACTCGATACGAAAAAGAAAATGATAATGCCGTAGGTCAGAAATAATAATGCCTTGGTGAATTTATCGGTATTCTTCGTCTTGAACAGCGACCAATAAACCCAAGGGAAAGTAAGCCCGAATAGTGCGATAAGATTTACAAAGTAACCTAAAGTGTATTTAGTAAAACTATAGGGGTCGTTCGGCCTATCAAAAAGATGGTATTTAATGGTAACAAAATCGTTGTCAAAAAGCCAGATAAAATGAGGAACGTAGCATGCCAATGCTATAAGAACGGCACCCCAAGCATATTTGTTCAAAGTCAATTTGAGGTTGGAGAACAAAACAAAGAAAATGACCAATGCCGCGTGGTACTTGCTATACATAAGACCCGCCATCGTTAGGCCAAGTGCTAATGACCATAACCAAGTGCCATGCTCAAGAAATCTTTTATAAACATAGAGAAACAGTGCCGTGAAGAACAAAAGGGGTGTATCGGGCAGGGTAAAAAAACCATAGGCATTCAAAAGCGCCATAGAAAACACCAAGACAAAGAAATGAACTTCGTAATTTTTCTTTCGCTCATCGTCGATACATAACCATAAAACAATCATCATCGCTGCCGAGAGAATGCAGCTGACGAAACGAACCCCAAGTTCTCCTTCAAAAACAAGACCGCCCAACTTGACCATAAGGGCCACAAAAGGCGGATGGTCAAAATACCCCCAACTTAAATTTTGGGCGTAATGCCAATAATAGGCCTCATCAAAAATTAAAGGGGTGGTATACGACTGAATTAGGTTGAGCACAAAAATGACTCCTAGCAAAAGAAGGAATTTTCGGGAAAGGCTGGACTTCATTATTGGTTCGATGAATTCAGTTTAAAGGTGGGCATTTGCTTATACAACGGGCAAAATTACGAATTATGATATTTCAACAATGTCTAAAAATTTCACAATTCCTACACGGGTCTGCCCCAACAGCCTCGAAAACACTATTTTTGCGCAACCATTGACCCACGTATGTCAGATAGTCTTGTAATTATACCCACATACAATGAAATTGAGAATATAGAGGCCATCATCAGGGCTGTATTTTCTTTGAACAAGGTTTTTCATGTTTTAATTGTAGATGACAACTCGCCAGATGGCACTTCAGGCAAGGTAAATGAGCTGCAAGAAGAATATAGCGACCGCTTGTTTCTAGAGACACGTACCGAGAAGTCAGGTTTGGGTACCGCTTATATTCACGGTTTTAAATGGGGCATTGCTAAAAAATATGACTTCATTTTTGAGATGGATGCTGACTTCTCGCACAATCCTGAGGATCTTCCAAGATTGTACAGGGCTTGTCTGAACGGGGCAGATGTTTCTGTAGGATCAAGGTATAAAAAAGGGGTTAATGTGGTCGACTGGCCACTCTATAGAGTTCTTTTGTCTTATGGGGCCTCATTTTATGTAAAGGTGATTACCGGTATGCGTGTACATGATCCTACTGCCGGCTTTGTTTGTTACAAGAGGCATGTTCTGGAAAATATAGATCTTGACTCGGTACGTTTTGTGGGGTATGCTTTTCAAATAGAAATGAAATTCAGGGCTTATCTCAAGAACTACAAAATTGAAGAAATATCGATTATTTTTAGGGATAGGGTCAAGGGCAAATCGAAGATGAGCTCGGCCATCATCAATGAGGCCGTAATCGGAGTTTTTATGATGAAACTGAGAAGCTTGTTTCAAAAAAGTAAGTTTTAGTATGAAAAAGATCTTGATCAAGAACGCGATTCTTGTAAATGAGAATAAGGTTTACGAAAGTGATGTTCTATTGAAAGACGATCGAATAGAAAGAATCGACCGTGACATTACCGAGGCATCGGCAGAGGTATTAGATGTAAACGGAAAGTACCTAATGCCGGGAATAATAGATGACCAAGTTCATTTTAGGGAGCCAGGCTTGACGCATAAGGGTGATATCGCATCTGAAAGTCGCGCTGCTGTCGCCGGAGGTATTACTTCATTTATGGAGCAACCGAATACCAATCCGCAGACAGTGACCATTGAAAAGCTCGAAGAGAAATTTGCCATGGCCGCAAAAAGCGCTTTTGCCAATCATTCGTTTTTGTTTGGTGGTACCAATGACAACCTTGAAGAAATCAAGCGGTTGGACAAAAAAGCTTGTTCCGGTGTCAAGCTCTTTTTAGGCTCTTCTACAGGTAATATGCTGGTTGACAATGAAGAGGTCATAGAGAAAATTTTCAGCAGCACCGAAATGGTCATTTCGGCGCACTGTGAAGACGAAGGCACCATTCGAGCTAATTTAGCGAAATACAAAGAAAAATACGGAGATGATATTCCCGTTAAATTTCATCCCCTGATTCGTAGTGAAGAAGCTTGTTATCTATCATCTTCGAAAGCCATAGCCTTGGCTGAGAAAACGGGTGCAAGGCTTCATGTTTTTCATCTCTCTACAGGTAAAGAGACTTCACTTTTTCGAAATGACATTCCTTTAAAAGATAAGAAGATTACAGCAGAGGTTTGTATACACCACCTTTGGTTTGCCGATGAAGATTATGATGAGAAGGGCACGCTTATCAAATGGAACCCGGCCGTGAAAACGGCTCAAGATAGATCTCGATTATGGGAAGCTTTGCTTGACGACCGGCTTGATGTAATCGCTACCGATCATGCACCCCATTTGTTGCAAGAAAAAGAGAATGTGTATACCAAAGCACCTTCAGGAGGGCCGTTGGTACAACATGCTTTGCCCGCTATGCTCGATAAATATCACGAAGGAGTAATCTCACTTGAAAAAATTATCGAAAAAATGTGCCATAACCCCTCTATTCTTTTTGATATAGAAAATCGAGGTTATCTGCGGGAAGGGTATTATGCCGATCTGGTAGTGGCCGATTTAGACAATCCTTGGAAGGTAGAGAAAAGCAATATCGCCTACAAGTGTGGTTGGTCACCTTTTGAGGGCCATACCTTTGGTTCTAAAATTACCCATACTTTTGTCAACGGGCATATGGCTTATGCAAACGGTAAATTCTCCCCCGAAACCCATGGTCGTAGACTCACTTTTAACCGTTAGGTAACGATGGCTATCAAATTAAAAATAGTTTTGTTTTGCTCCGTGGTTCTTTTGTGCGCTTGCAATGACCAGTTGATTGAACCGCCCGAGAACCTTATTGGTAAAGATAAGATGGTCTTGATATTGAAAGATGTAGCGATCATTAATGCGGCCAAAACAACGAATGTAAGTGTGCTTCGTGAAAACAATGTTGATATTATGGAGTATATCTATGCGAAGTATGACGTTGATAGCCTGCAATTTGTTGAGAGCGATAAATATTATGCATCGTTACCTGCAGAATATAAGACCATGTATCTAAATGTGGAGGCTTTATTGGAAAAAGACCAGAATGTCTTTAAAGAAGCCAAAGAAGTTCAAGATAGTATCAAGAGAATAGAGTTAGAGCGTAAGCAAGAAGAGGCTCAAAGGGTTAAGGATTCTCTTCGAGAAATTTCCGAGAGCAAAACGAAATAAGCGGGTCAAGCGGCTGGAATTGAAAGCCCATCCGTTCTTTTATCTTTTCATTTTGGTATAGTTCTCGATTGTGAAGAGAACGAACCGAGTTCTTGGTGATTCTTCTACCCGATTTAATAAATAGATTTCTCAGCCAATCGAACCATCTTCCTATCTCCAGCTGCCATTTTTTCAATTCTTTAAACGGCGGTTTAAGATTCATGGCTTTCGTTATTCGTGTGAGTATCTCTAGGTAGGTCAGGTTTTCTGCTACGGCAATAAACCGTTCGTTTTTGATGTCTGAATTCATTAGGCCGACCATCATTTCTATCACATCGTCAACAATGATAAACCCTGTACCGCCCGGAGGGTAAAATTGATGTTGTTTGCTGGCTATTTTGAAAAGGGAACCGCTTCCGGTTTCCCAAAACCCAGGGCCGATAATAACTCCGGGGTTTACTATTACAACTTCCAAGCCTTCTTGAGAGCCACGCCATACCTCCATTTCTGCGGCATGTTTGGTAAGGGCATAAACATTTGCGTCTTGGCTGGTCCAGGCATTGTTTTCATCGGCATTTTTTCCCTTCAAGCTTTTTCCGATAGCACCAATGGTGCTTACATAACAGAGCTTACGAATTTTTTTGGCTATACAAAGATTTACGATGTTGGCCGTACCCTCGGTATTGGCTTTGTAAAGTTTTTTGTAATCTGCCGGATCAAATGAAATAAGGGCGGCGGCATGGTATACCAAATCAATGCCATCAAAAGCTGTTTCGAGAGCGGGAATGTCAGTTACATCTGCTTCAATCCACTGAATTTTATTGAAAAGAGTCGCTACGTCGTTTTCATAATAGCTGAATACTTTTTTAACCTGTTCCAGATCACTCTCTTTTCTTCGAATGGCCCGTACCGAATCGTTTTCTTTTGTCAATCTTAATAATAGATGCGCACCTACCAATCCGGTACCTCCTGTAACTAGAATCATGTTTCAAAAATAGGCAATAGGGCCGTATAAATTCCTTTAAACTTACAGGGCAAGGCGGTTATTAACCTTTATATTTGCATGAAATTTAAGAAACAGCTTAAAATGGCATCAAACTTTGTTGAAGAATTAAAATGGAGGGGAATGTTGCATGATGCAATGCCCGGAACCGAAGAACATCTGATGAACGGCATTCAGTCTGCCTATGTAGGTATCGACCCTACGGCAGATTCTTTGCACATCGGGCATTTGGTAGGGGTGATGATGCTTCGCCATTTTCAGTTGGCCGGTCATAAACCCTATGCATTGATCGGTGGTGCCACAGGAATGATTGGTGATCCTTCGGGGAAATCTGCAGAAAGAAACTTACTTGATGAAGCTACTTTAAGGCATAATCAAAATGCCCTGAAAGAGCAGTTAAGCCGTTTTTTAGATTTTGATAGCGATACTGACAACAGTGCCGTATTGGTCAATAATTATGATTGGATGAAAGATTTCTCCTTTCTTGACTTTATTAGAGATGTTGGCAAGCATATAACGGTCAACTATATGATGGCCAAAGATTCGGTGAAGAAGAGACTTTCTGCGGAAGCAAAAGAAGGTATGTCGTTCACTGAATTTACCTATCAGTTGGTTCAGGGCTACGACTTTTTGTATCTGTACGAAAAGTACAATTGCACACTGCAAATGGGTGGTAGCGACCAGTGGGGAAATATTACTACCGGTACCGAATTGATTCGAAGAATCGGTAACGGCAAGGGCTTTGCCCTTACCTGTCCGTTAATTACCAAGGCCGATGGTACAAAATTCGGAAAGACCGAAAGTGGTAATGTTTGGTTAGATGCCGAGAGAACATCACCTTATCGCTTTTACCAATACTGGTTGAACACTTCAGATGAAGATGCTGAAAAGTACATTAAGATTTTTACTTTTTTGAGTCAAGATGAGGTGGCTTCATTAGTTGAATCGCATAAAGAAGCTCCGCATTTACGACAACTTCAGAAGCGTTTGGCCGAAGAAATCACGGTAATGGTTCATTCAGAAGATGATTTGGAAAATGCACAAAAGGCCAGTAATATTCTCTTTGGGAAATCAACTTCAGAAGATTTGAGAAAGCTTAATGAAAAGACATTCTTAGATGTTTTCGAGGGTGTGCCCCAAGCTGAGGTCTCTAGATCCGAATTAGAAGGCGGTCTTGATATGATCGGTGCCTTGGCAGACAAGACCGGATTTCTAGGTTCTAATAGTGAGGCACGGCGAGAGCTTAAGCAGAACTCTATCTCTGTTAACAAAGAAAAGGTGAAAGCTGACTACATGATTACAGATACCGACTTGATCAACAACAAGTTCGTTTTGTTGCAACGGGGTAAGAAAAATTATTTCGTTCTTGTCGTAGTCTAAGAAAGTAATTGATTTTACAATAAGCTCTTAGCCAATATTTTAAATTTTCTTGCGTTAGAATTTTCAGAAAAAGAAAACTGATTGCAATGAAAAACCTAATTTATGGCGTAATCGCTATCTTTCTTTTAGTGAGTTGTGATAAGATAGATGAGCTTACCAAATTTGATATCGACTACAAAAGTAACGTGACGATACCTTCAACCATGGGGGTTGATTTACCTTTCGATATTTTTACTCCCGATGTAGAAACGAACTCAGAATCTGAGTTTGAAGTCAATGATACTCGTAAAGATTTAATAGAAGAAATTCGCCTTAAGCAGTTGGTCTTGAAGATTACTTCTCCTGAAGACGCTGACTTTAGTTTTTTAGAATCGATTGAGATTTACATCTCGGCCGAAGATCTTGATGAGATAAAGATTGCTGAAGAGGCACAGGTAGACCCCAACACGGGTAATACGCTTGATGTAGATGTTATCGATATCGATTTAAAAGAATACATTAAGAAAGATAAGTTCAGTTTACGGTTATATACAGTAACCGATGAAGCCATTAGTAGAGACCATGAAATCGAAGTGAACTCTACTTTTTTTGTGGATGCTAAAATTCTAGGTCTCTAAAGAACCATTAGATTACATCCACGTACATCTGAATGGTCAAATCGGCCTAATATCTCAAAACTGCCATCCGAGTGTAACTTACCCAGGTCTTGGGTTGCTATGAACGAACAAGAATCTCTATTGGCCAGATCGATAACATTGATGCCACCGGTTTTTCCGATGGTTTGATAACTTAGCGGGTCTTCCGTATCCCTAATCAGAATTTTCATCCAAGGCGGAGTTTTAAAAATACCCTTTCCGCTAGAATAAGCCTGAGATAGGAGTTCTGTCATACCATACTCCGAATGAATTTGCCTTACACCAAAACCTTTGGTGAGAATTTCGTGCAACTCTTCCCGAATCAGTTCCTTTCTACGTCCTTTCATCCCTCCTGTTTCCATCACAATAGTATGTTCAAGGCTAAGTCCATACTCCTCGACTAAATCTAAAAGAGCGAAAGAAACGCCAATAAGTAATGTCTTTTGACTCTTTTTTTCTAGGGAGGATAGATTGCTTACCAAAGAAGTAAGGTCCTTTAGGTAAAAACCGCTCGCCTCATGTTTACTCTCCTTTATCAACCGGTCTACCATATAAATGAGCGAAGAGCCATTGCGCTCTAGATAAGAGGGAAGCAGTGCTAGAATACAATAGTCTGAAATATCGCCATAGAATAGTTCAAACCCCTTCAAAAAACTTTCCTCGTAAAGGTTCAGGTCAAGAACTTGGTGTTTGCTCGTTTGGCTTCCGGTAGTACCACTACTGGTGAAAACAGTTTCTGCCTGGCCTATACCTGATATAATCGGGTGTGTTTTGAAGAACGAGATGGGTAAAAAGGGAATGTCTTCAATCTTTGAGATAATATTGGGAGATTTCTCTAAGTAGTCGCAAAACAAGCGATAGACCTCATTGTTCTGATATTGAAATTGAAAAGTCTCCATGGTGGCACTTTCGAATTCCTCAGTTGTAGCAATATTAAAAATTGATTGATTTGCCATACTCTAATCCTTCACAAAAGTACGAATCTCCGATAGTAGATAGGCTGATAGAGCTAGAGTAAATTAATGTTAAGAAAATTAACATCTGGCACGTATGGCGTTAATCCTTTATTAAATAAGAAGGATAACTATCTGAATATTTTGAGTCCGTTTTCAGACCTATACCTTTGCCGCTTAACCGAATTTTCGGTCAAACCTTAAACTAAAAAGTATGAGTCAGGTAAAGAATAATGATACGGTAAAAGTACATTATACAGGAAAATTGGAAGACGGTCAAGTTTTCGATAGTTCAATTGAAAGAGGAGAGCCATTGCAATTTACCGTGGGGCAAGGACAAATTATTCCCGGTTTTGAAAAGGGTATAATCGATATGAAAGTGAACGAAAAGAAAACCGTAAATATTCCGAAGGCCGAAGCTTATGGTGAAACGAACGAGCAGTTGATACAAGAAGTGCCTAAAAGTCAATTACCTCAAGATATAAAGCCGGAAATAGGAATGGGTCTAGTTTCGGAAGGACCGAACGGACAAAAAATGAATCTTATCGTGAAAGATGTTAAACAAGATTCAATAGTGGTAGATGCCAATCACCCACTCGCCGGAAAAGATTTGATTTTTGATCTAGAAGTAGTAGAAATATTATAGTAAGTATAAACTTCTGGTAATTTATAGGGCCTCGCACAAGCGGGGCTTTTACTTTATAACAAGTTTTCGATTAAAACTGTGCTGCTCTTGCTTTATTTGAAGTACATAGATACCAGGTTCTAAACTTGAAATGACAAGGGTATTTCTAAATACCTTTTGCTCAAGAACAATCTTGCCAAAAACATCATACACCCTCACTTCTTTAGTGGCCTTGCTATGGGTAATCAATTCTACCGATTCGCCGTAGGCTGGGTTGGGATATAATTTTAACTCTGGTCGATTTAATTGTTCACTTGCCATTCTTAATTCACTCTCCTGCGCCGATAGGTTTAGAGTGAAAAATAAGAAAGCCATAGAAATAAAGAGTAGGCGCATGGTAATTGATTTGGGATCAATACCTTAAAGATAGCGATACCTTCAATTGAAGCACTAAAAATGTTGTCAAATGGCTATAAATGTATGTTATTAAGTGATGGATTGTCTTCGGGAAAGCACATCCAGCGGCGGAAGACCAGTAGCCTTGAATTGAAATATGAAACCTATTTGATAATCAGCTTTCTGGTGGCAACATTATTGAGTTCATATACTCTAAGTACGTATACCCCGGCGTCTAAGTCGGCCAAGAATAATTCTTTGCCGGTAATTTTTGTTTCGAGAACCTTGGTTCCTAAAACGTCATAAATAGCGATTTGCTTAGGGGCATTTTTCGTAGTGCTGATATAAACCTTACCATCGGTTACTGGGTTGGGGTATAGCTTGAACCCATCAATATCGGCTTTACCGTTACGATCTTGCCCGTACGTAAAGGAAACAAAAAGCAATGTAACTAGTAGGTAAAGGTGCTTCATATGGTAGGTTAAACAAAAAATGTACCACAAATATACTAAATCTTTATATCCTTCGTTGCTCGATCGTATAAACGGTCTCATTTTCTGGATAGAAAGTAAAAAACCCCGCAATTGCGGGGTTTTTGTTATGCTTTTTAATCGTGATTACTCACCAGTTGCCCAAGCAAACGTTGCAACGTCAACTTGAGTGCCAGAAGTATAAGGACCTTCTGTAGTGGCGGCAGCACCATCGATTAGAATATTGGCCAAAGGACCATCGTTAGGCATATCTACCAAAGTAGCATAACCTTCTAAGTAAAGATTTGTGATAGTAGCACCAGTAGTCTTTTTGAACTGAAGAGCAGTACCGTCAACACTAGAAATAGCAGTGAAGTTTTCTAATGTTGGGTTGTTTGCCTGATCGGCACCATCAACACCATCGGCCTCTACCGCAGTAGAGAAACCAGCTACGCTATGTAAAACATAAGTGTTGGTCAAAGTACCGTTCCAACCTTCTGTCCAGTCTACAGCGTCATCTTCGTTGTTTTCTAGGTAGAAGTTGCTTGCGTTAACAGCACCTCCAAAGAACTCAACACCATCGTCGGTACCGTTTAAGATAGCTACGTTTTCAATGGTAGTACCTGAACCTACTGCATAAAGAGTAAGACCGTTGTACTGTGATTCTGAATTGATTTGAGCACCGGCATAGTTGATAACCAAGTAGCTGATAGAACCAGAGTTGTCTGTGTTGTCAGTTCCACCGTATTGGAAGCCACCAACTTCTGCAGTAGCATCAACACCTTCTGAAGTAACACCGTTACCTAAAAGTAACAAACCGCCCCAATCACCAGGGTTTTGGTCGCTAGAAGTCATGATTACCGGAGCCTCAGCAGTACCTTGAACATCGATCATGGCACCTTTCTTAACTACGATATAAGTACTTGTTGATTCACCTTCAGCCGCATCGGCAATGATTACGGTACCAGCAGGTATAGTCAATGTAGCACCAGTTTCAACGCTTAGGCTACCAGTCAATCTGTAGATAATGTCAGAATCCAATTCCATATCGGCATCAACAGTACCTACTAAATCCATAGTTTCAACTGAAGTTTCAGTAGAAACCCATGCGAAAGCAGAAATATCAACTGATGGATCAGCTAAATAAGTCATTGCTGGATCGGCATCGGCACCATCGATTTGAATGTTGGCCAAAGGACCATCGTTAGGCATATCGACAGAAGTTTGGTAACCTGTCAAAGAAAGACCTGTGATAGTTGCACCAGACTCTTTCTTGAACTGAAGGGCAGTACCACCTTTTGTAGATACGGCAGTGAAGTTCGTGATAGTTGGGTTGGCATTAACACCGTCAGCTTCGATAGCAGTAGAGAAACCGGCATTGGTATGAAGTACGTAAGTATCGGTGATAGAACCGCTCCATCCTTCTGTCCAGTCAACAGCATCATCTTCGTTGTTTTCTAGGTAAAGATTTGTAGCGCTAACGGTACCGCCAAAGAACTCAACACCGTCATCGGTACCGTTCAAGATAGCAACATTGTCGATAGCTGTACCAGAACCAACAGAGTAAAGAGTAAGACCATTGTATTGAGACTCTGAGTTAATTTGAGCACCGGCATAATTAATTACCAAGTAGCTAATAGAACCAGAGTTGTCATCATTGGCAGAACCACCGTAAAGAATACCACCTACTTCGGCAGTTGCGTCAACACCTTCAGTAGTTTCAGCGTTACCAGCGATTACCAAACCACCCCAGTCTCCAGGAGTTTCATTGGCTGAAGTCATAATTACAGGAGCAGCAGCAGTACCTTGAACATCGATCATAGCACCTTTTTGAACTACAATATATCTATCAGTACCAGTTTCTGATACGATTTTTGTTCCAGCAGGAATGGTAAGGGTAGCACCACTTTCAACACTGAATACTCCGGTAATAGTATATTCTTTAGATGGGTCTAGTTCTCTGTCTTCAGTCATAGAACCTGTTAAGGCAGTATCTTCAGCAGCCTCACAAGAGTTGGCGCAAGATCCACCGCAGTCAACACCTGTTTCATCACCGTTCTGAACACCATCGGAGCAAGTGGCCGCTGCTGGTGGGGGTGGAGTAGTGCCCCCATCATCATTACCACAGCTGGCAAGGAAAAGCCCTGAAACCATGGCGAAAATCATTGAAAATTTGATTGTTTTCGTTTTCATAATTGTTGTTTTAAATATTAGATCCAATTGTTAAAAGCTATAATTCAAACCCAAGGTCAAAGAGCTTCCACCAGTGTACGAACGAACGATTTCTTCCGTTTCGATACCTGTGGTGCTAGGTCTTACTAATTGGGTTCTCTTTATTTCGGGGTTCAATAAATTCTTGCCCATAAATCTCAAGGTCCAGTGTTCACCGAATTCTTTGGTCATTACTAAATCGAGTACGGCAAATCCTTTTTCTACGATTGACTCATTGTAGAACCGGTCGCTCTGGCTTTGAATTTCAGGAGCGCCCAATGCGAAGATTTTATCCGATGCGTAATTAGCGGTCAAAGAGGCCGAGAACGGATTTTCTGAAGCGGTACTTAGATTAAGGCTGGCATTTACTATGTAATCGGAAGCGCCTTGTAAATCGGCTTTTGTACGACCGTTGTATCTGAAGGTTCTGATGAAAGTGCCATTTTCATCCCTGATTTCCTTTAGGTCTTGACTATGCCAAAGGCGGGTGGCGTTAAAGTTCAGATTAAGGTCATAGCCCCTTGGGGTCTCACCTGAATCATCAATGGTTATCAGGTCAATCTTGGTCTCAATTTCCAAGCCGTATACTTCGGCTTTATCGCCAGAGTTGAAATACGAGAATACACCTGCAGAACCTCTATCTTGAACCTTATTGATGGGGTCTGATATGTCTTTATAGAAAGCCGCTACCGAAATCAATTGGCCGTTAGAAGGAAAATATTCCCATTTAAGGTCATAATTGAGGTCAAGAGAAGCCTCTAAGTCTGGGTTACCTCTTGTTACCTGCCCGGTTTGGGAAACATACTCAAAAGGAGCAATCTCTTTAAACTCAGGTAGGGTAATGGTACGGCTCATTGCCAAGCGAATGGCGTTTTTTTCGCTGATATCGTACTTAATATTGGCACTTGGGTAGAGATTGGCATACTCTTTTGTGCTTTCACCGATTCTACCGGGAATATTACCTACATCATAAGAGACATCGATTATATCTTTTTGAAAACGCATACCCGTGTTAAAATGCCATTTTTTCAAACCGATATTAAAGTTGGCATAGGCCGCTTTCGATTCCAATTCACCTAAATAGGTATCCGGCTGTAATTCATTTATCTGTAGGTCGCCACTCAAGAAGTTTTCATAAGTGAAAATGCTTCCTAAATCATCAATAGATGATGGGTTGATGGTGTTAGTGCTACGTTCTTCGACACCTACAAATTTTGAGCTGAAATCACGCTCTTTGTTTCTGTAGTTTAAACCTAGCTCAATATCAAAAGACTTTTGGTTGTCTTCTTCATTGATGACATTGATGATATCCCTTAGGTACCCATTAAATTCTTGGTCATCGATTTGTTGGTTCGACTTTCGTTGTTGAAACCCACCGGTTCTACCCAACTGAACGAAACTTCCGTCAGGGTCAAAGTTGACCTCGTTACGAATACGATTGGGCTCATCTGCGTCTACCTTGTTAAAACCACCTGCCCACTCTAAGAAATTGTTTTCTTTAAGACGATGCGTACCCAATAGTTGGGTTACCAATAAGCGGGTTTGTTTAACGTTTTGGTCACGAATGAACTGGAATAACCCTTCGGCAGGATCGGTTTCTTCAAAAATGGTCGCTTCACCATTTCTACCTCCTTCAAAAACCTGATCGGACACCTTGTTCACAAAGAAAGTGCTCGATTTAATTTTGTTGTCAGAATTGATGTAGTACGTAAGGTCTAATAGACCACTAGTATTTAATTGTTTTGTGTAAGTGGTCGCGTCGGTGATGGTATCATCGATAAAGTTAGACCTGAACTGTCTGAACAGACCTTCGGCATAATCGTACGAGCGCGATTGAGAAGCGGTCAAAAGAGCTGAAAACTTTTCTTTGAACTTTTTTGCAACCGTTATGTTGTATTGGTAATCGATGGGGGCGCTTTCTTCCGATGTATTCCAACCTTGTTGGGTCAGCTGATTTCTTACAGGGTTGTCTTGGGTATAGAAACCACCGATGATATCATCGGAGTTAGGAGATATCTTATAGCTATCGAAAACCCCGCTTTTAGCGACGTTCGAATTGACACCTGCCCTTACGCCTATACTGATATCGCTTGAACCTTGAAGTTCTCTTGAGGTAATATTGACCACACCTGATGCTTGGTCAGCGGTAGTTTGAACCCCATAGGTCTTACTTACGCTCACATTTTCTATAACCCTTGTTGGGAACAAGCCTAAGTCGATATTCTTTCTTTCTACGTCGTCGGAAGGTACGGGAAGACCGTTAAGGGTTGTTGAAAGATATCTGTCCCCAAGTCCCCTTACAAAAACATCACCGGAAGCCTCACTACTCGATACTCCGGAAATTTTTGTAGTTGCCGTAGCCGCATCTGAAACACCTATTTTGGCCAGTTGCTGTGCGCCAATACTTTCTTTGATTTCAACAGCTTTCTTTTGATCTAAAAGTAAAGCTACTTCTGAATCTTTACGGGCAACCGTAGTTACGACTACCTCGTCTAACGAAACACCTTCAGATGCGCTCATGGGCACATCAATAGTGGTTACCTTGCCACCTTCAACCACAACGTCCGGTATTTCTATCGTTTCATAACCCAAATAGCTAAATAGAACGGTGTAGGTACCTGCCTCTAAGTTTGAAATTTCATAAAGACCGTCGAAGTCTGAAGTGGTTCCTGTGGTTGTGCCTTTGATAATAACGTTGGCGAATGGTAACGGTTCGTTGTTGAACTCTTTGTCTGTCAGTTTTCCCCCAATACTCCCCTTGTCTTGGGCCAGTAATTGTAGCGTCATGAAAAACGCTAGGGGAACAGTAAATAATAATCTCATTTCTTCTTTTTAGTACGCCGCAAATAAAGAGAGAGGCTGTAAAAGTCGAGTTACGCACATGTTAAATCTATTTTGCAATAATGTTAGTTTAATGTTATAATATTAAATCAACGTTAAGCGGTTTAGGGATACATGTATTATCTTTATCTTGGCCCGGTCATTAAAGAAAAGTATCACATGAAAAAGAAAGACATCAAGATTTTATTGGTAGACGATGAACCTGATATTCTGGAGATTATAGGTTACAACCTTACGTCTGAAGGTTATCAAGTTTTTACTGCCAAGAACGGTGCGGAGGGTGTTGCCCTGGCAAAGAAGAAGCAACCGCATCTGATCATTCTAGATGTTATGATGCCAGAGATGGATGGTATCGAAGCTTGTGAGGTTATTCGTGGTACTTCCGGTCTAGAGAATATCATCATAGCTTTTTTAACCGCCAGAGGTGAAGATTACTCCCAGGTTGCAGGCTTTGAGGCGGGTGCCGATGATTATATTACAAAGCCTATTCGCCCGAAAGTTTTGGTGAGCAAGGTTAAGGCACTTTTACGCAGGCTGAAGGAAGATGGGGGTGCTCAAGAAGAAATTGTTAAGGTCGGTAATATTGTTATCAATAGAGAGGAGTACAAAATTATCAACGATGGTGAAGAGATAGTTCTGCCTAGAAAAGAGTTCGAACTATTGGCACTGTTGACTTCTAAACCAAGCAAAGTCTTTAAACGTGAGGTTATACTTGACCGCGTATGGGGCAATGAAGTGGTCGTAGGTGGTAGAACCATTGATGTGCATATTAGAAAGTTGCGCGAAAAGATTGGTGAAGACCATTTTAAAACGGTGAAGGGAGTAGGTTACAAATTTGTACTCTAGACGTTTCTTGACCATTGTTTCCACTTATTTACTTTAATTTTGGGCTCTGGCCCATAAACCAGTTGAGGGCCGTACTATAAATTCAAGACCATGGCCACTAAATTGAAAAGATCTTATCGCTTCGCTTTAAGGTCGTCTTTCTATATCACATTGGTTTTTACTTCGGTCTTGGCAGTAATTCTCTTTGCTTCGGGCCAATTCGACGCATTATCGGTAGTTCTTGCTGCAGCGGTATTGTTTATTATAGCTTTTACGGTTTTACAGGTAAGAATTGAGCACTTTATCTATCGGCGAATCAAGCAAATCTATGATGATGTAGCTTTGTTGGAGTCGTCTTCCCTTGTTTCCGGTCCAATTACTACTGACATGAAAACCCTTACCGAAGAGATTGAGAAATTTGCAAAAGACAAGAAGGTAGAGATAGATACGCTTAAGATAAGGGAAGAATACCGCAAAGATTTTTTAGGTAATGTTTCTCATGAACTAAAAACACCCTTATTCACGGTTCAAGGTTATATTGAAACCCTATTAGATGGGGCGATGAACGATAAAAGTGTTCGAAAAAAGTATTTGCAAAGAGCCGGTAAGGGGGTAGAAAGGCTAATCTATATTGTTAAAGACCTCGACCTTATCACCAAACTTGAAGTCGGTGAGCTCAATCTGCGCAAAGAAAAGTTTGATATTATTGAACTTATTCAGAGTGTGTTCGACCTTTTGGAAATGAAGACCGAGAAAAAGAACATCGTTCTCACTTTTGATATGGAGTATGGCGAACCGATTTATGTATTCGCCGACAAAGAAAAGATTCAGCAGGTAGTGACCAACCTTTTGGTCAATTCTATAAAATATGGGCATTCTGATGGTACTACCGAGGTGAGTGTTGAAAACCTGATCAAAAATAAGGTGATCGTGAGAGTTACCGATAATGGCGAGGGAATACCAAAACAGCATATTCCCCGACTTTTTGAGCGTTTCTATCGTGTCGATAAAAGCGGAAGCCGTAGTGAAGGAGGTTCAGGGCTCGGCCTTTCAATCGTTAAACACATTATCGAGGCACATAAAGAGAAAATATATGTCGAGAGTGAGATTGGGGTCGGTAGTGAATTTTCGTTTACACTAGAAAAGGCGGTTGTTGAGGTCGATGAAGAAGAACCAATACTTTCCGATGAGTAAAATTGTCAAATAAGAGCAAGTGGGCAGTAAGAACAAACTGAAAAGGTTTAAAGAGAACGAAGGGTTTCAAAATGTGTTGCAACCCTCAAGAGAAGATATAAAGAACGGCTTTTCCCTTAAAGGAAATTGGAAATCACATTTTGGTAATGACAACCCTATCGTGCTCGAATTGGGCTGTGGCAAAGGCGAATATACTGTAGGTTTGGCCAGAAGAGATGCTTCCAAAAATTTTATCGGAATCGATATAAAAGGAGCGAGATTATGGCGTGGTGCCAAAACTGCTTTAGAAGAGGGTCTTAAGAATGTGGCCTTTCTGCGTACTCAAATTGAACTGATTGATGAGGTTTTTGCCGAAGGCGAGGTTTCCGAAATATGGATTACTTTTCCCGACCCACAGATAAAGTACAAGCGTACCAAACACCGTATGACCAACGAGGCTTTTCTGAATCGCTACAAATACATTCTTAGCCCAGATGGTACGGTCAATCTAAAGACCGATAGCGAATTTATGCATGGTTACACCCTTGGCCTATTGCATGGTCTGGGTCTAGAAGTCTCTTACGCCAATCATGATGTTTATAAGAATGAAGGCAGCCCCGATGAAGTTTTAGGTATTCAAACTTTTTATGAGAAGCAATATCTTGAAAACGGCAAGCCTATTACCTATATCAAATTTAAGGTGCATTGATCCATGTTACACCTATTGATTTTGTTCTTTGCGACTTTTTCCGCTGCTTTTATGGCAACCGTACCTCCAGGCCTTTTAAACATGAACGCCGCCAAAACTAGTGTTGAACGGGGTAAAATAGATGGGGTCATATTTAGCTTGGGCGTTTCAACAATGGTGGTGTTACAGGCTACGATTGCCGTTTATATTTCTAAATTTCTTTTTAAGAATCCGCATGTCATTGATGTTCTATTGAAGATTGCAGTTGGGGTTTTCGCCTTTTTTGCTGTCTATTTCTATGTTGCCGCGAAAAAGAATAAAGAGAAAAAGAACAATTTAGATAAGGTCAGTAAAAAGAACAGTTATTTTAAGGGAATGCTCTTAGGTGCCGTAAATCTATTGACCATACCCTATTATAGCGGACTTAATATAATGTGGAATGCCTCGGGATGGATCAAATTTGAAGTTTGGGATATTCTGACTTTTACATTGGCGGCCGGGTTCGGAACCTTTGCCGTTCTTTACATGTATACCGTTTATTTCAATAAGCTTGAAAGAAAGAGCAACCGTTTTTCAAAGAACAGCAACTATATCATGAGCTTGCTCATGCTCGTGTTGTTGGTCATTACCTTATCACGTATCTTTTATCGATGAAAGCGGAAAACGAGAATTTCTTTGATCGAGTGTATGAAGTGGCTCGGCTCATACCGGAAGGGCGCGTTACCTCCTATGGTGCCATTGCCAAGTATTTGGGTGCTGCCCGCAGTGCCCGAATGGTCGGTTGGGCCATGAACGGTGCGGGCAAATTCGATGACATTCCTGCCCATCGGGTTGTTAATAAAGTAGGACTGTTAACTGGGAAGCACCATTTTGATGGAACTAACCTTATGCAGCAATTATTGGAAAACGAGGGTATTAAGGTGGTCGATAACCAGATTGTGCATTTTGAAAAGCACTTTTGGGACCCCTTTAAAGAGCTGGGTGTAGGGGAAGATTAGTCGAAAGTTAAGGTGAAAACTGTCTCATCTTGAGATGCTACTTGTATAGTGCCCTTATGTAATCTCATAATCTGCTTTGAGAGGCTTAGACCGATACCAGTACCTGAATTTTTGGTGGTGAAGAAGGGCACAAAAATCTCATCAATTAAGTCGGAAGCGATGCCTGGGCCATTATCCCAAACCTGAACGAATTTTTTGTTCTTTTCGTTAATGCCAGCCTTTAGAAAAATACGACCATCGGTTTGCCCTTCCAATGATTGCTGGGCGTTTTTGCCCAGATTTAAAAGCACTTGAGTCATTTGCTTGACATCGATATAGAGTTCCAAGTCTTCGGGTTCAACCTTGTACTTGATGGTTAGGTTCTCTTTATTTTGTTGGTTGCCCAACAGCAGGGCTATTCTTTCTAACAGTTCTTTGGCAGGAATCAATTCTCTATCCGGTTCGGGTACACTTAAAAATTTACGGTACGATTGAACGAAATTCATTAAGTCGGTACCTTGGTACTTGATTACCTCTAACCCTTTGACCGTATTGATTAAATGCTGTTCAGGAAACTCTTGACCGCTGATAACGGTCTCCCCTTGTTTATAATATTTTAGAATTGACTCTGAGATTGAGGTAATCGGTGTAATCGTATTCATTATTTCATGGGTCAAGACCCTTATAAGTTTGACCCATGAATCGGTCTCTTTTTCATCTAATTCTTTTCTGATATCCTGAGCGACCACCAGAAGTAAAGATTGTCCGTCAACGGTTACGGCCGTGGCTTTTAATGCCAATTCGGTCTTATCACGTTCATTGGTCAATTGATGAATACTGCTTTCAAAAGGTTCTAAACCTGAGAATTGTTGGTAAAGCTTTTCATCGATTTGCTGAAGTTGCTTAATGTGATTAAGGGGGTGATGATTCAACAGACGCTCAATTGTGGGGTTGGCATATAGAATATGCCCCTTGGTGTTAACGGTCATAATGCCAATATCGGCCTGTTTCAGTATCTCTTGGTAAAATTGCTCTTGTGCCTGCTTTTTAAGGTGAATGTCTTGAATCATGGCATTCAGGACATTCAAACTGTGGTTGAGTTCTTTTAATGATTTGACACTTAGCTTTTCAGGAAATCGTAGGGTGAAATCTTCATTTTTGATGGCCTCAAAGAAGTAGGCTATCTTTCGATTTGTCTGGTTGACATAAAATATGAGAAAATAGGTCTGTAAGGCCAGTAATAACACCGTCAATAGTAAAAGAATATAATTCTCATTGACCAAAAACAGACCGCTTGCCAACGAAGTCAAGGTGATAAGCAGAATTCTCAGAATTAACTGCAGGTGTATGTGCTTACTAACCATAAGAATCTATTTACCTATTTTCTTTAGCTTATTGTAAAGGGTCTGTCTAGAAATGCCTAATTGTTCTGCGGCCGCGCTGTAGTTTCCAGCGTTTTGCTCCAAGGCATTGTTGATCATCAGCAATTCCATTTCTTCCAAGGTGGCAGGCCCGTTCACTGCATTTGACATATTTGGTTTATTGCTCAATAAGAAGTCATCGGGTTTTAACACGTTTCCTTCAGAGAGAATTACCGCTCTTTCAATCGTGTGCAAAAGCTCTCGAATATTTCCTGGCCAAGCATAGGCCATGAGTTTTTCCTGTGCCGATTGATTGATACGAAGCGATGGTTTTCCGTATTTAGAAGTGAATTTTTTAAGAAAAAAATCGGTTAAAACCAGAATGTCATTCTCCCTTTCACGAAGAGCAGGTACTTCGATACGAATGGTGTTAATTCGGTACAAAAGGTCTTCACGAAATAGACCTTCCGCTACCATTTTATCTAAATCTTCATTGGTGGCACATACCAATCTGATGTCTACGGGAATCGATTTATTCGAACCTACTCGAACAATGGTTCTATTTTGAATGGCCGAAAGTAGTTTGGCTTGGGCCTGTAATGATAGGTTGCCAATTTCATCTAAAAATAAAGTACCGCCATTCGCCGCTTCAAATTTACCGGCCCGGTCTTCTTTTGCATCGGTAAACGACCCTTTTACATGCCCGAATAGCTCACTTTCAAATAGGTTTTCAGAAATCGAGCCCATATCCACAGAAATAAAAACTTCATGACTACGCTCGCTAAGCTTATGCAGTTCTCTGGCAATCAGTTCTTTTCCTGTTCCATTTTCACCGGTAACCAATACGTTTACATCGGTCTTGGCTACTTTTGAAACCATTTTCAAGACACCGTTCAAGGCCCTTGAATTACCGATGATATAATTTTTATTTTGGTTGATTACCTGCTTAAGATTACTCTCTTTTTCTTTTAATTTACTTACCTGAATTTTTGACTTTCTTAGTTCAAAAGCTGATTTAACCGTAGCTAAAAGCTTATCGTTGTTCCAAGGTTTTAGAATAAAGTCAGAGGCTCCTTCCTTTAGTGCCTTTACGGCAAGGTCGACCGCACCATAGGCCGTCATCATTACCACTGAGGTGTCGGGTGCTCTTTTCTGAAGTTCGCGCAGCCAGTAGAGGCCTTCATTGCCCGAGTTGACCCCTGCCGAAAAATTCATGTCCAACATTACGATATCAACATTCTTCAGATTAGGAAAAGAAGAAATTTGATTGGGATTGGAAATGGTCTCAATCGTCTTGTACTCAAACTGAAGTAAAATTTCCAAAGCGCTCAAAACGCTTTTGTTGTCATCTATAATTAATATTCTTGCGTCGATCATAACATCCAAAAGGGTATCCAACAAAAAACTCAAATAAAGCTACAATACTGTATTTATATATTTTTGACAGTGTCAAAATATTTGACAAATGTTGTATATAAATTTTACAGTGAATCTTTGTGAAAATAGCTTAAACTATTTTAATTAACTGAAAATCAACAATCTAAAATATTGGCATAACAATAGTATAATGTTTGGCACACTAATAACAGTATGAGTCAACTAGTTAAATTTTTGGTTTTTATTTTACTTTGGATTTCGGCCAAACTGGCGGCCCAAGAAACATGGACGCTCGACGCATGCGTTTCATATGCCTTAGAGCACAATCTTCAGTTAAAGGATTATAGTTTTAACACCGCTTCCGACCGTGAAACTTATAGGCAATCTATACGAAGCCTACTTCCTACAGTTACGGGCAGTGCAAATTACGTGGTCAATTATGGTCGTAGCACAGACCCCTTTACCAATGATATTGTTACCACCGATTTCTTTTCCAACAATTATTCCTTAGAAACTTCTGTTGATATTTTCAGGGGTTTTCAAAAATTGAATTCCATCAAGGCTACCAAGTTTCTGTACAAAGCTACCCAAGAAGAGACGCTACAGCAACGCTATCTTTTGGCATTTAGGGTGATGCAGGCCTTTTACGATATTAAGTTTTTTAAGGGGCTTGTAGCCATTTCAAAAGAACAGATGGAAGTTTCCCAAGCCAATTATGACCTTGTGGCCAAGCAAATTGAATTGGGCCTTAAGGCCGGAGCAGATTTGTACGAGGCCGAATCTCTTTTGCTGACCGATAAACTTAATCTTACCCAAAGTGAGAACCAATTGGCCGCCGCTGAACTACAATTGATTCAAGAAATGAATTTAGAAGGTGCCGATAGTATTGAAATTCAGAATGATTTTCTATGGGATGCGGAAAAGGAAAGCCATTCGCCTATGGTTTCAGATACAATCTATAAGCAGGCGACCGAATTCATGCCTATACTAAAGGCCCAAGAACTAAGGGTAAGGGCTGCGAAAAAGCAATTGGCCGTTCAGCGTGGGGGTTTATTGCCATCATTATCCCTTTTTGCAGGTAAGGCAACCGGATATTTCGAAACCACCCGAGATAGTCTGGGGGTTACGGTTCCGTTCAGAGATCAGTTTCGGGATAACACGAGCCAATACATCGGCGTAAGTTTGAATGTGCCTATCAGCAACGGTTGGTCGACCCGATCAAGAATCAAACAACAAAAGATAGAACGCATGCGCGCCGAGAATAATTTAATGGTACAAAAGCAAGTAGTCTATCAGACGATTCAGCAATTGGTACAAGAGTATGAATCTTTAGAGGTACAGCTCGAACAGAGCACACAAAAAGTTCAGGCGCAAGAATTGGCATTCACCATTGCACAAAAGCGGTACGAAAAGGGGTTAATCAATGCACTGGAGCTTTTTACCGCAAAGAACCTTTTTGCAAGTGCACAAAATGAAAACTTGCAGGTAGAATTACAGTCAGAAATCAATAAAAGTACCCTTGATTTTTATCGTGGGCTGCCTGTGTTTGACATTGAATAATTAGTAAACAACATTAATAAAGAATAGAATGGATATACAATTGGAAAAGAAAAAAGGACTTAAGCCTAAACACTTCGGGTATATTGCTTTGGGTTTATTGCTGCTTTTCGTGGGTTACCAGTTGCTGTTTGCAAATTCAGTTTCCACCTTTCGTACCGATAAAGAGAAGTTGTCGGTGTCTACTGTAACACAAGGTAAGTTTGATGACTACATAACAATCAGTGGTAATGTAGCGCCAATAGCTACTATTTATATGGATGCCTATGAAGGTGGCCGGGTAAGCGAAAAATTGATAGAAGAGGGTGCTACCGTAAAGAAAGGTGACATTATTCTTAAGCTCGAAAACATGAATCTGTACGAACAGATTTTACAGAGCGAAAGCAACTTGGCACTTAAGCAGAACGATTTACGGTCGACTAAATTGAATTTTGATTCCCGATTGGTAGAGGGGCGTAAATCGTTGGCAACGGCCAGTACCGATTTACAGCGGTTAAAACGAAATTTTGAACAAAACCAAGCGCTCTTCGATGAAGAGTTGATTTCTAGGGAAGAATACCTCAAATCAAAAGAAGATTACGAGCTTTCTCAAGAACAGTACAAAATTGTAAAGGTACAGACCGAGAATGATGAAGAGTTAAGACAAACTTCTTTGGCAGGTCTCGACGCCGATTTAAATCGAATGCAAAAGACTTTGGGCATGGTTTACCAAAGGTTGGATCATCTCAACGTACGCGCTCCGGCAGATGGCCAGTTGGGCTTTCTGGATGCTGAAATCGGCCAAAGCATATCACAGGGTGAGCGAATAGGTCAGATCAACGTTCTCACCGACTTCAAGATCGAGGCCAATATCGATGAACATTACATCGATCGGGTCAAAAGAGATTTAACGGCTGTTTTAGAGAGAAACGGTAATTTATATTCTCTTCGGGTGCGAAAAGTGTATCCTGAAGTACGAAATGGCCGATTTAAAGTAGACCTGGTATTTACCGAAGAAAAACCGGAAACCATTCGTGCTGGTCAAAGCTACAATATACGCCTGCAATTGGGTGAGTCAAGTGACGCATTGCTTTTGCCGAAAGGAAGCTTTTTTCAAAGCACCGGTGGCCAATGGATTTTTGTAGTTGGTACCGATGGGGAAGAGGCCATTAAAAGGGAAATAAGAATCGGCAAACAGAACTCAAGGTTCTATGAGGTATTGGAAGGTCTCGAGGCCGGTGAGAAAGTAATTACCAGCAACTACGATTCGTTCGGCGAGGCGGAGAAAATAGTGTTAAAATAATAACGGACTGTCACTATGAAGCTATTTCATAGTCTTTAAAATAGCGATAACGAAAATCAAACTAGAAATGATACAGATACAGAATCTTAAAAAGAGTTTCCGGACCGAGGAAGTTGAGACCTTGGCCCTGAACAAAGTAAACTTAAAAGTCGAAAATGGAGAGTTTGTTGCCATTATGGGGCCTTCCGGTTGCGGAAAATCTACCTTATTGAACATTATAGGTATGCTCGATAGCCCAAACGAGGGTAGCTATAAGTTTGCAGGCCATGAGGTAAGCAAACTAAAAGAACGCCAACGAACCGAACTTCGCAAAGGAAACTTGGGGTTTGTTTTCCAGAGCTTCAATCTTATAGATGAACTTACCGTCTATGAAAACGTAGAGCTGCCATTGATATACCTAAAAATGGGAAAGGCCGAAAGAAAGCAGAAAGTACGAGAAGTCTTGGAGCGTATGAAAATTGCCCATAGAGAAAAACATTTCCCGCAACAGTTATCTGGTGGTCAACAACAGCGTGTCGCTATTTCTAGGGCCGTGGTGACCAATCCGAAATTGATTCTGGCAGATGAGCCTACTGGTAACCTAGATTCCAAAAACGGAATCGAGGTAATGAATCTGCTTACCGAACTAAATCAAGAGGGTACCACAATTGTAATGGTGACCCACTCCGACCGCGACTCTCATTATGCCCATCGAGTAGTTAATCTTTTTGATGGCCAGATTGTAACCGAGAGCCAAAACAGGGCCATTGGCGCCATGATGTAAAGAGTTTATTCGTCAATCACAATCAAAAAACAAAATCATGTCTAATAATCAATTAAAGAAAGAGAAAAATGAAAAACTGAATGTAAACCTAGTTGTTTGTGCAATACTTGCCATGTTTCTCTGTACTAGCGCTCAGGCACAAAAGAAAATAGATGTTGAGCCTTTTGAAAAAGTTATCGTAAGCCCTCACATTGAAGTTATTTTCAAGGAGGGTGCCGAAGAATCGGTGACTATAAAAAGCTCGAAGCTTCCACTGGAAAAAATTCATATTGAGGAGAAACATAACCAACTACATCTTTATCTAGAGGGGGCAAAATTGACAACAAAATCAGAAAGGGTCGAAAGTGATGAATGGCATGGAAAAAAATCTATCTATAACGGAACCATGGTCACCGCCATTGTCGCATATAGAAAATTGAAAGAACTCTCTTTAAGAGGTGAAGAGACTTTTACCTGTGAAAGCAGGCTTGATTCAGAAAGGTTTCGCCTAAGTATTTATGGCGAATCGAAAGTTTATTTGAACGATGTTGATTTTAGTGAGATGAAGACGACGGTTTACGGCGAAAGTTTTCTGGAAATTAAAACAGGCGAAATCGACCGCCAGAAAATTACGGCTTATGGCGAAACCGTCATTAATACATTAGGTGTCAAATGTGGTGAGACAAAAATTACGGCCTACGGCGAAGGCAGCTACCGATTACATGCAATGAATGATTTAAGAATTACCGCATTTGGGGAAGCAACTGTGGCATATGCCGGCTCACCCGAAGTAAGCAAGGGTATGGTGATTGGTGAAGCTAGAATACAACAGATGGATCAGTAATAAGAATCATTAAAAGATTGTCATCATGTTCAAGAATTATTTAAAAATAGCCTGGAGAAGCCTTAGAAAACGAAAAGGCTTTTCACTGATTAATATATTGGGGCTCTCTCTAGGTTTCGGTTGTAGCATTTTGGTCTTTCTTTTTGTGCAGTACCATTTACAGTTTGATAATTTTCACCACAATGCAGACCGTATCTATCGATTTAATACCGAAGAACATCGAGACATAGTTGACTATGAACCTTCTGTTCCGCCGGGTTTTGCAAATGCTTTTAAACAAGATTATGATTATGCCGAAATTGTAGCCAAAAGTGTTGATAGGGATGATTTTCTGTTCACCATCGAAACATCGGGTGACAAAAAGCAGTTAAAGGCCGATGTAGATTTTACCGAAGCCGATTTCTTTAAAATATTTAACTACCCTCTCATTAATGGAACCAACGATGCTCCTTTAACCGAACCTAATACCGCTTTGATTACCGAGCAATTGGCAAAACACATGTTCGGCGACACTGACCCAATTAACCGAACGTTTGTATTGGAAAATAAAGAGACCATTCGTGTTACAGGGGTTCTTAAAGATTTGCCAAAGACTAGCCTTAATCAGGCTGATGCTTTTATTTCTTACAAGACTTTAAAAAGCTACAGTGAGTTTCTTTCTTCAGAGAGTTGGGGAGGCATAAACTCTTCATTGCATGTTTATGCATTAATGCGACCCAATCAAAGCATTGTTCAAATTGAAGAGCAGCTACAAGACTATGTGCAAAAATTTAGGGCAAACCACAAAAATGTACACCAATACAAAATCCAGCCATTATCCGATATTCATTTCGACAATCGATTTAACGGGGGAATCAATTCACAGACCTTATGGATATTCTCTTTAATCGGTTTTTTTATTTTGATTATCGCCAGTATCAACTTTATCAATATCGCAACTGCCCAGTCAATTTACCGCTCAAAGGAAGTAGGTGTGCGCAAAGTGTTGGGTAGTGATAAGAGGCACTTATTTTGGCAATTTATGGCCGAGACTTTTATCATTGGTCTTTTTGCCTTGGTTTTAGGAGTGGGACTTTGCTTATTGCTATTGCCATCGTTCAACTCCATTTTTGACTTAGACCTTTCTTTTTCAGGTATTTTGAACATTAAGTTTTTGGCATTTATCATGACTTTATTGGCTTTGGTCACCCTTTTGGCAGGAAGTTATCCAGGGGTGCTTTTGGCCAGGATTGCTCCTGTGTTGGCGTTAAAGCGAAAGTTATCGCAAAAAGACTCGGGGGGTTATTTAACGCGAAAAACACTTGTGGTCACCCAGTTTGTAATCAGTATTGTACTCATTATTGGTACCATCGTGGTCGGGAAACAATTAAGATATGCCATTAGCTCTGATTTGGGTTTTGAAAAAGATGGTATTGTCATGGTTGAGATACCAGATGATATTGAGCCAATTCAACTTAACGGACTCAAAGAAAGAATTTCCCAAAACTCAAGTGTCCAGAAAATCACGGCCTGTTTCGCATCCCCAGGGGCAGGATACAACAATTGGGGCACTAGTGTGAAATTTAATAATAAACCAGAATCGGAAGATTTTAACCTTCAGGTCAAAGCAGGTGATAAAGATTATTTAGATGCTTTCGGCCTTGCTATTATTGCAGGAAGAACTTTTTATGAAAAAGATTCTGTTGATGAAATTTTGGTCAATCAAGATTTTGTCACAAAGGTTGGTTTAAATGACCCTAATGAAGTTCTAGGAAAGCAGGTCAATATCAATGGTGGCCTTGCAAAAGGTTCAATAGTGGGTGTGGTTGCTGACTTTCACGATTCAGATTTTAGCGAAAATATAAGTCCAATTTTTATAGCTCCTATTCCAAATTTATATACTGAATTGGCTATTAAAATCAACTTGAAAAATGCCAATAGTGCGATTTCCCATATTGAAAAAGAATGGACTGCAGTTTTCCCAGACTACATTTTTGAATATGATTTTTTAGATGACAGGGTAGCCGAACTGTATGAAACCGAACAACGGTTTTTATCGCTAGTGGGCATCTTTTCAGGTATTGCCATTTTCATAGGCTGTCTGGGAATTTACGGACTCATACTCTTCTTCGTAGTTCAAAAAACCAAGGAAATAGGGATTAGAAAAGTCTTAGGCGGAAGTATAAAACATATCGTTGGTCTTGTAATGCAAGATTTCTTCAAATTGATTGCCATTGCAGGAATCATCGCGACACCCATAGCGTGGTATTTTATGAACCGTTGGCTCGAAAATTTTGAGTACAAGACAGCCATCAACTGGTGGATCTTTGTTTTGGCCGTGGGCATTGTCATGGCAATCACGTTTGTGACCATTAGTTATCAGGCCTTAAAAGCGGCCACGACAAACCCTGTTAAGAGCTTGCGCACAGAGTAAAAATCAATCAAAAAGAAGAATCATGTTCAAGAATTATTTAAAAATAGCATGGAGAAACCTGACAAAGAACAAACAACAGACCATTATCAATTTACTGGGTCTCACCATGGGTACGTTAAGTTGCCTGGCCATTCTTCTGTACGTTTTTGCTCAATTGGGCTATGATGAACACCATGATAATGCAGACGGTCTTTTTAGGGTAGAGACTATTATTGAACGCGATGGTCAACAACCTTATGAATCTTCGACTTCATCGCCGCCTATCGCTTTTGCTTTAAAAGAAGATTTTCCTGAAGTGCAGGAAGCCACCAGAGTAGTTTTGACCGATGTTTTCTATAGCATGTTGATGAGGGCCGCCGACAGTGAAGACTCCTATTATGAATCACGGGTTTATATGGCAGACTCCACCTTTTTTAAGGTTTTCGATTTTAAATTTTTAGAAGGCGACAAGAAAACAGCACTCGACCAGCCCAATTCGGTAGTGCTATCCTCTAGCTTGGCAGACAAACTTTTTGGAGAGAAAGATGTTCTTAACAAAGCCATTATTTGGGGAAGCGGTGATGGCGCCCTTACATTGACCGTAAAAGGGGTGTTTGATGAGAAGGCCCAAAAATCGCACCTGAACCCCAATTACCTAGTAAGTATGGGCACTCCTGGAATGGGAACTTTTGTGCAGAACTTCGACAATTTCGCTACGAACAATTTTGTATATAGTTATGTAAAGTTGGCTCCCAATGTAAATGCCTCCCAATTGGAAGATAAATTACCAGGGTTTATTCAAGTAAGAGCTTCCGAAGATTTGAAAAGTGCCGGAATGGGCAATAAAATTCTAGAGCTTCAAAAAGTAAAGGATATTCATTTGTACAGTGAAGGCAGGAACAACCAGCTAGATAAGGTGTCCGATATTACCTTTCTTTATTTTCTGTTGAGCTTGGCCTTTTTTATTCAATTGGTGGCTTGCGTTAACTTTATCAACCTGAGTACGGCAAGAGCCAGTAAAAGGGCTAGGGAAATCGGGGTTCGAAAAGTAGTGGGTGCAGGTAAAAATTCATTGATGGGCCAGTTTTTGGGTGAGTCCGTTTTGCTTTCCCTTTTTGCGATGTTCATTAGTATTCCTATAGTAATTCTACTTCTTCCCTTGATTAATGACTTAACCCAAGAGTCTTTGACCTATTTGCATCTATACCAATGGCAGATAATAGTGCTTTTGTTGACGATAGGTGTCGTTACGGGCTTGGCAGCCGGTATTTATCCCGCAATTATTCTTTCTTCTATTAAACCGGTCAGGGCCTTGAAAAGCGCTGCTATTCTACCGTCCGGTAGTGGTAATTTCCGTAAGGCCTTGGTGGTCTTTCAGTTTGTGGTATCTATCGGTCTTGTGGCCACGGTGATTATAATTTCACAACAATTCAAATTCGCGCAGACCAAAGATTTAGGTTATAAAAAAGACAATCTTATCGCTCTAAGAATCGGTACGGAAGATGCTTCTAGCAAGTTTGAATCGTTGAAATCGTCATTTTTGAATATACCAGGGGTTACCAGTGTAGCAAGTGGTAATTACGCGCCTTCGGAAATGATTCTTGCGGATAACGGTTTTTATCTTCCCGGAGGAAATAGTGAAAACAGAACGGTGGTTAAGAGAAACGGGGTGAGTGATGGTTACTTTAAGACCATGGGAATACCCTTGGTTAAAGGGCGTGATTTTACAGCTGCGGATACAGTAGATCAAATCATCGTTAATGAGGCTACATTAAAGGCTTTCGACATAAAACTTGAAAATGCGCTTAGCAGCACCCTGATTCAGGGCACCGATGAAGAAACTTTTGAGATGCGAATTATTGGTGTGGTGGCCGATTATCATTTTGCATCACTTCGAGAAGAAATTCAGCCCTTGTTTCTGCATAAGGAAACGGAGCCCAACTGGCTTTTTCTGAAAACAAATACTGATAATTACGCAAGCCTAATTGCGGGAATGGAAGACCAGTGGAAATCTACGGTAAGCAATGTGCCGTTTGATTACCGGTTTGTTGATAAGGAAGTAGAACGGCTTTATGATGAAGAAAAGCGATTGGGCCTTATTTCTGTGGCTTTTACCTTTTTGGCCATCTTCATAAGCTGCTTGGGTTTGTTCGGTCTCATATCTTATGTGACCGAACAGAAGAAAAAGGAAATCGGAATTAGAAAGGTCTTAGGTGCAAGCGTTCATTCGGTAGTTCAAATGTTGACCAAAGATTTTGTAAAGCTTGTCTTGGTCGCTTTTCTAATTGCTTCTCCCATAGCCTATCTTCTGATGTCTAAATGGTTACAGGGGTTTACCTATCGAATTGAAATTGAATGGTGGGTTTTTGTACTCAGTGGTGGTTTTGCCCTGGTGATTACTTTATTGACGGTAGGTATGCAATCGCTAAGGTCAGCGGTGGCCAACCCTGTAAAAAGTTTACGAACAGAGTAAATCAATCATAAAGCAACGAGTCATGTTTAAAAGTTATTTAAAGATCGCCTGGCGAAACTTATCGAAGAAAAAAGGGTATTCGGCCATCAATATCGGTGGTTTGGCCATTGGCATGACCTGCTTTTTATTGATTGCCATGTTCATTAAAAACGAACTTTCGTACGATAGCTATCACGAAAAGGGAGATAGAATCTTTAGAATAGTACATCATGGAAGTGAGAATAATTTGGAAGACCAATGGATCTGGGGGAATGCTCCGGTAGGTCCCGCTTTAAAATCCGACTTTCCAGAAGTACTGGAGATAGTTCAATTTTCTGGCAGATCAGATGTTCTTTTAGAGTATAACGAACGTTCCTTCCAAGAGAGCAATTGCTTTTATATGGATCCAACGGTATTTGATGTTTTTACATGGCCATTAATTTCCGGAAATCCTGATACAGCTTTGGAAGCTCCATACTCTATCGTTTTGACGGAAAGTACCGCAAAGAAATATTTTGGGGATGAGGACCCAATGGGCAAGGCTATTGAAGGCGTAGGCGGAAGGGCCAACGATGGTGTTTATACCGTAACGGGCATAATTAAGGATGTTCCCTCAAATTCACATTTTAATTTTGATGTTCTCATGTCGATGACCTCATTTTATCAAACCAGGCCTGAAATTTTCGATTATTGGGGCTACGTTGATTTCTACACCTATTTTTTGGTCGATGAGAATTTTGACCAACAGGCATTTCAGGCCAAAATGCCGGCGTTCCTAGAAAGAAATCGCCCAAAAGAAGATGCGAAATACTATTATGACCTTTCGTTTGAACCATTAAGAGAGGCCTATCTACAGTCAGAAGCCGCAAGGCAACCGGGTATTACTGGCAGCCTTTCCAACCTCTACATCTTTGCCATTATTGGACTTTTCATACTAATCATTGCCTGCATCAATTTTATGAATTTGGCAACTGCTCGTTCTCTGGAAAGAGCGAAGGAAGTCGGTATCAGAAAGGTGATAGGAGCGAATAAAAAGGGCTTGGTGTACCAGTTTCTGGGAGAGTCGTTGACCATGGTGTTTTTAGCATCGGTATTAGGTCTTACATTGGCATTTCTATGCCTTCCTGCGATGCGGGAAATCACTGGAAAACCATTTTTACCACAGGAAATTTTAGATGGTTCTACACTGTTTTTATATGCGGCAATGGCCTTGTTCATCGGTCTATTATCCGGTAGCTATCCTGCTTTTGTACTTTCAAGCTTTAAGCCATCAAGCGTGTTAAAAGGTGTTTTTAGAACATCACAAAATGGAAATAGGCTAAGAAAAGGATTGGTTGTATTTCAGTTTAGCCTATCCATAGCTTTAATAGCGAGTACCATAATCGTGTATTTTCAGCTGGGGTTCATGTTGGACAAAAATCTCGGATTTGACAGGGAACAGCAACTGGTCATCGATTTTAATTGGGACGGGGAAGTACTGGACAATATGGAAACTATAAAGAGCCAGTTCATGGAACTACCTGAAGTGGTTTCGGTCGCTGGTTCGCGAACCGTACCGGGAAGTTATTTTCCTGCCGCGGGAACCAATATTCAAACAAAGGAAGGACAAATGGAAAATTTTGGCCCTTTTCTCTATGAAATTGATTTTGACTTTATCCCGCATTATGAGATAGAGGTTGTTGCAGGGCGACCGTATTCACGAGAGTTTGTGACAGATTCTACTCAGGCCTTGGTAGTAAATGAAGCTGCGGTCAAAAGTTTTGGATATTCGAACCCAGAGGAAATAATCGGCAAACGTTTTGAACAGTGGGGTCGTGAGGGTACGATTATCGGAGTGGTAAAAGACTTCAATTACTTGTCTCTTCACCAAAAGGTAGCACCATTGACTTTGCGTTATTCACAGTATGGTAAATACCTTTCTTTAAAGGTGAAATCTGACAATATTCAAAGTGCAATATCAAATATTGAAACAAAATGGGAAGAACTGGCTCCCCACCGTCCTTTTTTATATAGCTTTTTGGACCAATCCTTTAACCAACAGTATGAAGCTGATTTTAAGTTCAAGAATCTATTTACCATTTTTTCCTTTCTGGCCATTTTAATTGCCTGCTTAGGATTGTTGGGGTTGGCGACCTACAGCGCGGTACAACGAACCAAGGAGATTGGCGTGCGCAAGGTTTTGGGGGCCGAAGTATCTAGTATTGCCTTACTATTGTCAAAAGATTTTTTGAAGTTGGTATTGCTGGCCATTTTGATTGCGACGCCCTTTTCTTGGTATGCCATGAACAAATGGTTAAACGACTATGCATATCAGATTGACATACAATGGTGGATTTTTGCGCTCTCAGGAGGAATTGCATTGGCCATAGCCTTGGCCACCGTAAGTTTTCAGGCCATAAAAGCGGCAAGGGCCAACCCTGTAAAAAGTTTGAGAACGGAATGATTAATCGAGAATAGCCAATTTATGCTGGTAATAAAATCGTATTTCAGGTATTTGCTAAGAAACAGAATGTACACTCTGGTCACTGTTTTTGGGTTCGCGTTGTCATTGGCGTTTGCTTTATTACTAGGCGTTTACATCAAAAACCAGCTATCCATTGATGATTTTCAGACCAAAAAAGATAGAGTCTATCGGTTAGAGCACGAATCGACCGAATTTTCGGCGCCCATAGCCACCGATTTAAAAAATCTATATCCTGAAATAGAAGATTTTACCCGGGTCTTTAATCATTCAGGTCGAATATCTAAATCGGACGGGAAAAAAATAAAATTCGACTATCTGGGGGTTGACGGATCTTTTTTCAATCTATTCTCTTTTCCACTTCTAAAGGGAGATAAAAATGAGGTCTTACAAACGATAGACGGTATTGTTCTTTCAAAAGCAACGGCCCTACGGTTGTTCGGTTCTATAGATATAGTTGGGGAAACGATTTTTATAGACACCGAAAAGAAATTTACAATCACCGGAATTATGGACGATTTTCCGGATAATACCCATTTCAACAAGCAAGATGCTCTCATCAACTTGGCGGCTTTTAAAAAAATCTGGCAGTTTGAGAATATACTTGAAGAATATGGTTGGTGCTCACTCAGTATTTACTTGTTAGAAAGGCCAAACGCTATACTGTCATCAAAGGCTTCTGAAATTCTAAAGAATTTTAAAAAGGATTTTTGGTTGTATAAAGAAGGTTGGGCAAATACTGTAGTGTTTACCCCTTTGAAAGAGGTCTATTTTAGTTCTAAAGAAGGTAACGGAACGAAAAGCTCGAGCATGGCTCTCATCTCGGTTTTATCGGCCATAGTTTTTTTGATATTGGTTTTGGCAATAGGCAATTATATCAATCTTACCATAGCACAGTCAACATTTAGGGGCAAGGAGGTGGCGGTAAAAAAATTATTGGGAGGCTCAAAACACCAGTTGATGAAGCAATTGGTTTTTGAATCTTTCATTCTTTGTTTCATGGCCATTTTGTTGGCTGTTGTTCTGGCAATACTTTTCGAACCCTTGGTGAATAATCTTTTAGAAACTGAGTTACAGTTTGAACAGATTCTGAATCTTCGGTCGATTTTAGCTCTTTTAGGTGCCGTGAGCGTCATCGGACTTATTTCCGGATTGGTGCCGGCTATTAAAATCTCAAGTTTTAAACCGATAGAAGTGGTAAAAGGTGAATTGAGGGCCAAATCTAGAAGCGTCTACTCGAAGGTATTTATCACTTTTCAGTATAGTGTTGCGATTGCTCTTCTTTCTTGTAGTTGGATAATTCTAAAGCAAACTGATTTTTTAAGGAATAAAGATTTGGGGTTTTCAAAAGACAACATTGTCTTTATGGAGTATTTAGGAAGCAACTCGCAGAAAAAGACGATTAAAAATGAGTTGGAAAAAATTACCGGGGTTCAAGAAGTGTCATTAACATGGCATAGCCCTCTTGACGGAGGTAACAACCAAACATTTGATTTCAATGAAGAATCGGTAAGCTTTCAGGAAATCGCCGTAGACTCTTCGTTCTTTAACGTCTTCGATATAAAAATCAAAGATACCAAGACCGCCTATGCGGGCAACGGGGTCTATCTTAATGAAACAGGGTACAATACTTTGCAGCTCAACGAGCAAACCTCTTCTTTTAAATTTCATGATGAAGAACTCCCGGTTTTAGGGGTGGTACAAGATTTTAACTTTAGACAGCTGAAGGATCAAATTGGCCCGTTGATGATTCGACAGCAAGATGAGAACCGCTACCCAACAAACCTATTTGTAAAAATCAATGGTACCAATCTTCTTGAGATTACAGAACAGCTTAAGTCTGTTTATTCCCAACTAATTGGAGATGTTGAATATGAAATACAATTTGTTGATAGTGCCATAAATCACTGGTATGAGAAGGAGGAAAGAACAGGAAAAATCATTAGCTATTTCACCCTGTTAGCGGTAGCGATTTCATCCATAGGTATTTTGGCAATGGCCACTTTTTATATGCAGCAGCGCAAGAAAGAGATAGGTGTTAGAAAAGTCAACGGAGCTTCGACTGTTCAAATGCTTGCTCTCTTAAATATTGATTTTTTAAAATGGGTATTCTTGGGGTTTGTCATAGGTGTTCCCATTTCATGGTTCGTTATGAGCCGTTGGCTAGAAAATTTTGCTTATAAAACTTCAATGGATTGGTGGCTCTTTTTAGCTGTTGGGCTATTTACAGCTTTCATTGCTCTTCTGACCGTCAGTTGGAAAAGCTGGCAAGCCGCTAATTTAAATCCTATAGAATCGCTTAGAATGGAATAAGGACAAGAGTTAATCATCAATCAAAAAACATCAATCATGCTAAAAAATCACTTAAAAATTGCTTGGAGAAATCTGCGAAGAAATTCGTTGTTCTCCTTGATCAATGTTCTGGGGCTTTCCATTGGGTTGGCCAGTACTTTTCTCATTTTCTTTTGGGTCACCGATGAAATGTCGGTCGACAAATTTCATGAGAATAACGATAGGTTGTATCAGGTAATGATGCGCAGTGAAGAAAACGGTATCGTTAAAATTCACGATGGTACCCAAGGGCCTTTGGCAGAAGCTTTGGAAAAAGACCTTCCTGAGGTTGAAAATGCCGTTACGGTCATGAACCTTCAAGAAGTGGGCATGTCGATTACTTTCAGTGCCGGTGAAAATAACTTCAAAACGCAGGGCCTTTTCGCGAGCAGCAATTTTTTTGATGTTTTTTCATTTCCGCTTGTTTACGGAGATGCCTCTCAGGTGTTGAACAAGAAAGAAGCAGTTGTCGTCTCCGAGAGTTTTGCCGTTAAGCTCTTTGGTTCGGTTGAAAAGGCCATCAATAGCCCTATAGAGTATTTTATGTTCGGCCAAAATCAAACCGCACAGATTTCAGGTGTTTTTAAAGATACGCCCGATAATTCGACCATGAAATTCAGTTTTGTGGCTACCAAACAGAAATTGTTGGAAGATATGTGGACTAACGGCAAAGAATGGGGCAATACGGGGCCGAACACATACATTACTTTGAAAGACAACAGTGATGTTAAGGCTTTCGAAAGTAAAATAGATCGGTTTGTAGATAAATATAATGAAGGCAATATGTTTAGCCTATTTCTTCGAAAGTACGCTGATACCTATTTATATGGCAATTATAAAGATGGAATTCAAACGGGGGGTAGAATAACTTATATCAAGCTTTTCTCTTTTATCGGGCTATTGGTATTACTTATTGCCTGTATCAACTTTATGAATTTATCTACCGCAAGGGTTACCAAGCGATTCAAAGAGATTGGTATTAAAAAGACGGTCGGTGGTACCAAAAACCATCTGGTAGTTCAGTTTTTGACCGAATCGCTTTTTTTGGCGCTGCTATCGTTGATTGTGGCAATGTTGTTAATAGTCTTTCTTATGCCCGTATTCAACTTCATAACGGGAAAGAACTTAGGGTTGACCCTCATTTTCGAACATCTCGGAGTATTGACCTTAGCCACCATAATCACGGGACTAATAGCAGGTAGCTATCCCGCATTTTATCTGTCAAGATTTAGTCCTCTGGCCACTCTAAAAGGCAAATTTAAAAGCAAAGGGGGCGAGCTTTTGGCGAGAAAGGGCCTGGTAGTCTTTCAGTTCACCGCCTCGCTCATACTGATTATTGCGGTGTTGATTATTAGTGATCAAATCAACTATGCCATAAACAAACCCATTGGTTATCAAAAAGGGCATATGGTTCAAATCGATTTAGAGGGTAAGGCCTTTGAGCAATCTTCCTCTTTTTTTGATGAAATAGAGAAAGTTGATGGTGTAGAAAGTGTTGGTGCCATCAGTGAGTCTATCATTAGTGAAGACGGAGGCTCATCAACCTACGGAATCGATTGGGCAGGTAAACCCGATAATCTTGAAATAGATTTTGTGTTCAGGAATGTTAATCACAATCTGGTACAGACGATGAACATTCAAATGGCCGATGGTGATACATTCTCAAAAGAAATGGGTGATTTGGAATCTTATCTATTGTTCAACGAAGAGGCTATCCGGTTAATGGGGCTGCAGAATCCCGTTGGTAAAAAAGTAAGACTTTGGGGGGAAGAGAAAGTGATTTTAGGAGTAATGAAAAACTTTCACACCGCTTCGGTGTTGCATAGCATATCTCCCGTTGTTTTTCGTTGTTCACCCATGGGCCACTCATTAGCAATGGTTCGAGTAAAATCGGGCGAAGAGGCCAATACTTTGGCTTCGATGAATGAGGTTTTCGAGAAATTCAATCCTGGTTACGACTTCAGTTATACGTTTCAAGACCAAGCCTACAACTTACAGTATCTTACTGAACAAAGAATACTGAGCCTTTCACGCTACTTTGCGATATTGGCCATCTTTATCTCCTGTTTGGGTCTTTTCGGCCTGGCCGCCTTTAATACGGAGACAAGAATTAAAGAGATAGGTATCAGAAAGGTGTTAGGCTCTTCTACCTACCAGATTTTAAGTCTTTTGTCTTCTGATTTTATGAGATTAATTGGTCTGTCCATATTGCTTGGGTTGCCTATAGCCTATTACGTTATGAGCGATTGGTTGCTCAAATTCGAGTACAGGGTAGACATCAGTTGGTCGTCATTCTTCTTGTCAAGCATATTAACGGTAGCTGTGGCGCTCATTACCATTAGTTTTCAGGCTTTAAAGGCTGCACATGCGAATCCGGTCAAGAGTTTACGAACAGAATAATCGAAGCATAGGCTCAAAAGATAAGCCTGTAAAAATAATGTACATGAACTGTCCAATAATTTTACAATTGTAATCGACGCTTATTTTTAATTAGCTGTAAATCAGGTAATTGAAAATTGGCATAAACATAGCAGGTGTAATATTGCGTTGAAAACCAAACTGTTATAAGTATCTTTTTTATGCCTCCTTTTTATCATAATGTGTGGTTGGTTAAGTGAAGTTAGTTTGCCATTCAGTAGAAAGGAGGTCAAAAAAAGCAATCTGAAAGAAAGTGCAGTTTAAAACGTCGTCATCAAAGAATGAATCATGATAAAGAATTATTTACGCATCGCTTGGCGAAATATCAAAAAAGATAAACTGTTTACTGCCATCAAAATAGGTGGCTTCGCGGTGGGGATCGCCGCCTGTCTCTTGATAGCTCTTTACATCATGAATGAATTGAGTTATGACCGTCATTATACGAACAAAGACAGAATTTTTAGAGTGGTATTGCAGGGTTCTATGGATGGTGAGGTTCTGAAGTCGGTTCATTTCCAACAGCTATTTGCTGAGACATTAGAGTCTACCTATCCTGAAATTCAGAAAGCGGGAAAGATAAACACAAGTGAACTTTTTGGTGCTGGCAGAAGGGCCTTGCGCGTTAAGGGTGAAGTTGAGAGCAATCTTGAAGAAGGTTTCGTATTTGCCGACCAAGAGGTTTTTGAGATTTTAGAACTTGATTTGAAAGAAGGCAACCCCAACGAAGTTTTAAAAAATCCCGGTAGTTTGGTAATGACAGAGGCACGGGCTGCCAAGCATTTTCCTAATGGCAACGCTATAGGAAAGACTGTTTACCTAGATGATGACACCAATAGGCCGTATACGGTGACAGGGGTGGTAAAAGTAGACCCTTTAAAGAAGTCACATCTCGATTTTGACTATCTCATGGTCATTGAAGATAAAAATAGCGATTGGCTTACTACCAATTACTTTACCTACATTTTGGTTGATGAGAATACCGATATAGCCGGTTTAGAAGCCAAGATGAAGGGTATTCTAAAAGACTACTATATTCCTGCGCAGGTAGAGCGGGGCATGGGCGAAGGCTTTATGGAGGTGCTAAAAACTTTAGAATACAAATTGCAACCGATCAGTGACATCCACCTCAAATCCGACATAAAGATGCACGACGGTCTCAAGCATGGCGATATACGTTTTGTATGGCTGTTTGCCGCTATTGCAGGTTTTGTGCTGTTATTGGCTGTAATCAATTTCATCAATCTATCTACAGCCAAATCGGCAAACAGGGCAAAAGAAGTAGGTCTGCGTAAAACAGTAGGGGCCTATAAAAGTAGTTTGGTCAATCAGTTTTTGACCGAATCGGTGGTATTCAGTTTTATATCATTTGTTATTGGGGTGTTATTGGCTTGGTTGTTATTGCCGACTTTTGGGTCAATGGCCGCCAAGAGTATAACAATGCCTTGGGCAGAATGGTGGTTTTTACCGACCTTATTACTGGCCGCATTGATTGTCGGTATTTTTGCAGGTCTCTATCCCGCCATGTACCTATCGGCATTCAAGCCCGCGAATGTTTTGAAAGGTAACCTGAGTATCGGAAGTAAAAGCGGAAGCCTGCGTAGCGGATTGGTCGTTTTTCAGTTCACCACCTCGGTCATTTTGATAATTGGTACCCTGATCATCTATAAGCAGATGAATTTCATTCTTGATAAAAAATTAGGGTACGATAGAGAGCAGGTTTTGGTGGTGCAGGGTGCCAATGTACTGAGCCAGAACGCTCAATCATTTAAAGAAAGATTATTGGCTTTGGCGGAGGTCAAAAATGTGGCAATAAGCGATTATCTACCGGTAGAGGGTACCAAACGTAATGGAAATAGCTTTAAAAAGGTAGGCGAAGGTACGCAAGATGGTACGGTGCCTGCCCAGATTTGGCGTGTTGATTATGATTATATCAATACTTTAGGGCTTCAGGTCGCCAATGGGCGCGCTTTTTCCGAAGAGTTTGCCAGTGATTCTTCCGCAATTGTGATCAATCAGGCAATGGCCAAACAATTGGCCTATGAGAATCCCATCGGAAAACAAATCAACAATGGTCAAGCATGGACGATTATCGGAGTGCTTGACGATTTCCATTTTAGAAACCTTAAAGAAGATATTGCGCCATTGTCTCTGGTAATTGGTAACAGTCCCAGTATAATCTCGGTAAAGCTAAGTGCTGCGTCTTCAAGAAGTGCTATTGACAATATAGAGCAGATTTGGCAAGAATATGTACCACAGCAGACTTTCGAGTATACCTTTTTAGACCAAGAATTTGCTGAAATGCACGATGATGTTCAGCGAATGGGTCAAATCTTCAACAGTTTTGCCCTCTTCGCAATATTGGTGGCATGTTTAGGTCTTTTTGCCCTTTCGGCGTTTTTGGTTGAACAGCGTAAAAAAGAAATAAGTATTAGGCTTGTCTTAGGGGCCCCTTTCAAGAGTATTTATCGATTGCTCACGATGGATTATATGAAATTGATAATGGTATCAATTGTAATCGCAACACCCATTGCATGGTATATGATGAACAGATGGCTTGAAGATTTTGCGTATCGCATAGAAATATCATGGCAGGTCTTCTTTTGGGCAGGTATATTGGCACTATTGGTCGCTTTGGCAACGGTAAGTTATCAAGCTATTAAAAGTGCTTTGGTCAACCCGGCTAACAGTCTGCGGTCAGAATAGGTCCTGACGAAGTCGAGTAAATAGAAAAAATAACTAGTAACCATATCAATACAACCAACATGATAAAGAACCATTTTAAAATAGCTTGGAGAAGCCTTAAAAAGCAGCCTTTTATCACTTCGTTGAACGTGTTCGGTTTGGCCATTGGTATGGCAGGGGCCATTTTAATCACCCTTTACGTTTACGACGAGCTGAATTTCGACACCATATTTGCAGATTCCGAAAGAATCTATAGGGTCAATGCCGATGTCAAATTTGGTGGAGCTGTAATGAACATGGCAGAAACCCCGCCTCCTATGGCCTCAGTTCTTGAAACGGACTTTGAGCAGGTTGAAAAGGTGACGAGAATTAGAAACTGGGGCGGTTTGCTGATTTCAAGAAAAGACTCGAAAAGTAATGGCAAAGAAGAGAGGTCGGCATACGTAGATCCTAATTTCTTTGATTTTTTCGGTCTTAAGTTTATCGAAGGTAACGCTCAAAAAGCACTTGATAACAATAATGCCTTGGTGCTTACCGAAAGTTCGGCCTATAAATATTTTAAAGGTTCCGAAGCATTGGGAAAAACACTTCGGTTGAATAACGAAGATATTTATACCGTTGCTGGAGTAGTAGAAGATATGCCCAAGAATTCTTTGCTACGTGAGCATACCGTTTTTATGTCAATGCTTGGTTTTGAAGATTCCCGCTCGCAAGATTGGGGAAGCCACAACTACTTTACATTCATAAAAATGGTTCCTGATTATCCTATCGATAATTTTAAAGAGCCTCTTCAATCGTTGTTCAGGTCCTATACCTTACCGTCGGTACAACGCTATTTTCCGGGCATAACCGAAGAAGCCTTTTTGGCTTCCGGTAATTATGTTCGATATAATACCACCCCATTGCAAGACATTCATCTACATTCGAACCGGCATGTTGAATTGAGTCAAAACGGTAGAATTGAGAACATCTATATTCTTGCTTCCATCGGACTGTTTTTATTGATATTGGCCAGTGTAAATTTTATGAACCTTTCAACGGCACACTCGCTAAAAAGGGCCAAAGAGGTTGGTATTCGAAAAACCCTTGGTTCGAAAAAGAAGGGTTTGGTCGGCCAGTTTTTGACTGAAGCAGGTCTAGTAAGTTTCGCCTCTTTATTGGTAGCACTGTTAGTGGCCGTAATCGCTTTGCCTTACTTTAATGAGATAGCGGGCAAAGAGATAGCCATGCCTTTTGGCAATCCTGTTTTTTGGTTGTTGTTGTTATTGGGCAGTGTGGTTCTTGGTTTACTTTCCGGATGGTACCCAGCCTTTTTTATGTCTCGGTTTAAACCTGTCAAAGTACTCAAAGGTAGTGGTGAGCAGCATATCGGTGGCGGTAGGGTAAGAAGCGCTTTGGTGGTTACCCAATTTGCGATTTCAGTTTTTTTAATTGTGGGAACTTTGGTCATTTACCGTCAATTGCAATTTATTCAAGGTAAAGACCTAGGGTATTCAAAGGAACAGGTATTGGTGCTGAACGATGTCTTTACATTGGGCGGACAGAAGCTCGCTTTTAAAGAACGTATCAAAAGTCTAAGTTCCGTCGAGAATGCAACGTTGAGCAGTTATTTGCCGACCCCCTCTAACAGAAGTGATAATTCTTATTTTGAGGAAGGAATAACCGATCAAGAATATGCCGTTCAAATGCAACGTTGGTTTGTAGACTATGATTACGCTTCCACCTTAGACCTTACAGTGGTTGCCGGCAGGGATTTTAATAGAGATTTTCCAACGGACTCTTTGGCAATGATTATTAATGAAAGTGCCTTGGCCAAAATGGGCCAGTCGGCAGATGAGGTTTTGGGCAAAAGGTTTTCCAGTAATATAGGAGATGAAAATGCCGTATTCTATACCGTCGTTGGGGTTGTGAGGAATTTTCATTTTGAGACGTTACGAGATGAAATAGGGGCATGGAATATGATTATTGGCGATTTTTCGAACTCAATGGCCATCAAATTGAAGCCGGGAGAATTCAGTTCGAGCATCGCGCAGATTGAAAGTGTCTGGGAAGAAATGGCACCGGGCCAGTCATTCAATTATTATTTCATGGATGAGTCTTTCAATGATACCTATCAGACCGAACAACGTTTAGGACATATTTTTATAGTATTCACTACCTTATCAATCATCATCGCTTGTTTGGGTCTTTTCGGATTGGCTGCCTTCAATGCGCAAAAACGTACCAAAGAAATTGGAGTGCGTAAGGTTTTGGGTGCCAGTGTGGCCCAAATTACTTATAAATTGACATTGGATTTTTTAAAGCTTGTGGGGCTTGCGGTAGTGTTTGCATTGCCGTTAGGGTGGTATGCAATGAACCGTTGGCTTGAAGACTTTTCATACAGAATCGATATACCATGGTGGGTATTGGTGGTGGCAGCCGTTTCAGCCATATTTATTTCAGTGGTAACGGTTGGTTTTCAAAGTATTAAAGCAGCTATATCCGACCCGGTGAAAAGTTTACGAACGGAGTAAGTTATTAGAAAAGAGTTATTAGTTAGTAGTGAGAAGTTAAGGGTTGCTTTTTTCCTTACGAACAACGAACAGCCAAAGAAGCATCATCAATCAAAAACAAACGTCATGATAAAGAACTATTTAAAGATTGCCTGGCGAAACCTTATGAAAAACAAGGCCTATTCGACCATTAATATTGGAGGATTGGCCTTGGGTATGGCCGTTACGCTCATGATAGGTCTTTGGGTGTACGATGAGTTGTCGCACAATAATTATTTTGAGAAAAAGGATCGAATAGCCCAGATTTTTCAATCGCAGACATTTAATGGCAATATCGGTACAGGCCCTGCAATACCTAGGCCATTAGAGATGGCTCTTCGAGAAGGGTATGATGATAATTTCAAACATATCGTCATGTCATCGTGGACTACGCCGCTTTATTTAAACTATAAAGAAAAGAGCCTCTCAAAAGACGGTAATTATATGCAGCAAGGGGCACCCGATATGTTGGGGCTAACCATTTTGAAAGGCGAAAAAGATGGGTTGCGCAAAATCAATTCTATAATGCTCTCCAAGTCTGTTTCCGAAGCCCTTTTCGAAGATGAAGAACCTATTGGTAAGGTGGTCAAGGTCAACAGTCAGTTCGATGCTGAAGTTACCGCTGTTTATGAAGATATACCTGTAAATAATTCCTTTAATGATTTGCAATTTATTATTCCGTGGGAAAAATACTTGACACTCTACGAGTGGATCAAAAATGCCGAAGATCAGTGGGGCAATAACTCGTTTCAATTGTTTGTTGAAATTCCCGAAAACAGCTCCATCGAACAGGTGACTAGCACTATTAAAGACGTTAAGAAAGAGTCTAGTGGTGATGAAGCAGAATTTAACCCGCAGTTGTTTCTTTTGCCGATGAAAGATTGGTACCTCCGCAATAGTTTTCAGAACGGTGTTCAGGTAGGCGGCCGTATTAAATATGTATGGCTTTTTGGTATCATCGGTACTTTCGTATTGCTTTTGGCCTGTATCAATTTTATGAACCTAAGCACGGCCCGATCTGAAAAAAGGGCCAAAGAAGTGGGTATTCGTAAATCGATAGGTTCGCAACGCAAGCAAATCATTAATCAATTTTTAAGCGAGTCTTTTTTGGTTACTTTATTTGCCTACGTTTTAGCGGTAGTTATGGTGTTACTGTTTTTAAATGCCTTTAATGACCTATCTAGAAAAGAAATTTCTTTTCCTTGGCAAAACATCACCTTCTGGTTGATTTCGCTGGTTTTCATCATTTTCACCTCCCTTTTAGCGGGTAGTTATCCGGCTTTGTACCTTTCATCCTTTAGGCCGGTAAATGTACTTAAAGGCACTTTTACTGCCGGCAAGTACGCTGGCTTGCCCAGAAAGATTCTTGTGGTTTTACAATTTACGGTTTCGGTAGCCTTCATTATTGGTACCGTAATCGTAATGCAGCAAATCAATTTTGCCAAGAACAGGCCTGTCGGGTATGATACGAAAGGTCTTGTGCAAATACCGGTTATGAGTAGGGATTTTGAAGGAAAGTACGATTTGATGCGTACCGAATTTATAAACTCGGGTGCTGTGGTCGAAATGTCGGCATCCAGCGCTCCCACCACCTCTATTTGGTCGAATAGGGGAGGTTTCACTTGGGACGGAAAACCTGATAGTTTTCAAGAAGATTTGGCGTGGACGGAAGTAACGCCCGAGTATGCCAAATCATTGAACCTTAAAATCATTAAAGGAAGAGATTTCTCTAGGGAATTAGCCTCTGACTCCAATGCGGTATTGATTAATGAAACCGCCATGAAATATATGGGGTTGACCGATCCCGTAGGCACCTTTATTAGAGATGAAGATGAAGAAGACCCTTTTCCTCCTAAAAAGATTATAGGTGTTGTTCAAGATATGATAGCCCAATCGCCATATGAGCCGGTCAAACAAGGGGTTTATGGGTTCGATAAGTACGGTAATAACAGTTTCTATAATCTTCGCTTGAACCCCAATCAAAGTGCCAGTGATAATATTGCTGCCATTGAAAATGTGTTCACATCCCATTTTCCTGATATTCCTTTTCAATACGACTTTGTAGATACTGAGTACGGTGAAAAGTTTGCCGCGGAAGAACGTATCGGAACTCTTTCGGCAGTTTTCACGGCATTGGCCATTCTTATTAGCTGTTTGGGCCTTTTTGGGCTTACCTCTTACGTAGCTGAACAGCGCAAAAAGGAAATAGGGGTAAGAAAAGTGCTGGGAGCCTCGGTTTTCAATGTTTGGAACATGCTTTCAAAAGATTTCTTGAAACTGGTGGTGATATCTTGTTTTATTGCCATTCCCATAGCTTATTACGTAATGAATGGTTGGTTGCAAGATTACCCCTATAGGGTTTTGTTAGAATGGTGGATTTTTCTTTTAGCCGTCATCGGTGCCATGGCCATTACTATTTTAACGGTCAGCTTTCAGGCAATTAGGGCCGCTAACGCAAATCCGATCAAGAGTTTACGAACGGAATGAGTTTTAAGATAAAATTTCTCAACAAGGGTGTAAAATGTGAAAGTTTGGTTTTTTCCTAGGAAACGAAACTACTAACTTTCACATCGAGCCTCGGTCGAAATAAATGAATAATAAACAATCATGCTATTACAATTAAACAACATTTTTAAATGGGTACAGCAAGGGGGGCAAAGGGTGTTTCTTTTAAAAGACATCAACCTTACTGTTGAAGAAGGAGAATTTATTTCCATAATGGGTCCTTCTGGATCGGGTAAATCCACATTGCTCAATGTCATAGGAATGTTAGATGATTTTGATGAGGGGCAATATGAATTTCTAAGCGAGTCTGTACACCAATTAAAAGAAAAGCATAGGGCCAATCTTTACAAGCAGTACATCGGTTTTGTATTTCAGGCCTACCATTTGATAGATGAGCTCACGGTTTATGAAAACCTAGAAATGCCCTTGCTTTATAAAAAACATTCGTCTTCAGAGCGTAAAGCGATGGTCGCCGATATGTTAGACCGCTTCAATATCGTTGGTAAAAAAGACCTATTTCCTACGCAGCTCAGCGGAGGTCAACAACAACTGGTAGGGGTGGCAAGAGCACTTATTGGCAAACCTAAGTTGATATTGGCAGATGAGCCAACTGGAAATCTCAATTCGGCCCAAGGAGAGGAAATCATGGATCTTTTCAAGCAATTGAACAAAGAAGGGGTGACTATAGTACAGGTGACCCATTCAGAGAAAAATGCCGCCTATGGCGGACGAGTTATAAATCTTTTAGATGGAAGGATGGTCTGAACCACATTCTCTATCGTCAATTGAATTCAGTGATTAAAGGAATTTTTCGCATCTCCGTATTTATGTTAAAGTGACCTAGCGATAACGAACAACTATTACTCCATACTACATTTCAATTCAAAGGCTTTAGTTTCTTGACCTTAAGTGTTATCTTTGTTGTTTAGAATGATTTTACATAATGAAGATAGATAAGAAGGAAGTTTTAAAGGCGCTTGAGCATATTACGGTACCTGGTGAAGGCCAGAACATGGTTGAAAGTGGGGCGGTTAAAAATGTTCAGATTTTTGGTGATGAGGTTGAAATAGATATAACTATTGGCAACCCGAGTTTACAGGCCCGAAAGAAAACAGAGGTTGAAATTTTACAGGTCATTCATCGTGAAGTTTACGAAAAGGCAAAAATCAAGGTCAATATAAAGGTCGATGCGCCTGCCAAACCTAAGGTAAACGAAATAAAGGGCAAACCCATCCCCGGTATTCAAAATATTGTGGCCGTAGCTTCAGGTAAAGGAGGCGTTGGCAAATCTACCGTTACTGCTAATTTGGCGGTAACCTTAGCAAAAATGGGTTTTAAAGTAGGTCTTTTAGATGCTGATATTTATGGCCCTTCGATGCCCATCATGTTCGATGTGGCCAATGAAAAGCCTTTAGCTGTGAATGTCGCAGGAAAATCGAAGATGAAGCCGGTCGAAAACTATGGCGTAAAACTATTGAGTATTGGCTTTTTTACCCAGCCTAACCAGGCAGTAATTTGGCGAGGGCCAATGGCCTCAAAAGCCTTGAACCAGATGATTTTTGATGCTGCTTGGGGTGAACTAGATTTTCTATTGGTCGATTTACCACCGGGAACTGGCGATATTCATTTGAGTATCATGCAGGCAATGCCGATTACTGGAGCTGTGGTGGTTAGTACCCCTCAAGAGGTGGCTTTGGCCGATGCCAAAAAAGGGGTGGCTATGTTCCAACAAGAATCTATTAACGTTCCTGTACTGGGTATTGTTGAAAATATGGCGTATTTTACTCCTGAAGAACTTCCCGATAACAAATATTATATCTTTGGTAAAGAAGGTGCAAAACATCTTTCCGAAGATTTAGGCGTTCCCTTCTTAGGTGAGGTTCCAATAGTTCAAAGTATTCGAGAGGCTGGTGATGTAGGCCGTCCCGCAGCATTGCAGACTGCTACACCTGTTGAAGAAGCCTTTGAAGAGTTGACCAAAAATGTAGTGCAAGAAGTCGTAGGGCGCAACAAGAGTTTACCGCCGACAGAGGCAATTAAAATAACAACAATGGCGGGCTGTTCCGCCGTCAAGAAAAAGTAGGTATGACAACAATGACTGCTGAAGAACTGCGAGTGAACGTAGAAAAGGCTTTGGAAGAAATCCGTCCTTTTTTGCAGAGCGATGGAGGTGATATTTCTTTAATATCCATCGACAACGAAAATTCTGTGAAGGTAAAGTTAGAAGGTGCCTGCGTGGGGTGCTCGGTCAATCAAATGACCCTTAAGAGTGGGGTTGAAATGACCATAAAGAAGTATGCTCCGCAAATAGAAGAAGTAGTTAACGTGGGAGAGTAAGTTATCGGTTTCGACGTGAGACCGAACATACGACCACCATTTAATCCGACCCTTAATGATTCAAACAGATATACTGATTATTGGAGCGGGCCCAACCGGGCTTTTTGCCGTTTTTGAAGCGGGCTTGTTGCAATTGAAATGCCATTTGATAGATGCTTTACCGCAACCCGGCGGACAATGTGCTGAAATTTATCCTAAAAAACCTATTTATGATATTCCTGGTTTTCCTGAGGTTTTGGCGGGTGACTTGGTAGATAATCTAATGAAGCAGATAGAACCTTTTCAACCGGGTTTTACCTTGGGTGAAAGGGCGGATACCATTGAGAAGCTTGAGGACGGAAGTTTTATCGTTACGACCAACAAAGGAACCCAACACAAAGCGCCCATAGTGGCAATTGCCGGAGGTCTAGGTAGTTTCGAGCCACGGAAACCCCTCCTTGAGAACCTCAAAAAGTATGAGGATAATGGGGTGTCTTACATGGTCAAAGATCCTGAAGTATATCGCGATAAAAAGGTGGTGATTGCCGGTGGAGGCGACTCTGCTTTAGACTGGAGTATTTTCTTGGCAGATGTGGCATCAGAAGTAACCTTGGTTCACCGTAGAAATGAGTTTCGTGGGGCATTGGATTCTGTAGAGAAAGTTCAGCAATTAAAAAATAAGGGTAAAATCAACTTGATTACCCCTGCCGAAATTGAAGGATTGAATGGTGAGGATAAATTAGAGTCGGTTTTGATACGAAAGAAAACTACGGCAATAGAGGACATCACACTTGAAGTTGACCATTTTATTGCCCTCTTTGGACTATCGCCTAAACTTGGGCCCATCGGTGACTGGGGGCTTGAAATCGAGAAGAATGCCATAAAAGTCGATACCTTTGATTACCAGACCAATGTACCAGGTATTTACGCCATTGGTGATATCAATACCTATAACGGAAAGTTGAAATTGATTTTATGTGGCTTTCATGAAGCAACGCTCATGTGCCAAAGTGCCTACCAACGAATATTTCCTGATAAGAAGTACGTAATGAAGTATACTACCGTTGGCGGTGTCACCGGTTTTGATGGTTCTAAAAAAGAAGCTCCTAAAGCGGTAGTAAAAGCGATTGATTAGAGATTCACTTTTCTAGGTTTCATACTTTACTCTTGATCAAGGTTGTTCGTTTATCTCCTATTTTGTCATTTTTTGTGGTGTTTTACCATTCTCGTAGGCCTGATTAACAATCTACCGTATATTTGCCGAAAATTTACAGTGCGGTACATAACTTACTAAAGTGCCGAACCAAAAGCATGTACAATGTCTGATATCAAAATAAAAATAACCGACCGTGAAGGTGTTACCCATGAGGTAGATGCACCTACTGATATGAACATGAACCTAATGGAGGTAGTTCGTTCGTATGAATTGGCGCCTGAGGGTACCATTGGTGTCTGTGGGGGTATGGCCATGTGTGCCAGCTGTCAGTGTTATGTTAAATCAGACCATGTTCTTCCTGAAATGTCAGATGATGAAGACGCTATGTTGGCGGAAGCTTTTAACGTGGAGGATAACAGTCGGCTTGGCTGCCAGATACATATGACCGAAGACCTCGATGGTCTTGAAGTAGAACTAGCGCCTGAAAGCTAGATTCTCGCCTGATAGGTAAATAAATTGTAGTAACGCCCTTCTTTGGCAATCAGTTCATCATGAGTACCTCTTTCGGCTATTCGTCCGTTTTCTATCACTAGTATTTGATCGGCCTTTCTTATCGTACTTAATCGATGCGCAATTACGAAAGTGGTACGGCCTTCTGTTAAGGCGGTTAAACTCTTTTGTATCAAAGCCTCACTTTCTGTATCCAGATTAGAGGTAGCCTCGTCCAGTATCAATATTTTCGGATTGGCCAGTATGGCCCTGGCAATGGCGATTCGCTGGCGCTGGCCACCAGAGAGTTTTACGCCTCGTTCACCGATCAATGTATCAAGGCCTTCTTCAAAGCGGTCGGTAAATTCGTTGACGTAGGCCGAATTAACGGCATCTAACAATTCTTGTTCGGTCGCTTCCGGTTTTGGAAACATGATATTGGCTCTAATAGTACCTTCGAACAGAAAATCGTCTTGTAGCACTACGCCAAGAAACTGTCGAAAACTGGTCAGGTCTACTTTCGAAAGGTCATTACCATCTATAGTAATTTGACCTTCGTCAGGGCTCAAAAAACTGGCGGCCAAACTGGCAATGGTAGACTTACCTGACCCCGAACTGCCGACTAGGGCGATTACCTGACCGGCGTTGACTTCAAAATTAATATGGTGCAACACCTCTTTATCCTCCTCATAAGCAAAAGAAACATCGTTAAAGCTCATATCACCTTTGATGTTTGAAAGCACGATGGTGCGATCTTTTTCATCGGCTTCGCTAATTTGGTTCATTAATTCTTCGGTACGGTCCAACCCTGCGAGGGCTTCGGTCAATTGACTTCCAATATTGCTCATCTGAACTATTGGTGCGACCATAAGGGCCAGTAAAAAAGTAAACTGAAAATATTCGCCCGTACTTAAGTTGTCTTGCATCATTTGGTATCCACCATACCCCATCATAATCCCTGTAGTTGCAAGCCCTAATAAAAAGGTAGAAGAACTGGTCATAAAGGCGGTGGCAGTCAAGCTTTTTTTAACGTTATTGTACAATCGCTCAACACCTTCTTCAAATACCTTACCTTCTTGTTCTTCAGCATTAAAGCCTTTGATTACACGTATACCGCCCAATGTTTCGGTAAGTCTTCCTTTTACCTCTGCATTTATTTTACCCCGTTCCCTAAAAACGGGTCTTATAATTTTAAAGGCTTTCAATGAGATAAAGGCGAAAATCACTAAAGGAATAAACGTAAGTAAGGTCATGGTAGGGCTTATCCCCAGTAATAAAACTAATGAGCCGATGGCTGTAAGCGTGCCTCCTACCAATTGAACCAATCCTGTTCCTATTAGATTGCGAACTCCTTCCACATCACTCATAATTCGAGAGACCAAGGCCCCTGATTTGGTGTTGTCAAAAAATCGAATGGGCAACGAAAGCACTTGTTTTTGAACCTGTGCCCTCAATTCAGAAATCATATACTGTGCCTGAATGCTGAGTACTTTGGTCAATAAAAACGACATAACCGCCTGAATCAAAAAAGATAGAATTACTACGGCTACAAGAACTTTGAGAAGGTCGTAGTTCTTGTTCGGCACAATTTCGTCCAAGAAATAGCGTAAGGAAACTGGGGCCACAAAACTGGCAGCTTTACTGATGATAATCAACAAAAGACCTAGCAATACCAATTTTCTTCGGGGCCAGATAATTGTTTTAAAGGCAGTAAGAATGCTTACTTTTTTTTCCGCCATATGAGTTGTTGAATGAAGAATGCAAGTTACTCAAATCAACTAACATATCGATTGATGTAAGAGCAATAGGCTTCTTTTTAAGGTTTGTCTGTATCTTGTAATTCTAAATTTCAGAAAATGAGATATTTTCAATGCATGTTGCTGTTTTTAGTGTTTGGCTGTGCGACTGGAACAAAACAATCGGAGGCGGAACGATGGAAAAGCCAAGCGGAACAGATAGAAATCATTCGCGACGACTTTGGGGTGCCTCACATTTACGGCAAAACTGATGCCGATGCCGTTTTTGGGCTACTCTATGCCCAGTGCGAAGATGATTTCAACCGCGTAGAGCAGAACTACTTGTGGGCTATAGGACGCTTGGCCGAAGTTGATGGTCAAGAGTATTTATATAGTGACCTGCGGGCGAATTTATTTATGACAGAAGAAGAGGCGAAAATCAAATATGAAGGGAGTCCCGATTGGTTAAAGAAACTTTGCGATGCCTTTGCTGATGGAATCAATTATTACCTTCATACACATCCGGAAGTGAAACCAAGGCTCTTGACCAGGTTCGAACCTTGGATGCCCATGTATTTTAGTGAAGGCTCTATTGGGGGCGATATAGAAAGAATTTCGATAGAAAAAATAAAATACTTTTATAAGAATGGTGATGTAGAACAAACTCATTCCCGACTAGATAGTGTTGCTTCGGTCTCTCAAGAACAGCCCTTGACAGAGCCTCAAGGCTCCAACGGAATTGCCCTTTCCGGCTCGCTTACTAAGTCGGGCAATGCCATGTTGCTTATCAATCCGCATACCTCATTTTATTTTCGTGGCGAGGTTCATGTAGTCTCTGAAGAAGGGCTTAATGCCTATGGCGCCGTTACTTGGGGGCAGTTTTTTGTTTACCAAGGGTTCAATGAGAAAACAGGTTGGATGCATACCTCTACCTATACCGATGTGATGGATGAGTTCAAAGAGACAATTTTAGAAACCGAGGGTAAACTGTTCTACCAATACGGTGAAGAATTGCGACCGGTAAAAAAATCGGAAATAACGCTTAAATATAAATCGGATAATGGTATGAAGGAGAAGACCTTTCCCATATATCGCACCCATCATGGGCCGATTACGCATTCGGTTGATGGACAGTGGACGGCCTCTGCCATGATGTGGGAACCCGCAATGGCATTAGAACAATCTTTTGTTCGAACCAAGAAAGAAGGGTATAAAGGATTTAGGGAGATGATGGACATAAGAACCAACTCGAGTAACAATACCGTATACGCCGATGCCGAGGGTAACATCGCTTATTTTCACGGTAATTTTATTCCAAAACGCGATACCTCTTTTGATTATTCGAACCCCGTTGATGGAAGCAACCCTAAAACGGACTGGCAAGGGCTTCATACGGTTGATGAGAACATTTTGGTTCGTAATCCTGCAAACGGATGGATTCAAAATTGCAACTCAACCCCTTTTACTTCAGCTTCCAATTACAGTCCGAAAGCGGAAGACTACCCGTATTATATGTCTCGTGACCAAGAAAATTATAGAGGTATTCATGCTATTGCCCTATTGAAAAAGGCAAAAGACTTTACCTTGGATAGTCTTATTCATTTGGCACACGACCCTTATCTTCCTGCTTTTCAAGTTCTGATACCGAGCTTGGTGAAGGCCTATGACGATAATGTTAAATCGGGCGGACAGTTAGAAGGACCTATAGATGAGTTGAGAAAGTGGGATTATACCACCTCTAAAGAGTCGGTTGCGATGACCTTAGCACATTTTTACGGAATCTTGGTTTATGAAAGAATGCATAGGCCAGAAGGAATGTCTTATATGGAATTGATGGACCACTGGGCACAAACCGGTGATGATGTAGGTCAGCTTCAAATTTTATTGGAAACGGTAGAGAGACTGGAAAAAGATTTCGGCACGTGGCAGATGCCTTGGGGAGAAGTGAACCGATACCAGCGTTTAGATGGTGCCATTCGCCAATCTTTTGACGAAGATAAGCCAAGTATTCCCATTGGTTTTGCCTCTGGGCGATGGGGAGCCCTAGCCGCCTATGGGGTTAGTTATACCAACAACACAAAGAAAATATTCGGTACAAGGGGCAATAGCTTTGCTGCGGTCGTTGAGTTTGGTGAAAAGGTACGGGCCAAAAGTATTTTGGCAGGCGGACAGAGCGGTGACCCTAATTCTCCACATTTCGATGATCAAATAGAAAGGTACGCCCAAATGGATTGGAAAGAAGTACCCTATTATCGTGAAGACGTTCTTAAAAGAGCAGTAAAGACTTATGTTCTCGGAAATCGATAATACTTTGGTAAACCTACCCTATCAAGCTGGTATTTGTTGGCTAAGGCAATGTAGGGTGCCAAAACCCCAAATAATATCGATGCAGCTTATACCAATGACTTTTCTGTCAGGAAAACAATCCGCTAGAATATTCAGGGCCAAACGGTCGTTTTCATCATTAAAGACGGGAACGAGCACCGTTTCGTTCAATATCAAAAAGTTGGCATAGCTGGCCGGAAGTTGTAAATCATCAAAGATAATATTACGCGGCATCGGCAGTTCGATGACATTTAAAGGCTTTCCGTTTTCCAATTTAGCTTTCCGTAGAATTTTCAGGTTTTCCTGTAAAGGATGATAGTTTTTTTCGTTAAGGTCGTTTTCAACGACTGTAACAACGGTATCTTCATTTACAAACCTGCAAAGGTCATCAATATGGCCGTGAGTATCGTCACCGGCAATACCGTCTTTCACCCAAATGGTATTGGTGATACCCAAATACTCTTTAAAGATCGCTTCATAGTCCGATTTGGTAAAACCTACATTTCTTACTTGAATTTCCGGATGCAACAAACACTCTTCTGAAGTAATGAGGGTGCCCTTTCCATTCACCTCAAGCGCACCACCTTCCAGAACTACCTTTTTTCCTTTATAAGTAACCTGGGTGAGCGGAACGTTAAGTATTTCGGCCACCTTTGAAGGTACATGCTGGTCTAGTTTCCAGTTTTTGTATTTGGCCCAGCCGTTAAAATTAAAATTGAGCGCTTCCCGTTTACTTCCATTTTTGACAATGATAGGTCCGGAGTCACGCATCCAACTTCGGTTGGTCTTTTGTTCAATATAGGTTATGTTCTTTAAATTGACCGATGCCAATGCCAACATATCGTTGACCTTAGTTTTTAAAGCGTCGTTTTTTACTATTAAAAAAACCTTTTCTACTTCGGCCACCTTTTTAAAGAATTCCACAAAGGCCCACTGAACGGCCGCATATTTGCCCGGCCAATCATTACCGTTGTGCGGAAAGCAAAGTAATACACCCTCTTGTTTTTCCCATTCGGCAGGAAATCTTCTGTTTGCCATTTCTACTCGATGAAGCGTTTGGTCAGGTCTTGAAAAGCATCAATTCTACGATCACGGAAAAAAGGCCAGTTTTGACGAACATTTTCTTGATGTGCCAAATCAATTTCTGCAATCAAAAGCTCTTCTTTATCGGTCGATGCCTTTGCTAAAATCTCGCCTTGCGGGCCACAAATAAAAGATTGGCCCCAGAATTCGATTCCGTCGGTATCGGGTAGGTATTTTTCAAGTCCTATGCGGTTGGCCGCGGCTACATAGATTCCGTTGGCCACTGCATGCCCTTTCATGACGTTCATCCAAGCGCCGTATTGGTTTTCACCATATTGCTCTTTCTCAAAAGGATGCCAACCTATAGCAGTGGGATAAAAAAGTACCTCTGCACCTTGCATGGCGGTTAATCTCGCCGCCTCTGGATACCATTGATCCCAGCAGATAAGGGTGCCGATATTCCCTTTTTTAGTACTTATGGATTGGAAACCGAGATCACCCGGCGTGAAATAGAATTTTTCATAAAAGTGTGGGTCATCAGGAATGTGCATCTTACGGTAAAGCCCGGCACGTGAACCATCCGTATCGATGATATAGGCACTGTTGTGATAGATACCGGCCATACGCTTTTCAAAAAATGGCACCACTATGGCCACATTCAATTGTTTAGCCAATTCGCTGAAGGCCGTAAAGGAAATATCACCTAATGGCTCCGCTAAAGAAAAATTTGAAACATCTTCACTTTGGCAGAAATAGTGACTACTGTACAATTCAGGTAGACAGATGACTTCAGCTCCTGCTTCGGCCGCCTTTTTTACCCAATGCAAACATTTTTTTCTATTCTCTTCCGGAGTATTGTCCAAATTAAGCTGAACAACCCCAATTTTGTAGTTTTTATAACCCATTCAGATATCTTTTTGCAGGTATTATGCTATGCGAAGATATATAAATTATACTAGGATAATTTAACGGAAAAGCCCATAAAATGGCAATAAGAAAAGCTGTTTACTCTTTGGTAATGATCAAAGTGGCCTTCGAGCCTGTCGATAAGAGCCACTTGTTGGAGTAGATCAACTGCCCTTGGTCATCGTAGACATCTACTTGAGCGGTATTCGGTGGCGAAGAGCCGACGTTTAATGCTTCGAAATCAATTCGGTTGAAACCTTCTTCCAAATCGATATTGACCCCTTTAAAGCTTCCGGTAAGTAAAATATTAGGGTCGATGACGCGGTCGTTCATGTAGATTTTAACGCGGTCACCATCAACGAATTCATGGTCTCGACACACAATACCGACAAATTTCCCATTACTTTTAACGTCGCCCAGGTACATATCGGCAAAATGCTGCTTAGAGCCTTCTTTAGGTTCACGCGGACCTGCCTTTGGGTCGATTTTCATTCCATAACCCGCTTGTACCAATTCCCTATCATCAATCATTTTGACAGGATTGCGATTCGTCATATCAATATTGGTCTCGGGGTTATCTACTACAGAAGGAATTTTCAGTGCCGTACCTTGCTGTGGCTTTTTGGTGTCGTCTATTTTATTGGCCGCCTCAATTTTCAATTCTTTCTGAACCGGAATATCGGTCTGGGCCATGCCTAAAGAGCATAGCAAACCGAGAGCACACGTTATGAACCAATTATTCCTATCCATAATGATCGATAGTAAAGATAGCAAATACCCTGCCACAGGGGCTTAACGCTATGTTAAAACGAAAAATTACGAAAAATCGTATCGGCGATTAATTGGTGTCCGTTCTTATTGGGATGAATGGGGTCTGAGTCATAACAGTTTTCTTGCTGCTGCAACAAAGGGGTATGTATATCAATTTCCATTTTTGACATCGGGTGCTGCATGTTCAGAACGATGGACTTAAATTCTTGTAATACCTCTTTTTCATATGCTGGATATGGATTTTTATACCCATATGGAATCTCATTGGAAAGCTCTGATAAAGGGGCCGCTTCTAAAGCCAAAGGGGGTGGGGTAAGTAGAATAGCACCGATTTCTTTCTGGCGGAGTTTTTCGAGAAAAGAGTATACACCTATCTTAAAACTATTGAACAACTCTTCGGAAGGTTTTCCGTAAATACCACAATTGATGCCATAGCAGAAAAGGGCCAAATCGATAGGCGTTTTGGTCAATATATCATCTAGTCGCTCAAATAGGTAGGGCCTTGGCCCAGGATGGTCTTCTTCGGTAAGCCCTGAAACAGTTTCGCTACTTTTGCCAAAATTGATGAGCCTTACATTTAGTTCTGGATGCTCTTTGTCAAGTTTTGCCTGGAGCATTTCGACATAGCCAAAACCACCGGCATTGGTAATGCTATCGCCAAAGCAACCTACAGTCAAGTTTCTCTCGAGCTTAAATTTGTTCGAGTCCGAGCAGGCCGCAAAACTGGAGGCAATAATTGCGGCGATTGAGGTTTGTAAAAAATGTCTTCTATTCATGGGGCCTTATGAAAGAGCTTAAGACTCCGTAAATTACATCATTTCCACGTTCTTTTTAGGAAGTTGATGAAATTTGAATGAAGAATTTTTTCTACATCTTCAGCGTTATAGCCTCTTTTTGACAAAAGCGCGGGTATTTTCTGTAAATCTGCTATGGTATCAATATCCATAGGCCCTTGTTCGGTGCCGAAACCGCCATCTAGGTCGGTTCCTATTCCGACGTGATCGGTATTCCCTGCGATTTGGCAAATGTGGTCTAGGTTATCGACCATCTGCTGTAACGAGCAATTAGCGGTTACTGGGTCCGATTTGCCTCTTACCCAGTTGGGCACCATCATCCATGCATCGAGAACCATGCCTATAACTGCCCCTCTACTGATGAGTTCTTTAATTTGTTCATCAGAAAATTGTCTGTTATGGTCGACCAAGGCTCTACAGTTATTGTGGCTCGCCCAAACCGGACCTTGATAACAATCCATAGCTTCCCAAAAACTTTGGTCACACAGGTGTGTGGCATCCAAAATCAAATTCAATCTTTCGATTTCTTTCAATAGCTCCTTGCCTTTTACTCCAATCCCACCGACTGAATCTGTTCCGAACGCGTAAGTACCCGGCCCATAGTGCGCCGGTCCAATAGCTCTCAGCCCCTGTTCATAAGATTTTTCTAAATGCTCTAGGGTGACTATCGAATCGGCACCTTCTAAACTCAGAATGTAGCCGATAGGCTTTTTCCCTTCCTGGGTATTCCAAAAATCGAGGTGGTTTTCTAGTTCTACCGTGTTGGTGATTTGTACCAATTCGCCGATTTCCTCCATAGAACGGTACCAAGTGAGCTGGCCTTGGGTTTGGGCCCAAGCCTGATGTGGAGATTTCCAACCTGGCAGATTATTACCTTTTTTTACGTACCGCGCAATTTGCGTTGCCATACATAGGCCGATATTACCTTTTCTCATGGCATCGAACGATACCGTATTTTTACCACGATCCGGTTTATCGGTCATGCCCATTTCACTTTTTCTGATTTCTTCAACGGGCCAGGTCAAATCTCGATTCCATTCCATAGCGTTCATGGATAGGTCGAGGTGGGCATCGAAAATAAATGCACTCATAAATTTATTGATTGGTTACGTGCGGCAACTAGCCATGTATTGGTTACTTCATTATTTTTTACCACCTGTAAATGGTGTTGCTTTGCTACGGTAGGGCATATGTGCATAGGAATGCAATAGATTACATCTCCTATCTCAAAGTCTTTGGCATTCTCCGTCTCTATGACAAAATGTTCCTCGCTTTGCCCTAACTGCTTCCAATTCTTGACATTTAAAAACTTCACCCTAGGAAAATTCATTTCAGAGGCCAACCACTTATGGCCCAAATCTAGGCAAATGGTATTTTCATTGGGTTTGCTGATGATTCTTGTCAGCAGAACTGCTGAAGATTTAAAATCCATTTCTGGAAAAAGCCCACCATAGCCGGCATCCCAAAGTAGTGTAGTGCCAGGGCTGGCTTCCACTCCTTTTCTTTTACAGTGAAAGGGGTACGATGGTGATCCACCTGCCACTATATGTGGAACAGGCATTCCTTGCGATTGAATCTGATTTGAAAAATCAACCACGGACTGAAATGCTTTATCGCAATCGACTTTTCTCTGAGAGGGGTCGGTATTACGAAGGTGACCGTCGTAAACATGTAGGCCCATTATCTCAACATTAGGGCTTTCAAAGGCGGCTTGATATAGCTGTAATGCTTTTTCATGGGGTGCAATACCGGTTCGGTTCATACCATTATTGATGTCAAGCCATAAGCGGACGGTGATATCCGATTTTTTGGCTTTGGAGGCGATGGTATTTAGGTTATTTTGGTCGTCGAACAAAGCGGAAAAAACCGTTGAAGGAAACGCTTGCATTAATGCTACGAATCTATCGATATTGTTTCCGACAGGTTGCATGGCCAACAGTACATCTTTGGTACCGTTTTGAGCCAATAGCTCAGCCTCGGCAATAGTCGCGCACTTGAATTTGCTGATGCCAGACTTTAGTTGCATTTGAATAATTTCCGCTGTTTTGTGAGTTTTAACATGCGGGCGTAAAAACTCACTGTCATCAGACATGTTCAACATCGTATCTATGTTTTGCTGAATGCGGTCTGGATAGACTAAAAGTGCCGGACTGATTACTTTTTCAGGATTTTGTAGGGCGTACCACGGTAAGTTGCTCATGAAATTTAATGTAGTTCGAACATAGCCTCAACTTCAACGGGAATTCCACCGGGTAAAATCATGCCCACGGCACTTCTTACACCCACCCCGTTATCTGGGCCAAAAACATCTGACATAAGCTCGCTGAACCCATTGATCACCAAGGGTTGGTCTCCAAAATCAGGGTCTGAATTGACCATGCCCAAGGTCTTTACTATTCTTTTGATTCTGTCTAAGTCGCCAAAATGGGTTTGAATGGTAGAAAGCATTGTTAAGCCCACTTGTCTTGCGCCTTGTTTGGCTTCTTCAAGATTTATGTTATGACCTGCACGCCCCTTCATTAATGTGCCATCAGGTAGCATAGGGCCTTGACCTGAAACGTACAGAAAGTTGTCAACTACCAGTACGGGTTTGTAAAGGCCTGCTGGTGGTGGGGCAGGAGGTAAAATTAGACCCAATGATTTTATTCTTTGTGATGGTGATTCGCTCATAAAATTGAATTATAAAAATGTATTTAAAATTAAAACTCCGATCAACCCCATGACACCAACGGTAGTTTCCATGACCGTCCATGTTCTTAAGGTATCCTTTATTGAAAGGTTGAAATATTCTTTGTAAAGCCAAAAGCCTCCGTCATTCACATGAGATAGCATTAAACTACCGGATCCTATGGCCAGTACCATTAATTCGGCACTTACACCAGAATCACCTATAAGTGGCATGGCGATGCCGGCAGCGGTAAGGCCCGCAACGGTTGCTGAACCTACACAAACCCTGATAACCGTAGCAATTAGCCAGGCCAAAATCAAAGGGGAGATACTTGAACCCTTTAACATGTCGCCAATATACTCACTCACGCCACTATCGACCAAAACTTGTTTTAGCCCTCCAGCCCCTGCTATAATCAAAAGTACCATGGTAATTCCGGATACGGCACTAGAAACAGAATCCATGATTTCTTTCATGTTCTTGCCTCTTGCCAAACCAAGGGTATAGATGGCTACCAATACGGAGATAAGCATGGCAATAACAGGGTCACCAATGATGTCCGTGATTTTTCTAATGGTATTGCCCTCCGGTAAAATCAAAGTAACGACGGAAGCCAAACCGATTAAGATGACCGGTAACAACGCAGTCAAAATGCTTGTTGCCGTATTCGGCATTTCATGGTCTTTTAGTACCGTTGGGTTCAAGAACTCTTTTAAGGGAGTAGCCTTTACGTTTTTTATGGTTCTTGAAAACATCGGACCGGCAACGACAATGGCCGGTATGGCCACAATAATACCATAGAGCAAGGTTTTACCAATATCGGCATTGAACATTACCGCAATACCCGTCGGAGCGGGATGCGGAGGAAGATAGCCATGCGTTACCGATAGTGACGCCAACATAGGTAAGCCTACGTAAATCAATGGGAGGCCTGTTGCCGCAGCTACCGTAAAAACCAAGGGAATCAAAATGACGAAACCGACCGTGTAAAACATCGGAATGCCCACTATGAACCCCGTAAGTACAACCGCCCACTGTATGTTTTTCTTCCCAAATTTTTCAACCAACTGAGTCGTTATTCTTTGTGCGGCACCTGAATCGGCCACTAATTTACCAAGCATTGCCCCTAGACCCAATATCAAGATAAGATAGCCTAAAGTACTGCCGATACCTTTTTGAATCGATTCCGAAACGGTTAGAAAGTCCATGCCCTCGGCTACCCCGACCAGAAGGGAAACAATGATGAAGGAAATGAAAGCGTTTAATCTGAATTTGGCTATTAAAATAAAGAGCAGGATGATTCCGGCTATTACAATGGCGAGTGGCATAGGTTGGTTTTAAAACTTTTTGTTAAATATACAATTTTGAAATTTTGAATGGGGCTGGCAAGCCTATATGACTAGTTGATTTCTACCTTAGGTTCTTCATTTAGATATCCTAACGATTGTAAAAAAATATCAGCTTCGTGAATGGTTTCTTTGAACATATCGATAAACCGATAATTGAAAAAACCATGTTTCTCTCCCTCGTATATTCTTAATTCGCAACGACTTCCCACTTTTTCCATTACCGTTTGGTAGTACTCAGAAGTTTCAACTGGTATGTAACGGTCCTCTGTTCCTAGCAAAAATAGGGTCGGAGGTGCCCCACGCTTGATATTGTGCAAGGGTGAAAAGTTTTTGTAGTTGTCACCTATTCTTTCGTAACCATAACCACCAGGGCCGTTATCTATTACCGGATTAAAAAGTAGTAATGCATTTGGTTTGCAGTCAATCGACAGGTCATCATTTTTGTCGTTATAATCGGCGATGAGTGAAGTGGCCGCTGCCAAATGGCCCCCGGCAGAACCTCCTGATGCTACTATCTTGTTGGGGTCAACACCCAGTTTTGTTGCATTTTGACGTACATATCTCATAGCCGATTTCGCATCTTGCAAAGCTACATAGGGGGTTGTTTGGTGTTTGCTTTCCGTTCGGTAGTCGGCAAGAATACATACGAGACCTCTTTTGGAGAAATAATCGGCCTGTTCGGCGAAATGGCTACGGTCTCCGTTTCGCCAGCCTCCTCCAAAAAAGAATACGATGGCAGGTTTTTGGGGTTCTTTATCCATTCTCACTGGCGAGTGAATCTCTAAATAAAGCTTAACCGTATCAATTTGTTTGTAAAGTATTTCTCTCTGGCCAAACATGGGCAAAGAGAAAAAGGCGCAAACGATCAATAATTGTAATTTATTCATTATCGGGTAGTGATATAAATTCTTTTCTTTTGGTCTCGAACCAGGTTTGCATCTCCGTGGGAGACTTCATCAGGGCCTGCATTTTTTGCATGGCCTCTAAATGGGGTATGTCTCCTTTTTGAAACATTTCCATACCATGTTTTTTACTTAGTTCGGCTATTTCTTCAAAGGTTTCGGCATGAAATTCTTGATGGCAGGCGCCTCCCAATTGTTTGCAGGTCATGGTTTTCATAACTTTTCATTTTTAGTGGTATGAAAGTTACCAAATTTTAAAGCTGCATGGGGCCTTCAATAATCTACCGAGATTATTTAGAACTTTCCGGTTTCGGATATTTTCTAATAGGTGAATACCTTTTATAGGTGTTGAAGATTTCTTTATCAGGACCAACATACCTAGGGTCTTCTGTTTTTTCCAAAACATCGACTAAGGCTTCCTTCAATTCTTCTTCAATTGCTTTAACCTCTTCTTTGCCCGAAAGATTCTCTAAACAAGCTGGGTCGTTTTTTACATTGAAAAGTTCAAATTCCGGCCTTTTGGCTACAGATAGATCAAAATATTCTGCAACCCCGGGCGCATCATGATTCTCTATGAGATAGGTTTTAGTAGGGCAATCATCAATATCCATAAATGCTGCATCTGGAATGAATTTTCCATTTTCATCCAGCCCGTTAATGGGCATGAGTTTGGTAGAATCTTTCGGATGGAATTTTTGTGGAGCACCAGCGGGCCAAAGATTGGGCTCCATATTCCAAACGTATAGATAATCGCCGCCTTTAATAATTCTTTGTGGATATCCTTTATTTAAATAACGACTTGAAGAATGCCTTTCTCTGCCTGCCAGGGCATATTTTCTTGTTTCATCAATTTTTCCTTCATCTTTTGACTTTAACAAGTTGGTAAAACTTTTACCTACAATGGGAAGCATACCTTTTTCGGAGGTTTCGGTAAGTTCGAGCAAGGTAGGGGCCAAATCGATAAAACTTATAGGGTCTTCAACTATTCTGCCTCCAGGAAATTGGGAAGGAAATCTAATGGCCATGGGCACGTGTACACCATCTTCATACCCGTTGGCCTTGGCTCTCGGAAATGGCATACCATTATCTGCGGTCACGATTACAATGGTGTTTTCAAGTTCTCCTTTTTCCTTCAAGTATTCGAGCATTCGCTGCAGATGAAGGTCGAACCATTCTATCTCTACGGCATAGTCTAAAAGGTCGCCACGAATAACATCATTATCAGGTAAATAACCGGGTACTTGAGCATCTTCTAGCTTTTTGCCCAATCTTTTCCATGAATCGCGTTCATATCTTCTGTGAGGTTCTGTTCCCCCGTACCAAAAGAAGAATGGCTCATTATCACGAACATTTTCCATGAAATGTTCAAAATTCGCATAGTAATTGGAAGCTCCGATACCCGTGGCCGTTCGCTCATCATTTTCAGGGCCGTATCGAAAATCGCTATGTTCAATGCCGCCGGCATTATTTTCTCTAAATAAAGAATCTTCGGGGCTTTCTGCATACCTGAACGGCCCTACACCTTTGCCTGTTCTTCCAGTTTTATAACCGTTTTTCTCAAGCAGGTCAATAAAGGACACGTGCTTTTTCATCCACGAAGAAGCATGTTGCCCAGACTGTTCATTTTGCCAATGGTAGCGACCGGTAACTATAGAGCTTCGTGATGGGGCACAGCCCGGCGAACCCGCGTAGCAATTGGTGAAATAAATACCCTCTTTGGCCATTTGGTCAAATGCAGGGGTGTTGATGAAGGTACTGCCACCGAAACTGGTATGGCCAAACGATTGGTCGTCACTAATGGCGAATAGAATGTTGGGGCGTTTTTGAGCTGTTTTTTGCTCATGCGCTTTTTCTTGGCAGCTGATAAGTGTTAGTGCGAATAACAACAGTATCAGTCTGCCCGATCGGTATCTGTCAAGCATGTTTTTGTCTAGAGTGTTTATTGTTAATTCTCTAAATTTATGAAAATAGGTTTAGTTTGGATGGATAAAGTACCGAAAGAAAGTTCGGGTCGGGTAATCACAGCTACTTTCGTTGGTAGTCCCTTATCTTTTGTGGCCCTTCCAATAAAACTCTGACCACTCGCAAGATGCCGTCTTCAGTTGTGGCGATTTGCCATTTGATCAACGATATTTCGCCATTTTCAATTTCTATTCCCGTAATGCTTCGAGGGTGAACGCAACTACCATCATTAAAAAGAGGAATATCGCCAGGTTCGGGAAAACGGGGTCTATGGGTGTGGCCCACGATGGTGATGAGAAGGTTGTTTCGAAGAATCCATTTTTTTAGCCTTCTTTCAATTTTAATGAGTTCGGTATAATTTTTCGCTGGACTGGTCGGGTCTGCAATACCCCATACCTGAAGAGGTTTCCAAAGTGCCCTTACCAAAAAGCGACTCCATCGCCAGAACGTGTAGTTCCACCAATCGGCCTGATGGCCATGCGTTAAAAAAAGTTCTTGTCCCGTAATTTTATGTTTTAGAACAATGGCTTCGTGATAGGCAATGCCTTCAAATAGTTCTTTCGATTCGCCATCGATGGGCTCAAAATAGCTGCTCAGATGTTTTTTGACATATTCAGGGTCTTTGTATACCATATCATGATTACCCCAAATCATATGAAGTCTTTTGAGCAAATGAAATTTTTTGAGCAACTGGTACACATTTTTATGAGCTTCGAAAATAGATTCGAAATTTAGATTTTCCCATAGCTCATCGCCATCACCTAGCTCGCAATAATGAAACCCCTCTTTGAAATAAAAGTTAAGAGCATGAAAATAGATGTTTCTATTATTCGCAAAATCATCGGCAAAACTGTTATCGCCTCGGTGACAATCGCTGAAAAGTATAAACTTGGAACTATCGTCAAAAACAACCGTTTTGGCATTTTCGTAGGCCCTGGTTAAACGCTTGGTAGATGACATTGGTTGTAAAGAGATTTGATGGGCTTCTAAATTAAACTAATAATCAGTCGTTGAAAATTATTATTCGTTACAGGTGTCGGTTCGTACCCGGTGTAAATTTAATTACTTGACCTAGAGAAAGGTTTTGTAGGTTTAACTGTGCCAGTTATCGGTTAGAGGGCATGTGTTAAAAGTGAGTGCTACTTAATTATTTTGTAATTTTGCATAGAAAATTGCGACTTATTTTGGGTATGAGATGTTTCACGGAAAAAGAAATGCCTTTGGTGCAGGTCATAAGTTTCAACAAATTGTTGGAGCAGTATGATGTCATGGCCAAAAGCGACAATGAATACTTGGCAGAAAAGGCCAAGCGTATTCTTGCCGCACAAGAGCCGTACCCTATTTTAAGAGAAGGTTTTACCGATGATGCGCTTCTTGAAGAACATAAAGAGGTTATTCATTATATTCTGCAAGACCTCTTCTCGGAAGTATTGACCGAGAATGAAATCAAAACGGCTTCTTTGCCCTACGATAACACCATCTTTAATTCCTCAAAGCGGTTTCAAAAAATTCTGGAAGCTGCCGGCGCCCAGGGCGAATGTTTCGTGCCGAAGATGCGTAACATGCCAGACGACCAGATGTACGTAATGGCGTGTACGGTTATACTGAGCTATTACTATAATTTTCCGTTAGATTTCAAGCGCCCCTTCTTCTATGATATACCCGATGAACATGGGGTGATGAGGCACTATCGAATATTGTACAATGCCGACTTTATAGATTTGCAGCCAACTGAAAAGGCCAAAGAATTGTCGCAGGCCGATGTTGATGAACTGCTTGATAATTTTGAAAATATAGATCTTTGGAAGGAAAAAATTCCGCCCAATAGTTTTGTTTCTAAAGGCTTTGTTATCTCGAACATGTTCGATGTTACGGTCGAACATTCCATTTCTGAGTTGAAATCAAGTCTTATTGCGAGTGATAAGAGAGATAGCGATGGTTTTATGGATAACCTTCAGGAAACATTTCAGTCTTTCTTCAATATAGCTAGCCTTCGGGCCGGCTTCATGACTTTCAATGCGAAAACAGATTGTTTTGAGCCACTTTATGGGAAGGGGATGGACAGTTTTGTGCTGGATAATAAAGAAATTCAGAACTGCAAGGAAATTTTGTGTTCCTATTCTTACGATAAGCTATTGCGTGAGAACAGGTATTTTGCCATTTCTGATGTCGACCGTTATGAAGAACGAATGGAGGCGCCTATCTATAAAAGCCTGCAAGAGCAAGGCATTAAAAGCGCCATATTAGCCCCAATAGCCGACAACAATAGATTGCTAGGTGTTCTTGAGCTGGTATCAACGGAAAAGAATGCCCTGAACAGCGTAAACGCGAATAAGCTCGAAGATGTAATGCCATTTATTGTCTCGGCGGTATTGCGCTCAAAGAGTGAAGAAGAGAATTTAATCGATGCCGTTATACAGCACGAATGTACCTCGGTACACGAAGCAGTTTATTGGCGTTTTCAAGAAGAGGCCAAACGGTTCATCAAAGATGATCTTGAAGGCCTTCAGCCTACGTTTAGGGAGATAGTTTTCAAAGATGTGCATCCGCTTTACGGTCAAATCGATATCAAAAATTCTTCCGATGCCCGTAACATGGCGATTCAGAGAGATTTGATGATTCAACTGGCCACAGTGAACCAAGTTCTTGAGGCCGCTTGGCAAAAGAACCAATTGCCTATTTATGAAGAATTGATGTTCAGGGTGAACGATCACATGAACAGTATCAAAGAAAGTTTGAATACCAATAGTGAGCAATCGATCTTCAATTTTGTAGCAGATGAAATCCATCCGGTTTTTGCGCATTTGAAAAAGTCTGATAAAGAGCTAGCTCAACAAGTATCTTCGTACGAATCATCTATAGATATGGGTACCGATTCTTATTATGATCATCGCCGTAATTACGATGAAAGCGTCATGATGATCAATAAGAGGTTGGCTGCCGTTATCGATAGAAAACAACGTTCTGCCCAAGATATGTTTCCTCATTATTTCGAGAGGTATAAGACCGATGGGGTAGAGCACAACATGTATATTGGCGATTCTATATCAGGTGAGTTAGATTTTAACCCTATTTATCTGAATAATTTAAGACTTTGGCAGCTTCAAGTAATGTGCGAGATGGAAAATGCGCATTACAAGCTTAAGCCAGAGTTACCTGTTCCTTTAGATGTGGCCTCATTGGTGTTGGTATACAATACTTCACTGTCAATTCGCTTTAGAATGGATGAGAAGCGGTTTGATGTAGATGGCACCTATAATGCCCGTTATGAAGTTATCAAAAAACGAATTGACAAGTCATATATAAAGGGTTCTGATGAGCGTTTGACCCAACCGGGCAAAATGGTCATTGTCTATTCCCAGAAGAAAGACGAATTGGAGTATTTGAGGTATATTAAGTTCTTAAAATCGAAGGGTTATTTCAGCGGAAAGGTCGAAATAGTTGAGCTCGAGGGTTTGCAGGGCGTTTCAGGCCTTAAAGCGATACGCGCCGATATTCTCTATAAATCGGCAGATAAAGAGTCAAAAAAGACCTATACCTACGAAGACCTTATTGAAGAGCTGAAAGCATAGGCTTGTTTTTCTGTAATCGTTAGTCGCTTAATCTTTGTTATTTCGACTATTGCCAAAAGGCAATGTCTTTAAAATACACCTAGAATACAATTCTTATCTTAGCCTTATGAACCTTCAGTCAGAACTTCATAGAGCTTCTCTTTTCCAGAATCTGGAACTGCTTGCGAATCAAGTAGTGGAAGGGTTCATCAGCGGAATGCACAAAAGTCCGTTTCATGGTTTTTCTGCGGAGTTTGCAGAACATAAGATTTACAATACAGGGGAGAGTACCAAACATATCGATTGGAAACTTTTCGCCAAGACTGACAAGCTCTACACCAAAAAGTATGAAGAGGAAACCAATTTAAGGTGTCACATGATTTTAGATAATTCGGCCTCTATGCATTATCCAAGCGTAGATGAACTGAATATATCAAACCTCAATAAAATTGGGTTCGGGGCATTATCAATTGCTGCTTTAATGAATGTGCTCAAGAGGCAGCGCGATGCGGTAGGGCTAAGTATTTTTTCAGATAATTACGATTATTATGCTCCCGAAAAAGGTAGCGAGCGACATCACCAAATGCTTTTGGCCAAATTGGCCGAATACTGCCAGACGAACCAACCTACTTCGAAGACCCATACGTACACTTATTTGCATTTAATAGCAGAAAAAATGAAACGTAGGAGTCTGATTTTTCTGTTTACAGATATGTTTCAAACAGAAACGGATGATGAAAAATTGTTCGAAGCCTTACGCCACCTAAAATATAATAAGCATGAGGTAGTTCTTTTTCATCTGTTGGATAGGGAAACCGAGTTTAGTTTTGAGTTCGAAAATGTTCCGAAACGTTTTATAGATGTAGAAACCGGTGAACAGATTGATCTCTACAGCGATTCTGTGAAAGAAGATTACCAAAGACAATTGAAGGCTTATCTAAGTTCGCTTCAACTGAAGTGTGCCCAGTACAAAATAAAGTATGTTGAGGTCGACGTGAAAGCTGATTTTTCAAGGGTATTGAACACCTATTTGGTTGAGCGCCGAAATTTTTTATAATTGAAAATTTTTTGTTTAAAATTGTTTGTACAATTGAATAAGCGGTGTATATTTGCACTCGCTTTACTGAAGTAGTAACAAGATTTGAATTTCGCTGTAGCGAAAGTCCTAATTCAATAAGGGTAAAATCATTGGTCTGGTAGTTCAGTTGGTTAGAATACCTGCCTGTCACGCAGGGGGTCGCGGGTTCGAGTCCCGTCCAGACCGCCAACAACGATAAGCCTTTCGAGAAATCGAGAGGCTTTTTTATTTTTATGTGCACGCAGAATTCCATTTTTGAACTGTAAACCAAAAATCATTTTCTTTATTAGCTTGAAATTCGGTAAAGTATTCCGTTCTGAACAAGTCTATATATCCTCCAGTCTTCTGTAGGCCTTTTTACAGTTTTCAAACTGCTCATAGAATTCAATGATATTCTGGATGGTAATTTTTTGATTGCCCTGGAAAGCGTTTTTCAGTTCACCGATATGTAAAGATTTGTTCGCTATGATAAATTATTTTGTAAATCTATAATGATAGAAAGATTTGGTGATAAATTGAATTTACTGCCCTATTTTTATATTTAAGTTCCCTAAGGAATTCGGTCTATTTCTTCTCAAAAACATCCCGGAAAACTACACATGGAGAGGGCTCTTTGTCCCCAACCAATTTTTCACCATTCCCCAAGAACCCTTCAATTATGAAGAAACTTCGGGAGCAAATCGTAGCTCAAGATAATTTCCATGAAAAAATGGTCAAATCCCAACTCGATATGTGAAAAAGAGTAGATACGTCACTCTCTTATAATTTTTGTTATCTCTATCCATAGGTTAAAAACGGATTCTATATATCGAATGAGCAGTTGAAAGAATTATATTACATCCCAACGATTCTATTCCAAGAATCCTCTTTCAAGCAATTAAGTTTGTATTGTACCTATCCCAAACCACATGATCAAAAACATTTTTAACCTTGTCTTGGGCCTAAGTTTTTTTGCCCTTTCGGCCCAATCTGAATTCATCTCAACGTGGAAGACAGACAATACCGGGATATCAGAAGATAACCAGATTACGATTCCGACGTATCCTTGGGAAACCTATGACTATACCGTTGACTGGGGTGATGGTACTTTCGACACCGGGATAACTGGCGATATTGTTCATACATATGTGTCGCCTGGCATCTATACTGTTTCCATATCCGGTATGTTTCCGGGAATTTATTTCAACGATACCACTTTCAATGAGGTGAAAGGGGACGAAGACAAAATAATCAACATTGCCCAATGGGGCAACAATGTATGGAAATCGATGGACTCTGCATTTGCAGGTTGCCAAAATTTGACGGTAGAGGCCCAGGATATACCGGATCTATCGCAAGTTACAAGTTTACGCCGTATGTTTTTCTGGGCTGGTACTTGGCAGCTTCATATTCCCAAAATAGAGGAATGGGACATTAGCCACATCACGAACCTGTCGGGCATGTTCGATAAAACTTCCTTTACACAGGATATCTCCGGTTGGAACGTCGCTAACGTAAGGGATATGTCGTACCTGTTTTTTAGTAGTCCCTTTAATCAGGATATCAGCGGCTGGGACGTTGGTAACGTTACCAATATGGAAGGTCTGTTCGGTAGCAGTTCTTTCAGACAGGATGTGACAGGTTGGGATGTGAGTAGCGTCACTAACATGGCCTTCATGTTCAATAGTACCTTTTTTGATCAGGATATCAGCGGCTGGGATGTAAGCAACGTAACCAGCATGCGGCACATGCTCAGTCAGTGTAGTTTTAATCAAGATGTCGGCGATTGGAACGTGAGCCAAGTAGGCGACTTGTCCAATATATTCGATGACAACGACTTGTCCACCGAAAACTACGATAAGATTTTGACCGGGTGGAGCCAACTGCCATCACTTCGGTCCGGCGTATCCTTGGGAGCTAAAGACGTGTACTATTGTTCGGCCGATGATGCCCGGGCACTGCTCATCGCAACATATGGTTGGTCCATCAACGATCAGGGCCAGAATTGCGAGCCTGACCGACCTTTTATAACCACTTGGAAAACCGATAACCCTGGATTTTCCCGGTACGATCAAATCACTATTCCTACCAATCCAAGGAAAGTTTATAATTACAATGTCGACTGGGGCGACGGCACTTCCGACAGTGGAATTACCGAAGATATAACACATACCTATAATGAACCAGGTATTTATCAAGTCTCGATTAGCGGTAGATTTCCTTCAATCTATTTTAATAGTGGTAAAGAAAGTCATCAGTATCCTTCCAAAGAGGCCGATGCTGATAAAATAATATCTGTAGATCAATGGGGTACCAACCGATGGATATCAATGTCGTTTGCATTTGCGGGATGTTCTAATTTAGACGTCAAGGCGACCGATATACCTGATCTTTCTAAGGATGTATTTTTAAGTGCCATGTTTTTAGATTGCCCCTCGCTAATAGGAAACGAATCAATGGCGCAATGGGATTTGAGTAAAACCTCCTTTACGGCTTCCGACATGTTCAAAGGGGCATCGCAATTCAACCAACCTATAGATCAATGGGATGTGAGTAAGTTGAGATACCTCGATGGTATGTTTGAAGATGCTTCCGCGTTCGACCAAAATCTCGAGGGTTGGAATATAGGTAAGGTAGAAAACATGGATCGCATGTTCGATAATTCCGGCCTTTCCATTCGAAATTATGATAAAATACTGAACGCTTGGAGCAATTTACCAGCAATATTGAGCAGTGTTAAATTAGGGGCCATAAGCACTTTTTATTGCAATAGCGAAATGGCAAGACAGTACCTGATTGACAACTTCAACTGGATTATTTCAGATGCTGGCGGATCTAATTTGTGTAATGAAGATAATGACGCTGATGGTGTTCTGGACGATTTGGATAGGTGCTTGAATACTCCGGAACAAGAGGTTGTCAACGAGTTCGGTTGCCATTCCCTATCAAATGAAAATTTCAAGATCCAGATACTGGGAGAGACCTGTCCTGGTGCGAATAACGCCCAGTTGGTAATCAACGCAATTGAAACAAACGAGTATACCGCCTTCATCAACGGCGCCGAGCACCGCTTTGACCAAGACTTGACCATCGAAAATTTGGTGCCAGGCAGTTATGATTTCTGTATCAAAGTCCCACCTTTACGTTTTGAACAGTGTTATGTGGTCGAACTTCCAGAAGCCTTGACTATTTCAGGAAAGTCGCATTCTACCGATGGAAAATATTCCCTTAAAATCGATAGTGGTACTGCGCCCTATAGCGTATTGGTAAATGGGCAAATTACGCTACAGACCAATTCTACTGATATCTTGTTAGATGTTTCCCAAGGCGATGTGGTAGAGGTGACTACGGATAAGGACTGTGAGGGCGTCTATTCAGAAGAAATAGGGATAGAGACACCTATCCATACCTATCCAAACCCTACCCCTGGGTATTTTGAAATTCGGGTACCCATGCAAAAAGGTGAAGTCAAGGTAGAAATAGCGTCCATGGAATCAAAATTGATCAGGACCGAAATGTATTTAGTAGAGGGCAATGTCATCAAGGTTGACATTAGTAATCTCCCTCAAGGGATGTACTTTGTAAAGGTTGCTTTAAAGAAACCCGTTGTATTGAAAATAGTGAAACAATGATATTAAAGAAAATTATATTTCTGATACTATTTGGTGGTCTGCTCGTTTCGTGTGTAGACGGTGAAGATACATTAGCAGATGAAAATCTGATTCCTTCAGCGCCACAGCTGGTTTATCCTAGCGACAATTTACTGTGTATCGAGAATGTTCTTGAGTTTAAATGGAATCCTTCTACCGATGGTAATACGGACGCCGTTACCTATCAAGTGGACGTCGCAGAGGACAATCAATTTACATCCATTGCCCATACGGCAAGACCCAGTACAACCACCCAGACCTTTACACTTAAGAAAGGTACGGCCTATTATTGGCGTGTTAAGTCCATTGACAATAGAAACGCTTCAAGTACCTACTCCCCGACATTTAAATTCTATACCCAAGGTGAGGCAATTTCAAATCACCTACCTTTTGCACCGGAACTGGTCAGCCCGTCACAAGAGGTATTGGAAAGTTCAGAAGACATTCTTTTGCAATGGAAAGCGAGTGATATGGATAATGATGCCCTTGTTTTTGATGTGTATTTTGGAACGGAAAATCCGCCTATCAAAAAAATCGCTGAAAATCACGATAAAACCAGCTTTGGCGTTTCGACCATGGCCGCAACCGAGTATTATTGGAAAATCGTAGTGAAGGATGACCAAGGAGGAACAACGCTAGGTCCGATTTGGAACTTTCGTATTGAGTGAACTATATTACTGAAAGTATATTGACTCGATAGTCCAGAATTATACGCTCCGACTTTTGCACCCAAAACTATTTACCCCATTCCCGCAAGTGAAATTGAAGCTTCCGGAATGTTACAGACCGAAGGTTATTGATGGTTGGGTTTTTAGAGAATTTGTAAAAGCGGAGGCTAAAGCTTCCGCTTTTTTTATGATCTCTTTTCTAGACTTTTATCAATTTGAATGGTTTCGGTTATCCGAAGCCTGTTTTCTGATAACCTTCCTAATAAATCCAAACTAATTATCTTTGTTTAGTCGCTGCGAATCCGCTATTTACGGTAATTGTAATTCGTTCTAAATGAAAATTGATTATCTCAAAGCCACGTATTTTTTTGATTATGGGCATAAAGCCATACAACATATAGTAGCTTCTTTTACCGAAAAATCGGTGAAAGAGAAAGCCATCGGTATCTATTTAAGGGTGCGCGATGAATGGCGGTATGACCCTTACAGTATCAGTTTGGCAAAGAATAGCTATAAGGCCAGCACCATTGCAGCCAAAGATTCGGGCAACTGCGTTGAAAAATCGGTTCTGCTGATAGCGTGTTTGAGAGCACTTAACATACCTGCAAGATTACATTTGGGCAAAGTAAAAAACCATTTGGCCGTAGAACGTCTGACAGAAAAATTTGGGTCGAATGAATTGACACCACACGGAATGGTGAATGTGTTTCTAAACGGAAAATGGCTTAAAATGTCACCCGCTTTTAACAAAACCCTATGTGCGCGATTCGGGGTTGATCCTTTAGATTTTGATGGAGAAAACAACTCGTTTCTACAACAGTACAACAACGAGGGAAGTCTTTTTATGGAATATGTTGACGATTACGGTCATTTTGAAGATGTGCCTGTCGAATTCATGAAAAGGAATATAAAAGAGCACTATCCACATATATTTGGTACAAACGATACCACCACAGAATTTAAGCTGTGATGGTTCGTGAATAAATTTCAGTGCATCTTAACATTCGTTATGCGGCGGCTTTCGAGAACGGATGTTCACGGCTACTTCTAGAGTAGAAAAGGAATCCTTCAGGCAGATTTCCAGTAATTTTTTGATAATAGATCTTCCGTTTCTACTATTGGTCATGATCATAATGCCCATTCCGGTTTCAGGAAATAATATGGAGTAGTGCTGAAACCCACTTCCGTTGCCAGCTTTGAATACTCCTTTTCCGTAGGGCGTCTCTAAATACCCCCATCCCAAACCATAACCTAAATTGCCTTTTGAAAGTATCGCTCGTTCTTCAGAAGATACCGAAAGCTCTTTTGGGTCGATTGAAATCTGATTTTTAAAAATTTCATCATATGATTTTTTGCTGATCAGACGTTTGTTCAAAACGGCCTCCATGAATTTGGTGTAATCTTCTGCCGTCGTTTCAAGGGTGCTACCGCCTCTAGGTTCGTTGTCTGTGTCTTTGGTATGTTTTTCGCCTTTTGGGCCATGCCCATAAGCAATGTCATCGTTAAAGGCTTGTTTCCATTCATAGGAAGACCTGTTCATTTGTAGAGGTTTAAAAATTCGTTCTTGAGCCATTTCTTCCAAGCCCTGCCCCATTATTTTTTCCAAAATGACTTGTAGGTACACAAAACCCTCACCTGAATAGTAGTGTGTGCTACCCGGCGTTTTGATTAGCTTAAGTTTATGGTCTTTTTCGTCCCATCGCCAATTGGGTAGGCCTGAAGTATGTGCCAGACACATTCTAGCGGTAATTTTATGGTAAAGGCTATCTTGCTTTAAATCGGAGAAATCGTCATGCCAACGCGTCTGGGGTTCATACTCATATATTTTTTGAGGGAGGTAAGATTCCAAGGGGGTATCTAGGTCGATAATGCCTTCTTCTACTAAATGCATTACTAAAACACTAAAGACCGCCTTGCTGAAAGATGCACCGTAAATATTGGTAGAGTCCGAAAGGGGTAATTTTTCCTCGTAATCCTTATATCCGAAGGTTTCATGGTAAACCGCTTCATTTTTATTGAATATGCTGAGGGCCATACCCTGTACATTGCCTTCGGCCATAATTTTTTCTATGTGTCGTGTCAGAGAATCTTTGCTGATCTGTGAGCCATCTAACCGTACAATGTTGCTCTGACTGTGAACAAGGCAACTTGTCAAAAATGCTAGAGTGAACAAGGTTGCAGCCGATTTAAAGGCATTTTTCTTATAGCTCAAAAAAGGAATGGAAAGGGGGTAATAGCACTTATGCTTTTTTACGGCATAAAAGATATTCAGAAGTACGATAAACACACAAATTGGTATGATGGCGATGAACATAAAAAAGCCATACCCTTCAATAGTGAGCAACGCAATAAAAGACAGAAAATAGAATATCAATATCGTGATTTGAAAATTGATGACTTTTACCCCATGTTGGTTGTACAAAGGGTTGTCTTCTCTTTTGTGTATCCACAGAAATAACGGAATCAAAACATTAAATAAAGGAAGCATAAAACCCAATAGGGGCGTTGCATGCAGTAGTAAAAGCCATTTCTTTTGTATAGCCTCTTCTTTGGGGTTTTCAATGGGCAGTAATTCGTTTACATCAATATCTAAAGCTGCGGCCAATAATTTGAGCGTTTGAAGGTGAGGCTGAACATCACCTTTTTCTATGCGTTGAATGGTGCGTACGGTAACCTCGGTTTTTTCCGATAGTTCTTGTTGCGAATAACCTTTTAGTTTTCTTTGGTAGATTAGATTTTTTCCAGTGCTCATGTTTTTCATTTTTGTTCGATTTTGTTGAAGCAAATCTACCTATACGACTATGCAATCTTTACGACATTTAGGTGTCACCTTAGTGTCATTTGCCCTGTTTTAGGGCATTAAGAGGCTTACTTTCTTTTTTTTAGAGTAATCACGTAAAAAAAACGGTGTTTGTATAAAAATGGTCGCCTATAAAAATAACCGTTAAAAAGATAGAAACTATTATTAAAGGCCTCCTTTAAGAAATCAGATGAAAATGAATATTTGAAATTCTTAACTTTGCAATGTGGATTCCAAGAAAAAACGACCCGTTTCAGAATATAATGAGACCCTTAAGATGAAAGGGTTTAATGCATTTCAAATTGAAAGTGATAGTAATTCTACACGTACTTATAGTCGCAAAGATTTCTATAAGATTTGCCTAACGACGGGTAAAAGCGTTATTCACTATGCTGACCGCAGTTTTGATATGAATGGCACCATTTTGTTTTTTGGTAATCCGCATATTCCCTATTCGTGGGAGACTGTCTCTAGTACTTACGTGGGTTATACCTGTCTTTTCTCCGAAGATTTCTTAAATGAATCTGAGCGCTCTGAGAGTCTCCAAAATTCTCCCTTTTTTAAATTTGGAGGTACGCCTGTACTTGATATATCCTTAGACCAGCGAGAATTTTTAAATGGCATTTTTCGCAAAATGATAGAAGAGCAGCAATCGGATTATATGTATAAAGATGAATTGATTAGAAATTACATTAATCTAATTATACATGAATCACTTAAGATGCAACCTTCCGAGAACTTCAATAAGCATAAGAATGCCGCTTCTCGAATTGCCAATGTTTTTTTGGAACTGTTGGAAAGGCAGTTCCCTATAGAAAGTCCTGATTTGCCTTTGAAATTAAGGTCTGCCCAAGAATATGCCGATACTCTGGCACTGCACCCGAACCATTTGAACCGCTCTTTAAAACAAGTAACTGGAAAGACGACAACGACCTTAATCAATGAACGTGTAGTTAGTGAGGCGAAAGCAATGCTGCAACACACTGATTGGAATATCTCTGACATCGCCTACGCTTTGGGTTTTGAATACCCTACTTATTTCAATAATTTCTTTAGAAAAGTAACAGGAACCAATCCTTCAGGGTATCGCATTGAAAATGTTTGATATTCTTAACTATCGGTTTGAAGATTATTAACCGATAACTATTACTCCCTTCTACTTTTGCAATAAAACGACTATGGTTGCCAAAACACGGCAATTAAAGGTCTGTTTCGTATAACTTTTAATTGAAATATTATGAAGAAGGGATTTTTATTATCACTTACATTACTACTTGTTAATGCTATTAGTGCTCAAGAACAGTCCTTGAATACTCTTGGTAAACAGAAACTGCAACCTGTCTTTTCAAAAGGTCAAAAAGGTTCAGTAAAAAACTTTACAGGCAACGCTTATAACCACCCATTAATCGAAAATGATTCGGTTATGACCACCCTTGGTGGTGAGGTGTATTTTGAACCTGGTGCCAGAAGCAATTGGCATACGCATCCGGCAGGGCAAATTTTAGTGGTTACCGCAGGTGTGGGCTACCATCAAATTGAAGGGCAATCCATTCAAATTATTCAGAAAGGTGTAACCATTAAATGTCCACCAAATACCAACCATTGGCACGGAGCAAGCAAAGATCAAGGCATGGCCCACATTTACCTTCTACCCAATACCGAAAAAGGCATTGTAAACTGGGGCAGACCCGTAACAGACGAAGAATACCAAGCGGCCAACAACTAAAACACGAACGCCATATGAACAACGATAGAAGAAAATTTATGCAACAAAGTGCCATGGTAAGTGCTGGGCTTACGCTAGCCGGACCAACACTTTTTGCGAACACAACAAATAACAACGTGGAAAACAACATGAAGAACATAAAAACAAAAGGGTACGCAGCTACCGATGAAAGTGGAATTTTAAGTCCGTTTGAATTTGAACGCAGACCCGTAGAAGACAACGATATCTTAATAGATGTGAAGTTTGCCAGCATTTGCCATTCGGACATCCATCAAGAAAAAGGGCATTGGGGCAAACAAATATATCCGCAAGTACCAGGGCATGAAATTGTTGGCATAGTTTCGGCAGTAGGCAAGAACGTAACCAAATTTAAAGTTGGCGACCGTGCCGGTGTGGGTTGTATGGTAGATAGCTGTATGGATTGTGACAGTTGCCAGGCAGGTGAAGAACATTTTTGTGACCGGGGCGAAACTAAATTCACATATGGTTTTCCAACAGAAAAAGAACCCACGGGCATTACCCAAGGTGGATATTCCAATAAGTTGGTGGTAAGAGACCATTTCGCGGTACATATACCCAACAACATCACTTTTGAAGAAGCGGCACCCTTGCTCTGTGCTGGCATCACCACCTATTCGCCTTTAATGCGCGCTCAATTTCAAGTAGGCGATAAAGTTGGTGTGGCCGGTATTGGTGGCCTGGGCCATTTGGCCGTTAAAATAGCAGTGGCAAAAGGCGCTAAGGTTTACGCCTTTACCACTTCGGTCGATAAGGTAGCTGATATCAAATCTTGGGGCGTTGCAGAGGTAATTGTGGTAGATGATGAGTTTAAGAACATGCAAGCCTATGCCAAGACTTTAGATTATATGATTTCTACCATTCCTTATCAATTTAACGTAACCCCTTACGTTTCTTGCGTAAAACCAAGAGGGTCTTTCACCTTTGTGGGCATGCCCGAAAAATCTGAAATCACCCTGAACAATTTAATGTTGGCCTTTGCTAGGGTAAATTTCAATGCTTCACTCATTGGTGGTATTCCAGAGACCCAAGAGGTGGTTAACTACTGTGCAGATAATAATATTAGGCCTTCCATAGAAATCATTAACGCTGAACAAATTAATGATGCTTGGAAAAAAGTTGAAAACAAAGAGGCGCGTTACCGCTATGTAATTGACGCGGCATCCTTTTAAAATAAATTGAAAAAGAAAAATAGACTATGAAAAGTAATGAAACGTACACCCTAAACAATGGGGTAAACATACCAAAACTAGGTTACGGCACCTGGATGATAGCCGATGATGAAGCGGCCGATGCCGTAGAAAACGCGATTAAATTAGGTTACCGACATATTGATACCGCTCAAGCTTACGGAAATGAAAAAGGAGTTGGTAAAGGCATAAAAAATAGCGGTTTAAATCGAGAAAAAATATTCGTAACCACCAAGCTCGCGGCAGAAATCAAGTCGTATACAGAGGCGGTAAAGGCCATTGACGAATCGTTGGATAAAATGGATTTGGAGTATATCGATATGATGATTATCCACAGTCCGAAACCGTGGCAAGAGTTTAAAAGCAGTGATAGATTCTTTAAAGGAAACCTTGAGGCTTGGAAAGCTTTGGAAGAAGCCTACGAATCGGGGAAATTAAAGGCCATAGGGGTCTCAAATTTTGAAGCTGAAGACTTAAAAAACCTTTTAGAAAACGGTAAAGTCACGCCAGCGGTCAATCAAGTATTGGCGCATATAAGCAACACCCCTTTTGAGTTGATAGCATACGCAGCGCAAAACGGTATTTTGACCGAAGCTTACTCCCCTATCGGGCATGGTGAGCTCTTTAAAAATGAGGAAGTTGTGGAAATGGCGAAAAAATACAATGTTTCCGTACCACAATTGGGTATCAAATACGATTTGCAATTAGGGTTATTACCGCTACCTAAAACGCAGAACATTGGACATATGAAAACCAATGCCGATTTGAATTTTACCATCACCGAAGCCGATATGGAAGTTCTAAAGAACATAGAGCCCATAAAAGATTACGGTGAAGCCAGTAAATTTCCGGTTTTTGCGAAATAACTTGAATGGGCCAAGGAAGCAACCTTGGCCCATAATTTAAAATACAATTACATGAAAATATTAAAAAACGGGGAACAACCCTCAGCAAAAGGACCAGAAGACTGGTTTACCGGCCAGGTTAGAATAGACCCGCAATTCTCAAAACAAAAAGCCACCAAAGCTGCCGGTGCTTTGGTTACATTTGAAGCTGGAGCACGCACGGCTTGGCATACACACCCAGCAGGCCAAACGTTGATTATAACTTCAGGCCTTGGTTGGATACAAAAAGAGGGTGGCCCTATAGTTGAAGTCGCTCCTGGCGATGTCATATATTTTGAACCCCATGAAAAACATTGGCATGGGGCTTCGCCCAATAAAGCAATGAGTCATTTGGCCATTCAAGAAGAAGTGAATGGAGAAGTAGTTACTTGGATGGAAAAAGTAACCGATGAACAATACAAGAAGTAGCTATGCCACACATACATTTAAAAATGATTACGGGTAAAACCGAAGCCCAGAAACAACAATTGACTGAAGCATTAGTAAAAGCAATGCAAAGTGTTATTGGTTTTGGTGATGATTCCTATTCGGTTGCCATAGAAGATTTCTCGCAAGACGAATGGAAAAACGATGTGTACCCAAACCACATCATGAAAAACAAAGAAAAACTATACAAAAAACCCGGTTATACCATGTAATCGGGTTTACATTTTTCTAAATTATCCCTTAGTCAATAGACTTCACCACTTTAGCCGGTACGCCCGCAACCACTACATTATCGGGCACATCTTTGGTAACCACGGCACCTGCGGCCACTACCGAGTTTTTTCCTACCGTAACTCCAGGAAAAATAGTGGCATTGGCCCCTATCCAAACATTTTGCCTGATATAGATATGACCTGTAGTCAGCGTCTTTCTGTCCCCAGCAGAGATAGGATGCCCCTCGGAAGTAAGGTTTACTCGAGGAGCGATCATGACGTCATCTTCAATAGTAATACCCCCAAGGTCAAGAAAAGAGCAAGCATGATTGATGAAGACATTTTTGCCGAGTTGAATGTTCTTGCCATAATTGGTATAGAAAGGGGTGAAGACAGTGGTGCTTTCATCAATTTCTTGATCAATGATTTGCGCTAAAAGGTTTCGTATTTTATGACTGTCAGTTTCATTGTTCAGAAGTACCGAGAGTTTTTTGGTGTTTTCTACTGCCGGTCCGATGTTATGATAATCAGGATCATTGAAGGATACGGATTCACCACTTAGCAATCGCTTAAAAATGCTCTTTTTGGTATCGCTCATAATTTTGGGGTGTGGTTAAGGACACTTTGGTCAATATACGAATACGTTTTACTAAATATACTACCTATCGCGCAGTTTACAGTAATTAGGACCTTTATAATAGACCAAATATTTGATTAAAAACTAATGTGAAGAGGGTGCTTTTCAGAAAAGTTGAGGACAAAAAGTTGAACTGATATAACTTTAATTAGTTGGAATTTAGAAGTTAGTCTGACTACTTTTTCAATTTGAAAAATGGGATAGCGGGTATGTATCGGTTTTTCAGACTCTTTGTACTTCGGTTGATGTTCCACACGGTTACGGAGAGATGATAAAAATAGATAAGCAATAATACGATTGTGTACAAGGTAAAGTCATTGAACATGATTGGGAGTGATGATATGAAGTTGAAGTGTAAGGGTAGTAAGGTGCCATGAGAAGCAACAAAAAGAAAAGTATATATTACTAAAGCCCATGTGATTTGAAAATTGAGAATCTTTTTGCCGTTAGCATCAACTCTTTTATAGCTATCTTTCTTTAAAACCCACATAGCGAGTGGCAAAGCAATGCCCAAAAGCGGATGGAAAAGTGTGGTGAGGGCGCTTATGTTCAAAAGAGTAAGGTAGCCTTTATTTTCGTTTTGGTCTGTCTCGATGAGGTCTGCCGGTAAAATTCCCAAGACTTGTGTCAGTTTTTGTAAAGTATGGCCACGAGGAACCGATTCACCGCTTTCGACTCTTTGTATGGTTCTAATGCTGATACTTGATTCTTCTGAAAGCTGTTCTTGTGAAAAACCTTTTTTAGTTCTTAGTCGTTTTATTTGGTGGGCGATGCTCATATCGTTCATTATACATTTATAAAAACAGCTTGAGCAAAAGTAAAAGTTAAAAATCCAAAACCATATGCCAAAAGCCCGTCATTCGTATGACAATAGCTTGATTATCTTCAAAATAGGACCTTAGGTCTTACTTTTGTTTTACGATTTTTGGTTCTTTACTTGATGGGCCAACTTTTTCGGGGCTACTAGGAGATAAGATATCTGTAATGCATCTCTAAGTACAGATTCTGTTATTTTGGGTAATTCCAAAATTGTCCAACCCTGTTTTCCTCACTTACTTTCAAAAGGGCCGCCCAAATCTAAAGGGCAGTTGTTTTTTAGGATACTATCGCATAAACAACAAACCAAAAAATAAGGCCTGAGTAAGTTAAAAAATGTAATCCCCTGAGGCGAATAATATCATAGACGAACAATGAGATCCACAAGATGAGCCATATGTTCGGAGCGACGACTGCAGCATCTGTTCCCGTGTTCATTCCTACCCTACTTAGCAAGGGCTCCATCATTAAAAGAATAGCTACAAAAATCGCATGTTTATGTAGTTCAGGTCGGTCTCTCTTGACATATGCCAAACCAATCAACAAAATGAACACAGGAAAAAATATTCGATTGGCCTTACCAAAAAAAGGAAGTTCTGAGTAGGGTACATCAATAAAGTTTAAATAACCGATACTTATAATAACCAATACGGCTATGAAAAAGCCAATAATACCCAACCTTCTGTGGGCTTTTACGTTCAATTTTCGAATATGGTTCGTCTGAATTACCACGATGGTGTACCACGAGAACATCATCAAACCGTGAATTACATAGAGAGGGTTGCTGTTGCTTTCTTGACGAACATCGAATAGATAATTATCTGAAAAGGCTACGAGACCTAGTATCAGAATAATAACACTCAGAACGAAAAAATAGTTTTTGGTGTAAAGGTTACTTCTTTTGGGCTTCTTAGTTTTTTTCATGGCTATTTAATTTAGAACTACTACTGGTATCAAGGGTTATTTAAACCGTTTCCATCAATTATAGTCACAGGTTTTTACTTTGTTTTTCCGTTTTTCCAAACTTGACTGATTTTGCTTAGGTTTGAAATATCTTCTAGGGGATTTTCATCTAACAACACAAAATCTGCCTTGCTGCCAACCGCTAGTATACCAATGGGTAAATCGAAAGCTTTTCTTGCATTTCCGGTGGCTGCTTTAAGGATTTCAATGTTTGGGAGGCCTGCTTTTTCGTATAGCTGCAATTCTAGAAAGTAATCTTCTGCAAAATTCATTTGTCCCTCCTGGGCATCGGTGCCGGTAACGATTAGTATGCCTTCTTCATAATATCTTTTGATGATTTCAGCCCTTTCGTCTGAATCGAGAAAATTTTTGTCAACCCAATCGAGCATAAAGGGTGGTAGGTTATCCATAGACTTTAAGGAAATTCCTCCCGTCGTCACAATGAATACGCCATTGTCTTTTAAGAGGCTAAAGTAGGCGTCGGAAACGGGCAATTCATCTTTAAAATCGATCATGTGAACAAAACCATCCGGCCGAAAAGGGGCTATTTTAGACATTTCTTCAACCGTAGTTGCATGAACAACTACTTTAAGTTCCTTTTTATGGGCGTAATCAATAATCTCTTTGATTTGTTGGTACGTTAATGAGGGGCCTTGGTCATCCATAAAACCACGATTTTGATGAATTACCTTGATATAGTCAACCCCGCTGGCGATTCGGTGATCTACCCAACTGGTAATAGAAATTGAATCATTGATGGTTTCCATATCCGGACTGAATTGGGTGGGGTGGCCATCAGGTACGGTTGCAGCATGTCCGGCACCATAAAGCGATGAAAAACCAACCGAATCTTGAGAAACGGCTTTCCAATGTGTTTCTCTTTCTTCCAGGCCGGTATGCATATTTAATAAGGTTAAGATACCATACAGGTAACCCTTTTGTAAATCTTCTATTTGATTGGCGTGAACATGCGCATTGACCAACCCCGGTATCATAAATTTACCGGTGCCCTTTATAACCGAATCACCCTCGATACTTTCAATTGAAATGGCGGCGATGCTGTCATCGTTGATTCCTACATTCATTACTCCCAAGTCTTCGTTACCGTTGAACAGATGAACATCTGAAATCACCAAGTCATAAACAATTGGCTTCGAGCAATTGTGAATCAGTGCTAACGTCAGTAAAATCAGGAGTTTTTTCATCACATCGGGTGTTTTTTAGTTTCCATAAATTCTCGAATGGCAGAGGTGGTATTCCTGTCCGAGAACTTTATTTTGTATTTGCTTCAAGCTAGACTACTCATCATAGTGGGCATTTCTTTACAGAGTAAAAGGGGAACTACTTCTTAGAAAAGTTCAATAGCCTTTTGATTAATTTGAAAAAAGAGGCTATTCTTTTCATTAAGCGTATCAACATACATGGCTTTAGACCACATTTGCTATGTCAAATTCGCGTCACTAATCTTGAGGGAAACAAACGTAAATACATCATCTGCCGATAGTTATCTAAGGCTAGAACGCGTATTTTTAATCAAGGGGAAGAATTAATGCATTCAATTTAATAAAACTTTCCCTTTTAACCGCTCAACTCGACCGATTATGAAGTATTTTCTATGGTGCCTTTGTCTTGCAATTATTTCTTGTACACAACCACCTGCCTCACCCACTATCGTTTCTACTGAAAAAGGTGAAGTCGAAGGGGCATTCAATATTGACTCTACCGTACGAATTTTTAAGGGAATTCCTTTTGCCGCACCTCCGGTCGGAGAACTGCGTTGGAAAGCTCCGCAACCGGCTGAACCTTGGGAGGGCGTGCTGCCCACTAATAACTTTTCTGCGAGCCCCATACAGAACAAACCCGAACCTTTTTATTGCTGGAGCGAAGAGTTTATAGCCCAGCCAGAGCCTTTGAGCGAAGATTGCCTTTACTTGAATGTATGGTCAAGTGCCTCACCGAAAGAAAAGCAGCCCGTGTTTGTTTGGATCTATGGCGGAGGACTTTCAAGCGGTTCGGCCAATTGTGATATTTACGACGGCGAACAGATGGCCAGGCAGGGAGTGGTATTCGTAAGCCTGAACTATCGGGTAGGTGTTCTGGGCTTCATGGCACACCCCGAGTTGAGCGCGGAAGCTAAAAGTAATGTTTCGGGCAATTACGGTTTTCTAGATCAGATAGCGGCTCTTGAATGGGTGCGCGACAATATAGAGGCTTTTGGGGGCGACCCAGATAATGTGACTATTGCCGGGCAGTCGGCAGGGGCCTTTAGCGTTAATACCCTCATGGCTTCCCCGCTTACCGAAGGGTTATTTCATAAAGCGATTTTACAGAGTGGCGGACTTCTTTCCAATCGACTACAGCAGAACCTGGAGCAGGCCGAACAGGCGGGTCTTCAGTTTATGCAGACCGCGGGAGCGAACTCCATTGAAGAACTACGTCAACTATCCGCCGAAAAGATACAGTCAGTCAGTAATGATTCGACCGTAGGTCGTTTCGGAGTTACATTGGATGGACATGTGCTGCCGGCAGACCTTCGTACCGAGTTTGCTAACGGCAACTATCAACAAACTCCTATAATGGCCGGTTGGGTTACGGGCGATGGTTCATTTTTGGGGCAATCGAACCAAACGGTTGAGCAATACAAGACTGAGGCGGAAGAAGAATATGGGGCCGACGCCGAACGGTTTCTAGAGATTTTTCCGGCCAAAACGCAAGCAGAGGTACAGCGAATGAAATCGAAACTGACCCTATTGAATTTTGCGGGAATGACACCACATCTACTGGCCGGGTATAACCCTGACCCGACCTATGTGTACGAGTTTGCCCATGTTCCGGTCGACAAGCCGAATTTTCCGAACTATGGGGCCTTTCATACTTCTGAAGTACCTTTCGCACTGCATACCCTACATATGTGGGACCGACCTTGGCGGGCGGTTGACCAAAAGGTAGAACAGCTGATGTCTAACTACTGGGTGAACTTCGCTAAAACGGGGAATCCCAATAGTGAGGGACTTCCGCAATGGAATACCTATGATAAGACATCGGGGGCCATTTTAAAAATAGATAACACAACCGAAATGAAGCCTGAATACCTCAAAAAGGAGTTTGATTTTCTAGAGGCTCAATTAGTGCAGTAAAATTAAATAGGGTAACGTATTACGGAAGCGTCACATCCTTATAATACAGAAGTTTCAATGGCAATATCGGCATGTTGCCAAGCCTCATCGAATATTTTTTTGGTGTCTTGTGCCTCTTTGGTTTTTTGTTGCGCCAACTGGCTTTGGTACAGCCCCATTAAAGACCACCCATTCTGGTTCAATTTTTCTAAGTCCTTTTTAAAAACGGCTTCCGCCTGTTCAAATTTTCCCGCCTTTAGAAGTACGGCACCTAAATTTTGCCGGGGGGGTATGTGCCATGCCGAAGGCTCGTTATAAACTAACTGGTCTTCTATTTCTACGGCCTTGGTCAAATGTTCAATGGCTTTGTCATTATCTTTTTCGGCACTGGCCAATTCGCCAGCTATAATTTCATAGGCCAAAGCTGCAATGGTTTGGCTATGGTCGAAACCGACGGCATAATTGGTTTTTAAAGTTTCGTTGTCGCGCAGAGAACCGATGAAACCCAATTCTTCCCTTGCCTCTTTTATATTGTTTTTTCGGATAAAGGCAATACCACGGGCATAGTGCCAAATGAGCTTTAAATGGTGTATCTCGCCATTAGGGGCTGGCATAGTTAGAATATCGTTCCATTTTCCGAAGCGTACGTATGCCAATAACGGGGTAGAGGCAAAGTGCTGAAGAAAGTGAAGCTCATTCATTTCACCTACGGGTACTTTTTCAGCGGTCTTTTTAGCGGCTTCCAACGCCAATTCACTATTGCCCAAAAGACTGGCCGATGACCACAGAAAATGAATGTTATGAGGGTAGTAGGCCAACGGATACATACCTTGCGCATAACATTGCGAAATATAATCCTCATCGGCAAGAATGGCCTTTTTATTGACCTCGACGGCATCGGAGTAGCGGCCCACCCTGATATAGATGTGCGAAGGCATATGCACAATGTGGCCAGCTGAGGGCATGAGACTGCCCAAAATATCGGCACTGGTAACCCCTAATTCAGGTCGGGGCAATTCTACCATATGAATATAATAATGATGTGCCCCAGGATGTTTTGGGTCGATTTCAATTGCTTTTTCAAGATGCGTTTTTGCTTTCGATATATTAGGGGAAGGATTTCCATCTTTATCCCAATAATTCCAAGGTACCGTGTTCATAACCGATTCGGCATAAAGCGTAAGAACCGTAGGGTCATCTGGGTACTTGAGGGCTACCCCCTCCATTGCCGTCATGTAGGCCTGATTAAGGTCATCGATGGATAGGGTGGTGTCGGCACTGTATCGAGAGGAAAGGGCCTGAATCAATAATTTTTCTTTTTTTGAGGCCTTCGGTAGTCTTTCAATCGCCTTTTGAGTGGCCTCAAAGGCATTTTTCATCCGTTCTTGATCGGGTAATGGGTCATTAATGTTGGGCCCTAAAGCATAGGCCTGCCCCCAGTATGACATTGCAGATTCAGGGTCTAATCGCGATGCTTCCAAAAATGAACGATGGGCTTCGGCGTGATTAAAGGCATAGGCCAGTCTCAAACCTTGGTCAAAGAAAAGCTGGGCACTATCCACTCTTGTTGAAACTGGGTATTTAAAGTCCCCCAATCCAGAAAACAGAGGAGCAATCTGTTGGGTGGTATCGATATCGGTCAACAAGAACTTGGCAACTGTACAGCCTATATAATTGGTAGAAGCCAATTGTTTTTCGCTCTGAGGTGAGCGGTCAAAATACTTATGGTACAAGAGGGCGCATATCACAAGCCCCAAGATTAAAACGATACGAAACTCTTTGCGATTCATATGGTAGCCTTTAGAACGGTTCAATTATCAATATAAAAAGGGGGAAGAAGAGAAAGGACTTGAATTTAGTTTGAAATTACAAAATTCATTTTAAATAATCTTCTGATAACGTGATGGTTAATCTGATGTGCCCGGAATTTTGAAACTTGCCTTTGGGTCGTCAACAATCAAAACCCAATCGTGACCTTGCCCTTGAGTAGGGGCACTTATAGATATGGGTTGCTGTTTTGTTAGCTTTTCACCTTTAAAACTGAGCCCTGTTCTAGGGTCGTACCACCATGTAACCCATTGGTTAGATATAAGCGAATCGAGATTGAGCTCGCAGGATCCTCCTGTGGGTAGGTAGACCATGGCATAACGGCCACCAATATCTCGAGTAGCGATTTTGTAATGCTCGTTGTCTTCTTGATGGCCGACAATGATAGTTTGGTCCGGTATTCGGCTCAAAAAAGGGCGTGACAACATTAAATGTTTGAGATGCTTTACCTGATTCGCCATGGGCAGGTTTAAAGCTGCTGGCCAAGGCCGCAAGGGTTGGTTGACGGGTTCGCGGTCAGGAAGGTACATTTGCCACACATCATGGCAGCCGTACGTTTGCCCAAAGGCTCCTGCAAAAACGTTCCAGTACATAATTCTCCTGATGTCTTCAGGTAGGCTATGCCCCAGTTCTTTGGCATTAAAACAATTGGGGTGGTCTTCGTAAAGAGGTTCCGCATCGATAACTGGCTTGGTCGGTGTAAGGGCATAATCGTGGGCAATATGGTTATAGGTGCCTTGGTTGGCACAATGCCCCGTTTGATGCATATTGAAATCGAGCCACTTTTGATTATGGAACCATGTGGAAGAACCACCACCTTCTTTGGGTTGCGGGTGAAAGCTCATTAGAGTTCGTTCATAGCCTCCGGCTGCTTGGGCAATGCCCTCGGCAAGCTGGTTCCAAATGGCGATATCGGTTGTGTCTTCCCTTGGGTTTCGGTCCCCTCCGATAACCCAAATAATGTGGTCTTCATCTTTGTAGCGTTTGCCAATCCATTGACCGAATGCATAAGCCTTCTGAGGATTAAAAATAACGGGACCTGTACCCCAACTTTTTAGGTTCACCTTATCGCCCCAGGTAGGCAAAAGGGCGATGTAAAGACCCAGTTCTTTGGCTCGCCGAATAACGTAATCAACATGTTCGAAATAGGCCTCATTGGGTTGGTCAGGGTCGTTCTCTATCAATGGCTTTTCTCCGTAAGAGTTAGGAGTATTGAGTCCGTCAAGTTCGGCCAATGCCACTGCCTGAATTACATTGAATCCCTGTTCTGCGCGCTTTTTAAGATAAAGTTCTGCTTCCTCGCGGTTACAGCGATGTAAGAGTTCCCAAGCGGTATCGGCCATCCAAAAGAAAGGCTCGCCATTTTCCGTCACTAAAAAGCGCCCATTTTCGCTCACCTGTAATCGCTGGCCTTCAACAACTCCTGCCGTGAATACAAAGACGCAGATAAATAAGTATTTGAACATGGCTTTCCGTTTAGTCTTCTAGAGATCTAGCAAAGGTTGAAAAGGCCTTTGGGTAAATCGACATTTCATTGATTATGGCAATTACAAGTTACGGAAGAATTTGATAGTATGGCATGAATAAATTGCACTCGAAGCAATTGAAATCGAGGTATAAACGGTTTTTTATAAAGCATCACTTAGATAAAATGAAAATTTTACAAGTTATTCGATTATAGGTAAATAATCATTTTCAAACGTTTACAAACGAAAGTAATTATTTTTAATCCGAGTACGATTAACTCGGTGGTCTAAGTTTGCAGTGTCGGGTTGGGAAAGCTCGATAGTATGAACTGTTAAACATTAAATTAAATCGTATGAACGCCTTAAAAAACAAAGTACAGTTGATTGGAAATTTAGGTCAAGACCCTGAAATCGTAACGCTCGAAAATGGCAATAAACTTGCTAAATTTTCTATTGCAACGAGCGACACCTACAAAAATGCCATGGGAGAAAAAGTAGAAGATACCCAATGGCATCAGATTGTAGCCTGGGGAAAGACCGCTGATATTGTAGAAAACTATCTTTCAAAAGGGAAACAAGTAGCCGTTGAAGGCAAATTAACCCATCGGTCATATGAGACCAAAGACGGCGAAAAAAGATATATCACAGAAGTGAGATGCAACGAACTTTTGATGTTGGGTAAATAAGATAATTAAAAACTTGCTAAAAAGGCCACCGCACAAGCGGGGGCCTTTTTATTGCAGATTACTTTTTTAATTTACGAATGTATTTTTGAAGCATTTCCTTATCGGGTACTGTGGTAACCTCTTTGGTCATTGCCTCTTCAAACGCTCGTAGGGCCAACAGGTCATATCCTTTTTCATAATAGTAGCTGCCGACCACATAATGGGCTTCCCAAAAATCAGGATTCAAATCGATTAGTTGGGTCAGTTTTTTTCTCTCAATCTTTTCTTCATTTTTGATTGCTTCTAAAATATTCGCTCTTAACCTCCGATATCGATTGTAGTGCTCGAAGGCCAATGAATTTACAAATGGATCTTCGTCGATGTTTGCCGATGGATGGCTTACGGTTGCGGGTGTTTCGCCCGTACCCGTTTTTTGAAAGACCTCGTTAAGGTCATAAGCTACGAACTCACCTAGCTGAAAAGGGTTACTAGAAACCCAAACTTTCAAATCGTGCGGTTGAAAAACGATTCCGTGGTGGGCGAGAAGCTGGTTGAGTGCCTTTTCGTTGCCATAACCTATTTTTTTATCATCAAGGCCTTCTCTGTTTCGAAGCACCTCGACCGCCCGTTCAGGATTCATTTTCTGGGTCTCGCCTAACAGTTCTTCCATCCGTTCATAGCGATACTTCGAGTGGCTTTCAAAAATATGCTTTTGGTTCTGTTTGTCTTTGGCATAGGCCACAGATTGAAAGTGGTTCGAGCAAATGAGTTGGTTACTATTATCTACTTCGTACACTCCAAAATTCTTTGGCGACACTTCTATCAAAACGGCCTTTTCGTCTTTGGCACTGCCAACGAATATCGATTCAGAAACGAATACTTCCCTTTTTTTGGCAATGGCAACGGCTTCCTCAATGTTCGAAGCATGCTGCAATATTTCTCGTGTCACCAACGAAATGGGAGTTTTTGCTACCAAAGGAAATTGCGATTTACCTGCATTAATAGTCACGGTAAGCCCTTGGTCGTTCATGCCCGATACGACCCCGATCATACCTCCCCAAGTAACAGACATGAACTTGTACCCGTCATCCGGAGCGATAAAAGCAATAATCTTGTTTTTGGCAAATTCATCCCCTGCATAAAAATCAAAATTTCGGCCAATGATGAGGTTGCCATCGGCAGAATGCTCGCCCCATGTGGCGAATGAGGTGCAGCCCACCAAAGCTAAATCTTGTAATGCGTGACCTATATCGTGGGCACCATGAAAGTACATCACCCGGTGATAGGGGGTGGCAATGTGGTCAAAATCATGAGAGGCATACTGCGATACGCCGTATAACTCCGCCTTGTACTGCTCATCTACATGAAGGTACATTTTTCGATTGAACCACGCCAAGAACTTTCTCAGAAGGTTTTGTTTGCTCTTTGAGGGTACCAGCTCATCAATCTTTTTTACGAATACCTCTTCTTGATGGTTAAAGAGTTCTTGGGTGAGTTTTCCGGTTTTAAGACCGAGTTCGTAGGCATTGCCACTTACATAAAGTTCCCAAAGGCCCTGACGGTTCTTTGCCAAAAAGTTGTCACCAATGGTATAGACAGAATCGTTTACAGTTACTCTTTCAGAAACCTGAACTTCGTAGGTGCTTACATCCGGTAGGTCTTTTAACGATTTTTTGACTCCGCATGAAATAAAAAGGAATAATAGGGGAATGTAAAAAAGCTTTTTCAAATTGGGTCTTAGATCAAATTTTTTGCTTTCAGGTTACGCTCTGTTCTTTTTATGGCCCATTGGTCTTTATAGTCCAGCCACTTTTGGCCCGCATACTTACGGGTAATATTATCGATATGGCGCATTATCATGACATTGTACAGCATGTTCGCAAAGCGGCCTGGTTTTCTGGGAAGGGCGCGCAGGGTCATCGAAAAGCCCCCGTTCAGGTAGCGTATCGAATGCCAATAGCCGCTGGGCATGTAAAGCGCATCACCATGGCTCATTTCCGCCCTGATACCTTCTGCATATTTAAGGGCAGGATACTTTTCAAAGTTTGGCTGCTGCATATCGATATCCTCCAGATTATGTATAGAAAATGGCACTTTATAAAGGTACTGTGTCTGCTCGGGCGAAAATAGGGTAACTTCTTTATCCCCATCAAAATGAAAATGCATGGCATCGGGCAAATCAATGTCGTAATGCATGAATACTTTTGATTTGCCCCCTCCGAAAAAGAGAGCGGGAAGCTTTTTGAAAAACTTCAGCCCCAAATCAGGATATTCAAAGTCATTGAGAAGCTCTGGCATTTCCTTTAAAATATTATAGAAAAAAATACGTAGATCGGTAGGCTCTGTTTTTAAGAGTTCGATATAGTCGTACAATTTCATTTTCTCGACCGGTTCGTAGACACTTTGCTTGTCTTTGGCCGGTTCGTTGTTATAAAGCGGTACTATTTGGTCACCCGCCTTCGATTGTACGTACTCAAGTTTCCATTTTTCATAGGCCGGCCAATCTTTGGTAAGCCCGGTGATGAGAACAGGTTTTTGTAGCTTGTAATAATTCTTAACGAAATCTTCTTTAGAGATATGCTCTACACGGGTAACGGGGCTGACCTTGAACGTTTCCATTATACGCCTATTTTAGTGTCTACTTCAGAACTGCTTTGGGTTATTTTATTAATCAAGTATTCACTGCCCAATATTTCTGAGCAGGTAACGACACCACTTATGGTAACCCCCAAAATGCCGTGCATATTTAGATTTTGGCCAGTCAAAAAGAGGTTTTCTATTTTGGTGCGGGGGGATATAAAGGATTTTAAGGGGCTTTCGACATCTTTTACATAACCGTACATCGACCCGCGATGGCAACCGATATAATCTCGGTACGACAATGGGGTAGAAGTGTGAATCGATTGTATACACTGCCTGATTTTAGGAAATTTCTTCTCTAGTTCTTTTAGAAAAATTTCAGCTTTGTCATTTTTGAATTCTTCGTAGGTCTGTCCGCGGCTATTTTTATTCGTCACTGTATTGAAGGTGCCCGCCCAGGGTTCTACTTCGTCAAACCTCATATAGGTAATAGCCGTAAGCTGATCGGCCCATTCGTCTTGGTTCTTGCGAACGCCCATCGAAACCATATAAGTGTCCGGCCAGCTTTCTTGTGTATACTCGGGGCCTGTCCACACTTTCGAGGGGTCTTTAAAATGGTAATAGTTGTAATTTAAATACTTGAAAGATTCCGGTTTTAGCACAATATGAAGGCTAAAGGCCGAAATAGTGCCCTCAATACTTTGTACCCTTCGATTGAACGATTTTCTGAAATGCTCTTCGCCCGCCAATTTTAGGGTAGTCTTGGGTTCTATATTTGAAATGAAAATAGACCCTTTCACAATATCGCCTTGCTCGGTTTTGGCCGAGACTATCTTTTCTCCGTCGCTTTGAAATTTGACAACTTCTTGGTGTTTGTAAGCTTCACCGCCGTGTTCTTTGAGTTTTCGAATCAGTAATTTGGTAATCTGGCTTCCGCCGTCAGCGCAGCGGTAAGCACTTTGAATAAAAGAATTGACCGAAAGGGCATGCACATAAAATGGAGTCTTGTCGGGGTCGCCAGCGTATAAAAGGTTAGAACCTGCAAGAACAGCCTGTAGTTTCTCATTTTTGGTCAAGGAATCGATAAAGCCCTTGGCCGGTATCTTGAATAAATCGGAGTCTTTATGGTAAGGTTTGCCAAGCTCTAGTTTATACAGCGGGAAACGGTTACATATTTCCCTTAATTTATCGCAGTAGGCCTTAATACCAGCTTCTTCCTCAGGAAAAAGGGTAGCCAATTTTTCTATAAAATTTTCATAACCCTGTGCATGTGGGTATTCGGTATGGTCATCGTCAAAGGTAATGCGGTCAAAACCGTCAGTATCGAGTTTGCGTAGCTCCAATCCCTCTAAAATATCGAGATATTCAAAATAACGATATAGGTTTTGCCCTTCATCTAAACCGCCAATGTAATGTACCCCGGTGTCGAAAATAGTGCGTTCACGTACAAAAGTCTGAAGATTGCCCCCGAACTGGTTGTTCTTTTCAAGTACGCAGACCGATTTGCCTTCGCGAGCCATGATATTGGCGGCTACAAGGCCTCCCATACCACTACCAACGATAACAACATCATAAAATTCCTTCATCTAGGCACTTCTTTTGAGCATTATAAAGGTATCATTTTGAAGCATAACTTCGAAACCTTCAATCGGGGAAGGTTTTTTGTTACCGCCAACAAGCACTATGGTGTTTAGGTTAGATAAGCTTTGTAGCTCCAATTTGTGCATGTCAAAGGCCGAGTTAATGATCAGAATTTCCACAGAATCTTCAATAGCTGATTCTAGTGTATTGAAAACCGAGATTTTACTATATCGATTTTTCAGGTAATGATGGCTTAAAATGGCACTTTGGTGACCATCTCGAATGTACGCGTTGATTTTTCGGTCGATGGAATCTAAAGATAATAATAAGGGTAAATGAACGTTCGCTTGCGCTATATAGGCCATCTTTGCCTTCTCGGGAAGCGTGTGCATTAATGCCTGATATCCTTCGGAATGCCTTTTAATGTCGGTTTTGACCTGTTGGTAAAGTGCATCGCCCTTGTACCTGAAATTTTCTAAGATAGTTTGATGCCAATAGGTAGGATGCTCTAGTTGTAAGCGCAACTTTCTGAATTCTGTTCTAAAATGGCTTCCGACCTGTTTGCCTTTTTGGGTATAATTTTCTCCGTAGCGTTGATCAAATGGTGAGATTCGCTCTAAAAATTGGGTGGTAATAGCTCCGTCGCGAATGATGAAACTTCCTTTAGGCGACACTTCTGAGCCACCATGAATCATAATGGGCAGTACATCAATTTGAAGTTGCTCGGCTAAATAAAAGGCACCTTTGTGAAAACGGGCTATTTTATTGGTATCCGAACGTGATCCTTCAGGAAAGGCTATAATCGAAAAGCCCTGCTCTATTTTTTTCTGTAAATGTAATTGTCCGTCCTCGATTCCTCCTGAAACGGGATAAGCTCCTGAGAGTTTGACAGAACTGCCGATTATTTTTGAATGGTACACATGGTCTTTTACAAGATAGACCGATTTGGGGTGCAACATACCCATAACCAAAATATCGAGAAAAGAACTGTGGTTGGCAATAAGAAGAGCCGGCTTTTGAAGACTTTCTTTGTTCGGAAGCGCAATCTTCTTTTTTACCATAGGATTCGTGTACAAGACTGATTTCATAAAGCTCGAGGTGATTTTATGAAGCCTTAATTGCGGTTTTTGCGCAGCCTTCGAATCAATTTTAAGGTGTACCCACGAATACAGGCTTAGCAGAAGTCCGCCTAAGTCGAAATAAGCGAACGATACTAATGAGTGTATAAGGATTCTAGGTCGAATAGGTCTTTTCTGGGGTCCTCCAATGAACAGTTTAAAAAGTAAAGGTTGTACGATAAAAGCGGTGAGGGCCGCACAGAATATACCTATCAAAGAAACAGTACTGATGGTGTACAATACGGGGTGTTTGGCAAAAATAAGAACACCAACACCAGCTATGGTCGTAATTACGGACAAGATTATCGATGTCTTGTGGGTCGAAAGGGCTTTTTCACCGGTACGGTATTCGGTCAAAAGACCATTGGTGATAAATATGCTATAATCAACCCCAAGGCCAAAAATAAAGCTGCATATGATAATGTTGAAAATATTGAACTCTATGTTCAATAACCCCATTATGCCTACGGTCAGAAACCAAGTCAGAAATATGGGGATCGCCGTAATCAGTGTCAGAACAAAACTGCGATAGAACAAGAGCAAAATCAATACTACCGCAATTAATGAATAACCAATAAGCTCATTAAAGTCATTTTTAAGATTACCTAAAAAAGTTTCGTTTACTTGTTGCCTATCGATAATCAAGGTGTTTGGCATATCGGCAAACTCTTCACGTACTTGGGGCATGGCTTCTGCGTCTACCTTCGCCAAAGAAGTAGCCGTAAACCCACTGCTATCGGAAACAAGATAGTCATCAGCAGAAAAGGACTTGACCGCGCTCAATTCTTTAAAGGTCAGATAGTCAAAATCTTTCTCCAATAAACCATAGAATGGTTCAAAAGTGGTGGGTTTAAAACCTAATTTCTGGCCGCTGTTTAAAAGGTTGTTTTTTAGGCTATCAATACGTCTCTGCGACCAAAACCTGCGCCACTCGTTCATTTTTTGCTGCTGTACGGCATCGGACTTTACCAAAGAACTGATTGAGCCAAAGTTGAGTACTTGGCCATCATCTTTTAGCGTTTCCAGTTTTTGATATATGCTGTCGTTTTGAAGTAAAACATCTTGCAATTTTTCGCCAAACGTGGCCAAGTAAATGGATTTAGAACCCATATCGGTCAGCTTTTCCAAACGTTCCCGAGCGGCAATTAAATCTTTGGTTTCGTAGTTCAGTTTGGCAATATCTTTATTGAACTGTACTTTCTGGTAGGTAAAGGCACTGGCAATTACAACTAAGACCAACCCGGAAAGTGCCCATTTGTTCTTATGCAGGTTATATGATGCCAAGCGTTCGAGTAATGTATTCTTATCGCTAATGGCTTTTTTGGGCTTGTACACTAAAGGAATAAACAATAGGGCGAAGACCGAGGCACCCAACACACTTACAGCGGCGAAAACACCTAAATCTTGCAGTGCCTGCGAATCTAAGAACAGCAGGCATAGAAAAGCAGAAGCGGTGGTAAGACTGCTCATTAGAACAGCCGGTGCTACCTCTTTATAGATACTGGAAATAGTGTTTCCCTCTCTTAGATGTGTAAGAATATGCAAACCGTAGTCAATAGTTACCCCTAGAAGTACCGAGCCAATGCCCAATGATATGGCCGATATTTTCTCTCGCACCAAGCAGAGCATGGCAATGGCCAAAAGACCACCGAAAATGGCCGGGGCAAACAGAATTAAAGGAAGGGCAATCTTTCGGTAAAAAACAATAAGTAATAGAATGAGCAGGGTCATGGCTATGCTTACCGTAAATTGTATGTCGTGCTTTATCTGTCGAGCATTTGAAACAGCGCTGAGGGCCGCCCCAAAATATTCGCTCTGTACCTTATTGTCGTATTTCTGGTTCAGTTCATTTTGAATACTATAGAGAGCTTCCGCAAAGGGAAGGTTTTTATTGGTCTCGTTCGAACCAAAACGTGGGGTAATAAATAGCAGTACATTCTGCTCCTGTTCATCTAAAAGAAAACCGTTCTTTACCTTAAAACCTTCACCGAAACCAAGCTTTTGCAATTTTTTGAGGCCAATAAAAGAAAGGCCCAGAGGATCCTTTACGATATTCTTTTTGGCAACAATACCAGCAGGAGATATTAAGGTGCGGTAATTAGCCCGAGTTATACGTTCAATACTATCATTGTTTAACTGTGAAGCGATTTTCACATAGTCTTCATCCTCCATAAAAAGAGGGAGATTTTCATAGACTAATTCGAAAGTATGCTGAATAACGTCTTCCGCTATCTTACCTTGAACATTCTTGATATACGTACCTTGTTTGGTCTCTACACTATCTAAAAACTCTGCAGCATAATTAGTGAGGTCATCTGTTGAGCCAGCGGACCCTTTTCGAATATTGACGACAATTTTGTCGGTAAAGGTGATTGATTTGAGAAGTTTTTGAACTCTTTGGGTTTCTTCGTTCACGGGAATAAGCGAACTGATATCATCATCGAACCTGATGTGGATAACAATGCTGGTAAGCCCCATTAATATAGCGATGAAGACCATTAATGCCCACCATCGCTTTTTAGCTATCCACCGGTATATGCGATAAAAAAAATCACCCATTTTTGAGGGTTAATTTTTTTCTTTTGGCCATTTGCGATAAAGTAAAATAACCGATGAGGCCGCCCAATAGAGAAACGGTAAAGGCTAAAATAAAACTACCTATCAAATAGGCCTTTAGGCCTTTTAATGCCAATAAGTTCTCGGCAATGGTATCAAATTGAAAAAAATGTTCTTCGCCCAACACCCAAGCACCAATTTGCAGGCCAGCAAACAGAATGAAGGGAATGAACGGTGGTAAGCTTACGTTTGATAAGGCAAATGCGATGGGTTTGTTCAACTTCAGCAAAAAGGCCCCACCCAATACGAGTAGCGTATGAAAACCCCAAAACGGACTCAGGCCCACGAATAGGCCCAAGGCAATCGAGAGGGCTTTTTTCTTTGGTGGGTCATCGCTTCCCAGCACGTCTTCCGAGAGAAATTTTTTGATTCCCTTGCTCTTTATTTTTCTAAAGAAGTCTCTTGGCTTGATATAGAAAAGCGCAACGAGCACTAAAAATGTGTTCAAGATACTTATACGGGTGAAGTCGGGTACCGTTCGAAAATGCGAAACCCTTTCTTTTTCATCATAGGAAATCTTGACAGGAACATTTTTGACCAAAGTTCCGTTCCAGGCGGCACGAACTATCACTTCTATTTCGAATTCGAACTTGGGCGTTCTAAATTTCATTTTTTGTAATTCGCGAAGCGGATAGAGCCTGAACCCGCATTGGGTGTCGGTCAACCAAATACCGGTTTCGAACCAGAACCAAAAATTAGAGAATTTGTTGCCGAAACTACTTTTACCGGGAACATCTGACTGTCGCATGTTGCGAGAACCAATGTATAGAACATTTTGGGTAGCCTCGTTTTCTAAAGCGGTAATGAAAATCGGTATATCTTCTGGGTAGTGTTGACCATCGGAATCAATGGTAATGACAAAATCATACCCATGGGCCACGGCCTCTGCAAAGCCGACTTTCAGGGCATTGCCCTTGCCCTTATTTTCAGGAAGTTGTATTTGGTGAATTTGATTATAACCTGCCAGCACTTCTGCAGTTCGGTCGGTAGCACCATCATTGACAACGATGATGTTCGAAGTCTGCAATAGAATACCATCCAACACCCGTTTAAGTGTCTTGGCATTGTTATAGGTAGGAACAAGTACGCAGCATTTAAGTTCTTGCATGCGCGCTTGTACATTGGGTACGGTGGTCGACAAATTGGTCACAGTTTAAAACAATGGCTCGAAATAAGCTTGAGCTTTTAGGGGTTGTTCAATGCTATGAAATACTGCTTTTATTTAACAATGTGACCCAATTGTAGCGTTAAATCGACAGCCATGTTCGTTACTATTTCAAAGATAGTGATTCAGAAACCTAAAACAACTGCTTTTGGTCTTCTGAAAAACTTTCCGACTGCTGCACAAACCCTTTTACAAATTTTTTGGCGCTGTCATCGTCCATACCTTCGTAGTGATCAAGAATGTATTTGCGGTCTTCTTCTATTTCTTTATGATACCCAGTAATTTTTGGCACGTTTTCTTGAACACTGAGGCGAACACAACGAATTTCTACATTCTCAGGGTCCTTTAGAACTGCTTGCTCCAAGAGGTCTCTCCCTTCCTTGAAATAATTTTTTTTATCCTTAAAACCGTCGGCGTATCGGGCCATCATCGCAGTCACGGCCCCTTTGTAAGCCACCAATGTACTTTGGTCGTTATTGGCGACCGAACTCAAGTCATCATAGAGTTTTTTTAATACCTGCTCACTTTCAGCTGCCTCTATGTAGGCCTGCCTTACCTGAACAATATCAGGGGCTGTGCTCGGCAGCCATAACATTAATAAGAAAAGTACCGCTTTAAAATTCATTAGGCTACTATTTTGAATGTTGCACTCAATTTTAATGCCATTGTTTCCTCAAAACTAACAGTGGTCTTGACCTTGACCAACCCTTCGTTTTCAGAGATATTCAGTTGAAGGTCAATGGCCTCATTTTTTTCAGGATTAATGATAGCCATAAATTTTACATTGGATGCGGTGGTAAGAAAAAGATCTTGACCCATTTGCTCTTCGGTCAATTCTTTTATCATTTGAATCATACATACACCTGGCATTACAGGATTGCCGGGAAAATGACCTTCAAAAACTTCGTGGTCTTTATTTAATTTTACTTTGGCATTCAGCGTATTTTCTTCTGTGTTCGTTTCGATTACCGAATACAATCCTTCTATCAACATGTTCTATAGTTTAAATTTATATGCAGCGCCAATTTGAAAAACGCCGTTAAGATTACTGCCCGGTTCTTCGTAAAGGTCGTCGGCTCCTAAAAAATCAACACTTATGGTGCCTTGTTTATAACGGGCTTCCAGAGCTAAGCCAAAGGGGAATTCATAACCCAAGCCTCCCAACACCACCACATCTAATGGCGATATTTCGTCGTCGATGTTGAAGTTGGTGAAATTGACAAAATTGTTCTTCAGATTAATGTCAATACTAAGGCCAATTATAAAATGGAATCCGTTTAATGGGGTAACATAGAACTTGTTGGGCACCCCGATGGAAAGATAGTGAATGTTCACATCGCCATATTCTTCTGAATTCGATTCGCCTCCCTGTTCGGAATAAAGAATTTCCGGTAGCAAAGTATAGTAATCGGTAATGGGAATTTTAACAAAGCCCCCCACATAAATTCCGGTTTTAGAATCAAGGGTGGTCTTGCTGATGGTAGAGTTATTCCACCCGCCTTTGATACCCGGTCTCACTTGAGAGTGGCAGGTGGCAGTAAATACAAATAATATTATCAAAGCCTTTACCAAGTTCATGGGAGCGCCGTTAATGTGATTTTTAGTTGAATATTCTCGTGGGTAATATTGATTTGGCCGGCAAAATCGTTCTCTATGTTTGCAAAATGATGTTTTACAATCACCTTACCGTTTCTAGTCCTAACAATATCCTTTAAGTCTTCGCTATCAAAATAAAAATAGTGCTTTTTAGAAAGTATGTTGGTCTCGATCAAACGATTATTTGTCTTGCTGAATACCTGTTCTACTGCGGGCTTTTCGAGTACCAAGGCTTTTAAGTCTCGTTTAAGAATATTGATCAGTATTTTCTTGTCGAGCTCTTTAAGTATTCGATTGACAGTAAAGCCGTTTTGTTGAAAACTAAAATCGAACAATGTATTGCCCATTTCAGTAGTGAATAATATTCGATGCGTTTTCTCCCCTAATTTCTTGATAATAAAAAGGCCTCCTATTTTATTGCCCAAGGCATCGATGTTAGCCTTGTAGACGTAATCTTTATCTGGGTTGGAGAAATAAGGGTTAAGTACGTTTTGAGGTGGAGTTTCTTTTGTAACCACCTTGAAATTGTTTTTTTTCGGATAGGAAGCACAACCAAAAATCAAAAGAAAGCAGATACTACTGAGAAAAATCCGCATTGGAAAGGGCTTCGTTCGTTTTTCTATTGTGAAACTCGATTCTTGTAAAATCTCCGGATGGCTCGATCATCTTTACCTGCACCACTTCTCCCTTCTTGTCGAAACGAATGTGAAAGGCATTGATGAATTCTGAAAATTGGGGGTCTTTGGGTGAAAAATGCACCAAGTCGGACTCGGTATCGGTGAAAAATTTCATTGAAAATTCCTCTTCATCGAACATATCTCCCCTAATACTGGATGCAATCAAGCGATTAAGCCTTTCGAAGAGCTTGCTGCCACCCACATCTAAATTACTTTTATTACCATCGTCGTTGATGAATATGGTACGGTCTTTAAAAACTATTGAATAGTTGTAAGGCTTGGTATATTGCCATTTGACCATATCGGGAGCTTTAAATTTCAACACGCCACTTGATTCGATATCATTCGATAAAAAATCGATATGCTTGAACTGTGTAAAATCGCTAGAAATGGTTTGCGTGGCATCAGCCAATTTTTTGACTTTTGCTTTTAGCGCTTCTGATTGGGTGGAATTCATTTCAGTTTGTGCTTCAGCCAAATTGCTCCACAGAGCAAGTGATGCGCATAATAAAACGAGCCCTTTTTTAGAAGTATTAGGAATAATCCATTTGATTTTTTTGATCATGGTACTAAACATAGGCTCTAATTTCCAGCAATTGGTCAACGGTGACCGACTGTAGTTTTTTATCCTTCAAAAATACCAATAACCGTTCCAAAACGGCTATGCTTTTGCTACTGGTATCATGTAAAAGTATAATGTCGCCCTTAGCCACTTTTGAAACAATTCGATTGTAGACCATATTTTCAGAACGGGGCGTAGTGTCTAGCGAACGTACATTCCAGCCAATTGATTTCAACTGAAGCTCTTCGACCACCTTTTCTATTGAGGGGTTGGTAACCCCGAACGCCGGCCGATACAAATCCATCTTTCGGCCGCTTAATCGCTGTACGGTCTCTTTTGCTTTTTGAAGCTCATTTTTGACTTCTTCCACCCCAAAAAAACCAAATGAACGTGAATGCGTAAAAGTATGGTTTCCGATGGTATGTCCTTCATCAATAATACGCTCAAGTATTGATGGATGAGCCTCTATTTTTTCGCCGATACAAAAGAAAGTTGCCTTTGCCGAATATTTCTTTAAGAGATCGAGCACCTGTGGTGTAAATTCAGGATCAGGGCCATCGTCAAAAGTAATGGCTACCCAATCATGTGGGGTTTTTTTGTTGGAATGATAAGAAGTCAGGTGAAAATTCCACTGTATGAAAAAAGACCCGCTGAGCGTTACCAGAAACCAAGCGATAACTATAAGGGCATACCAATACCAACCTATCGCATAAAATGAATCAAGAACAATCAATGCTACCAGTAGAACAACCGTGGTAGGATAGATTACCCTTCTTCTAATCAAACGGCTTAACATTTTTTCAGTAAGGTGAGACTGTGGTTTTCCCCTCTGTATTGATTGTAGATCAAAATGGTTTGTGGAGCTTCTTTTGAAGAATCACCCAACTGCACCACTTGAGGAACAAAACCATGTTTCAGAATTTTGTTGGCCAGCCAAAAGCCAAATCCGGAAGCCGTATCAAATTCACCTGATAAATGTTTGAAATAAGCCTTCGGGGTATTCTTAAAAGACTCTTGTGATAAGGCTTCGTAATAAGTATCAAATTCCACATCACCGTTATAACCCAAAATCAGCAAATCGATGTCATCGGAGGTCATTTCTTGTTCTTTCAAAAAAGACAAGGCTTCCTTCTCAATTTCATCACGTTCAAGAGAATTAAATGTCCTTATACCCAACAATTCGGAATAAGCGTTTTCCCCTTTTTTATTGGATACCACAAAAAAATGCGATCCCTCGGAAAAGATGGCTCCTTTTGAACCACTGTCTAAAATAGACATGGTTTCTACCGGGTCTTTTTTTATATGGCCTATAAGGCGATGGGTACTGACATGGTGTTCTACCAACTCATCGACCCCACCGGTCAAAATGGTACTTGCTTCATCATTCATTAGTTGCATATGGGCATCTAACAGTGCGGACTCAAATGAAATAGATGAATGTACATAGGTGAAATTATGCCCTTTACAGCCCATTCCCAAGGCGATTTGTCCTGCAACGGTGTTGTGCGAAGATTGTATAAATCGGGTAGGGGTAAGAAACTGTTCGTTGTTATCGATTATATCGCTAACAAACTTTTCGGAATCACCGATACAGCCCAAACCAGTACCAACGATAATGGCATCGACCTCCGATTCTTCAGTATTCGCTTCCGTAAGGGCATTTTTGGCGCTAACGGTACTCATTTTTATTCCTTTGGCCATTCTTCGGGCGGCCGCAGGCGGAATAAAATCTTTATAGTTCGGGTCGATAACCCTTGTTACGGTCTCATTATAAGTAACCACCTTGTTTAAAAAACTGGTATTGTCATAGGTTTTTTGGGCTGAAACCGAACCTACACTACGTATGTACACCTTATTTTTCATTGATTCTTTGAGAAAATAAGAGTGGAACAATTACCTCCGAAACCGAACGAATTAGACAATACGGTATGCAAGCTTTTTTCTTTTTTTTCCGTAACCGGAGTAAGATCAAACTCTTTCATTGGAGTTTTGAAATTCAAGTTGGGAAATATGACATTATGCTGTAATGCCAATACGGAATAAACCGCTTCAACCCCTCCAGCCGCGGCCAATGTATGGCCCGTAAACGATTTGGTCGAACTAAATTCGGGGACATTTTCGCCAAAAATTCGAATTAACGCTCTGCCTTCCGAAAGATCGTTGTTAGGTGTTGCCGTACCGTGCGCGTTAACATAATCAACTTCCTCAGGCTTTAAGTCGGCTACTTCCAATGCTTTTTGCATGGCGAGTACCGCACCATCGCCATTTTCGGAAGAGGCGGTTTGGTGAAAGGCATCGTTGGCATTGCCGTATCCCTTTACAAATGCCAATGGCTTTTTATTTTTCTTGGCAACCAACTCATCGGATTCCAATACAAGATAGGCAGCGGCCTCCCCTAAATTAAGTCCCTTTCGGTCGTCATCAAAAGGAGTGCTAAATGTATCGGATAAAATCATCAATGTTTTAAATCCATTGATGGTGAATTTTGAAAGACTATCGGTGCCACCAACAACCACTCGGTCTAACTGCCCTGATTTGATCATTCTGGCACCCAACATAATGGCGTTGGCAGCAGATGAACATGCGGTGCTTATAGTGGTCACAAAACTTTTTTCTAGACCTAGGTATTTGGCAATTTTGTTGGTTGAATCACCCGCATGCAAGCCAGTAATATGTTGACGCACTTTTGGGTTATCGGTGTAGTCGTAGAAATATTGCTCCGACTTATCCATTCCGCCAACGGTCGTGCCTGAAATCAGTCCGGTCTTAAACTCATTAACGTCGGTTATTCCGGCATTTTCCAATGCTTCTCTTGCTGCTATGGCACCAATCAGAACCGTTCGCGACCATTGGTCCGCTTCTATTTTTAACTGATTTTCTAAATCTGAATTGGTTCCGGAAATTTCACCGACCATTATTTCATTTTCATGAATGGTAGTGATTTGGGTAATTCGGTCAATACCGATTTTATTGGTAGAGAGCGACTGGTAATTTTCTGCTACATTGTTACCAATGGCAGAAATGATACCCATTCCGGTTATTGCTACCCCTTTACCCATCGTTTTAGTTTACGGAACTTAGCCGTGTGAGAATTTATCGGCTTCTATTGGCTTCTATATAAGTGGCCATGGTCTGAACTGATTCGAAAATCTTTCTTCCCTCTTTTGGGTCGGCCAATTTAATACCGTAATCTTTATCAAGCATTACGATCAGCTCAAGGGCATCGATAGAATCTAACCCCAAACCTTCGCCAAAGAGCGGGTCATTATCCTGAATCTCATCTACTGCAACGTCTTCAAGGTTAAGTTGCTCTATGATTTTCTCTTTCAGCTGTTGTTTTAACTCACTCATTGGTATTGATATAATCTTGTTATTTCTTCTTTTGTATGTACTGTAGAACCATTCTTGGTCACTAAATACATAAATGCTTCATATTTATCTTTATCTACATCGACCCAACCACATAATACAGAGTCTGCCTTTTTCGAATCAATAAGGCTTGCGCCGTATTCATACAAATAATCTGCATTGAATTGATCAAAGATAAAAAAACTATTTTCAGAATATAGTTTATGTCTTATGCTAATTTCTCCGATGCAAATATTGGGCAGGGTGTATACAAATACTGCCGGACTCGGATAAAAATTAGAACTGTCGCTAATCGATTCTTGGTACTTTCGGTCGGTATCGAGACTGGATGCCCTGTTTGAAAGAACTATAGCTATGTTGCTGCCCTCTTCAGGCATTTCTATTGACTTTAGCAAAACTTCGGAAGCCATGAAGGCCAACTTGCTCAGACCATCCATCTTAAAAAACTTTGGATAATCAGTTTGAAAGTTTTGGTAGGCCGATTTAAGAAAGGTGTTGAGGTCAACGGCTTCATTTTCATATACCAAACTGCCATTGAGCGAAATGGCATTGTTTTTTACATGGCAATAATTTGATATGAAGTACGTGTTCTCCAATTTTCAATAATCACTTTTTTTTACAGACCAACATGGTATGAAATTCCCCAACGGCAATTTCTTCTTTTAAAGTAAGGCCAGCTGCACCAATCAATTCTATAAACTCAACCGCTTTGTACATTTTACTATTTCCGTTAGCCAAAGCCGTAAAGTATAAAGACGTGGCTTCTAAAGTAAAGCGAGCATTGTCAAATTTTTGTCTATCAGTAAAGGTTTCGATAATAATGAGCTCAGTTTCAGCATCCATGGCATTCTTACAGATGGTTAGAATCTTGAGGATCTCCTTTTTTGAGAAACAATCTAAGAACTGGCTCATCCAAATGGTATCGGCTCCTTCGGGAATAGTTGGATCTTCTGAGAGCCAATCGATTTTCTGTCCCGAAATACGATTTTCAAGTCCTTTTTGTTTGGCATTTCCCAAAGCCTTTGATAATTGACCGGGCAAATCAAAAATTTTGATAGATACGTCGGGGTTATATTCAGCGCAAAGTATGGCAAATTTTCCTGTATTGCCACCTATGTCAAAAAGGGTTTTTGGCTGGTGCCTAAAAACCTTAGGTAGGGCCTCCCCGAAAATTTCGTCGCTATAAAAATGGTCAAAAGCGAACCATGATTGTTGAATTTGCTCTGGTAATTTAGAAAGACCTTCATAAATGGTCGGCCAATCACCTAATTCTTTAAGACCAGCGGGCTTGCCAGTCGCTATGGCTTCTGGTAAATGATAAAGGCCTTGATAGCAAACGTCTTGCGTAAAATTGAGATTGGCTTCCGTCATCTTATGATAGTTTAGAAAGTATCCGATTTTGGTCAAATCGTAGTTGCCTTCACTATCTTGATCAACAATATCCATACTTTCGGCTACCTCCAGCAGAACACTTAGTCCGTATTCAGTTATATCAAGAGCTTCAGAAAGTTGATTTAATTTGGTGTTGCTTTCTCTGCTGTGCTCAAAAATATAGTCCAAAACACCTAGCTTCCGTAAAGATACCGTCGTTTGAAACACAAAGGGGGCAAATGCAATCTTCTGGGCTTCTTCAAGCGCCTGAATAGCCTTCATAGGTTTTTTGGCCATTTTTATGTAAATCTATTGGTGGGCAAATTTAGGGATTGAAGACCAATTAGAAAACCAATGTTAAAATATTAGATGGAAAGGGTTAGCTATTCAATTTTTTAAAGAGAACAGCGGTGTTCGACCCACCGAAGCCAGAGGCAGTTTTCAAAAAGATATTCAAGGTTTTTTCCGTTGTGTCTTTAATAATGTTCAAAGGGCGTGACACCCCCATTTCTTGAAAGCCCAAAGAAGCGTATAAAGTGTTATTCTTTAACGAATGCATGCCTACAATTGTTTCGAGAAGGCCTGAAGCACCCAAGGTATGCCCAAAGTAACCTTTTAAACTGTTTAAAGGAACTTCGCTAAGACCTGATCGGTCAAAAGCAATCGATTCCATTTCATCATTATAGGGGGTAGCCGTACCATGGGCCGAAATGTAATCTACCTGATTGGCTGAAATAGCAGCTTCTTTCATTGCCGATTCGATGCTTCGATGAAGACCTTCACCCGTTCTTGAAGGCCCTGAAATATGATTGGCATCGTTGCAAGAGGCATCACCCATAACTATTACTGATTCTTCAACAGCCAATGAATGGTCATTAGTGACCAATACGCTTGCTGCTACTTCACCGATGTTGATTCCCGACCGTGTTTGGCAATAAGGCCTACAGGGCAAATCGCTCAAAGCCTGAAAAGCATTAAAGCCTGAGATGATGAATTGCGTTACCAAATCACCCGCTACCACAAAAACGTGGTCAAATTTGTCTTGTTTTATCAGTCTTTTGGCCACGGAAATCGCCAAGACACCTGAAACACAGGCATTCGATAAAACTATAGGTTCAGTCTCAAAGTGAAAGAAATTTTTAAGCTGTGCTGCCAGCTCACCTAAATAAGCTCGATTTTCGTTAAATGAAGAATTGGGGTCTAAAGCATCGATATTGCCTTTCGTGGTCGAAACAATCAGCCCTACGCGCTCATTCAAAGGGTGTTCAAATGACTTTAAGGTATCGCTGAGCGACGCGATCATCATTTTTTCAAGCTTTGTATACTTTTGACGGGTGCCCAATTTTGAATAGGAACTTTCAAGAAGGCCCACATCAATCATAGATGAGTAAAAAGGACGATCAAGTATATCTTGATCTATTATTTTCTCTAGTCCTGATTCTTTCTTGGAAATTTTATCAACAACAGTAGCGCTGTCAAAACCAAGAGATGAGATAATATTGTTATATGAAATGATAGGGTTATTCATCAAGTAGGCCCACTTTAATTTTCCAGTCCCTAAAAAAATCGGGTAGGGTCAATGATAATTCGCCTCCCAGTTCCACAAAAACCTGAACGGTTTCCCCAGTACAGACCACTTGACCTTCAGGGTTTAATATTTGATACCTGAAAACCATTTTGGCGGCGGCCGAATCAATGTAGGTAGCCTTTACTTTAACTACATCGCCGTAAGCCAGTGGTAGCTTATGCTCACATTTAGAGGCTACTATGGGTGTAGAAAAATTATGGGCTTTTTGGTCTAAGTACGAAATACCATGATGTCTGCCGAAAGCTTCACGAGCATCTTCAAAAAACTGTATGTAATTGCCGTGCCATACAATGCCCAATGGGTCGCACTCTGAGAACCGCACTCTTACTTCACTCGTGTAACTTAATTCTTTTGATGTTTCAGACGGCATTTTTTCTCTCATTATAGAAGATGGAAATTCCTGTGGTGATTAAGAAAAACAAAAATAGCAAAGCAATTTCGGGAAGCAGTTCAATAATACCCACATTTCTTAAAAATACATCGTAGAATGCGTTCAAGCCCCAATTCATTGGTGATATGCCCGATAGAACCTGCATGAATTTGGGCATGGCAAATACAGGTACCCAAACCCCGCCCAAAGCGGCCAGTATAACGACAAAAGTAGCACCGAATGGGGCTGATTGTTCTTGAGATTTGGCAATGGTGCCCAAGAGAAGCCCCAGGCCAACAGCTGCCAGACCGGCAAAAAATGCGACCAAAAATAGAAATGAAAGCTTGCCCGCGACCGATAATTGCGGAAGACCTAATAATGGAAAAAGGTACACCCCGACAATTAACATCAAAGCGAACTGAATAAGTGCGACACTTAAAAACACAATGGTTTTACCACCAAGTACCGTAGCATACGACACAGGGTTCGTACGTAAGCGAACGAACGTGCCCAAATTCTTTTCTTTTACCATGTTGATGGAAAGGGGCAGAATGATAAAGAATATGGCAAAAAGCGTCCATGCCGGAATGTTGTGCTGTGTTGAATTTGGGATGACATTGTTTTCGGAAACACTGCCCGGCGCAATTTCTTTAAAGGTGATAAAAGGTTGGGTATCGAATATTTTTTCTTGTGGGTCATCGGTCAATTCTTCTTGAAATGCCTTATAAATAGATTCCGTTTCGATTTTGGAAACCATTTGGTCAATACCACTTTTTATAGCATTTCTAAATGAGATCTGTGTCGCGGGATCAAAGTAAAGTTTTACCTCTTTAGGCTCTATAATTGATTTGGCTAAGGGAATGTTCTCTTCTTCCATGCCAAATCGGTCCAAAATGCCCGATACATTTTCCTCAACTTTCTGTTTTAGGTTTTTAGATAGATTTTGAGGTATGACAATCGCTAGCTGATAATCGCCATTTTGCACCAATGCTTCCGCCTTCTCTTCTGTTGGTTGGGCAATTACTTCAAATTGATCGCTTGTTTTTAAGTTCTCTTGAATGTTTTTGGAAACAGTGCCTTGGTCTAAATCAACCAATAAAATAGGGATTTTAGATTCTTTAAGGGTTTTAAAAGTGCCGTCTTGTATTACGGTAATAGTTATTACCAAAAGTAGGGGCATAAGAAAAAGAATGGCCAGACCCCCGAAATCTCTGGTAAGCAGTAAAAATTCTTTATTTGCTGAGGCCCAAAGTTTATGCATAATCCCTCAGTGCTTTTCCAGTTCTTGCCAAAAATACCTCTTCAAGATTTTCGGCTTCTTTGTGCTCTTTTATCAAGGTTTTAGGCTCTCCTTTGCAGATAATTTCTCCCAAATCTATAATGGCGATATGCGAGCAGAAATTTTCTGCTTCGTTGAGGTGATGAGAGGTATAGAGTATGGTGGTACCTTTCTGGTTAAGTTCTTTGAGGTAATTGATAATAGCATTTTTTGATTGCACATCAACACCAACGGTAGGTTCATCTAAAAACAACACTTTCGGTCGATGTAGTATGCCAGCAATTAAATTCACCCTCCTTTTCATTCCTCCAGAAAATGTGTGCACTTTTTTATTAGCAAAAGTGCCAAGGCCCAATATTTCTAGATGTTCTTCGATTTTTGAATGAAGTGCCGACCCTTTAAGACCATACATACTTCCGAAGTACTTTAAATTTTCGAATGCGGTCAAAGAGGGATATAATGCATATTCCTGGGGTACGATTCCGATTATCTGTTTGAGCTGTTTCATTTCGTTCTGATAACTCAAACCATCGATGGTAAATGAACCGGAAGTAGGCTTCAACAAAGAACTGAGCATTGAAATTAGCGTAGTCTTTCCTGCACCATTCGGACCTAATATGCCAAAAATCTCCTTTTCGTAAATCGTAAGATCTAAATTGCGAACCGAATACCGATCGGCATCCTTATATTTTTTTGAAAGTTGGCGAATTTCAATCATACGGCTTTTCGTAAGGCCTTGAAAAAGGCTTCTTCCCGATTGGCAATTTCGTTCAATTGGTTCGAAATCGACTCATAACCAACGGCTTCTCCGTTTCTATTTTTGTAGATGCGTGAGGCTTCTAAAGCGAAATCTCTCCAAGAATCCCCGATTTGGGTCATTTCCTTGGAAAAATCCTTTAAGCTCTCATTTTCGAGAACTTCGCTGGCCTCTTGCAAGAAAGCAGCATAAATATAGCGAAAACCGCCACCGCCGGTACCTATTTCCTCCTGCATTCTAACAATCTGGCCTAAATAGTGATTGGCTTTTTTTGCGCCCAATTTTTTGGGCCACGATTTTATATTCTTGGCGACCCATCGCATGGCCCGTACGCCAACTATCGGAGCGGGGGCGACCATGTCGCGGCAGGTATGTTTGATACCCTTAACAATGGCACTCTTCAGTTCAAGTTTTTCAGGAAAGGAAATTGGATAATACATATGGCCTTTTGGGGCAAACGCGCCTTTTGCAAAGCGAACTTTTTCCAATTGCTTGTCAGTTAAAGTAGTGACATCGGCCATAACTGGATCGCTGATCAAATAGTCATCTCCTTCTTTTCCATAGACCACCATATTATGGGCGTTGAAATGAAAACGATACTCATCAGGAAAGTAGATCAGGTTGTAAACACCCACTTGAAGACCTACCGGATTGTCTTTGGCCAAATTCTCATCAAGTCTGGCCTTGGCCTTCTTGGGGTCGCTAAACTTTTCCCTTTTAACCTTCACGCCGACCCTTTTGGCAAACCTGTTGAACACAAAACCTGGCATGGCCCGGTACGTAAAAACAGGGGCATAGTTGACCTTGATAAAGGGCAGATAGCTGAATAAAAGGCCTGACCCGATACCGAAAACCATAGGTTCGCTTACCTCAAAGCCATTGTGTCTCATTAAGTTTGATACCACTCCGTTTTCGCAATGTGCAGATTGCTTATGGGTAAAGTCGATTTGCATTATGAGTTTTTTATATGCTGTAATTCATCTATGCCAATTTCAAAAACGTCGGCATATTTCTGTAAAATTTTGGTAGATAATTTCTTGAAGACGGATGGTTTGAAGTGTCTTTTGACTTTCCATTGCCATAGCCCCACATAGCTGGCCAAAATAGGAAGATCCATTTTATGCAGTTCCATATAGTACTCAATAGGGCTTGTTTCGTTATTGAGAACTCTTTGTCTGGCATCTTCGACCCGCTCTTCAATTTCTTTCATGGCATTGTCGAGAGCAATGGTCTTGGGTTCCCAGCCTGTACTCAATTCGGTGACATAGTTGCCATTTTCATCCACCGCATAGACCATATCTTTAATATTGGCCTTTTGTAATTGACTTTTGTCTTGTGGTACCTCTTTTTTTTTCATTTTCAATCAAGTATCAGCTTCATTTTCTGCCGTGGGGTAGTCAATTCTGGTACTGTTTCAAGTATAATCTTAAGCTCCGATAACCATTATCGGTTATACTTCATGTATTAAAAAATTAAAGGTACAATCTACGATTAAATCATCATTTCTAAAAGTGGAAGAAGTAATGGTACAAACGCTCATACTCCCGGTGTCGAAGCGGGAGAGTAATTTGGCCTTGGTGACCAACAGGTCGTTTACTTTTGGTAGTGCTTTGATCTCGACTTTTTTAATGGCACTAATGTAGCCGACCAGCTTATTTCCCGAACCTTCTAAGTCTTCATCGTCGAAATAACTTTGCCCAACGATAGCCGTGCTTGCCTGTGCAGCATTCTCGATAAGACCAGCTTCGGACAAATAACCCTTCGCATTTAAAAAAATGCAATTGTCACTGATTTCAAAATGGGTTATGACCGAATCTTCATCTAGGTACGGGGTTACCGTAGCCATAAGCATCGGGGGTCGATGCGGTAAAAAGTTTTTGATATTGATGTCGTAACGGGCCTTTTTCATCTACTGTTTGGCCAAGGCCGTTTTCATTTCACTGGTAGCCAAGAGAGTTCCTTCGCACTCAATCTTGGCCTTTACCAAAGTAACATCCATAATGTCATGAAGAATATCAACTGTGGTAACCAAGGTTTGGTCAACCTTTGGCAGTTTTAAGACTTCGGTTGACTTAATGGCACCTATATAACCGGTTGGCGCAGGTTTGTTCAATAAAAAGTACTTGTAACCTGTATGAAGTGCGATGGTTTGGGCCATATTCTCGATAAGACCTGGAGCTGTGAAAAAATCTTCACGTACCAAAATGTTGTTTTGCCTGATGGTATAATGCGAAACCAATCTTTTTTCATCGTATTCTACCAGTGAATCGACCATTACGAAAGGTGTCTTTTGAGGTATCAGTGACAAAAGAAACTCACCTTCTGCGATATGGTTTTCAGATGAAGTCATTAACAAACGGTCAAATACGCGTACATATAGGAGAATCGGGCACTTTCAGGTACGTGAAAAAGTATTTTATCACCTTTCTTCAGTTTGCCGGAAGCAACTAATTCTTCAAGCATTACATAAATAGATGCAGCCCCTATATTACCTACATTCTGTAGGTTTAAAAACCATTTGTCCCAAGGCATTTCTATACCTTGTTCTTTCATTTCGTCGTATAAGCCCTGCTTGAAGTAATATGAAGAAATATGAGGTAGATAGTAATCGACATCTTCTGGACCGATACCGTGTTTTTCATAAGTCATTTTAAGACTATGAACACCTTTTTTTAGAATGTTGTCACCCAAAAGGCGGGTATCTTGCTTCATGGCAAAAAGGGATCTTTGACCCCATTCTTCGGCGGGAAATTCACTCCATGGAGTCAAGGTTCCGTTTTCTTCTTTGTCGGCACCGGCGTACATACAGGTTTCCATTTCAAAGGCGTAGCTGTAGCCATCCATCCACTCGATTTTCAAAGGAGTATTGCCTTTGGGTTCGCTTTCTAAGAGAACTGCACCTGAACCGTCTGATAGCATCCATCTTAAAAATTCTTTGTTGAAAGCCAAAATAGGGCTCTCTTCCAGATTTTTAAGGTGCTCGACTTCGTTCTGAAAAACCCTTTCCTTCATCCATGAAGAGGTGCGTTCAGAACCTGCACACGCTGCATTTTTAGTTTCACCGGCCTTCACTGACAAATACCCGTATTTAAGAGCGTTCATTCCCGAACAGCAGGCACCGGATGCAGAATTGATTTCCATATTACGGTTTTTTAAAAAACCATGAACCATACTGGTGTGCGAGGGTAATATTTGATCGGGGCTAGAGGTGCCGCAAGAAAGCAGTTCAATGTCTTGAACAGTAAAATTTTCGTCGCAGAGACCCTCTACCGCCGCTGCCGCTAATTGAGCATTATTATGTGTGGTTTCGCCCTTTTCGTCTATGGCGTAATATCTTGTTTTTATTTGATTGTTTCGGAGTACAATTCTTCTAGCTTTAGAGGCCCGACCGTCAATGATTCCAAGCTTTTCTTCCATTTGATCATTGTCTACCGGCTCATTGGGTAAAAATTTGGAAATTCTCGTGATGTAAACGTCCTTCATCAATTTTCATTTAATGCAACGGAAGAATAATAGATTCGTTCTCTCTTCCTTTTGGGGGTCATGGGCAAATAAGTCAGCAAAAATACGATAAAAACTATAGGAGCTATGACCCAAATAGCAAATAACAAATAATATTTGAACAAACCAATCCATTTCAAACGATTGGGATTTCCCTGTCCTCCTTTTTTGATCAGGAAGTTGGCCCATTTTGAAAATAGAACGTTGCCGCGTTCATCGGTTCGCACTAGATAGGGGTTGACCCGAACGGCGTCTAGTTGAAGTAATTTATCTTGTAAGTCGTTAAAGCTATCGCTTAGAAGCGCTTCTCTAATTGGTGCACCAAATCGATTGGCCTTGGCAATTTCAGTGTCGGAAACCCCCGGTTTTGGAAAGATGCCGAACAAGCGATCTTTTTTGCCGTTGATCATCCAATGCTGTATGGTAATAACACTTATGTGGTTGATGTGCCTATCTACAAGTGCGATGTGCCCAACTAGATGGGCGTTAAGTGATTTTAAGTGTATCTTGATTTTTTCTTGGGCCTGGATCCACATATTTCTGCAGGCCACCAAAGTTACCACCGGGGTGTCTTTGAACAATTTTTTAGCGGTATCTGATTTAAGAAACGAGCTGATAGGTCTTGAGGGGGTCAAGAACCAAACTTGGTAGCCCAAAATGATCAAGTCGTATTTCTTACTAAGAATTTTTTCGCTTGGCTGGTTGGTTTCTTGAGGAATCTGCAAATACGATTCCGGAAAAACATCGTAGAACTCTTCATTTTTCCAAGGGAAATCATAGGCTGGTTCCGGAACTATTCTGTGGTAATCGATATTGATATTTTCTCCCCCAAGGGTCGATTCAACATTTTTTAAAATATCGTGTAATTGGCCCGTTTGGGTAAAGTAAATAATGAGAACTTCTTTCATTCTTTTTTAAGGTCTTTCCAAAAGTCGAAAAAATTAAACCATTGTAGGGGGTATTTTTTAATAATCCACTCCATACTTTGTGTGTACTCGTTCAAAAGACCTTGTGCATCACGAGCCTTGAAGTTAGCTTTTCGGGCATACAAGCTATAATGCTTTCGGGTCTCTTTCATTACATATACAAATAATACGGGCATATTAAGACGAGAGGCCAACAAATAAGGCCCCAACGGAAATTCGGCTTCTTTGCCAAGCAAACTCGCCTTTAAAGTTTTGGTGCCTGGCAGGTATCGGTCTCCGGTAAATACTACCAAACCGCCTTTGTCTAGTGCCGAGTGAATTTCAAAGATGTGCGACATGTCATCTTTGACCAAAATGAAATCAAGTTGCGATTTCACCACGATACTATCCATATAATCAAGTATGCTCTGCTGCTCGTCACGGGTGGTGACCATACTGATCTTGTTGATATTATACCTGTTTTCAAGAAAGTAATGGGCAATTTCAAAGTTGCCAACATGACCACTGATGAGAATACCGCCTTGACCTTCTTTTAAAAGGTCGTCAATATACTTAATACCGTCGTGTGTGTAGGTGAATTTCTCTCTTAGGCCGGTAGATATGGCAACTCTATCAATTAAAATTCTCCCCAGGGTATAATAGCTACTATAAATGTTAAGAATGCTTTTCACTGGAGAATATCCTAATCTCTTATGAAAATATTGGTAGATGCATTTAGAGCTTTTGAACGAAAAAAGAAAATAGTAGAAAGCGACAAATCGGAGTACAAAATAAGCGACACCTATGCCTAGTTTTCTTAGAAGAAAAATAAAAATCTTATAGCCCAGTAGGTTGCCCCTTGATTGTCCCTCCCATTCAGCCATTTATGTATCGGTATTTGGCCTAACTGTGCCTTTGTAAGGTATGTAGATACTAAAAACTGTATTTGCTATAAGCTGGCTACCTCTGGCCCTGGTCATCTTTGTTTGGGTTTTGGTATAGGGTATTGAAGAATTTTAGAAGTAAATTTAAGCCAATTTCTTTTCTATTAGGTCATAGAAATTTTGAAGTGTGTGTACGTTCACAAAGTCTTCGCCCACTAATTTAACTCCAAAGTTACTTTCAACGGCCACGACTAAATCAACGAAGTCTAGGCTATCTAAGTCTAAGGCATCTTTAAGGTTGGCCTCAGGTCTGATCTCATCCTCATCTACTTCAAATTCATCGATGAGAAAAAGGTTAATCTTCTCAACAATCTCTTCTTTGGTCAATGTCATCTCTCACTTGCTTTTTTAAGTATCAGTGCCGAATTTGTTCCGCCAAATCCGAATGAGTTGGACAAAAATACATCAATTTTTTTGTTTAAGGTTTTCTTAACAATATTTAATTTCCCCGAATCTTCATCAGGGTTTTCAAGATTGATATTAGGTGCTATGAACGAATTTTCCATCATAATCAACGAGTAGATAATTTCGCTTGCTCCTGCCATCCAACACTCATGTCCTGTCATCGATTTGGTAGAACTAACGTAGGGGTTGCTCTTTCCAAACACCTCAAAAATAGCCTTTGCTTCATTGGCATCGCCGACAGGGGTCGAGGTTGCATGGGCGTTTACGTAATCTACCTCTGAAGCTTGCATTTCGGCATCTACAAGTGCACGTTGCATTGCCCGCGCCGGGCCGTCAACATTGGGGGTGGAGATATGATCGCCATTTGACGAAAAGCCATAGCCCACAATTTCAGCAATAATTGGAGCGCCCCTTTTTACGGCAGACTCATAGCTTTCAATGATTAAAGTGGCACCACCGCCACTGGGTACTAGGCCATTTCGGTCTTTGTCAAAAGGTTTTGATGCCTTTTCAGGATTGTCAATATTCGTAGCGAAAACTCCTAAGCCATCAAAACTGCCCATAGCCTCTTGATTGATTTCTTGGGCCCCACCGGCAATTATGCAATCTTGTAGACCACTCTTAATAAGGTGATAGGCCAAACCAACCGAATGGGATCCACTGGCACAGGCAGCACTAATGGTTAAATTGATGCCCCTCAGTTTAAAAATGGTCGAAAGGTTCATGGTAACCGTAGAGTTCATGGCCTTGAAAATAGCGCCTGAACCCACTAGGGTGGTATCTCCTTTTTCTCGAATGATGTCAACGGATTCTACGGTTGCTTTAGCAGTACTGTCATTGCCATAAAGAATACCGACTTCATTTTGCTCTAAAAAACTATCATCGATTTTGGCATTTTTTAGGGCCTCAATGGTGGCCATATAAGCGTATTGGGCTTCTTGCCCCATACTTATGCGCTGTCTTCTCGAAAGTAATGATTTTAGGTCGGGTTCTTCAACAAAACCGGTAATAGGAGAGCGATAACCGAAAGAAGCACGGTCTGGATCATAAATGATTCCCGATTTTCCTTCATATAGCGAATTTTTTACTTCTTCAAGGTTTTTGCCGATGCACGAATAAATGCCCATGCCCGTAATAACTACTCTCCTCATTCTGTCACTGTAGATGTTTGGTATGCCAACCTAATATAATAAAGTTCTTGCTTCTAACGGGTTTTTAAACTGAAAATTGCTGACCTCTGAAATTGAAATGGCACCCGTATTTTGAATCTTTCAGAGGGTTCAAAATACAAAGTGCCAAAACCAATACCTGTTTTATGAGTAAATACCACCGTTGATATTAATGACCTCCCCCGTAATGTAACTCGATTTGCTCGATGCCAAGAATGATACGGCGTGTGCTACCTCTTCAGCGGTACCGAATCGGTTGGCCGGTATCATCTTTTTCAGCTCTTGTTCATTCAGCTCTTCGGTCATGTCGGTTTTTATAAAGCCGGGCGCCACTGCGTTTACCGTCACCTTTCTTTTGGCCACCTCTTGGGCCAAGGCCTTTGTAGCGCCTATCACGGCGCCTTTGGCTGCCGAATAGTTGGTTTGCCCAGGTGTGCCTTTTTGGCCCGATACCGAAACCATATTGATTATACGGCCATATTTATTGACCAGCAATTTTTGAATCAAGGCATTGGTAACATGGTAAAAACCATTAAGACTGGTCTCTATAACCTTTGACCAATCTTCTTTTGGCATCCACATAAAAAGCCCGTCTTTGGTAATACCCGCATTGTTGACCACAACTTCGATGACATCGTTAGGGTGGTCTTCGTGCCAGTTTTCCAATACATTCTTTACCTGCTCGCCATCAATAACATTAAATTGGATCAGTTCTCCGTTGCCGCCTACTTCCTCAACCATTTGCAAGGTTTCTTCGGCCGCACTGGCATTGCTGTTATAGTTGATGAGGATGTGATAATCTAGGTCTTTGGCCAATTGAACACAAATTGCACGGCCTATGCCGCGAGAACCTCCAGTGACCAAAGCATATTTTTTCTTTTCCTCTTTCATTCAATTATATGAGTATTTATTCTATTTAACGGAAGCAAAGGGCTCTGCATTCTGAAACCATTTATCGGCCAATAGTTTTCCGTTTTTATCGAGAAAGCCCCAGCCTTTCTTAGTTTTTACCCGAGCGAGACCGTCTATAAATCCTTTAGAGTCGTTTCCTGCCAAGAAAGCGAAGCCGGCAGTTATATCATATTCCAAGGGAATGACCTCTTTACCGGTAGTGTTGATGAAACCCCACATTTTCTCTTTCACAGGTGCCAGGCCATCTTCTGTAAAAACCTCTGCATCACGGTATTTCGGCTCAATGACCATTTCGCCTTTTTCGTTGATATATCCCCAGTTTTTGCCTTCAGCTACTGGGGCCAAGCCTTTTACGAAAGCACGGGCCTTATCATATTTAGGCTCTATGACCCATTTTCCGCTACTATTGACAAAGCCTATTTTCTTGTCTTTTCTGGCATAGGTCAGATTTGAGTTTTCATAAAAGCCCCATACTTTGTCGGCCCCTTCGATAGTATTAAAAGTGCCATTCGTGATGATTCCGTAAGAGCCACCTTTCATACCTTCTACACCATTCGGGTGGTATTCATTACCTATTTCTTCATATTCTACGGGAATGACCACTTTACCTTTGTTGTCAATCATGCCCCACAAATCACCTTTCTGAACTTTGGCGTGGCCATTTCTGAATTTTTTGATGGCATCGTAGGTTGGTTCTAGAATTACCTTGCCATTCGTGCCAATAAGCCCAATTTTGTCCCCTTGTCTATAAAGGGCAACGCCATCTTCAAAATCGTAATATTTTTCGGCCGAGGGAACTTCAAGTACTTTACCTGTTTTGTCGATATATTTCCATTCCCCATTTTCGGCTACCATGGCGTAACCTGAATCAAAATACTTTACTTTTTCATATTTGGGTTCAATGGCCCATTCGCCCGAAGGTTTTATATATCCCCATTTTTTGTCTTGAACTGCCGCCGCTAGGCCATTTGAGAAAGTTTTGGCCTCCTCAAAACTGGGTTGGATCGCATACTTGCCCGTTTTGTCGATATAACCAAATTTGCCATCTTCCCTAACCAAGGAAAGTTCTTGGGCGTAAACAATCACTGAATTCAGTGCTACTAATAACAGTAAAAAGCTTTTTGTTTTCATTGTGTTAAAAATTTAAAATAACTACGTGTTTCTTTTGTTCGAACCGAACGATAGCGGCGAAAAGAACGAATAGCTTTTTTAAATCGGGGCAATGTGCCTGCTGACTTTCCGCTCTATGGTTACTTGTTCTTATGGTTAGTGATAAAATCTTTCACTTGGTTAACATACGGATACATAATCGTATCTTCTTTGAACGGGGGAACTATATTGCGCACGGCATCGTACATTTTTTTCGTTTTCGACGAGACCTTATCCTGTACACTAAGATACTCAATTGCCTGAACGACTGTTATCATTTCTATAGCAATTATTTCAAAAGCATTTTCGATGACTTTTTTGGTGATCAGGGCCGCATTGGTACCCATACTTACGATATCTTGATTGTCGTTGTTGTTGGGTATGCTATGAACATACATTGGGTTGGATAACATTTGGTTTTCGGCCGTTGTAGAGGTTGCCGTAAACTGAACGCCCTGCATACCAAAGTTAAGGCCTAAGGTGCCCAGGTTGACGAACGGGGGAAGAATGTCGTTCAGCTTTGAATTCATTAAATAATTGAGCTGGCGTTCGGCCAACATACTCATTTTTGTTACCACGATCTTGAGTTTATCCATTTCCAATGAGACGTAATCTCCGTGAAAATTGCCGCCATGGTATACATTTTTCTGGGCCACATCAACAATGGGGTTGTCATTGGCCGAATTGACCTCTTCTATCAAAATTCGCTGTACATCGTTAAGCGTGTCCAGCACCGGCCCAAGAATTTGTGGCACACAGCGAATCGAGTAGTATTCTTGCACTTTCTCTTCAAATACTGATACATTTCCGTTAGTATCGGTGTATAAGTGATGCTCTCTTTTTCGCGTGAGCGTACTGTCTTTTAAATGGCTGCGCATCGAACGTGCGATTTCGCGCTGCCCTTTGTGTTTTTTGGTGGAGTTCAAGGCTTCCGAAAGGTGGTCGTCATAAGCCTGCATTATTTCGTTAATGGCAGAAGAGCAGGCAATCATCCACTCCAAAAGGCGTCGGGTATAAATGGTATTGACAACACCGATGCCGGTCATTACCGAAGTTCCGTTGATGAGCCCTAGGCCTTCCCTTAGTTTTACTTTGATGGGCTCAATACCTTCAATTTCGAACACTTCTGTGGTAGGTCTTCGCTGGCCTTTATAGAATACTTCACCTTCACCAATCAGCACCAACGCTAAATGTGCCAACTGCACCAAATCGCCACTCGCACCTACACCACCATGTTCATAAATATGGGGCGTAATGTTTTTGTTGATCAGTTCGGTCATAGTGCTTACCACCGAAACGTGTACACCCGAATTGCCCAAGCTAAGGGTGTTCAATCGGGCCAGCATGGCAGCTCTTACGTACTTTTCCGGTATTGGTTTGCCCGTGCCAGATGCGTGACTTCTGATAAGATTATACTGTAACTGTAAGGTTTCGGAGTCTTTTATCTTGTATTGCGCCATAGGGCCGAAGCCGGTGTTGACGCCATATATGACCTTGTTCTTGGAGAATTCTTTTAGAAAATCAAAGCTTTTTTGAACGGTTTCGATTACCTTATGGTCGACGGAAAGGGGTTCGTTGTCAAAAATTACACTATAAAACTCCTCAATTCCTAACTTTCCTTTAATTTCTGGCATTTTTCGGTTGGTCTTCGATATATTTCTAGTTTTTCGGGAGGGCTAAAATAAATAATTCAGAATGCAAATTACTAATAAATAGGTAAGGATTATCGTATTTTTACTTTGTATTTTTAGCAATCTCATTTCCTTTTCAGCTCGTAGAACTTTAAGTTTAGAAGGAAGATTTATGACCAAAACCATGCAAAACGAATCTGTAGACGTACTAATTATCGGGGCTGGGCCATCAGGGGCCGTATCGGCCGCGTATCTCTTTAAGCAAGGCCTTAAGGTAAAGGTCGTTGAGAAAAGCAAGTTTCCGAGATTCGTAATAGGTGAAAGCCTATTGCCCCGCTGCATGGATCATTTTGAAGAGGTCGGCTTATTAGAGGAATTGAAAAAAAGAAATTACGAAGTCAAGGCAGGCGCCCGATTTATGAGAGGCGATAAAATCTGTAATTTCGATTTTAGTAAGAAATTTACGGAAGGATGGGACTGGACATGGCAAGTGCCCAGGGCCGATTTCGATAAAACCTTAACCGATACCCTAGAAGGTTGGGGCGTAGACATTGACTTTGAAAAGGAAGTGGTGGGGGTCGATTTTAATGGCAGTGATTCGATTACAACCATTAAAGATATCGATGGAAGTCTCTCCGCCATATCGGCCAAGTTCATTGTCGATTCAAGCGGTCATGGTAGGGTTTTGCCACGACTTTTAGATTTGGATAAACCTTCAGATATAGGGCGACACTCCTCTATATTCACTCATGTAAAAGACAGTAAAAGGCCGCAAGGTCGAGAGGGTACCATCATCACTTTTGATATCGTTAGCCTAGAAACCTGGCTCTGGGTTATTCCTTTTTCAAATGGGTACACCAGTATCGGATTCGTAGGCCCATCCGATTATATCGAATCTTTTCAGGGATCTCACACGGAAAAACTGCGGGAAATGATGAAACTTTCCGAATATTACTTTGATCGGTTTGATGGTCTGGAATATGAATTTGAGCCTGTGATCATCAAGAACATCGCCAAATCTGTAAAAAAGCTTTATGGGGAAGGCTTTGTGCTAACAGGCAATAGTGCCGAGTTTTTAGATCCTGTATTTTCATCGGGGGTCACCTTTGCGACTGAATCTTCGTTGGTTGCTTCGAAATTGATAGCGAAGCAGCTGGCAGGTGAAACGGTCGATTGGGAAAAAGAGTATGCCGAGTACATGAAAGAAGGGGTGAACGTTTTTGCTACTTATGTAAAGGAGTGGTACACGGGCAACCTACAGACCATATTTTTCGATAGCAACGATAACCCAACAATCAAGGCTCAAATATGCGCTGTACTGGCTGGATATGTGTGGGATAAAGAAAATCCGTTTGTGAAAAACCATCACCGACTGGTGAAAACAGTGGCCCGAATAGCTGAAATGGAAAAAGAGGCCGATAAGTCGATAGGTTGAAACCTATTTCTTTAACGACCTCCAATAGTTTATCGGATTAAAAAGCTTTCGTCTTCTTGAGAACCAGTCTGGCAAAAGACTTGCCTGTTTTGGCATAGCCTTCGCCTAAACGGTCTTCGTTGCTGAAACTACTGCCCCATTGGTCTCCCGGAGCGTTTTCACTAGAAACTTCTGCCAAAACGTTGCTTGGGTCGGCCGTTTCAACAAATTTGAGGTTGGTAGTTACCTTGGCGGGTTGTTTCATAACTCCTGCATCCCAACCTGGGTAGAGCCAAACGGTTTCAACTATCAGGGTGTACTTGGCATCGGCCAAGCCTTCTTTAAAAGCTAATTGGTGGTCGTCATAAAAATAGCGGTTCATGAGTTCTAAGAACTTAGGCTGCCAAATCAATTCAGGGGCCGCTTCCCACTTTTTCTTCCAAGTATCGCCTTTACCCGGTGATTTTTCTTCCATTTCTGCAGCATGTTCTGCTACATACTGTTCTTCGGGAAGATTCTTTTTGAGCAGTTTCATGTTGTCGTAAACGAACTCGACATTAACTTCTTGTTGTCCAGGTAGAAAGTCGAAATCTCCCTCTTCAATCTTTAACTTTTGGGCAGTAGCCAGGCCGGTGATGGTCAAGGCCATTAGTAGTACGAATTTTTTCATAATGGTTATAATTGAAATCTTTACCTTTTATGTTTGATAATCAAAAACGTTAACATTTCAATGTTATTTTATAAATCAATCATCGATTGATGCGAAGACCATTTGTCGAAATTTCCATCCCGTCTCATCATTGACCTTACCTTGGGTCTGTTTCATTAGTATGCCGATCACTTTTTCTTCGGGGTCTGCAAAGTACTGGGTGTTGAAGTATCCTCCCCAGTCAAAAGTTCCGTTACTTCCCCAGCCGCCAGCAGCTACACCTTTGGGTGTTACTACGCCGAAAGCAAGGCCGTAATGCCTTGTGCCATCACCAAAAAAATCTTTCGATTGGTTCTGCATCATACTTTCAATAGTTGTTCTGCTGAGAATTCTGGTACCGTTCAATTCGCCACCGTTAAGGTACATCTGTAGAAAAGTAGCATAGTCTTTGGCCGTACTTGATAATCCAGCTCCACCGGAAAAGAACTTTTGAGCTCCTTTCTTGGGGTAGTCGGTATCATAAAAAGTGTTTGGGTATTTCTCCCATTTTCCATCGTTGATTTGCTGTACGGTAACGAGTCTGTCGTGTTTATCCTTAGGTAAATAGAACCATGTATCATCCATTCCAAGAGGGTCGAAAATTCGGGTTCTCAAAAACTCATCGAAAGCAACCCCTGATATGACCTCGATAAAATATCCTAAAACATCAAGCCCTTCGCTATACACGTAGGCATCGCCAGGGTTATGATGAAGCGGTAGTTGAGCCAATTTTTTCACGCTGCTCTCTATTGAAATATCTTCTGTGGTGAAAAGGTCGGTAATACCGGCTTTCTTATAAATTTTCTTGAACCGTTCATCACCATCAATAACCCCGTAACCCAAACCGGAAGTGTGTGTCAATAAATGCCGAATGGTAATTTCGTTTTTGGCCGGTAGGGTCGTATAGGTGTCGTTTAGAATGCTGTAAGAATCTAAGATTTGCGGGTCTTTGAATTCGGGAATGTATTTTGAGATGGGGTCATCTAATCGAAATTTGCCTTCTTCCCAGAGCATCATCACCGCTGTAGAGGTAATGGCCTTTGTTTGTGAGGCAATTCGAAAAATGGTGTTTTTTTCCATAGATTTTTTGGCCTTGTTGTCGGCCATGCCATATGCTTCGTGAAAAACTATTTTGCCATCTTTTGCAATCAGGGCGACCGCACCAGGTACCTGGTCTTGCTGTACAGCATCTTTGAGCATTTGGTCTATTTTATCGAGCCGGGCTTGTGAAATACCAGCTTCATTGGCAGTGGCCGTTTGAAGGGGCGTCGATTTTTGTAATGACGGCGTTTGACCGAAAGAAATAAAACAAGAAAGTGAAAGTAGTAAGGTGGTTAATTTTTTCATGATGGAAATTTACCTAAAAATAGGTGTTTTTCTCACATTAAATAAGGGTGTGGTTTTAAATGGGTGTTGGGTAGTGGAGCCTTACCTGTTTTCTATAACAGATAGATTATATGTCATAACTAAGCGGAAAGTTTAGAAAAGGATTTTTAAGTTTGTCTAAGTACAGGGAAGTAATTAAAAACAGAGCAACTCTCAATAGTAAAATGAATTATCAAAAACTAACAATAGATTCTTAAGGGTGAAAATTTCTTGGACTGGTCTTTTACTAAAAAATAAACAAAGTTTTTATTTAAGTGGGGACAGAAAGAAATATTGGTATTCGGCATTTTTTTTGGGCTTCTTTGTCGCTTTAATTTTAATCGGGCTAAAGCCGTTTGAAAAAAATATAATAGACCACCCACATATCACGCTTGTTCGAATTGGTGTCGGATTAATTTGCACGGGGGTCTATATTTTAGGTTATGAAATTTTATTGAATTGTTATAAGACCATTAAGTTCAATTACCTAAAACTGATTCTTTTTGATGTTTTTCTAGCTCTAATCAGTGTGATTCTAATTTTTCTTTATGACCGTTTAATCGTTGTAAAGGATGGACATGTTACTTTTGGTTTCCTGTTAGAGTACATTTTAGTATTGGCACTGCCATTTTATCCAATTATCCTTTTTATTTTTCATTTTTTCAAAGTAGCCATATTTCCTATTCAGATATATCCACCCATCACTAAAAATAATATATCAGAACATGAAAATGTATTACATATTAAGGAGAATGGTTCATTGGAGGTACTCTCTATAAAAGAAGAACATCTTTTGTATATTCAATCTCAGGATAATTACGTTGAAATACATTATTTTAAAGATGGTAATTATACTAAATATCTAATGCGTGGAACGCTGAAGAAAATTTTAAAGGATTTTACCTTTCTTTTTAAAGTACATAGATCGTTCGTTGTGAATCCGCATAATATAGACGAACTTATAGGTAACTCTAACAAAGCCTCCATTACTTTTAAAGGTATGGATTCTACCATTCCGGTTTCCAAGTCGAATTACTCTTCACTTAAAAATTATCTATCTACTCGTACCAATATCTAGTCATTTCGCCACAAAAGAACCAGTTTCTTAATTCATAAATTGAGTTCTTATAAATTTGAACCTATGTAATAGGTGTTTTGAGCTAGATTTTTTCAAGGAATTTATTTGACCTATTTGTTCGACGCTTAATTTACAATTATCGTATTCCTTTAAGCATAAAGTAAATAATCAAGAATATTTAAGGAGATAGTGTTTACTAATTTATAATAGGCTAAATGAGATATTTTAATTTTTTAGTGATTTTCTTTTTTCCTCTCTTAATGCATTCCCAAAGCTCAGATACCCTAGTAGACATAGGAGGGTATAAAATGCATTTCAACATAATGAAAGGAAAAGGAACTCCAATTCTTTTCGAAGCGGGTGCAGGTAACGATGGTTCTGTCTGGGACAACATTTTGGAAAAAATCCATAAAGTTACGGGTACAACATTGATTACTTATGACCGATCTGGGTTTGGAAAAAGTGAATTGAACCCTAATCTAAAAAGCGATACCGATTTTGGAATTTTAAACGGTATGAAAGAACTGGAGACGGGTCTTTCAAGGTTGGGGTACGATAATGATATTATTTTGGTTTCCCACTCGTATGGTGGGTTGTATAATTTACTCTATGCAAATAAACATCCTAAAAAAGTAAAATCCGTGGTTTTAATTGATGTAACGCTTAACAATTTTTGGAATGATGAATTACTGACAATGAGAGATAACAATGTCGATATTAGTACAATACCTAAACCTTCAGGAGATTATTTTTTGAATGTCAATTACAATGAAACCATGCGATATGCGAGAAGTATACATTTCCCAGATAGTATACCGTTACTAAATATTTTTCCTGAAAACTCTTTACCAGGTTTACCAGAGGAACTTTCGACTAGGTGGAGAAAACTTCACGAAGAACTTGACGACAATAAAGATAATGTTACAAACATTATCGCCAAAGGAAGTGGTCATGCCGTATTTCTGGATAATCCTTCGCTAATTATCAATGCAGTCGTTAAAGCGTACTCAAAAACATTGGATAAAGAGCAACAAATTGAGCTGTTACCAAAGGCTTTAGACAATGCCATGGAATTGTCTATTGAAACTAAGATGAATAATCGTTCAGAACAAGATTTGAATGCATTGGGATATTCATTTTTGGGAAATGAAGAATTAGATAAGGCTTTAGAAGTTTTCAAATTAAATACAATTTTATTTCCAGATAGTTCTAATGCGTATGACAGTTATGGCGAAGCTTTATTAAAATCAAATCGAAAAGCAGAAGCAATCGAAATGTATGAGAAATCAATTGAATTGAATCCGGAAAATGAAAACGGAAAGAAAATGTTGATACAATTAAGACAACAATAGTTCTATACCATAAAAACAAAGAATACGGGTAATGAATCTAGATATGCTTTTCTCGTCAGAATTGACCCTTCATAACAAGACGATATTGATACTATTGAGCTTTTAAGTTATGATAATTAACTCGGCGAATTTGAATCGCGAGTAAATAACAGAAGTGATTTTGAGGAATTTTTTGATTTTTGCCCCGAAACTAAAAAGCAAAAAGAATTGTACCCTCACTTAATTTTTGATAAGAACTATAATAAACCCATTGGGCTGATCCTGTTCGGTAACATAAGTCTTAATTACAGAAGATTGGAGATTGGTTGGATATGGATAGTTCTTAAATCATAACTTAGGGAAAAGTTTAAAAAAGACTAGATGAAGTTAAAGATTTTGAAATTCATCATAGTCGCAGTAGCCTTTTATATTGGTTTGAATGTTGCTGTTCATTTTCGATGGGAATACCGTAGCCGAAAAATCAAAAGAGAGTTGATTGCCAAATATGATTCAAATCAAGATGGGGTATTTTCCCTTGAAGAATCTCATCCGGAATTGACTGAAGGACTACTAAAATTAGGGAGTGATACCGCAAGAGGTATTTCTCCATTAACCTTAATTCCCGTATCCTTATTATTGGCTATTCTAACCACTTATATTTATAACACACGCAGAAAAAACTATTAAGGGAAGGTTCGTAAAAAATATTGTAAAAGGGGAGGTTTAATTCTAAAGACATCAACTGAATAAAATACCATTTTAAACTGGAGAGGTGCAAATCATCACTATGTTACAACTAAAAGATTTAGCTTCTGAACACAGCTAAAAAAATCCCATAAAAGTTAAAAATTCACGGTCACTCCTAAGGTGCCCGGACCAAAGTTAAGGTTCCAGCTAGTTCTTTTGTCTTGAGCGTTATATTTCTCGTTGTATTTCCGGTCGAGATATTTGTCAATCGACTCTACTGTTGCTACGCTTATAGCAATGGCAAAAACGAAGTCACTCAACCAATGCTGTCCGTCCCAAATTCTTGAAAGGCCGGGTATAGCCCCTAAAGTATAGATGCCTGCCTTTGCCCAAGGGCTCTTGAATTGCTTTCCGATAGCATATGCGTTGGTAAAGGCCAACAATGCATGGCCTGAAGGAAACGAGTGAAAATTACGACTTGAGTTGAAGGGGTCAAAAGTATCCTTTCCTAAATTAGCTATGGGTCTTGCCCTGCCTACTGCTGATTTTAGAACCTGTTGTAGAAAACCCGCTGAAGTTGCTGATGATATCAATAATACACCTGTTCTTCGCAATTTTTCGTTTTTGGCGATCAATCCCGTTAGATATACCCCAGAAGTGACCAAATAGTTGTTTTCAGGGCTGCCATAAAAAGTTCCGTACGAACGAATGACCTCCGGTACTCCTTCCTTTTGAAGGCGAATAAAGCGAGAGGTATCATCATCAATCAGATAGACCGCCCCGGTGCCCGCTACCACACCTCCGAACTGAGCCCATTGTTTACCCTGCCAATGAAAAGGTCTGGCATAGGAGTAACCCACACCTTTGAACATATTAACAAAATCATACTTGAACATATCCCAACGTTTTTCACTGGGTACCACAATGCTATCTTGGGAAAAGGAAGAACTGAAGGATAAAAAGGCCAGAACGAACAAAATCTTTTTCATAGGGGGCAAAAATAATAGCTACGCTTGTTTTAAGAAGAATCGGTTTAAAATAAAACTAACTCATTTGCGAGCGCTACAGATTATAACCTCGTCAATTTAAAGTTATTGTGGTAAATATGGCGAAGATGGGTTTTCAAAAGTAGATTTTCTGGGCGAGTCGATAGGTGTTGGCATGTGCCTCAACAATCACTTTGATATCGGGAGAATAACCACCGCCCATACTACATTGTACAGGAATATGGTGTTCGTGACAGGTATTAAGCACAAATTCGTCCCTTTCTTTACAGCCTTGCAAGGTAAGCGACAAAGTACCCAGTTTGTCGGACTCTAGAACATCTACCCCTGATAGGTAGAAAATAAAATCGGGTTTTACCGTTTCTAGTAAATGGGGTAAGGTTTCTTTTAACAAGCCGAGATATTCCTGGTCTTCGGTCCCCTTTTTTAACGAAATGTCCAGGTCCGACACCTCTTTCTTAAAGGGGTAATTGCCTTCTCCGTGCATAGAGAAGGTGAAAACAGAATCGTCATTTTGAAAAATTTCTGCCGTTCCGTTTCCTTGGTGCACATCCAAATCAATAATCAGTATTTTTTTGGCCCAACCGTTTGCTTGCAGGTATCTGGCACCAATAGCTTGGTCGTTCAGCATACAAAAGGCTTCTCCGCGGTCGCTGTAAGCGTGGTGCGTACCGCCGGCTATATTCATTGAAATGCCATATTTTATTGCGTATTCACAGGCTTTCATCGTGCCATCGGCAATAATGCGCTCCCTTTCCACCAAGTTTTCGCTTAAGGGAAAGCCAATTTTTCTAGCCTCACGGGGCGGTATTTTAATATTCAATAAGTCATAAAAATACTCAGGGTCGTGAACGGCTACAATGTGCTTGTCATTGGGTGTTACGGGTTCGAAAAAATTTTCGGGCGAGCAAGTACCTTCGTGTAAGAGCTGTTTGGGCAAAAGCTCGTATTTGACCATGGGGAAACGGTGCCCTTCGGGTAATGGGTGATTATAAATAGGGTGATAGGCTATTTTTAGCATGGCTATAAATCGCCTTTATGTAGTTTTAACTGAATTCGTTTTCGAGGGATGTCAACTTGCAAGACCTTCACTATAATTTGTTGATGTAAATGAACATGTTCGTTCACATCTTTGACAAAGGCATCGGCAAGGTTAGAGACATGAATAAGCCCACTTTCTTTGATGCCAATATCAACAAAACACCCAAAATTGGTAATGTTGTTGACGATACCGGGCAGCAATTGACCTTCTCGCAGGTCATCAATAGTTTTAATGTTCTGGTCAAAAGTAAACACCTTCGCTTTCTCCCTAAGGTCCAATCCGGGTTTTTCCAGTTCCTTTATAATATCTTGAAGGGTAGGTAGGTCGATTTCATCGGTACAGTAATGTTTGAGTTGAATACTTTTTAAGATTTCTTTGTTTCCGATTATTTCGGATAATGGCATCTTTTTATCCTTGGCCATCTGTTCTACTATACCGTAACTTTCGGGGTGAACGGCAGAATCATCCAAGGGGTTTTTTGCATTTTTTATTCGAAGGAAAGCGGCGCCCTGTTCAAAGGCCTTTTCACCTAATCGAGCTACTTTTTTAATGTCGGAACGTTTGCTGAATGGGCCGTTTTCGTTACGGTGAGCCACGATGTTCTCGGCCAATTTAGGGCCAATTCCTGAAACGTAACTTAAAAGCGGAACACTGGCCGTATTGATGTTTACGCCAACGGAGTTTACACAGCTCTCCACTGTTCTATCGAGAGAGGTCTGTAGCTTGTTTTGGTCTACATCATGCTGGTATTGCCCCACACCGATAGATTTAGGGTCTATTTTCACCAACTCGGCCAACGGGTCTGCCAATCTTCTGCCTATTGAGACCGCACCGCGTACGGTAACATCGTAGTTCGGGAATTCTTCTCTTGCAATTTTCGAGGCGGAATAAATAGAGGCACCGGCCTCGCTCACCACATAAACTTCAACCGGATTTTTAAAATGTACCCTCTTTACCAAACGCTCCGTTTCGCGGGAAGCCGTACCATTACCAATGGCAATAGCCTCAATTTTATAGGCGTCTGCCAATGTGCTCAGTTTTTTCAGGGCACCCTTGGTATCATTTTGCGGTGCATGCGGAAAAATGGTTTCATTGTGCTCCAAATCTCCGGTGGCACTCAAACAGACCACCTTACAACCCGTTCTAAAACCTGGGTCAATGGCCAAAATTCGTTTTTCACCTACTGGGGAGCCTAATAGCAATTGCTGTAAGTTCTTGGCGAATACTTTAATGGCATCATCATCGGCCTCCTCTTTAGCCTTTTTTAAAAGTTCGTTGGATAAAGAGGGAAACAACAACCTTTTGTAAGCATCTTCTATAGCCATTTGAATTTGCGGCGTACACGAATTGTTCGATTTAATGGTACGTTGCTCGATTTTAGAAAGGATAAAATCAGTATCCAATTCTAATTTCACTCTTATAAAACCTTCGTTTTCAGCTCTAAGAATGGCCAATAAACGATGCGAAGGGCAACGGTTGAGCGATTCGCTCCAATCAAAATAATCTCTGAACTTTTGGGCCGCCTCTTCATCTTTTTTGGTAGAAACCACCTTTGTTGTCAGCATAGCAGACCTTTCCAATTGTGAACGGATGAGGTTTCTAATGGAGATTCGCTCATTAAGCCATTCGGCAATGATGTGTCGAGCTCCCTCCAGGGCGGCATCTGTATCAGGGACTTCGGAATTGGAATATTGGTGGGCTGCCGACTCAATATCTCGATGGTTTTGGGCCATGATGATTTTAGCCAAAGGCTCCAAACCGTTTTTACGAGCTGTTTCGGCTTTGGTTTTTCTCTTTTTCTTAAAAGGAAGGTAGAGGTCTTCCAAACTCGTCAAATCTTCGGTCTGGGCAATCTTGTTTTTAAGGTCTTCTGTTAAAGAATCTTGTTCTTCAATGGCTTTTAGAATCGTTTCCTTTCTCTTTTCAAGATTTTCAAACTGCGTTTTGAACTCCACAATTTGACCAATCTGTACTTCATCAAGGTTGCCTGTCTTTTCTTTGCGGTAGCGGGCGATAAAGGGAATGGTACAGTCTTCATTAAGCAGTTCAACCGTGTTTTTGATACCTTTTTCGGGAAGCTGGGTATGTTTTAAGATATAGGCTAAGAGATTCATGTAAATTCTTATGGTTGAGACTAAACTGTTTTTTTAGTAAGCCAAGTGAAAGTGGCTAAACTTTAAATTTAGAGACCTATTTGTTCAAAATGGAATAGAGAGATGGTTAATTCCCACTCCTAGGTTCTCGACTACGCTCGACCTGACAATTAATGGGAAAGTTAACTAATCCCTTCGCCGTTACCAACACCTTCTTCATCGGGGTTGACGAAAACCAATTTACCCTCTTTGCTTTCGGTCATCAGAATCATGCCCTGACTTTCAACACCACGTAAAGGTCGCGGTGCCAAATTGACCAGAACAGTAACTTTTTTACCGATAATCTCTTCTGGCTTGAAGCTTTCAGCGATACCCGAAACAATAGTTCTGGTGTCAATGCCGGTATCTACCTTTAAAACCAGTAATTTTTTGGTCTTAGGCATTTTTTCGGCTTCCAAAATTGTACCTACACGCATATCCAATTTCGTAAAATCATCAAAGGTGATGGTCTCTTTTTGAGGTGTGACCGCTTTCTTTTCGTTCTCGTTCGCTTTTTTGGTAGCTTCCAATTTATCTAATTGTTTTTGAATTTCGCTGTCCTCTATTTTTCTGAACAACAACTGTGATTGATTGATTTTATGTACCGCCGGTAACAACGATTCTTTTTGCGAAACATCGTTCCAGCCCAAGTCGGTAGATAGGGCCAGTATTGATTTTAATTTATTGGAAGTAAAAGGCACGAAAGGCTCACTTAAAACAGCTAGACCAGTAGCTATTTGCAGGGCGACATACATTATCGTTTGCACCCTTTCTTCGTCTTGTTTAATAACCTTCCAAGGTTCTTCGTCGGCCAAATACTTATTACCCAAACGTGCTAGGTTCATTAATTCTTGGGCCGCTTCCCTAAAGCGGTATCTTTCCAAGGAATTGGAAATAACTTCTGGATATTTTTTAAGGGCATCCAAAGTTTCTTGGTCCACCTCGGTAAAGTCGGACGGTGCAGGAATTACCCCATCATAATATTTGTTGGTCAATACAACCACCCGGTTGATGAAATTACCCAAGATGGCCACCAACTCATTGTTGTTGCGGGCCTGAAAATCCTTCCAAGTAAAATCATTGTCCTTCGTTTCAGGTGTGTTGGCCGTTAGCGTATAGCGCAACACATCTTGCATATCAGGAAACTCTTCTAAGTATTCGTGCAACCAAACGGCCCAATTTTTAGAGGTGGAGAGCTTGTTGCCTTCCAAATTCAAGAACTCATTGGCCGGAACGTTTTCCGGAAGAATATAACCACCATGCGATTTTAGAATAGCGGGAAATATGATGCAGTGGAAAACAATGTTGTCTTTCCCAATAAAATGAACCAATTTGGTGTCTTTGTCTTTCCAATAAGGCTCCCAATCTTTTCCTTCTCTTTTTGCCCACTCTTTAGTAGAAGAAATATAGCCGATAGGGGCATCGAACCAAACGTACAGTACTTTACCTTCTCCGCCTTCTACCGGTACCGGTATACCCCAATCTAAATCTCTAGTAACGGCTCTAGGTTCAAGTCCACCATCTATCCAGCTTTTGCATTGCCCGTACACATTGGGTTTCCAATCGTTTTTATGTCCTTCAAGGATCCAATCCCTTAAAAAGCCTTCGTACCTGTCCAAAGGCAAGAACCAGTGTTTGGTTTCTTTTGTGGTAGGTGTGCTTCCTGTAATGGTTGATTTTGGGTTGATCAAATCAGTTGCATTTAACGAAGACCCACAATTTTCACATTGGTCACCATAGGCCTCTTCATGCCCGCATTTAGGGCAAGTGCCGATTACAAAACGATCGGCCAAAAATTGCTTGGCTTCTTCATCATATAATTGGGCGGTAGTCTCTTCAATAAAATCACCTTGCTCGTATAATTTTTTAAAGAAATCGGATGCCGTTTCGTGATGAACCTCGGCAGAAGTTCTAGAATAATTGTCGAAAGTAATGCCGAAGTCTTGAAACGACTTTTTAATGATGGCATGGTACTTATCGATAATCTCTTTGGGTGTTACCCCTTCTTTTTTGGCCTTCATTGAAATTGCGACCCCATGCTCATCGCTTCCACAGACAAAGGCAACCTCTTTTCCGGTCAGTCTTAAGTATCTGGCGTAAATATCTGCAGGAACATATACACCCGCCAAGTGACCAATATGAATTGGTCCGTTAGTATAGGGTAATGCAGCAGTAATGGTATAACGAGCGGGAGTAAGATTTTTTTCGGCCATCAAATTTGAAATTAGGCCACAAAAATAAGGTTTTTGCTACGAGGGATACAAGTAATATTCAAAAAGCAAAACCCTCGTAAATTAGGGTTAACGAGGGCTTGTTAGGATTGATTGAAATTGATGTGCTATGCGACCATAACCGATTTGCTCATTTTATGGTCTTGTACTTGTATGCGATAGATATATTTACCAGCTGCCAAATGACCCGGCATACTTTCTTTTATGTTGATTTCATTGGCTCCGGCAGTCATGATGGTATTGCGTATGGTACCCACGCGCTGCCCAACTATGTTGAACAATTGAATATCTACATGGGCCGTTACCGGCATTTCAATATAGATATGCGGGGCATCGTCTGTCGGATAGTACGGTTTGTGAACAATAGCATTTATCTCGGCACTGCTAGGCACTACAGGACTTTCGGTTTGACTGTCAGGAGTAGTGGGAATGGTAGGTTCACCATCACTGTAAGCGATTTCAGGAAAATCGGTTCCACTACAATTAAAACCAAGATTTACAGGTGCATAGGGGTGGTCTAGTAAGTGTTGCTCTACTAATGGAATTGGAACGCAGAGCCACTCGGCCAAAACCGTGGCATACAAATCTCTAAAATCCATAGTGTACTCTAAATTCCCCCGGCCATCAGGGTTGTCGAGAGTTGGATGCTCACCAACAAATGCACTGCCATTCAATCCTTTTCCGAAGAAAAGGGTAGGGGCGGCCTTGCCATGATCGGTGCCGTTGGATCCATTTTCAAAAATTCTTCTACCAAACTCTGAAAACGTCATGCTCAGTACCTTATCGTCTTGTTCGGTATAAGCAAGGTCTTCGTAAAAATTGTTGATGGCAATCGATAAATTGCTCATTAGTCTCTCGTGCGCCAAGGGTTGGTTGCCATGGGTGTCAAAGCCTCCCATAGATATCATATACACCTTTGTACCTAAGTTTCCTTTGATCAAACGGGCTAAAAGCGCCAATTGTCGGGCGAAGCCGTTGTCTTGATATTCTACCTGATTTTGGCCTCTTGACCAAGCTTCGTGAATAATGCCTGAGTATTCGTAGGTGGTATTGGCCACACCTCTTAAAAATTTAAGTTGGTCGCCATACATACAGTCGTTGAACAGGGTATCTTCTAAACCATATCGCACACCCGATTCGGCGATTTCCTCTAACTGGTCGATATTCGAGGTAACGAACGCATAATTGGTTTCTTCGCCTTGAAAAACCAAACTACCGAACTGACCTATTTGAATGGCCGCTGGTGCGGGAGGGGGCGAAATAAGGTAATCAGGATATATGTTCTCAAAATGCCTTCCCATCCATCCCGTGTTCAACCCACTGAATCCGGTGGTTGTTAGGTCGGTGTTGGCAAAAATATCCGATCCCGTAAAGTGGGAAAGACTTTGCCCTTCATAACCTACGCCATGAACCGCCTTGAACTGGCCTTGGTCCCACATTGCTTCCAAAGACTTCATGTAAGATGGCACACCGAACTCATCGGTAAGCTTCAATACTTTGCTCTCCGGAATATAAATGTTGGGTCGCGCGTTGGCGTATGAATCATATTGCTCAATGGGTATAACGGTGCTCAGACCATCGTTTCCACCCGAAAGACGAATAAGAATTAAAATGTTGTCTGTTTCAGCGGCTGCAATAGCCGATGTTAGAGGTGACGGTGCCGAGGCCGTTAAAAAATTGGAACCTAGCATCATCGAACCTGATCCAGCTATGCCGAGTGCCTGTAAAAATGAGCGTCTGCTCCATGCTTTATGTTCTTGGTCATGGCCTTCGTGTTGCAGGCCCTTATGAGGTGAATTATGGTGGGTATCGCACATAGCTGTAGGTTATTTAAGTTGAAATTCGGGTTGACGGGCCAAATATTGCATTAGCAGATATACCTGTGAAGGGCCTTCCATTGAAGTCTGCAACGTCCAAGTAGGTGTCGAGCCGCCCTCGTAGTATTGATCTTGCACATCGCTTCTAAATACGGTGTATGCCTTATCGTATTCCGAATCGTTTAATAGTCCTTTCGGTAATATAAAATCGATAATGGCCCGAGCAATTACATCTGGGTTATTGCTTGTCATGCCATCCATTCCTGTAAGCGATAGGCCAAAAGACCTGAACTGTTCGGGGTCGGCATTAAAAAATTCTTCTAATACACTTTCTATAGTCAGCCAACGCCCGATCATAAAATTGGTGTTAATCCAAGATCGGTCTCTTTGCCAACCGGCTACATCAAAAGGGTTGAACAATTCTTGGCTTAAGAGTGCACTATAATTGATCATGCTTGATACCGTGACATCATCGTAGGTAAAGCTTGATTCGTTCAGTAGGTTGAAATAAATATCGAACGGACTTTTAATAATGACGCCAATAGCCTCATCATCAAAGAAATGTTGACTTTTAAATAATTGTGAAAGCACCGGTGCAATCTCAAAATTATTGGCCAAGAAAGTGCTTGCCATGCCAGATATAATGGTCTGGGCATTGCCCGCGGCATCTTGAGAGTCGGGGTGAACGAAAAACTCATAGAGTTTTCTACAGATAAATTCGGCAATTTCATTGGCTCGTTGCTCGAACAATATGTCAATCACGTCATCATAACCCCAGTTGCCTGTTTGACCTAATATAGTTTTGCTGTCGGTATCGTGGCGGTCATCTCTAAATTGTACGGATTCGCAACCTAGTTCGCCTCTCTCAACATAACCGGTTAAGGCACGTGCCGTTTCAATAATGTCTTCTTCAGTATACCCATTACCTTCGCCCAAAGTAAATAGCTCATAAAGTTCTCGGGCGTAGTTTTCGTTGGGGTTATGGCCGTTGTTATAAACGCCATCCAAATAATACAACATGGCATCGGTAAGTCCGATTTCGCTAACAAATGTTTTAAAGTTACCTATTGCATTCTGCTGTAAGCAATCGATGTAGTGGTAGAGAAATGAATTACACTCGTACACTTTCAGCTCGGTAACAAAATGATTGCTCCAAAAGAAGCTAAGGCGGTCTCGTAGGTTGTTGTTCAGCATTTGATTGGTGTAGGCCAAGCTGAACTCTTGCCTTTGTTGACGCACCATTGAGTTACGCTGCTCATCGTCTTCGGGGTAATTACTACCGTTCCAATCGGCCCAAGTAGGTGCTGTAACGGGCGGTTGGGCCAATGCCTGGTTAATTAGTGTATCTACCAATGAACCTGCATTTTGACCTTCTGCTTGATCGATAGTTTGTGCGGAGGCGCTGAACCCCAGTCTACGGTACAGGTGTGCAGCCTTCGACCTGTTCAAGGGAGTGTTATACGGCGCTAGGGAAGCCGTATTACAGTTGATAAAGTATTCCATAGTTTTCAGTAGGCTTTAAGAACCGTTTATGTGCTTGGGGTCAATTCTTAACGTACTGGGGTTTTGTATAGTATGGTGATTGATGTATTTTCGATGTATGGCATAATTAATTACGAATCATACACAATATTTGGCGTTAGGTAACCCTATTTTTCGATGAACCGCCGCTCTTTGAAATAGATTTAAGGAAAACTATGGGCAAACACAATGAATTTGGTAAGGAAGGAGAGAAAATAGCAGTTGATTTTTTAGTAGGAAAAGGATATGAAATCGTAGCCCAGAACTATCGTTACCTTAAAGCTGAAATAGACATTATCGCTAAGAAAAAGGAGGTATTGGCCGTAGTAGAGGTGAGGGCGAGAAGTAATGACCGTATTATACCGATTGCAGAAACCATCACCCCAAAAAAGATAAAGCTTTTGGTCTCGGCGGCAGACTATTTCGTAACCGAAAATGAAATCGATGCCGAGGTACGTTTTGATGTGGTTACTATATTAAAGAATAGAAGCATTTTTAAGATTGAACATCTTGAAAATGCTTTTTATCATTTCTGACGAGGGGAAAGTTGAGATGTTTTGAATTTTAGTATTAACACAATTTGTTTTATTTATAACAATGTGTTATTTTTGCTCTGCAACCAACTAAGAGCATCATGAAAACAATATCGTCGGTCGTTGAGCAATACATAAAAAAGAAGCCGTTTTTACAAAGTGCATTGGCACAAGGTATTATCAATCTAACCTCTCTTTCAAGAATTGTTAAGCCTGAAATTGAAGATGAGTTAGGAAAGGATATTCGTAATGGGGCTATCGTTATGGCACTGAAAAGACTGTCCGATGATCTAGAATTTCGCGCTACACATAAGATTATAAAAGTGTTGAAGAATATCGGCGAGATTACGGTTCGATCTTCTTTGACCGACTTCACTTTTTTTATATCTGAATCAATATTAGAGGTGCAGGCCGAGCTTCTTGAAGAAGTCAATAAAAATAAAGATGTTTTTTATACTTCATCTAGAGGTGTGAACGAACTGAATATTGTAGTAAGTAACAGCTTAGATCAAACCGTCGAAACCCTTTTTAAAGAAGAAAAGTGTACCCAAAAAGCAGAAAATTTATCTTCGATTACTGTAAAGCTTCCAGCCGAAAACGTTAGCGTACCGGGTATATATTATTTTATATTTCAGCGTTTGGCATGGGAGGGCATTGTTCTGTACGAGGTTATCTCAACCACCAATGAATTTACCATTTTGGTAGACGATACCCAAGTAGATGTGGCCTTCAAGACTATAAAAGACTTGAAGACCCTCTAAACTTTAATCTTTAATAAATTCTGTGGCTTGCCCCCTGAAAGGTTCCGGCAAACAGCAATCTTGGGTGCCGCCTACCTCAACGGAAGATGATCCATATACTTTTATGGTAGATTTGATGAAATCATCTTCATTGGCCTTATAGATATTCTCAACATACTTCTGCGGATTTCTATCAATATAAGGGAACCAAGTACTATGAATCTGAATCATTATGCGATGCCCTTTTTTAAAGGTGTGCAAAATATCTTGAAGTCTAAAATCGACATCGCTTATTTCTCCGGGAACAAAAGGTTCAGGTTTTTCAAAGCTATTTCTAAAACGACCTCGAAATACTTCGGCCCTTACTAGTTGCTGATAACCTCCCATAATAATATTATCCGGGTTGTGCTCATAGTTTTCATGGTCTGAAGGATAGACGTCGATCAACTTAACAACAAAGTCGCCATCGGTACCGGTAATGGCCACCTTTAATTTTGCCAGAATTTCTCCGGCCAGCACTTTTGGGTTGTCCAAAGGTTCGGTTTCGAAGGTAAGCACATCGGGCCTACGTGAGGCATGTCTTTGATCATCTGACATATAACGTCTGGGAGTAAAGGTCAGCCCTTCGGTTTGTGAGGTGTAAGGTACCGGCTTTTGAGGGTCGCTCGTATATTCGAAAACGGCATCTTCGTTGATAGGTCCGTTAACACTAAGTTGCCCATTTCCACCAAAATGCAGGCTCACAGGTTCTATATCGATTGGTGGCCATTGTTCAAACTTCATCCATTCTTTCGAACCTGTATCGAACATATAGGCTTCCGGCAGTTTGTAAATGTTTTTGCTTTTCAAGTTATGGGCAAAGAAATTACGTTCTATTTCTCTTTGAAAAAAGGTAGAGATGCTGTCACCAAAATAGATATGGTTGTGAACGGTTTTACCGGTTTCTTTCGCCCATCCGCCATGGTCCCAAGGTCCCATGACAATCGTGTTTTTGGCTTTCGGGCTTGTGGCTTCCACCGTTTTATAAATATTCAATGGGCCATAAAGATCCTCGGCATCGTACCATCCTCCAACGGTCATAACGGCATGGTCGATATCTTTTAAATGGGGAAGAATATTTCTCTTTTGCCAGAATTCATCATAATTAGGGTGGTCAACTATCTGGTTCCAAAAGAAATTGTCTTTGTGATATTTTTCGGTAATATTTTTTAAGGGGCCTAATTTTAGAAAGAAATCATACGCATCGGAAGCGGGGTTGCCATAGAGCCTCATTAATTTTTCGGTATACCAAGGATCTCTGGTAAGACTGTCTTTTTGATAACCAAATACGGCAAAGGCAGCCGTATAGCTTTCTAAATAGGCACCTTGGTGATGAAAATCGTCAAAAAAGAAATCGGCTATCGGCGCTTGTGGCGAAGAAGCCTTTAGTGCAGGGTGGGCATCGATCATGCCGGCCGCGGTATAGTGCCCGGGATAAGAAATGCCATACATGCCCACGCGACCATTATTGCCTTTAATGTTTTTGATCATCCATTCTATTGAGTCATAGGTGTCGCTACTTTCATCAATGTCTTTTTTGTTTCTCGGTTTGTTGCCGGGTATGTTCGGTCTCATATTGTCAAACTCTCCATCTGACATATAACGACCACGTACATCTTGAAAAACGAATATATACCCGTCTTCTACCAGATATTTTGAAGGGTAGCCGCTGTATTGATAGTTTGAATGTTTTGAGGCATTGTAACAAGTTCTGTTTAAGAGAATCGGGTATTTTTTAGTTTGGTCTTTAGGAGTATAGACTACCGTGAACAGTTCGGCACCGTCTCGCATGGGAATACGGTATTCCTTTAGGTCATAATGACTTTTAAAATAATCGGCGTCTATTTCTTGTCCGCAAGAAATCGTTACGGTCATTAGAAATATCAGTAAAACAAACTTGTTTAGTTGCATGGTGAAGGTTTTTTGAATGTCTCGGGCCTAAAGATAGCAATATACTTGCTTGCTAGCCCAATGGGAATAGGGCTAACCTTAAATGATTTCAAACCATTAAAGCTTGTTATTGAAAATCAGGTAAATGATACATTTCGATTACTGCACCAAAAGGAGAAGATGTTTGCGTCAATTGCATTTTCTTTTTCTCGAGCCCATTCAATCAGGCTTGATGCCATAAAAAGTAGACAAGCAAGAATTTGATTTACCAAGTTCTTTTTTCGAGAACTTTATTTAGCTCTTCGGCTGTCATTTTACCCTTATCGGGATTTTTTTCTAACCAGGTTAAAAAGTCTTTTTTGACCTTGTCAGACCATTTACCGTCAATCTCTCCGGTAGAATATTTTCCTGCTTTTACCATTTCGAAGCCAAAAAGGTCTTTTAGGCCTACAAATTCACTGGTAAACACTACCTGTTCGGCCAAATGGGCAGGTACGAATAGAACCCCTTCACTTTTTCCGATTACCAAGTCGCCCGGTAATACGATGGCATCACCTATTCGTATAGCGGTATTAAGCCCCATTAACACCATTTCTTGCAAGAAAGAAGGATGAAAATCGCGAACGAAGGCGTTGAAGCCTTCCAGTTCAGATATCGACTCTAAATCTCTGGCACTGCCATTAAAGACTACACCATTTCCTGATTTTGCGAATATAGAGTTGGCCAATGTAGCACCCATTAAGGTTCCGGCCTCAATTTTTCCGAACCCGTCTGCCACATAAACATCGCCCGTGGTCAACACATCGATAGGCCATGAATTGGTATCACCTTTTCTACCTTGCTTATTAACTCCTCTGTCTTTAATGTTCTTTTCAACATCGGGCCTGCTAGGCATGAACATAGCCGTAACCGCCCTGCCAACAACTACATTGTTGTTGACCATTTTCCACTCCCCGGCAAATTGATTGTTATAGCCTTCGTTTTTTAGAACCGTCCACGCATCATCGACCGATATATGCTTTGCTCTCTCTACAAGGTCATCGGATATTTTGGGACGACCGTCTTCAAATCTTTCCCCTTCCCAAGAAGAAGTCAAGAAAACAAGCTCTTCTTTTGGTATTGTCTGTGAATAAAGGTGGGTGGCAAATAATAAGAATGCGGCTGTAAATAGTTGAATGGCTCGGATCTTCATAAATTTAATAGGGGGTAAGGGGTAAGCGATTTATTTTTTCTCTTTTTTAAGAGTAACGATTGTCTTTTCACTCTCATTGATTTCGAAATTTACATCATTTATCAATGAAAGTACCTTCAATATTTGACCTAAAGAGTCGGATTTGTTGATTCTTAAAGTAACCAACTTGTTTTTTGTCATTTCGTTAGTTTCAAATTGGTAGCCGAAACGTTCTTCGATGAAGTGAAAGAGTTTTTCCAGTTCAATATTGTTGAGGTCACTGTATTTGTTTCCTGCACTAAAGCTGAGGTCTGTCTCAAACTTTTTGACCTGCACCTTACCTTTGTCCAATAAGAAACTCTCACCGGGGATAATGGCCCAAGAACGCCTATTTTCAGTATCCTTTAAAGACATTAGTATTCTTCCCGAGTAAAGCGACACCTCGGTTTTTTCAAGGTCTTCATTTTCTGTAACTAAAAATGAAGTGCCCAAAACGCGGGTAGATGTGCGACTGGTTTCAACCGTGAACTCTTTTAGGCTATCTTTTACGACATCAAAAAAAGCTTGGCCTGACAAGGCGACTTCTCTCTTTGAAAATTTTTTGTTGTAACTGACCGTTGAATTCGGTTTTAAAATGACAATACTACTATCGGGCAGAATAAATTCTTTATCAAGTTGAGTGTAATTGTTTATTTCAATAGTAGAGCGGTCGACACTTAATAAATAAAGAGCTGGAAGCAATAGTAGCATTATTGCAGCGGCAATGGCCCATTTAAAGGAACGTTTTGGAGAACGCGACCTTATGGTAGACTCAAGCTCGGACCATGAATTCTTGATCTGGGTCTTGGGAACGGGCGGAAAGTCTTGGCCCCAAGCAGTTTCCATTCTTTTTTCTATGTCGGACTCGTAATTTTCCACTTATATATTGCCGTTTATACTCTTAGAACAATTCAGGATTGAATATTTCCTAATTCTTTTTGTTTTTTTCTTTCTCCAATTCTTGCTTAATATGATTCTGGGCCAAATAAATATGATTTGCGATTGTTTTTTTTGAAATGTTCAGTGATGCAGCTATCTCTTCATACGATAGGTTTTCTATTTTATGCAACACAAAAACTTCGCGCCTTTTGTTGGGCAAACTTTTTAAAACACTGTACAGCCATTCTAAGTTAATTTCATCTTGACCCGTATTTTCTTTGATTTCAGTGGCCCCGAAAAAGTTCTTTTCTTCGGTCGGCACTAATTTTGACTCCCGTTTTAAATGGTTGAGAATAATATTGCGGCAGATAGTGTATATCTGTTTGTCTATTAAGACGTCTTCCTTTAATTTATCCCTGTTTTCCCAAAGTCTTAAAAACGTTTGTTGTACGAAGTCGTCCGGTTCTAGGGTGGGGGAGTTGAATTTCTTTGCGAACCAGTATAACTTGGAGTAAAAGAGCGAGTATAATTTTTCTAAAGAGCTTAGGTTTCCTTTTTTTATACTCTTAACCAAGAAATATGTATTCTGATCTTTCAAATAATGGACAAGTGTTTTTGAGGAGATCCAAATAGGGCTTATAAACTTAAGCTTTACTTAAAAAACTACAAACAATATTTTGCTAAAGATTGGTGGAATTTTTTAAAAAGAAATACCGGACTTAATAAAAGCCCGGTAAATCAAAACTAACTTAACTAACTCAACTGTTTTTGTAATCTTCTTATCTAATTTTTATTTGGATAGGGACCGTCCGTTAAGGTCATAAACTACCTTTCCGTCTCGAATGGTCAACTCACATTCTAATCGTACTTTGCCTTTTTCAAGGTGGCCTGTGTAATCGAAATACCCAAAATCACCTTTGTTCAATTTGAGAATGGCCACATCTGCCGGCATATCGGCAGATAGATTGCCCAGTTCTTCACGAAGTATGGCCTTCGCCGGATTCCATGTTGTGGCTTCTATCACTTCTTCAAGCTCCATGCCCATCACTAAGAATTTTGACATGACACTTAAAAGGTCTTTCATCGCATTGTTCATACTGCCGATATGTAGATCGGTACTTATAGTATTTGGGTAAAAGCCAGATTTAACTGCCGGTATGGCTTGGGAGTATGCAAAGCTGATCCCACCGTAGCCGACATCGAATACGATACCTTTTTCCTGTGCTTTTGAAACAAAAGGTTTCAGTTCTTTCGAATTAACGTCTACAACAGTCTCCCTCGTTTCCAATTCGGCAAATGCATGGGTGTAAATATCTCCGGGGCGTAGATGTTGCATGAATAGTTCTTCTATCGAAAGCGGAGGTCGGCTTCCCCCAAAATCTATAATCACAGGTTTTTTAGAGAGGTTTCCGGCCTCAACGGCACGGTCAACCGGTGTCCAGTCTGGCCCCTCGTAATGGGCTACCTTAAAACCAACTATATCATCAGAATATTTTTGGGCCATTTGGGCACTCAACTTGGCATTCATGTCATTGGTATCTTGCTCGTAATTTCCTCCGCGCATACCTTCGCCCACAATGTTTAAAAATGAAAGAACTCTTGTCTTTGAGCGGTCAATGATATTCTCTTTGAATGTAGGAAATGATTTCCAACCCGATCCACCACAGTCGACCACGGTAGTGATACCTGTGCGAAAACTAAAGCCGTCTGGGGCCACCGAACCTGGTCCATTACTATATGCCCGACCCGCTTCAGTACCTGCAAATACATGCTGATGAATATCGATCAAACCCGGGGTAACATAAAGCCCCTTGGCCTCAACAACTTTTTCGGCATCTTTAGTATTAATATTCTTGGCCACCTTGACAATCTTGTTATCCTTGATTGCCACATCCATTACTTCATCAATACTGTTTTTGGGGTCAATGACATGTCCGCCCTTAATAACGATGGAGTATTCTTGCGACCATGAGATGTTAAGGCAGAGAAGCAACCCTATAATCAGTAGACTCTGTTGTTTTTTCATTTGTGTTACTTGTGTTCTTATAATTTTCAACCTGTCTTATCTCTTAGGAAAGATGGTCTTGTAAAATTTGTTTCAACCTTTCGGCTACTATGCTCACTTGCTCTTCCCTTAAAAGAACCACTCCAACGTTCAGTAACTGCTTGCCGTCTTTTTTGGCGACGTTGGTCACGATGCTCGGGGTACCGTTCTTTAGTGCTTCATAAATCTCTTTTGGATTGGCCTTAAGCTTGCTTTCGTTCCAAGAAACATGTAGGCTGGGGAAGGCATTAGCAGGGCCAGGATTGATGTAGGTTTCCCCGGTTACACCAGCAACTGATTCTACCACTGATTTAATGCTCTCTACTCGAGACAACCATTCTTGCCATTCTTTTTTGTGGTCACGGCCTAAATAGGCTTTGAGGGCGGCATACATACCAAAAATCTCTTCTTTGTTTACCTTCATGGGCCTGCCTATCGGCGCTTCATGAGGGCTATGGTTCAATTTGGCAGCTTCTATCAAATCTTTTCTTCCGAATAAAAGACCGGCGCTCTGTGGGCCACGGATCATTTTACCTCCCGAAAAAGTAACGAGGTCAAAGCCCATTTTCTGAAATTTAAAAAGATTTTCAACCGGAGGTACATCGGCGGCAGCATCGATAAAAGAAGGTACGTTCTTCTTCTTTGCCCGTGCCACGAACTCTTCATGGGTGATGGTCGATTTTTCGGCCGCATTAAAGAAAAGGGCCATTACCGTATTCTCGTTGATAGCCTTTTCCATCTCATCGGCATCGTCTACCTCAATGATTTTTGCTCCTGTTGTGGTAATCGCTTGGTCGAAAACATACCTGTGCGATTTTTGCATGATAACCTCTGGTCGGGGTCCCGGTAAATTGGGTAATAGCTTGGTCTTTTCAAGGTCATCGCCAGTAATACATGCTGCGGTTGCTAGAACCATGGCACATGCGGCACCGGAGGTAACCATGGCCGCTTCACATTTTAGCATTTCTGCAATTTTTGCCCCTACCTTGTCTTGCAGTTCGTGCATGTTGGCAAAGTCGTGTGCCGTTGAATTTATGGCATCCAATACTTCAGGTAGCATTAGCGAACCCGATAAAAAGGTCATGGTAACATTGGCGTTGATTACTCTAGTGATGCCTAGTTCTTCGAAATAATCAATCTTTGATGTCGGTTTTTCGTCATTTGCCTTTAAGGCCAGTGATTCTGGCCGGCACATTAAACTTCCTGCGATGGGTACCAAAGACAGGTTTTTGACAGCGTCCCTTCTTTTCATAAAATTTAGTGTTTTATGCTCATTTGGTTTTACACATATGCTATACAATCCATTTCTACCAATGAATCTCCCGGTACACCACCTTGGGCAACGGCCACAGTGGTTCTTACGGGTGGTTTGTCGCCAAAACGACCTTTGTATACTTCGTTCATGGCTTGGTAATCGGCAATGTCGTTAAGAAAAACACTGACCTTTACCACCTTATCCATCGATGAGCCTGCTTTGATTAGCTCTTTTTCAAGCTCTTTGAGAACTATTTCGGTATGCGCCTTTATTTCAAAAGGTTCGGTATGGGCACCTTTACCAGCAATAAAAATCAAATTGCCTACTCGGGTAGAACCGGAGAAAAGGGGTACACCTTGAAAATCCTTTATATTATTGGCAGTTTTAAAGGAGGGTTCTTCAGTTTCGTATGCCCTAACCGAGCTAACACCGAATAAGGTGGCCAGGCCTAAACCTAATTTTTTGAACGAGGCTCTTCTTCCATTTTTTACTTTCATAGTTCTCTTTTTTAGAAATGAATTGTATAGTTATGTTGGTTGTTGGTTAATCTGGTTTGGTATATGGTTATGGCTTATCCCACCAGACGGTACTGGTAAAAGAGTTTCCTACACCTTGTCTATCAACAGCTTCCTGAAAATTGGCTGCGTTGATGGTGCTTTCTGCGTCAGGTAATACAAAGCGGGTCGGTATGACGCCACCAGTAAGATTTCCTGGGTAGTTGACGGGGGTCAGTTCCGGATAGCCCGTTCTTCTCCAATTGGCAAAAATTTCATATCCATCCAAGAATAAAGACACCCATTTTTGAGTATGGATCTGTTCCATTTGTTCATCCATAGAACCACCTGTCAAATAAGGGTTTTGTTCTAGATAACTATCTACCCTGGTGCTGCTGATAACGCCATCTTCGCCAAAGAGCGACCATTGGGCCATACCTGCCCTTACGGCCGATTCGTATGCACTTTGTGCATCGCCATCGTACCAACCTCTTAAGGCCGCTTCTGACAAAAGAAGGTCAACCTCGGCATTGGTAAAAACCAGTAGGGGGGCATCGTATCTTAAAATGGTATTCGGATGAGGTTCTGAGTAAATGGCAAATTCTGCGGGCTTGCTGTTAAAAGCCGCATTTTGCATGCCTTCTTGCAAGGTAGAGGTAGTATCGGCCACATATCTGTCACCGTTAAGAACCCAAACGACCGAAATGGCATTTAATCTTGGGTCTCCTGTAGTTTTAAGGTGGTCAATAAAGGTTTTGGCCAGTTTGCCTCCTTCTACATTATCCTCACTTTGCGGATCGATATAATCGCCATCAAGAAGCGCCGTGGCTATCGGGTTTCTACTGGAAACTTGAGAACCATCAACATAATCAATCTTTGCCAAATCATCGTTACTGGTCATAACACCGCCGGCAATGGCTTTTTCGACCCATGTTTGAGCCAATTGTTCATCTACATTGGTCAATCTCATACCCAAGCGCAGCATTAACGAGTAAGCGAATTTTCTCCATTTATCAACATTACCGTCATAGATAAGGTCTGAAGAACCAAAGCTTGTGAGTGAAGGATTTAAGGCGGAAGCCGCTTCCTCCAATTCATTGAGCATATCGGCATAGATAGCCGATTGTTCGTCATATTTAGGTGTGTACACCTGACCGCTAATACCTTGACCGGCCTCGCTGTAAGGCACGTCGCCATACAAATCTGTTATATGATGAAAAATATACGCTCTCCAAATACGGGCTATCGAAAGCTTGGTAACATCTTCCGGGTTTTCGCTTAAGGCTTTGATAACCTCTTGTATCTCATTCACCGCATTGGGGTAAACAGCGGTAAAGTAGCCTTTAGAGTAACCATCGTTGAAATATTTATCTCCCGCAGCAGGTACTTCTTTATAGGTGGCAAATTGTTGCATAGATCCCCCAATGGTCAAGGCTGAGGTTCCGAAGTAACTAACGTTGACCGCATCTAACTGCGCCTTGCTAAAAAGGTATTCAGGAATGATCTCGCCGTAGGCATCGGGGTTCTCGTTGAGTGACTCAAGACCTTTATCGCATGATAGCAGCGAAAGCCCTATTGCGCTAATGGCCAGATATTTTGATATAATGAAATTTACTTTCATAAGAATGGTTTTATTGCATTTAGAATTTTACGCTCAAATTGATTCCGTAACTCATAGTTCTAGGCACACCAAAAGCTTCTAAACCTTGGGCATTGCCATTGGTATAACTTGATTCTGGATCAAAAAGGTCTGTGTTTTTATAAAGGATGGCCAAGTTTCTACCGACCAACGAAACAGATAAAGATTGTAATTCTTTAATCTTATTCAACGGAAGGCTATAAGTCAAGATAACTTGACGAAGTTTTACAAAACTACCATCGTAGACGAAAATGTCGGTGTAATTCTTTTGGTTGTCGTAATAGGTATCTAATTCCTCAACAGGAACTACCCTTGAGTAGGGGTTTCCATTTAAATCGACCCCAGATAATTGAAGTCCGTTTTCTCTACCAGGTAAAGTGGCTTTTGTTAAACCGAACCTATGGGCATATTGCGCGAGGTTAGAGTAAATGGAGTTTCCGAACTTACCATCTAGAAGTACGTTCAATGAGAAGTTTTTGTATTTAAAAGTGTTGGTAAGACCCATGGTCAAAGGAGGTACACCTTCACCAAGTTCCATAATCTCGCTTCTTAGCTCATAACCACTGTTTTGGTCATAAATGATTTCACCGGCATCGTTTCTGGCCATACGGTATCCCCAAATGGTACCGTAAGGTCTTCCGACCACGTTTTGAATCGAACCGCCACCGATTCCACTACCAACCTGAATGGTATTCAATCCTTCGGCGAGCGACACAATCTCACTTTTATTATAAGCCATGTTATAGCTCACGTCCCAAGAAAAATTATCATTTCTGATCGGTGTACCTGAAATAAGCATTTCAATACCCTTGTTGCTAATTTCACCAACATTTAAAAGTGCCTGTGTATAACCGGAAGCCGTTGAAATATCTGATTGAACGATGTCATCGGTAGTTTTTCTGTTGTAGAAAGTAAGGTCAAGACCCAATCGGTTGTTCAGCATTCTCAAATCAAGACCGGCCTCATAAGTAGTAGAGGTAAGAGGTCGTAAATTCGGATTGGTTACCAAACTGGATGAAATCGCCTGAAGAGGTCTACCGTTATGACCTCCTTGTACGGTACCGTAAGTCTGGTTGATTAAGTAAGGATCTGGAGCACCGCCCCCTACTTCGGCCCATGAGCCTCTTAATTTGAATAGATTGATTGCTTGTGGTAGCTCAAAAGCTTGAGATACCAAGAAGCTACCACCAACCGAAGGGTAAAAAATACTATTGTTTTCAGGGCTTAGCGTAGAGAACCAATCTTGGCGACCTGTCAATGTCAAATAGGCGAACCCTTTATAACCAAAATCTACCGAACCGAACAAAGAATTGACTCCTGTAGTTCTGTTAATAGGGGTAGTGGTCAGGGTAGCCAAGTTGGTATAGCTATAGAATTCCGGGATGGTAAACTCACTACCGCTGATTTGGGTAGAATTATTAATGTTCTTCTGTTTGTTACCACCTACTAAAGCCGTCAAATTAAAATCTTCGAAAAGGTCAACCGAGTAATTGGCGGTTAAAAGCATGTTAGTTTCCGACACATCAGACTTTAAAGACTCATAGCTTCCCTGAGGTCTAAAGGCTGTATAGGAAGGAGTGATGCCTTCATATTCGAAGTTGTAGAAATCTCTACTGACGCTTCCCCTTAGATATAGATTGTCCAAAATATCATAGCGAAGATTGAACTGGCCGATAAAACGGTTTTTCTTATCGTTGTTTTTGTATCGGTTCACGACCCAATATGGGTTGTTCGCCACGTTAACTGGGTTCCATAACAATTCAGTTCCGTCTTCATAATAACCGGGGGCCATATTGGTAACATCGACCGTATTGGATACCAAGTTAGTTGCCCATGCGGAATTGTAATCGGCATAACCGGTACCTGGCCTGTTGCTGGCCTTTTCCAAGTTGTACTGAACCACTGTTTCTAGGCTTAATCGCTCGCTTAATTTGGCATTCAAGCTCAAGTTGGTGGTTTTTCTGTTGAACGATGAATTAGGAACTACACTTTGATTGTCGGTATTGGAAAGCGATATTCTATAATTGATGTCTTCGTTACCTCCCGAAAAAGCAATGGTGTTAACGAAATTGGTTCCGGTACGGTAAAAGTTTTTGATATTGTCTTTCACATTAACGGGGGAGTACGGTCTTTCAACACCGTCGAATTGAACAACGGGCGAGCCATCCATTAAAGCGCCATAAGAAAGTCTACCCCATTCGATAGCTTCATCTTGTGTAGCGGGTTTTCTACCATTTGCTCCCGCCCCGTATACATATTGAAAATCTGGAAATATAGATGGGGTGTCAAAAGTAACGTTGCTGTTAAACTGCACGCCAATACCTCTTTGAGCAACCCCTTTTTTGGTAGTAATCAAAATAACACCGTTAGAAGCTCGTGAACCGTAAAGTGCAGCAGCAGCACCTCCTTTAAGAACACTGATGGTTTCAATGTCATCAGGGTTGATACCTGCAATACCATCACCACGGTCAACGTTGATTCCTTGACCATCAGTGGTAGAACCGCCACCGGGTATAGAGTTGTCAATGGGCATGCCGTTAACTACATATAGTGGTTGGTTATTGCCCGATAGCGATCCGTTTCCCCTGATAATGACCCTACTTGATCCACCTGGCCCTGTGGCAAGCCCTGTAGCGTTTACCCCTGCTATTTTTCCGGTAAGGGCATTGGCAATATTTGTTTCCCGTGCATCGGTAAACTCATCGCCGGCCACCTCAGATACGGAGTAGGCCAAAGCCTTTTCATCCCTTTTTATACCTAGGGCCGTCACTACGACTTCATCAAGTGCTTGGGCATCTTCGGCAAGGGTCACGTTAACAACGTCAGTACTGCCGTCCAATGTCTGTTCTACCGTTTTCATGCCCAAGTATGAGAATACAAGTGTAGCCGTGCTAGATTCTACTTCAATGGAGTAATTGCCATCAAAGTCGCTCAATGCGCCATTGGTGCTGCCCTTTTCTTGCACCGTAACCCCAGGTAGGGGTACACCATCGGCGTCTAATACCTGACCGGTAATGACACTACTCTGGTCGGGAGCTTCGGTTTTGGTCTTTGTGGGAAGAGCATCTTGAGATATGGCTATGTTATTGCCCACGATACGAAAGGTGTAAACCGTTCTTTGTGTAAATTCTTGCAGTACCAGCTCTACCGTTTTGTTCTCGAAAGCATATTCGCCCGGTAATTTGTCTTTGGTGTTGATATCATCTGCGTAGGCAAATTTGTAATTGGTCTGCGATTCGATAATACTAATTACCCGCCCAAGGGTTGGCCCGCTAAGCGAAAGCGATACTTCTTGCGGATTACCCATCGAGGGCAGGTAAAAAAGTAGTAGTAATAATATTTGCTTCATAATGAATGTTTCTTTTTAGAACTATTGCTTAAATAGAAATAGGGTGATAATCTTTGGCCCGAATAGCTTTCTTATAAAGAATCGGGAAGTAGAAAATTTGGTTGTTTAGAACTTGCCAAAAGGCAGTGCGGTGAAGAGATTCTTTTTTTCATTTCATTTAGTTTTTGGTTGGAATATTTTCGGGTTATCAAATCGTTAACCCGGTTTTGTTTTCTACTTACTTGATCAAGGTAAATAGACGGAAGACCTGTTTTTGAAAAACCTTTTTCATTGGTCTTCACATCGTTTTAACAACCAAAGGAAAAAATGTTCCTAATTATTTTTTTACTTTTTCTTCATTTTTGCATAATATTCGAATGGTGGTGTCATTTTTTTTGAAAATGATGTATATAATTCCTTCTTTTTGTAGAAATAATTAAATGTCAGATTTCGTTGTAAACCGATTTTTGGGTTATATGGGAAAAAACAACGGCGGAACCTGATTTTTCAGGTTCCGCCGTTGGGAACTTTTTTGAATGTCGATTTTTAGTTCTTCTACTCTACTTCTATAGGTCCATACACAGCATCTCTAAAACTTTTGTGAAGACCAATTTGATCATAGGGAAATAATTGAACAAACATAACTGCTGTGAGGTCATTTACAGGGTCTACCCAAAATAAGGTGCTGGCGGCACCATCCCAAAAGAATTCTCCTACCACACCATTATTTTCATCTGCGTTGGCAGGTGGCGCGGTTCTAACGGCAAAGTCGATACCAAAACCAACTTGACCTTTGCTAGGTAAAAAATGTCGTTCGGTAATGCTATCGGCCAATTGGTTGGTAGCCATTAACTGTACCGTTTCAGGTTTTAATATCTCTACCGAATCAATACTGCCCTCGTGCACGAGCATTCGCGCGAATTTCATATAATCGTCTAATGTAGAAGTCAGTCCTGAACCTCCTCTGGTCAGGGGCCATTTTTCAAGATAGTTGCTGTAGGTGAGGGTATCTCTTTCTATGGTTCCTTTACCTGTTCTACGGTAAAGTGCCGCAAAACGCTTACGATCTTTCTCGGGAATGAAATAGCGGGTCTCCTCCATTCCTAATTTATCAAGTACGTGTTCGCGAACATATTGCTGGTAGGGCATGCCGGAAATTCTTTCCACTAGAAAAGCCTGCACATCAACGCAAGGGCCATAGAGCCATTCTTCACCAGGATGAAACTGTAGCGGTAACTTTCCCATTTTCTCGGCCATTTCAACCAAGTTGTTATTTCTGTTCAATGCATCGGCCTCGGCAACCATTTTTCCTAAGGGTGTATCACCAATTCCGGCAAAACCGGCAGTATGTCTAGTAATATCACGAATGGTTATGGGTCTTCGGGCATCTTCTAGAATTGGTTTTCCACTGGAATCTTCACCAACATAGACTTTCATATCGGCAAATTCAGGGGCGTATTTTTCAAGAGGGTCATCTAACTGAAACTTGCCTTCTTCAAATAATGTCATAAGTGCCGTTCCGGTGACAGGTTTGGTCATTGAGTAAATTTGTACGATCGTAGACCTATCCATAGGTTTTTGCGCTTCTACATCGGCGAAACCAAATGCATTGAAATAGACTTCTTTGTCTTTTTCGTAAATCAAGGCCGAAACCCCTGCAATATCGCCCGCGTCGACAAAACTTTTCAGAACTGAGTCTATTCTTTGCTTTACCGAGTCGGAGACGATCGGGTTTTCGGTCGTTTGTACTTTTTCGTTGCCTGTTTCTTTACAAGATAAAACTAGGGCTAGCATGGCAATTGCAATGCTAATTGAAGTTGTTTTCATAAGGTGTAGTTTATAGTTGTTGAGTCGTATTTTAATTGGCTAGAGCGCATACCTTTTTCCAGATTTCCGTACTGACAGGAATTCCCTCTTTTTTGTTCCTTTCCCGAGTAAGAACCGTTCGTTCACCGGGGTAGTAGGTTCTATCGCCTTCTTTCAATGGTTCAACATTGTGGGTAAAATCGATAATCTCTTTTAATAATCTCTCTTGAATATCGGTATCGTTAAAGTTATTTCTCGAAATACAGATGAAAACCTGAGAAAGCGCTACCTCTAGATCCTTTCCGGCAATTTTTGAAGTTGAATTACCCAGTGATAGAACGGTTGCCAACATATCCAATACCATCGAAAGGGCAGAGCCTTTCCAATAGCCTATGGGTAAACCTCTTTCCTTTACCAAGATTTTTTTCGGGTCGTTAGAGAGTTGGTCGTTATCGTCCCACCCGCCAGGAAATGGTAATTTCTCGCCTTTTAAGCGGTAATCGTTGATTTTTCCAAAGGCGAATTGCGATATGGCCATGTCAAGTACAATATGTCCCTCTTTTCTTGGAATCGAAACAATAAACGGATTGTTGCCCAATCTACTGTCTTTTCCGCCCCAAGGCGGCATATTGGGTTGGGTATTGGTAAACATAATTCCGATACAGTCATTATTGGCAGCTTGCCAACCGTAGGTGCCGCCGCGCATCCAATGATTGGTGTTACGAAGGGCGACTAAACCCATGCCATGCTTTTGTGCCAGTTCAATTGCCCTATCGGTGCACTTTATGCCATTAATGATGCCGGGGCCTAATTTACCGTCCCATCTTTCTATACTGCCCATTCCTTCGACCTTTTCCGCCTCCGCATTTATATCTACAAGTCCCTTTTCCACATAATCGATAAAAAGGGGCACTCGATTAATGCCATGAGAGTTGATGCCGTCTAAAGTGCTCTCACTGTAAGTGTTTGCCAATTGTTGTGCCTTCGATGGGGTGAAATCATATTTGAGAAAAAGGTTCAAAAGAACTTGCTGCATTTCTTCAAATGGAATTCTCTTTTGGTTGGATGACATTATAGAAAGGAATGTTTTTGATTAAGGTTTTTTCAAAAATGTTGACCGTGAACTTTTTTGAAAGTAAAAGGATGAGGTAAGTTAACCTTTTTTTGTATTCAATCTCGTAATCAAAAAGCTACTAATCAAAATCAAGATACCGCCTAATACAGTATTAATGCTGAGGGTTTCATTTCTTACGAAATAGCCCAGGGCAATGGCACTTATGATTTCGATGTACATGAGTCCGGAAGCTGTTGATGCGGGCAGATGCTTAAGGCCGTAAAAGAAAAGCTGGAACACAACGATGCCAATCCAAAATCCGTAAAAAACTCCCAAGCCTATCTGTTCCCACTCCACCGCTGGAAGAAAAAATAAAAAAGGAATAAAGAAGACGCTACTTATAAGGTTTTGATATACAATCGTCTGATTTTGGGTGTAATAATGCGATTCAGATTTGAACATCACAACGGTAATGGCATAACCAAAAGCGCAAAGAACCGCTGCTACCATACCGATCATATCATTGTTCTCAAACGAAAATGATTTATCGGAGTAGGTGACGGCCATACCTACAAAGGCCAAAAAAAGTAGGCCGACCTGTTCTTTTAAGAGAGGTCTTTTATAATATTTGACTTCAATCAGAAAAACAAATATGGGCCAAGAGTAGACCAGAACAATGGCATTACCGATAGAGGTATATATGAAGGCAAGCAAGTAAAAATAAAGGCGTACCACATTGATGGTAGAAGCCAAAAGCATTTTTTTATAATTACCGGTGAAAAGCGGTTTTGATTTACTGAAAAGAACGGGCAGTAAAATTAAAATAGGCACCATGGTGCGAAAAAATGCGATAGCCCCCGCAGAAAGGGTGTTCATTTGTTTAATGAGTACCCCATTACTGCCAGCGATAACAGCACATAAAATAATTGCGTAAAGTGCTTTTTTCAATCTACTGCCTTAATTTGGCATACAACCAATCGTTACGCATTTCTCTTTGTTCGGGGAAGGTCCAGTGTTGCGTTTCCAAGAAAACCTTCAGCTCTTTTTTTGCCGTAATCAGATTATAGGCCGAATACATAGATGCAGGCGGACAAACATTATCGTTATACCCCCAACTATACCAGCCTTCAGCTTTTACGAAGCGCGCGAAGTTGGCCACATCAAAGTATTTCGATACTTCGATTTTTTCGGGCTTATTGGTAAACTCATCAACAAAAATTTGAGGCCAGCCACCGGCACGGCCATGCAGAAAGCCTGTCATATCGGATAGGGCGGGATAGAAAGCGGCCAAATAATCAATACGGTCATCTAGACCGGCGGTAACTATTGATAAGGCCCCACCTTGGCTTCCGCCGGTTACCCCAATATCTTCACCATTGAATTTATCAAGGCTTTCAAGAAAATCAACCGACCTTACACAGCCCAGATAGACCCTTCGATAATACATGTTGTCTTTGTCGTCTAGATTAAAAGTTTGGTAACCGTTTAAGGCGCCAGCTCCTAAGTTGTCGTAAACAGACTTGTCCATATTGACAGGAATACCATGAATGCCAATAGTGAATGATACAAACCCTTCGGCTGCTTCGTTGATTTCGCCGTAATAGGGTCTTATACCCGCGCCGGGTACGTGTAGAATGGCAGGATACTTCCCTTCTTTTTTTGGCATGGTCAGAATACCATATATTTTGCCCTTTACATTATTGAGGCTAACGTGATACACATCAACCTTATCGGTACAACGTTCCGGCATTAAGGTGAGTACGGGCTCCATAGGTATTTGCGCCAGTTCATCCTTTCCTTTCTTCCAAAACTCTTCAAAATCTTTCGGAAGGGTCGTAGTAGGCTTGATACGTTCGGGTTCAAAACCTATAGTGGTGTAAGAGCTGTATTCCTTTCCGTCTACGGTAACAGTAGCGCTACATCGTAAAAAACCCGGATGGTCAAACTTTTTCGCTTTTACGGTAGTATTGTTTTTAAGGGTAATCGAACCCTCTTTCCATAATGGCAACTCTCTATAACCGGCATCAGGCCCGATAGTATATTTTATTTCTACACCTTCTAAGGGAACTTTGTTCTTCAGAACATTAATCGAAAATTCTGCTTGTTCACCAGTGTTGTACGTCCAATCCGCTTCGCTCGGTGTAATGATTACCTCGACCAGCTGCTTGCTAGGTTGTGCAAATAAGCCTATGCAGCAGCCAAAAATGAAAAATAGGCTGGTAAGTGTTCTTAGGTTCATGGTTTAGGTCGGTTATAGTTGAAAAGTGCTACTAAGATACGAATAGCCTTCGAGTAAAAAGAGGTTAGTCGTTTGTTCTTGGCAACATATTTCTGATAGCACTTATTTTCCAAACGTCATCCTCCAGAACGGCTACAAAGGTGCTCCACATTTTACGTACAGTACCATCTGAATTTTTTATTTCATAACGGGCATCGATTATGGCAACGGAGGTATTTAGAAACCTTGTTTGCTCCACTATCAACTTTCTGTCGCCCGGGTTGGCGGAAGAACTGCGCAGCATACCTTCTTTGGCTAGCTCATATCCCTTTCGCCACTCGCCGGTAGAAACCAACTGATCGATATCTTTGTTCAATATCTTGCTCAGAAGAACCGTATCTTTTTGATCTCGAGCAAGTGCGTATTGGTCAATCAGTTCGAAAAGCGGTTTTTCATTGGAGGAGGGGGTAGATTGTGCTAAGCAGTTAAAGCTAAGAACAATGAGTGCGATAAAGGATAAAATGACTTTCATACCAACTATTTTAAGGTTGAACCTAAAACCGGAAGATTTTAAATTTTAGATATATGAAAGATACTGAAAGTATTATTTGTCGGCCAAGGCAGGTGCGGCCATTTTGTCAAAGGGTGCCAATGCTTGAAGAGCCTTTGCAATACTGGTAATAGCGCCAAAGGTTAACAATAACCTTAAGCCATTTCTTGTTTGTTTTTCTTTTAAAGTACAATGTTGTGGATGGCTTTGCACAAATTGTAACACCCTAGTAAAGGTCGCACTTTGATAAAAAGCCGACTGTTGATCGGCAACAAAATAGCCGATTAGCTTACTCTTTTTCATTACTACCTTCTCAATACCTATTTGATTAGCGATCCATTTGATACGAACGGAATTCAAAAGGTCTTCAGCCTCTGAAGGAAGTTCTCCGAAACGGTCAACGAGTTGAGATTCAAATTTTTGAAGCTCGTTCTCATCGTTAACCGAATTAAGTTCGGTATATAGATTCAAGCGTTCGGTGATGTTATTGATGTAATCATCAGGAAAAAGAAGTTCAAAATCGGTGTCAATCTGGGTTTCTTTCACAAAGACTTTTTCCTTATGCCCCTCAACCTCTTCATAAAGTTCTTTAAACTCATTCTCTTTCAGTTCGTCAATGGCCTCCGCCAATATCTTTTGGTAGGTATCAAAGCCGATTTCGTTTATAAACCCGCTCTGTTCTCCTCCTAAAAGGTCACCAGCACCGCGAATCTCCAAATCTTTCATGGCAATATTAAAACCACTACCTAATTCGGTAAACTGTTCAAGTGCTTCTATGCGTTTTCGGGCATCGGCCGTCATTACTTCATACGGTGGGGTGATAAAAAAGCAAAAGGCCTTTTTGTTACTTCTGCCGACACGGCCTCGCATCTGGTGCAAATCGCTTAGTCCGAAGTTATTAGCGTTGTTGATGAAAATGGTATTCGCATTGGTAACATCAAGGCCGCTTTCGACAATAGTGGTCGAAACCAAGACATCAAATTCACCGTTCATGAAACTTAACATGAGTGCCTCTAGTTTCTTGCCCTCCATTTGCCCATGGCCAATACCTACTTTGGCATCGGGCACCAAACGCTGGATCATACCAGCTACCTCTTTGATGTTTTCGATGCGGTTGTGTATAAAGAAAACCTGCCCTCCTCGCTGAATTTCATACGAAACAGCATCCCTGATTACTTCTTCGTTCAATCTTACTACCCTGCTTTCAATGGGGTATCTGTTGGGCGGCGGCGTACTAATTACCGACAGGTCTCTTGCGGCCATAAGGCTGAACTGTAAGGTTCTGGGTATCGGTGTTGCCGTGAGGGTGAGTACGTCGACGTTTTCCTTTATTGACTTTAATTTGTCTTTTACGGCTACCCCAAATTTTTGTTCCTCGTCAACGATTAACAGTCCTAAATCAGCGAACTTCACATTTTTGTTCACCAGTTGATGGGTTCCGATTATAATATCGACCTTGCCAGCGGCTAAATTCTCTAAAGTTTCCCGACGTTCTTTAGCCGTTCTAAACCGATTAAGGTAGTCGACAGTAACCGGCATATCACTTAGCCTCTCGGAGAATGTTCTAAAGTGTTGAAACGCCAAAATTGTGGTTGGCACTAAAACAGCTACTTGCTTGCCATTATCAACAGCTTTAAAAGCGGCCCTTATGGCCACTTCTGTTTTACCGAAGCCTACATCCCCACAGATGAGACGGTCCATCGGGCGCTCGCTCTCCATGTCACGTTTAAAATCTTCGGTCGCTTTGCTTTGGTCTGGGGTGTCTTCGTATATGAACGAGGCTTCCAGCTCATTTTGCAAATAACTGTCAGGGTCATACTGAAAACCTTTTTCCAGCCTACGCTTGGCGTAAATCTTAATGAGGTCAAAAGCGATTTTCTTGACGCGCGTCTTGGTTTTTTGCTTCAGTTTCTTCCAAGCTGCCGAACCCAGTTTAAAAATCTTGGGCGGCGCACCGTCTTTGCCGTTGAACTTCGAAATTTTATGAAGGGAATGAATACTCACATACAGAATATCACGCTCACCATACATTAACTTGATGGCCTCCTGTTTTTTTCCCTCAACATCGATTTTTTGTAATCCACCGAATTTACCTATACCGTGATCGATATGGGTAACATAATCGCCAATCTCAAGTTTGTTCAATTCTTTTAGAGTGATGGCCTGTTTTTTCGCGTATCCGTTTTTCAGTTGAAACTTATGGTAACGCTCAAAAATCTGATGGTCTGTATAACAGACAATCTTAAGGTCGTCGTCAATAAAACCTTGATAAAGTGGTAGTACAGGGGTTTCGTAATACACCTTTCGGCTTACGTCTTCAAAAATGGCATGAAAACGTTTGGCCTGCTGTTCACTGGCACAAAAAATATAATTGGTGTAACCTTTGGCCTTGTGCGCATTGAGGTCATCGATCAACAAGTTGAACTTTTTGTTGAAAGAAGGCTGAGGCTTGGTGTTAAAACTGATTTCCTCTGCATTTAGAAATAGAGATGAGGAAGTGCCCATAGAAACCAATGCCAAATCTTGAAGTTGCACTTTGAACGATTCGGAATTCAAAAAAAGCTCTTCAGGTTCCACATGTTTTACCTCTTTAGAGAGTTTGTCAAAAGCTTCACCTGCTTTCTTGTAAAAATCATCTAAACGGTCGAACAAGAAATCGGCATTCTTAATGAAAACGGTAGTTTCATTAGCAATGTACTGTAGAAAGCTTTCGCGCCTTTCCTCTAAAAGCTTGTTCGCAACATTGGGTATTATGGTAATTTTTTCCACCTTTTCGGTCGAAAGCTGACTTTCTACATCAAAGGTGCGTATGCTATCAACATCATCACCGAAAAACTCGATACGGTACGGTTGGTCGTGAGAAAAAGAAAATACATCAACAATACCGCCACGAACCGAAAATTCGCCGGGTTCGGTAACAAAATCTACCCGCTTGAATCGATATTCAAAAAGAACCTCGTTTAAAAAATCAAGGGAAAGGCTATCGTCTATTTTGATTTTTAGGGTGTTCTTTTGAAGTTCTTTTCGGGTAACTACTTTTTCAAAAAGCGCATCAGGGTAGGTAACCACAATTGCCGGCTTTTTTCTGGAGTTGATACGGTTAAGTACCTCGGCACGCAGTAAGACGTTCGCATTGTCGGTTTCTTCAATTTGATAGGGTCTGCGGTAACTGCCAGGGTAAAAGAGAACATCTTGTTCACCCATCAAATGTTCTAAGTCATTCAAATAATAAGCTGCCTCTTCCTTATCATTGAATATTAAAAGAAAAGGTCTTTTTGCTATCGCGAAGGCTTCTGATACGACCAGTGAAAGTGATGACCCGGTAAGTCCGTTAAGAACGGTGCTTTTTTGACCATTGGATATAGCATTTCCTAGTTTCCGGGTATTGGGAGACTGCGCGTAGAACTGTTGGAATGCAATTTGGGTCAATCGTGAAATTTTGAGGCACAAAGATAAGCATACCTCCTGAACCGATGCCATTCATTTTTAACGAATTTGCATTACAAAAAACCTTAAAAAAGCTGCAACTTGCTAAGTACAATTTAACCTAATAGTAAATATGGATTTTCAATTAAAAAATAAAAAAGCACTCATCACCGGATCAACAAAAGGAATAGGTAAAGCCATTGCCGAGACCTTGTTGAAAGAAGGAGCTGAGGTCATCATAAATGGTAGAAGCAAGGCTTCTGTAGAGAATGCTGTAAAAGAGCTTGAAAATAAAGTGACCGATGCCCAAATAACCGGTGTTGCTTGTGATTTTTCAAAATCGGAGGAAATTGAACATTTAATTAAAGAGGTTGGTGAGGTTGATATTCTCATCAATAATGTCGGCATTTTTGAGCCAAAAGAGTTTTTGGATATTACAGATGATGACTGGCATAGATTCTATGAAGTAAATGTTATGAGCGGAGTGCGAATGTCACGTGCATTTATGCCGCAGATGCTAAAGAATGACTGGGGGCGAATTATATTTATTTCTAGTGAAAGCGGAATCAATATTCCTGTTGAGATGGTGCATTACGGAATGACAAAGACCGCTCAATTGGCTATTTCTAGAGGTATGGCCGAAACCACCAAAGGCACTGGGGTTACAGTGAATGCGGTTTTACCAGGCCCTACTTTATCGGAAGGTGTAAAGGAATTTGCCGGAATCGGTGAAGAGCAATCAAAAGAAGAGGTCGAAAAAGAGTTCTTCAAGACCGAAAGGCCTTCTTCCCTTATCCAAAGATTTGCTAGTCCGCAAGAGGTGGCCAATATGGTAGCCTATATAGCCAGCCCTCTTTCTTCGGCTACGAACGGGGCCGCGATAAAAGTTGATGGCGGCGTGGTTAAAACAGCTTTTTAATCTGGTAACCAATGGAAGGCAAAAAGTTTGATGTATTTGTAATCGGTAGCGGTGTAGCAGGGCAAACGGTTGCCCTTAAGTGCGCCAAGGCAGGCATGCGCGTAGCCATTGCCGATAATAGAGAGTTTGGCGGTACTTGTGCCAATCGTGGTTGTGACCCAAAGAAGGTTTTGTTGGCTGCTACCGAAGCCCTTGATATGGCCCAACGATTGAAGGGCAAAGGTATTGAAGGCAACTTGAAGATAAGTTGGAAAAAACTTCAAAAATTCAAGGGTAGTTTTACCGATTCTATTCCCGCAAGAACCGAGGAAAAACTTAGGGAAGCGGGCATCAAACTCTATCATCAATCGCCCAGTTTTGAAGGTAATCAATCGCTTTTAGTGGAGGGAAAAAAGATAAAGGCCGAGAAGATAGTGGTTGCTACGGGGTACGAGCCAAGAAAATTGAGTGTAAAGGGAAGTAAGTTTTTGAAGACTAGTGATGATTTTTTAAATCTGAAAAAGCTTCCTAAAAAAATAGTTTTTGTAGGAGCTGGGTATATCGGGATGGAGTTTGCTCATATGGCCTGTAGAGCGGGATCAGATGTTACTGTTATCGACTCTGGTAAAAGGCCTTTAAAGTCTTTCGACCCTGACCTAGTTTCTGAACTGACATCGTTTTCAAAGAAAATGGGAATCGAATTCGTTTTCGGTGGCAAAATAGAATCTATAAAAAAAGGCAGGAAGAAGTTCAAGCTGATTTATAAGAAAGGAGGCCACTCAAAGGAGTTAAAAGCCGATGCCGTTTTCAATACTGCAGGTAGAGTCCCTGCTATTTCCGCTCTTGATTTGGCAAAAGGTAATGTCTCCTTTAATGAAAACGGTATCGAAACCAATAGCTATTTGCAAAGCAAATCGAATGAGTTTGTTTATGCTTGCGGTGACGTTTCCGACAACGGACTCCCCTTGACCCCCTTATCAGGTAGGGAAGGGTATATTGTGGCCGAAAACATTTTGAAAAATAACCAGAAAAAGGTAGGCATTCCTGTTATTCCATCGGTTGTTTTCACCTTGCCCCATCTAGCTTCGGTGGGCTACTCTGAAGAAGAGGCAAAGAGCCGTTATAAAAATGTTGTGGTCAAGACCAATGATGCTACTAAGTGGTTCAACGCCAAAAGAGTAAATGCATCGATATATGCCTATAAAGTTATTTTGAACGAAAGAACAGAGGAAATTGTCGGGGCTCATCTTCTAGGTCCACAGGCTGCGGAAACTATCAATATTATGACGATGGCCATTAACCAAAAAATGAAGGCAGATGAATTACAAGCTACATTGTTTACCTACCCATCTTGGACGAACGACCTTAAAAGCATGGTCTAAGAGTTCGGTAATCCTTGGTTTACGATGTGCTTTTACCTTTTTGTCTTTGTTGCCACTTTTTAAAGGGGTTGGTATCTCTGTTTTGATAACCGTGTATTAAAGTTGTAACGACTAAAATTATAGCGGAGGTTAAAGCAACATTGGCAATAGTAGGGTATTCCATTCGGTGACGCATATAGATGGCAAAGAATGCCCAGATACCCACAGCGGCAAACTCCCTCATATTTCTTCTCCAAATCATTAGCAGGTTCACGCATAAGGCCACAGCTATCATAATGATGGTCCAATTTTCTTCTGTTACCATAAAGCCTTGCCAGTCTAGCTTGGTTAGATATGCAGACACATTTGCAATACTGGCCACTGCAATCCACCCACTATACAGGCATATAGGCCACCAGACAAACGCTATTATTTCAATAGGAGCATCCCAATTCTCCATATTGGTGTTCAAAACAATTTTTATCAAAGAGTAAAGAAGTACAAACATGATAAGTACCGATAGGCCGGTCAGGTCAAAAACAAAAGCCAGAACCCATAGAGCATTTAGAATGTTGGCTGTAGTGAACCAGTACCCTGTACTTACTATGAAATCTTTGCTTTTCTTATCGTTGAAAGCTCTTTTAATCTGAAAAAAGCAATAGCCCAAAAGACTCAAAAAGATGATGCCCCAAATGGAAAAAGCATAATCGGCGGGAGTAAAGAGATTATCATATTTCTTACTGATTTCACCAATGGTGGTATGGTTGAACAGCTTAATTTGTGACAGGTAGTTGATGACAATTACCAAGAGCACAGAGAATAAATTAATGATTGAAAGTCTTTTGGCCATATTTGGGGTGAATGGGCCAAAAGTAGATGGTATTGTTGAAGATAAAGAGCGGCATCAACGTAAAATCTAACCTAAATACAATTTAGGACACCTAAATTTATACTTTTATAACTTCTTCTCCGGCAATAACATACACTTCATCTTTATCGCTAGGTTTCAGGGTGTAGCTGCCTGTGAATTCGCCAAAGGCAGGTAGGATCATTTGGTCTTCGGTTTTAAAAAAGCAGGGCAGTTTTAATCGTTGCCTGCCTGCACCTTGCAACCGAACCGCCGGATGAATGTGGCCACATAGGTTGTAATAACCATTACGAGTCTCTGGGTGGTGGGTCAGAAGAAAATTCTCTGTCGTCAGTTCTTCAAACTGCTCAACCCCCAAACTTTCAAATTTTTCTGGGGCAATTATGTCGTGATTGCCTGTAATCAATGTGATTTTTGAAGGTGTGCGAGCCATCCAGTTTTCGAACAATACCCATTCTTTGTTTAAAGATGAATGAAAAAGATCACCCAAAAAACAGATTTCAAAAGGTTGGTAATAACTGACCAGTCGGTCTAATAGCAAATAGTTTTTATGAACGGCGTGTCTGGGTAAGGCAGCACCAAATTTTCGAAAATGGGTCACTTTTCCTAAATGAACGTCACTGATCAATAAACAAGACTTCTCTTTCCAAAAGACAGCCCCAGAGGCGTGTAATTGAAAATTTTGATCTTTTAATTTTAGGGGATAAGACATACGAACCAATGCTCCTGAAAAACCGTTCAAAAATACGTCTATTTCATTAAAATTTTGGTCATGCGTTTGATACGGTCGGCTAGCTTTTCGTTACTGAGTTTTTCCCTGAGACGATCGGTGATTATAGGAAAAGAGAAAGGAGTAGCCTTTTCGCAATCTTTCCACACGATTTGTTGTTTGCCGATTCGCTCCAAGGCCATTCGTAAACGACCTTCTTCTAATTGATGTTCAAAAGTTTCGGTGAAAGCTTGCTGAAAAAGTAGGTTGTTTGGTTCGTAATCGCGAAAAACATCGAAAAGTAACTGGGAACTGCTTTGAAGGTGCTTCATTTTGACACCTTTTTCAGGGTAACCGGTAAAGACCATTCCGCTAATAACGGCTATGTCCCTAAATTTTCGCCGGGCCATTTCATTGCTGTTCAAACTTCTTTGTAAGTCGGCCAGCATATATTCCGGCGTGAAGAGGTTATTGTCGATTACCGCTTGTATGTCAATGGGTTTGTCACTAAGCATTTCAAAACCATAGTCATTAAAGGCCAAAGAGCAGGTAATGGGGCTTAAAAGACTTACCCTGTACGACAATAGACTGCTCATGGCCTCGTGCACCGCCCGCCCCTCAAATGGATAAAAAATGTGATGATAGCCATCACGGGTCTTGAATGTCTCTATCAGAAATTCGGAAGGGGATGGTACGATACTTTCTTCACGTTGCTTGTCAAATATATGCTTTAACGACTTTAGTTCAGGTCCGCTTAACTGATGGGCTGCTGCTTTGTAAAGTTCTTGGCGCAATAGTTCTGACATTTGTGCAGAGAAGCTTAGTCGGCCGCCCATCCAACTAGGAACTTTGTTCGTTCTTTTGGTAGAATTACGAACATGCGCTTGCATGCCTTTGATTCGAATGAACTCAAGATTTCGGCCGGCAAAAGTAAAGACATCCCCTTGGGTCAATTTTGAAATAAAATATTCTTCAATCGAACCTATATACCCTCCTTTTTGATAACGAACGCTTATGGTGGCATCACCAACAATAGTGCCTATCTGAAACCGATGCCGCATGGCAACGCCCCGATTGTTCACTTTGAATTTTCCGTCAGCTTCTATTTCTACCTTTTTATATTCGTCATAACTGCTCAGGCTTTGACTGCCCAATACCAAAAAATTAAGCAGCCATTGCCATTGTTCTTCGGTAATACCTTGGTAACAAAAGGTCTGTTGAATTTCAGGAAAGATTTCACCCGGGTAAAATCCGTCTGAAACCGCCAGAGTAGTAAGATATTGCAATAAAACGTCATAGCTATTGAGGTAGGGCAGCCGATCCTCGACTGCATTTTCCTTTACGACGACCTGCAATGCCGATGCCTCGATGAGCTCCATAGCGTGGGTCGGTAAAAAATGAATGACACTCTCCTTGCCTGGGCGGTGACCACTTCGGCCGGCACGCTGAAGAAAACGGGCCACCCCTTTTGGCCCACCAATTTGTATCACGGTTTCCACCGGTGCAAAATCTACCCCAAGATCTAAACTTGAGGTACACACCACAGCTTTTAAGCTCTCATTGCGTATGGCTTGCTCGACCCATAATCGGGTCTCTTTATTGATGCTGCCGTGGTGCATGGCCATTTCACCGGCATATTCCGGATGTTTCTCAAGAATTTTTTGAAACCATATCTCACATTGGCTGCGGGTATTGGTAAATAGAAGGGTCGTTTTGCTATTGTTGATTATCGGTACTACCTCCTCTAAGAGGTGCAGACCTAAATGCCCTCGCCATGGAAAGGTTTCCATGGTTTTGGGGATGATACTCTTGACCGTAATCTTCTTTTTGAGGTTGGCCCTGACCATGACCGAATTTTGTAATTGCTCGCTGTTCGGGCCTAATAGCACTCGGCGGGCCTGTTCTAAATTTCCAATGGTCGCCGAAATGCCCCAGATCCGTAAATCTTTACAAATAGTTTTAAGGCGACTGAGGCCCAGTTCCATCTGAATGCCCCTTTTAGTGCCCAAAAGTTCATGCCATTCATCGACGACAATAGCTGAACAGTCTTTAAAAATTGAGGCATAACCTTTTGAAGACAATAGAAGTTGTAGGCTTTCCGGGGTGGTGATTAAAAGGTCTGGCATAGCCTTCTTTTGACTGGCCCGTTCTTTGGTCGACGTATCGCCCGTTCGTATGCCGACCGTCATTTGGGTACCCAGGTCTACGGTGATACGTTCGGCAGATTGTCTGATTTCTTGCGATAGGGCCCGAAGTGGGGTTATCCATATAGCTTTGAGGCCTTTTTTGTGTTTTGTGCGGTATTCAGGATTCTTTTTGATGTAATTCAATACAATCGGAAACCATAGGGCATAGGTTTTACCACTTCCAGTAGGTGCGTTGAGCAGACCATGTTTTCCCGCCAAAAAAGCCTTCCACGATTCTTTCTGAAAGGCAAAAGGTTGCCAATTTTGCTCATGGAACCAATCGGTCGCTATGCTGAAAAGTTCTTTTTGGTTCATTTTCTTATTCCGTCTCTACAGTATGCGGAATCAATGCTTTTAAATCTTCCAATGAATTTGCTTCATGTATCTTCTTGTCTTTTCGCCATCTCAATATTCTGGGAAAACGGGTCGCAACTCCACTTTTATGCCTTTTAGATTCGGCGATACCTTCAAAGGCAATTTCAAAAACATGATGCGGTGTAACACTGCGTACGGGGCCGAAGCGCTCAAGTGTGTTCTTTTTGATCCATGCATCAACCTTTCTGAACTCGGCGTCGGTCAAACCTGAATAGGCCTTGGCAAAGGTTACCAATTCTTTTTCTCCTTCCTCGTTTTCGTTCCAAAGGGCAAAGGTATAATCGGTAAATAGATTACTTCGCCTTCCGTGACCGCGCATGGCGTAGGTAAGAACGGCATCGATTGTTAAGGGGTCAACCTTCCATTTCCACCAGTCTCCCTTTTTTCTTCCGACCAGATAAGGAGAATCTTTTCGTTTGAACATTAACCCCTCACTGCGCTTTTCGCGCGACAGTTCTCTCTCTTCCGCTACCTCTTGCCAAGAGGTGAACTCCATTTTCTCAGAGAGAAAAAGAGGTATGCCATCTTGCCCGGCAACCATCTTTTCTAAAAGATTTCTTCTCTTACTATATGGTCTAGTACGAATATCTTCCCCTTGCCATTCCAAAAGGTCGTATGCTTTTAAAATTACAGGGGTCTTTTTGAGCAGTGCTTTTGAAACATTCTTTCTTCCAATCCTAGTCTGTAAATCGTTAAAAGTGCCAATTTCTTTATTTGGGTAGGGGAGAATTTCACCATCTATTACAGTTCCATTGGGCAATCTACCTATAAAAACTTCGAATTCCGGATACTTGTCCGTAACCAATTCTTCTCCACGGCTCCATGTGAAAAGTTCGTTGTTGCGAACTATTATTTGCGCTCGAATGCCATCCCATTTATGTTCGAAAGACCATTCGGTAACATCGCCCAAAGATTCGGGCTCGTTCTCAAGGGCGTATGCCAAGTAGAAAGGGTATGGTTTTGAAAGGTAATCGCTCTTTTTTTCTTCCAAAATCAAATCTTGAAAATCAATGGTATTGGGGTCCCAGTTGCCCATCAGTTTGTAGGCTAGAATGTCTTCATCGATACCCGTTGCTTTTGCCAAGGCCCGAGTCATTAATTTTTGGCTGACCCCTATTCGAAAACCACCGGTAATTAATTTTGTGAAAACGAATCGACCATAGTAATCAAGTTGTTTCCAATTTCGGTACAAATAGGCTTTTTTGTCTTCATCACTTTGGGCTTTTAGCCAAATCATTTCTTGCAAGAATGCCGAAAGCGATTTATCCGTTGAACTCTCATCGGAAGGTACTACTAAGGCAATGGTTTCGGCCAAGTCGCCAACAATATGGTAGCTTTCTTCGAACAGCCATAATGGAATATGCGCCAGCTCAGAAGCCCATTCTCTAAGCAGGGTCGTATTGACAGGTCTTGGGGGTCTTCTATGCGAGAGAATGGCAATGGTCCAAACCTTATCTTGGTCTGGGGCATTGGTAAAGTATTCTGCCAAAGCCGCTACTTTTACATTGGTCTTATTAGTGCCATCTAAGGTTTTTATGAGTTGAGAGAACTTTTTCATACAGATTCAGAAATTTCAGTTTCTACATTCAGCTCTGCATTTTCACCTTCGAATTGGGTCGCTTCCGTACGGGCATCATAGCCTAAATCTCGTAGGTAGCGCGAAAAAATATCGGTATAGCCATGGGTGCATATAACTTTTTCGGCTCCGATTTCCTTTATGGCTTCTAAAAGACTCGGCCAATCACAATGATCGCTGAGCACGAAGCCCTTGTCAATGGCGCGTCGTCTACGGGCACCTCGAAAGGCCATCCAACCACTAGCAGACGCGGTGACGAAGGGCACCATTCGGCGGATCCAAGTACTACCATGTGCGGATGGCGGTGCAATGACCATATGTCCCTTAATATCTTCTTTTTTGGTGTCTCGTGTAATTCGCTCGGTAGCCGGAAAATCAATCATAGGCCTCAAAACATCGGTCATGTTTTCAATAGCACCATGGGTATAAATTTTTCCGATATTGGGGTCTAAATGCTTTAATAGGCGTTGCGCTTTTCCTAAAGAATACCCGAAGAGTACTGAAGTTTGTCCGTTAGACTTGTTTTGAGCCCACCATTCGTTGATGTCTTTAAATACTTCTTTTTGAGGGCGCCATAGAAAAGCCGGTAGACCAAATGTACATTCGGTAATGAACGTATGGCACTTAATACTCTCATAGGGGGTTGCCACCCCGTCGTTTTCCAATTTGTAATCTCCGGTGAACACCCAAATCTCACCTTTATGTTCAACCCTAACTTGGGAAGAACCGATAATATGACCGGCGGGGTACAATGTGAACTTTACACCGTTTACTGTAAATGTCTCGCCCCATTCTTTGCCTGCTACCTCTATATCGCCCAAACGATGTTTGATAATCGGCACATTGGTCGGATGGGTTATGTATTGTTTATGCCCCCATCTACTGTGGTCTGCATGGCCATGGGTAATGATAGCTTTGTCAACCGGTTTCCAAGGGTCAAGATATACCTTGGCCGCATGGCAATAGATACCTTTTTCGGTGAATTCTAGTAATGGCTTTTTCATGGGCATTAGAAAGTTAAGCATATTAGCGGTATGCTTAACAGATGTAAAAATTCATTAAAGTGTTTTATTTGATGATAAATATCAAAGCCTCTATAGATTTGGTGCTTTATCAGCTATTAAAACCCTAATTAAACTGTTAGGTTAGGGCTAAAATAATCGGGATTGGTAGGAATAATGACCTCTAAAAAAATTATATTTGCTGCCACAAATTAGAATTTTATGGCAATTGCAGACCTTTATATCAGCGGAGAACACAGACGTAATTTGGCCCATTTTGCGGCGCTTGCCACTTTGGCAGCGGTCGATGGTGAGATCAGTTCAGAAGAGAAAACAATGCTCGATAAGTTTGCCAATAGATTGGATATTACCGAGGCTGAGTATAAAGAAGTAATGAAGAAAGAGAACAAGTATCCGATTGTTCCTCCACACGATAGTCAAGGTCGTTTAGAAAGACTTTACGATTTGTTCAGACTTGTTTTTTCTGACCATCTTATTGATCAAGAAGAAATGGTTTTGTTGAAGAAATATGCAATCGGACTCGGTTTTTCAGGGAGTCAGGCAGATAAAATTATCGAGCGCTCAACTGCTATTTTCAGTGGTAAAATTGACTTCGACGACTATCTGTACCTTTTAAAGCACTAAACTTCCGTTTTCTAAAAGATTTGTTGGCCAGTTGGTTTTACCACGAGGTATCTCAATGATATTTGGTCAAAAACTCCTGCAGCTTCAATACCATATTACGGCTACCGCAGAAAAACGGAATGCGTTGGTGCAATTCTTTAGGTTGTACATCTAAAATGCGGGTTTTCCCGCCAATTGCTAGTCCGTTGGCCTGTTCGGCTAAAAATGCCATTGGGTTGCACTCATATAAAAGGCGAAGTTTTCCTTCTTCGGTAACACTGCTTTTTGGGTACATGTAGATGCCTCCCTTAATCATGTTCCTATGAAAATCGGAAACTAGCGATCCTATGTACCGCGAAGTGTATGGGCGGTCGCCTTCCTCTTCTTGGCAATATTTAATATAGTCTTTTACTCCTTGATGAAAATGAATGTAGTTACCCTCGTTCACCGAATAAATACGGCCATCTTCAGGAAATTTCATGTTCGGATGCGATAGATAAAACGTTCCGATAGCAGGGTTGAGGGTAAAACCGTTAACTCCGTCCCCAGTGGTGTATACCAGCATGGTAGAAGTACCGTAAACCACATAGCCGGCGGCCACTTGATTTTTGCCAGGTTGCAAGAAATCTTCTAAAGTTACAGGGGTGCCAACTGGGGTAATCCTACGATAAATGGAGAAGATGGTACCTACCGATACGTTCACATCAATGTTAGATGATCCGTCTAATGGATCGATGAGAACTACATATTTATTCTGATGCTGATTGTCGTTACTATTGATGGAGATGAAATCGTCTTCCTCTTCAGAAGCAATGCCACAAACAATTTCGCGATTGGTCAAAGTTTGAATAAACTTTTCATTGGCCAGTACATCTAATTTCTGTTGGTCTTCCCCTTGAATATTGGTTTCACCGGCCGCACCTAAAATATCTACAAGACCGGCTTTGTTTACCTCATGGTTTACTACTTTTGCCGCCAATCTAATGGCATTTATAAGTTTAGAGAGTTCGCCAGAAGAATATTTGAATGAGTTTTGGTTTTCGATGATGTATTCTCCGAGGGTGCGGTTTTTAGTAGACATGTAGTAAAGACTGTTGGTTCACCCACAAATATCGGGTATTTTGTGAAAGAACCCTATTTTCATTTTACATTACTTTTTTAAATATATAACTTTGTGTTTTATTTGTAACAATATGGATTTTACTATTAGGGAGGCTACGGTAGCCGATATGACTGAAGTTAGAAGATTGATACAAGAATTAGCCATTTTCGAAAAAGAGGAAGATGCCGTTGAGGTAACTGTTGAAGACTTGGTAGCCGATGGGTTTGGTGAGCGGCCTCTATTTCAATGTTTTGTGGGTGAAAGTCACGGCGAAATTGTCGGCATGGCCCTTGTGTACAACCGTTATTCGACTTGGAAAGGCCCTGTAGTGCATCTTGAAGATTTGATTGTTACCAAAAAAATGAGAGGTAGTGGACTTGGTAGTGCGCTTTTGTCGCAAGTGGTTCAATACTCCAATGATTTAGGAGTTAAAAGAATCAGTTGGGAAGTTCTAGATTGGAACGAACCGGCCATAAAATTTTATGAAAGTAAGGGCGCGAAAGTGTTACGTGATTGGGATGTAGTTCAGATGGATGAGAAAGGTATCAAAACCTTTTTAGAGCAAGTTAAAAATTAAAAGGTCTTTCAGAGACCATTGAAAATATAGCTTTTTATGCGAGTATTCAAGTTCGGCGGGGCGTCGGTGAAAGACGCGGCTGGAGTTAAAAATGTAGTAAAGGTGCTTCAAGAGACAGGGCATGAGAACACCTTATTGGTCGTATCGGCCATGGGTAAGACCACCAATGCGATGGAAGCCATTGTCAATGCCTATTTTAATGATAAGGAAGCTTTGGCCGGTAATGTTCAAGAGAGTATTGATTACCATGAGACCATTCTTCAAGATTTATTTTCCAACCCGAAACACGTCATTTTCGTAAGGGTAAAAGAGCTTTTCGATGAAGTGAAAGGTTTTTTGGCATGGAATAAATCACCTAAATATAACTTTGTATATGACCAAGTAGTCGGTTACGGTGAATTGATTTCTACCACGATTCTTAGTCATTATTTCAATGAAATCGGCCTTACATGTAATTGGCTTGATGTAAGGGATTATATTAAGACCGATGACAGTTATCGTGACGTATCGGTTAATTGGGAAAAAACACAGGAAAGGGTTAAGAGTATAGATCGATCTAAGTTGCACATTACACAAGGGTTCTTGGGTAGTGATGACAATAACTTTACCACCACCTTGGGTAGAGAAGGGTCTGATTACACCGCGGCCATTTTGGCCTACTGCCTTAATGCCGATTCGGTAACTATTTGGAAAGATGTACCTGGTGTTTTAAATGCCGACCCAAGGTACTTTAACGAGGCGCAACTGTTGAATAAAATCTCATACAGAGAAGCTATTGAGCTTGCTTTTTACGGAGCTTCGGTTATTCACCCGAAAACATTGCAGCCTTTGCAACAAAAAGAGATTCCGCTTCACGTAAAATCGTTCGTGAACCCCAAAGACCCCGGAACTACTGTGGGCAAAGGCATCGGTATTGAACCGGAAGTGCCCTGCTTTATCGTTAAAAAGAATCAGGTGTTAATGAAACTATCTTCATTAGACTTTTCTTTCATTGTTGAAGATAGCATCAGTGAACTTTTCAAACTGCTACATGACCATAAAATGAAGGTAGATCTTATACAGAATTCCGCCATTAGTTTTTCGGTCTGTGTCGACAACCGATTCGGCCGTTTAGACGAGTTGCTTAATTTGTTGAAAAGCAGGTTTAAGGTTGTTCATCATGAAGGTGTATCGCTTTATACCATTCGACATTTCAATGAAAAGGCTATCGAGTCACTTCAGAACGGACACGAAATTTTGTTGGAGCAGCGTAGCAAAGAAACTGTGCAGTTGGTAGTCAAATAATCTTACGCCGATTGTTTCATATTTGTTAAAACTGGGAAGCACCTCTGCTGTTTTTTCTATATTAGGGCTCTGCAAATAAATTAATTTATGGGATTAGTAACCGCAAAAGAGGTGGCATCAGCCACTAATCTTGATAGGTTCGGTTTTTTTGGAACTTTCGTAGCATGGATTTTTTTGAAGGTTTCAAAAATTTCGAATATGAATAAGCGGTACGATAAAATGAGCCATTTAAATGGCAAAGATTTTTTAGACGCGGTTCTTGAAAACTATGAAATAGATTACGAGGTTCCAGAAGATGATCTCAAACGTTTACCCAAAGCAGGTCCGTTTATTACGATTAGCAATCACCCGCTTGGCGGAATCGACGGCATCGTATTGTTGAAGATAATGCTGAAATATAGGCCAGATTACAAGGTGATGGCCAATTTTCTTTTACAACGGTTCAAGCCCCTCGCACATTACATTTTTCCCGTTAACCCCTTTGAAGACCGAAAAGAGGTGAAAAGCAGTATGTCAGGTTTTAAAAATGCGCTTTTGCATGTGAAGGCGGGTTACCCATTAGGAATTTTTCCTGCCGGAGAAGTCTCTACTAAAAAAGAAGCGGGTATCGTGGTTGATAGAGATTGGGAGGAAGCTGCCATCAAATTAATCAAAAGAGCCGAGGTGCCTGTCGTTCCTGTTTACTTTCATGCCAGAAATAGCAAAATGTTTTATCGCTTGGCCAAGATCAGTGGCCTTTTTCGAACGGCCAAACTGCCTTCTGAGGTGTACTCGCAATGGAAAAGGCCAATAAAGGTCAGAATTGGCCAACCAATTTCGGTGGCCACGCAAAAGGAGCAGGAAACACTGGAAGAATATACTGCTCTGCTTAGAAGAAAAACCTACATTCTGGCAAATGCCTATGAAAAAGAGCGGTTGATCGATCAATTACCATCGCTTAAATTACCCAAACAACCCCGAAAAATAGCTCAACCCATACGTTCAGAATTGATACAGGCCGAGATAGAAAAATTGGTCGACAATGATCGACGGTTATTGCAGAGCAAGAATTACGAGGTATTCTTGGCACCGGCTAAAGAAATGCCTTTTTCACTACAAGAAATAGGGCGTCAGCGTGAGGTTACCTTTAGAGAAATAGGCGAGGGCACGAATAACTCCATCGATATTGATCAATTCGATGCTTATTACCACCATATGTTCTTATGGGATAATGAGGCCAAGGTGATAGCGGGAGCGTATCGAATGGGGTTAGGCTCCCAAATTTTTTCAAAATACGGAATCGACGGATTTTATCTTCAAGATTTGTTTCGGTTTGAACCGGAGCTATTCGGTATGATGAGCCATTCCATAGAAATGGGTAGGGCTTATATTATGAAAGAATATCAGCAAAAGCCAATGCCACTTTTTCTTTTATGGAAAGGAATCGTTCATACCACACTCCGCCACCCAGAGCACAAATACCTTATCGGGGGCGTAAGTATCAGTAATCAGTTCTCTAACTTTTCTAAGTCTTTAATGATCGAATTCATGAAAAGTAACTATTGGGACCCATACGTAGCGCAGTATGTGAGACCTAAAAAGGAGTTCAAGGTAAAATTAAAGGATGCCGATAAAGAGTTTGTTTTTGATGAGACCCAAGCCGACCTTATCAAGTTTGATCGGTTGATTGATGAGGTAGAGCCAGGTAATCTAAGATTACCGGTATTAATCAAGAAATATATCAAACAAAATGCAAAAGTGGTTGCCTTTAATGTTGATCCATTATTCAATAATGCCGTTGATGGCTTAATGTATATCAAAATCGAAGATTTGCCTGAGAGTACTGTAAAGCCCGTAATGGAAGAATTTCAGGCCGAATTAGAAAGAAAAATGACAGAAGCCCAGCAACAGGAGGCCGGGGCTTAGTTTTTAGTCATTACCGACCATTCTGCTTCGGCGTTCGTAGAGTAGATTGTCTTTCCACACACCTTCTCTTTTACCGATACGTTCCCTTTTACCGATAAAGCGAAATCCCATTTTCTCGTGCAATCGCACACTGCCTTCATTCTCCGGAAAAATACCGGATTGAATGGTCCAAAGACCATTGGCCTCACTTTCTTTGATCAATTCGGACATCAATGCAGACCCCACACCTTTTCCCCTGGCATTCTTAGATATGTACACGCTCACTTCGCCTACGCCTCCGTAGACGCATCTACTCGATACGTGCGATAAGGCCGCCCAACCTAGAATGGTCTCATCTTCTTCGGCTACAAGCCTGCAGAATTTCGTGTGGGCATTATCCCAAGAGCTATAGTCGGGCACCTGTGTTTCAAAAGTAGCTATACCGGTGGCCAACCCTTCTTCATAGATTTTCGCCACTGACGGCCAATCATTTTCAAGCATATTTCTGATGGTCATAAGGAATAAGCTTTAAGGTTTACTCAGTTTAAAAAAAAGGAGATTGAATAAAAGTCTTTAAAACCAAGGCTTTTTACCTACTTGATATGTATTGTAGAAATCTTCATCTGATTTGGTCAGATAAATAATTCCTTCTACTACACCTACGACCCATACGGCGAGAGCCAAGAAATATCCGATTATAAAACAAGCGGTCACCCACCCGATGACACTGCCAGCGAGCATAATGATTCCTTCTTTTTGATAACCAAGTATGAACTTGTGAACACCTGCCCAGCCGAGAAACAATGCCAGTAAGCCAGCCAATAATTTTTTATTCTCGCCATCGGCCCCTGCAAATGCCTGTTTGGCACCCTCGGTAAATTCATTGGCCGTTTTCTTGGCATCGTTGGCAAAATCGCTCGCCGCTTTTTTGGTGTCTTCAGCAAAGTCTTTACTTTTTTCCTTGGCTTTTTCGGCAAAATCTTCAGCGGCCTCTTTTGCTTCCTCAAATTTATCATGGGCTTTATCACCTAGGTTTTCGCCCTCTTTACTATTTTTCTCAAAGGCTTCTGAGGCTTCACTTCTCAAGTCGCCTTCGCCTTGGTTGATAGGGTTGATGGCATCTTCGCCATCACCTTTCCCGAATTTTTTGTCTTCTGACATTGGTTTGATATTTGGTGGTTAAACGAACTTAAATGTACCGAATTTACCGATTATAAAAAAGCCTTATCTATGGGTTCCCAAAGCTCAATTTTATTACCGTCCGGGTCAAGGATCCAACCGAACTTGCCGTAGTCATATTCTTCGATTTCACCTACAACGGTAACACCTTCCTCCCTTAGAACTTGAAGTAACTCTTTGAGGTTTTCGACCCTAAAGTTCATCATGAAAGACGACTTGCTCGGTTCATAATAATCGGTGTCTTCACTCATCGGGCTCCACTGCGTTGAGCAGTCGTTACCTTCCTTATCCTTCCACCAGAAAGTGCAGCCATATTGGTCGGTTTGAAGATCTAGATGATTTTTATACCATTCTTTAATTTTGTCGGGATCTTTTGATTTGAAAAAGAATCCGCCCAAGCCTGTAACTCTTTTTTTCATGACGAATGCTTATTGGGTGCTGTTATTTTCTTTTAATATTCTTCTCGTACAGTTCAATCCATTCGTCAACGGTCATTTTCGAACAAAGTTCTCCGATCAACTCATAGGGTATGTCGTTCATCGATTTGAATCGAATGCAGCTTTTGCCCATGTCCAATTTTCTTTTGCAATGCTTGGGATATTCTGTAACGAACCAATCATGAATCTTTGGGTCTGCATAAATACCCGAATGGTAAAGTGCTATGAAATTCTTTTGTGAAGCCAAATTGATGAACGGAAGTGGAAGCTTAGGGTCGCAATGGTAACCTGACGGATATTTTGAATGGGGCACTACGAAACCTAGCATTCCATAGCTGATTTGTTCTTCAAAGCCATCAGGAATATTATCTAGTATGGTCTTCCTGATTTTAGAAATGACCGGTCTTCTTTCTTCAGGAAGCTGGGCTATATAATCTTCTGGTGAGTCAGCTTTGTACTGCATGCTATATATGTTGGTCGATTAGTATGGGGTTTCCATCGGGATCATTGAGAATGATACTTCCGGGTCCGCTACCATTTTCATCCACCTCCGTCTCGATATCAACATGGCTTGCCTTTAATTGTTTTTGTAGTTCTCTGATATCGGCGAAATTCTCCAATGTTTGGGCATTTTCATCCCAACCCGGATTGAACGTCAGTATATTTTTATCGAACATGCCCTGAAAAAGTCCAATGGTGGCATTACCATTTTTCATAATCAGCCAGTTTTGATCGATGTTGCCCCCAAAAATGGAGAAACCCAAATTTTCATAAAAAGACTTAGAAGCCTGAATATCCTTGACATTAAGACTCACCGAGAAATTTCCTAACTGCATCGTAGTAGTATTTGTTGAGTGAAACCTTATTAAGATAATACTTCCTTCATAAAAGAACTATCGTCTAACCTTTCTAAAGTTAGCAAAATTTGTCTTTCACTTTGTTGACTACCGTCAATGCCAATTTTTCTAGACTTTCAACTGTCCATCCAGCTACGTGCGGTGATAGAATGACATTTTCAGCTTGTACTAAATACTCAAATGCATCGGGTAGTTTGTGTGTCGAAGGTGAATCGCTTTTGAACATGTTTTCGAAGGAAGATTTTTCATATTCAAGTACGTCGAGACCTGCACCTAAAACTTTGCCCGATTTTAGTGCATTTACCAAATCTTCAGTAACAACACATTTACCTCTAGCTGTGTTCAACAACCAAAAGGGGTTATGGAATTTTTCTATAAAAGTGGAGTTGATCATGCCAATGGTCATTTCCGTTTGCGGTACATGAAGGCTAATGACCTGGCTTCGTTGGTGAAGCTCTAAGATACCCACCTGTCTGGCATTTTCATCGCCTACGCCGCCTTCGATATCATAACAGATAACTTCTTTAACATCGAAGCCTTTTAATTTTTTAGCAAAGGCTTTGCCCATATTTCCGTACCCTATAATGCCGACGGTCTTGCCCTCTAGTTCTACACCGCGATTACCCTCTCGATCCCAAACTCCCGAGCGCACCTCACGGTCGGCCTTGTTCAATTTGTTGAAAAGGGAAAGTAGCATGCCCAAGGTATGCTCGCCGACAGCATTTCTATTTCCTTCCGGTGCGGCAGCCAAAAAAATATCATTGGCAATAGCGTATTTCGTATCGATGTTTTCAAGGCCTGCGCCCAAACGGCCTATGAATTTGAGATTAACGGCTTTTTCTAAAAAGTGTTGGTCAATCGTAAACCTACTGCGAATAATAAGCCCGTTGTATTCATGAATTTTAGCTTCGATGGCTTCCTTTGAAGAACTGTAGTCTTCATCGTTTTGAAAGCCCAATTCATTGAACTTATCAATAATTAATGGATGGTTTTTATCTACGTGTAATATTCTCATGTACTGAAATTTGATATAAAGTATATGGTTGGTTTAGGTATAAGATGTTTTGTTATGGATGTGCTTCATATTACCGGGTTATATGCCTAAAACGGTTTTTGCAATCCAAAAATAGATAAGAATGCCAAAGATGTCGTTGCTGGTAGTAATAAAGGGGCCAGTGGCAATGGCAGGGTCGATGCCCCGTTTGTGTAGAAAAAGCGGAATAAAAGTACCGATGAAACCAGCTACAAGAATAACTGCCACCAATGATATAGATATAGCCAATGCGGAAAGAAAGGCGCCTTTCCAAAGCCAAGTAAATATCAATAGAATAACGGCCAGAACTACACCGTTCAAAAGGGCCAAAAGCATTTCTTTCACCAAACGGTTGCCCACACTACCCTTAAGATCGTCGTTTGCCAGACCTTGTACGATAATTGCACTTGACTGTACCCCTACGTTACCTGCCATGGCCGCAATCAGCGGTGTAAAAAAGAACAAGATGGCATGCTTACTAATCATTTCTTCGAAACCGCCCATTATGGCCGCAGCACCTACGCCACCCACCAGACCTAAAAATAGCCAAGGCAAGCGCGCCCTGGTTAGCTGCCATATGCTGTCATCGGCTTCTACATCTTGAGAAATACCCGCAGCCATCTGGTAATCTTTATCGGCTTCCTCACGAATAACATCCACGATATCGTCAATGGTAATACGCCCGACGAGACGGCCGATTTCATCAACAACGGGAATAGCCTCCAAATCATATTTTGACATGATTTTGGCCACTTCTTCCGGTTTTTCGTTCACATTGACAGAATCTACTTTCGGAATGTAAACATCGGCTATATGGGTGCGAGTCGATGTCGTCAGCAAGTCTTTCAAAGAAAGCCTTCCCTTGAGTTTATCTTCTTCATCGACCACGTAGATGGAGTGAACACGTGTAACGTTTTCGGCTTGCGCCCTCATTTCTTTAACGCATTTGAGAACGTCCCAACTTTCACGTACTTTGACCAGCTCTTTCGCCATTAGCCCTCCGGCGGAGTTTTCATCATATCTTAAAAGGTCAACGATGTCTTTGGCGTGCTCTCGGTCTTCAATTTCCGAGATGACCTCTTGCACCATACTGGTGGGGAGTTCGCCAATAATATCGGCGGCATCATCAGTGTCAAGTTCGGCAAGCTCTTCGGCAATTTCTTTTGCTGAAAGATTTTTAAGAATGGCCTCCCTTATATCTTCATCAAGTTCGGTAAGTACATCCGATGTTTTATCGGTGTCAAGTAGCTTGATAAGGTAGGTGGCTTCATCTTCATTAAGCTCATTGATGATCTCTGCGATATCGGCATAGTGCACATCTTCCATTAAGCTAACCAATTCGGTATTGCTTTGGCTTTCGATGAGCTGCTCTATTTGGGCAACAAGTTCGTCTGTGAGCTTAAAAGGTGTCATTCTTTTCGAGGCGTATTAGAGTGACCGCGGCAAATCTAAAGAAAAAGCGGCAAAGGCTTGTACACTTTACGGCTTCTTAGTGCCCCTAATGAACAACTAGTGGTTTATTTTGGATCGTTGGCCACTAAATTTGTCAATTCGATAAAGTCTGAAACCCCCAATTGTTCCGGTCGCTTGTCGAAAATAGTGTGGTGGCGGGTCTCTTCGCTTAAATCGAAAGACTTTAGGCTGTTGCGAATAGTTTTTCGGCGTTGGTTAAAAGCTGTTTTTACTACCCTGAAAAAAAGTTTCTCGTCGCAACCGAGGGTGATGCTTTTTTTGCGAACCAAACGTAAAACACCCGATTGAACCTTTGGCGGTGGATCAAAAACTTGAGGAGGCACGGTAAAAAGGTACTCGGCATCATAAAAAGCTTGTACAAGTACCGAAAGAATACCATAGGTTTTGCTTCCCGGTTTCTCACAGATTCGCTGGGCCACCTCTTTTTGGAACATACCGGAGAATTCGATAACCTGTTCTTTTAAATCCAGCATTTTGAAGACAATCTGCGAAGAAATGTTGTAAGGAAAATTGCCAGTAATGGCAAATTGCTCGTCTCCGAACAAAGCTTTTAAATCGTAGTTTAAAAAATCTGCTTCTATAACCTCAAAAGTGCCATTGCCTTTAATCAACTTGGCATGCTCTAACGGAAAACTGTGATTGAGATAAATAATGGAATCGGAATCGAGATCCATTGCAATCAATCTAATATTCCGATTGAGCAAATATTTGGTCAAAACCCCGGTTCCTGGGCCTATTTCTATCACATTTACGTAATTCTCAAGCGATAGGGTGTCCGCTATTTTTTGGGCTATCTCTTCATCTTTTAAGAAATGTTGGCCTAAATGCTTCTTGGCCTTGATCGGACCTTTTTCATAAATGTCACCATTTGCACCTTCGAATTTACTCTTTCCTCTTCTTTTCTTCTTTGACATACAGCTAATTTAAGGCTGTTTGGCCACATAGACCCAAGCTTCTTTACCTGATTTTAGATTGACCAATATGCGTTTATATTCCGGACCCTCGTAAGTGTCTGCTTGCTTTAGGTCTTGTGTACTGACTTCTAACGCGACCCCCTCAATACATTTATCTTTGTTAAATGCTTTTTGTATCACCAAATATTGGCCATAAGCCCTTGTTGAAGATAATTCGTAGCCTGGAAGCTGGTCATTATCCATTTTCAAGGTTTTGCCAAAAACCTGTTTTTGAATACCAAGATCTTTAAGGGTGCCGTAGCTGAATAGGTATTCTATCAATGTTCGCTAATTATCTTAAGTTCGGTACTGAAGGATACAAATTTATTAGGGAACTTCTTCTGCTCATCATCATGGAGCCGTGGTTGGTCTTCATCGTAATACCGGTCTAGTGTTTCTTTGTCGACCGTAGTGTACTGAACCGAGTAGGTAACCCCGCCCATTTCTTCTTCGACCATTACCTTGGTCATTTTAGCGTTCAAGAATTTACCTGTCGCCAATATTTTGGGAATGTGGATTTCGTTCATCCATCTCAGCCATTCTTGATGAATAGCTTCTTCAATATTGGTCGTTACATTATATATGTACATAAAATTGTTCAGTTGTTTTTTGGTCAATTGATGGCATCGCCCCTTAAGGTTCTATAATATTTTCTGGCTTGCGGAGAAAAGTAACTGTCTTCATAGTCAAAAACAATTTTTTCGTAATGAATCATTGCCTTTTCGGGTTGGTTCAAAACTGTTCTGTAAAGTTCGCCAAGGGCGAAATGGGCATCATCGGCCAAAATATCGGAGGCATAGAACTCGGTAATTTTTAAATAATTGAATTCTGCGGCTGTGTAATCTTTCAATTCTTCCAGTAGTTGGCCTTGCTTGAGCAAAGCTTCGTCTTCAATTTTTTCTCCTTTGTGGTCTTCAAGTATACCGTTCAATTCTGATATGGCATCTTTTGTTTTCTTTTGGTAGGCCAGCAAATCTGCCCTGGCATATTTTTTAAGTGCCGTTTGCGTGCTGTCTTCAAGGGAATTATCAGATATCAATAAGCTTAATTGCATGGCATCATTGGCAATGAGCTGAGAGGTTGAACTTCGTAACACTTTCAACTGTGTTAAGGCCCAATCGAAGTCACCTTTATAAAAACTTGTTTGGGCAACCTTGAATCTGGCATTTTGCCCAAGAACGTCGTTTTTTAGGTTTTTTTGAATTTGTGAAAAGTAAATCAACGCCTCATTAAATCTTTTGTCGAAAACAAGAATATCACCCAGAGCCAGTTTAATGAAGGCTTTGCCTCTTTCGTTTAGGGGTAGCTCAAGGCAATTTTTTAGAATCTCGATTGCAGGTGTGGGCTTGTTCGTTCTAAAAGTCAAAAAATTGGCATATGCTACCTGTAACTGTAATGTTTGAGGCCTGTACCCGTGTTGTTCTACTAGTGTTTTGAACTCTTTTTCAATACTTTGAAGCTTTTTGTCGTCACCATCTAGCAATTGTATATCGATAAGATTGAGGGTGGCATTGAGGCGAACAATTTCATCACCTGTATTTTCGGAAATGAACTCATATATTTCTTTGGCAGTTTCCGTTTCATTTTCATCTAGGGTCAAATCCCCCAAATTCTCAAGCCTTTGAACAGAAGCACCATCCATACGTTTATAAATGGCCTTTTCTTGGCGAAACGCGCTGGCATATTGTTTTTGTTGTAGGAAAAGCCAGCTTAATAGTTCGTTCCAAAGCACATGTGGATTTTGTTGCGCATTTTGGACCAATAATTTTCTGAGAAGAAGATTGTTTTCATTTTCAGGGTCTGACGATATAAAATCGTCAATGTTTCTTAAAACGTTCGATTTCGAGGTTCTTCCTTCAATTATCAAGTTGAGATACGATTCGTACATTTTTTCAACATTGCCCTGTTCACCGTACACCCGGGCCATTTGATAATTATAATCGAGCTTTGGGTTGCGTTCCATTGACTTCGAATATGCCTCAAGGGCCCTATTCAACAAGGCGTATTTTTGAAACCTATAGCCTATGCCATACCCAAAATTTGGGTTTTCGTCAATTTTGGCGATAGCCTGAGAATAATAGTCTTCCGCTTTCTGGGGTAGCCCCTGCAGGGTATAGTTATAACCTAGTTCAATTAGTAAAGTGGGGTAGATATTACCTTCTTCAATCTTCTCTGTAATGAACTTTTCGGCGTCTTCGAAGCGTTCAAGTTGTTGATAGGTGGCAATTAAGCCTTCTGCGTAATCTGTTCTTCTAGGATTCTTTTTGACCAAATTCTCGTAGTAGACAACCGCTTTTTTAAAGTCACCATCATTGAAATACTGTTTGGCCAAAAAGTCTTCTTGCGCCCAAGCGCCACCAAATAACAGTAAACAAAAAATCAGGGTAAAGCGCTTCATACCCAAATATAACGGAGAAAAGGGGATAAATATGTTAAGCGAATACCAAAAAAATACTAGTCGATTACCTCAAAACCACAGTAGGGTACAAGCACATCAGGAATTTTTATTCCGTCAGGGGTTTGGTAGTTTTCCAATATGCCCGCAAGTACCCTTGGCAATGCCAATGCGCTACCATTAAGCGTATGCGCGAACTGGCTTTTACCATTTTCATCTTTAAAACGTAGCTTAAGCCTATTGGCCTGGTACGTTTCAAAATTGGAAACCGAGCTAATTTCAAGCCAGCGATCTTGGGCAGTTGAAAACACCTCGAAATCGTAGGTGAGGGCGGAAGTAAAACCCAAATCACCGCCACACAGTCTTAAAATTCTGTAGGGCAATTGAAGGTCTCTCAAAATATTTTTCACATGCTCGACCATGCCGTCAAGTGCTTCGTATGATTTTGAGGGGTGTTCTACCCTAACAATTTCTACCTTGTCAAATTGGTGCAGTCTATTGAGGCCTCGAACGTGGGCACCATAACTTCCTGCTTCCCTTCTAAAACATGGGGTATATGCTGTATAGCGTTTTGGAAAATCTGATTCGGCTAAAATTTCATCCCTGAACAAATTCGTAACCGGTACCTCCGCAGTAGGTATTAAATAAAGATTATCTTCGGTTACATGGTACATTTGACCCTCTTTATCAGGCAACTGGCCAGTGCCGTAACCTGAAGCCTCATTGACCAAGTGCGGCACTTGCATCTCGGTATAACCTGCATCCGTATTTTTATCCAAAAAGTATGAGATAAGGGCACGTTGCAAACGGGCACCTTTTCCCTTATACACAGGGAAACCTGCTCCTGTTATTTTTACCCCAAGCTCAAAATCAATGAGGTCATATTTTTTAGCCAGCTCCCAATGCGGTAGGGCGCCTTCGGCCAAAACCGGTATCGTACCCTCTTGAAACACTTCTTCATTATCTTCTTCTGAACTTCCGGCCGGTACTAAATCATGAGGGGTATTAGGTATTTGATATAGCAAGGTTTGCAACTCTTCCGTTGCATTAGCCAATTGCTCTGACAATACCTTTGAGTCTTCTTTTAAGGCACTTGTCTTCGCTTTAAGTTCGTTCGCTTCTTGAGCCTTACCGCTTTTATAAAGATGACCTATTTCTTTGGAAAGTTTGTTGCTTTCGGCCAGGGTATTATCTAATTGCGTTTGGGTGGCCCTTCTTTTTTCGTCAAGGTCTAGAACACCATTCACCAAAGGGGAGGCATCTAAATTTCTTTTGGTAAGTGCCTGAATAATTTCCTCTTTTTTATCTCGAATGGTTTGTATTTGAAGCATTGCTGTCTAGTTTTGGCTGCAAATTTAAGTTTTCTTCGCCGTAAAATGGATACTTTTAGGGGTATATTAAAATACGTTACAAATGATTTTTGAACATTTTGCCATCAATGTGAACAATATCACTGATAAAGTGAATTGGTATGTAAAGCATTTAGGGTTGAAAGTTGCCAGCGCCCAAACAGAGCCTCCGTTTATGACTTTTTTGGCGGATTCTGGAGGTCGTGTATTCATAGAGCTTTACTATAGGCCCGATGAGGCTATAACCGAGTTTGACGAGCAGCATTTCTTGACTTTTCACATGGCCATGGTTTCCGACAATGCAGAAGACGATAAAAACCGTTTGGTCGCGGAAGGAGCCACATTTGTCGAGGAGGTATTCAAACCCGACGGAAGTCATTTAGTGATGTTGAGAGATCCTTGGGGCATGCCATTGCAACTGTGTCAAAGAAAAGTCAAGTTTTAGTCTTCGGAATTCGGCCCGGGCAAAATCCACGGGTTGTGCCAGAAATAATTCCATTTGGCAGCGGCCAAGTCCACTTTTGGGTCAATAAATGCCCTGTAAGGCTTGCCGTTAATACTTACCCTTGAGTTTAGGGCATATACAGAAATGGTTTTGCCTTTTTCGGCGTACTCTTTTTTTAACCGTTGGGCGAACTGCCAAATAAAATCGGGGTAGGTGGCGATTCTGCGTAATTGTTTGTTGGTTAGGTATTCTTTTAAGTCAATCTTTTCTGCATTGCCTGTGTCTTTGTCTACGACCTGAAAGGTTACGGTGCCGCCTCTACTTCTCAGCATCATGCGCCAACTTAATCGGTGCCCTTCCTCCGTCCATAAAACATCGTCTTTAATTAAATGATGGCGAAGTGGCAGCAAAAGTTGAACAAGAAAATAAGTAGACCCTAAGACATAAATAAGTTTGGTATTTGTGGGTATTTGCAACTGTTTTAATACGTAAGGAACTTTATGCTTGAAGAATATCTTTCGAATGGTTTCAGGTTCAAAAAAGAAGACCGTAAAGGCTAAGGATAAATAAGGAAATATGCCTATTTGAAATACTACAGAATTAAATAGGTGGAAGAAAATAGAAGCAACAAAGGCGGCCTTTCTAGTGGGTTTCCAAAGAAGGGCCGGTATGATAAGTAGGTCAAAGATTATTCCGAAAACACCGACTATCTTATGAATCCAAGGTTCTTGAAGAATAGCGCCAATAATTGGGTATTCGGCTTTGTTCAACATCAAAACTTTGATAATTCCAAAATCTAACCAGTCGGCATACAATTTCGCAATCGAGGCATAGGTGTATACGATTAGAAGTTGAAGTGCCACTGCCCATTTAATATAGGAATGCATACTGTCAGCTTTGAGTTCGGGATTTCTACGAACATCTAGGGAGTAGCCCCTGTTGGCAGGGAAAAGGCACATCATCCCTGAAATCAATATCAATAGGTAATAATGGTTATTATACGATGTTTTTTGCATTAGGTAAACGCCTGTCCATAGAAGAGTAAAGGCAATGGTGCTGAAGCGATATCGATAGCCCAAAGCAATGAATATGCCGAGGGTGCCCATGATAAAAAAGTAAATATACATGCCATAGCCTGGCAAGGGCTGAAGCCAATCGAAACCTATAAAGTTAAAGGTGAACTGAGGCTCTACCAAGGTTCTTCTTACCCACCCGGTAATTATCGCCCCATAGCACTCAAGCATTACCAAAGTTCCAAAAAATACACGGAATATAATTAAGGGCGAATTATCGATTTTCGTAAATAGCAATCGCTTCATGTTCGGCAATGAAATGGAAGTCTCAAAGGTATTAAGTTATTGGTGAATTCCGGTTTTGAAATCAATCTTAACGATTGCAAAACTTCAACAAAACCCTTCCGTGCGATGAAAATCTTGATTTATTTTGAGAGAAATGAAATTGAAGTTTGGCGGTCTTTTTCAAGTTGATTTTTTAATTCTTCTACCGAATTAAACTTATGTTCGTCGCGTATTCTCTTTAGAATTTCGATTTGAATTTTTTGACCGTATAAATCTTTACTAAAATCAAAGAAATTGATTTCAGTGCTTTTTTCCTTTCCGGCGACAGTGGGGTTGTATCCAATGTTCATCATCCCAAATATCTGTTTGCCATTTATTTGGCTTTGAACGACATAGACCCCTTTTTTGGGTACTAATTTATAGTCTTCTGCTATGTGCAGGTTTGCTGTCGGGAAGCCAAGTTGCCTACCGAGGCCCTTACCTTTTTTAATGGTTCCTGTAAGCATGTAGTTATACCCTAGGTAAGAATTGGCGGTTTGTACGTCGCCTTCTTCAAGTGCCTTTCTGATCTTAGTTGAACTCACCGAAACCTCATCGATTTCTTGGGCCGGTATTTCTTCCACCTCAAAATCCAAAGTGCTTCCGAAAGCTTTTAAATCTGTAATGTTAGCGTTTCTATTTCGGCCAAATCGATGGTCGTAACCAATGATTATTTTTTTGGTCTTGAGGTCGTTTACTAAAATGTCACGCACGAATTCGGTAGCGGTCAATCTAGAAAATTCTCTTGTGAATGGGTGTATGATGAGTTGGTCAAGACCTAAATTTTCTAGAATTTTACATTTCTCATCTATGGTATTCAACAATTTAATGTCTGCATCTTTTTGCAATACCATTCTTGGGTGGGGAAAAAATGTAAGTACAGTTGATTTTAAATTAAGTGTGGCAGCATTTTTGATGAGCCTATCTAGAATTTTTCTATGGCCAATGTGCACACCGTCGAATGTGCCTATGGTAATGGCCGTGGGATGCTGTTCATCGTATTTGGATAGGCTTTGGACTGTTACCACGTACTAAAAATAATAAAAAGGCTTATATTTGAGATTGCGTTAATACCCCTGAATGGTTACAAAATTACGTCTTGTTTTTTCAATTACAATAGTATTTTTCTCCTTTTACGCTTCAGGGCAGAGCAAATATTGGGAAAAACTTTCTTCGCAAAACAATGCTGGCCGATCGGCACTGAAAGATTTTAAGGTACAGAACGGTCAAGTTTTTAATTTTCAAGAGAAACTCTTTAGAGAAGAACTACGCAATTCGACCACTTCGAAAGGTAGAAAACAGGTTGTATATTTTCCTAATAGTAAGGGGGAGATTGTCTCTTATGTGGTTGAAGAAACCTCTGTTTTTTCAAAGGCATTGTCGGAAAAGTATCCCGAAATAAAATCATATAGGGGTCACGCCTTGCAAAACCCAAGTCAGAAAATCAGGTTTAGTACATCGCACAAAGACGTACAGGCCATGATTGTCAATTCAAGTGAAGGGCATAACAGTTACATACAGAAGTCAAGTAACAATAAATATGTAATATATAAGCGCACATCGAAGAATGCCGAAGATTTTGATTTCATCTGTCGCACCCAAGATAAGATTCTTCAATCAGGGGCCAACTTAACGGCAAAACCTGTTGACGATCAGCTTTTAAGAAAATATAGAATCGCTATTTCTACAACGGCGGAATATACGCAGCATCACGGTGGTACAAAGGCCGATGCCTTGGCAGCCATCAATGCAACCTTAACTAGGGTCAATCAGGTTTTTGAGACCGACCTCGCTGTTACATTGGAATTAGTGCCGACTAATGATAGGGTGGTTTTTACCAATCCCTCTACCGACCCTTACAGTGGTAGCCTTTCGGCGTTGGGTAATCAAGCGCAAAGAACTTTTGATGATGAAATCGGTGTTTCTAACTACGACCTGGGGCACGTACTTCACAAAGGCGAAAATGGCGGTAATGCAGGATTTATAGGGGGAATATGTACTAACGGACAAAAAGGAAGCGCCTATTCATCAGGGCAGCAACCCGAAGGCGATGTTTTTGACCTCGATTTTGTCGCACATGAAATTGGCCATCAACTAGGTGCTAATCACACTTGGTCTTATGAGCTTGAAGGTACTTTGGTGCAGGTAGAGCCTGGAAGCGGTTCAACTATTATGGGATACGCCGGTATCACTGAAAATGATAATGTGGCGCCCAATGGTGACGATTATCTTCACTATGTAAGTATCGAACAAATTACAGAAACACTAAGAACCAAAAGCTGTGGTGAGGCTTTTTCTTTGGTCAATGAACCGCCTGTGGTGCAACCGGTAGAAGATTATATCATTCCTAAATCAACAGCGTTTGTTTTAACGGGTAATGCTACCGATTCCGACGCCGAAGATGTGCTGACCTATACATGGGAGCAAATAGATAACGGGGTGGTAACAAGTGCTACCTTTGGCCCGACCAACCCCAGTGGTGCCAATTTCAGGTCAAGACCGCCGAATCTTTCAGGTACAAGATATTTTCCTCAATTGTCTCGGGTTTTAAATGGTAACCTTATTCAAGAAAACCCTACTCAAGGAGCCGCGTGGGAGACGGTTTCCGATGTGGAACGGGAACTGAACTTTGCCTTGACCGTTCGCGATAATGCCGAGGGTGGGGGGCAGGTTGTTTCCGAGTTGGTGAATATTTTGGTAACCAATAATAGCGGACCTTTTGCGGTAACATCACAAACGACCTCTTCAAATTTAGTGGCCGGTGAAGTCGAAACGGTAGAATGGGATGTTTCCAACACCGATATAGCTCCAATAAGTACTGAATTTGTAGATATTCTTTTATCAAATGATGGGGGGCAGACATTCAGTACTGTTCTCGCGTCAGGGGTCGCCAATGACGGTTCGCATAACATTATTGTACCCGCCATCCCTACTTCCGAAGCAAGAATTATGGTGAGACCGGTCGATAATATTTACTATGCAGTGAATGCGGTCGATTTTTCAATTGAGGTATCGGAAATCGTAATGAATTTTGAGTCTTTAGAGTATGAAGTATGTCAGTTCAACGATTTAACGGTACCATTTGCTTACGAAACTTATTTGGGCTTTAGTGAAGAGGTAGTGTTTTCCGTGGAAGACCTCCCTGAAAATCTAACAGTGACAATTGAGCCCGATACCGTTATAACAGGTGGGGTCGATGTAGAACTCTTATTTGAAAATACTGAAAATGTTCTTGAAGGTAGTTATCCAATACGTGTTTTGGCTACATCGAACAGTGTGGTCAAAGAGGTGCCTTTGGTTATAAATATTTATGATAATAACTTCACGCCTATACAGGCGACCGCACCTGAAAACGGTACCGACCACGCTTCGGTAAAAACACAGTTGCAATGGGAAGGTGACGCCTCCTATACCTCATATGAGGTACAGATAGCCACCAATTCAAGTTTTTCCAATATCGTAGAAGTTGCAACGGTAACATCTAACTTTTTTACGCCTACCGATTTGCAAAATCAAACCACTTATTATTGGAGGGTTCGCCCATTAAATACATGTGGTGCAGGTAGTTTTAACGCTGCCAATAGTTTTACCACCGTACAAGTAAGTTGCGAAAGTAAAGAAGCGGTGAATTTACCTTTAGAGATATCTGCGGTGGGTACTCCGCAAATCAGGTCTTCCATTTCATTTTTTGAAGATTTGCCGGTATCCGATTTAAACGTAAACCTTAATATCGAACATAGCTTTACGGCCGATTTGGTGGTTCGTCTAATCTCTCCTCAGGGTACTACGGTTACGTTGCTTTCAAATTCATGTGGCGATTTGCAGAACATCGAAGCAACATTTGATGATGACGGAGATCCGATTATTTGCGGTCTTGACGGTGCCAACGCGATTAGCGGTACGGTACAGCCATTGGGAACGCTAAGTTCATTTAATGGGGAATCTGTCTATGGTGAGTGGATTTTGGAAGTGGCGGACAACGCTTCATCTGACGGCGGCGGTCTTATTGATTTTTCTTTGGATATCTGTGTTGAGGGTCAATTTAGGCCAGATGCCGATAATGATGGCGTTTTTGATGATGGTGACGATTTGTGTTTGGGCACTCCCGAGGGTGTCGAGGTAAATACTTCAGGGTGTCAAATATTTCGTTTTCCAACTGATAACTTCACTGTTTCTGTAGAAAGTGAATCATGTCGAAACAATGATGACGGAAAGATAACCATCGAGCCGAAATTGAAATTAGATTATACTATTTCGCTTTCTGGTAACGGGATCGATATCAGTGATGAATTTACAACTTCTTATTTGGCTGAGAACCTCAGTTCTGGCAGTTATCAAGTTTGTATAGTGGGCTCGGCTACCGATATGGTTTATGAAGAATATTGTTTTGAGGTATTTGTTTCTCAACCAGAAGCTCTGGGGGTTACTGCTGTTATTGTTGAAAACGGAAGCCAGCTATCGCTCAATATGTCGGGTTCACAACTTTATACCATTGAATTGAACGGTAATATTATCAAAACGGACAAGAGTACTATGCTCTTAGATTTGTCTAGCGGTAAAAACTTGCTAACGGTTTCTACTGACAATACATGTCAGGGTGTTTTTCAAGATACATTTGTTCTAAATGATCGAACGATGGTATTTCCCAATCCTTTTAAAGAATCGACAAAAGTTTGGTTAGGTTCCGTTGAGAGGGAGGTTTCTATCAGTATTTTTGCATCTAATGGGCAGCTTGTTTTACAAAAACAACATGTTGTTAATGGCAATAGGGAAGTTGATTTAAACTTTACAGGTCTCCCAAGGGGAATGTATGTCATAAGATTGGATGGCGAAGGCGTATCAGAATCTGTCAAGGTGATCAAGCAATGAGATTGATAATTGTATACATAGTATGTGCGTTGTTCTTTGTCGGATGCAAAAAAGATTCGCCAAAGGCACCAGAAGCGGCTACCCTTGTGGCACCTGCCAAAAATTCGGAATGCACCCCACTTCAGAGCGACAATGGTACTAGTAGTGTAGTGCGCTTCAATTGGCTGGCATCTGACCATACCGAAACCTACGAACTGCAAGTGACCAATCTTGAAACGGGTACGGTTCACAATAAAATTACCAGCAATACGGTAGAGACCCTTTCTTTAAGCAAGGGTGCTGCATTTTCTTGGGTGGTAATCTCAAGTAATTCAAAAACCAACAAGACCGCTAGTAGTGGTTCTTGGTTCTTTTATAACCCAGGTACTGAAACTTCATATGTGCCATTCCCAGCTGAAATACTTAATCCGGAACCGGGTGCAACTGTGTTTCGTGACATTAACAATGAGGTGACCTTGAATTGGTCGGGTGCCGATTTAGATGACGATGTCGTTCAATACGATGTTTATTTTTCCACAGAAAACCCGCCAGAGGAACTTTTGGCTAGTGTAAATGGTAATATAGAGGCCCGTAGCGTAAGCGTTGAACACGATACGGTTTATTATTGGAGGGTTGTTACAACAGATTCTGAAGGCAACACCTCAGATTCTGGCATTGTCGATTTTAGGTGCCATTAAAATTGTTCATGGTGTTTTTGACACCCGCAAACATGAACGACTTTATTACTTCAACTGATTTTTCCAATCTTTCCGAAAGTGATTTCTTTTCTTCTTCAGACCATTCGCCAAGAACATATTCTACTTGTCTGCCCTTACCAAAATCGGCACCCACCCCAAAACGGAACCTGTTGTAATTGGTATTTTGCAAAGTATTCTGAATGTCTTTAAGTCCGTTATGGCCTCCGGCGCTTCCTTTTGTTTTTAACCGAATGGTACCAAAAGACAGATTGATATCATCGGTAATGACCAAGACATTTTCTAAGCTAATATTCTCTTTGTCCATCCAATATTTGAGTGCCTTACCACTAAGGTTCATATAGGTAGAAGGTTTTAGGCAGAGTGCGCTTTTACCTTTGTATTTAAAGGTGCCTACATCGCCAAGTTTCTGGGTCTCGAAAGTAAACGATTCTTTTTCGGCCAATGCGTCAAGAACCTTAAAACCGATATTGTGCCGGGTTTCCGAATACTTTTCTCCTATGTTTCCTAGGCCTACGATTAAAAATTTTTTCATTAGGTCTGGTTCTTCTAAAATGGTCTTGTCTTTATTGAATAGTGATTTTAGAAAAGAAAGCATGTTTTTCAAATTTCCGTAAAAATACAAAAGCACCCCAAGGTTAAATGGAGTGCTTTATATTTTAAAAGTGAAAAAGTTTATTCTTGACTTTCTCCTCCTTCGCTTGCTGCTTCTGGTGCTGCAGCTTCAGCTCCTTCGGCATCTTCATCACCTTCTTCCTCTTCGTCATCGGTAACTACCGCCGAACGCTGAGTTTTAACTTGAACAACAACAGTTGTATCAGGGTGAAGAATGGTGAAATCATCGCTTAACAATGTTTCTACGGTAATGTTCTGCCCGATTCTCAATTTAGAGATATCAATATCGAAGAAATCAGGTAATTTGTCAGGTAAAGCTTTGATGGCAAGCTTTCTCTTTCTGAACAATAAACGCCCCCCGTTTCTAACCCCAGGAGAATTACCTTGAAGACGAACAGGTATGTTCATGGTTACTTCTTTGTCATCAAATAACTGATAAAAGTCGATATGCAAAATGTTGTCAGTCACTGGGTGAAACTGAATGTCTTGCATAATGGCGTTTACTTTGGTGCCACCCAAGTCAATCTGCACAGTGTGTGCGGCCGGGGTATACACTAAATCTCTGAACGCTAGTTCTTCTGCTGAAAAGTGTAAAGGTGTTTCCCCTCCGTAAACTACGCAAGGAACCTTTCCAGCATTACGTAGGGCCTTCGTTGCCTTTTTGCCCACGCTTTCTCTTTCTGATCCTTTAATTAAAATTGACTTCATTTTATGTATAAATAGTTAATAAAATACTTCTTTGGTCGCCCTTACATTAAAAACTTAGAGGCGATAGATGTGTTGTGGTGCACGCGGTGCATCACATCGGCAAATAGATCTGCACAGCTCAGTACCTTTACTTTGGAACTGTCTTTTTTGGTCGGAATTGAATCTGTGATGATCAGTTCCGATAACTGTGAATTTTCTATTCTCTCATATGCCTTGCCGGACAACAGACCATGTGTTGTTATGGCCCTCACACTTTTTGCTCCTCTTTCCATCATCAGGTCGGCGGCTTTGGTAAGCGTACCAGCAGTGTCTACCATGTCGTCTACCAGAACAACGTTTTTGCCTTGTACGTCACCAATCAACTCCATATGTGATATTACGTTGGCCTTGGCCCGTTGCTTGTAACAAATCACAACATCGCTTTCCAAAGCTTTCGAATAGGCATATGCCCTTTTCGAACCTCCCATATCGGGCGAAGCAATGGTTAAGTTGTCGAGATTTAGTTTTTTTAGATAAGGTAAAAACAAAGTAGAGGCGAACAAGTGGTCGACAGGCTTTTCAAAGAAACCTTGAATTTGATCGGCGTGCAGATCCATAGTAATGATACGGGTGGCGCCGGCCGCTTCTAGCATTTTAGCTACCAATTTGGCTGCTATAGGTACTCTTGGCTTGTCTTTTCGGTCTTGGCGTGCCCAACCGAAATAAGGCATCACGGCAGTAATGTGTCTTGCCGAAGCTCTTTTCGCTGCATCGAGCATCAACAACATTTCCATTAAGTTTTCCGAACTAGGGTTCGTAGAACCGATGATAAAAATTCGTGCCCCGCGCACCGACTCTTCAAAAGAAGGCTGAAACTCACCGTCGCTATACCTTGAAAACAGAACTTTACCTAAATCCGTACCGTAGGATTTGGCAATTTTTTCTGCTAGTTCAGTACTTTGCGTACAAGCAAAAATCTTAGGTTCGGGAACTTGATAGGGCATTGATAAAATGTTGTGAACTAGTTTATTGTCGTCCCTTTTTTCTAGGGAGGTGCAAATTTAGAAATTTATTTGTGTTGCTAAAGGATAAATCTTGTTATTTTTTTGGGATGGATATAAAAATATTTTATAGTTTTGCAGTCCGTTTTCGCCTTGGTGGCGTTTCCGATAGATATCGGAAGGTAGACGCGCTTCTTGGACACTTATAAGGTAATGGAGTGAAAAACAAAAAGCGGATGAAAATGCCTTGGTGGCGGAATTGGTAGACGCGCTGGATTCAAAATCCAGTTCTTTCGGGAGTGTGGGTTCGATTCCCACCCAAGGTACTGAAAAACCCTGTTAATTAATTGATTGACGGGGTTTTATGTTTTATAGCCTTGCAATTTAATTCTGTCAATTTAATAGTTCTCTTTCAATTCTGTGCGCCAATAAATTATAAGTAGGCTATACTTCAAACAGTTTTCTGCGATTTTACATAGCAGGGTCAATTAGGCGAGGGACCACATTATAGAAGGAATTCTAATAGCACGAATACGACTTATGTCCTTTTTTAAGTTTTAAAGAATCTCAAATTTGATATTTGCTCCGAATCTTATTAGGGTATGATAAAGTATTTACTTTTTCTCTAAAAGTATTTTCAAATTTTTGCCAAGTAGATTGTTCCATCCCCATTCAAATCTTTCCCTTTTAAAATGAGGGTCATCAGGGAAACTTTCAAGACCCGTATGTGTGATTCTAATTTTTGTTCCGCTATCAGTAGAAAATAGGTCGAATGTAACCTCAGATACCCCTTGGTAACCCTTATAAGCCCAAATGTGCGCTAATGTGTCAGGTTTGTTAATTTTGGTTACGACCCATTTTTTTCGATAGGTATCGCCAATATCCTCGAATTTGAACTCACAACCAACTTTTGGTATAAATTCCTTTAGTTGCGGAAAGTACCATATTTTCATTTTTTCTGAATTCGTCATTGCCTCCCAAACATCTTTTTTTGGGGCATTATAAAAGAATTCCATTATTAGAGGGTTGTCCATATCCTAAATTTGTTTTCTTCTGTGCAGTTATATTTCTAGTATAAATGAGAATCTTCTAAAAAAGATATCAATAGTTTTTTGTCAATCATAAAATTTTTAGTTCAAATGCCGCAGTGCTTTAGATCGATATTTGATAAGATGTACCGAGCGTTGGCAAAAATGCTTTTAGTTCTTCGGCAGCCATATTTCTAATATGACAGAGTATCCTGCCCGTCTATGGTCTTGTTAAAAAGTTCCCCCTTAGCTCTAATCCATAGGTTGATATATGACTATACTAATCTGTTTACGGTTTACTCTTTTAATTGGTAAATTCTTGATGCTAACCAATAACCGGTACTCCAATTTTTGTAACTAACCATTCATCTATTTATATGGAAGACTTTTCTATTCATTGACTATCGAGCGTTCTTTCTTATCCAACTTTTGAGTGAACATTAAAGTTGAAAAGCCTTAAATTTAAGTGCTTATCCAAATGCTTTCTGCCAAGTTTGGGTATTATATTACTAAAGATTGATAGCCAACTTCAAAAAGTGTACAATAAACACTATTTTTTTCTATATTTATTTCCCTAAAATTTAAAGCGTTTTGCAGAAACCATTTCAAATCAATCGTGCCTACAAAGAAGTGCAGCAAATTACCGTAGCGGTAGACTGCTTGATTTTTGGGTTCAATGATGGTAAACTAGAATTGTTGTTGGTCCATAGAGGGTTTGAACCCGAAAGAGATCGTTGGTCGCTGATTGGTGGCTTTGTGTTAAATGAAGAAGATTTAGATGAGGCGGCCCATCGTGTATTGAGCGATTTAACAGGGCTTGATGATGTGTATATGGAGCAAGTGCGCACATTTGGCAAGGCACACCGAGACCCCTATGAAAGAGTACTTTCGGTTACGTACAGTGCTCTAGTGCTCAAGAAAGATTACAATGATGAGCTTGTTAAAAGTTACCAGGCCGAATGGTTTCCCATAGATGGTTTGCCCGAGCTTATTTTTGACCACAAAGATATGGTCGACTCGGCGATGCAGCGGCTCCGTCGACGGATTAAAAGTGGCCCGGTTGGGTTTAACCTTTTACCGAAGAAATTTACGTTGCCACAGCTTCAAAAACTCTACGAAGCTATTTTGGGAGAAGAAATCGACAAAAGAAATTTTAGAAAAAAACTCAACTCAATGGATTTTCTCGTAAAACTCGACGAGAAAGACAAATCTGAATCTAAAAAAGGGGCCTACCTCTATGAGTTAGATGAAGAGAAATACAACCACATCAAAAACTTTAATATTTAAAACTCAACTCTATGTGCCAATCAAATGGTATTGTCAAGTGCCGTACGCTATCTAACTTAGCCGCTAACCGTTTCTATCATGTTTAGCCTTGGGCTAGATTTTGGATCTGATTCGGTCCGCGCCCTTCTTGTGAACACAGAAACGGGAGAAGAGGTAGCAACCTCGGTACATTACTATAAAAGATGGAAAGAAGGCAAGTACTGCAATGCCTCTACCAACCAATTTCGCCAACATCCTTTAGATTATATCGAGGGCATTGAGTCCACTGTTCGACAAATTGTAGCTGAGGTGGGGGAAGAAGTTTCCAAAAGTATTGTTGGAATAGGGATTGACACAACTGGATCTACTCCTGTGGCGGTGAACGAGCAAGGAATCCCCTTGGCTTTAACGGAAGGATTTGAGGAAAACCCGAATGCCATGTTTGTACTATGGAAAGACCATACAGCCATTCAAGAGGCTGCAGAAATTAATGAACTTTGCAAAAAATGGGAGATAGATTATTCTAAATATGAAGGTGGAATTTACTCTTCAGAATGGTTTTGGTCTAAAATTTTACATGTTTCCCGTATAGATGAGTCCGTATTGGATGCAGCCTATTCATGGGTAGAGCATTGCGATTGGGTGCCTTTCTTGTTAACGGGTGGTACTGACGTCAAAGGAATGAAACGCAGCAGATGTGCTGCGGGACACAAAGCTCTATGGCATGAAGAGTTTGGCGGACTCCCGTCCAATGAGTTTTTTGCGTCTTTGGACCCCATTTTAGATGGGTTGCGCGACCAAATGTTCACTAAGACCTATACTTCCGATGTATCGGCAGGTACTTTAAGTGCCAATTGGGCCGAACGTCTGGGTTTATCACCAAATGTTGAAGTAGCTGTTGGCGCGTTCGATGCCCACATGGGCGCGGTAGGGGCCCAAGCAGAACCTTTCTACTTGGCCAAGATCATGGGTACTTCTACCTGTGATATTTTGGTAGCTCCTATGGAAGGTGAAGAGAAATTGGTCAAGGGTATTTGCGGGCAGGTAGATGGTTCGGTCATTCCGGGAATGTTAGGGTTAGAGGCTGGCCAATCCGCTTTTGGCGATATCTATGCCTGGTTTGAAAAATTATTGGCTTGGCCCATTAAAGAATTGATCGGAGGTTCAAGCTTGATAGATGAAAAAACCAAGAGCAAGCTAGTTTCAGAGGCTGTGGAAAAAATTCTTCCAGAACTCAGTAAAGCCGCCGAAAAAGAACCCATTGGGGCTTCGGGCGAACTGGCACTGGATTGGATGAACGGCAGAAGAACCCCTGATGCCAACCAAAATTTAAAAGGCGTCATTGCGGGGATCAACTTGGGGAGCACCTCTCCTAAGATTTTTAGGGCATTGGTAGAAGCTTCCTGTTTTGGAGCCAAAAAAATTGTAGACCGATTTTTATCCGAAGGTATTCCTATCAAAGGGGTGGTCGCTTTAGGCGGTGTAGCAAAAAAGTCGCCCTTTATCATGCAGATGATGGCCAATGTACTTAACATGCCTATTAAAGTGGTTCAATCGGAGCAAGCATGTGCACTTGGGGCTGCCATTTTCGGTGCCGTAGCAGGAAAGGTTTATAAAACGGTTCCACAGGCTATGCAGAAAATGGGAAGCGATTTTGAAACGGTGTATCATCCAGAAGCTGCGAAAGTTACAGCCTACGAAGAAGTATATCAAAAGTACAATGCCTTGGCCGAAGTAATGGAGCCTCACATCATGAAACAAGCTGTAAAATGAGCGCATATAAAACTTTAAAAGAGGAAACTTACGAAGCCAATATGAGATTGCCAGAGCTTGGTTTGGTGTTGTTCACTTTTGGCAATGCCAGCGCGGTGGATAGAAATAAGGGCGTTTTTGCCATCAAACCGAGCGGAGTGCCATATGCCGACTTAAAAGTTGAAGATATTGTAATCTGCGATTTTGATGCCAATGTAGTGGAAGGTAGTATGAGACCATCATCCGACACCAAGACACATGCGGTACTTTATAAAGAATGGAACGAGATTGGCGGTGTGGTGCATACGCACTCCACTTACGCAACGGCTTGGGCCCAAGCACTTAAAGATATTCCCATTTTTGGTACCACTCATGCTGATCATTTGACATCAGACATACCTTGTGCGCCTCCTATGAAAGACGATTATATTCAAGGAGATTATGAGCATATGACAGGGTATCAAATAATAGATTGCCTAAAAGAACGCGGTTTTGACCATAATGAGGTTGAAATGATCTTGGTAGGTAATCATGCCCCATTTACTTGGGGAAAGACCGCTCACAAGGCAGTTTACAACAGTGCGGTTTGTGAAGAGGTGGCCAAAATGGCCCACCTAACTTTGCAGATCAACCCAAATGCAAAACAACTTAAAGAGGCTCTTAAAAAGAAGCATTTTGAACGTAAACATGGGGGCAACTCCTATTACGGTCAAGAATAAGAACCTTTTCTCAATCAACTAAAACAATATTATGAAAGGATTGGATACGCTTGACTGGGTGGTAATCGCCCTCTATTTTCTGGTACTTTTAGGAGTGGCATGGTGGGTCATCATGCAAAAACAAAAAAATACGGAGGATTACTTTCTCGCCGGCAGAAACATTGGCTGGTTCGTGGTGGGTGCTTCCATATTTGCTTCCAACATTGGCTCTGAGCATGTAGTAGGTCTCGCCGGAAACGGGGCAGGAGACAAAATGCCGTTACTTATTTATGAACTGCATGCTTGGCTCGTTCTTATGCTGGGTTGGGTCTTTTTACCGTTTTACGCGCGTAGTGGGGTGTTTACAATGCCAGAATTTTTGGAAAGAAGGTTTGATGCCCGCTCTCGGTGGGTATTGTCCATCGTTTCATTGATTGCCTATATATTGACAAAGGTGTCGGTAACCATCTATGCCGGTGGGGTGGTCGTTTCGGCGCTGTTAGGAATCCCTTTTTGGATTGGGGCCGTAGCAACGGTGGTTCTCACGGGACTTTACACGGTTTTGGGCGGAATGCGTGCCGTAGTATATACGGAAACTATTCAGGCCATTGTTTTGGTCATTGGAGCCGGGATTCTTACCTATTTAGGATTGGATGCCGTAGGCGGATGGGGCGAACTCAAAGAAACCGTAGGTGCCGATTATTTCAATATGTGGCGACCTAATTCTGACCCAGATTATCCGTGGATGCCATTGTTCATTACCAGTACCGTAGTGGGTATTTGGTATTGGTGTACCGATCAGGTTATTGTGCAGCGCGTGCTCACCGCTAAAAACATCAAGGAAGGTAGAAGGGGAAGTATCTTTGGAGCGTTACTTAAATTAATGCCGGTATTTCTATTCTTAATTCCCGGTGTTGTTGCTTTGGGATTAAAAATGCAAGGAAAATTGGATTGGGACAGTCCGGATGAGGCCTTTCCGGTGTTGATGAGTAACTTGATGCCTTCCGGATTGCGAGGTTTGGTCGCTGCGGGACTTTTAGCGGCCTTGATGAGCTCTTTGGCTTCGGTCTTTAATTCGTGTTCCACTCTTTTTACCTTGGATATCTATAAAAAGCTAAAACCTGAAAAGCCCGAAGAAGAATTGGTGAAAACAGGCCGAATCGCCACATTCTTTGTGGTTGGTTTGGGTCTTCTTTGGATTCCTATCATCACCACGCTATCCGACGGATTATACGAATACCTGCAAAATGTGCAAGCCTACATTTCGCCCCCGATTGCGGCGGTGTTCCTTTTAGGAATTTTCTATAAGCGAATCAATGCCAATGGCGCCATCGCTACCTTGGTAGGTGGTTTTCTCATTGGTTTCACCAAATTGACCCTGGAAATTTTAAAGTCAAGTTTTGCCGAAGGCAGTTTTATGTTTCAACTGGCCGATATTAATTGGTTGGTGTTTGGGGCTTACTTTTTCGCCATGTGTATTGCCATAGCGGTTGTAGTAAGTATGTTCTACCCTGCCCCGTCTCAAACCCAACTGGCCGGCTTGACATTTGGTAACGTATCCGCAGAACAAAAAGAAGAAGGTAAAGGCAGTTACAATATCTGGGATATAATAACCTCCGTTGCCGTACTCCTTATTGTAGTGTATATAATGATTTCTTTCAGTACCCTAAGTTTATAAAGAAGAAAAAGTAGATAATGATCAATATTTCCCATTACGAGGTTTGGTTGATAACCGGAAGCCAGCATCTTTACGGCCCTGAAACTCTAGAACAGGTTACAAAACACTCTCAAGAGATTGCCCAATTTTTAAATGCAGAAAAGACCATTCCGGTAAAGGTACTTCATAAACCTACCGTAAAAACGCCGGATGAAATATACAGGCTTTGTATGGAAGCCAACAACACCGAGAATTGTGTTGGTTTGGTCACTTGGATGCATACCTTTTCCCCTGCAAAAATGTGGATTGCCGGTTTAAAAGCCTTACAAAAACCATTTCTTCATTTGCACACCCAGTTCAATAGGGATATTCCTTGGGATACGATTGATATGGATTTCATGAACTTGAATCAGTCCGCACATGGCGGGCGTGAGTTCGGTTTTATGGCCTCGCGTATGCGAATGAATAGGAAAGTGGTCGTAGGCCATTGGCAAGATGAATCCGTGATTGAGAAAGTTGCCAACTGGTGCAGGGTCACCTGTGCCGTAGCCGATTCCAAAAAAATGAAGGTAGCCCGTTTTGGAGACAATATGCGGCAAGTGGCCGTTACTGATGGCAACAAAGTGTCCGCCCAAATAAAATTTGGGTACGAGGTAAATGGTTATGGTGTAGGGGATTTGGTGAAGTTCATTAATGCCATCTCCGAGAAACAAATGGAAACCTTGGTTCAGGAGTATGAAGAAACTTACCAATTGGTGAAAGCATTAAAATCCGATGGAAACATGCGTACATCTTTGTTGGATGCCGCCAAAATTGAACTGGGAATGCGCGCTTTTTTAGAAGATGGAGGTTACACAGCCTTTACCGATACCTTTGAAGATTTGCACGGCATGAAACAGCTTCCCGGCATTGCCACCCAAAGATTGATGGCCAGTGGTTACGGTTTCGGTGGGGAAGGAGATTGGAAAACAGCTGCCCTTGTGAGAACCATGAAGGTCATGGGCACCGGGCTAGAAGGCGGAAACAGTTTTATGGAAGACTATACCTATCACTTCCATCCGTCAAAATCAAGTTGTCTGGGCTCCCATATGCTCGAAATTTGTCCGACGATTGCTGATGGCAATGTACGTTGCGAAGTACACCCCTTAGGCATTGGCGGAAAGGAAGACCCAGTACGTTTGGTTTTCAATTCCGGTGCAGGAAAGGCATTGAACGCTTCCATTGTTGATATGGGCAACCGTTTTAGAATGTTGGTGAACAAAGTAGAGGCTTTGGAAATTGAACACGATATGCCAAAACTTCCCGTCGCCAGAGTGCTATGGGACCCGAAACCAGATTTGCAGACCGCCGCAGCGGCGTGGATTTATGGAGGTGGTGCACACCATACCTGTTACAGCCAAAATATTTCAGCTGAATCCCTAGAAGATTTTGCTGAAATCATGGATATTGAATTTTTGTTGATTGACGAAAAGACAGACTTATATCGCTTTAAGCAAGAATTACGCTGGAACGATGCCGCCTATGTTTTGAATAAGAGCTTATAATAGCTTAAGGCTTCACACTAATTTGAACGGCTTCACAGCTTTTTAAATCGGAATTAAGAATAATTTTTTCCGAAGTACTGCCATCCGTAATCTCAATGGATACTGTGTTGGGGGGCGATTTTCCTAAGTTATGGGCGTAAAGAAATAGGTCGTTGGGTTTGCCTTTTTCTAATTTACAGGTCACCCTTTTTCTTTGGTATGTAAGAAGATGTTTGGCTATAACTGTTTTTCCGTTGAGGTAGATAGAGACAATATCGTCGTCTTGTCTACCATGGTCCCAAATATCAATAGTGATATCTTCTTTGTCAAAGGCAACTTCTTTTACGTAGGTGATATTACGGCCATCAAACTGGTTGACCGGTTCCACAACCTTAGTGGATGATGGTGTAGGTTTTTGTCGATTTTTCTCCTCGTAGGCCTTCTTTCTCGCATCTGAAATAGGGTTTTTAATAGAAAAATAAGGAGTGGCAAACTTGGCTATTTGATATTTGTTATCAGGAAAAAGCTCAATACCTACCACTTGATAAGCATCACCGGTACTAATATTCTTGGCCAGAATAATATCGGAAACACTGAAGGAATTTTTAAAAGTACCCAGTTCTTGAACCACCATATCGTTTAATGCTAAAAAGAACCTAATAGATTTCTCGGAGCCGATGTTTATGGTAGACCATTCCAACTTTGCCGGTTGGGTTATATCCCAAACTGTAGACGAGTTGGGGTAGCTAATATCTATTTTGGTCTTTTTATTAGTAGAATCATTGGGTATTTCCTGCAGTTGCGAAAAAGGCATAGAATTAACCTCTGCCATGCCTTTGGCATAAGAACTTGTCCAAAGGCATAGAAGCCCTATGAACAGAAAAATGTATTTCGCTTTAAAAAACGACACTCCAAAAATTTTTGCCCCACGTTTACCCATTTTTAATTGGGAAACATGACTGTAGTACTTGATATAACGCAGATTAGCTTTAAATGTTGGGTGTACGGGTCAAAAATTACTTGCTCTTCTTATCGCCTAACTTATTCTCGAAAAGAAAAACACCATTTTTGTTGGCGATAACAATATCCGGCTTTCCATTTTTATCCATATCGGCAATGGCAATATTGAGTCCGGCACCCGAATTAGAATCGATGATGTGCTCTTTGAAATGGGGAGCTTTTTCCGGAGTGAATTCAATCCAAAAGAGAAAAGGCGTATCGGCATCTCCGGCATCATTGCCATTATGAGCCAAAAACCTTTTGCCCGTAACCCAATCCTCGATGCCGTTGCCATCTAGGTCAACCATTATGGAAGAATGCGTTTGGGCCGTTGTATTGGTAATCAGATTGGTCGTAAAACTGCCAGATTTGTCTTGTTGGTGCCACCAAACCCCTAATTTATGGGCGGAAGCGCTTAGCACATCGTTCAGGCCATCCTCATTCACATCAAACACATACATGTGGGAACAGGGTTCCCCCAAATTGGCTTTATGAAACTCCCAATTTCCTGATTTTAAATCTGCGGTTCCCTTGAACCATCCATCAGTAACCAATACATCTTTGAAGCCATCACCATCTACATCCCCATAACCAATACCGTGTGAATATTGTTCGGTGCCCGAAACATTTTCTTTAGTGAGCGGGTAACGCTTCCATTCGGTCTCGCCCTTGGTTTTTGGAGCTTGAAGCCAAACAATTTGTTTTTTATCCACATCGCCACATAGAATATCTAAGCGGCCGTCGCCATCAATATCGACAAAACCAGGAGATTCATTCGAAATGCCTGTAGAATCGGCAATGATATGTTTCGGCCACTGGCCTTCTTTATTTTTAGGGTTTTCGAACCAAAAGCCCGCTTTTCCGGGGTAATCAACGATGACCACATCGTCCCAACCATCTAAATTTACATCCATTCCCAAGTTCAGGAACGACTCGCTATACTCTTTGTACGGGTCATAACTTCTGGAAGGTGCCATCTCATGACGTTCCCAATTGGGTGCTTCGAACCAGTAGTAACCGGCCACAATGTCAAGTCTACCATCATTGTTCAAATCGGCGGTAGCCACCCCTTCTGAAATAAAATCTTTCGTAATGGTTGTTTTTACAAATCCGCTTTCGACTTTCTGCGCATGAAAATGGCATGTGGCGAAGAAAATCAAACCGTATAATGCCGTTTTAGTAAAAGGTTTGAAAGATAGTTGGGCCATGAAATGGTTTATTTGTTTAGTAGCGAATCTATCATTTTCTGATGGGGTTCTGATAACTCGCCCCTTAAATTGTTTAAGGCTTTTTTAACTTCTGAGGAATTGATTTCAGCAGTTCTTCGAATCATATACGGAAGCAAGTTAGGCATTTTCGACCTCATGGATAGGGCCAAGGCCCGCTTTGGATTTATTTCTGCCAAAGGTTCAGTGGCATACCAAAGCATAAGTGGAATGTTATGGTCTTCGGCGTCCTCTTCCCTTACGGATAGAGCTTCTAAAACGCCCCATCTTTTTTCTAGATCAAGACGCATCATGGCAGATGTCAAATACAGTCTTACCAAAGGAGAACTGTCATTTTTGGCCAAGGACTCAAATTTCTTAAGAATAGAAGTACTTACCTCCTTCTTTTCAGCTAGTAGTTGTATGGCCCAACTTCTAATGTATTCGTCTTTTTGTTCCAGTAATTCACCGAGTTCGGCCTCGGTAAGACCTTCAGTGGCATGCAATGTCCATAAGGCCCTCAGTCTTTTGGTGGACTCAGGATTTTCTTTTAATATTTTTTTCAATGCTGAATGAACCTTTGGGTTGGGGCCTCTTTCTTGAAGTAAGGTGCGAGCTTGCCGAACGTACCATTCGTTCTCGCTTAAATGATAATCGACTAATTCGAGGTCGGTGGCTTCATATAGATTCACCTTTTTCCACTTATCGTTCTTATGGGTAATCTTGAATATGCGACCCAATTCTTTATCGTGAACATCAGGGTTGGCGCTATGGCACTGATTCTTGTCATACCAATCAATAGCAAATACCGATCCACTGGGGTCATACTTGAAATTGAGCCATTGGGACCAAGAATCGTTCATGACCAAAAAATCATCATTATGGGAAGCTATATAACCCGACCTGGAACGCGTTAATTGGTCATTATTCAAACGCGCACCATTTATGTTGTTCATGAAAATGGTGTTCTTATATTTCTCGGGCCACGTATCGCCACCCAAATAAATCATGGCCCCGGCATGGGCATGACCACCACCTGCCGCTGCCGACCGGAAGTTGCCGGCATGTGGCCCTCGGTCTCCCAGATAATGCACGTGGTCACTTATTTCTTTGATTTCACCATAGGTGTACGGATTAAAATGTTCACCGCCTTGGCGAATATATCGGGCCCCTTGAACCACATGAAACATGTGCGGAATAACACAAACCGTTATGAACGGATGTCCATAGTCGTTAAAATCAATTCCCCAAGGGTTACTGGTTCCTTCAGAGAAAATTTCAAACTCATGTCTCGTAGGATGGTACCGCCAGACCGCGGCGTTCAATTTTTGGCGTTCAGAATCGGGAGTACCTGGTTTTCCTACATTGGAATGCGTAAACACCCCATGTACCCCATAGAGCCATCCGTCTGGGCCCCAACGTAAATTGTTCAACACCTCATGGGTGTCATCAAGCCCCCATCCGTCCAAAAGAACTTCGGGCGGTCCCGCAGGAAGGTCTTTCTCCGCATCCAAAGGAATAAATAATAAATAGGGAGCGGCTCCTACCCAAACGCCGCCCATACCTACTTCGATACCACTGGCCATGTTCAAGCCTTCAATGAACACTTTTTTCTTATCCAAATTACCATCCCCATTGGTGTCTTCAAAAATCAAGATACGGTCTTTTCCTTTTCCTTCTTCGGCGGGAACGGGATAGGTATGACCTTCTACGACCCATAGGCGACCTCTCGCATCAATGGTAAAGCTAATGGGGCGAATGATATCAGGTTCCGCAGCTGCCAAAGTGATTTTAAAATCGTCAGGTAGGGTCATGGCCTTCGCAGCTTCTTTTCCGGAAAGCCCCGAATTGACAATAGGGTCTAAAGGGGGGAGTATGATAATATCTTCTTGTCGTAATTGGTTGGGAAAACTAGGGCGACTGGGGTAGAATAGAAAATCATCAAAATTAATATGTGCCCATACATCATCTCGAATGTAGGGAATGGGCGAAGTACCCGTTTCGTTATCAATAATTCTAATATAAATCTTTTGATTAAGGTAATCGCTCAAATCAACTACCACAGGTTGAAGGGTAGCTCTGCCTTGCCCTGTTGATTTAAAAATGACCTTGTCATTTTCTGCCAATACAATTTCTACCCTGGTATCGGCCAAAGCCCCACCTGAAACTTTAAAGGAAGCAAAAGGGTGTTGAACTTCAAAAGGAGAAGAGGTAAGCTTACCTTTCTTTTTATAGTCTTTGGTGCCGCCACTGCTTAGAAAATAATTACCGGCGAAACCTACTTGAGCATTCTCTTCATGAATCGGGGTCGGGTCACTAAAAATGGGGTTTTTGAACGCATCGCCTTCAGCTTTCCAACCGGTAAGGTCTCCTTTTTCAAAATTGAGGTTTAGGGTGTCTCCATTTTTGGTAGGAACGATTCCGGCAATGACGGGAGTGTCAATTTTTCCTTCTACAATCTGAAATTTCCCCACCATACCAGCGGCCCTGTGACCGGGAACCGTGCAGAAATAGGTGTCATCGGCTTCGGCCCAAAAAGTAATCTGTGTAGATGAGCCCTCTTCGAGCAGGGTGCTACTTTTTATTCCTAATTTTTCCATGGCAATGTCATGGGTCATCGTCTCACCGTTGGTAATGGTAATTCTTACCCTGTCGCCTTTATTGGCTTTAAGGGTAGGGTTGCGAGTACCGTCATCCCCAAAATACCCAAGCATGCTGGCCTCTAACCAATATTCCCTATCAATAATGGTGGAATCTCTGAGTTCTACCGTTTCATTGTTCTTTTTATGGTCCGTTTTGCAGGATGTTATAAACAACAGGGGGCATAACAAAACACAGTAGGGAAAGAGGTTCTTGTAGTTGAGCATGAATGTGGTGGGTTAAGTTGGTTTTGGTTTAATCCAAATTTTTGAGTTGAAGGTCTTTAAAAGCTACCAAGGCCTTACCGCCGCCATGAATTTGCAGGCCAATAATTCCTTCGGTGGCCACCGAGGGGTCTTTTTCAGTATAATCTACCGTTTGGTGACCATTGATATACAATTGAATATGCCCGTTTTCGGCGTGTATCTTATAATCGTTCCAATCATTCTTATGAATCCAATCTTCGACCAATGTGGAATCTGGAGCGGCCAAGGTCTCGTTTCTTCTCGATTCATCATACAGACTGGCCCAGTATCCTTCACCCCAATCCGCTTGAAAACCCTGCATTTCATGAGCGGGCTCCGTAAGGCGCTTGCTCCAAATTTGTACTCCGGAGTTGATGAAACCTTCCTCTCCCGTTAGTTTAATCTTAAAGGTGAGGATGAAGTTTTTATAAGATGCATCAGTACATAAAAATTCATTTTGGGGCACCGTTTTTTTCAATGAGCCCCCGATAATCATTTTGTCTTCAATTCGCCAAATATGGGTGGTGTCACCGTTCCAGCCATTGAAGGTTTGACCGTCGAAAATAGGTTGAAATCCGCCTGAAGGATGATTGCAGGCCGAGAAACATACCAAAATATAAAGTGCTATCAAGTACCTTAGGTAAGATAGTCGGTTAAAAAACCTTTGCATGGTAAATAGTTGTTGGTTGAGAGTGGTATTGTTCAACAAGATAATCAATTTAATGAAAGAATTAACGCGAAACCTTTTTGTGATGTGGGGAGTGGAATTACTGTCTACTTTGATGATATAAAACATTTTATGTTACGATTGAATGTTTTACTTTTAGAAATCAACAAACAGAACACTACTATGGGATCACGAAGAAATTTTTTGGAAAAACTGACCGTATCGGCAGTTGGCCTACCTCTATTATATCACAGCAACCCTCTTTTTGCAGCTTCAGAAGCACCGTACCAAGGTCCGGTCTTAAAAGTGGCCATTATGGGTCTTGGTAGTTATGGCACCCGAGTTGCGGAAGCTATGAAAGATTGCAAACGGGCAAAATTGGTGGGTGTTATCAGTGGCACTCCGTCAAAAATAAAAGACTGGCAGGCCAAGTACGATATTCCAAAAAAAAACTGCTACAACTATGAGAATTTTGATGCCATCAAAGACAATAAAGATATCGATGCCGTTTATGTAATTACCCCTAACGGATTGCATAAAGACCAATCAATACGGGTTGCCAAGGCGGGAAAGCACGTTATCTGTGAAAAGCCTATGGCCGTTAATGCAGATGAGGCCCAAGAAATGGTCGATGCCTGTAAGGCTGCCAAGGTACATTTGCTCATTGGTTATCGTATGCATTACGAGCCCAAGACAGTTGAGGTCATTAAGATGCGGCAGAACGGGGAATTCGGGAAAGTAAAATTCTTTCAAGGGCAATCGGGTTTTACTATTGGTGATCCCAGTCAATGGCGTTTGAACAAAGAATTGGCCGGTGGTGGCGCTATGATGGATATTGGTATCTATTCTATTAACGGGGCTCGTTATATGTTGGGCGAAGAGCCTATTTGGGTCACGGCACAGGAAACCAAAACCGACCCGATCAAATTTAAGGAAGGGGTTGACGAGACCATTCAGTTTCAATTGGGTTTCCCAAGTGGTGCGGTGGCCAATTGTCTATCTACTTACAATATGAGTCATTTAGATCGCTTTTTTATGACAGGTTCGGAAGGTTGGGTAGAAATGCAGCCCTCTACCGGTTATGGCCCTATTAAAGGGCGAACCCATAAAGGAGAACTAAATCAATCCCATACGACCCATCAAACCTTGCAGATGGACGGTATGTCTCAACTTATCTTTGAAGGGGTACAACCGATTGTTCCGTTGGATGGGGAAGAAGGGCTGAAGGATATGAAAATAATCGATGCCATTTACGAAGCGGCAGAAACAGGTGAGAAGGTGGCGATTAGCTTGTAGTCTATCGCAAAGGTGTCAGTTTGTTTTCTCAAAGAGTAAAAAGGCATTTATATTTAAACCTGTTTTTCCTTGTTGGAAAAAACTTTAGTGCTCATTTTCATGTCAGCATATCGCGGGTCAGGAATATAGTCTTGCTTTTGCATTTTGATTACTTCGATGCTTAAGAATCCGAACTCGCTCACCACCTTGCCATAAAAACGATACACCCCTTTTCCCCTAAAAAAGTATTTAGCGGCAATGGGAGGAAATAGTACTACATCAAATACTTCGCCCTGCTGATCGACCAAAGTAGCGAAGTGCATACTTTTGCCATGGTGGGTGCTTGTATTCTTGACAGTGACCAAATAGCCATAAATATCGATATGTCTGTTTAAAAACATTTTTAAATCTCTAGCGCATCGACTATTTTTTGGTGGTTCTTCCATTAATTTGAACGGGCTGCACAGACAAAAACCTAGAAGCTCAAATTGTGTGAAAGCAGTTTCTAGCTCGGTAGTATGCAGTTCTGGTATTTGAAAATTTTGATGTTTTGGAGGAAATAGTTTTGGATGGTCTATTTTGCCTTTTCCGCTGAGAAGTAGATGGGCTTTCCATAAAAGTTGATGCTTATTGACACCGGTAAACCTAAACGCATCAATACGAATTAGAATTCCGACTTGCTCAATAGAGATATTTATTCTGTCTAAAAAATCTTCCAATGAATAAAAATTTCCATTGAGCTTTCTTTCTTTGACAATGCGTTCGATTACCCTAATCTCAAGCTCTTTTAGATAGCCTAGTCCTAAAAAAACCTCCTTCCCATAAATCACATTAGCATCAAAACTTCTATTGATGCACGGGGGGTGTATGATGCCTCCTAGCATACGGGCTTCATGAACATAAAACTCGGCACGATAAAATCCCCCACCATTATTTAGCACTGCCACCATATATTCTAGAGGGTAGTAGGTGCGTAGAAACAGTGTTTGGTAGCTTTCTACGGCATACGAGGCAGAATGCCCTTTGGCAAAGGCATAACCGGCAAAACTGGCAATTTGTTCCCAAACCTCAAAGATAATCTGGTCGGGTTCGCCTTTTTTGCGACAGTTTTCGATGAACTTTAGGCGTACTTTTTCAAATTCTTCACGGGATCTGAATTTTCCGCTCATCCCACGGCGTAATACATCGGCCTCACCCAAATCAAGGTCTGCAAAATGATGGGCGACCTTGATTACATCTTCTTGATATACCATTACCCCATAAGTTTCTGGCATAATATCTAACATGACCGGATGCCCTTTTTCAAGAGCCCTGCTTTTATCGCGATGTCTTAAGATATATTCTCTCATCATACCGCTTTTAGCCACCCCAGGGCGGATGATCGAACTTGCGGCTACTAACCCCAGATAATTGTCGACCTCGAGTTTTTTTAATAGCATACGCATAGCGGGCGACTCTACATAAAAACACCCCATACATTGGGCCGTTTTTATGAGCTCATTTATTTTCGGGTCTTTTTTAAACTGACGTATGTTATGTATGTCTAAATCATGTGAAGCTTCTGGTCTATTATAGCGAATGATATCTAAAGACTCTTTGATTTTAGCTAACCCACGTTGCCCTAAAATGTCAAATTTAAATAAGCCCACATCTTCAGCGATGACCATATCGAATTGAGTGGTTGCAAAGCCTTTGGGCGGTAGGTGGGTCGCTGAAAACCAATGTAGTGGTTTCTCGCTTATCAATATTCCTCCGGCGTGTATGCTGAGATAATTGGGCATGCCCATAATTAATTGGGCATATTTAATGACCAATCGTGAAATATCGTCGAGGTTCGATTGATTTTGCCTGCCTTCGCAGAGAATATCTATTTCATTTTTTGGCAGCCCGAAGACTTTGCCAAGTTCTCGTAGAACGCCTCTCTCTTTAAAAGTAACGTAAGTGCCCAAAAGAGCCACATTTTTAAATCTTTTAAAGATATATTCGGTCATTATAGGCCGATCTCGATGGGAGAAGTCGATATCAAAGTCTGGGGGGTTGGTACGGTATAAATTAATAAACCTTTCGAAATATAGATCCAAATCTATTGGGTCGACGTCTGTAATACGCAATAGGTAGGCCACTACACTGTTAGCCCCACTCCCTCGCCCTACATAAAAGAAACCTCGCTTTCGGGCTTCGGTAACGATGTCATAATTGATAAGAAAATAAGATACAAAGCCCATCTCTTTAATAAGCTTCATTTCTTTCTCTAAACGCTCTGTAATACCCTTGCCCCCGTTTGGATATCGATAGGCGAGACCTTCACGACAAAGTTTTTCGAGCAAAGCTTCATCTTTCTCTTTTGTTCCCTGATATGTATTAAGATTCTGGGGTGGTTTTTTTTCGGAAAAATCGAAAAATATACTGCAAGAGTTTAATAAACGTTCTGTGTTCTCTAAAATATAAGTGTGTTCGGAAAAAGCTGCGGCCAGGTTTGTTATCGGAAACATTTTTTCATCTTCAGAAGCTTCTTCAGACTTGTCTAACATGCTTAAAAGTACATTGTTGTCTATAGCCCGTAATAACCGATGTGCATTAAAATCGTTTTTGTTTCTAAATGTCACAGGTTGCTGTACTACTAACTTATCCTTCCATGAAATTAATCTGGAAAACGGCAGTTTTCTTAAGTCTGTAATAGAGACGCCTACATATTCATTTTCATTTAAGGTCATTATCTCATTAAGCAGAATTTTTTCAAAGGGGTAGATTACGTAGGCATTCGAAAACTTAGGTGCAACAGGCGGTATTTTTTTTTGTTCGTGAAGATGATACGAAAGAAAATCGTTGAGTTCTAAATACCCTTGGTTGTTTTGTGCAATGCCTAAAAAACACGGATCTACACCATTTCGAAAGTCAATACCTAAAATAGGGGTGATTCCGAAATCGGGAGCCAATCGAACAAAGTTAAGGCAGGCCGAAGTATTGTTAATGTCTGTTAATACCAATCGTGTTACCTCATTATGTTGAGCTAGGCGCAAGAGCTCTTTTTCGGAAAATGTTCCGAACCGTAGGCTGTAATATGTATGGCAGTTTAGATACATAAAAATAGTAGCGGTCAATAGTTATGGTCAAAAATTGAAATGACCTTACACCATTTTCTGAATTCTATTGTTTGCGGTGGGCCAGTACAATTGGTGGGCGGCCATCGAAAGGGTTTTGCATTCGGCCAATCGTTCGTGCTCCCATGCCAGAAGCACGAATTACACTTTTGTCGCCATACCGCTTTCTAATATGATCCATGGCGTTATAGAGGTTCAAAATTTCCTCAGTATCGTCAAAAAGGTTGATTTGGTAATTGCCAGATACCAAATGACTGAATCTTATACCGACTAACCGTACTAACAATCTTCGATTATAAAGTGATTTGAACATTTCCAATATTTGTGGTATTAGAATATGGTCTGCACTGGTGTATGGAATTCTTAACTGTTTAGAGTAAGTGTTGAAATCGGAGTACCTTATTTTTACGGCGACACAAGCGGTTAATTTTTCACCACGCCTCAGTTGATATGCTAGGTTTTCGGTCATGGCTATCAATATTCCTTTTAGCTTTACCACGTCTATTGTGTCTTTATCAAAAGTGCGTTCGGTCGATATTGATTTGCGATCACAGAAAGGAACCACTGGGGTATGGTCGATTCCATTGGCTCTTTTCCAAATAATCTTGCCATTTTTTCCAAGAACACGCTGCATTATGTCTACGGGCATTTCTTGTATCGTTCGAACTTGGCGTAATCCGAGATTGCGAAGGGTTTGATAGGTTTTGTCACCCACCATAGGTATTTTTTTGATGGATAAAGGAGCTAGAAAGGGTTTCTCCAGTCCAAAATCAATTTTTAATTGATTGTTCGGTTTTGCTTCGTTCGTTGCTACTTTTGAAACAACTTTATTGACTGAAAGTCCAAAAGAAATGGGAAGCCCTACTTCTTTTATGATTCGATGCCTTAGTTCAGATGCATATTTATAACAACCAAAGAACCGATCCATTCCTGTCAAGTCGGCATAGAATTCATCTATACTGGATTTTTCGAATAGTGGTACGTGTTCTTTAATGATTTCGGTCACATCATCAGAACATTTACTGTAGGTGCCTGCATTGCCTTTAATAGTAATGGCTTCAGGGCATAGTTCTTTTGCCATTTTCATCGGCATGCCTGAATGTACCCCATAACCACGTGTCTCATAACTACAGGCGGCTACAACACCGCGGTCGCTTATTCCGCCTACAAGTATAGGCTTACCTTTTAAGCGGCTGTCATGTTTGCGTTCAACAGATACAAAAAATGTATCAAGGTCTAAGTGCAGAATAGTTTTTTGCATAGCAAATCGAAAAATAATCGATAGCTAAATTATGGAATAATTCCAATAATTTGGATTATTTCCTTCTTAAGAAATAAAAATTAACACAACTTGAGGGTAGTCTCAAGTCTTTGGGATTATTAGAATTTTTCTAAGAGTGAATTACGCTTAAAATTAATTGTGTGTTTTTTATAAGTTACCTTCTCTTCGAAGATTCCCTAACAATTAAATTGGTTTTTAGGGTAATCGTCTCGAAATCGATTGGGTTGTCTTCGTCTTCGATTTGTCGAATCAAAAGTTTGGTGGCAGCCTCTCCCATTTGAAAAGCACGGTCGTTGATAGTCGTTAAGTTGGGCTCTATTACTCTTGAAATAGGGTAGTTACTGAAGCCTACAACTGATATTTGTTCCGGTATCTTATAATTGGCTTTTTGAAATACCTGTATGGCACTTATAGCGGTATAGTCATTCGAGCAGAATAATCCGTCCGGAGGTTCTTGTAGTTCAATCATTGCCTTGGCATGCTCGGCCCCTTCTTCATAGGTTAGGTTTTTGGTTTCAAAAACCAAATTAGGGTCAAAAGAGAGCTTATGTGACTGTAGGGCCGCTTTGTAGCCTTCGAACCTATCTTTAAAAATGGTCGTGTTTTGATTACCTGCAATATGTGCTATTCGTTGACAACCTTGTTCGATGAGGTGTTCCGTTGCCCGAAGTGCAGAACCAAAATCATCAATGATAATTTTATTGGCCTTGAAATCTGATGGAACCCGATCGTAGAAAATAATGGGTACTCCTAGTTTTACGAACTTTTTAAAATGGGAATAGTTTTTTGTCTCGTTTGAAATACAAACAATAATGCCCTCTACTAGTCTATTTTGTAAAATCTTGGCAATCTCTTTCTCACGATCAATAGAATCTTTTGATTGAAAAATAGTAACATTATAGCCTTTGCTGTAGGCAAGGTCTTCAATACCACTGATAACTAGGGAATGAAAGTGGACCTCAATTTTCGGAACAATGACGCCGATGGAGTAGGTTCTTTTCTTTCTAAAGCTTGCTGCAATGGTATTGGGCGCAAACCCTAATTCCTCCGCTTTCTGTTGAACCTTGTTCTTAGTGGCTTCACTAATGGCGGGGTGGCCTGCTATCGCTCTTGAGATAGTAGATGGTGAAAGCCCTAGCTCACGAGCCAAATCTTTAAGAGTTATTCTAGAATTTGACATTAATCAGACAAACGTTTGCTTAAATATATATTACGGATAACTTACTGTAATGTGATATTTGATAATAATAATGAACTATGATTGTCAAAATTAAAAATTTCAACCAATAAAATATAGTATAGTGTTAAAAATCGTCGATTCAATATTAATTATTTATGCAAACGTTTGCATAAAGTTAATTCTAATTCTATATTTGGATCACATTCAGTTAACAAACCAAATTTATCCCCGTAAATAATAGTATATGAATAGATTTAAAAAAACTGAAAAACCAGCTATTCGAATTCTAAGAACGTTAGTTTCCAAAGGCTTTTTATTAGTGGCAGTTTTCTTCTGTATAATTCTACAGGCTCAGGTTGAAACCGTCACGGGTCAAATTACCGATGCTGAAACTGGAGAGCCGCTATTAGGTGTAAACATTCTCGAAAAAGGTACGGCCAACGGCGTGGCCTCTGATTTTGACGGTAATTATTCGATAGAGGTGGGGTCAAGTGATGCTGTGCTGGTATTTTCCTTTTTGGGATATGAAACCACTGAGGTGGTAGTGGGTTCCCAAACAAAAATAGACCTGTTGCTGGGTTTGGCGGCCAACCAATTAGATGAATTTGTCGTAGTGGCCTACGGTAAGAAGAAAAAGCGAAATCTTACGGGCTCTGTAGTGTCTGTCGGTGGTGAAGATATCGAACAGACCAATCTACAAGATCCGGTTTCTATTTTACAAGGTAGGGCAGCGGGCGTTCAGGTGATTTCGAATTCGGGTGCCCCTGGCGGCGGCATGACCATTCGTGTGCGGGGTAACTCTTCATTGAATTCAGGTAACTCGCCATTGTACGTGGTCGATGGTGTTCCGATTGAATCTAGCTCGTTGTCATCTCTCAATGGAACGGAAAATTTCGGATTGAATCCCTTGGCCGATATCAATCCGAACGATATTGAATCGATTGAAATACTCAAAGATGCCGCATCAACTGCCATTTACGGATCGCGAGCAGCAAATGGGGTCGTAATGATTACCACCAAAAGAGGTAAAGAGGGTAAAGGTGTGCTCAATGTCAATTTCACCTCCGGTGTGAGTCAGATTACCAGAAAGTTAAGTGTTCTTAACGCTTCACAATACAGGCAGGTAATCATCGATTCTTATAGGAATATGGACAATCCCGTTGAACCTAACTGGACGGTCATCGATTCGCTTAATCCGAAAAACAATGGTGATGTAGATTGGCAAGAAGAACTTCTTAGGGTCGCACCTCAATACAAGGTCGATCTAGCCGTTCAAGGCGGGTCTGAAAATGCCAAATATTCTTGGAGCTCTTCTTTCTTAAACCAAGACGGAATAATTCTCAACTCTAATTATAAAAGGGTCACCTCGAGGGTCAATATCGATTTTAATGTGTCCGATAAATTGACCGTAGGTCAAAGTCTATCCTATACAAACGGTACCAATAGTAGAATAAATGCGGGCGGTAGCGGTAACTTGAGCGTTGTGCGAGAATTACTGATCAGACCACCATCTTATGCGATGTATCTGCCTGATGGTTCGCTCAATGGCTATCAATTCGGAAAAAGAAATCCTGTAGGCCTGGCCGAACAGGCCACCCACTTGAACAAAAGCAATCGAATTATCGGTAACCAATACGCCGAATATCAATTTCTTGAAGGTCTAAAATTGAGAAGTAATCTCAATCTTGATTATCTATCGATGAAGGAAGATGAGTTTTTACCTTCTACATTAGACTATCGAGAGGGGTATAACTCTGGGGCCGTACGTGCCATCAATAATTTGACCTGGGGAAATGAGACCTACCTGAGCTTTGATAAAACCCTTAATGAGAAGCACAACTTAGGTGCTTTATTGGGTATGAGTTTTCAAGAGTGGAAATATGAAAGAACGGGCCTTGATGGTATGTTCTTCCCAAGCGATAATATTAGAACCCTGAATGCGGCCGGAACCATTTCAAACCAAGATGTAAATATCACCACTGAGCATTCGCTGCTGTCTTATTTTGGTCGGTTGTCGTATGACTACATGGGCAAGTATCTTCTAGAACTTAATTTGAGAGCTGATGGTTCATCTCGTTTTGGAGAAGATAAACGCTTCGGATATTTTCCTTCGGCATCGATTGGTTGGCGTTTCTCAGATGAAAAGTTCTTGCAGGGCCAAAACGTTTTGGCCGATGGTAAATTAAGGTTCAGTGCTGGGCAAACAGGCAACGAAGCCATTGGTAACTATACCTCTCAAGGTGAATTTTTGGTAGGCACCAATTATTTAGGTTACTCCGGTGCTTCCCCTTCTGTAATGCCCAACTCCGGCTTAACTTGGGAGACGACTACCCAATTTAACGCAGGTATAGATTTGGCTTTTTTGAACAATCGAATTGTCTTTAATGCCGATGCATATCTAAAGGAGACCGATGACCTTTTGTATAATGTGCCTATTCCAAGAACTACTGGTTTTTCTTATATAACCCAAAATATTGGAAGCATCGAGAATAAAGGATTGGAGTTTTTGCTGGTCACTAAAAACTTAGTGGGTGATTTTAAGTGGGATACGAACTTGAACATTAGTTTGAACAGAAACAAGGTTACCGATTTGCCCGATGAACTATTGACAAACGGATATATTCAAAACGGTCAATACCATATTTTGCAAGAAGGTCTGCCCATCGGTACTTTCTACGGATGGAAATTCGAAGGGGTATATGCTAGCGATGAAGATAATGTGAATGGTATAACCAATGGGGCTTTGGGTAGTGTTTTCAAAGGGGGAGACCCTATTTGGAACGATTTGAACGGCGATAATATTATCGATGAAGATGACCGACAGGTTATCGGAGACGCCCAGCCTGATTTTTTTGGCGGAATTGCCAACAACTTTAGCTATAAGAACTTTAGTCTGAATGTCTTTTTTCAATTTTCTTATGGTAATGATATATATAGCGAAATCAACCATCAAAGAAACTCGGTGGTAAGATATAACAACCTTTCTACCGATGCTCTGAATAGATGGAGGCAGCAAGGCGATGTAACCGATTTTCCCAAACCGGTCAGAGACGATCCTATGCAATCCGACAGTCGAATACAAAGTAGGTGGGTCGAAGACGGTTCATACTTGAAGCTTAAAAATGTAAACTTAAGGTACCGTTTTCCCAATAGGTTGATAGAACCTTTTGGCCTAAGCAATCTAGATGTGTTCGTTACGGCCTCCAATTTGATTACTTGGACGAAGTATACCGGGTTTGACCCCGACGTGAATTCTTATAGCGGTCTTAGGTCTGGCGTTGACGAGGGGTCATACCCTCAAAGTAGAACTATTATGACCGGTCTTAATTTTCAATTCTAAAATCTGAACAATGAAGAAAATAAAAAATATAATTACGGTTCTTTCGATTGCCTTGGTGTTTTCTTGTTCAAAAGATATTTTGGATAAAGAACCGCAGAGTGGTTTTTCGGCTCAAGGTTTTTATAAAACCTCTAGTGATGCGCAGGCTGGTGTGTATGGTATTTATGATGCCGTTCAGTCGACTTTTAGTTTAAACTTTTCTTTTTGGGGCGAAGGCAGGGCCGATGCGGTAAACACCAATCATTCAGGCGATCCTCTTCTTTTACAACAGAACACGCTCAATAAAACAATGAATTCTGCAAGATGGAATAGTCTTTATGAGACCATTAGCAGGGCAAATTATGCAATCAAGTATGTACCTGAAGTATTTGAAGAAGGTAATGAATTTGGACTCCAGTTGGTGGGCCAGGCTCGTGCTCTCAGGGCCTTGTCCTATTTTTATGCCGTACGTATATGGGGTGACGTGCCTTTGGTTCTTGAGCCATATGAAAGTATAGACCAAGAGTTGTTTATTGGTAAGACCGCAAAAGAAGAAGTGTTGGAACAAATTGTGGCCGACCTGAAGTTTGCAGCACAGAATTGCAGAGAGAGTTTCGGCGGTGAGAGAGATCGCCTATTAATAACACGGGGTGGCGCCAACGGTCTGCTGACTCAGGTTTACATGTGGCAGAAAAACTATGAGGCAGCGATAGCCTCGGCTCAATCGGTATTGGGTAACAGTCTATATTCTCTAGTAAGCATTAACGATTGGTCAAAGATATTTACGACCGGTTTTTCTAACGAGAGTATTTTTGAAATTGGTTATGATGATACCCAGACCAATAATTTGAGAATACTTTATGCTATCGGTTCAGATAGTCATTATTTTCCTAGTGAAGGGTTTAGGGCCTCCTTTGAAGAGGGCGATTTGAGGCAAGACCTTATTTATGATGTGACAGAAGAAGAGCCGAGAAAAATATGGAAGTTTTTTGGCCAAGGCTTTGATGATGAAAGTGCGGATCCTTCTTCACAGAATATTGTAATGTTACGTCTGGCAGATATTATGCTGTTAAAGGCTGAGGCGCATAATAAATTGGGTCAAACGGCTCAGGCATTAGATCTTCTCAATACCATTAGGTCAAGGGCGGGATTGGTTGAAATAGATGAAGCTGAAGCCATTTCTACCTATAGCGATGTAGAATCGGCGATTCTGCACGAACGATCTATAGAATTGTCTTTTGAGGGACATAGGTGGTTCGATTTGGTTAGAACTCAAAAGGCTATCGAGGTTATGGGCCCTATAAACGGTCTGTCAGATGAAGCGAACTTGGTATGGCCATTGCACGAAGACGCCCTCAATCGAAATCCGAACCTTGAACAGAATGGGTTCTATTAAAATTTAAAGCTTCTCACTTTAGAAAAAAGAAATATGAAAAAACTAGTTATAACGCACGGAAAAATTCTCCTACTGGCCATAGCTGCACTTGTAGGATTCAATTATGGTTGTGAAGTGCAAGAGAATTTCGAATACCAAGAAGCAGGTATAGAAGCTCAATTGGGTATTTCCGCTTGGGATTATATTAAAACCAGCGATTCGCTTTCAATGTTTGAAAGCGCTATAGTAAGGGCCGAACTACAAAGCCTTTTTAACGATAATTCAGTTCGAACTTATATTGCGCCCACTAACATGGCCTTTCAAGATTATCTAACTGCTAACGGGTATGGTTCAATAGATGATGTTCCACTTCCCATACTAAGAAACGTGTTGAAATATCATGTGGTGAATGAAAAGGTTGTTTTTACGGATCCCGAGCTTTTCGAGAACAATAAACCTTTGCCATATACCACCGAAAATGGTCAAGTAATGTATCTATCGCACGATACCAATTTTATAGGTTTGATCAATCAAGGTACAGGTAAGCAATGGTCGATAACCAGTTCTAATCTAGAGACCCTTGACGATGCGCTACACGTGGTCGGTTCGATAGTTTATTTTTCGGCTCCTCAAAATGATTTGAATGTACCGGATCCTACAGTACAAACAGACACCATATTTCCTTTGTTCGATACCTATATAAATGGCGGAACCCAATCGGGAGCCAATTTTGGAACGGATGTTCTTCTAAAGGTCAAAAATGTTGATGGGGGAGATTATGATAGAAAAGCCTATTTGATGTTCGATTTGAATGATTTTGATAAGGAAGGTGTCATTACCGATATTCGATTGGAACTGGCGGTAAAGTTTACCCACGCCAAGGGTGTTGCCATGGATTTGTATGCCGTTCAAGATACACTATGGACGGAAATGGGCTTGACTTGGGATAATGCTACGGCACCTAACACTCCGCCGATTTCAACCTTGACCACTACCAAAGTTGATGTGTTCGATTTTAATATTATGGAGTACGTCAACGAAATAGGCGCGCAACAAAAAATATCTTTAATGCTCGATGGCGAAGCCGGAAGTAATGAAACCGATGAATTTGGGTCAAAAGAAAATACAGATTTTAATCCTCCCATGTTGATTGCTACGCTCGGCTCAGGCAACAGTTTTTTGACTTTGGCCGTAAACAATGGGTTTAGCGTACAGAAAGGTGAAACATATGTTTGGAATGAACAAGTATTGAAAATAGAAGGTGCTTCCCCTAGCGATATTATTTACACTATTGAAGAGGTTCCTGCCAATGGGTGGTTGATAACCGGAGCCCAGACCTTGCAGGTAGGCGACAAGTTTACCCAACAAGATATTGATTTAATGAATGTGCTATACATAAACAATGGTAATGGTACTGAAGACAGGTTACTTCTATCCGCTAAAGATAGAGTGGGGTCTGAGATCGATCCGTTTGAGGTGATAGCCACTATTGAATAATGAAAAATCAGCAATTCTTTTCTCCTGAAATTATTCATAAAGCTGTAATGGTGTTGCAAACAAGACGTATCGTTGTTCTAGTTCTTGTTCTGTCTATAGCCTTCACGGGCTGTAGTCAGCACTCTGACGAAAATGTTGAAGATGTCGTTCCAAAAAACAGGGTAATTTCTTTCTCAGGGTATGATTGGCTCGTTCGTAGCTCAGGTGTCGATAAAGAAGGTCCCGGGCCGAATGTTTTCTCCGACTCGGAAGAGAATGTATGGGTCGACGGGCAAGGCAGGTTGCATTTGAAGATTGTTTATAAAGATGGTATCGGCTATTGTGCAGGGGTTGCCATGCACAAATCGTTCGGGTACAATAAATATGTGCTGTATTCTTCAAGTAGATTTGATTTGTTGGATGCCAATGCGGTTGCAGGCTTCTTTGTATACAATAGTGACGTTGAAGAAATAGATATTGAATTTTCAAAGTGGTCTGTGGCGGACAATGAGAATGCCCAATTTGCCATTCAGCCATCATCGATTCCGACCAATAAACATCGTTTTGATTTGAAAATGGAAAATGAAAAAGCGACTCACTTCTTTGATTGGAAACCGCAGCAAATAACCTTCGGAAGCTTTGAAGGCCATGTTTCTGATTTGTCTTCGAAGGGTTATACCTGGGTCTATGAAGGAGATGATATTCCTGTTGATACAGAAGAAAGGTTAAAGATCAATCTATGGCTTTTTAAAGGAAAACCTCCAGTAGAGAACAAAGATGTAGAGATAATAATCGATCGAGTCGAAATTTTATAAATTTAAGAAATACAGAGAATTGACTTGACAATAGGCCAAGTCATGACTTTGGCAAGTAAAGGCCAACCGAAATATCAAGTAAATGATAAACAACCAAAACGACATTAATGTATTTGCCACTGGTGAGTTGGCAGGTAAGGCCGCAGGTAAGGCAGTTGAAGATTATTTAGTCAGTATTCAAGATGAAAGGCAGACCATAAGAATCATTTTTGCGGCGGCCCCATCGCAAACGGCAATGCTCGATTATCTGTCAAGTTCAAAATTAATAGCGTGGCATAAGATAGAGGCATTTCATATGGATGAGTACCTCGGTCTGCCGGAAGGCGCCGAACAACATTTTGCTGAATACCTGAAACGCAATTTGTTTCTGAAGGTACCCCTAAAGGCGTATCACCTTATTAATACTCAAGGAAATATTGAAAAGGAAAAAGCCAAATATTCAAAATTGATCAATACAGCGGCTATTGATATAGTTTGCTTGGGCATAGGGGAGAATGGGCATATTGCATTTAACGACCCTCCAGTGGCAGATTTCAATGACCCGGAAACTCTAAAGGTCGTTACTCTTGATGAAGAATGTAGAATTCAGCAGGTAAATGACAAATGTTTTGAAACATTGGGGCGGGTTCCTAAAAAGGCTTTGACTTTAACCATTCCTACACTTGTAAAGAGCGAGAAACTCTTTTGTGTTGTTTTGGGGCCCACCAAAAGTGAAGCGGTCAAAAATACCTTAACAGGACCTGTATCAGAGGCTTGCCCTGCTTCCATTTTGACCCAACACCCAGATTGTGCTTTTTACTTTGATAAAGAGGCCTATAAAAAGGTAAAGAAAGTATCTGTTTAAACGAATAGAAAATCCAACCACAGCCATGATTACAAAAAAACTTCTAGGTACAATCCTAATCCTTGTTTTGTTTCTTGAAATGCCCGCTTTATTGCGGGCTCAAGATACCTCGAAAGCTGATAACGATTTCCCGGTGAAAGGTTTTCATATCGATTTACGCATTCAGGTAATGACCCCTGAAGCACTTAAAGACTTTGCTAAACAACTTTCAGATTTCGGAATGAATACGTTGGTCATGGAGTGGGAAGGAACCTATCCCTTCGAAAAACATCCGACCATATCGAACAAATACTCTTATTCCCGTGAAGAGGTTGAAGATTTTATAGCCTATTGTGAGGGCTTGGGTATCAAGGTCGTTCCGCTACAGCAAAGTTTGGGGCATGTCGAATACATTTTAAGAAACTCGAGGTATAGTGAGCTTAAAGAAGATAGAAAAGATATCAGCCAGCTCTGCCCAATGGAATCGGAAGCCAGTAAGGCCCTGTTTACCGACCTGTTTGCCGATTTGGCCAAAACCCACAATTCAGATTATATACATATAGGTGGTGATGAAACCTACCTTTTGGGCCATTGTCCTAAATGTCAAAAAAAGGTAGAAGAGTCGGGCAAGTCTAAACTGTTCGTTGATCATATGAAAATGATATCTGAAATTGTCATCGGTTTGGGTAAAAAACCTGTAATGTGGGCAGATATCATTCTTAAACATCCGGAGGCGGCCTCTGAATTACCTCAAGAAACCATTTTTGTTGACTGGAACTACGGTTGGAAGATCAACCATTTCGGTGATGTTCCCGGTCTTCAAGAAAAAGGCTTTACTTTCTGGGGTTCACCTGCCATTAGATCGCACCCCGATAATTGGTATATAACCAATTGGCCGACACATTTTAAAAATCAAAAGGAGTTTATACCCTATGCCAGACAGGCCGGTTACAAAGGTATGGTAATGACTTCATGGTCTACCTCAGGGGTTTATGGCTTTACTTGGGATGTTGATTATGATGTGATGGATATGGTTCAGATCAGAAATACCTACCCTATGTCCGGTTTTAGAATATTAATTGCGAGTTATGCCCAAGCTTTGGAACAAGAAGAGCCTATGAATGCCAAATCTTTTGTGCTGCAGTATGCAAAAGACCGCTTTGGGCTATCAAAAAACGATTCTGAAAACCTTTGGCAATTTTTCTCGGCCAAACCCGAACTTATAAAAAATGGTCGACCGGTTTCAGATACTAGTATCGCTGATATCTACACCGATTTTGATAAAATTAGAAATGCCATTGTCAAAATCAATCCTAAAAAGAATATTTCTGAATTCGAGCACTATAAACTGATGGTTGATTTAAGAATGCACTACCTAAGGTTTAAAAAGGTCGAAGCAGCATATAATTCCGAAGATTTTTCTTTGGATGAAACTCCTTCGTTGATCAGTGAATTGGATGAAATATTGAAGGAAGCAGAAAAATTGAATAAACGATTTATCGACTTGAATACCGGATTTCTCTACGATGAAGAGTTGAGAGAACAAAACGAACTTAGGGTGCAGCAAGTAAAGGTGCTGCACGACCGTTTGGCCAAGGTAAAATAGAATTTGAATCAAAAGTAACTTAAACAAACCTCTACTATAGCCCATGCAATTACTCGATTGGATTGTTCTTTCATGTTATTTTGTTATGCTTCTCGGTATAGGTCTATGGGCGTATTTTCGTGTAAAGAGTTCGGCTGACTTTTATACCGCGGGAGGTAAGCTACCATGGTGGCTTTCGGGTATTTCTCATCATGTTTCGGGTTATAGTGGCGCCGTGTTTGTCGCCTATGCCGGTATTGCCTACACCCACGGCTTCAGTCTTTATGTATGGTGGGCGTTTACCGTTGCTTTGGCCACCTTATTGGCCGCCTTCTTTATTGCGCCAAGGTGGTCACGATTGAGAATTTATACCGGTATACAATCCCCGACCGAATATTTATTGAAGCGATATAATTTAAAGACCCAACAGTTGATTGCATGGACGGGCGCATTGATAAAGGTTTTTGATACAGGTGGTAAATTGGCTGCCATCGCTGTTTTATTGAATGTTTTTAGCGGGGCATCTATTACGTTCGGAATCATTTTAGTGGGGGTCATTTCTTTGATATACATAACCATTGGTGGTCTGTGGGCCGATGTGTGGAATGATTTTGGTCAATTTTTGGTACAGCTATTGGCTGGAATGACCATGTTTGTAATGATTCTAATGAAGTTAGACGATGGCCTGTCGGGCATATTCACCCTTTGGGATAGACTGCCTTCCGACCATTCTCAGCTTTTCAACGAGCCTTATACCATTGGTTTTGTAATCGTGATATTGATAATCAATTTTTTTAGTTATAGTGGTGGCACATGGAATTTGGCAACTCGATTTATATCATCAGGATCGGGCGAAGTGGCTAAAAAGGCCGCTATTTTATCTTCAACCTTATATTTTATATGGCCGTTGGTTTTGTTTTACCCAATGTTCGCTTCTCCCTTGTTTTTTGAAAATCTGGCCGACCCGACATTGTCATATGGTATGCTGGTAAAAGAGTTTTTGCCAACGGGTCTGGTAGGGCTGGTATTGGCCTCCCTTTTTGCCAATACCCTTTCAATGACAGCTTCGGATTCGAATACTGTTTCCGCAGTGATTAGCAGGGATATTTTACCAGTGCTTAATCCAAAAATAAAAGAATATGACGATGCCAAAAGACTGCGTTTGGCACGAGTAACCACATTTTGCTTTACGGTTTGCACGATTATAACGGCCTTGAATGCAAGTCATTTTGGTGGGGTCTTTGGCTTAATTGTGAGCTGGTTCGCTGCTTTATTAGGTCCCATATCCATTCCGATGATTTTAGGGTTGGTGCCTGCCTTTGCGAAAAGTAATGGGCGGGCGGCCCTTATTTCTATTGTAGGCGGGCTATTGACTTTTATAGGGCTCAAAATTTTTCCGATCGACTCGTTTGCCTTGGAGATAGGTGGCCCCACATTGGTTTCCTTTTTCCTTTTTGTCATCTACGGTCTTTTTAATGATAAGAAGGTGCCTGATGAGGTAAGGGAGCTACATATGAATTTATCAAAAGAGAAGAACTAACATGGTCATCGAGGCTTCGCACTATAAAACTGGAGATTCTTATAAAATTCATTTAAAAGATGGGTCGGTCACGCAAGTGTCCATGGGAAAACCGACACAGAGTGATTTAATCATCAGTCCTGGTCTGATAGACCTGCAAGTGAACGGTTTTAAGGGAGTTGATTTTAATAGTGACGATTTAACGGAGGCCCAAGTGGTCAAGGTGATTCATGAGTTATGGAAAGAAGGTGTTACTTCTTTTATGCCAACCTTGATTACTAATGCTGATATCAACATAGAAAATGCCATAGATTGTATTCGAAAAACCTGTGAAAGTAATCCATTGGTTCAACAATCAATAGCAGGTATTCATCTTGAAGGGCCGTTTCTTTCAAAAGAAGATGGTCCAAGGGGTGCGCACCCGAAAGAACATTTGAAGAACCCTGACTGGCAACTCTTTAAAAAGTGGCAAGAACGGGCTTCAGGTCTCATTAAAATAATCACTCTGGCACCTGAGCTGCCGGGTTCTGCAGCATTCATTAAAAAATGCAGTCAATCTGGGGTAGTGGTGTCGATGGGTCATACGGCTGCGCAAGCTGAACATATAGCTGAAGCTACTACGGCCGGAGCACGCATGTCTACCCACTTGGGCAATGCGGCCCATTTGAACCTTCCGCGACACCCGAATTATATTTGGGAGCAGTTGGCCTCAGACGATTTGTGGATATCTATTATTGCTGATGGTTTTCATTTGCCCGACTCGGTTTTAAAGGTCTTTTCAAGGGTTAAACCCTTGAAAAGTATTTTGGTCAGTGACTGTACAAAATTCGCTGGTTTATCCCCAGGAATATATAATTCCCATATAGGCGGTGATGTTGAACTAAATGAATCAGGTAGGTTATTCATGAAAAATACGCCGGAGCTATTGGCAGGTTCCGCACAATCGCTTTTGTGGTGTGTAAACCATATGTTTAAATCGGGTATAACTACGCTCGTCAATGCCATTGAAATGGCCAGTTGTAGCCCCAAACAATTACTCTATGACCAACCAATCTCATCAGAATTAGGAGAAAATACGGACTTGGTCATATTTGAAAAAATTTCAGGCGGAGGGCTAAAGGTCAAAAGCACTATTAAATCTGGCCAGCTCGTATTCACGCAATAAAATCATCCAATAAAATAGAAATTTATGAAATGCAAAAGGCTACTTTTCGCAATGCTCGTAATTTGCTCAACTTTTTGGGGCAGGAGTCTGGGGCAGGAGGTATCAATTATTCCCAAACCTAATTTTATTAAAGTCGAAAAGGGCAGTTATAAATTGAGCGGTAAAACATCAATTGTAGCTTCTGAAGATTTAGAAAATGAAGTGGTATATCTCAAGGAAATATTAAAATCAGGTTTTAATGAAAGTCCGAAACTCAAAAGAAAGGGTAAAGGAATCATTCTAGAGCTTGATTCAACTAAATCTCAAAAGTTGGGAGAGGAAGGTTATGAATTAAGCATTTCAGACGATGGAATAAAATTTACTGCTGCTCAACCGCGAGGCATTTTTTATGGTATACAAACCTTTCGTCAACTGTTGCCAAAAGAATTTGAGTATGAGAATAAAAAAGCCTTGATAGAGCTTCCTTTTTTGACGATTGTTGACAAGCCTCGATTTTCTTGGAGGGCCTTTATGTTAGATGAATCAAGACATTTTAAAGGTATGTCAACTGTAAAAAAGTTGATAGATCAATTAGCACTTTTAAAGATGAACACTTTTCACTGGCATTTGACAGATGATCAAGGATGGAGAATCGAGATTAAGAAATACCCTCAGTTAACCAAAATAGGTTCCCAAAGAAAAGATACACAGACCGCCAGAAAAAGTGATGAAAGAACAGGTGAACCACATGGAGGGTTTTACACTCAAGATGAGATTAGAGAGGTTATTGAATATGCAAAAGAGAGGCATATCACCATCGTTCCCGAAATTGAAATGCCGGGGCATGCTACGGCGGCGGTTGCTTCGTATAATTGGTTGGGTACTCTCGGTACCACTAAAGAAGTTTCCGAAACCTTCGGTAAACTTGATGAATCATTTAATGTTGCCGACCCCAAAGTGATCCGTTTTCTGAAGGATGTTTTAGATGAGGTCATGCTTTTGTTTCCCGGTAAGGTGATTCATATTGGTGGTGATGAGGTAAATTTTGAACCTTGGTTGAAAAACCATGTAATCGTTGATTATATGAAGAGTAACAATTTAAATTCTCCGATGGACCTTCAAATAAGTTTTACTAACGAAATGTCGAATTATATTGATAAAGCTGGTAAGAGAATGATGGGTTGGAATGAAATAATGGGGCATGATATTCATGAAGACCGCGGTTATACCGCCACCGAAACCTCCGAAAGATTAGCATCTTCGGCTATTGTGCATTTTTGGAAGGGAGAATTGGATTTAATCGGGAAAGCAGTAGAAGATGGGTATGATGTAGTTAATTCAAATCATTGGGATACCTATTTAGATTATACGTACAAAAGGTTGCCTTTGGCCAAGTCGTATGCATTCGACCCCATTCCAGATGGTTTGGAAGAGAAATACCATTCAAAAATAGTGGGTTTCGGTACCCAGATGTGGACGGAGTGGGTACCCACCGTTGCCAGCATGGAGAAACAAATTTTTCCTCGTTTGGCGGCCTATTCAGAAGTTGGCTGGACAAACTTAAGCGATAAAAACTTTGAGCAATTCCAACAAGCCTTGAAAAGGCTAAAATACATTTGGGAAGTTCAGGGTGTTGAGTATCAATAACCAAACCCACCTTCACCAATAAATAATAAATAGTATTTTGGTAGTCAACTTATCTAACCTAACGCTGATGAGAAACCATAAGATTTTTACAATGGAATTTGCAAGTGTTTACCCCCATTACATTACAAAAGCCGAAAAAAAAGGACGCACCAAAGAAGAGCTAGACGAAATAATTTTTTGGCTGACGGGATATGACCAAAAGTCTCTGGAGGAGATATTGTCAAATAGAACCGATTTTGAAACTTTTTTTGCGGAAGCTCCTCGATTGAACCCCAACGTCGATAAAATCAAAGGGGTCATCTGTGGCTATAGGGTCGAGGAAATCGAAGACCCGCTCATGCAGAAAATACGTTATTTAGACAAATTGGTAGATGAATTGGCCAAGGGCAAGGCTATGGAGAAAATACTTAGAAGTTGAATATTTTTACAATTCTAAAAATCAAATTTTCCCAATACGTGTAACAATAAGCGAAACTCACCTACCAACTAGTATATGAGAAAAGCACTACTTATCAATTCCATCGTTTGGGCGACCCTAATGTTAACTACCGCATATTTCTTTAAAGACTATACAAACTATAAGTTCTTTTTTCTTTTGCTGATTTTAGGTTCGGTAATTTCCAATTCTAGCCTACAAAAACAGAGGGTCTTAAATAAAAAGTCTTGTCGTTAGTAACGGAGCAATTCAATTTTTCTAAAATCTATTGGGTGGCTATTTGATTGCAACGAAATATACCCCTTTGTAACGCTGGAGTCGCCATTTTTTATGAATGCGTTTGCAAACTCATTTTCCGAATCATAGATTGGATTCGAATAGCTAAGTATCTCTTCGCCGTTTACATAGTGTTTGTAATGACCGTCGTTTACATCTATTTCAATGGTTACCCACTGGTCGCCATGAAAGGTTTTACTCTTTTTGGCAGGATTGCAGAATTCTGTACTTCTTTTTCCGTCAATTTCGACTTGCATACCAATACCGCAAATGGCTCCAAGAGGTCTTTCGTCCTTTCCGTTTCCTCCGTGTAGATTATATTCTAGACAAATAGGAAAACTTTGGTTTAGTTTAACAGTATTGGGTGGTTGGGTATGAACCTGAACTCCGCTATCACGATAGCCCCATTCGGGTGCGCCGGGCGCTGTTTCGCCAACAAACCTGTATTCGACTTTTAAGCGGTAGTTTTGTAACTCTTCATTGAAAAAAAGTGCGCCAAAACGGTCTTTGAACTCAGGTCCGTATTGATTGTACCTTATTTTCAGAATACCATCTTCGACTCGAAAGGTGTTTCCAAAGTTTTCATCTTGTGGGTACCCATTGATCTTCATGGTCCAACCATCTAAATTTTCTCCATTAAAAAGAGGCTGCCAATTAGCTTCTTTTTTAGAAACTACAGAATCGCTCTGTTTGTTTTCTTTCTTTTCTCCACAAGAGTTAAAAAGCATTAATACGTATAATGAAATAATGCCGAGTAAAAAGTATTTTTTGTTCATATCGAATAGGGTAATGGTCTCCCATATAAATGTACTCATATATTTTTTTGCCATAGGTTCACTTTAATACTATCGGAGAAAAATAGAAGCTTAATGATTCCAATTTTTATCTTTATTTGTCATACCAGCAATATCCAACAGCACAGTACAGGATACCTTTTGTTATTAAACTTACTATACTTGACTTTGGTGGTAAAAGAATTTGCTAAGCAAAGCATTCGTCCATTCTCAAATTTTTATCTGCTAAACTTTTTAAAATAGGGTTTTGAGAGGAGTGGTTGCAACTTAATTTTTGCCAAGTAACTAGTTCACATATGTCTGCTCAAGTAGAATCGAACATAGTAGAAATTCAAAAAAGGAATCATCTAGCCTTTAAGAGGTTGTTTGATTCATTGTATGGTGAATTAGTTATTTATGCTCAGACCTATCTTTATGATGAAGATTTAAGTAAAGATTTGGTGCAAGAAGCTTTTGTGAAAATATGGGAGAAAGCCGATAGACTTCAGATTCAGACCAATCTTAGGGCATACATGTATGCTATGGTAAGAAATAAATGTTTGAACCACCTGAAAAAATACAAAATCAGTGATAACGCCAAGTTTTTAGAGGAGCAGGCAGTTCTAGAATTTCAGGATCTTGATGAAGATATTGAATTTGATGAATTACAATTACTGCATCATAAGGTTCTTGAAGTGATGGATAGTCTACCACATAAAATGAGAACTATTGTCGAGCTCCGTTTCAAAGCAAGCTACCGTTATCAGGAAATTGCCGATGAATTGAATTTGTCGGTCAATACGGTTAAAACCCAATTACAAAGAGCAAAGGCCAAATTTTCAGAGCTTATTCTATTTCTACTGTTTTTGTTTCTTGATGTTTAAGACCATCGCTCGTTTTTCATAAACTTTTCTTTTTATGTTAAATTTTATCATTTTGATAAAATTTTGTCACCCATTTTGAAAATGTCGCTGTCTATTCTGTGTAAGCACGAAGTGTCTGTTATGGAATTTAAGCTGATCATAAAAAAACTCAATAATACTTTAACCGAGTCTGAAGCCAAAATCTTTGATGAATGGTTTACTGAATCGCCACGACATCGCGCCTATTTTAAAAGGGTTGCAAAAGAGTATAATTCTAAAAGTAGTCCTGAACTAAAAACAATAGAAGATTGGCCAAAAGTTCTCGCCAAAATAGAGAGAAGAAAGAATAGAACCATCTTCTTTAAATATGCTGCCTTGCTGACCATCTTTTTAAGTGTTGCTTCGCTGTGGTGGGTAAATAAACATACCGCGACGAACAGTACGATAAAGCCAACGCAAGTTTTGACCGCCGTTGAAGAAAAAATTGAGACAGGAACAAACAAGGCCATTTTAACTCTTGAAGACGGATCAAAGGTTTCGTTGCACAAAGGTCAGAAGTATGCAACGAGTTATGCATCGAGCAATGGCGAACAATTGGTGTACACACCATCGGACAAAAAGCCAAGTAACATAACTAAAAGTAATATTCTCGAAATCCCCAGAGGGGGGCAATTCTATATAGTACTGGCCGATAGTACCAAGGTTTGGGTCAACGCAGAAACAAAATTGAAATATCCGGTAAGTTTTCAGCCCAATGAAGAAAGACAGGTTGAATTGGTTTATGGTGAGGCTTATTTCGAAGTATCCCCTAGCTCGAAACACAACGGTTCTGCCTTTAGTGTAAAGACCGGAAATCAAGCGGTAAATGTTATCGGCACAGAGTTCAATATTAAGGCCTACAAAGAGGAGGCCCTCATTTCAACTACGTTGGTAGAAGGCAAAGTAAACATAGATAAGGGTGATGAAACTAAAAGGTTGACCCCCGGTCGTCAGTCACAGTTGGACAGGGTTACCAACGTCATCAATATCGAAGAGGTAGATGTCTATAATGAAATATCATGGAAAAACGGACTCTTTAGTTTTAAGAACAAACCATTAAAAGACATTATGGTAGTGCTTTCTAGATGGTACGACTTTGAGGTAGAGTTTCAGCAAAAAGATATTGAAGAAATTAAGTTCAACGGTGTTTTTAGAAGGGCCGAAGACATCACCGATATATTAGCTATCATTAAAAATACCAACGAAGTAGATTATGAAATCAACCAAAAACGAATCACTATGAAATAAAAAAAGGGAACGGAGTCTAGATCTGACAAATTTAAACCTCCATCCCCCATGTACATTGATCAACTTAAAATTAACCAACAAACAAATTTATGAAAACTAAACTACTTGGGGGCGGTCTATGCTACCTTAAGACCTCCCTATTATTTACCATGAGAATCTTCATTTTGTTCTTTACGATTCTTTCGTTTGGATTTAGCCCTGAAAATGGATTTTCTCAAAACGAAAGAGTGAAATTTAACTCAAGCGAAATTCTTTCGGTTGAAGAAATTCTTGAAGTTGTCAAAAAACAAACCGACTATAATTTTATTTATCGTTCGAATCTATTTGAGGGAAGCCCAAAAATTAAGATAGCCAAGGGCCATATTCGAATAGAAAAACTTCTTGAAAAGTGCGTGTTATCGGCCGGACTGGAATTTGAGTTTGCCAATGAAAACTCAATCTATCTAAGAAAGAAACAGGTGGCGAAAAAGAAAAAGGAAGCCCAAACATCGGTTACGGGTACGGTTACCGATGCCGACGGAATTCCATTACCAGGTGCGAATATAGTCGAGAAGGGCACCACCAAAGGGGTCACTGCTGATTTCGATGGTAAGTTTCAGATAGCTATTGCTGATTCAAATGCCATTTTAGTGGTTTCTTATATTGGCTATGCCAGCAAAGAAGTATCGGTAAATGGCCAATCAAGCCTTCAGGTTATGCTTGAGGAAAGTGCTGCGGGCTTAGATGAAGTGGTGGTTGTCGGCTATGGCACCAAACGGAAGAGAGATATTGTTTCCGCAGTTTCGGTAGTAGATTTAAAAGAGGTTAAAGATGTACCGGCCACTGATATATCAAGAATGATATTAGGCCAGGCCCCTGGGGTAGTGGTGAGTCAAAATTCCGGAAGGCCAGGTCAAGAAATGGATATAGTTATACGTGGTCTTAGTTCTTTGGGTGCTGATAGTAAACCTTTGTATGTTGTTGATGGGTTTGCAATCGGAACTTCCACTGGCCTTAGCATCGACCCAGGTGATATTGAGTCGATAACGATTCTGAAAGATGCCGCTTCAACGGCCATTTATGGGGCTCGAGGATCGAACGGGGTTGTTTTAATAAATACGAAAAGTGCCAAGGCAGGTCTTACATCGGTTACCCTAGATGTGGTTTCAGGCATACAGAACATACCGAGTGAACGAAGAACCAAAATGCTGAATGCGGTTGAATTTGGGCAATTTCAAAAAGAAAGTTGGGTCGATAAATTTATATTCAATGAGGGCAGGGAGCCAGCTGAATCTGAAATTCCCCTGCGTATAAGAAATCCCGAGAACAATACTACTTATACTGATTGGCAAGATGAAATAATGAACAGCGCGGCATTATTCAAAAAGTATAATCTCACCGTGACTTCAGGGGGTGAGAGAAGCAATTCTATCATCTCTATGGGTTATTTGAATCAAGAAGGCGCCATTGTTAAAACCAATTTCGAGCGCTTTAATGTGAGGGCCAACATTAATACAAGGATTACCGATAACATAAATATTGGTCTAAATGTAACCGGTTCAAGGTCAAACGAGCGATATATACCTGAGGGTAGTAGAGATTTGGTTACCGGAATTGCCCTTTGGGCAGACCCTAGAGAGCCCATTTATAATGAAGACGGTTCGTTCAATAATTATTTAGGAGGATATAATGCCGACGGAGATTTGATTTTCGGTAGTTTGAACCCTGTTCAACTTCTGCATGAAGAGAAAAATAAAAGACATATAAACAGGCTGTTGTCGAATATGTTCGTTGAGGTCGATTTTCTAAAGGATTTCAAGTTCAAATCGTCGGCCAATGTATCGCTGATTAGTCAAAGGCTTAATTCGTTTAGGCCCTCTACTTTGGCCTCTAACGGATTCAATGGTCCGCCTCCGAGAGATGCAAGTTTATCTGAAGAATATGGCGAAGAAATCAATTGGTCTGCCGATCAATTACTTTCTTACTCGAAGTCTATAGGCGAGTCTCATGGTCTAGATGTATTGCTTGGCTATACCGCGCAAGAGGCAACGCTTAGAAATATTGGTTCGCAAGGCACTAAATTTCCTGATGATCAAATTCGATTTTTACAAAATGCGGAAATTTTCAGTGTCAATTCCGGAGAAACAAGTTGGAGTTTGTTGGCTTATTTTGCCAGGTTGAACTACGATTTTAAAGACAAATACCTACTATCGGCCACTTATAGAAGAGAAGGTAGCTCAAGATTTGGATCAAATAATAGATGGGGAAGTTTTCCGGCCGTTTCTTTAGGTTGGAGGGTTTCAGACGAATCTTTTCTGCAAAACGCCGATTGGTTGAACGATCTAAAACTCAGGGCAAGTTTTGGGGTAACTGGCAACAATAATATCGGTAACTACCCGAGCCTTTCAACATTGACATCCTCCAATTATATATTAGGAAACAGCTTCGCACCTGGTAAAGTGCTGAACTCTTTGGCCAATCGCAATCTAGGATGGGAAGAATCGGATCAGTTCAACTATGGGGTCGATATAACAATTCTAGATAACACATTGGTTTTTACGGGGGAGTACTATAAGAAAACTACTGAGAATATGCTGTTGCCGGTAAATATTCCGGTCATCTCAGGTTTTGAGTCCACCTTTACGAATATAGGTAAGGTTCAGAATACGGGTATTGAATTTGCTCTTGGTTACCGTAACAGTATCGGAGAAGACCTTCGTGTTAGAAGTAATTTTAATATTTCATTCAATGATAACGAGGTCTTGGCGATAAATGATGATAATGACCAAATTAGAAATGGTGATTTTTATGGTACAAACAATGTTTCTCAAGTCGGTCGGCCTATCGGTATGCTTCATGGGTATAGAAATTTGGGAGTGTTCAACACGGTTGATCAGATCAATTCGAGTCCGACACAAGATGGCGCCATACCCGGCTCATTCATCTATTATGATGCCAATGGTGACGGAGAGATTTCATATGATACCACAGATTGGGTAGAGATTGGAAATCCGCATCCGGAGTACGTATGGTCGTTTAACTTGGGCCTAGATTATAAGGCGTTTGATTTCAATGCGATTCTGACCGGTGCCGAGAATTATGATGTTTATAGAAATATAGAATCTACAACGCTCAACCTTGATGGTGTTTTCAATGTAGACGCGAGGGCCAAAGAAAGATGGCGTTCTGCCGAAAACCCGGGCAATGGCAGGGTACCCACCACTACTTATTGGAAATGGGAAAGAGAGTCGAACTCTTTCTATGTTCACGATGCCAGTCATATTTGGATCAAGAATGTCTCTTTGGGGTATACCATTCCTCTCAACCCCGAGGGAGCTATCAGAAATGCTCGTATCTATATCAACACAGACAATCTCTACTTGTTTTCAGATTTTCCGGGAGGAAATCCACAGGTAAGTACGGCAGGCGGTATTAATCCCGGTCGAGATGATTCAGCTTATCCGGTGCCTAGAACGGTAACCTTAGGGGCAACCCTGTCATTTTAAACTCAAATCAACTATCTAAAAAAGTAAATCAATGAAAACGATATATAAAATAGGAGTTTTTATTCTGGCGGCTTTAGTATTCTCTTGCAGTAAAGACTTTCTTGATAAGACCGACCCCACACAATTAGGTGAAGAAACATTCTACAATACCGAAAATCAGTTAGAACAAGCGGTTTTTGGTATTTATGGGCAATTGCAGACCATTACCGCAGACCAATGGTTGTTGCAAGAGTTCGTCTCCGATAATACCACTGTGCATTTTAACGAAGGCAATAGGGGGCAGGGGCCGAACATAGAGTCGGTAGAATATTGGCAAATGAATTCGAACACTAGTTTGATCTATACTGCATACCGAAATATTTATAATACATTGGGTAATATCAATACGGTGCTTTTTAAACTTTCTGAAGCTGAAATTGATGCTACTTCGAAAGCAAGATTAGAGGGCGAAGCCAAATTTTTCAGGGCGTATTATTATTTTTTATTGTCTCAATACTTCGGTGATGCCATTTTGATTACAGAACCGATTGGGGATCCCTCAGAATCTTTTGAATATTCCCGTTCACCCGAATCAGAGGTATATGAACTGATTAAAAGCGATCTCGATTTTGCTGCCTCCGCTTTACCGGCTGTTTATGATTCTTCAGAAGCGGGCCGAATTACGAAGGGTGCGGCTTTAACTTTATTGGGCAAGGTTTACTTGACTTTAGCAGACTATAGCGAGGCTAAAACAACTCTTGAAGCAGTAATCGATTTGGGTATATATGACTTGTTACGTGATTATGGGGCTGTTTTCGACCCTAACAACAAGAACCATGTTGAATCAATTTTTGAAGTACAATTTCAAGGAGGCAACGATTTGGGTGAATCCAGTGGTTTTATCTATAATTTTTATCCCCTTTTTTCGGAAGGTGCGGTCACTGGTTTTGCTGGTATTAATGGGGGTGGATGGAACATCCCTACCAATGACCTCATTAGTTCTTATGAAGAAGGCGATTTGCGCAAAGCGGTTTCAATAAGTGAAGGCTACATCAACAACAATGATGAGTATGTGGCGGTACCTTTCATAGAAAAGTTTCATCACCCACATTCTATTCAGTCAAGACCTGATGACAACTGGCCTGTGCTAAGGTATGCAGATGTGCTTTTGATGTTGGCGGAAGCCATCAACGAAGAATCTGGCCCGAATGCACAAGCCTACGGCTACTTGAACCAAGTTAGGGAGCGTGCAGGATTGGAGTCTTTAGGAGGCTTGTCACAAGGTGAGTTTCGCGATGTTCTAAGGCACGAGAGAAGAATAGAGCTGGCATTTGAAAACCACCGTTGGTTCGATTTAAAACGTACCTTTAGTACAGCTGAGCTAGTTAGCTTTTTAAATGCCCATGGTGAAAGAGAAAGAAACAATCCTACTACGCCTCGAGGCCAAATAGGTTTTTCTCCGTCCGATTATCAGTTTGATGCTTTTGAAGTGCTTTTCCCGCTGCCGGAAAGAGAATTACTGGTGAATAAAAATTTAAAGCAAAACGACGGATATTGATCTCTTTAGATTGAAGAGTTGGTAAGTTGATATAATTCCATCAACATAAAATTTGATTGATTTATGGAAAGTTTTGATTGGGTACTTCAGTTTTTAGGTAGGCTTCATCCATTATTGGTGCATTTTCCTATTGGCTTATTGGTAGTGGCCCTGTTTTTAGAAATACTCACTTTAAACGGTAAAAGACCGGGTCTTCGTGAAGGTATTCGTTGGATGGTCATAATCGGTGCCGTTTCGGCTATTTTATCTACCCTCTTTGGGTGGTTCTTGAAATCTCAAGATGACTATAGCGGAGATTTGGTCGATAAACACCAATATATTGGCATAGCGACAGCTGTTTTTTCCATCGCCGCATCAATTTTACTGCAACGAACCCTTCAAGGAAAAATCAAAGATTTTCGCCTATACAGAGGCGTTTTGATGACTACGGTCATTTTACTGACCATAACAGGGCATCTAGGTGCCAACCTCACCCATGGTGAAGACTTTTTAACAGGTATTTTGCCCGGTAGTGATGAAGGTTATGACGATAGTAAAGGGGTCGCTTTATTGGCTGAGCTCAAGCAGGTCAATTCGTTGGATACCGCGCAGCAAGACCGTTTAAATTTAGAGGTAAGGGCCATTTTTGCCCATAACTGCTATCAATGCCACAGCCAGAACAAACAGAAGGGCGGTTTGGTTTTGGATAGTAAAGAGGGAGTTTTTGCAGGTGGAGAATCCGGCTTATCGGTAGTGGCTGGCAAACCGGAAGAAAGTGAACTTTTCCGGAGAATTACATTGTCTCCCAATCATGATGAGGTAATGCCCAAAAAAGGAAAAGTCTTAAAATCCAGTGAAATCAAATTGGTTGAAATGTGGATCAAGAACGGAGCCCATTGGTCAGACCAAACATTAAAAGTTTTTCCTGAGGCCGAATTGGCATTGAACATGCCTTCATTGCCAACTTCCGTGCAATCCCATCCAATAGACAAATTGGTTGACTCGTATTTTGAGGAAAGGGGCGCAGAATGGCCCCAAGAAGTAAATGACCACTTATTTGTTCGCAGGGCGTACCTAGATATTGTTGGGTTATTGCCATCAACCCAGCAGATTGAGAAGTTTGTAAACGATTCCGATTCTAATAAAAGGGAAGCTCTTATCGATTCCCTTTTGAATGATAAACACAATTACACGCAGCATTGGATCAGTTTTTGGAATGATTTATTGCGTAATGACTATAGTGGAACAGGGTTTATTACAGGGGGAAGAAAGCAGATTACCGACTGGCTTTATAATTCGCTACTTACAAATAAGGGTTATGACCAAATGGTAAGTGAATTGGTAAACCCGTCTGAGGCTTCCGAAGGCTTTATCAAAGGCATTGAATGGCGAGGTGTGGTCAACGCCAGCCAACGTACCGAAATGCAGGCCGCTCAAAATATAGGTCAATCTTTAATGGGTGTAAATGTAAAATGCGCCTCTTGCCATAACAGTTTTGTGAGTAATCTTACGTTGGAGCAATCTTATGGTTTTGCCTCGATATTTGCCGATTCGGTTTTAGAATTGAACCGTTGCGACAAACCATTGGGTAGAATGGCCGAGGTTAACTTTCTGTACCCTGAATTGGGCGAAGTAGAGGGCGAAAGCCTAGAAGAACGGTTGTTGAACTTGGCGAAAGTAATGGTGCAGCCCGATAATGGCCGCTTGTACCGAACCATAACCAACAGAATTTGGCAAAGACTAATGGGCCGTGGTATTATTGAACCTCTAGATGAAATGGATAATGAACCATGGAATGGGGACTTACTCGATTGGCTTGCCGCCGATTTTATTGAATCAGGTTATGATTTGAAGCATTTGATCAAGCGAATCATGACTTCCAAAACGTACCAATTGCGTGCGGCGAAGTATGATAAGATAGAGGATGTAAAATCTGATTATGTCTTTAATGGGCCGATTGTTAGACGATTAAGTGCTGAGCAGTTTTCCGATGCGGTGAGTCAAATCGTATTTCCGGTATACCATACGGTGGAGTACGACCCTACACATGCTGAATTGAAAGCGCAGCGAGTATGGCATAGAGAGGTCAAGTTTGACCGTGATGTGCTTCCCGAGCCCGGCAAAAGGTATTTTCGTAAAACATTTAGTTTGTCCGGCGGTACAATTTCCGAAGCGACCGCTTTACTGTCTGTCGATCATTCCTATGTGCTTTATGTAAATGGTGAAAAAATTGCTTCCGGAAATGATTGGAAAAGGGTTGGTAAATATGATGTGACCCAATTTTTAAAATCAGGAAAAAATGTGATTGCTATCGAGGGGGAAAATGAAGGAACCATCGCCAACCCGGCTGGTGTGTTATTCTCTATGAGAGTAAAATTCGATAAGGGTTCAGAAGTTCAAATTGATTCAGATACATCGTGGAGAAGTTTTGGAACCACCCCTAATGATGAATGGACCGCTATCAATTTTGACGATACTTCATGGGGTGAGGCCAGAAACTATGGCAGTGCCAATTGGGGCAAATTGGTCAACTTCAATTTCAATGATGAAAATGGGGAGTTCGCACGAGCGAGCTTGGTAAAGCAACACCCGTTTATGAAAGCATTGGGTAGGCCAAGTCGCGAAAATGTCGCTACAACGAGGGATGATAATGCCACCTTATTACAAGCCTTGGAGCTTACGAATGGGGAGTTTTTCAATGGAGTGCTAGAGGAGGGTGCCGAACGGTGGCTGCAAGCGTATGATAAGGATAGTCAGAAAATAGTTGACAATCTATACCAACAATCTTTCGGTAGAAATCCCTCTGAAGAAGAAAGTGAATTGTTGATGGGCATTCTAGGGCGGAATGCGAGTAAAGAAGGTTTGCAAGATGTATTTTGGTCTACGTTGGTCTTACCAGAGTTTCAGTTTATCAATTAAAGATAGTAATGAGTTTTTCGCATATAAAGTTTGAGAAAGATGAAAGAGAATAATACAAGACGAGAGTTCATTAAGAAAATGTCGGCAGCCAGTTTGGCGGCATCCGCTACGAGTATTCCATTGGCCAGTTTTTTGAGCTCTTGTTCAAAAGGCCCCTCTTCCCTACCATCAACGGCAGATACGGTCATTCTTCTTTGGATGGCAGGCGGTATGGCCCACACCGAAACATTTGACCCGAAGGCCTACGTGCCTTATGAAAAAGGTGTAGAGAGTAAAAGAGTTTTAAGTACTTTTCCAAAAATACCCACGGTGGTCGATGGACTGCATTTTTCGAAGGGGCTGGAATCTATTGCCGGGGTAATGGATAAAGGTGCTATAATTCGGTCTTATAAATCGGCTGATTTAGGTCATATTTTGCATACCCGGCATCAGTACCATTGGCATACGTGCTATGAACCACCACAATCGGTACAGGCACCTCATATAGGAGCATGGATAGCTAAAGAATTAGGGCCGGTCAATCCTGTGATTCCTCCTTTTATAGCGATGGGGCAGCGTTTTACGGTGGGCGAGGCGGAAGAATTGAAAGCGTTTCATTCCGCAGGGTTTTTGGGTACCGAATTTGGTCCGTTTTTAATACCCGACCCGGCCGGTGGTCTTGATAGTGTGCGCCCACCAAAAGGAATGTCATTGAAACGTTTCGAAGCCCGTTATAAGCTTTATAAAGAGTTGGCCAATAAAAGTTCGTTCATGCAAGAGGGCAGCGATTATCAAAAAGAATCCCTTATGCGCTCAATGGAGCAATCGTACCGTCTATTGAACTCCCCGGAGGCAAAGGTTTTTGATTTGTCAGAAGAACCCAAAGAGGTGTACGATACTTACAATACAGGAAGATTTGGCCTGGGCTGTCTTCTGGCAAAGCGGTTGGCCCAAAATGGGGGTAGGTTTATTAGTGTTTCTACTGAATACGAGCCTTTCTTAGGATGGGATACACACGAAAACGGACATACCCGAGCCAAGAAAATGAAGGAGTTGGTTGACCGGCCTATTGCCCAGTTGGTGAAGGATTTGGATGAAAGCGGACATTTGGATCACACGTTGATTATTTTGGCCAGTGAGTTTAGCCGTGATGCCATTATGGAAGGGCGCCCAGGTGAAACTGTAAAAGACCAGGTGGATCAGCCTGATATCATCGAAGATGAAAAATTCTACGGAATGCACCGCCATTTTACAGATGGTAGTTCGATTCTTTTATGGGGCGGTGGTATTGAAAAAGGCTTGGTGTATGGAAAGACCGCTGATGAAAGACCTTGTTCTTCAATAGAAAATCCGGTGGTCATCGATCAAGTACATCAATCCATTTATCACGCCTTGGGTATACACCCTGAAACGGAGTACACAATCGAAGGTAGACCGTTTTACACGACCCCAGATGGTCACGGCAAACCCATTCTTGACTTATTCGGTAAGCCGATTAAAAAGGTTTAGGTCCGAAGGGAAAAAAGTTTAGTGCGGAGTAGAATTTAGTGAACATCAATAGTCATAAACTAAAAAGAGCTTTGGTTCTAAAACAAAGCTCTTTTACGAGAACACTATATGAAAATGAAAAAATTACTTCTGATTAACTACGTGACAAACATACGTACAGCCTGCCTTTAAGCCAATTAAATGATGTAAGGCCCTTAATTTCTGTTGTGAGTCAAGGCAGATTTGTTATGAAGGAAAATAAATACAATTTCCAACGGATTATTTCCTTGTTTTTTAAGACTCTCTTTTTTCGTAGTTTCATAAACCCTTCCAAAAAAAGTCAATTATGGTAGAAACCCTGACTTTGCAGGTCAATGGCAAAGAGCATACGGTCGATATAAATCCCGAAACCCCATTGTTGTATGTGTTGCGTAATGAACTTCAGTTAAACGGACCTAAGTTTGGTTGTGGTTTGCAGCAATGTGGGGCCTGTATGGTACTTGTAGATGGCGAAGCAAGACCTTCTTGCAGGTTTCCTGTCAAGACGGCGGTTGATTCTGAAATTAGAACACTGGCAGGTCTTATCAAAGAAGATGGTGAATTACATCCTGTACAACAGGCATTTGTTGAAGAACAAGCCGCGCAATGCGGTTATTGCCTAAATGGTATGGTAATGTCGGCGGTTTCTTTGTTGGAGAAAAAACAAAACCCGACCGAAGAAGAAATTCGAGAAGCCCTTGCTATCAATATCTGCCGGTGCGGCGTTCACTCCAGGGTTATAAAAGCGGTTACGAGTGCCGTTAAAAAAGCAAGGCCATGAGAAAAGACCGAAGAATGTTTGTTCAACAGCTTGGCTGTTTGAGTATTGGTTTTTCTATGTTGCCTACCACGACAGTACTCGCAGAGAGTTTTACCGTTGCGAAGGAAATTGAAAGAAACCTTTCAAAGGAAAGTGTGAACGCTTGGCTTGAAATACGAGAAAACGGTCGGGTGCTTATCTATACCGGAAAATTAGAGTTAGGTCAGGGAATCAAAACCGCGGTGGCACAAATTGCCGCTGAAGAATTAAACATGCGACTCGATTTAATCGATGTACAAATGGCCGAGACCGAGGTAACGCCAGATGAAGGTTTTACGGCGGCGAGCATGTCAATTGAATCGAGCGGAATGTCCATTAGACTGGCGTCGGCAACCGCTCGTGAGATTTTATTGAAAATGGCTTCGGAAAGTTTAAACCTGTCAAAAGAGTCTTTGAAAATGGAAGATGGAAACATCTTCGGTGCCGATAAAAAGACGTCTCTATTCGAGTTGCTTAAAGGACAACATATTGAAGGAAAGGTTGACGAGAATGTCGAGATCAAGGCCAAGACCGTTCGAAAGTATGTGGGGCAGCCGGTTCCAAGAAGTGATATTGAGGCAATGGTTCGTGGGCAATCCGTTTTTGTACAAGATTTAAGGTTTCCCGGTATGTTGCATGCGCGTGTGGTACATCCTCCTAAATATGCGGCAAAAATTATCCAATTCGATGAAGAAAACTCTAAAAATTGGCCCAACCTAATTCAACTGATTAGGAAAGACCATTTTGTAGGAGTAGTTGCGGAAAAGGAGTTTGAGGCCATTCAATTGGCAGAAAAGATTGGTGGGCAAATCAAATGGGATTCAGGTCAAAACATGCCCGAGCAAAAAGAACTCAAGAACCATTTGAAAAATTTGCCCGTTGAAGAAGAGGTGCAGGAGAATAAGGGAGATGTTGGGCAGTCTTCGAAGACGATGGTCTCCCGTTCATTTTTCAAGCCCTATTTAATGCACGCTGCAAACGGACCTTCGTGTGCGGTGGCTTTTTTTGATGGAACTGTTTTACATGTCTGGTCGCATTGTCAAGGCACTTACCCGCTAAGAAGAACGCTGGCCAATTTTTTGGAAATGCCTGAAGAAAAGGTACACGTAAAAGCGGTGCCAGGTTCGGGTTGTTTCGGCCACAACGGGGCAAATGATGTGGCAACTGAAGCGGCTCTGATAGCCCTCGAATTACCGAACAAACATATTCGTCTTCAATGGTCTAGAGAAGATGAGCATGCTTGGGAACCGTATGGTACGGCCATGATAGTCGATATTGAGGCGTCTCTGGATACAAATGGAAGAATTGCCACATGGGATAGTCATATATGGTCAGATGGGCACAGTAATCGGCCCAATAGTAACCCCAATACATTATTGCCCTCACGTTTTATGAACAAAGACTATGGGCATCATGGCATTGGTTATAGAGGTGGAGCTTGGCGTAATGCAGCCCCGTATTATTCCGTACCAAATCTCAGGGTCACCTCACATATGTTTTTAGGGCCTTTGAGAGTTTCTTCATTACGTAGTCTAGGTACCTTTACGAATATATTTGCCATTGAATCTGTTATCGACGATTTATCCGAAAAAGCAGGCAAAGACCCAATTGAATTTAGAATGGAACATTTAGATGATCCAAGAGCGGTAGAATGCTTACGCAAACTACAGGATAAAATTAAATCAATATCGGTAATTGAAAATGAGGGGCTTGGTGTATCGTTTTCGCGGTACAAGAACGAAACTTCGTATTGTGCCATGGCGGCTAAGGTTTCCGTCGAGCGAAAGACCGGTCAGGTAAAAGTTCAAAAATTATGGGCCATGGTAGATGCCGGAGAGACCATAAACCCCGACGGATTAAAAAACCAGACAGAAGGGGGTATGATACAGTCGGCCAGCTGGGCCCTAAAAGAAGAGGTGAAATTTAGTTCTAAAGGAATAACCAGCTTAAATTGGGCCTCTTATCCTATTCTTAGATATCCTGAAATTCCCGAAGTCGAAGTCGAGATATTGGATAGGGTGGAGCAAAGACCCGTAGGTGCGGGTGAAGCATCAATGGCACCGACTACAGCGGCTATTGTAAATGCTATTTATAAGGCTACCGGGGTGCGCATCGTAAGTCTTCCTGTAGACAAAGAGCTTTTAAAAGCGTAGTTAGAATCAATCAGATGTTCCTAAAATCAAAAAGAGCCCTGTCTTTCGACAAAGCTCTTTTACGAGAACACTATATGAAAATGAAAAAATTTACTTCTGATTGATTATTACACTTCAAACATACTACCGATACCGAAAGGCAGCAATAAATTGATGTGAACCGCTTGATTTTTGTTGTGAGCGCCTTGTTAGATGTTTTTTTAAAGAATATTTGATTCTCTATAAGTTGATATTTACATAAACCGAAAGTCGATGTTTTAGCTCAACCTTATTATTGTTGAGTTGTTGCGAGATGGGTACCATGCCTGCAAGGCCCAAAGCTATTCTGTTATAACTCGCTTCTAAGCTTACTTTTCCCAGAAAAACACTCCCTTTGGTATTGGGTACAGCTGCGCCATATTCTTTATTGGCTTCAAAATGTTCGCCGGCAATACCAAGAATTGGGGTCAATGCCAAATCTGATATATAGTATGTTTTGAATGCATTGATGCCATAATTTAACTGATTACCGAATTGATATTGTTTCGGGTTCTCGGTTTTGAAGGTGTAGTTCAAAAGTGTACTGATACCCCAATTTCTATAGGTAAAGCCATAATTCATGGCTGCGATATAATCCCAGCTGCCATTCCCGACTTGAAAGCTGGGGTTAACACTTCCTGTGTTGTTGGCTCTATCGTATTTACCTGTAGGGGCTTTAACGCCCGCTCCGATTTGAAAATAATGCTCTGGAGTTATAGAGATAATGCTATCGGGTGTTCGCTTGAGCAAATCATAAAATGCCAACACGCTAATGTCACCTAGGCCATTTATTTTTTGTTCGGTTTGATCGGGCAGTACCCTGTTATGTTGCTGATAGGGCACAATTACATTGAGAATGGCCCTTTTGGTAATCGGCACATTGCCCCATACCTGCATGGTATTAAAATTTTCGGTAATCCAAGGGGAATCGTTAAAAATACCGTCTCTAGAGCGGTATTGTTGGCCAATATACCTGACGCCTATGAAATAATTGTTCAATCCGGTGCCATAGCCCATACTTCCACCGCTGCTGCCACAACCACAGGTATCGCAGAAATCGAAGAAATCTTCAAGGTGGTAAGAATGTATACACGGGTTTGAATCTTTGAAAGCGTCAGGTTTGGCCCATAGCATCTGAAAGACCAAGAAGACACAAATTGTGGTTGATAAGAGTTTAGTATTCTGCAAAGCGTTGATCATTTAAATAAGTTTCATCTGTTAGCGTGAGCAAAAAGGCAATAATTGCTTCTTTCTCGTTTGAAGTTAACGGGATGCCCAGTCGGCCTTCCAATTTCAATAATGGGTCTAATGTGGACGAGTCGACGACTCCACTTTCATAAAAATCAAGCACGGACATTAAGTTTCCGAATCTACCATCATGCATGTACGGTGCCGTTTTATCAATGTTTCGCAAACTGGGAACTTTAAATTTGTACTTATCCGATAGCGCGCCACTTACCTCTTCACGGCCCACATCATCTAATTGAGGGTTAGGGGGCAAACCATTATTTCTAAAAGAGCTATCAGTAAATAGGTCGGTGCCATGGCAACTGCTGCATTTTTGGCCGAATAAGTCTAATCCCTGCTTTTCCAAGTCTGTCAGCTGGCCACCTTCTTCATTGCGAACATATTTATCGTAGCGACTGTTCGATGACACCATCATTGCCATAAATTGGCCCAATGCCTTTAAGAAATTCTCTGTGTTCACCTCCGGGTCATCAAAAGCCATTTCAAAAGCTTCTTGATAAGAAGAATCGGCCTTTAGCTTATTGATTACATTGCCCATGGTTTCGCCCATTTCAACTTCGTTGGTGATAGGTATGATGGGGAAAAGGTCTAAATGCGAAGTAGCACCATCCCAGGCAAACTCTTTTAGAAAAGCCATGTTTTGAATGGGAGGAGTATTTCGGGTACCTTCCAAATCATCTATACCATGACTAAATTGATGTCCGTGATGGGTGAAGGCGAAAGCCTGTTCATGGCAAAATCCGCAAGAAATAAATCCGTTTGAAGATAGTTTGCCATCATAGAACAGGCGCTTGCCCAATTCAAAGCCGTATTTGGTGGGTGGGTTCGCATCAAAATCATAATGGGGTTCCGGAAAATTACTGGGAACTTCAAATGCCAAGGACTCATTAATGAGAATATATTCCTCCTCATTATTAGAACAGGCATACAACAAGAACACCATCGGCATCAACGTCCAGATTGAACGGAAGACGATACAGACTAAGGCGACCAGCTTTTTAAGGCCGGTCGCCTGATATATATTTACCCTCATTTTCAGTTGTGTCCGTCTCCGTTATGAATATGGTCTACCTCGAACATTTCGGTCACATTCACTGCAATTTGAGGTGATTTTACCTCATCTACCATAATGACCGACTTTTCGGTAAGTTGAATATTATTGCTCGAAACGAGAATTTTAGCAGCGTCGATTTTAAGGTGGATGCTAGAATCCATTTCATCACTGACCCTCACATTCGTTTGTAATGCCAGGGTTACTTCTTTGTAATTATCGAGGCTGGAGCCATGGCTGCCCATGTGAATTTTAAATTCTGTATCGTCGGTTACAATTTCAGAAGTAAAACTTCCCTCAAAATTCAAGAATTTGTAACCAGCTTGCCATGACCACATCATGTGATGGCTTTCCGCTAATGCGAGAAAATCACCTTGGCCCTCGGCCCCTTGCAGGTATTTTTCTTGGTCAACACCTACCCCAAATTTTAAGGTAGTGTATTCGCCTGCAGGTATCTCAGGAAGTACCACATTATCTAAATCGGCCTCTTGGCTTATTACAAAATAGCTTTCATCTTTCGGAAAAACATACTCTTCTCCCGTTGAGTTTACCAATCTAAAATTGCTCACAATGTAACTGAGCCGTGTGATGGTCAAGTTTTCACCGTTACTGTTGGCGCTATTGGCAGCTCCGATAATAAGGTCATTGCCATTATAGCCATTGTCATATTTAATAGAAATGCTGCCGGAGCCGGTCAATTGGTCGGTGGTAGTATCGTTGCTTGAACAGCCAACCATGATTAAGGAAAATAGTATAGCAGTGCTTATGAGATTCAATTTCATGAATAAAAAGTTTGAACAGACCGGTTCATGAGATGTTTATGTCCGGTCTAATATTAAATAATAGGGAATAATGATGTTCGCTACTGGCTTTAACCAATTGCTTACAGATAGAAAAAAGTGCTATACCAATTCTGGGGGTTGTACGATATCATGAGCCAACAATGTAGAAGTAAGTGACTCAATAAATAAAGTTTGCTGAAGAGAGCTTTTTTCGAAGTCGAAATTGACACCTAGTTGAGGTAAAAATTCAAGGTAAACCAACGGTTGAATTTCGGTTTTGGACTGCTTTTCACCGAAAGGATTTTTTTCATGCTTTTCGGCTTCTTTGGCTAACATTTTGGCCAGATAACATTTGCCGTCACAGTTCATCATAGGTCGGTCTTTGTTCTCACAAAGCACATCTTTGATGTAGTCGTAATTCATGATATACTCTGCCACTGGCCAAAGTGGCTTAAAAAGCATAACGGTAGCAACCAAAAGAATTACGTATGATTTCACCGTGCAAAGATAAAGCTCAAAAGCTTTTAAAACTACTTATGTAGGGAAATATATGGTTAATTGAAGGCCGGTATGCCGGTAATATCTGCCCCTGTAATCAATAGGTGAATATCATGTGTGCCTTCGTATGTGACGACACTTTCAAGGTTCATCATGTGGCGCATGATGCTATACTCTCCGGTGATTCCCATTCCGCCTAACATTTGACGTGCTTCTCTTGCGATTTTTAAGGCCATGTCAACATTGTTTCTTTTGGCCATAGAAATCTGTGCCGAAGTGGCCTTGCCTTCATTCTTTAGTTGCCCAAGACGAAAAGATAGTAGTTGGGCCTTTGTTATTTCGGTAATCATTTCTGCCAACTTTTTCTGTTGAAGTTGAAAGGCTGCTATGGGTTTGCCGAATTGCACCCGTTCTTTGGCATATCGAAGTGCTGTATCATAGCAGTCCATAGCGGCACCAATGGCACCCCATGAAATTCCGTAACGGGCAGAGTCAAGACAGCCAAGCGGCGCACCCAAGCCGGATTTGTTCGGCAATAGGTTCTCTTTAGGTACTTTTACATTATCAAAAATTAGCTCACCGGTTGCCGAAGCACGTAGTGACCATTTGTTATGTGTTTCAGGGGTTGAAAAACCTTCCATGTCTCTTTCTATAATGAGACCATGAATGCGCCCCTCTTCATTTTTTGCCCAAACCACGGCAATATCCGCGAAGGGTGAATTAGATATCCATAGTTTGGCTCCGTTCAGTAGATAATGGTCGCCCCCATCTTTAAACTTTGTTTCCATACCGCCCGGGTTCGAGCCGTGGTTGGGCTCTGTAAGACCGAAGCATCCCATAAGCTCGCCGGACGCCAACTTTGGAAGGAATTTTTTCTTTTGTTCCTCAGAGCCATAGGTGTAAATAGGGTACATTACCAATGAAGATTGTACGGAAGCCGTAGAGCGAACACCGCTATCGCCTCTTTCGATTTCTTGCATGATAAGGCCATAGCTGATTTGGTCGAGTCCCGCTCCACCATATTCCTCAGGAATGTAAGGTCCGAAGGCACCTATTTCGGCGAGTCCGTTCAATATTTGATGAGGAAACTCGGCCTTTTGGGCATAATCTTCGATAATCGGAGATACTTCTCGTTTTACCCATTGTCTTGCGGCATCTCTGACAAGCTTATGCTCATCGCTTAACAGATCGTCAAGATTATAATAGTCGGGAGCTTCAAAAGAATCAGGCTTCATAACGCATGGCTTTTTACCAAATGTACTAATGAAATATAACATTTCATACGGTCGTTGTTACATTTTGAGGTAAAAATCTTTGGTCAAATCTTTATATTCTGCGGTATACTGATGGCGCTCTATTTCAATGGTTAATTCGCTTGTTTTAGTCACGACTTCTTGGAATGAGAATTCCAATAAACTTCTTTTAACGTCGGAATCGGGGTTGCCTTTGACCCTTGTTATACTTGAAGCAAATAGACCATTGTCACTGGCAAGCTCTAGAAAACGGGTCTCTTCTTTAAAGGGGATAATTGTTGAAAAAAAACCGTTTGATGAGAGCAAGGCCGATACCCCTTCCAGTAATTCTTCAAAGGGTAATGAATTGTTCTGTCTCGCTCTGTCACGCGCTGAATCGCCACTGGAAACGGCCTCGGCATAGAATGGCGGATTTGAAACAATTAAGTCATATTCCTCTTCCATCTCACCAACAAACTCATCAAAATCTGCATGATAACAGAACAGGCGGTCTGCCCAAGGTGAGTCTTCAAAGTTATTGACACACTGCTCATAGGCGTTTTCATCCGTTTCGATAGCATCTATACTTTCGGCAGTACTCCTTTGGGCGAGCATAAGGGCGATGATACCCGTACCAGAACCAATATCCAATATGGTTTCCGGTTGATGTCTCAAACTTGTCCAAGCACCTAACAAGACCCCGTCGGTACCGATTTTCATGGCGCACCTATCTTGATTGATGGAGAATTGTTTGAACTTAAATAATTCAGACATAGGTAAGATTTAGCTTTGCTCAATTTGTCCCGGTTCACGGGTTTCCGAGCCTTTTTGATTTTTGAGTGAGTCGCCCAATCGAGCGCGCATTTGGTCGGCTAGGGTTTTTATTTTTTCCACTATTTCGGGATGTTCATCCGCCACATTCTGCGTTTCACTTTCATCAGTTTCAAGATTGTAAAGCTCGATTTCTTTCAAATCGACCATTTTATAGGCTCCGGGCAAACCATCGGCTCCTGGTTCTTGACCTTGCATGGTGCGATAGGTGTGAGGGAAGTACAGTTTCCATTTGCCATACCGTACCCCGAATAGTTCATTGACACGGTAATAGAAAAAATAGGCCTCTTGAGGACTTTCAGCAGATTCTCCGGTCATAACCTTCCAAACATCTTTGCCATCGATGGTAAGTTCCGGTAGTTTTGAATCGGTAAGATTCGCGACCGTCGGGAGAATATCAATGGCCATAACCGGAACATCGATGCTTTTACCGGCCGGAAGTTTGGCCGGATATTTTGCTATAAAAGGTTCTCTTTGACCTCCCTCCCAAGCAGTTCCTTTGCCTTCGCGATAGGGTAGGGCGCTACCAGCATGATTACCGTATGAAAGCCACGGGCCGTTATCCGAAGTGAAAATGACCAGCGTATTTTCAGACAACCCGTTTTTTTCCAATGCTTTTACAATTTGACCGACCGACCAATCTATTTCCATGATTACATCGCCATAAAGTCCGCGATCTGACTTGCCCTTGAAATTGTCCGATACGAAAAGCGGAACGTGCGGTTGCGGATGAGGAACATATAGAAAAAACGGTTTGTCTTTGTTTTTCTTGATAAAATCAACACTGTGCTCGGTAATTTGTACGGTCAGTTGCGATTGATCGGTTAGCGTATCGATTACGGTTTCGTTGTGATAAAGAGGAAGCGGGCCAAAATTGAAGACAGGGCCTTGTTGTGGGTGCAAAGGCCACATATCATTGGAATAAGGAATACCAAACCATTCATCAAATCCATTTTTGGTGGGTAGAAAGTTAGCATGGTCTCCTAAGTGCCACTTTCCGAAAATTCCGGTAGCATATCCATTTTCCTTAAGCATTTCAGCCATGGTCGTTTCAGAAGGGTGAAGCCCTTTTTTGCTATTGGGCATCATGGCGTTATGAATTCCGATCCTGTTCGGGTAGCAACCGGTCAAAATACCCGCCCTAGAGGCAGAGCACACCGCTTGCGCGGCATAGAAACTTGTCAATTTAACGCCGTCAGCAGCCATCTGATCAAGGTGGGGCGTAGCAATATCATTGGCACCAAAAACACCCACATCACGATAACCTTGGTCATCTGTAAAAATGAGGACTATATTGGGCTTTTGAGGCCGCTCACTTTTTGGCTCGGATTCTTTTTTAGGTTTGCAACTGCTGATACAAATAACTAGAGCTGCTAAGAGGAGGTTTTTGGTCATGATAGGTTGTTATAGTTTGGTAAAAGGATTTCAAAAATAAGCAAACCTCTCAGTATTTCTCGTGCTGCATTTATTTTGACAGGAATGCTTCATTAAACAATTTGAACATGTGCCATTGATTAGGTTGAAAAATACCTATCTTGAAAGACCTTAAACTCAACTATCCCATGAAAAATAATCAGTTAAATAGAAGAAAATTTTTAGCAACCGGAATTCTGGCCAGTGCAGGTCTCGCCTTAAAACCCTCTCCATTATTTTGTGCACCTAGTATAGTGCGTAATCTTAAAAAGCCGAATTCTTTAATTAACGGAGTTCAGATCGGGGTCATTACCTACTCGTTTCGAAGTATGCCCGACCAAAGTGCAGAGGCAACCTTAAAATATGTTACTGATTCAGGTATAAGTGCCATTGAACTTATGGGCGATCCTGCCGAGTCTTTTGCAGGAAAACCTGAAAGCCCAATTGACAGAAGGGCTTTTTACGGATTGATGAGAGCCAAGAGAGACGGAAATATCACAGAAGACCAAGAAATTGAATTGGCGGATCTACAAGCTCAGGCCAAAGCTTACGGAGCTCAAGTAGCGGAGTGGAGAAAGAACATGTCAATGAATTCTTTTGAAAAGCTTCGGAAGATGTACAATGATGCAGGTGTGTCAATCTATGCTTTTAAACCAAGTGCCTTCGGCAAAGATAATAGTGATGCCGAAATAGATTGGGGAATGAAAGCCGCCAAAATATTGGGAGCAAGTCACGTTACCGTCGAGCACCCCAGTGATGACACACACACCCAAAGATTGGGTAAAATTGCCAAAGAAAATAAGGTTTATATGGCCTACCATGGCCATGAGCAACAAACACCTACCTTTTGGGACACCGCCTTGAAACAGTCGGAATATAACGCCTTGAATTTGGATTTGGGCCATTTTGTGGCCGCAGGTAATAGCCAACCCCTTGAGATTATCAAAAGTAAACATCAGCATATAAAAAGTATGCATATGAAAGACCGCCAGACCCCTGCGCACGATAAAGGTAACTTGGTTTGGGGCACGGGCGACACACCGCTAGAAGAAGCTTTACAATTGATGAGAGATCAAAAGTATAAGTTTCCGGGTACGATTGAACTGGAATATGAGATACCCGTGGGATCAAATGCGGTTCAAGAAGTTCAAAAATGTTTGGCGTATTGTAAGAAAGCTTTGGATAAAAGAGCTCATTGATTCAGGCTCGGGATGCTAGTTTCACCAATTTATTGCTAAGTGAAAAGAGCCAATGTAGTTGTTCGAGTATCAAGTGCGCTTCTTGAAGTCGTCTTCTGGTACGGTCATTGGGTGGGGTAGCTTCTATTGAGTTGTTAAGACTACGGTGTAGTTGCTTGAACTTTATTTCATTGTCCATTGTCTCGCTACCATTCTTATTTTTCTTTAGAATTTGAATCGTATGGTCAAGATTGTTGTCAATTAAATTTGCCACCTCTTTCAGTTCGTTTGAGGCACTGGTAGTCGTTTGGTTTTGAATATAGCCACTAAGAGAAGCTAATGAAGTTAGTATTCTGTGATTGTGAACGACAAGTTCATAAGTTCTTTCATAATCGATTTGTTTAGAAGAAGGTTCTTGTGTCATATCCTGAAAAGCGGTGCTGAGGTTTGAGTTCTCATCAAATGCTCTCTTTCTGGCAATTTTATATTCAATAGGAACTTCTCCTTTTCGGTCATAAAAGAGAATGATTTGTTCTAGAAAATCTTTATTGGCACTAACGCTTTTGATTACGGCATCCTCTATTTTAAGGAAGCTCCATGAGGGCCATAAGTAGTAAATCGCCAAAAAGGAAAGCACGGCACCAAAAACAGTGTCTAGAATTCTAAATTGGATGACCGATAGAATATCCGGTCGAATTATTCCGTAAATGAAAACGACGCTTAAAGTGATGAAAGTGGCTGCGATACGATAGTTTTTTTGAACTATGGAGAAGGCCAGTACCAAGCTGACGACGCCAAGTATTCCGAATACATAAGGACTTTTAATGAAGAAGACCACTGAAACGGCAATCAATGACCCGATCAAGGTGCCAATAATTCGCTCTTTTGTTCGCTCTTTTGTAAGCCCATAAGTTGGCCGCATAATAACGATGATAGTCAGAAGTATCCAATATGGGTTTTGAAAATCTAAAAATGACCCGATAGAAAAACCCAAAATCATGATGACGGCCAGACGTAGCGAATGTCTAAAAATATGCGAACGCATATTAAGATTGTCAATTAGAAGACGAGGGCTGTAATCTTGATGAGGTATGAATTTTAAAGCTGTTTCTGTATTGATATAGTCATTTTCATCTATGTGTGGGTCCTCCAATAACCACTTGATTTTTTTTAGCTTTTCAAATTGCTTTTCTTGATATTCGATTAAATTGTGCAGCATCAGGTAATGCTCTACAGAAATTTCACTCTCCAAGATTTCAAGGGCGCTCCGAACTTTTTTGAATTGCTCTTCTAATAGTTTATTTTTTGAATCTAAAGCCTTTTTTGGTGTTCTATTGCCAACATATTGAAGTTGATTCGCTATTTCAAAAATAAGACCTTGAAAGTCTGAGGCCAAAGAGGGCTTTTGGCTGAACAAAACGTTCATTTTATCATATTCGACCGGGTTGGCCAATGCCACTTCTAAAATCTCTACTAACTGGGCAAATACAAGCAGACGTTTGTTTTGGTAGATGGAAGGTCCGGCATCTTTTCTTGATTTGATCAGTATGTCTCTTAGAGTGCCATGAAGCTCGATTAATTTATCTTGTTGTTTGGCCAAGTTCGACCTTAATGCCAGCTGATTACTTTTGGGGTCTATGAGTTTGCCCCTTGTTTTTAAAAAACTGGCGGTAAGTTGGTAGATTTCCGACAGGGTTTCTTCGGTTTGTGCTCTCGGATTTAAATGATGCCAAATAATTATCAGGCCGAGGTACCAAAGTCCTCCAACTCCTATCCATAGGCAATGTTCATATACTTCAATTTCCTTGGCCTCATAGGCAAAACTAAGAACCAAGGCCAAAAGGCCTGAAAAACCGATCAGAGAAGCCCTAAAACCGAATATGGCCAGATAGGCTACCGAAAAGGTTACAATGCCTAAAACGGGTAACATGTACCACTCCCGTAAGTTGAGGTAGCCGCCAATCAAACTTATGACCATCACTAAAAGAGTAGCCCAAAGAATAGAAATGACATTGTGTCTATGGCTGCCGTTGGTATTACTGGGCGAACACCACATGGCGCCAAAAGCTACCGATAAGCCTACTTCTAAATGGCCTAGTTGAATACCTAGTACAATGGGTATACTTACCGAGATGCCTAAAAGAATAGCTTTCGAGAAGTCAGTGCTTTTCAGGTATTTGATAAAACTTTGGCTATAGTCGAATAGGTGTTGCTTCAAACCAATATGAACATTTCAATTTTTTACAAAAGTAAAACAACACCGATTTAGTATCGGTGTAAAGAAGGTAAGGCGGCAAAAAGTAAACTTTTTAAGTTAAATAAAGGTCGATAAGACCCTCTGGGGCGTTAACAAAAACCGTGCGGGTCTTTCTGTCCACTTTTAAAACAATATCATCCGTAATAGGAATCAAAATTTGTTTACCGTCTTTGTCAACAATAAGAATTGCCTGGGCGGTAGAATCGTTAACACCGACCACCTTGCCAATATCACCTATTGATTTATCATTGACACTAAAATCAATGATTTCATGAAAGTAAAATTGGTCATCTTTTAATGGGGGCAACATGGCCAAAGGTAGATAAAGCTCATGGCCCATAATGCGGTCGGCCGAGGCTTCGTCTTTCACCTCTTCGAAATCTATTCGCAAGAGGTCTGACTTGTGCAATCGGGAGCGATCAATAAAAAATGGAACCAGATTATTGCCTTTCATCAAGACAAAAACTGATTCCATATTTTCGTAAGCTTCGGGCTCATCGGTGTCTAGCTTTGCTAGTACCTCACCCTTATAACTATATTTTGAAACGATTTTACCTAGGTAGAAACAATCTTCCTTACGCATTTCGTTTCTTGATATATGAATTATTCTGCAGCTTTCTCTTCAGAAGCCTCTTCAGTTGCTTCAGCAGCTGGTTCTTCTGAACCTTCAGCAGCTTCAGCTTCGGCAGTCTCAGCTACCTCTGTTTCGGCCGCAGCTTTCAAACGAGCCTCGTTTACTTCTTTCTCTGCTTTTAAGGCTTCGGCTTTGGCTTTCTCTTTTTCTTCTTCTAGACCACTTCTTTTAGCGGTAATTTTGCCTTCTTTTTCCTCTAACCAAGCATTGAACTTTTCTTCTACTTGTTCTTCGGTCAAAGCGCCTTTACGCAAACCAACAAGAAGGTGTTTTTTCAATAAAACGCCTTTGTATGATAAAATAGCTCTGGCGGTATCAGTAGGCTGAGCACCGTTTTGCAACCATTTTACAGAGTTGTCAACGTTTAGTTCGATTGTAGCAGGATTGGTGTTTGGGTTGTAAATTCCTAATTTTTCTAAGAACTTACCATCTCTCTTTGAACGAGAATCGGCAGCTACTACCCAATAGAATGGTTTACCTTTCTTACCGTGTCTTTGAAGTCTAATTTTTACTGGCATATCACATTAATTTGTGGGGTGCCCGACCCCTGTTATTAATTCTATTTTTCCCTAAAAAGGGCTGCAAATATACTTCATTTCTTTTATTCTGCAATAAATAAAGGCTAATTCTACTCTCGTTCAGCCAATTGATCTTTGCCCTTGATCATATTTGAATTGTGCGAAGCTACCAATTTTTGAATTTCGAGAATGATTTCAGGGTGATCCGCCGAAATATCGAAGTTTTCTGATGGGTCTTTGTTAAGATCGTACAGTAATGGTTTGTTGTGTTCAATACGTTCGCCAAATTGACCGTATGCCCCTTGGGTAACAAAATGGGCTTTATAGTTTTTTAGGCGAACGGCATAGATTTCATCTCCTCTATAGTAGAACATGTGATCTCTTTCACTTTCTCTATTTTCAGTTAGGCTTTTGGTGAGGTCAATACCGTCGATTATTCGGTCTTGTGATATTTTTCCTCCCGCCCATTGGGTAAAGGTGGTAAAGAGGTCCATGGTAGAACCTATATCTGTTACGACCCCAGGCTTGATATGTCCTGGCCCCCAAAACACCGTCGGTACGCGCATACCGCCTTCCCAAGTTGTTCCTTTGCCCGCCTTTAGAAGTCCGGCGCTTCCTCCATTCAATCCAAACGAAAGCCATGGGCCGTTATCCGAGGTGAAGACAACAATCGTATTTTTTGCTAGGTCTTCTTCTTTTAATGTTTTTAATATGTTTCCGATGCCGTTGTCGATTTCTTCGACCACATCACCATAAAGGCCTCTCTTGCTCTTTCCTTTAAAAGCTTCGGATGCAAACAAGGGTATGTGGGGCAGGTTGTGGGCCAAATAGATGAAGAAGGGTTTGTCTTTGTTCTTTTTGATATAAGATACGGCTTCATTCGAGTATCGAGTGGTAATAGTATTTTGGTTGGCCGGCCTTTCAATTATTTCTGTATTTCGCAATAAGGGAACATTAAAATGTTCAGTTTTTATACTGTCATTACTTCTCGACCAGTAGTTTTTGTATTCATCCCCTTGAATTCTATCCATATCGTTTGAATAGGGTATGCCAAAATAATAATCAAAACCTTGGTTAGTAGGTAGGTAAGGTTCTTTATGACCAAGATGCCATTTTCCGATACAGGCGGTACTGTACCCTAAATCTTTAAGTTGTTCGGCTAACGTGATTTCATTTTCAGGAAGCCCATATTTAGAGTCGGGAAAAAGCACCCTGCTTTTGTGGCTTGCCATTCCGCTTCGAACGGGTAGTCTACCGGTTAGTAGGGCGGCTCGGCTTGGCGTACAGACGCTGGCCCCAACGTAGAAGTTGGTCCATTTTTGTCCTTCATAAGCCATTCTGTCGAGGTGAGGGGTTTTAATGGTCGGGTGGCCAAAAGGACCGATGTCTCCATAACCTAAATCATCTGCGAAGATGATAATGAAATTGGGAGGTGTTTGATTTTGGGCGGTAAGCTTACTTGGCCCAAAAATTGTTATTAAGATGAGGGTTGAAAAAGCTTTAATTGTGGGTGTGCGAAGGTTTAGCTTCATATCTGATATTTTGGCAGTATAAGATAATGAATAACCGTGTAGCGTTAAAAACAAATACCCTTTAATACGTCGTTGATAACTAGTTGTAACTCGGCTTTAAAAAACTAGGTCAATTGCCTAATTTTATGGGCTCTTGTTCGAAATGCTTCTTGGTATTTTGAATTGCCGCTTTCTATTGTAAATCAGAATTTTAGTTGTATGTACTTAGTCTTTGATACCGAAACAACGGGTCTTCCAAAGCGATGGGATGCCCCCATAACCGATACCGAAAACTGGCCGCGGTGTATACAGATTGCTTGGCAGTTGCATGATGCCATGGGTAATTGTATCGAACATCAAGATTATCTGGTACAACCTGAAGGATTCAATATTCCGTTCGATGCAGAGCAAATCCACGGAATTTCTACCGAATTGGCAGAGCAAGATGGTGTACCCCTTAGCGAAGTGCTAGAGAAATTTAATGATGCTATGTCGCGTACTAAATTTATAGTGGGTCAGAATGTGGGGTTTGACGTTAATATTATGGGTTCGGAGTTTTATCGAATGGGAGTTGAAAACCCTCTTCAAGAACTACCTGTTTTGGATACCTGTACCGAAGAAACCGCCATGCTATGCCAAATACCCGGAGGTAGGGGCGGAAAGTTTAAACTTCCGACTTTAACTGAGCTGCATGAGTTTCTGTTTGAAGAACCCTTTGCCGAGGCGCATAATGCAACCGCCGACGTTGAGGCGACCGCAAGATGTTTTTTGGAGCTTGTAAGAAAAAGGCAGTACTCGGCGGAAAAATTAGATGTTGGGCCTGACTATTTCCGTAATTTTTCCGAAGCAAATCCGCAAGAGATTCAGCTGATCGGGCTAAGGCACATTAATCTCAAAAAAGCTTCCAAAGAGATAGCCGATGCCCTTTGGGAGAAGGATACCGGGGGTGTTTCTCAAGAAGAGATCAAAGAGAACATCAAGACTTTAGAAGATGCCCAATTTGCGCATCTTCACAACCATTCCCAGTTCTCGGTTCTTCAATCGACAATAGATATCAAGAGTTTGGTGAAAGCTGCGGCCCAAGATAAAATGCCAGCGGTAGCTTTAACAGATCACGCCAATATGATGGGCGCCTTTCACTTTGTGAAAGAGATAGGTGCGCATAACAAAGGGGTGAGGGATAAAAACCAGGAAGCCGCTGAAAAAGGTGAGCCAGAAGTTGAAAAAGAAATTACGCCGATTATTGGCTGTGAATTTTTCGTTTGTGAAGACCATACCAATAAGAATGTAAAAGATTACGGTTATCAGATCGTAATGCTGGCAAAGAATAAAAAAGGCTATCACAATCTGGCCAAAATGTCTTCCATTGCTTACACTAACGGATTCTACTATGTGCCACGAATCGATAAAAATGTCATTCAACGCTTTAAAGATGACATTATAGTGCTGACCGGTAACCTCTATGGTGAAGTACCGGGTAAGGTATTGAACGTTGGTGAGAACCAGGCCGAAGAGGCACTTTTATGGTGGAAAGAGCAGTTTGGCGAAGACCTGTACATCGAAATGATGAGGCACGGTCAAGAAGATGAAGATCGTGTCAATCAGGTATTGCTGCAATTTGCGCAAAAGCATGATGTAAAGCTTGTGGCCACTAACAACACTTATTATTGTGCTAAAGATGATGCAGAGGCACATGATATTCTGTTGTGCGTAAAAGATGGTGAAAAACAGGCGACCCCTATAGGTCGTGGAAGGGGTTATCGATTTGGACTGCCCAATCAAGAATACTATTTCAAGTCGCAAGAAGAAATGAAAGGCCTATTTCAAGATGTGCCCGAGGCCGTTTTGAATGTGCAGGAGATAGTAGATAAAATTGAGCCATTTGAATTGGCCCGCGACGTACTCTTGCCGAAATTCGGTATTCCGGATGAATTTAAAGACCCTCAAGATGATGAAGATGGGGGCAAAAGAGGCGAGAACGCCTATCTGAAACATATCACCTATGAAGGTGCCAAAAAACGATACGGTGAGATAACCAAAGAGATAGAAGAGCGGTTAGACTTCGAGCTCGAGATTATTAAAAACTCTGGCTACCCAGGTTATTTTCTTATTGTTGAGGATTTTATTAGGGAGGCTCGAAATATGGATGTTTCCGTGGGGCCGGGTAGGGGCTCGGCTGCCGGTTCGGTAGTGGCTTATTGTTTGACCATTACCAATATCGACCCCATCAAGTACGACCTTCTTTTTGAGAGGTTCTTGAATCCTGATAGGGTGTCCATGCCCGATATCGATATTGATTTCGATGATGAGGGGCGTGGTAGGGTAATGGATTATGTGATTAAAAAATACGGGGCCAATCAAGTGGCCCAGATAATCACCTATGGTACCATGGCAGCCAAATCTTCGATTCGAGATACGGCCCGTGTGTTGGATCTGCCATTAAGCGACGCCGATAGAATAGCAAAGCTGATTCCGAACATGTCGAAGCTCGCCAAGATTTTCGGTGTTTCGGAGGCAGATTTAAAAAAGAAGTTCAGGTCTGATGATCTTGAAAAAATCAATGAACTTTTAAACATTGCCGAAGGAGATGATTTAGAAGGGCAGACCCTAAAAATGGCGAGAGTACTGGAGGGGTCGGTTCGAAATACCGGAATTCATGCCTGTGGGGTGATTATTACCCCTGATGATATAACCAATTTTGTGCCTGTATCGACAGCGAAGGATTCTGATCTTTATGTGACCCAATTCGACAACTCGGTGGTTGAAAGTGCAGGTTTGTTAAAGATGGATTTCTTGGGGTTGAAAACCTTGACCCTGATTAAAGATACGGTGAAGATTGTCAAGGCCAAGCATGGTGTCGAACTGGTGCCCGACGATTTTCCTTTAGATGACGAAAAGACCTACGAGCTCTTTCAGAAGGGAGATACTGTTGGAATATTCCAGTATGAATCCCCTGGTATGCAGAAGCATATGAAAGACCTGAAGCCTACGGTTTTTGATGATCTTATCGCCATGAACGCATTGTACCGACCGGGCCCGATGGATTATATTCCTAGTTTCATCGCCCGAAAGCATGGCAGGGAAGACATCAGTTACGACTTGGCGGATATGGAGGAATACCTGCAAGAGACCTATGGTATTACGGTCTATCAAGAGCAGGTGATGTTGCTTTCACAAAAACTGGCCGGTTTTTCAAAAGGTGAGGCAGATATGCTTCGAAAGGCAATGGGTAAGAAAATCTTTGCCCTCTTGCAGAAGCTCAAGCCTAAATTTTTGGATGGTGGTGAGCAAAAAGGGCACCCTCGCGAGATATTGGAGAAGATTTGGAAAGACTGGGAGGCTTTTGCATCCTATGCATTCAATAAGAGCCACTCTACCTGTTACGCTTATATCGCTTATCAAACTGCTTATTTAAAAGCGCATTACCCGGCGGAATATATGGCTGCCGTTCTTAGTAATAACATGAACGATATCAAGCAGGTTACTTTCTTTATGGAAGAATGTAAACGTATGGGGCTTGAGGTGTTGGGGCCTGACGTAAATGAATCGTATTACAAATTTGCCGTTAACCAAGATGGGGCTGTTCGTTTCGGAATGGGAGCCATCAAAGGTGTAGGTCGTGGTGCGGTCGAAACTATCGTTGAAAATCGTAAAAAAGAGGGCCATTTCAGGTCTGTTTTCGATATGGCCAAACGAATTGACTTAAGGGCCGCTAACAAAAAGGCTTTTGAAAATTTGGCCGTTGCCGGAGGTTTTGATTCTTTTGGAGGTACCCATAGAGCTCAATATTTTCATGATGAGGGCGATGGGGTAACTTTCTTGGAAAAGGTCATTAAATATGGGGCAAAATATCAAGAGAATGAGAACTCGTCACAAGTAAGTCTTTTTGGTGATGCCAGTGAGGTGCAAATTCCCGAGCCTGTAGTGCCCCCGTGTGAAGATTGGGGTACCATGGAAAAATTAAGGCGTGAAAAAGAAGTGGTCGGTATCTATATATCTGGTCACCCTTTAGATGATTTTAAGACAGAGATACAAGCCTTTTGTAATGCGACCGTTTCCTGTGCCAATGATTTAGAAAATTATGTGAACCGAGAGTTGTCTTTTGCAGGTGTTATCACCGATGTGCAACATAGAACTTCAAAAAATGGAAAGGGATGGGCCGCTTTTACTTTGGAGGATTATTCCGATTCTTTTGAGTTTCGAATTTTTGGTGAAGAATATCTGAAGTTCAGACATTTCTTGATGATCAATTCGTTCGCTTACGTAAAAGCTTATGTTCGTGAAGGGTGGACCAATAGGGAAACGGGCAAAAAGGGAGACCCTCGTATTCAGTTCAATAGTTTTATGTTGCTACAAGACGTGATGGAAGCGTACGCCAGAAAACTGACCATTAAGTTGAATATTGATGATTTGAAGGAAGAAGATATCACTCAATTGAAAGAGACACTGGTTACCTACCAAGGTAGTCATCCTTTAAATTTTGTGGTCTATGAGATGGAGCAAGAAATAAAAGTCAATCTTACCAGTAGAAAACAAAAGGTTCAAATTTCAAGCGAGCTGTTGGCTACATTGGAGAAACAACAAGTTCATTATAAGCTGAATTAACATCAATTATAAAAGTTATATAAGCTATGTTTGAAATAAATTACCTTGATAGCGTTATAGCTAAAATGAATTCTATTTGCGTAAGTAAGGCTTACAATTATTGACTAAATTTGCATAATCCAATAAAATAAACAAAAATGGCATTAGAAATAACAGACGCAACTTTTGATGAAGTAGTCTTAAAAAGTGATAAACCCGTAGTAGTTGATTTTTGGGCAGCTTGGTGTGGCCCTTGTAGAATGGTAGGCCCCATCATCGAAGAGGTAAGTAGTGAATACGAAGGCAAAGCTGTTGTAGGTAAGGTAGATGTAGATGCAAACCAAGAATTTGCTGCTAAATATGGTGTTCGTAATATACCAACTGTATTGGTATTCAAAAACGGTGAGATTGTGAACAGACAAGTTGGCGTTTCTCCTAAAAAGGTATATACCGATGCAATCGACGCGCTTTTATAGTAGTCAATCGTTCAGAGAATAAATAAAGAACCCCGCACTAGCGGGGTTCTTTATTTATAGGGTCTTAGTTTTTTTAGGTAGGTAATTCAATTATGCGTTCAGGGCCATAAAACTTTAGTGCTACAAAAAATGCAATGGTTGAAAGAATGATGCCTACCATGAAGATAGTATACGTCCACCGTAATAATTTATATTTTTTGTCGAGTACCACACCCAAAAAATACAAGTCTTTGGTTAGGGTATTGTAAACATACGTTTGATCTTTAATAAGTTCTTGTATGGCCCACTCATAGTCTTGCAATTTCATCTTATGAAAATTACCGAAGAAGAGTAGGTTCACATCTTTGTTCTCAACGTCTTTTTTATCAAATTCACCACTGGTTACATTGGGTCTGGTCGCCAGAACCGACATGACCATTGAGGCGATACTGAACAACACAAAGATTCCCGTTGGGTATATTAAATAGTCATTGCTTGGGTTATCAAGTTTCGGGATTAAATTGGTCAGTAAAAGAGATATAATAATGGCATTGACCGAAAGTAGTATATTGGCTTTGGTATCCGCAATATCACTCAATTTTAAGTGGTTGCGCATTGAAACCCGGTACATCGTCTGAATTCCGCGTTCAGGGCTTTGGTTCTTCAGCTTTACTTTGAGCTCTTCTTTCTTTCTGGTCTTGTTGGCCTTTTTGAGCTTCTTGACCAGTTTGTTCAAGTTGTCATCTTTGCCCTCTTGCCAGTTGGTCTTGGCGTAGTCGGTATAGAATCGGTGTTCGGTCTGAAACATTTTAATGTTGGCCTTCCTCCAAGCTTTTGGCGACATTTCCGCAATGCCCAACAGAGAAAGTTCTTCCCGTAGCATTTCAGAAGTATCGGCATAGCTAGACTGACCTAAATGCGATGAATCGGCATCCCTCATTATTTCTTCAGACAAGGTAGTAGGCTCATGTCCCCTTTCGGTTGCCATAATCAATGCACAAACGTTGTTGATTAGCTTTTCAGAACAGTCTTGTTGACTTAAAAATTCCTTGGCTATTTCGCAACTTGCGCGTTCGTGGTTTTGTGTACCTTTGGTATAACCTGTATCGTGAAGCCAGGCAGCAAGTATAATTGCGTTACTTTCCTTCTCATTGAGGTTATAGTGTTGCAGTAATTCTTTGCTACTTTTGACGACCCTTTGGGTGTGTCTGAGGTTATGGTATAAGTAATTATTATCCAATTTATTGACCAACAAGTCGGTCGCAAAATTTTCGGTCTTCGAAATTAAATCGGACATAAAGCGGGTTTTACGCCCAAAATACGAAATAATAAGAACCAAGAGTATTCCTATGCCCAAACATTTTGCGCTCATTGCATTTGTCGTTTTATTTACCGCCTGTGCGACTTATAGACCCAAATACAAGAATGGAAAAGGGGTTGAGACCTCTACCGACAAAGAGGTAGTTCATACGTTTTATTTGATAGGCGATGCGGGACTATCGCCCATGAACGATATGAATAAAGCCCTGAAGATTTTCAAGAAAAAATTAGATGTGGCCGATAAGAATAGTACGGCCATTTTTCTTGGGGATAATATATACCCAGCGGGTCTACCAGACCCTAAAGATTCAACCCAAGCTTATCTGAAGGCCAAGAACGATTTGGATGCCCAAATCAAAACACTTGAAAATTTTAAAGGTCAACCATTGTTCATACCGGGAAACCATGATTGGTACACCGAAGGCTTGATTGGCTTAAAAAGGGAGCAAAAATATATTCAAAAAGCATTGGATAGTAAAGAAGTCTATTTTCCCGAAGATGGCTGCCCTATCAAGACTATCGAGGTCAACGATGATGTTGTCATTATAGCCATAGATACAGAATGGTATCTCACCAATTGGGACAAGCGACCGGATATTAATGATAAATGTGACATTAAGAGTCGTGAACGGTTCTGGCTTGAACTGGAAGATGAGATCAAAGATAATCGCCAACGCACCACTATCATAGCTATGCATCACCCGGTATTCACTTATGGGTCGCACGGCGGGGAGTATACTTTTAGAACCAATTTGTATCCGAAGGGTAAGATAGGTCCTTTACCGATATTGGGCAGTTTTATCAATCTTTTGCGCCGCACTACAGGCGCCTCTATAGAAGATATGCAGAACAAAAGGTATACCGAGCTTAGAAAACGCTTGATTACTTTGGCTCAATATTCCGAAAAGGTAATTTTAACTTCTGGGCATGAACACACCCTTCAATATATTGTTCAAGACAATACACCTCAAATTGTAAGTGGATCGGGAGCTAAAAAGGGTGCTACACGTTTATTGAACGGTAGTCTTTTTTCAACTGGCCAACGAGGGTATGCCGTACTTGATATTTATAAAGACGGTTCTTCTAAAGTTGACTTTTTTGGTGTGGGTGAAGATGATAATGAAGATTTTTTGTTTACTTCTCAAGTATTGCCGCCGAATCGAAAGATTTATGAAGGCAACTATCCCAGTTCATTTCCAAAAACGGTCAAGGCATCGGTTTATACAGATGAAGAGGTTGATAGAGGTAGGTTTTTTAAGTTTCTGTGGGGTGACCGTTATCGAAAATACTACGCCACCAAAGTTACCGCGCCCACGGTAAATCTTGATACGCTTATGGGTGGCTTAGAACCTGTTCATAAAGGTGGCGGCCATCAATCGAAATCGTTGCGCTTAAGGCATAAGAGCGGTAAGGAATATGTTATGAGAGCCTTGAAAAAAGATGCGGAGTTATATCTTCAGGCCATGGCATTTCAAGACCAATATGTGATGGGCGAGTTTGAAGATACCTTTACTGAAAATTTTCTGTTGGATTTCTATACGGGCTCGCATCCGTATGCCCCATTTACCACCGCGGCACTTTCAGATGCCGTAGGCATTTATCATACGAATCCTGTTCTGTATTACATTCCCAAACAACCAGCTTTAAAAGATTTTAACGAGAGCTTTGGTAATGAGCTCTACATGATTGAGGAACATGCGGGCGACGGACATGGTGATTTGGCAAGCTATGGGTATTCTAACGACTTAAAAAGCACCGATAGTATGCTTGAAGATTTGCGTGACGATGAGAAATATGAAGTCGATTCTGAGCTATATCTGAGGGCCAGGCTTTTCGATATGGTATTAGGTGATTGGGACCGACATGTAGATCAATGGCGTTGGGCCGAATTTGAGGATAAAGAGAAAGACAAGATAATTTACAGGCCTGTTCCCCGCGATCGTGATATGGTGTACTCAAAACATGGTGACGGATTTTTTATGAACCTGGCCACTCGCATCGTTCCGGCTTTGCGACTGATGGAAGGGTTCAATGAAGAAATTAGAAGTGTAAAAGGCTTCAATTCTTCACCTAAAACCTATGTTCTTGATATGGCGTTGTTAACTGAAACAACGTTGAAACAATGGATAGACCAAGCCCACTATTTACAGAAAAATTTGACCGACGATGCTATTGATGAGGCTTTTTTATCATTTCCGGAAGAAGTAAGGGATGAATCGATAGATGAAATCAAACGTATTCTTAAGACGAGATTGGCTCAAATCGATAAAACCGCGCGGACTTATTATGGTATATTGAACAAGTACGCGGTAGTGGTCGGTACCGATAAAGATGATTGGTTCGAGATAAATGTTCTTAGCGATAATGAAACACAGGTAAAGGTCTATCGCAATATCAAGGGAAAGAAGGATAAATTGTTTTTCGAAAAAACCTTCAATGCAGGTGTAGCAAAAGAGATTTGGGTGCACGGGCTTGACGATGACGATCGATTTGAGGTGAATGGTGACGGGCCGAGTAGTATTCGAGTACGATTGATAGGAGGTCGAAATAACGATGTCTATGAGTTAAAGCAGGGCGGTAATATTGCTATATATGATTATAAAGATAAAGAGAACACCCTTAAAGAAACGAAGAATGCCAAAGTGAAGTTGACGAACGATTATAACGTTAACACCTACCTGCCACTTCAAATCCGAAGCTCGAACAACCAAATATTGCCAACCATCGGCTTCAACCCAGATGACGGTGTTAAGATTGGTTTTAGCGATACCTTTACCTATAACGGTTTTAGGCAAAACCCCTTCACGCAACGACATAGATTGAATGCATCTTTTTACTTTGCCACTAGTGGTGTTGAGCTAGCTTACTCCGGTGAGTTTGCCGAAATTTTCGAAAATTGGAATTTTGATATATCAACCCGTTTTACAAGCCCTAACTACAGTATCAACTTTTTTGGCTTCGGAAACGAAACTGTGAATAATGATGATGAACTTGATATGGATTATAATAGGGTGCGGATGGAAAATTTTGAGGTTAGTCCGTCATTGGTATGGCGGGGTCAACTGGGCGCCAAAATAAATGCTGGGTTTTCATTTGAGTCGGTGCATGTTGAAGAGACCGACAATCGCTTTATCAATACATTCTACATAGAAAATGGCGAAGAAAGTAGACTGTCATTTGTAGGTCTAAATGCAAAATATTCGTATTCAAATAGTGATAATACTGCGTTTCCGACCTTGGGTATGGGTACTGCGCTAGAAATAGGGTATAAGAACAATATTAGCGAAGGCGGCGATTTTGGGTATATTATACCTGAAATCTCCTTTGATCATAAAATCATACCCAACGGCCGTCTTGTTCTGGCATCTAAATGGAAGGCGCACTTTAATATAGGTGATGGATATGAATTCTATCAAGCTGCCAGCATTGGCGGGCTTGATGGCCTTCGAGGTTTTAGAAACCAGCGTTTTACCGGAAGAAAGTCGTATTATCAAAATACCGATTTGCGCTATAGCCTGAGACGTATAAAAACTGAACTTTTGCCCGTAACCATGGGTCTTTATGGTGGTTTTGATTACGGTAGGGTATGGACGGATGAAAGCTCCGATATTTGGCACACTTCTTACGGTGGCGGTTTCTTTTTGAACGGCGCCGATATCTTGACTGCACGCGCGGCTCTGTTCCATAGCGTAGATGGACTTAGATTCTCTTTTGGTGTAGGTTTCGGGTTTTAGTTGGAAGGAAGCTGAAAGGAATATAGATTTCCTCCGCCGGCCTTTGATTTTTCATCCGATATAAGAAGGGTGTTGTCACTGGCAAAGGTTACTGATTCCAATTGGGTGCGAACTCCAAGGTCAATCTCTTTCGATGTCGAATCGAAAAAATTGTCATTAGTGAAACCGGTAAACAGCCATATTTTTCCATATCCCAACAAAACGACCGTTTTACCATCGTCTGAAATATCGGCAGAAGTTATCCTGCAGGTCTCCCAATCGTCGCAAATATCGAGTTTGGCAATGAATTGAGCTTCATAGTCACCTTTGGAGTCAGGAACTTTGTATAACCGAGTTTCTCCAGTAAAAGGATTGGCCCTGTTCTTAGTGAATATGTACAGGTTTCCTTGATAATGAAAAAGTGCCTCGGCATCGAAGAGCCTATCTTTTTTCTTGGCAGGAAAGTCTTTTTGTTCAGGATAGCTAAAGGTTATCTTTTCCGCATCTATTTTATCTCCTTTTTCAACGTCCGGGTTGGGTAATTTATAAATGGTTAGGTCTTTTCGATCATTACGGTTGTTGCCAAAATCGCCGATATAAAGATTTCCTTCTTTATCCTCTGTTAGTTCTTCCCAGTCTCTATTTTTTGCATTTTTGACTTCCAACTTATTTAGTTGCTCGCCATCGAAGCTAATATTATATATAATATCATGGTTTCCACTGTCGGCCACAAGCCAAGCCGAATCTCCCTGATAGTAGGCGATTCCGGAATTTTCTTTTAAATCACTGGGTAGTTTGCTCAAGAATTTAAGCTGCCCATGATTGGCACAACTATAAAATAATGAGCAATATAGAAGAACCGCAGAAATGTTTTTCAAATCTTACTATTGATTTGGGGTTTGTTAAAATAGGTTATGCCAGAAACTTGCAAGCTAAAGAAAAGATGCGTTTTAACGATCAGCAATCTATTGAGAATTGCTGGCCATGCGCTGATCAGTTTTCATTTTTAGCTTATCGACCAAAAATTGCCCTAGGTTTCTTCCTTGCTTTAAGCCCACCTCCACAGCAGCCCTGTAGTGAATACCGCCGTACATGCGACTTATGGCTGCTTCTTCAGCGGCTTTGTTGAACGATTCGAACTTTCTCATAGGTAGACCGTAGGGTAGTTCGGTGTCGTCTTCAAAACTGAAATTGTCGCCAAAAATACTGGTAAGGGTAGTAGAGGCTGCACCGGAAACTACAGAATGCCCACTTGTGTATTCGGGAAACGGCGGCGTCTGCAAGACGGGCTTCCACTCATCATCAATATGTTGGTTGATAAGTGTTTCAGGTCTTATCAAATTGCTTCTGTACTTTTCATCCCAACAACTGATGAAACCATCTGCTATGGCCATCGATGTTTTGGTGTAAGCATATAGCGTCTGGTCAAAGTCGCTATCGGTCTTTCTTGCTGCAATTTTTGTAATGCCAATCCAGTGTGCACCTGGTGTGATTTTTTTGGTCGCAAACATTAAGTGACCGCGGGTTACCGAGACATAAGGGTTGCAATCCCAAAACTTGGCAATGGCAATTTCGGCGGATTGGTCGCCCTCTTCTTCAATTTTCTTGCCCACATCATACACTTCCTTAAGTTCTTTATAAAAGTCGGAAGACTCGTCCATTGAAAAAGCTGGGGGCGGAATTGGCTTGAATTGGGCCGCAGAATCGATAACAAAGGGCCTTATTTTACTCCAATGAGGTTCAATGCCGTCCATATAGGCCGGTGGTGTTGGTTGCCAGCGTGAAGCATTGTCGGCATCAACTGTAAATTTCGGCATAGTTCGGGTCTGCGGATAGTTGTCTTTGTTCATCCACTCGCCGATATGGGCGGCCACCTGAAGACCGTAGTTTTTCGAACTTTTAAAAACAGTAGGGTTTTTACCTTCCCATACACCGTATAAGCTATCACGAAGGGTCTCCATTCGGTCTTCGGAAAAGATGAGACGCTTACTAAGCTCCATATGTGCGACTAGCGCGGAGAGGTCATAATTGATGTTACTTACAGAATCCGGTTCTGGAATGGGTTTTAAATCGGTGACCTGACCTACCAATGAAGTGTACTCATCGTTATGAAGGGCTACAATTTCATAGGCTGCGATATTTGGGTAAGTAAAGATTCTACTTGCCACCGGAGGTGAAAAGATATCGTGGATCATGATTTCGGTAACCTTGTCAACAGAAGCGTGGAGATCTTCCGCTGATATCTCGATCGGTTCTTCAATCTGTGGTTCGGTCTTACAGGCCGATATCAAAATCAAAACTGTAAGTATTGCCAAAAATTTCTTCATTGTAAGTAATGTTTGTTTCGTGCCCGATAGTCTAAATGGCGTAAGGCCACCTTAAAATTGTTTCGGCCTGTGATGAACTATCTGGGCAAATGGGTACGCAAAATTACATTATTTTAAATTTTCGCCAAGACAAAGTGCAGCAGTCTAAATATTTAACTTCTTTTTTGACCTTATGGACGGGTGATGACTAAAAATCCTTCAAGAAACCAGTTAAAATACAAATAAGATAATTCGTGCATTATCAAATTTCGGATTTATTAGATTATGGGGCCATAATTGAATTGTTATTAAATAATCCGATATATTTACCCTCATAATCAACTCTTACTACTTTAATGATTGGAATACTCTCTTTTTTAGGATTTACAATTCTAGTTGCCGTTATTGCCTATTTGGCCACTAGATCTACAGACGAGAAGTCATCTGACGGATATTTTTTAGGGGGAAGAAGTTTAACGGCCGGAGTCATCGCAGGGTCACTTCTTTTAACCAACCTATCGACAGAACAAATTGTTGGTCTGAACGGTAGTGCCTACAAAGATGGGCTTTCGGTTATGGCATGGGAAACATTGGCAGCCATTACCATGGTGGTAACGGCTATCTTTTTGCTTCCGCGATATTTAAAGGGCGGGCTTACTACCGTACCCCAGTTTTTGGCTGGCAGGTTTGATGTAGCTACCAAGACAATTACTTCGGGCCTGTTCTTAACAGGCTATGTTGTGGTACTTTTGCCGGTTATACTTTTCTCCGGGGCAAAGGCCATTAGCGGTATGTTCGATGTTCCCGGTTTATTAAATGTTTCTGAGAGTTCGGCCCTTGTGATATGTGTATGGGGTATTGGTATCGTGGGTTCTATTTACGCCGTTTTTGGTGGTCTAAAGGCCGTTGCGGTTTCCGATTCGATAAACGCGATAGGATTATTGATCGGAGGGGTAATGATTCCTGTTTTTGGTTTAATGGCCATAGGTGACGGAAGTGTTACCAGCGGTTTGGATACCTTGATGAGCGCGAATGCCGATAGATTCGACTCAACGGGTGAATATTGGCAAGAGGTGCCTTTCGCTACTATTTTCACAGGAATGATGCTCGTGCAGTTATTTTATTGGGGAACTAATCAGCAAATTATTCAAAGAGCCTTGGGTGCCAAAAACTTGGCAGAGGGTCAAAAAGGTTTGTTGTTGGCCTCTTTTGTTAAAATATTGGGGCCGCTAATTTTGGTATTGCCTGGTATGATTGCCTACTACTATTTTGAAGGTAGTATAGATTCTAACTCGGCGTACGGCGAATTGGTGCGAGAGGTATTACCAAAACCTTTGGTCGGCTTTTTTGCGGCTGTTTTGTTTGGGGCCATACTAAGCTCGTTCAATAGTGTTTTGAACAGCTCGGTCACCTTATTCGGCCTTGATATCTATAAACAGCATATAAATAAGTATGCTGCAGAGCATACCGTTGTAAAGTACGGAAAGATTTTTGGAGTGTGTTTGGCTTTGGCAGCTATGTTTATCGCTCCGATTATTGAAAGTGCCGGTAGTATTTTCGATTATTTACAGGAAGTAAATGGTATTTATAATATACCCATTCTAACAATTATTGTGGTAGGATATTTGACAAAAAGAGTGCCCGCCATTGCAGCAAAAATTGCCATCTTCTTGGGTAGTGGTCTTTATATTCTGAGCCAGTTCTTTATTGGTCCTTCAAGAGTTGAGAAGGCACTTGAGGCCGCGAAAGCCTCGGGAATTACCGATGAAACGGCCCTTAGAATTGTTGAGGCCGAAGCTTATCCTCATTACTTGCATATCATGGCCATTTTGTTTTTGATGAACGTAGCGATAATGTTGATTATCGGGAAAATCAAGCCTAGAGAGACACCTTATGTTCAGGAATATACCAAACAGGTTTCAATAGAGCCTTACAAATATGTCAAGCAGGTAGGGTTGGTAATCTGCGCTATCGTGATAACTATTTACATCTATTTCGCAAAGTAGCTTGGACGACAGTTTATTGTAAAAAAATAAAGCCCGCTGTGAAGCGGGCTCTTTTTATTGGAAGCGAGAATACTAAATGTATTGACTAATAATATTCTCGAATAATTCTTGTTTGCCGCTCTGAAGTTCAAGCTCTCCATTTTCATGGGCAATATCATATAAGTCTTTGAAAGTTAGCTTATCCTCTTCAAAGTCTTTCCCTTTTCCGGTATCAAAAGAGCTATATCTTTTGGTGCGAAGGGCATCATATTGAGATGAGGTAATGATTTTGTCTGCAGTCACCAAAGCTCTGGCAAACGTATCCATACCGCCTATATGAGCATGGAAAACGTCATCCATATCTGTAGAATTTCTTCTGATCTTAGCATCAAAGTTGATACCACCACCTTGTAAGCCACCTGCCTTTAAGAAAGTGATCATAGCTTCGGTAACTTCTGTGATGTTATTAGGGAATTGGTCGGTATCCCATCCATTTTGATAATCACCTCTGTTGGCATCTAAACTTCCTAACATGCCGTGAGCGGCCGCTATTTCCATTTCATGTTGCATGGTGTGATTGGCCAAGGTAGCATGATTGAACTCCAAGTTCAGTTTAAAATCGTCTTGAAGACCGTGTTCGTTCAAAAAGCCCACTACTGTAGCCGAGTCGAAGTCGTATTGGTGCTTCATAGGCTCCATAGGCTTAGGCTCAATGAAGAAATTACCCTTAAAACCTTGGCTTCTGGCATAATCACGTGCCATTCCTAAAAATTTGCCCATGTGGTCAAGTTCTCTCTTAACATCGGTGTTCAAAAGAGACATGTAACCTTCACGACCTCCCCAGAAAACGTAATTTTCGCCACCAAGCTCAATGGTAGCATCCAAGGCTAACTTTATCTGTCCGCCGGCTCTTGCCAAAACATTGAAGTCAGGGTTAGTGGAAGCTCCGTTCATGTATCGTGGGTTTGAAAAGCAATTAGCTGTACCCCACAATAGTTTAACGCCCGATTCTTTTTGCTTTCCTTTAATGTAATCGACTATAGTGGCCAACCTCTTTTCAGATTCTGCAAAAGTGTCTGCTTCCTGTATTAAATCGAAATCATGGAAGCAAAAATAATCCACACCCATTTTTGTAATGAACTCAAAAGCGGCATCTGCCTTGGCTTTAGCAGCTTCTACGGCGTCTGAAGGGGCATCCCACGGAAAGTTTTGCGTACCTGGGCCGAACGGGTCTGCACCCTGTCCGCAGAAGGTGTGCCAATAAGCAATAGCAAATTTGAAATGCTCGCGCATTGTTTTACCTGCCACCACCTGATTGGGGTTGTACCATTTATAAGCCAAGGGATTGTCAGAGTCTTTTCCCTCAAACTTAATTTCTCCTATTCCTTTAAAATATTCCTTATCTCCTAGTAATGCCATTGTTTAAAAATTAATAGTTGAAGTTGTTTTTATTAGAGTTTATATTTTGATTTTCGGAAGGGATATTGAAAATATCGGCTATTATCAATTGGTGATAGCCAACATGTTTTCAAGTTCTGCCTTCCATTTATCGTAAGCTTTTTTATAGGCCTCTTTTTGAGTAGAGGGTTTAAAACTCATGACAAAATCATTATCGATTATTCTTTTGCCAAAGGTTTCAAAATCACCCTTATTTAGTTCACAGGCCCTGGCTGCCCCTATGGCGCCCGTGGTATTGTAAATTTCTATGTCTTGACCGATTAATGTTGATATTGTATTCGAAAATATCTCTGACCTAAAAAGATTATCATTTCCTGCCCTTACGACCTGTGGCTCGATACCATCCGATTTCATGATTTCCATACCGTAAACGAATGAGAAAGCAATACCTTCTAAAGCAGCACGGCACAAATGGGCCTTGGTATGATTGTTCAGATTGATATTGGCCATTTTTGTGCCCAATGTCTTATTATTAAGAACACGTTCAGCTCCGTTGCCGAAGGGATGAATGGTTACACCATTAGATCCAATGGGCACCGATTCGGCTAGTTCGTTCATCTCATCGTATGAGGTTACTTTTAAATTGTTCATTAACCAACGGTACATAATACCTGCGCCGTTGATACAGGCCATTTTGCCTATTCTTGCCTTGTCGACCGTATAATTTACATGTGCGAAATTGTTCACCCGTGCACTTTCTTTTACCGAAAGGCTGTCGGTGATTGCATACATGACACCGGAAGTACCTCCTGTAGCGGCCACTTCGCCCGGCTTGAATACATTTAATGATAGGGCGTTGTTAGGTTGGTCACCAGCCCTGTATAGTATGGGTGTGCCTTCGGCCAAACCGGATTCTTCGGCTCCAGCGGTTGATACCCTTCCTTGGTCGGAAAATGTACCTACGACTTCAGGGATAAGTTCTTCTGCAAAACCATAATGTTCGAGTAACCAATCGGCAACACTGTTGCTTTTAAAATCCCAGAAAATCCCTTCGGAAAGTCCGGAGATAGTGGTTGCCATTTTATCACTTAACTTGTAGGCCACATAATCACCGGGAAGCATGAACTTATGAATTCTTTTATAGTTTTCCGGTTCGTTCTCTTTTACCCATTTCAATTTTGATGCGGTAAAGTTGGCCGGGGAATTAAGTAAATGCTCAGAACATTTTTCATTGCCTAATTCATCAAAGGCTTTCTGACCAATGGGTACCGCTCTGCTGTCACACCATATTATAGATTCTCTTAAAGGTTCGCCGTTTTGATCAACTACTACCAGGCCGTGCATTTGATAAGAAATACCCACACCGGTTATTTGGCTTGGGTCAATACCGTTTTCATTGATTAAACGTTTGGTAGCGGTACAAACATGTTGCCACCAATCATTGGGGTGTTGTTCTGCCCATCCATTCTTATGGGCTATCATGCCCATTTCAACCGAGGGTTCGCTAATAACGGCTACACTTTTACCGGAGTTGGTATCTATCAAAGCAGCCTTAATGGAAGAACTGCCAATATCATATCCTATCGAATACATCGTTCAAATTTTGCAGGCAGTAAGATATCGTTTTAGGCTGTTTGTTACAAGTAAGAAATGTGTTATTTAGTGTTAACTATGTTGCATTTCTGGATAATTTGGAAGCGTACTATTCTGAGAAGCCAAAAGGCAGGAAGAAAAATCAAATAAGAGTAAGTCAAAGGTAAAATCACTTTATGGGCATATAGATTTCGGCCACCCAATTAAGTTCGGTACCGCCCATATTAGGATTGGTGAAAAAGATTTCTAAGGGGTTTTCTCGAACACTAATTTTTTGTGAGTTCGCTTTTTCCAACAAAACATACCAAGCTCTATCAGAGGTAATATAATTGCCATTATAAGTAGCATGGAGAGCTTTTGTAGCTTTTCTGAATTTGTATTTAATAAGGTCGTGATCCGGTAGGGAATCGATTTTTTTGATAGGATAACAAAAGTTAAAAGTTATCGAGTCTGTTTTTTTATTCCAATCGAGAACTTCAATGAAAGGTAACCCATTACTTTTTATACGCTTATCCAAAGCGAAATTGTCAAGAACAGGGTAGTACTTCATCATTTTAGAGGCCTTTTGAGATTGGGTACTTTTGATGGGTATATAGGCACAATAGGTTTCGGGAATAGAGTCCAGACCCTTGTAGGTTACCTTGAATTTTTCAAGATGATCTGAGAGGCGGTCGTATAAATCGTAAACGGTTTTTTTGGATCGCTTTTCAAAATCTGTATCGAAGAAAGGGGAGAGTAACCTTTGCTTAAAACCATTTTCCTCATCGGATATACGCGCATATATCTTTGAAATCGAGTCATTCAATTTTTCAATTTCCCACTTGTACGTAAAAACGCTGTCATTAAATGTGATTTGATGCTCAAAACGATTTAAGTTGTCATCTTTTATGGTTTTTGAATTTTCTAAAGATTGATGCCACGATTTGATGACTTGGTTGACCGTTCCAACAGAAGTATTGATTTGAAATGATGCCAAGTAATCTTGAGGTTTTAAGAAAACCTGCCACACGAGAAATGATAATAATGCGATAGATATGCCAAAAAGTATTTTTCTTAACATACGGGAACTTGAAATTTTGTTATCGATTTAATTTGTACACTTGAGCCGAATCATTATTGATAGTGGCCAAGAGGTAATCTTCGTTATTAAAGCGAATGATATTGAGATGTCTTACAGCTTTTTGAGTAAAGTCAAGCCCTAGTTCGTTTCCTAGAACATAAGTTTCACTATTTTTTATCAAAGCACCAGGAAAAGAATCAAATCGGCCATGATATGGTTTAACACCAAAATAGTTTCCTGCTGCAAGTACATCTTTTCTTCCATCTCCATCAAAATCATAACTCAAGAAAGATGTAATTGGAGAAGTTTGAAGTTCGTTCGCGAATGGTACAAAAGAGAATTTGCCATCTTTATTTTCTAAATATCCAGACCTTAATTCCTGAACCTCTAGAAGGGTAGTTTGTTCCAGAACATTTTTTTCGAAAATCTCATCTATAGATTTACCGGCAAAACTTGAATAGTTTAAGAACTTTTTTCTAAGGCTAACAATTTGTGATGAAAGACCGTCGAGTCCCTCAAGAGGAAAATATTTGCCATCTTTCTGAATTGCCGTGACCGTTTCAGTCTGTCCGTTTTTGTCAAAGTCACCATAATATATACGCATGGGCGACCCTGCTTCGGCTTTGAATTTACTGTTAGTTCCCCAGTTGCCTAAAAGGTAATCTGTATCGCCATCATCATCAATATCAAAAGGTATGATTGTTTGCCATAACCCATTTATCTTATTTTCTAAAGGCAACGACACTTTTTTGAGATTTCCATTATTGTTTTCAAAAAAAGTAGGCTGCATCCATTCTCCGACAACTATAAGGTCTTTTTGGCCATCACCAGTAAAATCATCCCAAACCGCATCGGTAACCATACCTAAGTTGCTTAAATCTGAATTTGCTTTAATTGTAAATTGACCGTTTTCATTTATTAAGAGATAGGAGGCAGGATTTTTACCAAAGTCGTTAGTGACTATTTGATTTCCTACAAAAAGATCAAGGTCTCCGTCGTTGTCTACGTCATGAGCAATAGTAACCGAAGCATTTTCATAATATTCAGGTAAATCGTTTTTAGCTAAGACGGAGTCTTTACCTGTGTAATAAGAATCTAGTAAAGGTTTGAGTTTGTTAAAAAAGTCGGCACCCCCCGAACCAATAAATAAATCATTAAAACCATCATTGTTAAAATCGGCAATTACGGCACTTACATCTTCTTTTATCGAGTCTTGCGCAACTGATTTGAACTTCCTTTCAACATAAGTGGAGTCTTTAGCAATATAGATTTTAGAAGCAATGTGTTTAGAGCCGCCAAAGAAGATGTCTTCCTTGCCGTCGGAGTTTAAATCGCCAATAGCTGTAGCCGGCCCTCTGTCTGAGAATTGATAGGGAATCAGTTTCTGTCGATTGAAATCGGAATAATTATCTTCGATATGATTAAAGTCTATTCCTAAATTGTTGCTGAGCTTGGTGAAGAGAGGAGGTTGTTCACTATTTAGACTTTTATACTGGAAGGGTCTTGTTTCAGTAGGTATAATCTCTAGTGTTTGATTGACATTGATATCTTTCAAAACTTGAAAAGTCATGTCAGGCCAAACAATCTTTAACGAATCAATTTTCTTTTCTTGTCCGTACCCGAAATGAATTAAGGGTTCGGAAGATGATTGAAAACCTCGAACCGTATAAAGTTCCTTGAACTGAAGATTTCCTTTATGATACGAGTAGACTTTTGTTCCAATACCATAAGGGTTTTTATCATTAAACGTAAGCCTAAGCTTTATATGATTCGAACTTTCGTCAGTCTTATTGATATAAAGTGTGGCAGGCTGGTTTATATTATTGACCACTAGGTCAATATCACCGTCGTTATCAAAATCGCCAATTGCGGTGGCCCCGCTGATTAGGGTGTCCTTCTTACTCCAAATACCCGATTTATCAGTGAAATCAAGATTGGAACCACCTTTGAAAACATAATTATGAGTTAGCCCCGATGGCATTGAATCCAATGCTTGGCGATCCATTAAATTAGTGTTGTTTATTTTAGACTTAATTTGTTCTGATGAGACAAAATTGATGTAGTCTAGGTCGTTGGGTCGTTTTGGTATACCGGTAGATATAAATACATCTTGTTGGCCATCTTGATCATAATCGGCAAAAAGTGCGCTCCAGCTCCAATCGGTAGCTGCCAGACCAGATTGCAAGCCAATTTCTGAAAAATGACCCCCTCTGTTAAGGTGCATCATATTTCTGCTATATTGGTAATGATAACCGAAATCTTTGGTCTGTAATTTCATTATTTGAGGCTGCACATCTCCCTGTGAAGATTTAAGTACCTTCTCATCCTCCGGTAACATATCCAAGGAAAGTATATCGGGCCTACCGTCGTTATTGATATCGGTGACATCGTTGCCCATCGAGAATCTAGAGGTGTGTCCGAAGAATTTTTTTAGACTTTCGGTAAAAGTGCCATCGCCATTATTGATGTAATAATAATCGTCTTCATGAAAATCGTTTCCTACATAAATATCTGGCCAACCATCTTGGTTGAAATCGGAAATCGAAACCCCAAGGCCATAGCCGTTCGCACCACCATAAATACCTGCCTCTTCGCTAACATCTGTAAAAACATCGCCATCGTTTCTAAGTAGTTTATCACCGGTTTGAAAATTTCTTTTTTCTCTCAAATCGGCATGACCATAAGATTCTTGGGTATGAACAGCATGATTTAGTAAATAGATATCTAGATCACCGTCAAGGTCAAAATCTAAAAAGGCGGCGGAAGAACTAAAAGAGTCAAAGTCTAGACCATATTTGGCTGAACTTTCGGTAAAGGTAATATCTCCATTAGATGAGGGTCCATTATTGATGTAAAGTTCGTTATGGCCGTTCAAACCTTGAAGACCTACTACGGCGCAAACATAAATATCAAGAAGGCCATCGCCATTAATATCGCCCATTACTGAACCGGTGTTCCAATCACTGCTTCCTTGCGCTCCAGAACTTTCAGTAATATCTTCGAAATTTAAATTCCCTTTATTTAGAAATAGCTTGTTTTTGACTTGATTGCCGGAGAAGTAAACATCGGGTAGGTTATCATTATTAATATCGCCTACCGCTACGCCGCCCCCATTATAGAAGTAAAGGTATTCAAGAATATTTAGGTCATTCGACTCTGTCAGGGTATTGGTAAACTGTAACCCTGTTTCTTCGGGATTTGGATTGACAAACAGTTCGCCCTCTTTACTGTTACAACCGAATAGCGATGTAATTATGACGGAAAGTAGTAAAATAGATTTCTTCATTGCAATGTAAAAATCTTTGGTTCACTATTGTTGATTCCGGCAATTAAATACCTTTTGCCACTTTTGTCCTTAAAAGGAAGTAGATGTTTAATCTCACCCTTTACAAAAAATCCGCTTTTGGCGAAATCTACCCAGTCGAAGTTAAGGTTGCCATCGTTTATCAAGACATTACCGTAACTCGCATCAAGCCTAGAATACTGAGGCTTAAATTCGTAGTTATTACCCCCCATGACCAAATCTACATTTCCGTCATTATTAACATCCATACAGCTTATGCCACACACACATGATAATTGCACCCTACTTGGTAGATTTTTTATTTCAAAAGAACCTTTTCCATCGTTAAGGGCAATGATTGAATACATTGTATTGGCCTCTTTTACGATGGTGTTTTCAAAAACTGATTCAGGAAAAAGCTCTGAAACCGTTTTCTTTGCATATTCAGAAGCCTTAAGGTTCTGCTTTTTTAGAGAGCTTATTTGGCGGGTTAGCTCTTTCTGTTGATGTAGTGGATAGTCATTGCCATCATAATTACGACTCACAATTTGTTCTAGGGTTCCGTTATTGTCGTAGTCATTTATCCATAATTTCATGGGGTTTGATGGAGTGGCGGAATAAGGTACATTAGTGCCTTGGTTTCCGAGAATTAAGTCAAAATCACCATCATTATCCAAATCTGCTGTCTCAACTGTGTTCCACCATCCTTTCAAGCTATCAAGAGAAGAGGGTAGTTTGGCAAGCCTTCTTCCAGAATTCTTGAATATTTGAGGACTGCCCCAATCTGCAACTGTAATCAGGTCTTTTTTGCCATCACCGTCTATGTCTTCCCAACGAGCATCAGTAACCATACCCGCATCTTTTAGGTCGAATGCGAGTTTTTCAGTCGCATCTACAAAGTTTCCGTCACCTTGGTTTTCTAAAAATAGATGCTTAGGGTTGACCCCGTAAGTGCCTACCACGCTTCTTGACCCGACAAATACATCGATATCACCATCTTGATCAAAATCGTAGGGCTCTATTACGGAAATATTCGTGAAGTTTGAAGGGAGGTTGGCATTTGATTTACTGAATTTTCCGTCACCATTATTTTTATATAAGCGAAGGCTGTAAGTGTTCTCTTCATTGATTTGATTGCCACCTGAGCCGACCATTAAATCAAGGTCTCCGTCAGAGTCAACATCAAAGAAAGCCGAGGCCGTATCTTCAAAATTTGAATCTTTATCGATGTCATTCTGATTCGTTCTCTTCAATTTACCGTTCCCTTGGTGAATATATAGTGATGCCGCCTGATTTTTTGCACCACCAACAAATATATCTTCATTTCCATCTGCATTAATATCGGCAACAGATATTGTTGGCCCTTCTTGTGAGATGAGTTTTGAGATTAGGCCTTCATAATCAAAATCTTGATAGGTGTTTTCTTGATGTGATTGAAGTTTTGATTGCTGAACCTCGGTAAACAGGGTATTGGTATTCGTTTTCTTTTTTGGGTTGTAAATGTCTTTGGCGTTAGATTGTTTAAGCTCAATCAGCTGATTTACTTTAATGTTCGATAATTTTTGTGTGCTATTATCGGGCCATATTACACGTAGCGAATCTATTGCCGATGTTTTACCCAAGCCTATGGTCATCACATAATCCATTGAAGATTGAAAACCCCTGGAGGGAATCAATTCTTGGAAAACAATATTGTTATCATAGTACATTTTTACACTGGCCCCAATAGCGAAAGAGTTTGGCTTTTCTCCATCAAACTTCAATTTGATATAATTATTGTTCGTTAATTTTTCTGAATTGTTTCTATATACAAAAGCTGGCATGTTCACATTGTTAACGACCATATCTAAGTCACCATCGTTGTCTAAATCGCCATAGGCTACACCATTAGATTTACTGGGAATATCAAAACCCCAATCTACAGTGGCGTTTTCAAAGGTTATATTGCCTTTATTTTTGAATGCGTAATTGGGTAGGGGAGAAACAGGCATTTTGTTGATGATGGTATCGATAGACTCTTTTTTACCCGTCAACGCCATTTTTTGAATTATTTCATTGGCAAAAAAGTCAACAAAATCTAAATCAGTGAGGTCGTGATTGATTCCGTTGGTCACAAAAATGTCCCTTAAACCATCATTGTCCATATCAAAAATCAAGCCTGCCCAACTCCAGTCTGTTTTTGCCACACCACTATGGTAGGCAATTTCTGAGAAAGTGCCATTGCCATTGTTAAGCTGAAGGGTGTTTTGAATATATTGTTGGTAAAAATCTTTACTCTGTTTTAGGTTAAATACGTTATAACCCTCAAACTCCATAACAGATTTTGTTCTTTGGTCGTGTTCCGGCAACATGTCGGTAATGTATATATCTGCGTTACCATCATTATTAATATCGGCCATATCAATACCCATTGCTGATAGGGAAAGATGAGAGGTCCAGTCTTTTATTTCTTCTTTAAAAGTGCCGTCTTTCTGATTTATATATAGGTAATCACGTTCATAAAAATCATTGGAAATATAAATATCGGGGTAGAGGTCGCCGTTTATATCACTGACCATCACCCCAAGACCGAAACCGATTAAGCTACCATAAATACCAGCTTCTTCGCTCACATCGACGAATTTACCATTATCGTTTCTAAGCAACATATCTCCTACACCCCTGAATATCTCAGGAACTCCTTCCCAGTCTTGGGCGCGAACATCTCTTTGTTCGGCATAACCGAGGCTAGTTACCGGAATGTTACTGTTGTTGAGAATGTACGCGTCAAGGTCACCATCTTTATCGTAGTCGAAGAATGACGCGTGCGTAGAAAAGCCTGTCTTGGCCAAGTTATATTCTTCTGCCTTCTCTGAAAAGGTAAGGTCACCATTATTTATATAAAGGTCATTGTCATGGTTATTCCCTTCCATATTACCGGCATTACTCACATAAATATCTAAAAGGCCATCGGCATTAATATCGGCCATTACCACCCCCGTTGACCAAGGTTTATTTCCCGTAATTCCGGCTTTTTCCGAGATGTCTTCAAATTGAAAATCACCTTTGTTGAGAAAAAGTTTATTTGGGCCCATATTGGCGGTCATATAAATGTCAGGTAGGCCATCATTGTTGATGTCTCCAATGGCGACTCCTCCACCGTTATAGAAATTTCTGTATTTGAAAATGTTGAAATTGCGTTGATTCTCAATATCATTAGAAAATTCTATTCCTGTTTCCTCTGAACTTAATAATGAAAATAATTTTAGGCTTGATGACTCCTTTTTTTCGATGGAATCTTTAGAATCAGTTTTGCAAGATATTATGAGAAATGAAATGAGCAAAAACTGTAAAAAGTATTTTGTGAAATACATGTTTTTTGCGTTCAAATTGAGAGACTTTTAAATGAGTTGTTATTCATAAATGAATACCGCGCAAGATAGCCAAACTATGGTAAATAATCCTTGGCTTAAAGCCTTACGGTCTGTTAAAAATAGCTTTGTGTAGAGTGTTGACTAAAAAAATAAGGTCGCACATGTGCGACCTTATTAAAGCTTTAAAATGAGATATTAATAACCTGGATTCTGAACAAGATTAGGATTAGCTAAAATATCAGAGTTGGGTATTGGAAATATCTCTAAATGAGCATCGCCGGCCTCTTTAAGGTTCCAAGCACGCAGGTACTGTCCGAACCTGATCAAATCTTGTCTTCTAACAGATTCTTGATAAAGTTCTCTACCTCTTTCGGCTAACAAATCAGCTTCTCCAACTGACGAAAGTTGACTGGCACCTCTTATAGTTCTTAATTCGTTAATCATTGCCGTAACGTCTTCGCCCATTCTAAACATAGCTTCAGCCTTCATTAAGTAAGCATCGGCATACCTGTATTTAACAACGTGCGTTCTTCTGTCCCCTCCTTCTTCATTCGGGTGGTATTTTAACATTCTAATACCTGAGGTTTCTAAAGCATCATTATCGCCAGGAGCTGTATATTCTGGCTTTTCGGTCTCTCTGGTAAATACCAAAGGAATTCCGCCTACATTGTCACGGGCATTCAGAGGAGTACCATCTTGTTCGTATTGTTGACCTATCAAGAAGCCGAGACCTATACCTAGGTTGTCTGCGTTGGCAGTGCTTGGGTCGTGAACAACCCCTCGTCGTTCTTCCTGACCGTCACCAGGGTAGTTGGTGTCCGCTGGGCCTTCGAATAGGTCATAAAATTCTGCCAAAGTGGTGAACCCGTTCCATCCTCCACCATCATTTGAACCGGGAAAATTCTGATTGTAATGTAAGGTGTGCCAAATTCTAGATCCTGCATCGGCCTGAGTCCACCATATGGTTTCAACATCGTTGCTAGGTCTGAAGATATCAAAGAAATCGCCTGAAGCAGCTAAAGTGTAACCCTCATCTGAAATATTGTCAACGGCATCTATTACCATCTGCATATCTGCATCTTGGGGCGAACCGTCAAGATATACATGTTTGTTTAAATATACTTTAGCCAATAAAAGATTAGCGGAGGCTTTAGTTGGTAACGATTTCATTCCGATAGGGTCGCCTGCATTAACTTCAGGTAAATCTTGTAAAGCTGCTGTCAAATCGGCTGTTATGCTATCAAGAGCGACCTGTCCTGTAAGTACGCTCGGGATTGAGCTATTCGGAAGATCTACGTCTCTATATGGTACCTGTCTCCACATGTCAAGTATCCAATGCATTGCCCATGCCCTGTAAAATCTTGCTTGCGCTTTTTGTACTGCGATGTCTCCATTAGCTGTAACAGTACTTTTGTCATTGATGATTCTAGTTGCATTAATGGTGACGCTATTGAGCTGTTGCCATGGAACTACAATATCTGAAAGCTCTTGGTTCCAAGTCTGTCTGTGTATAGATAGCCATCGTCCATTATCTCCCCAGTCGGTACCTCTGGTCGGTACAATATATTCGTCAGTTGATACTTCGTTTAGCGCGAAAAGGCCTTCTTGATTTCCTAACTGCCCTCCGGCAACAATGTTGGCGAGATTGTTTACTTCGCCTTCAATGTTTGCTACACCTGCAAAACCATCGGTAATCAATGAATCTGTCGGCTCAATCTCCAGATCGCTACATGAGAATGCTACGGAGACCAAGACTGATAAACTTAAATATTTAGATATTTTTTTCATGATCAATTTTTTTAAAAAGTAACATTAATGCCTAGGCTATAAGTTCTTGGTCGAGGGTACGCCAAATAATCTATAGAGGCAGATGGTAGTCCGTTGGAAGGAATATTGGTTGTGCTTACCTCAGGATCAAGACCACTGTAATCGGTAATTAAAAACAAGTTTTGTCCGTTTAAGCTTAAACGCATTGTTTTAAATAGACCATCTTCTTCCAAGGGAACGTTATAAGAAACAGAGGCGCTTTGCAACCTTACGAAATCACCTTTCTCTAGGAAGTAAGTGCTTGGGTTCGTTGCAGACAATGTAATGCCTTCGTCAATAACACTTTTCAAGTTGTTTCTACTACCGATTTGAGGTGATGCGAAAAGAGCGTTGGCCGTATTGTTGTATACATAGAAGCCAAATTGACCACTGAAAAATAAAGAAGCGTCCCAGTTTTTATATGAAGCACCGGTAGATAGACCAGATGTAACCTTTGGCAGACCGGATTCATCTTGTATGGTCGGGTCTGTTGCGACATTATAATTTTCGTCAACTTCTCTCAAATAATAAGTGAAAAGAGGTTTGTCGTTTGTCAATATTTGAGAAACTGTTCCTGTTAGACCTTGTCCGTAAAGATTTCCAGCTTGAATATCTGGCCCGGCATAATCAGTAAGTTTATTTTGGTTATATGCCACATTGAAACTTGCATTCCAGTTGAAATCTTCACCTTGAACAATATCATAATCTAACCCAAGTTCAATTCCTTGGTTAAGTATGATTCCGTCAACATTTTGGAACACGAAAGGCGAAGTCGCGGGTTGTACTGCTGGTAAATTCAAGAGAATGTCTCGAGTTTCCTTTCTATACAAATCGATATTACCGGTAAATCGGTCAGCCCCGAAACCAAAATCGATACCAAAAGCATATTGGGTTGTTTCTTCCCATTTCAAATCAGGGTTAGCAAATGCAATCTCGGAGGTGGCCGGTGCATTAACTTGAGACCCAGCGTTAATGCCAAGTTGGCTCCATCTGGTTCTGTTAAGATAGCTACCGTGACCTAAACCATCTTGGTTACCTGTAATACCCCAACTTACCCTAAGTTTTAGTGTAGAAAAAGTCTCTTCGTTTATAAAATCTTCTTGATTCAATTTCCATGCAAAAGCTGCTGATGGAAATAGACCGTATTTATTGTTTTCACCGAACTTAGAAGAACCATCAGCTCTGAAAGTGGCAGTAATCAAATATTTATCAAAAATGGAATAATTAATTCTTCCAAAGAATGACTGTAATTCATCAGTATAGTCAAAAGTGTCTACGGCTAAAGCATCAACCGGTATGCCCGGTACGCCTCGGGTAGTGACATTCGGAGTTGGGAACAAGTTCAAGATTCTAAATAACGCTCCATCTTCGGGCACATCTGCAAAAGTTCCGATTCCATACCCTTGGTAATCTGTTGCGAAGTATTTAGTATCGTCGTATGCCTGAGAAGTTGTTCTTAGAATTCTATTTAAATCGCTACTGCCATAACCTTGACCAACAATGTTCTGACCATTTCTGTTAAAATCTTGGAATGAATAACCTACAAGGGCATCTAGGTTAGAATTTTCAAACTGCTTCTTGTAGTTAACAGTAAGTTCTAGTAATTTATTCTGGGTATCTAAGTTACTGACTGCGGCTCTACCATTGTTCATGGCGCCATTTTCCAATGCCAAAATTTGAGGTCCGGCAACCTGACCTCTGTAAGAATCAGATTTGTCAATACCTAGATTCAGTTTTGCTGAAAGTTCGTCGGTAAAAGAGTAGTCAAAAGAAATGTTTCCAAGATACCTGTTAGTATTGGTCAAATCTTCGTAATAAGCCAGCAAGTTGGCGGGGTTTCTATCAGGACTAGCGCTAGCGTTAGGATTCGCGGCCAAGGTCGGGTTTGAGTAATAAGCTGCGGCTAATAAATCACCTGTGCTACCAGAAGTTCTACTAACAAAAGGTACATTGTCATTGATTCTGGATATCGTTCCTTGAAAGCCTACTCTAAGCTTATCTTTAAAAAATCTTTGATTTACGTTGATTCTTCCAGTTATACGCTCTAAGTCAGTGTCTTCTATGACACCAAATTGTTTGGAATAGCCGAAAGTCGCTCGAACATTTCCAGTGCCATAATTTTTTGAATAAGCCAAATTATTATCAATAGAGGCAGAAGTTCTAAAGATATAATCTTGCCAGTCGGTAGATCCACCTAAATTGGCACCACCTGCATCGATGAACTCTTCTGTAGTTAATAGATCATATCTATTGGCTGTCTCCGCAACATTCAGGTTGGTGGAGAAATTCCATTGGCCCTGAGACCCGCCTTTTCCTGATTTAGTAGTGATAACAACAACACCGTTGGCCCCCCTAGAACCATAAATGGCAGTCGCCGATGCATCTTTTAAGATACTCATGCTCTCAATATCATTTGGGTTTAAGAAATTCAACGGGTTTTTAGATCCGCTGGTTCCAACCCCTACATCAGCACCTGAAGCAGAAACATTCTCATTCGATACAGGCACTCCATCTATCACAAATAAAGGACTGTTGTTACCTCGAACAGAACCAGTACCTCTAATTCTCAAAGATATACCGGCACCTGGCTCTCCACTCGATTGAGAAATCTGTACACCGGCTGTCTTACCTTGAATCAATTGTTCTGGCGAAGAGATGACACCTTTGTTGAAATCTTCTGAGGTTACCGAGGCAACTGAACCAGTAGCATCTTTAACCGTAGTTGAGCCATAACCAATAATAACAACCTCTTCCAAAGCTTGAGCATCTTCTTGAAGCGTAATGTCTATTGTAGTTTGGCCATTGACTGCTACTTCTTGGGTGGCGTAACCAATATAGCTGATAACGAGTGTTCCGTCACTTGGTACATCTGATAGACTGTAATTTCCATCAAAGTCGGTTTGCGAACCGTTAGTGGTTCCTTTCACGATAACACTGGCTCCAGGTAAGGGGCCACTGGCATCGGAAACGGTACCAGAAACTTCTTGCGCTTGCATAAAGCCTAAGCATAAAAAAGCCCCAAGCATTAGCAAGTTTCTTAAAAAAGTGATTCTCATAAAGAAATGTTTTAAGTTGAGTTTTGTTTATATTCAAAGGTTAAAAATATGTAAAAAGTTAGTTAATGAAAGGTCTTTGAATAAAATGAGGTATCGAAAACGGTTTCGTGTTAATAACTTTTTCAAATTTACCTTAAGACCAATAAATCGCAGACATTCTGGTTAAGTCTTATTTAAAATGAGTGTTCATTGAAGAATTGGCATTCTTTAACAAAGATAACAGTTTTTAGAAGCGATTTCACACTTTCACTAGAATTTGATGGAAATCGAAATTTTGTTAAAAAGAAAACGTTTTCGCACATTTAAAAGTTTTAACATTAATTTGCTTGAAATAATCCTTGGGAATGAAACAAAAGATTACTTTAAAACATATAGCGCGTGAATTGGAGGTTTCCATTTCTACAGTTTCTAAAGCTCTGAAGAATAGCGATGAGATAAGTGACGATACGAAAGAGAAGGTTCAAGCTTTTGCAAAGCTTTACAACTACAAACCAAATAATATAGCGGTAAGCTTAAAAAACAAGCGCACAAAAAATATTGGAGTAGTTATTCCCGATATCGTGCATCATTTTTTTACGACCGTTTTCCGAGGTATAGAAAAATATGCCAATGAGCAGGGTTATAATGTAATTATTTGTGTTTCCGATGAGTCATTTGATAAAGAGGTCATCAATATGGAGATGCTCAATAATGGTAGTATCGATGGTTTTATTATGTCACTTTCGGCTGAGACTCAGCAAAAGAACGATATCACCCATTTGAAACAAGTTGTAGACCAAGGTACACCATTGGTGTTGTTCGATAGGGTTACCGATGAGCTTGAGTGCGACAAGGTTATACTTAATGACCAAGAAATTGCTTATGAGGCCACCAAGAAATTATTGAAGGAAGGCCGTAAGCGTATTGCCTTAGCTACTACTGAAAGCTATTTCAATGTAAGCGAAAAACGAGCCGATGGCTATAGACAGGCCCTAAATGAATATGGTATGGAAGTAGATAATGATTTGGTATTGGTTCTTCCTTATAATGATATTCAGGAAAGCATGATTGAAGATTTTTATGATCGAGCAAAAGTAGATGCCATATTGAGCGTCAACGAAATTTTTGCTATACAATGCATTTCTGTTGCGAAAAAGAGAGGAATGAAGATTCCGGAGGATATATCATTTATCGGTTTTACAGACGGACTTCTTTCGAGATACTCGAATCCTACCCTGACAGTTGTTGCCCAACACGGGGTGAAAATGGGAGAGATTGCCGCCAAAATGTTAATTGATAGGGTAGAGAGTGAAGCTGAAGGAAGTATAGAAGACACCTATCGTACCGAAATTGTACAGGCTACTATTCTTGATAGGGAATCTACTATCAATTAAGTTTGATTTACTATTAACCTGACTAATCTTATGGGTGTCAAAGCTTTTATTTTTGATCTTGACGGGGTAATCGTCGACACGGCCAAATACCATTATTTGGCATGGAAAAATTTGGCTAATCAGTTAGGTTTTGAGTTTACCCTTGAGCAAAATGAACTTTTTAAAGGCGTAAGTCGAAGAAGGTGTTTAGAAATCTTATTGGATATTGGAAATTTCACCGCAAGCACGGAGCAATTTGAGAGATGGTTAATCGAAAAAAACGAAGATTATCTGGCTTATATAGAAAAGATGGATAGCTCAGAAATACTTCCAGATGTTCCAAAAGTTCTTTCTTATCTGAAATCTAAGGGTATACCTCTGGCATTAGGATCTGCCAGTAAAAATGCAAAGGCAATTTTGGAGAAAGTCTCTTTGCTGCCTTATTTTGATTCTTTGGTTGACGGTAACAGCGTAACCAAAGCAAAGCCAAATCCCGAGGTTTTTTTGATAGGAGCCAGCAATTTGGGAGTATCACCCGAAGATTGTGCCGTTTTCGAAGATGCGCTCGCTGGTATAGAGGCAGCCAATAATGCTGAAATGGTCAGTATTGGCATAGGCGATAAAAAAATTCTCTCTGAGGCAGACTATAATTTTAATGACTTCACCGAAATAGATATCAATTTTTTAGATCGATTAATTTCGTAATAATGCTGAAATTTACGAAGTTGGCTTTTCCTACGAGGTAGTTTGGGTTCAGAATATCTGGTGCTCAAATAATTTGACTGCCCCGTCAATCAAAATTGAAATCTTATGAATCAAAATTATATAAAGCCGGACTCTTGGTCGATTATTGAAGAGGGGTTCGATAAAGATTTGGTTAAATCTTCTGAAAGTATCTTTAGTCTTGGCAATGGTGCCATGGGGCAGAGAGCCAATTTTGAAGAGACCTATACTGGTGAAACCTTTCAAGGTAGCTACATTGCAGGAGTCTACTATCCTGATAAAACCCGTGTAGGTTGGTGGAAGAATGGATATCCCGAATATTTTGCGAAGGTTTTGAACGCACCTAATTGGATAGGTGTCGGTATAAAGGTTAATGGTGAGGTATTTGACTTGAATACCTGCAAAAACGTAAGTGATTTTAAAAGGGAGCTCAATATGAAAGAAGGCCTTTATAAAAGGTCCTTTAAAGCGGTTTTGCCTAATGACGCACATATTAAGGTCGATGTTCTTCGGTTTTTGAGTTTGAATATTGATGAGGTAGGGGCTATCGAATATACCGTAACAGCTCTCGGTACTGATTTAGAAATTGAAATGGAGCCCTATATTGATAGCGGTATTACCAATGAAGATTCTAATTGGGACGATAAGTTTTGGGAAACTACGTCGGTCAAGTCAGAGAATCATCAGGCTTTTATAGAGGCCCATACCATGAAGACCAATTTCAAAACCTGCACTTTTATGCAGGCTTCATTCTTTGTTGACGGGGAGACGGTGGAGCTAGAACCTTCTATTGATAAAGGAGAATTGAGGGTTGGTCATTCGTATTCTCAGGTGTTGAAAGAGGGGCAAACCATTGCTCTTCACAAATTTGGCGGTTACATTGTAGATAGAAATCATCCCGGGAAAGATTTGGTAAAAGTAGCCCAAGAAACTTTGTCAAAAGCTTCTGAACTGGGCTTTGATGAACTCCTTAAAAAGCAAAAACAATCTTGGGCAGATATCTGGGAGATGAGCGACATTGCAATAGAAGGAGATGTTAAGGCACAACAGGGTATCAGATTTAATATATTTCAGCTTAACCAAACTTACTTGGGTCGTGATTCGCGATTAAATATAGGTCCGAAAGGCTTTACCGGAGAGAAATATGGCGGAAGTACTTATTGGGATACCGAAGCCTATTGTATACCCTTTTACATGGCTACCAAAAACCAAAAGGTGGCTCGAAATCTTTTAAAATACCGCTATAATCATTTAGAAAAGGCTATTGAGAACGCTCAAAAATTAGGTTTTAGCAATGGTGCCGCTTTATACCCGATGGTGACCATGAATGGCGAAGAGTGTCACAATGAGTGGGAAATAACTTTTGAGGAGATACATCGTAATGGGGCTATAGCATTTGCCATTTACAACTATTATAGGTTTACAGGTGATTACTCCTATATCCCGGAAATGGGTCTGGAAGTTCTTATAGGAATAGCCCGTTTTTGGTATCAAAGGGCCAATTTCTCCAAACAGAAGAACAAGTACGTCATTTTAGGAGTTACAGGTCCTAACGAATACGAGAACAATGTCAACAATAATTGGTACACCAATTATTTGGCACAATGGTGCATCGATTTTGCTGTGGCTCAATTAGAAAAGGTTCAAGATAGTTTTAAAGACGATTATAAGAGAGTGGTTGGAAAGACCCAATTGACTGATGGTGAGGTTAGTCAATGGAAGAAGGTAGCGAAGAATATGTACTTTCCTTATTCCGAAGAAAATGGAGTGTTCTTACAGCAAGATGGCTTTCTAGATAAACAATTGATAACGGTAAGCGAATTGCCTTCGGCCCAAAGACCTATCAACCAAAAGTGGAGCTGGGATCGAATTCTTAGGTCGCCCTATATCAAACAGGCCGATGTTCTTCAAGGATTTTATTTTTTTGAAGATCATTTTAGTGTCGAAGAGCTGCAAAAGCATTTTGATTTTTATGAGCCATTTACCGTTCATGAATCTTCTCTGTCGCCCTGTGTACATAGTATTCAAGCGGCTAAGCTAGATAGAATGGAACAGGCCTATAAATTTTATTTGAGAACTTCCCGACTCGATTTAGACGATTACAATAAAGAGGTTGAAGAGGGGCTACATATTACCTCAATGGCCGGCACTTGGATGAGTATTGTTGAAGGTTTCGGGGGTATGCGTGTCAAGAACGACCAACTGTCTTTTGAACCAAAAATTCCGGAACAGTGGTCTTCTTATTCTTTTAAGGTTAACTTTAGAAACAATATCATTAAGGTTTCGGTAAGAAAACAAGGCGCCGAATTTGAATTAAGGGGTAATGATACCTTGACCATTCTTTATAATGATGCCGAAATTGATTTACGACCCGGTGTACCAACGAAAGCATCCTAAGCTTACCGATGGGCTATAAATTTGAGCATATTGAAAATGAATAATTTAAAAGGTAAGCAGGTAGTTTATCAAGTTTTTACACGTCTATTCGGCAATACCAATACCAATAACAAACCTTGGGGTACTATAGATGAGAATGGAGTCGGTAAATTTTCTGATTTCACCGATCAGGCCTTAAAACAAATATCCGATTTAGGGGCGACCTATATCTGGTATACAGGGGTCCCTCACCATGCTCTTATCAATGATTATTCAGGGTATGGTATATCGAATGATTGCCCTGAAATAGTTAAGGGGCGTGCTGGATCACCTTATGCGGTTAAAGATTATTATAATGTAAATCCTGATTTGGCCGATGACCCTACACAGCGCTTAGAAGAGTTCAAACAATTGGTCAAAAGAACGCATAATGCCAACTTAAAGGTGATAATCGATATTGTACCCAATCATGTGGCAAGAAATTATGAGGGTCAATCGACTCCACAGGGAGATACTCCTTTCGGAGCTTCCGATAACACTGGGGTTGACTATGAGCGCAATAATGATTTTTATTACATACCCGGAGAAGAATTTCAAGTTCCTGAATGGCAACACGGGTATTTGCCATTGGGTGGTCAATCGCCCGATTTCGAATGTGAATATATAGAGAACCCAGCCAAATGGACGGGCAATGGATCTAGAAGAGCTCAACCGGATTTTAATGATTGGTATGAAACGGTAAAAATAAATTATGGGGTTCGACCTGACGGACAAGTTGATTTTGATATACTTCCCGATACTTACGCCCATATTGACTATAAGGGCCATTTCGATTTTTGGAAGGATAAATCGGTACCCTCATCTTGGGTTAAATTCAAGAATATTGCGCTGTATTGGCTGAGCATGGGTGTTGATGGCTTTAGGTACGACATGGCCGAAATGGTTCCTGTTGAATTCTGGAGCTATTTAAATTCGAACATTAAAATGCAAAAGTCGGATGCATTTTTAATGGCCGAAGTCTACAATCCGAATGAATACAGAAATTATATTCACAAGGGTAAGATGGATTATCTCTACGACAAGGTAGAAATGTACGATTCATTAAAGCATATCATGCAAGGTCATGGGTGGTCGGATCATATTCCGGTAGTTAAAAGAAACACCCAAGATATCGAACATCACCTGTTGCATTTTTTAGAGAACCACGATGAGCAGCGTATAGCGAGCCCCGAGTTCGCAGGAAATGCAGAAAAAGGTAAACCCGCCATGGTCGTTTCGGCCACTATGACAACAGCTCCGTTAATGATATATTTCGGACAAGAGGTGGGTGAGCCCGCAGCCGAGAATGCAGGTTTTGGTAGCCCATCGCGAACTTCTATTTTTGACTATATCGGGGTGCCCCATTTTCAGCGCTGGGTAAACGATAAAAAATTCGATGGCGGGCAGTTGTCAAAACAGGAGGCTGACTTACGCGATTTTTATAGTAAACTGCTAAATTTTACGATTCGCAGTAAAGCTTTGATGGGTGATTACCAAGATATTCACTTTTATAATCGTGACAACACAGAATTCTATAACCATCATGTGCTTTCTTATGTCCGATGGCAGAACGACGAGCGTTTGATTATAGTTAGCAACTTTCACGAAAGTGATTGGTTCGGTTTCGAATTGGCGTTACCTCCCGACTTGATAGAAACATGGGGGCTGCAAGATGGTGAGTACGAATTGCTCGATATGCTATATGGTGCAAAGAAGCAGTTAAAAATAAAGCAGGGCGCCGCTAAAGTTCGTGTTGATATAAATCCGCTAGAATCATTTATTCTTAAATTAAATAGCTAATGAGCAGTAAGTTATTTTTGGTATCTATTCTTTCAATATTTATTCTGTCAAGTTGTATGGGGCAAAAGAAGCCGATTATTATAGGTCATAGAGGGGCAATGGGGCACGAAACCGAAAATACGCTAGCGTCGATTAAAAGTGCCATCGCGTTGAAGGTCGATATGATCGAAATAGATGTTTTTAAGCTAAAGAATGGCGAGGTGGTCGTATTTCACGATGATACGGTCGATAGGCTTACTGATGCTAAAGGCCACATAGAAGATTTTTCATTTGAAGAGCTAAGAAAATTGGTTGTGAAAGGAGGGCACGCCATACCTACCCTTGAAGAGGTTCTTGATGTTATGGATGCTGAAGTAGACCTGAATATCGAACTAAAAGGAGCCAACACATCAGAACGGGTCAATGAAATTGTTGAATCCTATATTAAACAGCATGGTTGGAAGCTTCAAAACTTTATCATTTCAAGCTTCAGATGGGATGAGTTGGAGAAAATGAGGGAAGTAAATAAAGAAATTGCGATTGCCGTACTGACCGGGGAAGATCCTGTTGATGCCATTCCGGTAGCCAAAAAGTTGAATGCAGTGGCTGTCAATCCCAGCTATAAACAATTGACCGCAGAAAATAATGTGAAGTTAAAAGAGGCCGGATTAAAAATTTATCCTTGGACGGTCAATGAACCCCAAGACATTATTAAAATGAAAAGATTCGGGGTCGATGGTATTATAACGAACTATCCTGAAAGAATAAACTAATGTATGACGTCATTGTAGTAGGTGGTGGGGCCGCCGGTTTCTACACGGCGATTCATTTGGCGGAGGCCAGACCCGATTTGAAAGTAGCCATTTTAGAGCGAGGCAAAGAAGTGCTTTCGAAAGTGAAGGTTTCGGGCGGTGGTAGATGTAATGTAACGCACGCCGAATTCGATCCTAATGAACTTGTAAAGAACTACCCACGGGGCGAAAAAGAATTAAGGGGCCCTTTTCATAGTTATGCCTGTGGAGACACGGTTGGCTTTTTTGAGAATAGGGGCGTAAGGCTCAAAATTGAGGAAGATGGCCGAATGTTTCCTGTCTCCGATTCGTCGCAGTCAATTATAGATTGTTTTCTTACTGAAGTTGAACGGCTCAATGTAAAAGTGTTGAAGCATAGTGCCGTAACCGATATCAAAAAAGTATCGAACGGTTGGCAAGTAGTTACTATCAAGCATGCCTATCAATGTGATAAATTGGTGGTCGCCACGGGAAGCAACCCTAAAATATGGAAACTGCTACAGCAGTTGGGCCATTCGATAGAGCCAGCAGTACCCTCACTGTTCACTTTCAATTGTAAAGACAAAAGAATAAGTGGTATACCTGGGGTTAGCAGTGAGGCTACTATTGAGGTATTTGAAAATCGATTGAGCGATACGAAAGTTTCAGTGCGATTGAAAAGTCAGAAGGCGCGAAAGCCCTTATTAGTGTCAGAAGGCCCAGTGTTGATTACCCATTGGGGTTTGAGCGGGCCTGCGGTTCTAAAGTTGTCGGCATGGGGTGCAAAGATTCTTCATAAACTGGCCTATCATTTTAAAGTGAGAATCAATTGGCTACCTGAATACAATTTTGAGGGTATCTTAGGTTTGCTAATGGAAGTTAAGAGAGTAGAGGGCAAGAAGACCGTTCACCGTACCAAAGCGACCGACCTGCCCAGGAGACTTTGGGTCAATCTGGCTAAAGCCGCTAGAATAAGTGCTGCCGATAAATGGGCAGATATCAAAAAAGAACATTTGGAAGCTTTGGCCGCCCAACTTACCGAGTGTGAGCTCAAGATAGAAGGTAAAAGTACTTTTAAGGAAGAATTTGTCACCGCCGGCGGCGTTAATTTAAAAGAGCTTGACTTTAAGACTTACGAAAGCAAGGTGCATTCAGGTTTGTATTTTGCTGGGGAGGTTATTAACGTGGATGCTATCACCGGAGGGTTCAATTTTCAAAACGCCTGGACGGGCGGTTATATGGTCGCTAATGCCATAGCAAATGAGTTTAAATGAAAAAGTATATTGCATTTCTACGGGGTGTAAATGTCAGTGGGCAAAAGAAATTACCCATGGCTCAACTGCGAGAAGTTCTTTCCAAAAGTGGCCTTTCTGACGTCGGCACCTATATTCAGAGCGGAAATATCTTTTTTTCCTATCAGGAGGTTGAAAAGGAAGAGATTGAAAAGCTCATAAGGAAAACGATACTAACAGAGTTCGGGTTTGAGGTTCCTGTACTGGTTCAGTTAAAGACAGATATAGAAGATGTTGTTCAAAATAATCCTTTTCTAGATAGTCAAGATAAGGCAAGGCTTTATTATGTGCTTTTAAAGGAAGCTCCGTCCGAAGAATTAAAGAAAGCATTTGAACAAGAGGTTTTTGAAAATGAAAATTTTCACATCACAAACGAATGTGTTTATTTGAGCTGTAACGCTGGTTATGGTAAAGCTAAACTCAATAATAACCTCATTGAAAGAAAGCTGAAAGTAGAGGCCACGACACGAAACCACAAAACGATGCTGAAGATGAACGAGTTGGCCGGAGAGTTATAATTTGAGCCTGTATTAGTTCATTTCCCAAATTTTGTAAGTAAGAAGTGTGGCATAGCAGACCCAGATGAAATACGGTATTAGCAACCAGGCCGCTGTCTTGCTTACAACTTTAAACCAACGTATGGTAAAAATTAAGAGTATAAGCAGGCATACAATGACCACCAAGGCCCAGAATAGCTCTTTTAGTCCGAAGAATACGATGCTCCATGAGGCATTCAATAGAAGTTGAAAGACAAAATGGTACAATGCGGTCTTTACCCATAAATGATAGAATCCCTTGGTCCATACTATTCCGGCGGCAATTCCCATTAAAATATAAAGCAAGGTCCATACTGGCGCAAATAACCAATTGGGCGGGGTAAAAAAAGGCTTGTTGAGGGTAAGGTACCAATCATTGACCGAGGTCTGGGTTACAAAACTTCCCAAAAGCCCGATAACAAGGCAGATGCCCACAGCATAGGCAATATGAAGTATTTTGCTTTTCAATTCGGGTGGTTTTCAAATCTAAGTTAACAATTTATTTATTGGCTTTGTGGCTGCCGGCTAAAAAGTATCTTTGCACAAAATCGACAAAAATGTCAGAGGTAGAATTTATTCCGTCATCCTATACCGACTACCCAAAAGAGGCGAAGGTAGGGTGGCGTTCACCCAGTAATATCGCATTGGTAAAATACTGGGGTAAAAAACCAAATCAGATTCCGGCAAACCCCTCCATAAGTTTTACCCTGAGTAATTGTGCGACTACAACCTCGGTTACTTTTAAAAAGCTGGATGAGCAGGTTGCCCACTGGTCGTTCGAGTTCTTGTTCGAGGGAGCCCCCAAAGAAGATTTCAAACCGAAAATCGAAACCTTTTTTGGTCGTATTGAGAAATATGTTCCTTTTCTAAAGGAATATCATTTGGTTATTGAAAGCTCCAACTCGTTTCCTCATAGCAGTGGTATTGCATCTTCGGCCAGTGGCATGTCGGCCTTGGCGTTATGTATTGTAGATTTTGAAAGCGCTATTGATCAAACGATGACGAGCGATTTTTTAAAGAAAAAGGCCTCTTTCTTGGCTAGGTTAGGTTCAGGAAGCGCTTGTAGAAGTATTGAGGGACCGTTGGTCGAATGGGGGGAGCACAAGAATATTATTGGGAGTGATGATTTGGTGGGCATTTCCTACCCTTACCAAATCCACGATATTTTTCGTAAATACAGAGACACCATCTTGTTGGTCGATAAAGGCGAGAAAACGGTTAGTAGTACCGCGGGGCATTCTTTAATGGAGGGTCATCCCTTTGCCGAAAATCGCTTCAAACAAGCGCACGCCAATCTCAATTCTTTAAAGGAAATATTGCAAACTGGAGATTTAAAGCGGTTTGTTGAGCTTGTTGAAAGTGAAGCCTTGACTCTGCATGCCGTTATGATGACCGGGCAACCTTATTATATTTTAATGAAGCCGAATACACTGCGCATCATTGAAAGTATATGGAAATTTCGAAAGGCTACCGGATTAAATATCTGTTTTACCTTAGACGCAGGGGCGAATGTTCACCTTTTATATCCTGATTCTGAGAGTGTAGAGGTGAAAACTTTTATTGCTGATGAGCTCTCGAAATATTGTCAGAACGGTCAATACATAAATGACCATGTTGGCGAAGGCGCAGCGAAATATATTTAGTGTGCAAATGGCGAATGGCGAGAATAGATAGGTTTTAAAATCCGAAAAAATTAAAGTCTCGTATATACCAATGAATAAATTGTTCCGTTGAGGTTTTGCGAGTATCTCGTTCACCTCTAAAAGCGCTCATTTACAATTAATTCTATCTCAAAAGATGAGGTTAAGGCCTTGAAACAGAACAATGAACAGTTTATTTAGTATTTTTGCATCATTCCTTTAGACCATACCATGAAAGGACCATTATTTTATTCTAAAATTCTTCTCTTCGGAGAGTACGGAATCATTAAAGATTCTAAGGGCTTGTCAATTCCTTATAATTTTTTCAAAGGCGCTTTAAAGATGGATGAAAATGCATCGGAGGCCGCTCAGAAATCAAATAGAAGTCTTCGCGAATTCATCGGCTACCTAGAAATGGTACATAAGAATAGTCCTGATCTTGTGTCTTTTGATTTTGATTCCTTGAAAGAAGATGTTGCCTCAGGCATGTATTTCGATAGTTCTATACCTCAAGGTTATGGCGTCGGAAGTAGTGGTGCATTGGTAGCGGCCATATACGATAAGTATGCCACTGATAAAATAACAGTGCTTGAAAATCTTACGAGGGAAAAATTGTTGAAGCTAAAGGCCATTTTTGGTAAAATGGAATCTTTCTTTCACGGAAAATCTTCCGGTTTAGACCCTTTGAACAGTTATTTAAGTCTTCCTATTCTTATTAATTCACAAGATAATATTGAATCAACAAGTATTCCTGCCCAAAATCTAGATGGAAAAGGAGCTGTTTTTTTACTCGATAGTGGTTCTACCGGTGAGACCGCCCCTATGGTTCAGATTTTTATGGAGAAGATGAAACAAGAAGGTTTTCGAAGTATGCTAAAAAACCAGTTCATCAAACACACCGATGCCTGTGTTGAAGATTTCGTGAAGGGTGACGTTAAATCGCTTTTCGGTAATCTCAAGCAACTTTCCCATGTAGTTTTAGATAACTTCAAGCCAATGATACCCGCTAAGTTTCACGAACTTTGGAAGCATGGTATCGAAACCAACGAGTATTACCTAAAACTTTGTGGTTCCGGTGGAGGTGGTTATATCTTAGGCTTTACCCAAGATATTGAAAAAGCCAAGAAATCGCTTCAAGACTACAATCTCGAGGTAGTTTACAATTTCTAAGAAAAATAGCCCTAAATTTCTGAGCGTAATTATCGCTAAAATTTAATTCTACATGCTTAGCAGAAGAAATAAGCTCTTGCTTTTAAAGTTGTTGAGTTTGTTCTCGGTGGTGCGCGGCTATAATGTACTGGTCATCGCTTTTGCCCAATACTTGGCCTCTATCTATATTTTGGCACCCGATTTGCCGTTAAGGGAGGTAGTATTCGATTTGAACCTTTTTTTGATAGTACTTTCTTCTGCATTGGTCATTGCCAGCGGGTATATAATTAACAATTTTTACGATGCCGAGAAAGACCTTATAAACAAGCCAAGAAAAAGTATGCTCGACCGCTTGGTAGGGCAACAGTTTAAGCTAACTACTTATTTTGTTCTTAACTTTTTAGCCACTTTTGCGGCAAGCTATGTATCCTTTAAGGCGGTTTTGTTTTTTTCGGCCTATATTTTTGGCATTTGGTTTTATTCGCACAAGCTGAAACGATTGCCCTTTATCGGTAATTTCGTATCGTCTACTCTGGCCATAACGCCCTTTTTTGCAGTTTTTGTTTACTACAAAAATTTTGATGCCGTCATTTTTGTTCACGCCATGTTTCTCTTTGTACTGATTTTGGCTCGTGAAATGATCAAGGATTTGGAGAATATCGCTGGTGATATGGCCCAGAACTACAAAACCGTGCCCATTTTGTACGGGCAAAGGTTTTCTAAAATAGGTATAAGTTCTCTTATTCTTTTGGCATTGATTCCCGCTTTTTTGTTGACCGAATATTTCAATGTAGGGTACATGCATTTTTATTTTTTAGGATGTATCGTATTGCTGATACTATTGATTGCCATGCTATGGAAGGCGCAAACCAAACTTCATTATGTCGGCCTTCATAATATCATCAAGTTCATCATCGTCGCGGGGGTGTTCAGCATACTTTTGATTGATGTTAATCTTGTTCTCAATAGAATTTTTTAGGCCTTATTCTACTGCATCAGGTAGTTCAAAGACATGTTTTATTGGAGTTTGAAGATTAAGATTACCTTTGCAGAAAAGAAAGAGATATGAACAGGTCGGGTTCAAACGATGACAAAAGGGCATCGGGCAGACAAGGTGGTAAGTTTAGAAAGAAGAGTTATTCAAGAGGTAATGCACCGGTAAAGAATCAAGGTTCGGTTCAACCAGGTAATCCTAATTTGATACGATTGAACAAGTATGTTGCAAATTCTGGAATTTGCTCCCGTCGTGAAGCCGACATTTATATTTCGGCAGGAAATATTACAGTGAACGGTACACCTGTAACCGAAATGGGCTACAAGGTCAAGCTAGAAGATGAAGTACGTTTTGAAGGCAGGTTATTGAATCCTATCAAAAGGGAATATGTCTTATTGAACAAACCGAAAGGTTTGTCGACCTCAGGCCGTACCCAACAAGGTAAACGAACGGCATTGGGTTTAGTTTCCAAGGCCTCTAGGGCTGAGCTGAAACCTGTCGGTAAACTTGGTAAAGATGCTTCCGGCCTCATTCTATACACTAATGATGGTGAAATGATCAAACGTCTGAGCCGCCCTAAGAACGGATTGCGAAAGATATTTCACATAGAGCTAGATAAGCCATTTCGTAGCGCTGATCTAAAGAAAGTGCAAGAGGGGCTTACAGTAGATGAAAAGGTTGTAAAGGTTCAAGATGTCAGTTTTGTAGATAATGCCCCAAAGACACAGATTGGCATGGAAATCTATAGTAGCAGGACCAATATCGTACAGCGTATATTCGATACCCTTGGCTACGAAATTGTAAAAATAGACAGGGTGGTTTATGCCGGTCTTACCAAAAAAGACCTGCCTAGAGGGCATTGGCGATATCTGACCGAACAGGAATTGGCGAACCTAAAGATGATTAATTGATTGGTTTTTCAATCAATTTGATAACCATCGCCAAAAAGATAACTTAGCGCCAGCCCATGGGTATTGCCAAACGGGGTTTCTTTAAAGGCTATATTGTAATTATATATAAAGCGTAAATTTTTAAGCAAGTATACTCCTGCCAAAAGGTTTATAGATGAGCTGGTTCGGTAACCTACACCAACTTCAACTTTGTTCTTAAAGCTTGCCGCGATATTGAAATCTGCTTGTAAAGGAGCTCCTCCCTCATGTTTTAAAAGTACGTTGGGTTTGATCATTACCTCTTCAAAAATGCTGGTGAAGAACCGGTAACCAAAATAACCATAAATAGGATTTGAAAGGTTTAGGTCATCTCTTGATGCCAATTTATCCCCTACCACATTGGGTGCCGAAACACCAGCGAAAAACTGAGCGTGGTTAAAAAGAAAGCTAACCCCTATGGTAGGAACAGAGGCGTTTATATTCTCGGAGAAGTTCGGGTCATCCATAATTCCGAGGGATAATAAGTCTTCTTTATGTTGTTGCAGCCCTGCAGTGATCCCGAAAGAAAGAACTCCCGGCTGGTACAACTGCCAGTAGGGCCTGTTGGATTCAAAATCAAAAAAGATTTTGTATGAATAGGCAGCAAAAAAGGTGCTGTTTTTGCTGACGCCGACCTCATCTTGCAGAAAGCCCGCTCCCAGACCAACCTTGCCATCCCTTAAAGGCGAATTAATGGTCAACGATAGAGTTCTGGGGCTACCGGTAACCTCACTGATAAACCCGGAATGTGTGGCACTTAGTTCGGTGCCTGAAAGCATCCCCGCATATGCGGAATTAATCAAAAAAGGGTTGTAATTGTATTCGGAGAAAACAGCCGTCTGTTGGGCACTGAGATTCGTCACTACACAGAGAACAAGAATGAATAAAGAGTAGGTCAGTTTTTTGGTCATGGTTATTTATCTTTTAATAACTACAAATCCTTGAGTAGCCTTCAAATTGTGGTTTTCCGGTAAAGTAATCTTAAAGAAATAGGTGCCTGCCGGTAGTTCACCGGCCCCGATCTTGGTTTTTTGATTGGCCTCTCCTTTAAACACATTCGCATTATTGTCATATCCGGAAATAAAGAATACCAAATCTCCCCATCGGTTGAAAATACTTACCGTATTTTCAGGGTAGGCTTCTATACCGTTTATAGACCATACGTCATTTATGAAATCTCCATTGGGAGAAAAGCCATAAAGTGTCTCCAACTTTTCCTCTTCCGGTTCCTCTTGGGTGGTAAAGCTACTTTCGGTACACCCAATGGCACTGCCTTGAGCGTTATATGCTACAATAGAAACGAAAATATCTCGGTCATAAGGCAAGGGCTGAGCCGGTGTATAAGAGGTTAAGATACCAACATCTTCACTATCTAAAATATCATGACTTCCAGCACTAGAGCCCAAACTAAGGTAGTAGCCATCAGCGTTTGATATGGAATTCCAAACAAACTCAGTATCAACATGCACATTAAATTGGTCATTTTCAGGTACAATAATAGAAGTACAATCAGGAACAGTTTCAAAAGTCTCAGTAGTAAAGGACTCTTCAATACACCCTAAAGCATTGCCTCTGCCATTAAAAGGAACGATGGTAACGAATATCTCGGTGCCTTCAGGTAAATTATTAGAGAGTGCTATTGTATTTGTGCTTGCTAATTCATTGTTCAAAATATCTGTACCACCGGTAGAAGTGCCAACATTAATATAATAGCTATCAGCATTATTCACTGAAGCCCATATTAAATTGGTTGAGATTGAAACATTAGCTTCTCCGTTTGTGGGGCTCGTTAAAGCTGTACAATTAGGAGCAGCCCCCATGACCTCGGTAGTGAACGATTCTTCGGTACAACCAACTGCAACGCCTACACCGTTGTAGGGTACGATGGTTACAAATATCTGTGTGTTTTCCGGCAAATCTGTAGCTAGGTCAAAAGAAGTGCTAGCTACATCTTCTCCATCTAAAATATCACTGCCACCAGAAATCGTGCCGACAGTAACATAATAACCATCAGCGTTTGACACTGAATTCCAGTTTAGATGGGTTGAAATGGAAACTTCCGTTGCGCCGTTAAGTGGATTGCTCAATTGAGTGCATACAGGTGCGGTAGGTAAGGCTTCTGTGGTAAATGATTCCTCAATACACCCGGTGGCGTTACCCACGGTATTATAGGGTACAATAGTTACAAATATTTCAGTACTTTCCGGGAGGTCGTCAGCCAAATCGTATGAATTGACATTACCTGTATCTTCTGCATTCAATATGTCATTTCCACCACTAATGGTGCCTACTGTTAAGTAATAACCATCTGCATCGCTTACGGCATCCCATGATAGTTGGGTAGAAACGGAAACATCAACAGCATTGTTTGACGGGCTGTTTAAGATGGTACAGTTTGGAGCAGCTGGCAGAGTTTCTGTTGTGAAACTTTCTTCCGTACACCCAGTGGCATTGCCGATGGCGTTATATGGTACAACAGTTATAAATAGTTGAGTTGCCTCAGGTAAATCTGTTGCCAAGTCATACATAGTGACATTGCCAACGTCCTCGGCATTCAAGATATCAGTACCGCCAGAACTGGTGCCAATTGTGAGGTAATAGCCATCGGTATTGGCAACGGCATTCCAACTGATATCCGCACCAACGGGAACATCGTTAGCACCATTGATCGGGTCGCTTAATGTGGTACAGTTAGGCGGGTCACTTAAAGTTCCAGTGCCTGTAGTAAATTCTTCTTCCGAACATCCACTAGCATCTCCAATGGCATTATATGGAATAATACGAACGTAGTAGGTTCGATTATCCTGTAAATCATAATCGAACGAGTAAGTAGTTACATTACCAACATCAATATTATTTACTACTTCTATACCCCCGGCAGTAGTACCTACACTTACCAAATAACCGGTGGCATCTGCAACGGTATTCCAGCTTAAATCGGTATCAATGGCAACGTTTACAGCTCCGTTCGCGGGGCTTGAAAGACTAGTGCACAGGGGTGGTACCGGAATGAATTCGGTAATAAACGATTCTTCTCCGCAGCCTGAGGCGTCACCCTGATCGTTGTAAGGAACAATAGTGACAAAAATCTCAACGTTTTCTGGTAGATCGGTAATGAACTCATATTCTGTAACGTTACCGAGATCTTCATTGTTTACTATATCTGTTCCCCCGGTCGTAGTACCTACATTTAATCGATACCCATCGGCATTACTAATAATATTCCAACTAATATCGGTATCTACTGCTACATCTGTAGCCCCATTCACTGGTAGGTTCATGGTCGTACAATCAGGTACGGTGGCCGGTGTTGTAGTTACGGTGAAACTCTCTTCTGTACACGGACCAACGGCATCACCATTTTCGTTGGATGGAATTAGGGTAACATAGACCGTTTCACCACCTGTGAAGTCAGATGAGAATTCATAAAAAGTTTCATTGACAATAGTTTCATTATTCACGATATCGTTGCCCCCAGGCGTTGTGCCAACTGTTAATCTATATTCGCGAGCGTAAAGCGAAGGATCCCACGTTATATTAGTGTTTACCGGTACGTCTACATCGCCATTCAGGGGTGCGGCCAGCTGTGTGCATTCAGGGATGGGGCAGTCTAGAACATCACCGGAAAAAGTCCAACCAAAACTGTCTATCATAGCTTGCCTTTCCTCCACCGCATCACAATAAGGTAAAGCGTTGGCACCAAGAGTAATGCCTGGCGTTAAAGTTTGTTCTGACCAAGCTATCAAGGTGTTGTCATAATTCTCTCTGCTTAAGGCACTATCATCTAACATACCTTGCATGTTGGTAACATTACTAACATTCCAATCCCCTAAGTACTGATTGAAGGCGGTAGCGTCATGAAACATATCTCGCATTGAAACCGTACCTATCAGCCATTGATCAAAAGATTGGTCAAGCGCAGTGGCCCCGTTGAACATTCGATCCATATTGCCGACATTGGTAACACGCCAATTGTTCAACGATTGGTTATAACTAGTGGCGCTCCTGAACATGTCTTGCATGGTGGATACCGCCCGAACATTCCAGTTGTTGATAGAGCTATTAAAACTTGTTGCGTTTTGGAACATGCCTTGCATTGTGGTAACCGATGCGACGTTCCATGAATCTAATGACCGATTAAAAGCTGCGGCTTCTCTGAACATTTGAAACATTGTGGTTACAAAAGAGGTATTCCAATTATCAATATCTTGGTCAAATAATGTAGCGCCATAGAACATTTCTGCCATATTTTGAGCCTCTCCCGTATTCCAATTATTTAACGGACGGTTAAAAGCCTCGGCATTTTGAAACATAGAATCAAAATTAGTGACCACGGCAACATCCCAATCATTCATTTCTTGATCGTACAGTGCGGCATCTTCAAACATCGAAGGCATCAAGGTTACCGAACTGGTATCCCATGTGTTCAAAGATTGGTTGAAAATTATTGCCTCTTCGAACATATTACTCATGTTGGCCACGGCACTCACATCCCAATTATTCAAGGGTTGGTCAAACGACACTGCCCCACGGAACATGCGGCTCAAATTAACGACTGAATTCACGTCCCAACTATTTAAAGGTTGGTTAAAAGCTTGGGCGTAGTTGAACATTGACGCCATATCGGTTACATTGGTAACATTCCATGAATTGATATTCCGGTCAAAAGCATCGGCACTATTGAACATACTGTTCATATTGTTCACCTGGGCCACATTCCAGTTATCTATGGGTTGGTTGAATGCATTAGCATTGTTGAACATTGACTGCATGGTAGTCACCGATGCAACATCCCAACTGTTCAGAGGTTGGTTGAATGCGGCCGCATTATGAAACATACCGCTCATTTGAGTCACAGAAGAGACATCCCAACTATCAATATCTTGATTGAACGCTTCTGCGCTATAGAACATTTCATGCATGTCAAGCACTGAAGACACATTCCAACTGCCAATGGGCTGATCAAAAACTTCAGAACGCACAAACATTTGGCGCATTGAGGTGACATTGCCAACATCCCAATTGTTCAAGGGTTGATCAAAATTGTCTGTATTACCAAACATACCGCTCATGTTGGTGACAGAAGAAACATCCCAATTATTAATATTCTGGTTAAAATCTAAAGCCGAGTCAAACATATTGCTCATGGATGTAACGTTGCTTACATTCCAAGAATCCATAGGTTGATTGTAGGTGTAAGCTTGGTAGAACATAGAGTTCATATTGGTGACGTTGCTAACATTCCAATGATTGATATCGGTGTTGAACAATGAAGCCCTTCTGAACATACTTTGCATACTCGTAACATTGCTTAGAATAGGATCGTCAGTAGTATTGTATTCCATATTCTCACAGAAATAGAATGTCTGTTGCATGCTTTCCCAGACCTGCGTTCCCCACTGATCCATTGATATGAGTTTTAAATTGTCTCTATTCGAAGATGAATGATAGAAGGCAGGAAAATCACCGATAATCGCTATGGTGTAAACACCCGGGTTTAGATAAGTATGGGTAATATCGCTGTTAACATTGTTATTGTATTGACCATCGCCCCAATCTATATTGAAATCGTAACTTAAATAATCAGGATAACCGTCGTTAAGCTCAAGTCTGTATTGGTTTGCATTTGTTGAATTGCTATCTAAGTTTCTTGTATCAATGGTAATCTTAAAAGCATCAGGACTATTGACCCAACTCTCAACAACAGTGAAAGAGATTTCTTGACACCCTGTAGCTGGCCCTTCATCATTGTAGGGAACCACAGTCACGTAAACCGTGTCTCCCGCTTGAAATTCATTGGTGAAATCTAGACCAACGGTATTGCCTACGTCGTAATTATTGGCCGTATTGCCATCGATACTGGCGTAGTTACGTATGCCACCACGTTCAATCTCTAATGTAACCCTATAACCAGTGGCGTTGGGTGCGGGATCCCATCTTATATCGCTATTGGCTGGGGTTGCCGTATCGCTGGCATGCGGCATGGTGATATCGGTACAGAGAACATATGAACAGTTGACACTGTCACCTATGATGGTCCAACCGTCATTATCGATTAAACTTTGTCTTTGGTTGAGCGCATCGCAGTATTGCAGGCCATTCGCGCCCAACGTTACATTGTTTTGTACAGTTTGACCTTCCCACCCAATTAAAGTGTTGTCGTAATTTTCTTGAGAAAGACCACTGTTTGAAAGCATATTGCTCATTTGAGATACAGCTGAAATATCCCAACCTGCCAAATTCTGATTAAATGCAGATGCGGTATTGAACATACCTGACATATTGGTGACAGCAGACACATTCCAACCAGAAATATCTTGATTGAAAGATGTGGCATTTTGAAACATGTTTGAAAGATTAGTCTTGCCAGACATATCCCAATTATTAAGAGGCTGGTCAAATGAGATAGCACCTAAGAACATACTCTCAATTTCTGTAACATTACCAATGACCCAAGAGTTTAATGGTTGATTGAAAGCTGTTGCTTCATTAAACATAGAACTCATATTCGTAACATTGCTAACGTTCCAGTTATCGATGTTTTGATTAAAAGCTGGGTTTTCTTCAAACATACCTCGCATGTTGGTTACCCCACTAACAATCCACATGCTGATGTCTTGGTTAAATGCAGAATTTTCTCTAAACATGTATTCCATGTCCACAACATTACTTACGTCCCAATTATCCAAAGGTTGATTAAAGACCGCTCCCCAAATCCATCCATCAAACATCTCTGACATATCCGTAACATTACTAACATTCCAATTATTTATGGATTGGTCAAATGTTCGATTTCTATGGAACATCTGAGACATATTAGTTACATTACTCACATCCCATAGGTTTAAAGGCTGGTTGAATTGGGATTCCCTAAAGGTTGCTACCATAGAAACTACATTACTTACGTTCCAATTGTTTATGGGTCTATTGAATGCAGAGCCTTGAAAAGTTCCGGTAAGATCTGTTATATTGCTAACGTTCCAATTGTCTAAGGGCTGGTTAAAACTGCCTGTGTATCTAAAGGTTCCAATTAAATTGGTCAGATTTGAAATGTTCCAATTATTAATGTTTTGGTTAAAAGAAGAAGCTTCGGATAAGAAATACTCCATATCTGTAACAGATGCAACATTCCAATTGTCCAAGGGTTCATTAAAGGTTCTTGCTCTGTGGAAGGTGTAAGACATATCCATAATATTGGCCGTATTCCATAAGTCTAATGGCCTATTAAAAATGGTACATTCTTGAAAGAGTCCTGATATGTTTGTTATAGTGCTAACATCCCAATTATTAACAATACCATTAAAGGCTTCACAGCCATTGAACATGTTTTGTAGCGTAGTAACCTGAGAGAGGTCCGGTGAATCAATAGCGTCAAAATTGAGGTTCTCACAACCAAAAAAGGCATTCTCCATGGTTTGCCATTGAATGGAACCCCAAGCCAATATTTCTATAATTTTTAGTTTATCGCTAGCATTTTCATCATTAAAATATATAGATGGAAAAGAGCCGCTGATTTCAATAGTATAAGTTCCGGGGGTCGTGTAATCATGAGTAATATTTCCTGTTACACCAGTATCGGTGTTACCATCTCCCCAATCAACATTGTAATTATATATGGTATAAGCTGGGTTGGTAGGTATGGTTATCTGATTATTGGCAGAAGAGCCTGATTCTATGTTATTGGTGTTCCATATAGAGCGAAAAGATTGTGCCTGAATACTCAATCCGCAAAAAAGCAGCATAAAAGCCAAAAGACTTTTGATTGTTTTTTTAGTGTGCTGAGCTAGGGCTCTTTGTAGAGAAATGTTGCGGTTAAAACTACTAATTGGGCTATTCAATACTATAGAAAAAAGTCGTTTTGCCATGGTATGGTTAGATTGGGTAGTCAATAAAATATGGATGGGAATGGATGCAGGATTGGTCTACTGCTCGTTGATAAGTATATCGGCTAAAATCTTTTCGATATCACTTTCAGTGAGCCCTTCTTCAATTTTAGAATGATATGCGTATCTTAGAATTTTTTCTTCTTCGGATAGAATCTTGTTCTCGACACTTATCTGTGAGCAGAGAAAACTATTTTCTTCTTCGCACTTATCGGAATGACCAAAGCCTAAAGCATGGCCCAATTCATGTTTAAAGAGAACGGAAGCCTCATTAGAAATCCAGATTCTAGAATCGGATAAAATATAACTACTGGAAGGTGTAATCGCATAGCCGTGGTAGTCACCATCTTTGACGATTTGATGCATATCGGGCCAATGGCTTTCAAGTTCTTCTTTGGTACCGTAAAAAACCTCTGCATTGGCCAGTTCTTCGGTCTCAGCTAGAGAAATAGTAAAATTGCCATTGAATATGGTATTGTATTCACTGATAACTTCATTGACTACCTGAGAAAAATTGTTTGAAATCGTACCGGCCAAATTTAGTCGTAACGGAACCGCCCACTTTTGATTTCTTTCCACTGGAGTGTTGGCATGGCCTTTCCAAAAAACCAAATGTTGAAAATAGGTTATCAAATCTTTTTCCGCTTCGTTTAGTAAAGTGATCTCATCAACATCTATAACGTTTAAACTGAAATTACCATGGGAAGTAGTGCTTCCATCAAATGCTGAAACAGTAAACTCAAGACTATTGATAGTTTCAAAATCAAGTTTGAGATTAGGGCCTACTTTAATTTCTCCCGTATGCTCATCAATGATAATATCGGCCTCTGATTCTATTGAGAATATGATGTCATCACCATCTTCATCGTTTGCCTGTATAAAGCCTATTGAAGTCTCTACAGCCGAATGTTCATTGATAAGATAAGACTGTAAAGCGAGAGCAGGTGCCGTGTTCTGATTTTCAGAATCAACCTCCTGATCTTCATTATCGCTGTTTTCTTGAACATTGGAATCAGAAAGCGATTTTTCTGAAATTTCTTGATCTAACGGTTCTAATGAATCGGTACTACAACTTACGATAAGAAGAATAAGAAGGGGAGCAATAAGATTTTTCATGCGTAGGGAAGCTTGGTATGCGTATTGGTATTTATTTAAACACTATACCATCAAAAATATAGGGGAGCCCTACTTTGTTAAAATTTTTGTTGTGAACTACTTGGTAATCATAGTGTGACGAGAGAAAAATGAAGTTGAATGTTAAATTAATTAACGTTTAACGGTGCAGAAAACCTGTTGAAGTGAATACTTCTCACACTTCAATCTCAACGATTACCGGGAAATGGTCTGAAGCCTTCTTTAAAGCATCTTTGAGTTCTTGGCTTAAATCGGACTTATGGGGTTCGGAATATGGGTTGAGAACCGCGCCTGAGTCGATTTTGATATCTTGGCTGACCAAAATATGATCAATGAGTACGGTGAACCAATTTTTAGTAATGGTATCCGTAAAAGAACTTGAACTTGGTGACCATCCGTATTTTCCCAATTTGGGCTTTCCCAAGGCGCTTTTTAAAATTAGTTCGGGCTCATAGACACTACCCAATAATATTTCAATGGCACTTTTACCAAATCGGTTTTCGTAGAAGTCGCTTCCCATACCGTCATTTATATCTCCGGTTACCAGAACCTTATCACCCTCGTTTATCCATTGATCAACTCGTTCGCGCATGTGCATGCACTCTGCATACAATTTTCTTCGGTTGAGGTTGGATAGATATTCGTATCTGGCGTAATCGACATGGTTGAAAATACCTTTCGATTTGGCGTGGGCAATAATCATTTTAAAGAGTTTACCCGGGCTAGCCTTATCCTTCACGGTGAGTTCTACGGGAGGCCTAAAATGCTCATACTGTTCTTTAATACTTTGTTCCAAAGTATCGGCCAAAAAAGGTTCGTCGAAACTATTTTTACCTTCCGGGGTATGCTCTAGAATAAGTTTGTCAGCATCGTAAATAGCGCATAGTTCTTGCTGCCCACGAGAGGTATAGCCTTGAACTACCTTGTAATTTCTTTGGGTAAGGCCAAAGGTGGTCATCCAAAGTTCAAGTTGCGCCTTAGCTGTTTTGGTTCCATTGGCAAGGGTGTCTGGCCCTTCTACCACAGCTACAATATCTGCATCTAAATGGGCGAGAACGGAAATCAATCGCTGACTTTTCATGGTCAATCGTTCTTGCTCGTTCCAATCGCTTTCAGGTTTTCCTACAGGAGGAGGAACGTTGACAGGAATTCCGTTAACGAACAGATTTTTCATCCACTCCATATTATACTCTGCCACCTTTAGTTTCATATCGATTTAGATTGTAGACAATATTTCTTGTCGAAATACGCCTTTCATGTTCGAAACTAAAAATAGGGAATAATTCTTACAGGAAGTTTAACCCATTGTAAAATCGGAAAAATAAGATACCACAATAAATTATGGGTTGTTGTCTTCGAATAGTAACCAAGAATCAGGATCTAGAACAACGGAATCGGGTTTCGCATCGGTTTTGATGGAAAAGTTCGCCTTCGAATCCGTTACTTCGAAAGTTTTGATGGTCGTCTTGCCATTTATTGTTACACCAATTTCCAGAGGAAAAGAATAGGTATGATGTTTTTGAAGCTGATCAATTGATATATTTAATTTTTTTCCTTTGTAGCTCCACTTCCATTTGAGTTCGGGATATCCTTTGGTGAAAATCCATTGTTCGAAAAAAGCATTTAAGTCTTTGCCGGAAACCGATTCCATAACTTCCCTGAAATCGTCGGTCATGGCATTGCTGTTTCTAAATTTTTCGTAGTAGGTTCTAATCCCTTTCCAAAAAACTTCATCACCCAATTTGTGGCGTAACATATTGAGTACCCAGCCCGCTTTCTGGTACGTGTTTACGCTTAAAACGTTTAAAGGGTCTTTGATGCTAGGGTCAACTATGGGCGAAGGGTTTTTTTGATAGTAATCGATAATTTGTTGACGGTCAAGTTGCAATTCTTCTTTTCTCTTTTCGTTTCCGTAAACGCTTTCCTGGTATAGAATAGCGAAATAGGTAGCGAAGCCTTCACTAAGCCATACATGGTTCCAATCATTTTCTGAGGCGGAATTTCCGAACCACTGGTGGGCAATTTCATGGGCAATCAAGCCTTCCACCTCATTTTTTCCGGTGACGGAATTTTCAAAATAGGCAATAGTACCTGCATTTTCGAGTCCGCCCCACTGCGTTTTTGCCTGCATGTTGGCCAGTTTTGCGTAGGAATACGGACCAATTTGGTCGATGAAGTATTTCAAGACCTTGCTGGCCACATGGTAATCTGAAAAACCATCCAACCTATTTTCTGGATACACCCAGGCGGACACGGGAATGTCGTACACCTCACCCAAAAGTGTACTGGCGAATTTAGTTACACCAATAGTCACCACTTTCATGGCAACTGGTGCTGGTTCTTTATAAGTTGTCAATTTTAGACCGTTACCTAAATTGCTCTCTTCTATTTTTTCTCCGGTGGCCACTACATCATAATAATCGGGGGCCGTAATTCTGAATTCGATACCGGCTTTGTCATAAGGGTGATCTACAGAGGGTAGCCAATGACGGGCCAAATTAGGCCAGTTGTCTCCAAAAAAAGAACGCTGACCAAATTTGGTAGTGTCTATTACAAGTCCTCTTTCAGGAATACCCTCATAAATAACTTTGTAGGTTCTGTTTTTTTCTTCGGAAGCGCCCGGGGTTATTTCAATTTTATGATTATTGTAGGTGTATTTGGCAGGGGTTTCCCCTTCCAGAACTTGGCTAATGGTCATACCATATTCACCATTTTTTTCAATCAAGTCCAATGAAAACGGACCAACTTCTTGGGTAAAGTTGATATTGATTTCGGTTTCTCCCTTAATAAGGTTCGATTCATCTGAAAGGGTTAACCCGAAAACATAGCTTTTAACATCGGCTGAGCTATTTCGCTGATAGGTGTCTTGGGAGAACAGCAGGCTTAATGAGAAAAGCGAAAGGAAAGTGAAAAAATAGGATTTAGTAATAATGTTCATTTACGGAGGTTTTTAATCCGCAGCTAATTTAAGAAAGCTTGTCTTTTAATTTCCCTTCGGTCGTGAATAAGGTAGTGCCAACATCTAGTTTAGTAAGTTTTCACTTCAATCCCGTTAGCCTCTGCATAAGGTAGCGCGACTTCCCATAATTCTTCTAGAAGAACTGAAAATTTCGTAAACGTTACACTATTCATTAGTGAAAGAGCTTCATTGATTTCGTCCACCTCTTCACCATTGTCCATCATATTTGCAATTGTTAAATATTCTGTTTCATAAATGTTCTTGACATAATTGAAAAGACGTAGGCTTTTGACAATCATTTCTTCGGTTTCTTCCGTAGGCTTTAATTCTTCGATCTGTTCAATGTTTTTTTCGATATCTGGAATGATGTAGGTGGTGATATGTTCCGATATTTTATCGGTCTTCTCCATTTCACCATTGGTAAGTTTAAAAAGTTGACCTGTTTCTTGAAGCTGTGCGTATCTATCGAAGTCAGCACTGCCAAAACCGACAAGTTTATTGCTGTTTAAGGTGGTTCGGTCAAAATAGTTTTCGGCAGATGGCTGGTTACAAGACACCAATAAAAAGAGAATACTTAAGGATGCAAAAATAGATTTCATATGGTTGATTTATTATCATGAGACAAACATACTTACCTCAATCTATTCTTGCATCCCTGTTTCAAGGGATACTGAATTTATTAGAATAATTTCTCCATTTTTTTCTTGATTTCATGCAAGCACAAATTGCCCAAACTGCCCTCATGGGTATGGTGAATATCCCTTTTAGGGCTAAAAGTACCCTCTTGAATTTCCATTCCCATTTTTTTATAGGCATCCCTAAACGGCATTCCGTTTTGTACCAGCTCGTTCAAGGTGTCTACACTAAAGAGATAATCGTATTTAGGGTCGCTTAGAATTTCGTCGTTCACTTTCGCTTCTTTCAAACTAAAAGTCAAAATTTCCAGACAGGCCTTCATATCTTGAATCGCGGGAACAATAATTTCTTTCACTAATTGTAAATCTCGGTGATATCCGCTGGGCAGATTGTTGATGACCAAGGTCAACTGATTCGGTATGCTTTGTAGCTTATTACATTTACCACGTACCAATTCAAAAACATCGGGGTTTTTCTTGTGCGGCATTATGCTGCTGCCTGTTGTTAATTCATCCGGGAAGGAAATGAAATTAAAGTTTTGGCTCATGTAGAGGCAAACATCCATAGAAAGTTTGGATAAGGTGGCAGCTATATTGGCCATGCCGAAAGCGGTAGCCTTTTCAACTTTTCCGCGTCCCATTTGGGCGGCCACCACATTGTATTCTAGGGTTTCAAAACCCATTTCTTGGGTGGTGAAGCTTCGGTCTATAGGAAAGGAACTTCCATAGCCGGCGGCGCTCCCTAACGGATTTTGGTCGGCAACCTTGTAAGCGGCATCAATAAAATAGAGGTCATCAATCAAACTTTCGGCATAAGCAGAAAACCATAACCCAAATGAGGAGGGCATGGCAATCTGCAAGTGGGTATAGCCCGGAAGAAGCACGTTTTTAAACTTCTCGGCCAATTGCAGTAACAGGTCAAAGAGCTCTTTTGTCTGACTTTTTATTTCCGATAGTTCATGCTTTAAATACAGGTGCATAGCTACCAGAACTTGATCGTTTCTTGACCTTGCCGTGTGAATCTTTTTTCCGGTATCACCCAGTTTTTCCGTGAGTACATATTCAATTTTAGAATGCATGTCCTCAAAAGAATCTTCAATGGTGAATTCGCCCTTTTCAATGGTTTCCGCAATGGCATCCAATTCCGTGACAAGGGATTGTGTTTCTTCTTGCGTCAATAGTCCTATTTTGCCTAACATTTTAGCGTGTGCCTTGGAGGCAATCACATCGTATTTGGCAAGCAATAAGTCGAGTTCACGGTCATTGCCCACGGTAAAGTGGTCTATTTTTTTATCAGTACTGAATCCTTTATCCCAGAGTTTCATAAGGAGTTTAAAGTTTTTAGGTTATAGTTAGAAGTCGCTATACTTCTTAATGAGGGTGATGGTTATTTTTTGGACTTCGTTGCAAAGGTCAAAGATGTTTTCCAATTCATTTTCGGATATAAATCCGATTCTTTTTGAAATTTCTAGCTGAGTTTTAAGCTCATTGATAGACCCATTGGAAATCTCCAAAAAGTTACGAAAGACTTTCTTTGATTTTCGACCTGCTCCTTCGGCAATATTGCTAGGTATGGAGACGGCGCACCGTCTTATTTGACTTGTGAGGCCGAATCTTTCTTCTTGGGGAAAAGTTGCAGTTAAATGATAGACCTTCTCCACTAAATCCATAGATTTTTGCCAAACGATAAGGTCTTTGTAATTGTACATTTTCTATTAACTTTTTACTTTCTTCTTTAAACTAAAGAAGAAATCCCTTCAACAGTTTAATATACAAATCTACCCCATCTTCAATTTCCTTAACGTAGATGTATTCGTCTGCCGAATGTGAACGTGTGCTGTCCCCAGGGCCTAATTTTAAAGACTGGCAAGTCAATGCCGCCTGGTCGGATAGGGTGGGGGAGCCATAGGTCTTTCTGCCCAAGGCGATACCTGATTTCACCAAGGGGTGGTCTTTGTCAATGGCCGAAGAATTAAGTTTTAGCGAACGTTCTTGAAGTTCGCAAGGAGCTTCTTTCTTCAGAATTTCCGCAATTTCCGCGTTGGTGTACTTATCGTTGACGCGAACATCTATCACCAACTCTACCTCTGCTGGCACCACATTGTGTTGTGAGCCTCCATTGATTTGGGTAACCGTCAATTTTACCGGCCCCAAAGCTTCCGATACTTTTGGGAAAGAGTAATTCTTGAACCACTCCAACACTTCAATGGTATTGTAAATGGAATTATTATCGTTAGGATGTGCCGCATGCGAAGGAGTGCCCTTTACCTTGGCGTCAAAAACTACCAATCCTTTTTCGGCTATGGCCAAATCCAATAAGGTAGGTTCGCCCACAATGGCTACATCGATATGGGGAAGTTTGGGTAAAAGTCCTCGTAGACTATTGGGTCCTGAACTTTCCTCTTCCATAGAAGCTACCATCAAAATATTATGGTTCAAGTTTTCCTCTGCATAGTAATGCGTGAACGTTGCAATTAATGAAACTAGCGCTCCCCCGGCATCATTACTTCCCAAACCATATAATTTTCCATCTTCAATATGTGGATGAAAAGGGTCTTTGGTATAAGCTGAATTAGGTTTTACGGTATCGTGATGCGAGTTTAAAAGCAGGGTAGGCTTACTTTCGTCAAAATGTTGGTTCACTGCCCACACATTATTCAAATGGCGTTCAAACGGAATGTTGAACGACTTGAACCAATTTTCAATGGCATCAGCGGTCTTATCTTCTTCCGAAGAAAAAGATTGTATAGAAATAAGTTCTTTTAAGAGCTCGATAGCTTTTTCGGTCAGTTCTTTTTGTTGCATTATCAAAGAGTAAGGGTGGTGAATAAATTTGCGTTGGGGTGTAGCATTTCTATATCGCCTATGCGTACCTGATGAACATTTTTTTCCAGGGCGTGAAAGCAGTTGTGCATTTTTGGTAACATGCCATCTGCAATTACTTTTTTCTCTAAAAGGGTTTGGTATGAAACACTGTCGATATGTTTTATAACCGATTGGTCATCGTTGACATCCATCAAAACACCTTTCTTTTCAAAGCAATAGTATAAAGTGGTTTCGTAGGCTGCGCTCATGCCAATCGCTAATTCCGAGGCGATGGTATCTGCATTGGTGTTGAGCAGTTGCCCCATTCCATCATGTGTCATTGCACAGAAAACAGGTGTGAGACCAGCTTCCAGAAGTTTTTTGATGGTGGTTGAACTAACGCCGTCTACGTCGCCGGCAAAACCATAATCAATGTCTTTAACGGGGCGTTTATGGGCTTGTATGGTATCGCCATCGGCACCGCTAAGCCCAATAGCATTGCAATTGAGCGATTGTAGCTCGGCCACAATATTTTTGTTGACAAGTCCGCCATAGACCATGGTAATCAGTTCAAGGCTTTTATCGTCGGTAATACGGCGACCTCCAATCATTTTTGATTCGATACCCAATTTTTTGCCCAATTGGGTGGCCAACTTTCCGCCTCCATGAACCAGAATTTTAGGTCCTTTTATGAGAGAGAAGTTATTCAGAAACTTGGTGAGCTCGGCTTTATTTTCAATAACATTGCCGCCAATTTTTACTATGGATAGTTTTTTCATTTTATGCGTTTAATATTCCACCATCAATGGTCATGGCCGTACCTGTAATCCAAGAAGCTTCTTTGGAAACCAAAAATAAGGCTAGGTTGGCGATATCTGTCGGTTGCCCCAACCTTCTGAGCAAAGTCGTCTTTTCTGCATCGGCTACGGCCTCCTTCGGATTTTCGAAAGCTTCAGCTGAATTCCACAAAAGTGGGGTGTCTACTGGTCCGGGGCACATGGCGTTGATTCTTATATCCGGGGCATATTCTACTGCCAGTTGTTTCATCAATGCTACGGCCCCTGCTTTGGATGCGCAATACGCGGGGTGGTTGGGAAAACTCTTGAAAGCCGCTATAGAGGCATTGATCAAAATGGTGCCTTTTTTTGTTTTCAAATGGGGAATGGCAAATTTAGCAAGCAGATAAATACTGCTCAAATTGGTTGAAAGCGTTCTGTTCCATAAATCCTCTGAAAGTTCGATTACATTTCCCAGACCCAAAATTCCGGCATTGAGTGATACAATATCCAACCCACCGAAATTTTGAATGGCTACCTCTACCAATTCTCTATTATATTCAGCATTGCCTACATCGCCAGCCAAAAAGATTGAGCGGGGCAGGCTTTGTGCCAAGGCGTTGCCTTTGGTCTCATCTCTTCCCGATAAAACCAGATAGGCTCCTTCAGAAGCAAATTTTTGCGCAATAGCTTTACCCATGCCACTTGTGGCACCGGTTACAATACATACTTTGTTTTCTAATTTGCCGATTTCAAAAGTCTTAGTTGTTCTCCAATATTTTTTTTAAAACTACTTGAGCACTGTAGGTTCGGTTGTTGGCCTGTTCTATTACCAAGCTTTGGTCACTATCTAAAACTTCATCGGCCACTACCATATTTCTTCGCACTGGTAGGCAATGCATAAACTTTGCATTTCCGAGTTTTTCTTTGGTCATGGTCCAATTTTTATCTTGATTCAGAACTTGACCATAGGTATTATAGCTGCTCCAGTTTTTTACATAGATAAAATCGGCATCTTCGCAAGCTTTCTTTTGATCATGTTCAATAACCGAATCTTTGGTGACTTCAGGATTCAATTCATAACCCTCAGGGTGGGTAATGACAAAATCAGCATCCTGCAATTGCATCATCTGTACAAATGAATTTGCCACCGCATGTGGTAATGCTTTCGGGTGCGGGGCCCACGAAAGGACTACCTTAGGCCTTTTTTTAGTGTTTTGTTCCGCTAAGGTTATGGCGTCCGCCAGAGCTTGCAATGGGTGACCTACAGAACTTTCCATATTCACCACCGGAACGGAAGCATATTTTTTAAACCCATTGAGAACAATTTCGGCTTCGTCTTCCTTTTTATCGGTAAGTCCGGCAAAAGCCCTAATGGCAACAATATCGCAATATTGTGAAATTACTTGGGCAGCTTCCTTTATATGTTCCGATGTGCCTTGATCCATCACCGTACCATCGGCATATTCCAAGGCCCAACCCTCACTGCCAAAGTTCATGACAATCACATCCAAGCCCAAATTCATTGCGGCTTTTTGAGTGCTTAAGCGGGTACGAAGACTGTTGTTGAAAAATAGGAGGCCGATGGTCTTGCCTTCTCCCAGAGATTTTAACTTTTTAGGTTCTTTTTTAAGTTCCCTTGCTTCGTTGACCCAATCGTTTAGCGAGTCGATGTCATTTACTGAAAGGTAGTGTTTCATATCTTTATTTTCGTATGATTTGTGCCACCTGAAAAGGCGTCTGTAATAAAATTGTCATTGAGGCCGTTCACGATCCAAGTTTCAATACCTGCTTTTTGGGCAATAGTGGCCGCTTGTACTTTAGAAGCCATACCGCCAGTACCGTGGGTCGATTTTGAACTGCCTATTTCTTTTTTGATACCTTCGATTCCCGAGACTTCCTTAATAGTTGCCGGTTCACCGCTTTCCATTGATTGCTTGGTATATATTCCGTTCGTATTCGTCGCAATAATTAATAAATCAGCCTTTAAAAGGGCTGCGGTCAACGCTGCCAATTTATCATTGTCGCCAAATTGAATCTCATCCGCAGCGACCGTATCGTTCTCATTGATAATCGGAATGATATTGTTCTCTACCAAAATATCAATGGTGTTCTTGATGTTGGCTTTGGATTTCGGATTTTCAAAATCGGAATACGATAAAAGACACTGGGCCGCTGATAGCCCCAATTCTCTAAAACTCTCTTGGAACATGCGCATTAGATGGGGTTGACCAATGGCCGCTAAGGCCTGCTTTACTAAAATATCCTTACCGTTGTGCTCCAGTTTTACAAACTGTTTGGCCGCAGCAATCGCCCCAGAACTTACAACCACAAATTCGTAGTCGTTTTTCAATTGGGATATTTGCCTGCCGATATCTTCTAGTTTACCTCGGGAGATTTGATTGGTCTCTTTGGTAAGCGTATTGGAACCTATTTTTAGTAAAATGCGTTTTTTTCCCATTTTTGGGTACTTGTTTTCTTTTTGGTTTCTGGCTGTTCGTTAATGGTTATCTGTTGCTAGTTTATGGTAATGGGTCAAAAGACTAATAATATATCTTATATCTTAAGTCTTATCTCATTGTGCTAAACTTCTCCCAACTTTTACTAAGAACTGTAAACTGAAAAATAGCTTACCTCACTTGTCCACTGCCTTTTACATACCATTTATTCGTCACTAGATGTTGTAGTCCTATCGGACCACGTTGATGGAGTTTGTCCGTACTAATGGCCAATTCTCCACCCAAACCGAGCTGACCTCCATCCGTAAATCTGGTGGAAGCATTGTGATAAACCGCTGCACAGTCAATTCGGGACATAAAATAATCGGCTTTTTCCTCATTGGTGGTAATGATGGAAGCAGAATGCCCTCCGCTGTATTTATTAATTCGTTCAATGGCATCATCTAAGTCTACGGCCAGACCAAGAACAATTTTATAATCCAAGAACTCTTCATACCAAACTTTTGGGTCTATTATGGGAGTAGTTCCTTCAAATTCGGAAATAGCTTGATCGGCAATAATTTCGACTTTGTGTTCTTTTAATTTTTCAATCAATAAAGAAATAAACTCTTGTTTATCCGGTAATCCGGAAGCGATTAAAACCTTATCTAAGGCATTGCAGGCTGAAATCTTGGCCGTTTTCGCATTGATGATAATATCAATTGCCACATCTACATCCGCATCAGAATCTACATATACAAAGTTGTTTCCCCTTCCGCTTACGATTACGGGGCATGTGGCGTGTTGCTTAACGAAAGCAATTAGTTTTTCGCCACCGCGAGGCACAATCAAATCGACCTTTTCCGTTGGATTCTCCAAAAATTCTTGGGTTTGGGTACGGTTAAATTCTAAATACCCGACCCATTCTCTAGTGGTGTCATTGGCTTCCAAGGCTTTGTGCCATAGTTGAACCAATAATAGATTGCTGTTGAGCGATTCTTTGCCCCCTTTTAATAAAATTTTATTCCCCGATTTAAAAGCGATTCCAGCTGCTTCAATAGTCACATCCGGTCTTGATTCATAAATAATCAATATGGTGCCAAAGGGGGCTGTTTTGTTACTTACGCGCATGCCATTTTCATGGGTGAAGTTAAAACGCTCAATACCCAAGGGGTCCTCGGCATTTGCCAATTGATTCAACGAAAGTATCATTCCGTCAATTTTAGCATCGTCTACCTTTAATCGGTCGTGCATTGCCAAATCGCCACCTTGGTAACCTTCCATATCTTGTTTGTTGGCCAAAAGGATGGCCTCCCTCTCTTCATCAAGATATTTTGCCATACTCAAGAGTACCGCATTTCGCTGTTTTAAACTTAACAATAGGTTCATGCCAGTTCTTTTTTAAGGGCCTCAAAAAGGGTGTCTATATGACCTTCCGAAATATTTAGGGCCGGAAGTATCCTTAATACATGTTTGTCTTTTGCGCCACCCGTGAACAGGTGTTGGTTGTGAATCAGCTTTTTTCTTAAATTGGCCACTTCAAAATCAAATTCCAACCCCAGCATTAAACCTCTTCCCTTCACTTTTTTTACCTGTGGAATTTCAGCAGCCTTCGTCCTGAAATAGTCCTCCAGTCTGGCTGCGTTGGATATGAGGCTTTCATTTTCCAAAACTTCCAAAACCGCCAGAGTAGCGGCACAGGCCAAATGGTTGCCACCAAAAGTGGTACCCAATAGACCGTAAGAGGCTTCTATTTTTTCGTGAATAAGAATACCACCTACAGGAAAACCATTGGCCATTCCCTTCGCAATGGAAATAATATCAGGTTGAATACCGTGATGTTGAAAGGCGAAAAATTTTCCACTTCTCCCAAAGCCGCATTGAACTTCATCGGCAATCAATACTACCTTGTTGTTCTTACAGGCTTCCGCTATTTTTTGATAGAAATCAGTGGTAGGTTCATCCAATCCCCCAACCCCTTGAATGGCTTCTAAAATTACCGCGCATACATCGCCTTTGGCTAGCTCCGTATCCAAAGCATCTAAATCACCAAAATCTAAAAAGGTGACTTTCTGTTGTTGGTTAATAGGTGCATTGATTTTTGGGTTATCGGTAGCTGCTACAGCCGCAGATGTTCTTCCGTGGAAACTGTTTTTAAAGGAAACCACTCGCGATTTACCTGTGTGAAAAGAAGCTAGCTTTAGAGCGTTCTCATTAGCCTCGGCCCCAGAGTTGCACATAAACAAATTGTAATCTTTACAATTGGAAAGCCTACCTAATTTACCGGCCAGTTCTTCCTGTAACGGATTTTGAACCGAGTTGCTATAAAAACCTATTTTATCTAACTGGTCTTTGATTCGTTTTACATAATGTGGGTGCGAATGACCAATAGAGATAACCGCATGGCCTCCGTAAAAATCGAGATACGATATGCCTTTTTCATCGGTAACTACTATGCCCTCGGCCGAAACCGGAGTAACATCATATAAGGGGTATACATCAAATAATTTCATCTCTGTCTAATTAAGGCTAAATCTGATTTTCTTTAATTCTACTGATTTTATTGTACGAAGCGACTATACCTTGAATCAACGAAGAGCTCAGACCTTGATGCTCCATCTCGTTCAAACCTTGAATGGTACAGCCTTTTGGGGTCGTTACCTTATCAATTTCAGATTCTGGATGGCTGCCCGATTCTATTAATAAGGTGGCGGCGCCGTTACAAGTATGCATGGCAAGTTCTTGCGCTTCTTTGGCATCGAAGCCTAATTGAATGGCACCCTGTGTGGTGGCACGAATCAAACGCATCCAAAAAGCGATTCCGCTGGCACATATTACGGTAGCCGCTTGCATTTGACTCTCGGGAATTTCCATTGAGTGCCCCATTCTGTTAAAAATAGCCTTGGCAAGTTCTACCTTCTTTTTGCCTTTTTCGTTACTGCAAATACAAGTCATTGACTGCCCTACTGAAATAGCGGTGTTGGGCATACTGCGAATAATATTTTGTTCGGCACCCAAGATATCTTCCATCTTTTCGATACTATAACCAGTTATGGTAGATATAATGACATGCTTCTCGGTCAGTAAATCTTTGAAATCGTTTAAAATCGACTCTAACTGGCTTGGTTGAACGGCCAATATGAGAATATCAGAATTTTGTACTGCCAAACGATTGTCGTTCGTAACGGTAACATTGCCGTAATTCTCGAACTTCTTAATATTTTCTGTATTGCGCTTGGTCAAATACATGGTGGTGGCACCGTTAGAATTTAGAATTCCTTTTGCAATTGATATTCCTAGGTTTCCAGCACCGATTATTGCTATTTTCATTTTTGTTCTAGTTGTATGTTCGTTCCCCGTTTTTCTAATCTATGGCGTGTGAATTGACCTTTATATATTCGTTCGCTTTGATATATTGCGAAACGAAAATTTAATTCTTCACAACTCTTAAAAAACTCCCGCTTTTAAATTAAGTCCGGCACCTTCTTCTTGCCCAAACATTAAGTTCATATTCTGAACGGCCTGTCCTGAAGCTCCTTTTAACAAATTATCAATGGCCGAGGTTACCAACAGCGTATCGTTGTGTTTATGTAAATGGATGTGGCACTGGTTGGTGTTCACGACCTGCTTTAGGTTGATGGGTTCTTCTGCAATCTGAGTAAAAAGTGCATCGGCATAAAAATCTTCATATAGGGCGATGGCCTCCTCTATGCTTCCGTCGAACTTCGTATATGCCGTTGCCAAAATACCCCTAGTGAAATTTCCCCGATTAGGGAGGAAAAACAACTCTCCACTGTTTTTTTGTAAGGAGTGAAGACTTTCGTTGATTTCACCCAAATGCTGATGGGTAAATGGCTTATACCAACTGATGTTATTGTTCCGCCAGCTGAAATGTGAGGTAGCCGATGGGCTCACTCCGGCACCAGTGCTTCCGGTAACCGCATTCACATGAACATCGTTTGAAAGTTTGCCAGCCTTTGCAAGAGGTAGCAAGGCTAATTGAATGGCCGTTGCAAAGCAACCCGGGTTGGCAATGAAATTCGCTTTTTCGATTTCAGATTTCTTTAGTTCAGGTAGGCCATATATGTATTGATTGCCCTGAAAAACCGAATCGCCTTCTAGTCGAAACTCATTACTCAAATCAACAATTTTAGTATCACTCGAAAATTGGTGTTCCTCCAAAAATCGTCCCGAATTACCGTGCCCCAAACAAAGAAAAACCACATCTACATCAGAATTTACCTTTCCGGTGAATTCCATTTCCGTTGTACCCAATAGGTCTGGGTGTGCAGTGGTCAGTTTTTTACCTGCCCTTGTTGTACTGAAAACAAAATCGATATCCGCTTGCGGATGGTTCAAAAGTATTCTGATTAATTCGCCACCGGTATACCCCGACCCCCCAATTATACCTGCCTTAATCATCACTTGGGTTTACGTGGTTATAAATTTTGCCCGAGTTGGATAGAATTTTGATAAAGCCTTTGGCGTCATCTGCCGTCCAACCCTTATTCATTTCGCCATAACTGCCAAATGAAGCATTCATAAGGTCGTGTTGAGAAGAAATACCGTTCAACCTGAACTGGAAGGGGTAGAGGCCTACGAACACATCACCTGAAACTGTTTTTTGGGTGTCGGTCAAGAAAGCCTCAATATTTCTCATAACAGCATCTAGGTAGTTGCCCTCATGTAGAAGCATGCCATAAAAATTACCTTGCTGTTCTTTTTGAAATTGTTGCCATTTTGTCAAAGTATGTTTCTCCAACAAGTGGTGCGCCTTGATAATGATTAGAGATGCGGGCGCTTCAAAACCTACTCTTCCTTTAATTCCTATAATGGTATCGCCAACGTGTATATCACGCCCGATAGCGTACTTGCTGGCCAAGGCATCTAATTTAACGATGTTGTTAACGGGCGAATCTTTTTTTCCGTCAATAGCTATCAACTCGCCCTTTTCAAAAGTCAATTTTACCTCTTGAGGTTCCTTTTCCTGTAGTTGACTAGGGTATGCAGAATCGGGCAACGGTTTTTCTGATGTCAAGGTTTCTTCACCCCCCACCGAAGTGCCCCAAAGGCCTCTGTTGATAGAGTATTTTGCTTTTTCCCAAGAGTAGTCTACCCCATTCTCTTGAAGGTATTTGATTTCTTCTTCCCTCGCTAATTTTTTGTCCCTAATAGGGGTAATTATCTCTATTTCGGGAGCTATAATTTGAAAAATCATGTCGAACCTTACTTGGTCATTACCGGCACCGGTACTGCCATGTGCGATGTAATTGGCCCCTATTTTTTTTGCGTATTTAACGATTTCGATGGCCTGAACGATTCTTTCGGCACTAACAGAAAGTGGATACGTATTGTTCTTTAGTACGTTACCAAAAATGAGGTATTTGACCACTTTATCATAAAAGGTTTCTACCGCGTCTATAGATAGGTATGAGCTTGCCCCTAATTGCAGTGCTTTCTTCTCGATTTCGGCAATTTCTTGTTTTGAGAAACCTCCGGTGTTTACGCTTACGGCATGCACTTCGAAACCTTTTTCTTTTGATAGGTACTTGGCACAATAAGAGGTGTCTAATCCGCCGCTGTAGGCTAAAACTAATTTCTTCATTTTTATTTTTTCTTTAGGAACAAACTTTCTTTAATACTTTTTAATCTTTCAAATGTTTTGGTGCTCGGCTTCTCTTTGGACTTCTTTTTAGTCTTTTCTTCCGGGTCGTAAAGCATACCGGTGCAAAGGCACATTTTTCTTTCGGTACGAGTTAGCACGTCAAAGTTCTTGCAGGTCTGGCAACCTTTCCAGAATTCAGGGTCATCGGTTAGTTCAGAAAAAGTTACCGGCCTATAACCCAATTCATAGTTCATTTTCATAACTGCCAAGCCCGTAGTGATACCGAAAATTTTGGCATTGGGAAACTTCTCCCTAGACAGTTCAAAAATGCGTTTTTTGATTTGCTTGGCTAATCCCTGATTTCTATAATCTGGGTGTACGATAAGACCTGAGTTTGCAACGAATTTCTCATGGCCCCAGACTTCTATGTAGCAGAAGCCCGCGAATTTATCCCCATCCAAAGCGATTACGGCGTTGCCGTTCTGTAACCTCTTTTGAATATATTCAGGGGTGCGCTTTGCGATACCTGTACCGCGAACCTTTGCAGATTCAGCAATCGTATCGCATATGATGCTGGCGTATTTAAAATGAGATTCGTTAGCAATTAATATTTTCATTGCTATGCTTGTATGCTAAAATTAAACTTAAAAAGACTTGTGGAAGTTGTGCGGAAATGGACTCACCTATTTCCATATCAAATGAAACACCCTTACGGGCGACGACGGATGTGAAGCGGACGTACCGGAGCAAGACTGCTCATTAATTCTAAAATATGTAGTTGTCCTTCCATTGAAATTCAAATGTACAAGAATACATTGAAACGACAACAATACTGTATTAATTATTACGAAAAATTAGTTTGAGCTTACCTAATTTAACAAACTCGTAAACCATAAATCCCAATACAGAAATATATTCAACTGCCAAAAGCCACAGATTCTCCTGAAAATCAGCGTTCGAATAGGCAAAGTAGCTCAAGGTAGCGGCAGCCGACCAAATAATCGGGAAACGGTATTCGGTGAAAAGACTGAGAACGACTAGAAAGATAATATACCAAGGGTGCACCGTTGGGGTTATAAAGTAATAAAACGTTAAAACCCACATCATAGAGCTGACAAGAACAGGTAATTTTTCATTGCTTCTAAAAAACGAAAATAGTAGAATCACTACGATAGTGGCCACCTGGGTGATCTTGCCATAAGTCTTGATGAGTTCCCAGGGTTTGGCATCCATTTGAACGGCTATATATTTTATTGCATTGTAAATTCCTGCATTGAACTCAAAATTTGAGAACCACAGGCCGACCGTTTTGGAGTAGTTGGGTACCAGTTCGGGAGAAAAAAAAGGTAGAAATAATGATACAGTTATTAGCCCGGTCAGTAGATAAAAAATGACGCTCTTTTTGATTCCGAATTGTTTCCAGAATAAGGGAAGGAACATTAGCGGAACTAATTTGATGCCTATGGAAAAAGCATACGGAACGGTACTGAACAACCATTTTTTAGTAGAAATAAGATAGAGGGCCAAAACAAAGAAAAATAACATAACGCCCTCAAAATGTAGATTACCGGTCAGTTCGATAATGACCAAAGGATTAAGGAAATACCAAAAAATCAAATGTGGTGAACGATTCAGGTTTTTGAGCAGTTTTCTGCCGAAATAAAGAATACCTAAATCAAATAAAATGATACTTAGGCGCATTACTAAAACCGAAGCAAAAAGGCTTTGACCACCAATAAGGGCGGCAATAGCAAAGAAAAGTTGGTTGAGGGGCGGGTAATTACTGAAATGCTGCGCACTTAGTTCCCCCATGCCGTTGTGCAATACCTCCGAATTCGGAATGGTCTGCACACCTTGCTGCATCAAACTGTCGGGCGAAAGTAAATAGGGGCTTACGAACTGCGATACCAAATGACCATCCCATACGAAGCGATAAAAATCTTGCGATAGATTGGGCTCTGCCATGATGAATAGTAATCTGAAGATTACACCAACAATGGCAAGAAATTTTAAATTGAACTTTTCAAAGCGAACTAGGCGGAGACAGATAAAGAACAACGCCGCAAAAAGGGTAATGAGTTTTATGAAGTCGCTACGGTCTAAGTGATACGCGAAAACATAATAGAATACCGCACTTAGCAAAGCAAGTAGAATGGGTATTTTATGAAGATTCCAATACCTGGTAAAGCGATTCGACATTAAAGTTCAATTGGGTTGCAGCCGAAAAAATAAGAAAATTTGACGGAACAACTACCCAAAATTTTTTGCCGTAATCTGGTCTTGTTCGCTAGGCCCTTGCCGTCAATGATTTGGTGAAAACAAAACCGAAACCTAAGAACAACATAAAATGAAACGGGAACAAACCGAAGTCATTCAAAGGTATCGCGCTGTACATACCGAATAAGAAATAGCACATAAGTAAAGCCTCAAAAATCATGTTCGGAGAGAGCTTTTTGGTCAAATATTTATTGCCTTTCCAAGAATCGGTAAGATTGTTCAAGTTAAATTTAGGAGTACGAACGAACTCGCTGCGTTTGCCAATATGCCCTTCAAGAACCGCTATCGAGTTGTGCAGTGAAAAGCCTAAGGCTACCGAGAAAAAGGTAAAGAAAAGCTTGATGTAGTCGACAAAATTGTCAAAACTACTGCCTTGAATACTTTTATAGGTAAACCAATAACATATGAAGAGAATAATGGTGCTCAGTACAAAGAAGCTCAATAAGCTGAAAACAATATCGAACTGTGGGTAAAGCGCTTTGATGTACATAGCCGGTATGCTCAAAATAGATACCAAGAAAACGCACAAGAACATAGAACTGTTCAGCAAGTGCATAACGCCATGAAATTTGGTTTTAAGCGAAATATTCTTTGCGGAAATAACGCTCATCACCGATTTTCTAAAGTTCTCGGCCCCGCCCTTGTTCCAACGAAACTGTTGGGATCGGGCCGCACTGATCACCACAGGAAGTTCAGCTGGGGTTTCAACATCTTCGAGATATTTGAACTTCCAATTTTTTAATTGGGCGCGATAGCTTAAATCTAAATCTTCGGTCAAGGTGTCGCCTTCCCAGTTACCGGCATCTAGAATGCATTCTTTTCTCCAAATACCTGCCGTACCGTTAAAGTTGATAAAATGACCTTTTGCATTTCTACCTACTTGTTCAAGGGTAAAGTGTGCATCTAGGGCAAAAGCCTGAATACGGGTAAGAGTCGAATACTCTCGGTTGATATGCCCCCAACGTGTCTGAACTACGCCAATTTCGGGGTCTTTAAAATAGATAACTGTTTTTTTCAGCCAATCGCCCGAGGGCATAAAGTCGGCATCAAAAATGGCTATAAACTCACCTTTGGCAATTTCAAGACCTTCTTTTAGGGCGCCGGCCTTAAAACCTTGCCTGTTGGTTCTTCTTATATGCTTGATGTCAAGGCCTGACTTTTGCAAAGCTTCAACTTTCGCAGCAGTTTCTACTACAGATTCGTCAGTAGAATCATCAAGTACCTGAATTTCCAGTTTGCTTTTCGGATATTCAATTTTAGCGATATTCTCAAGCAAACGGTTCATGACATACTCTTCGTTGTAAACGGGCAGCTGTATGGTTACATGAGGAATTTCCTTAGGGTCAAGAAGGTTGAATTTGGGGGCAGTTTGGTTTCGCCTTTTGTAGCCTAGGTAATTGACCAATAAGTTCAATTGGGCCAAACTGTAAAAAAATATCAATAAAAGCGCTACACTGTAGATGGCTAGAATGATATAAGAGATCAATAATCCCATAGTATTATTTTATGCTGTATTTGAAAATCCAACCTAATATTTTTATGCCAGCAAATATACTACCTTTTGCGGTACCCGACACTTTTGAAACACCAATTCTTTTTTTGTAACGCACTGGTACTTCGGTATATGCCAATTTTTTTTTGAGCGCTTTCAACTGCATTTCCACCGTCCAGCCGTAAGTTTTGTCTTCCATGTTGAGAGACAACAACTTATCATAGCTTATAGCTCTAAACGGACCCAAATCGGTAAATGTTGCCCCGAAAAGCAATTTCATTAAAAAAGTGGCCAGCCAATTGCCGAATATTTGCTGTGGAGTCATGCTTCCATCTTCCCTAAGCCTTTTTGCCCTTGCACCGATTACGAAGTCGTAATCGTGCAAAATAATGGGTTCCACCACCTTAACCAGTTCTTCGGGATAGTCGGAATAGTCTCCGTCAACAAATACGATAATATCCGGTAGTTTGGATTGTTTTGAAACATAATCCATTCCCTTTAAACAGGCGTAGCCGTAACCCTTTCTGTTTTCGGTAAGAACGGTCGCTCCTGCGGCCTTGGCGTTGCTTTCGGTCTTATCTGAAGAATTATTGTTGACAACAATTATTTCTGAAACAACATCGGGTATTTCATTGATGACCGAGGCTATTGAATCGGCTTCATTGAAAGCTGGAATAATCACTTTTATGTCAGGCGAATTTGGAAAACGAATAGCCATCAATCAATTGAACATGGTTAAATGTGACGTTACTGCTGACAAAACTAAGCTATTCTTATCAAGCACCTAAATGAAGCCCAAAAAGTACCAATTCTAGGGTCTGATCATTATTTTTTTGAATTGACCAGGTCCATCAAATCAACGTCATTGCCCAACAAGACGTCTTTACTATTTATACGCCCCTCGAGCGGGCCATTTTCAAGTTTCAATACACCTCTTGGGCAGACTGCCGAGCAAATTCCGCAACCTACGCAGCTCGACCGAACAATATTTTCACCCTTTTGGGCATAAGCGCGCACATCAATACCCATTTCACAGTAAGTGGAGCAATTACCACACGATATGCATTGTCCGCCATTAGTGGTAATTCTGAATTTAGAAAACAAGCGTTGCTGAAAGCCAAGAATGGCAGCCATGGGGCAACCGAAACGGCACCAGACCCTACTGCCGAAAATAGGGTAGAACCCTGTGCCGATTACCCCCGAAAATATACTGCCGATAAGAAATGCATAGGTTCTTCTTAACGTCTCCGATTTAAAGAGAAATACATTTCCGTCGCCACTGAAAAAGTGAAAACCGATTAGGGCGATTATAATGATGAAATACCCAATGGCACCATACTTTGCATCCTTTTTCAATTGCTCCCTCTTATAAATCATTGCCCAGGCAAATACGATGGTAAGAATGAGGGCCACGCCCGTTAAAAAGGTGGTTTTAGTAAGCCAATATTCACTGGTGGCATTGCCCAGGTAAGAATAGATTACAGCGGTGGTCATTAAAGTAACGAAGACAACAACGCTATGAACGACCCACCGTTCAACCTTCCAAGCAAATTGACTCTTATCACTTAAGTGCCTAAAGGGGTCGCCTACCGTTTCTGCCAAACCTCCGCAGCCACAAACCCATGAACAGTACCAACGTTTGCCGTATTTATAGGTTAAGATAGGTGTGATGACGAAAATGGAAAGAACCCCGAATATGAGTAGCGCCAAGCCAATATCTCCGGCATCGATAAAACTGTTGACCCGATATCTCTCAAAATTGTAATAGTTGAGCGGCCAAATATTTTTTAAATCGTAATAGGGTAGAGAAAAGGTTTCATTATTGAGCCTTGCCATGAATTCCGGAATAAGAAAGGCAAACGCGGTCTGAAAAAACATGACGCTAAAGGTTCTTAAGCGTTCATAGGCATTATGCCTGTACTTATACAAAAACTTGATTCCAAAAGCTAGAATGGCAACGGTGTAGAGCGTACCGTAAACAAACCATTGGCTCGCAGGATTTCCACTTAATACCTTGCTCAATGGGTCAAATAGAGCAATAAGACCGGTGTTGTCACCGTCTTTTACAAGTCCGAGATATTGTGGGTAAAAGTAAAGAACAATATAAAAGCCAGTTAATAGTAAGCCGGAGACCCATCCCCAAAAACCACGACTTGAAATCGATTTGAACATCACTCCGTCGTTTTTGATTCCCGCGGGTTTATGGGCATACGAAGCCCAAGTAAACCAAATGGTGCCTAAAGTGATTGCTGAAAGAGAAGCCATGAGCCAAAAAGTTCTGTGGCTGAAACCTATATTCAGTAGTGCCAAAACCAAAATGCCCAGGCCCGATAGCCCTACAAGGGTCGCTAACTTCTGTGAAAGGTCAAGGGCCTTTGGTGGTTCGCCGGTAAGAGCCATACTTCTATCAACTGTTCTCATAAAAATTTAAAATTTACCGGTAATCAATTGGTTGTAATGCTTAATATTCTTTTCCAGCTTCTCTTTCTAACTTGAATATTTTTGCCTTTTTCAGAATTATACGAATCAACGATTTGATGCTCATATCGACTATAGAATTCAGGGTCAAAATTGGCATCTTTCAAATGCTCCATTACATAGTCAATGCTTGTATACTCGCTTAACCAATGGTCGAACACCTCGTGTCGCATACGAATGCCAAATGTATTGATGCCCAAGAATAGGTTGGTCTGCTTTTGATAGGCTATCGTTAAACAAATATTCTCGCTAGAATGCCTCCAATGAAAATGTAGTTCATCTTCACTTTTATTCTTATCGCTAAATACCCAACCATAGGTATGATATTCAATATCAAGAAACTTAGCGGAGTTGAACCAGTGTCCGGGGTTGTATTCGCGGCGATTACCGCAAATGGTTTGGGCAACCGTTTCACCCATCATTCTTCCGGTGTACCAAACGGCCTCTACCGGCCTTCTATGACCAATGGCTTCTCGCTGTTCTGCACAATCACCAATAGCGTAAACATCTTTTATATTAGTTTCTAGATATCGATTGACCAAGATGCCTTTGCCTAATTGTAAGTCACTACTTTTTAAAAAGTCGATGCTGGGGCTAACCCCGGCAGTAAGACCCACAAAATCGCATTCAATTTCCTCTCCAGTTTCCTCGATAATTACAGACTGTACATGTTCTTCTCCTTTAATTTCCCTTAAGCTAGAGCCTAAACGTAAATCTATGTGGTGCTTTTTGATATGCTCATTGAGCATTTGCGATTCTCCTGAAGGTAAAACCCCATCCCAGAAACTAGCTTCACGAACCAAAAAGGTGACAGGAATTTCTCTACTTCGAAGCATTTCGCATAGCTCTATTCCTATCAGGCCGCCACCTACAATAACAGCTCTTTTGCATACCTTGTTGTTTGGGGCATTGGTTTCCAGTAAATCTAAATCTTGTTTTGAAACGAGACCTTGAACACCTTTAAGATTTTGGCCCGGCCAACCGAATTTATTGGGTTGAGAACCTGTGGCGAGAATAAGTTGGTCATATTCTAAATCTCGGTTGTCGGAGGTATGTAAAGTTTTTGACTTGAAGTCAATTTTCTCGACATACGCCTGAACGAGTTCAATTTTGTTTTTTTTCCAAAACCAGTCTTCATAAGGTTGGGTGTGCTCAAATTTCATATGCCCCATGTATACGTACATTAGGGCGGTGCGAGAAAAAAAGTATTTAGTCTCGGCAGAAATAATCGTAATTTTTTTGTCGGAAAGTTTTCTGATATGACGTGCAGCGGTCACACCTGCTATTCCGTTTCCTATAATGACAACTTTTTCCATAGAAATAATGAGGGCAATCGCTGATTCAGTCGTAAACTTTATACGGTCTTACCTGAAAAGTTTAATTTTTACGCAATTTAAATAAGTGGGTCAATAGTTCAAATACATTTACGAATGGTCATAAGTTACGCTTTTATCCTTGCCAAAAATAGATTGTCCGGCTACTTTTAAGGTTGGTCCGTGATTTGCGGTAAAGTATAAACATGGCTTATCAATCTACGAGAAAAACGAAAAACAACCTATGAGAAGCGCATTCATAATACTATTGCTACTGGCTCCACTGAGTGTGATGGAGCAGAAAATCGAAAGGTTTTTTAATAAAAGCGATGTGTTCTTAAAAGCTTACGTAGACAAAGGGAGGGTCAATTACGAAGCAATAAAAAGGAATCAATCTCAATTGGATGAGCTTTTGAATATGGCAGAGGAAATGGATGTAGATATAAGCCAACCTGAAATTTACAAGTCTTTCTGGATAAACGTTTATAATCTCGCGGTTATAAAGGGTATTACATTACAATACCCAATAGATTCACCATTGAATGTTTCAGGTTTTTTTGATAAGGTCAAATATAGTGTCGGAAGAAAAGAATTGACCTTGAACGAAATTGAAAACGATATGCTTCGCGCCCCATTTCCTGATGAGGCCAGGTTTCATTTTGTTCTTGTCTGTGCAGGTCTAGGTTGCCCTCCCATAATTAGTACTGCTTATCGCCCTTCTTTATTAGAAGAGCAGCTGGAAGCCCAGACTCGAAAAGCTATCAATGATAAGAAGTTTATAAAGGTAGAAGGTGACCAAGTTCGTATCTCGCAAATATTTGAGTGGTATGAAGAGGATTTTACCCGTGATGGTAAAAGCATCTTGTCTTTTCTAAACAATTATCGAAAGAGCCAACTTCCCGAAAACGTAAAAATTTCGTACTACCCCTACGATTGGTCGTTGAACCAAACCGAATGATTTTTTAAATACTCGGCGGAATTATTATATTTCAGGAGTGTAAATTTTTTGACTATGAGGTGGTTAGGCCTTTTTTTGTTGTGTTTTTTTCAATTTTCATGTTCAAGCCAGCAAACCGAAAAAATTAACGGGGTCAGTTTTGTGGCCTCAAGGGAGGCGGTAGCTCAAGAGCATGTTCAAGAGCTTTTAAATATTCATGCCAACCATGCGGCCATTATGCCTTTTGGTTTTATTCGGACTGTCGATGAGCCCGAAATAGTATTCGATAGTGATAGACAATGGCATGGCGAAACTAGAAAAGGGGCCAAGCAGTATATTGAAATGTTGCATAAAAACGGAGTAAAAGTGATGGTAAAGCCCCAAATATGGATTTGGAGGGGTGTTTTTACCGGGTCTTTTGAATTAAAAACCGAAGAAGACTGGGCGATTTTTGAGAATTCGTACGAAAGATTCATTCTCAACTATGCCGAAATGGCTGCTGAAACCAATACCGACATATTTTGTATTGGCACCGAACTTGAAAAGTTTGTAACCAATAGACCTGATTTTTGGAATGCCCTTATTCCTAAAGTAAGAAAGATTTACAAAGGAAAACTTACCTATGCCGCTAATTGGGACGAGTATAAAAGAACTCCTTTTTGGTCTCAGTTAGATTTTATAGGTATCGATGCCTACTTTCCGTTGTGCGAACATGAAACCCCCACGGTTGAGCAATGTAGGGTCGGTTGGCAGAAACATAAACCGTCTATTGAGCAACTAGCGGAAACCGTTGATAGACCTGTACTTTTTACAGAGTTCGGTTATAGGAGCGCCCACCAGACAGCATGGAAACCTTGGCTTGTAGATATGCATGATAATCCCGCCAATATGCAGGGTCAAGTGAACGCGACCAAGGCTATTTTTGAAGAATTCTGGTCAGAAGATTGGTTCGCAGGCGGATATGTTTGGAAATGGTTCATCAACCATAAAGAATCCGGAGGGGAGAACGACAATAGGTTTACTCCTCAAAATAAACCTGCTCAAAACGTAATAAAGGAGTTTTATCGGAAATCATAAGCCCTTTCTAAATAGACTTGCCGAGCCAATAACTGTTGTATTCTTCTTCGAAGGCTAAGGTTTTTAGGTCCTCCATTCGATCGATGAAAAGAACGCCATTCAAATGGTCGAGTTCGTGTTGGGCTACTATAGCTGGAAAATTCTCCAATTCTAATTCAAAATTTTCACCATCCTCATTCAATGCCTTCAACCGAATTTTTTGGTGTCTTTTTAATTGCCCTCGAATGCCCGGTATGCTAAGGCAACCTTCCCAACTATCTATTTTCTGATCGGATACAACTTCTATTTCTGGATTGATTGCAATTACAATAGGAAAGTTCACTCTATTGGGGTAGCGAGGGTTGTCTTCAATTTCGATTACAAAAACCCTTTTCAATACATCTACTTGTGGTGCCGCAATACCCACTCCGTTTTTATCTCGCATGGTCGATACCAGGTTTTTCAAGAAAGTCTGAAATTCCGGTCGTTGAATTTCTTCTATTTCGACCGTTTCGCAAACATTTCGAAGGTTTGGGTTGCCCATTCGAATAACTTCTAAGCTTGCCATGGCTATTTATTTTAGACTTTTAATTTCTTCGGTTTCAATTTTTGATAGTTTTTCGAGATTACCTGCTTCATACATTTTAGGCAAGTTTTCAAGTGGAGTGCCTATGGGGGCCTTATAATTGACATAGTCTTGAAATCTGATGCCATCAACTGTTCTTACGTTATAGGCACTTCTAAACCTGACCCCGCCATCATTGGTGTTGTACTTGTAGGCAAGATAATCCATAGTGTTTTTATTGGCATGTATCCAATAAAGAAAAACGTCTTCGTAGTCAACGCCTCCGCCTTCTTGCTCAAAACTAACTTTAATAAGGTCGTAGGGCTCATTTTTAATGTGAGTAGCACCAACATATTCTTTGTTTACCGCAGCATCTTTTAGTTTATGCGGAAGGGTGGCGAAGTAAACCACCGAATTCAAGGCCTCGGTATACTTATTAACATCCTTTGAAGAGAGACTGGTTACTTGTCCGTCAATTATTCTAGTGAGGCGACCGTTCTTTAATGAATCTAAAAACTTTTGCCCATCTTTAACTTCTTCTGCCGTATAGATAAAACCGCCCTCGTTGTTCTTAAAAGTGAATTTCTTCTTTCTGAAAACAAAGCTATAATAGGCGGTATCATAAAGCTTTCCGCCGTGGGTAGAAATGGCACGTTCAATAATTTTTTGGGCCTTCGATGTTTCAGCGGTAGTATTATCAGGTGCCTTTATTTTTTTCTCCGAATTGCAAGAAAAAATCAATAGTGCCAGAACAATGGCCGAAAAGGTGTTTTTTAAGTTCATATGGTTGTTTTAGAACGGGCCCAACTCAATAGGGGCCATCTATAGGTCGATTTTATGGTCTTTTTCATACAGTTTGACCTTGTATTTTTACGTCAAAGATTCTAAAATTTTATTGTTGATGAAATGGTTAACTAAATTTTAGCACGAGTTGATGATATATTCATTCGTTCTTTAATTTTGTGCAGAGTGAACACGTTAGGCATTATTTTTGATTTTTTGGGGTGTGAAGTGCTGAAAATGAATCGATTTTTTCTCCCATATTTTAGAGTGGTTTTTTCTGTTTTGGTTACTTTTTTCGTAGCTGAGGTGGCCTTTGCCCAAGATTCGGTAAAAACCGTTGTAGCCAAAAGAGGCGATGGTATACTTTCTTTGTTGAGAAAAGAAGGGATCAACCCCTATGACCATTATGATGATTTTATTGCAATGAATCTTGATAACCTTCGAGATAGCATTCATTTGTATGAGGGTAGAAGGTATTTGATACCATCGGTCGAGCTCGATTCGGTAGAGGTTGTTGAGTCTATTGAGAAGAAGTCAAAAGAGGTAGTAAAAATAGAAGGTGAAGATTTCGCCATTTTCGGAAAGAAACATGCAACAGTTCTGAAAAACAGCGATAGGCTGAAAGGCAACGTCTATTATTTGGTTTCGGGTCATGGTGGTCCTGACCCGGGGGCAATGGCCAATTACGGGGGTAAAATGATTGCGGAAGACGAGTATGCATACGATATTACTTTACGGTTGGCCAAAGAGTTGATTTCGCATGGTGCACTGGTCTATATCATTATACGCGATGAGAATGACGGTATTCGTGATGAAAGGGTACTAGAAATTGATCATGACGAGGTGGCTTACCCTAACAAAACTATTCCCTTGAATCAGGTAGCTCGTCTTAAACAGCGGGTCGAGATTGTAAACGATTTATACAGTAAACATCGTGGAAAATACCAGCGATTGATAGTTACACATGTTGATAGTAGAAGTCGTGGTCAGAATATTGATGTTTTTTTCTATCACCATGAAAAGAGCAAAAATGGTAGAAAGTTGGCGGAGAGCATACATACTACCTTTCAAAAGAAGTATCAAAAATTTCAGCCTAATCGAGTTTATTCCGGCACTTTTGAAGACCGTTCATCACTGTATTTGGTTAAAAAGACGCATCCGGCGATGACCTTTATCGAGATAGGAAACATCAGGAACAAAAAAGACCAACGCCGCATTTTAGATCCTGATAATCGCCAAGCTTTGGCCAAATGGATATCGGAAGGTGTTCTACTCGATTATGAAAAGTAATTTTTACGCCAGCACTTTCCTTCTGTAATAATCGTAAAGCTGTTCCGGGTCGGCACCCAAGGCATTTTTTAGGTGGATGACTCCGAAATGGTACTGTAAGCGAAACATTCCAATAGCATCATAACGCCTTGCTGAAGTGGTTACGTAGTCAGGTATTATCGAGAAATTATTTGTTTTATAAATTCTGCCGATCAACTCACTGTCTTCATAAATGACGTAGTTCTCATTGAAGCCATCTAACTTTTCGAACAGTTCTTTGGTGATGTACAGAGATTGGTCTCCACCACGGCAAATCAAGAAATTGAACCTTGTACACCAAGAGAAAAAGGCCAAAAAAAGGCTGCGATTGTTAAACCTAAGTCGAAAACATCCTGCTTTATTTCCCTTTTCGTACAAGCTGACAAGGCATTCGATAAAATTCTCTGGTGGAAGGGTGTCTGCATGAAGAAAATACAGTACGTTCCCGCTTGCTTTTCGAGCTCCGAAATTCATTTGTGCAGCTCTTCCCTTCGCGGATTGACATAGAGTGACATCGAAAGCGGAAGCAACGGCAACGGTTAAATCGGTACTTCCCCCATCAACTACAAGAATCTCATGAAGATGTGATGAAATGTTGAAGTTGGTCAGATAGCCAAGGAGTTCAGCAATATGTTCCTGTTCATTATAAACAGGAATGACAATACTTATTTTGGCTTCCTCCATAAAATCAAAATACTAGCAGCAACCACCACCATTATAGTGCCATGTACTCTCGCTAATATGAATTTCGTCATTGGAACGAGCAAGTGCCGCTGCTGTCTTATCGCAGATCGCAAGAGGTTGATTTTGCATCAAGACATGGCCCTTTTGATCATCGAAATAGGGCTCGTTACCATAATAGATAGCAGTTTTTCCTGTAAAAATACACGGCCCGTCTTCTGGCATGGGGTCTTTAATTGCTGCAATTTCAATTGATTCGATATAGATCAGCTCATCAGTAGGGTAGTGGTTGGGCGAAAGAACGCGGTATGATTTTCTTGCGCGAACCTCAATTGTGCCGAAACCTGAATCGGTAAGCGTTTTGATGTATTCTTGAAGGGGTATGCTACCGCTAAGACACAGGGCTCGAAGCCTATCGTCATTTCGTAGTTCATCGTTCATTGGTTGTTCGCAGATGGGATCACTCATCACTAATCGGCCATTCGGTTTTAATACGCGATACATTTCTGCAACCGCCTTTTTTAAGTCTTCGGTCTTGAAAATGTTGAAGAGACAATTTTGGGCGGCAACATCAATACTTGCATCTGCGACGGGCAGGTTCAAGGCATCACCTTTTATGAGATTGACAAACTTGCTGCTGAACCAATCGTTTTCTTCTTCGGCAATCTTGAAATTTTTTCGAGAGGCTTCCAACATCTCGTCGACTACGTCAATACCGGTTACACCACCTTCTTGTCTTGAGAAGTATGAGAACTGAAGCAGTTCCATACCACCGCCGACGCCTACGTACAAAACCTTAGGATCATTGATAAGGTCTTGGGCAGAAACGGTACTTCCGCAGCCGTAGTTCATCTCTTGCATAATTTTAGGGATGGAAAGACCTGGAAACTGCCAAACAGGATTTGTTGTGCAGCAAAGGCCCACATCTGGCGTAAGGGCCGCTTCTTTGTAGAGGTCATTGGTCGCTTCTAAATAACTCATAGCTTTTTTATTAATTCTTTGAACAATTTAACCATTTTAGGCTCAGCTTTACCGGCTACCTCGATAATCTCTTGAACGTTTACAGGTTCAAGATTTTCAGGGTCGCATTCATCGGTCAATACCGAAACGGCTACTATTGGTAGTTTTAGGTGGTTGGCGACGATAACTTCAGGTACGGTGCTCATGCCGACAGCATCTGCACCGATTATCTTTAGCATTCTATATTCTGCCTTGGTCTCTAATTGTGGGCCGACCACCGAGGCATATACACCTTTTCTTAAAACAATATTTTCCTTCTCGGCAATGGCCGAAAGTTCTTTTCGCATATCGAGATCATAAGGTTCGGCCATATCGGTAAACCTTTCGCCGTATTGACTTACACCCTTAAATGCCAAAGGTGAGCCACCTTGAAGATTGATGTGGTCTTCGATAAGCATTAGGTCTCCTTTTTTAAAATCAAGATTGATAGCTCCGGCGGCATTTGAAATGAATAACTTTTTTATTCCTAGTTTATGCATGACCCTGATAGGGTAGGTAATATCTACAAAATCGTATCCTTCATATAGGTGAAACCTGCCTTGCATGACCACTACTTTTTTTCCTTCAAGGGTGCCATATATTAATTTTCCGGAATGAAATTCAACAGTCGCAAGAGGGAAAAACGGAATATGGTTATAATGAGCTTCAATAGCTTCTTCAATTTGATTGGCCAGTTTGCCCAAACCAGTACCTAGTACAATGCCTATTTCAGGATTTTCAAACCCTTTGGCTTCTAGGTAGGCGGTAGATTCTTCTAACTGTTTTGGTGTCATTTCCTGCTATTTTTTAGATAAGGTTGAAAGACGGCTAGGTCTTTTATGTCTTCGTAAAGGTCAATATCATTACGTTCTTGCAAAAGAACATAATTGGTTTTTTCTAAATCGGATAAGGTGTTTTTCAGTACTGAGGAGGTTCCCCATTGCTTTTCTTTGAACAAGTTCGCTTCAAAACTAGTCATTCCCAATAGATAGTAACCGCCATCTTCAGCGGGGCCGACTACAAACTCATGTTTTTCTAGCAGGTTGAAGGCGTTCTTCAAGTCTTTTTGGGTGAGGTCGTACATGTCGCTGCCGATTATGACGATACGCTCAAAACCGTTTTTAAAACCCTCGGTAAAAGCTTGGGCCATTCGTTCGCCCAAGTCATGACCTGACTGCAATTTTTTTTCATAGTTCGAATTGTTCCAAACATCGTTTTCCCAAATGGTTTCTGAGTACCAAACCTCTTTTACTATCTCTAGGTTATGCGTGATACTCGCTGTGTGGCGCAATAAAAACTTGTAAATGTCAAGTGCGGCTTCATCTCCTATGGTAGCCGCCAATCTGGTCTTGCATTTTCCTAATTCTGGGTTGCGAGTAAATATGAGCAATAGGTTCTTTGAATTCAAATCAATGGCTATTTTTTAAATTGTAGTTGGCATTTTGCTTGGTGGGCGAAAAGGCTAGTTCCTTACAAGGTCTTCTACCGAATACACCTTTTGGCCCTTTAGCAATAGTTTGCCCCAATGTTTGTTGAAAGCGTGTGTTTGATCGGTAGGCTGGCCATCTGAATTATAAACTGTATTGCCTTGATTGACCCATTCAAAGATGCCCCCGTAAAGATTTTTAACGTTGGGGTAACCTGCAGCTATCAACTCTTCTGCAATATCTTCAGAACGCACACCAATCGAGCAGTATACGATGAGCTCTTTCTGTTTATCAGGTAGTTTGTTGGTTATTGATTGAAGGTTGAAATTTTTATATCCTATCCATAGGGCATTGGGCAAATGGCTCACATTGAATTCATGCCATTCCCTTGCATCTAAGAAAATGGCCTCCTTTTCAGTTTTTACCTCCGAAACTGTGATATAGGGTACACTTTCTTTGTTCCATTTCTTTAAGGCTTTATCAATACGGGTCTGGGCAAAAATGAACGAACCGAACATCAAAAAGCTAAAAATGAGTAGACGCTGTTTCATGGGTTTTTTTAATCTATGTAAAGATAGTACTTTAGAAAGGCATAATATTATTCGTCTAACATGTGGGCCAAAACGCTAAACTTACTTTTATTCATCATTGTTCTCGGTGTATCTTCTTGTAAGGAAGAAAGACAAAGGACTTCTGAAAACACTTCAATAAAGAACGTCAATTACATGGAGCCTTATCGGCCTCAATTTCATTTTTCCCCGGATAGTATGTGGATGAACGACCCTAATGGTATGGTCTATCACCAAGGTAAGTATCACCTTTTTTATCAATTTTACCCCGATAGTACCGTTTGGGGGCCGATGCATTGGGGGCATGCCGTGAGTGAAGATTTGCTTCATTGGAAACATAAACCCATTGCTTTATACCCTGATGAGTTAGGTTATATTTTTTCGGGAAGCGCTGTTCTTGATGAAAAGAACAGTTCTGGTTTCGGTACCGAATCAAATCCTCCACTTGTGGCTATTTATACCTATCACGACCCGGAAGGGGAGAAATCTGGCAAAAACAACTTTCAGACCCAAGGCCTGGCTTTTAGTTTGGATAATGGCGAAAGTTGGACTAAGTACCAAGACAATCCTATCATAGCCAATACTGAAGACATACGAGATTTTCGAGATCCAAAAGTTATGTGGCACGAAGAGAGCAGTAGTTGGGTAATGACTTTGGTGGCCGGTGACCATGCCCAGTTTTATAGGTCATTAGACCTGAAAAATTGGGAGTTGTCAGGAGAGTTTGGCAAGCATGTTGGCGCCCATGGCGGAGTTTGGGAGTGTCCTGATCTTTTCAAAATAAAGGTGCAGGGTTCGGATGAAGAAAAATGGGTTCTGCTGATTAGTATCAACCCGGGAGCCCCTAATGGCGGAAGCGGCACTCAATATTTTGTGGGTGATTTTGATGGTAAAACGTTCGTTACCGATCAAATAGAGCATAAGTGGGTCGATTGGGGCACGGATAATTACGCAGGTGTCACCTATAGCAATGCCCCGGAAGAAAAGCGAATATTTTTAGGTTGGATGAGCAACTGGGCCTACGCCCAATCAACACCTACCGATAGATGGCGTAGTGCAATGACAGTACCTAGAGAACTTTCACTTCACAAGGATAAGGATAATGAAGGGTTTGAATTATATGGTTATCCTATCAATCAATTTGATGACATAGTTTCAAAAAAAAGCTCGAAAAGTATCGAGATTGAGCCCGGTGCCAAAGAGGTTGATGATTATGATAACCTCAATCAATCGGAAGTTCGTTTTGAAACCAATTCAAATGAATTTACGATGGAGTTGGGAAACAGTTTGGGAGAAAGTTTGATTTTGGAATTTAAAAAAGATACGCTTCGATTGAACCGATCCAATTCTGGAAAAACAGATTTTGAAAAAGCTTTTGGTGAAATCGTACAAAAGATGCCTATGCCTCATCTCGATTCTATCTTTGAGGTAAGAATGATTTTAGATTGGTCTTCGATAGAGATTTTTATCGATAAAGGTAAATATGTAATGACCTCACAAATCTTTCCCAATGAAAATTATGGTCAGTTGTCATTCGAAAATAAATCCAATCAAATAATGAGTGTTCAAAATTTGGAGGTGAGTGAAGTAAAGCGAACCTGGCCTACTAATTAGTTTGGTTTCGGTTTTCGGTCATCTCTTGAGCAAGTGCTTTCAGGTCGATACCCATGTTTTCTTTATTGACTTTGAGAATTTCGGCTGCTAATTCTTTCGGTAAGTTAGAAAAACCGGTTTTGGCACCTAATATCATTCCTGCCACAGCGGCTACTGTATCATTGTCCCTTCCGTAGTTGACAATGAACTGCATGGTTTTTGCAAAATCGCCACCTCCAAACTGAAGTCCAGTAACGAGTATTTGCCAAATTTCGCCTGAATGAAATGGAATAGCTTTTTGGTTTTTTTCAAGGTATTGGTAAAGTGCTTCTTGAATGAGCCACTCCTTTTTTCCTTCCTGAAATCCGATGGGAGGATTTAAAGATTTTGCATCCATAGTGGTGAGCGAATCATTTGCAAATGTTTCTCTAATGCTGAGAACACTTTTCACCGAGGCATCTGCCACTGAGTAGGCTATTCGCCCTACCAGTCTGCTGTCTTGGTATCCCTCAGGGTCTACAAAAGTAGCCGTATTGATAATCGAATCGATACTCTGGGTTCTCATTGCGACATTGGTCATTGCAGATACCAATGCAGAAATATCTTTAGCATACCCAATATCGAACAAGGAGTGGTCGTAAGCCAGCTCGTATGCTTCTTCGGGTGTATGGGTGGTCAACCCGAACATGGGTGTGTACAATTGGCCGGCACATGACATTTCACCACCATAAAATCGATGGAGTGCTTTTTGGTATTCCTTACTTCCTTTTTTGTATGCCGTGGCCACCCTTGCCCATTCTTTGATCCAATCTATTTTTTCGATTTGTTCATCTAAAAAATCTGTATTAAGGCCCTCGTTATTGTTGGAGAGAGATTTGGTCAAAGAGCTATAATATTCAATAATAAAGTCAATGAAATTTTCGGGTGTCAAATTTTCTTTTCCTTTGGAAATATACTTGACCATGGCCAGCTTCCACCTAGTGTCGTCAGTTGTAGCTCCTGAGTTAAGATTGTTTTCCCAAGTTCCCTCGGGAGATTGAGGTCTTACCGCAGGTGTAAGTGCGGTGATATACCCGTACTTCAATCGAATGTCATCTCTGTGCCACATTTCGGTAGAGGCCCCCATGGCATCGCCAATGGCCGACCCGACCAATGCGCCAAGAACTTTGTCGTAGTATTGATCATCATTTAGTGTGGTAGAGGAAACCTCGTATGATTGTTTTTTCGGGGAGGGAATGGAGAATGTTGAAACTTTTTTTTCTTTACATGATAGCGCACTGATTACTAATAAAAGCAAGAATAATTTTCGAATCATGTGGCCAAGATTAGTTTGCGGGCCTTCTTTAAGAGCTTCGTCTTTTCCTTAAGAGTCCTTTCCATGGGTAATTGGGCTAGACCGATTATACGACGGGCTATTTCGATCCCTGCTACTTGCGACATCAGTTTTACGTCCGCCTTACCTTGGTAACTGGCATGGATTCTGTTCAAATAACTTTTCTTGCCGGTAGCCATTATAATGTGGGCCGCCATAACGCCCAGGTCAAACTCAGGAAAGCCCACAAAACCGAACTCAGGATCGATAATATAGAGGTTCTCTCCTTCGGTCATCCAACTACCAGGGTAATAATCACCATGTATTAATGTATCTCCACTAGAAAGATATTTTTCTCCTACCTCCTCCACAACAGCCCTAATGGTCTTGCTGGTCTTGAAAGGAATCGATAAGTCGTTCAGGCCTTCTTGAATGCTATCCAGGTCTAGTTCGTTTTTCTCTGAAAAGGGAACGACAAAAATGTGTTTGTGATTTAGAAAACGCATTTGAAGGTTTTCAGGAAAGCTGCCTTCGGCTTCGGTCCGGTGCATGAGCCCTAAAATAAAAACCAACCTGTCTAAATGGGAAGCCGCAATATCTTGTTTCTGGTAGATAGACGTCATGTCTTCGCATTGCCCAAGATCTTCAAGAATGAGCAGATGCTCTTCTCGGTCGAAACCCAAAATTTTTGGTATGTGGGCGCTCACAGCGTTTTCGCGAACGGCTTGATAGAAGTTCTTTTCAACAACTATGCGGTCAATGGGTGCTGAAATCTGTTGGTATTTTTGAACGAAAGGTCTTGATTGCTTGAGAATAAATGACTTTTCGTTGGTAATGACGCGCAATACCACGTTCATGTTTCCTTCGCCAGGCTCTTCGATAGACTCGATTTTTTCTCCGGAATTGAGCCAAGAATTGGAAGATAGAAATTTCTCAAGCTCTGGTATAGGGGTTGAAATATCTATTGCTTTCAAAACAAGAGTTTTACGCAATATACTCCCAAAAACAAAAAAATCCTTACGAAAAGTAAGGATTTTTTGTGGTACCTCCAGGAATCGAACCAGGGACACACGGATTTTCAGTCCGTTGCTCTACCAACTGAGCTAAGGTACCAGTGGTTGCCTTTGCAAAGGCGGGTGCAAATATAATTTCAATTTTGCGATATGCAAACAAAATGTGCAAAAAAAGGTAATCTGTTTGATCTGTTTTTTTGACCTTTGTACTATGAACCTAATTATCGATGCCGGCAACACCTCAGTGAAACTCGCTGTGTTTGATAGAAATAACCTTATTTTTTATCAGAATACAGATGCTGAAAGCATGCCAAGATTGGTCAAGGAGATTTGTGATCACTACCCTAAAATTTCACATAGCATTGTTTCTTCCGTTGGTCATTTAGATAAAAAGGTGATTGCCGTAATGGCCGTTTTTTGCACTGTTCATGAATTGACACCATCTTCTAAAACTCCGTATAAAAACTCTTATGCTACCGCCCAGACCTTGGGCGTTGATAGAATGGCTTTGGCAACCGCTGCTTTTTACCATAACCCAAAGGCCAATACGTTAGTGGTCGATGCAGGTACATGCGTGACCTATGAAATGGTCAATGATTACGGCGAATATTTGGGAGGCGCTATTTCTCCCGGTCTTAACATGCGCTACAAATCTTTAAACACCCAAACGGCAAAATTACCCTTGCTGAAACCTAAAATGCCTTTTGATTTTATTGGTAACTCAACCGAGAATAGTATTCATAGCGGTGTGGTTAACGGATTGTGTCATGAAATAGATGGGGTAATCAATCAGTATAAATCAAGGTTCGTAGATTTAACAGTTATTTTAACAGGAGGCGATGCGCCATTTTTGTCAAAACGGTTAAAAAATACCATATTTGCGGATTCCAAATTTCTCCTAAAAGGGTTGAACTATCTGTTGGAATACAACAAGCATTAAATGATCAAAAAAATATATGTTGTTTTAATGTGCCTTGTTGCAGTAGGCGCATACGGACAAGACGGAACGGTTTCGCCGTATTCTTATTTCGGGTTGGGTGAACTAAGTTCAGCGGCAACCGCCGAAAATCAAATGATGGGAGGTATAGCCATGTATGCCGATAGTATTCATGTAAACCTTCAGAACCCTGCCGCTTACAGCAAGCTAGGGGTTAGATTTGGCGAAGATTTTGGTATTACCACTTATACGGCCGGAATTTCACACAAGCAAGTGCGATTGAAAAGTTTTGCTGAAGAGCAAAGCAGTGCGGTTACCAATCTTGAATATCTGTCATTAGGTTTTAGTTTAAAGGAAGGCTTAGGAATTGGATTCGGCGTCATGCCCTATTCTTCGGTCGGCTACAATTTTGTAGCTCAAACTGGTGCCGAGGGTTCTCGAATCATTAATGAATATTCGGGAGAAGGAGGCTTGAACCGTCTGTATCTGTCCGTCGGTTATGAGGTATTTAAAGATTTTAGTGTGGGAGTGTCGGCCAATTATAATTTTGGTACGGTCGAGAGTTTGCGAATTCAAAGTGTTGAAAACGTTCAATACGGCGTGAAGGATGAGCGAACTTCTAAAATTGATGGTATAGATTTAAATTACGCTATTAATTACACGCCTTCAATTGATGATAAACACACTCTTTTTACATCTTTACGCATAAATACACAGGCTAATCTTTCCGCTAGAAACACAAAAAGAATTGGTTCTTTTTCATTATTGACCCAGGCAGATGTAGAGGCAGTTGACGTAAATCTTGATGCGCAAGGTTTAAAGGAGACGGGGGTTAAAATACCCACCACTGCTACGGTGGGTCTTGGTTATGGTCAGAACATGAAATGGTTCTTAGGCCTTGAATACAGCTATCAGCAGCTAAGCGATTATTCAAATGTTTTTCTCGAAATAGACAACTTGGTCTATGGTGACGCAAGTACTTTGGCTTTGGGAGGTTTCTATATTCCTAATAGTAGTTCTTTTGAAAGCTACTTGAGTAGGGTAACTTATCGTGCCGGGGTGCGGCTTGATAAGACTGGAATGCTCATCAATGATAAAGAGGTTAATGACTTTGGCATAACTTTTGGATTAGGACTTCCGCTTAAGGGCTATTCCAACCTTAATCTTGGCTTTGAGGTAGGTCGTAGAGGTACCACATCGGCCGATTTAATAGAAGAAAGCTATTTTAAGGTTAATGTTGGTTTATCGCTAAATGATATCTGGTTCCGTAAGCGTAAAATTAATTAAAGGCGTAACCTTTGATTTTTTGATAAAAAATTGCCCAAAAATTTTAGAATGTTTAAAATCAGGTGTCAAATCGACACGATTAGGGTTAAATTCTAAGTTTCAAAGGGTTCGCTTGGTAAAAAATTAGTACATTAACCCCCTCAAAATCGGAAACCAAAAACGCAAGACGTCAATACAAAACGAACCGAGATTTATGACGAAAGGTGTTTGACTTTTTGAAAAACAAATAAAATTGAACAAATGAAAACTAAAATTTACCTCTCTGCAATCATGCTTTTCGGCTTCATTGTTTCAAGCAATGCCCAAGCCCAAAACCCAGAATGTATGACCAATCTTTCCATTTATGCGGAACATGCTAAAGTTAAAAACTATGAGGCTGCATATACACCTTGGAAAATGGTTTATGATAATTGTCCTGATATCAATAAGGCCAATTTCTCTTTGGGTGAAAAGATTTTGCAAGACAAAATCGAGAAGTCTTCAGGCGCAGAGAAAGATGGTTTTATAAAAGACTTAATGGGTCTTTATGATAACAGTGCAAAGTATTTTCCAAAAAGATATACGCCATCTGTTGTGGCTATAGACAAAGCACTTTTGATGTATGAAAACAAAATGGGCTCCGATGAGGAGATTTATTCCATGTTGGATGCTGCTTTCAAACAAGATCCAAAGAACTTTAAAAATCCAAGAGCACTTTACCTTTATTTTTCTAGCTTGGTAGACCTTCATAAAGGTGGTAGTAAAGACCTTCAAGAAGTATTTGATGTTTACGACAACGTAACCGATAAAATTGAAGAAGAAAACCAGAAGTTGACCGGCGTGGTTACTCAACTGTTGCCAAAAGATTCTACAGGTACTATCACTTCTAAAGAAAAGAGACAATTGAAGGTGGCTACCATCAACTCTGAATCTTACGGTAAAATTGCCGGTAGTGTAGATTCTAAATTGGGTGCTTTGGCTGATTGTGAAAACTTGATTCCTTTATATGAAAAGAGTTTTGAAGAGAAGAAGGGGGATGTAACTTGGGTAAAAAGAGCAGTAGGTAGAATGTTCAACAAAGAATGTACCGATGACCCTCTTTTCCAAAAGTTGTTCGAGGCGCAGTTAGCGCTTGAGCCTTCAGCAAGTGCTTACGTATATGGTGGTACTTTAAAAATGAAAAATGGTGACTCAAATGGGGCATTGGCCGATTTTGATAAGGCTATGAGTATGGAGACCGATGCTATCAAAAAATCGGATATTGCTTATAAGGTTGCTGTTATTAACAAGAGAAAAGGAAGCAAATCAACTGCAAGAAAGTATGCTCAACAAGCTATCAATTCTAATAAAGCGAATGGTAAGGCTTATTTGTTGATTGCTAACCTTTATGCTACAAGTGCTAATGATTGTGGTAGCACTCCTTTTGAAAAACGTGCTATTTACTGGAAAGCTGCTGATATGGCCCGTCAAGCAGGTCGTGTAGACCCTGCCTTAGGTTCTCAGGCCAACCAGGCTGCTGCGAGCTATTCGGCAAAAGCACCTTCTAAAACTGACATCTTTAACTCAGGTATGGCCGGCAAGACAGTTACTTTCAGCTGTTGGGTTGGTGGTAGTGTAAAGGTGCCTAGTCTATAAGATGACACAAAGTTCACGATATAATTTTTATGGTATTGCCATGGTTTTGACCATGGCAATACTTTTTTTGTCTTGTAAAGACAATTATAAAAGGTCTGGTGCTGAAAAGCTACCTTTGGTCTATCCAATGTTCATAGCTGAGAATTTTGATATGACCTATACCATGACCCGTGAACAATTGAATTCTGAAGATAGTGCCTCTTCTAGGGTCATTGCAGTTTTAAATAGCCCTTTAAACCATAATTTCGAAAATTTAACGTTTCCGTACCAGAAGTTTCCAGAAGGGCTTGTTATTGATTTTTTTAACGAGAACGGAGACAAGAGTATTATAAAGGCCGATTTCGGAATTATTTATGCCGCTACAAATGTTATAGATTTGCAGGGCAATGTGGTTATTGAAAGTCATGATGGTAAAAAGCTTGAGACAAGCCAACTCTATTGGGATCAAGACCACGATTGGATTTTTACGCAAGAAAAATTTAAGTTTACAAATCCTGAAGACGGCACCGTGATGGACGGGGAAGGAATGGATTTTAATAAAGATATTAGTGTTCTTAACGCCCATAGAACATTTGGTCTTATGACAATTAAGTAACAGGCAAATGATTAAAATTTTACGGTATACAGAGTATTTATATTTAGCGGTCTGCTTTTTTTCGCTCTATCGTATTTTTACCGATTGGAATACCGACCGACAAAGTGCTTATTTGTTCATCTTCTTTGCTGTTGTTTCTATCGGTATGTTTTTGTTCAGAAGAAACTACCGAAAGAAATTTGAACAGCGAAATAGTGATAACCAGCGGTAATTTTGGAAACTGCGATTACAATTATCATCATTTCACTTCTATTCTCTGCATTCTTTTCCGGAATGGAGATAGCCTTCATTTCGGCTAATAAAATCCATATTGAAATAGAGAAGAAGCAAGAAGGTGTTTTGGCCAAAGTGTTGACACGCCTTACCAAAAAGCCTTCGAAATTCATAGCAACGATGCTTATTGGTAACAATATTGCGTTGGTTATTTATGGGTTTTTTATGGGTGACCTGCTCATGCGCTGGTTTGAGGGCATGTTACCGGTCGATAATGAATTCTTAAAGGTGGTATTGGTCGATTTTAGTCTTTTGACCCAAACAATAATATCAACCTTGATAATCTTGTTTACGGCTGAGTTTCTGCCAAAAGTGCTGTTTCAAATTTATTCCAATACGCTTCTAAAGGTGTTGGCAGTTCCGGCCTATTTGTTTTACGTAGTCTTTTCCTTTATATCAGATTTTGTCATTTGGGTTTCCGATTTGATTCTTAAGACGTTTTTCAAAACGGATGGTGATGAAGTGCAACTTTCATTTACCAAGCTAGAATTGGGCGACTACATCAATGAGCAAATGGAAACGGTCAATGAAGAAGACGAGGTAGATTCTGAAATACAGATTTTTCAAAATGCCTTGGAGTTTGCCGAGGTAAAAGCAAGGGAGGTAATGGTTCCTCGTACCGAAATAACGGCTGTTGAACTTCATGAGACCCCAAAAAATTTGACCAAGCTTTTCACCGAAACGGGTTATTCTAAAATTTTGGTCTATAAAGACACGATTGATAATATCATTGGGTATGTGCATTCTTATGAGCTTTTTAAAAAGCCAAAGACTATCAAGAGTATTCTGCTACCTGTAGAATATGTGCCAGAGACTATGCTAATTCAAGACATACTTAACGTACTAACTAAAAAGAGAAAGAGTATAGCGGTGGTGTTAGATGAATATGGGGGTACTTCAGGTTTGATGACCGTTGAAGATATTGTTGAAGAGCTCTTTGGCGAGATAGAAGATGAGCATGATACCACTGACCTGATTGAAGAACAATTGGAAGATGGTAGTTTTAAATTCTCTGCTAGGCTTGAGGTTGATTACATCAACGAAACTTACAAATTAGAGTTGCCTAAAAGCGATGAGTACGAAACAGTCGGGGGGTTGATAGTCAATGAAAAAGGTGAAATACCCGAGAAAGATTCTGAAATTCAAATAGAGAATTTTTTGTTTAAAATCATTGAAGTGTCAAACACTAAAATTGACCTATTGACAGTAAAGTTGATTGAAAAAGATTGATTGTAGTTGCCATATTATTCTTCTCAATTTCTAACAGTGGCTAACACGAAATCATGAACCTGATGCCGTGGGCTTTAAAGTCTTTAATATTTCAAAAGAAAATACTAATTTCGCACACTGATTTAAAAACTCCTTAAATGGCAATTTTAGAGAATATAAGAAAACGTACGACCGTTTTAATTCTTATCATAGGTTTGGCGTTGTTCGCTTTTGTGATTTCCGGTGTATTTACCAATAACGGCCTAGGTGGCGGAAAGGTAGGTTCAAGCATTGCGGAAGTAAACGGTGAAGATATTTCGATTGACGAGTTTCGTCAAAAAGTAGATATCGCTTCCCGAAGATCGGGGCCTAACGTTTCAACAATGCAAACGGTAAATCAGGTTTATGATCAAGAGGTACGAAATGCCATTTTAGGTCAGCAGCTTGAAGATTTAGGTATTGATATCGAGCAGGATCAAATCCTTAATTACATAGGCTCAATGCCGGGCTACTCCCAAAGTCCTCAGTTTTTAAATGAGAATGGAGTTTTTGATCAGAATAAATTCCGTGAGTTCATTGCAGATCTTAAGATTAACAATCCTGCCCAGTATGAGCTTTGGTTGCAAGATGAGAAATCAATTATCGAGAGCGCTAAGCAACAAGCTTATTTTAATCTGATTAAGGCTGGTGTAGGTGCAACTTTGAAAGAAGGTGAGCTTGACTACAAATTGGCGAACAATAAGATGGATATCAAGTATGTTCGTATACCTTTTACCTCAATAGCCGATAGTACGGTAGCGGTTTCAAAAAGCGAGATACAATCATATATTAACGAGCACAAAGAAGAGTTCAAGCAAGAACCTGCACGTGACATTCAATTCGTTTACTTTGAAGAGAAGCCATCTGCTGAAGATGAGAAAGAGGTTGAAGATGCTGTCACCAAATTGTTAGATGACACTATTGAATATAATGCACAGACAGACCGTAACGATACTTTAAAAGGTTTTCGGTCAACTGATGATATGGCCGCTTACTTGGACCGTAACTCAGATATTAAGTTCGATACCATCTATAAGGCAAAAAATCAATTGTCTGCTAGAGTTTCCGATACGCTGTCTACACTTCAAGTAGGTGAGGTTTATGGTCCTTATCGTGATGGAGATTTCTTTAAGATTTCTAAAATGATGGGAAGAAAGGCTAACGGTTCGGTTAAGGCCAGCCATATTTTAATTGCTTATGAAGGTGCCGAAAGAGCTAACCCTGATGTGACCCGCACTAAAGAGGAAGCTGAGCAGGAAGCAAAGCGATTACTTCGTGAGGTTAAAAAATCGGATGTAAAATTCGTTGAATTGGCTCGTGACAATTCTGATGGCCCCTCGGCGCCTAACGGTGGCGACTTGGGTTATTTTGTTGAAGGAACTATGGTTCCATCTTTCAATGACTTCGCATTTCAAAATAACGTAGGCAGCATTGGAATGGTTGAGACTGATTTTGGCTTCCACGTTATTAAAATCGATGATAAGCGTGATTTATTTCAAGTAGCCACTTTGGCCCGTGAAATAGAACCATCTGAAGAAACGGTTAATACCTTATTCACCGATGCAACCAAATTTGAGATGTCGACCATTTCCGGAGAAAAGGCTTTTACAGATTTGGCTAAAGAATCACAATACGCGGTTCGTCCGGTTAATAAAATCAATGCGGTTGACGAAAACTTGCCAGGGCTATCGTCTCAGCGCAGTATCGTTCAATGGGCCTTTAACCAAGAAACGAACGTTGGTGATATCAGAAGATTTGATTTGCCGGAAGGTTACGCGGTTGTTCAATTGACCAAGAAATACGAAAAGGGCTTGATGTCGGTAGAAGATGCCTCACCTACTGTTTTGCCAATTTTGAGAAAAGAGCGTAAAACAGCTCAGATTATTTCAGCAAATAAAGGCAAGTCGCTAGATGATTTGGCCAAGGATAATAATGTAAGTGTTTCTACGGCTACGGCCTTGAACGTGAAATCTCCAACAATTCCTGGGGCCGGGGCCGAACCCGCGGTGGTCGGTACGGCTTATACGATGTCTGAAGGAGAAACTTCAGGTTTGATTGAAGGCAATACGGGCGTTTTCATGTTGACGGTTACCAAGAAGACCGAAGGACCTCAATTGGATAACTATAGTACTTATGCCAACTCATTAAAGACAATAAGAGAGGGTAGAGTTAATAGTGACGTTTATGATGCTCTAAAGGAGGACTCAGAAGTTGAGGACAACCGTTCTATTTTCTATTAGACTATTATTGATATAAAGAATTAAAAAGGCCCGCTAGAGGGCCTTTTTTTATATTACCATTTGTTGGTAAGGTAAAACCGTATTAAATCCCTTGTTCTTGAAATAATCTGGTGTGCCGGCATCCCCTGTAGCCAAAATAAAATCACCGCCCCAGGCTCCTAAACTTTTAATACATCCTCCGGTGTAATCATTGAATAATCTATTTTTTACCTTCGGCATATCGATGGCCTTGGCAATGATATCTTCATGTTCCGTAATAAGGTTTTCGAAATGTTGAAGTTCTCGACAATCAATTATTTCCTCGGTTAACTCCGTTATTCTTTTAAGCATCGATGCCTTTCCAGATTTTAAGTTCTTATATCTGGCAATACCATCCCTACTATTCTGCTTCCTCTCTAAGTATACGAGATATATGTTCTCGGAAAAAGGTGGATTGAAATCGACTTTCTCAATTAAAGGTTTATTACGGTCGATGCTATAAGTTATGGCTCCATCATTCTGCGCGCAGGCAATGTCATAACCACTCCCGGAAAAGCCGTTCCATAGCAATTGAAAGGCATCTACCCCGGCCCAAGAAGCAATGTTGTTAATTAACGTTGATGAAGAACCTAATCCCCAATCTTTTTGAAATTCCAGGTAGGTTTCAACACGGTAACCTTTTTCTTCCGATAGAAATTCGGGGTTCAGTTTAATGGCTTCCCGTAGCAATTTTAGCAACGTATGTAAGACAGGATTTTCTTCTTTAGATATTTCTGATTCTCGAAGCTTTTCAATGGTTATTTCCTTTTCGAACCACAAATTTCCCTGATGGTCAAAACTCTTCCATTCAATCAAAGATTTTTTTAACGGGGAGACTCTCAAAGATTGACCCAATTTTGTTGGTACGGCTAAACATTTGGCACCATCCAAAACGGCGTATTCAGCGGTCAGTAATAGCTTGCCATGACTGTAGTACTCGACCATTCTAATTTCTGATTTTTTCAAAAGCCTCCACCACGGCATTGTGCGTAGCTGCATGGGTTTTAAAATAGTCTACTAAAGTGTTTTTTTCACTATCGGTGGCACCCAATTGATTAAGAATGTTCAAAAGGTGCATCTTCATATGGCCTTCTTGAATTCCTGTGGTAACCAATGAACGTACAGCTGCAAAGTTTTGGGCAAGACCGGCAACGGCAACTATCTGCATTAGTTCCGATGCGGATGGTTTACCCAATATTTCTAGACCCAACTTAACTAAAGGGTGAAGACTGGTGAGCCCACCAACAGTTCCTAGGGCAAGGGGCAGCTCTATCGAAAAGCTGAAAATATCGTCTTCGATTTTGGCATCGGTTAAGCTACTATAATTACCGTTTTTAGAGGCGTATGCGTGTGCGGCCGCTTCAATGGCCCTGAAATCGTTACCTGTCGCCAAGACCACGGCATCTATTCCGTTCATTATACCCTTATTGTGGGTTACCGCCCTAAAAGGTTCGATTTTGGCAATTTCAACCGCTCTTACCATTTTCTTGGCAAATTCGTGAGGAGATAATCGATGATCAATATTCATTTGAGATACTGGGCAACTCACTTCGGCCCGCACTAGGCAATCAGGAACATAATTAGAGAGAATACTCATGACCACTTCAATGTGCCTTTCGTCAGCTGCAAATGATCCGTATTGAGCAGCTTCATTTTCGAGGGTTTGGGCGAAGCTTTCTAGGCATGAGTTAATAAAATTAGCACCCATGGCATCCAATGTCTCAAACGTACAGTGTAGCTGGTAGTAATCTTTTAGTTCATCTGTCTTGTCGCGTAATTCTATACTTGTGATTCCCCCTCCACGTTTTTCCATATTTCGTGTAATCGAAGAGGCATTTTCAATAAGCTTGGGCCGCAGGTCTTCAATAAATCGGGAAAGTTTTTCAAATTTCCCTTTAAAAATAAAATGAACCTGACCGACCTTCTCAGTGCCAATAATTTTAGTTTTGAACCCTCCGCGTTTTAACCAAAATTTTGCCGCTTTGCTAGCCGCCGCGACAACCGAACTTTCTTCAATCGCCATGGGTATGGCATAAAGTTTGTCGTTGATTAAAAAATTGGGTGCAATACCAAAAGGGAGATAGTAATTGGTAACGGTGTTCTCGATAAACTCGTCATGTAGTTGTTGCACTTTGGTATCGGGGTTCCAATAAAGTTGAAGAAGTTTCTTTGCAGATTCAGAATCTTCTGTGTAATTGGTAGTTAGCCAATCAATCTTTTGTTCTTTGGTCAGTTTCGAGAAACCCTCTACTGGCTTATTCATAAAGTATGGTGTCTTGGGGCAAAGATAACGATTAAGGTGAATTTGCTCGTTGCCCGATTATATGGGCTTTCAGAAGCTCTTTTTAGCGATTAAAGTTTAATTTTTTGTAAAATTATCACTAAACTTGGGCGATTTATTATCATTTATAACAAGCTATGCAAAAGTACATTTCAGTTCTGTTTTTTCTTATGGTATTTATGGCTATCGGACAGAAAAAACAAATTACCGTTGAAGGAGTTTTCGCTAATGAATTTAGAACCGAGGGCCTAGATGCTCTAAGGTCGATGAAGAACGGCAAACAATACACGGTTCTTAATCGCGATTATAAAACTGGTAGAACGACTATTGATAAATATGATTATACCACACAGAAAAAAGTAGAAACCATTGTTGATTCTCAAAACTTAGATGCTTTAAAAGAATTTTCGGCATATGAGTTCAACGAAGACGAATCGAAGATACTTTTGGCTACAGAGATCGATCCTATTTACAGGCATTCTTTTTTGGCGAATTACTACGTCTACGATGTAAAGACAAAAAGTGTGATAAAAGTCTCTGAGGGAAAGATTCAAGAGCCCTCCTTGTCGCCCAATGGTACAAAAGTGGCTTATGTTCACGACAATAACCTATTTATTTTTGACTTAAATTCAGAAACCACAGAACAGGTTACGACCGATGGGGTTAAGAACAAAATTATAAATGGAATTACCGATTGGGTGTATGAAGAAGAATTTGCTTTTGTTCGTGCATTCGCATGGAATGCTGACGGAAGTAAAATAGCCTTTCTTCGATTCGATGAAGAAGAGGTGCCTCAATTCTCTATGGATGTTTTTGGTACGGGACTTTATCCGACTCAAGAAGTTTTTAAATATCCAAAGGCAGGAGAAAATAACGCCGAAGTAACGCTGCACATGCTTGATGTCGCTTCAGGAGACATATCAAAGGTTGATTTAGGAAACCCTTATTATATACCACGAATTAAATGGATGAACAATGCCAATTACCTGAGCGTACAGACCATTAATCGACATCAGAACCATCTAAAATTACTTTCGGTAAACGCTAAAGATAACTCGGTAAATGTCTTGCTTGAAGAGAAAGATGATGCCTATATCGATATTATTGATAATTTGACATTTCTGGCAGACGATAGTTTTATCTGGACGAGTGAAACAGACGGTTACAACCATATTTATCTCTATGACCAAGACGGTAATTTAATGAACCAGGTAACCAAAGGACCTTGGGAGGTTACCAATTACTACGGTTATGACCAAAACGAAGATAGGGTTTACTATCAGTCAACCGAAAACGGGTCGATTAATAGGGGAGTCTATAGTGTGGCAAGTAATGGGAAAAACAAAAAGGCACTGGCCACAGGAGAAGGAACCAATTCCGCAGCTTTTAGTGCAGACTTCACCTATTTTATATTGACCTATTCAAATGCTACAACACCACCTATTTATACCTTGCATAAAGCCTTGAACGGTAAGGAAATCAAAGAGATAAAAAATAACGATGCCCTTATTGATAAATTGAAGGGGTATGAGCTGAGTGCCAAAGAGTTTTCGACTATTCAAATCAATGGTAATGAGTTGAACATGTATATGATCAAACCGAAAGATTTTGACCCCTCCAAGAAGTACCCATTACTCATGTACCAATATAGTGGTCCCGGATCACAACAGGTGTCCAATAGCTGGATGGGCTATAGAGATTACTGGCATCAGCAGTTAGCCTCTGAAGGCTATGTTATTGCTTGTGTCGATGGTAGGGGGACCGGTTTTAAGGGAGCTGACTTTAAAAAATCTACCTATCTCAACTTAGTGAAATATGAAACGGAAGATCAAATTGCCGCGGCAAAGAAGTTAAGCGAACTTTCTTTTATCGATGAGAACAGAACAGGTATTTGGGGATGGAGTTTTGGAGGTCATATGGCTACCAACAGTCTTTTGAAAGGTAGCGAGGTCTTCGAAACGGCTATAGCCGTTGCCCCTGTTACTTCATGGAGGTTTTATGATACCATCTATACGGAAAGGTTTATGCGCACTCCTCAAGAAAATCCTGATGGGTACGACGATAATTCACCGCTTAACTATCCTGAACTTTTGCAGGGCGATTTTCTATTGATTCACGGTTCTGGCGATGACAATGTGCATGCGCAACATTCCATGAGAATGGCGGAAGCCCTGATTCAGGCCAATAAACAATTCGACTGGGCTATCTATCCCGATAAAAACCATGGTATATATGGCGGAAATACGAGAGTTCACCTCTTCAATAAAATGACCAATTTCTTGAACGAAAACCTGAGAGACAGAAAGGCAGAAGGTAATCTCGATACCAAAGAACAACAAAGTATAGACGCTCAAATAAAGGGTTAGTACTTTTTGATATCTTCCAGGGAATAGCGAGTAATGAAAACCGGACCAATAACTTAAAATATATATATGGAAACCAAACACGAATTTATGGAGCAGCAGCAAATGTTCGGCCACCCAAAGGGCCTTTTCTATCTGTTCTTTGCAGAACTCTGGGAACGGTTCAGCTTTTATGGAATGCGGGCGCTATTGACACTCTACATGGTAGACGTCATATTTGCCGCTTTGGCCGAAAGAGACTTTGCTACCGCGGCCGTTTATTCGTCCTATGGTTCTTTGGTATATGCTTCTACGGTCATCGGAGGTAGAATTTCCGATACCATATTAGGAATGCGTAATTCCATTTTTCTAGGTGGTATTCTTATGTCGATAGGGCATTTCGTTTTGGCTATTGAACATAATATTACTTTCTTTTTGGCCTTGTCATTGATTATTGTTGGCAATGGCTTTTTTAAACCCAATATATCAACGTTTGTAGGTACTCTTTACCCTGAAGGCGACCCGAAAAAAGATTCCGGGTTTACGATATTCTATATGGGTATTAATATCGGTGGGTGGATCGCACCCTTACTATGTGGTTGGTTGGCTGTTGAATATGGATGGCATTACGGTTTTGGCCTCGCGGGTATAGGTATGCTTACAGGACTTATCTTCTTCTGGAGAGGTATAAAAAAGAATGTTTTTGGTGATAGGGGCCTTCCGCCAAATGAACACGTTCTTGATAAAAAGGTAGGAGGGATTAAACAAGGCATTTTAGTGCCACTGCTTGCCGTTATTGCAGCACCCATCATTGCTTATCTTTTGTCGGCTTATCAACCGTTAGGTACCGAAGGTTCTTTCTTTGAGGATCAGAATATCGTAAATGTCATTTTTAAGCTTATAGGTATTGCCATTTTAATATACTTGGGCTATATCATGTATCAGGCAAATGCCGATGAGCGAAAAAAGCTGTTCGTAGCGGTGTTGATTACCTTTTTTATGACCATTTTTTGGGGCTTTCACGAGCTTTCAGGAAGTGTCATTACCTTATTTGCTTCCCGCAACGTCGATTTAGATGGTATAATGACCGCCGCTCAGACCAACTCTTTAAACTCTATGTTCATCATCATATTGGCCATACCCATATCGCTGATGTGGACCTATCTTAGCAAGCGTAACCTTAATCCAAGAACACCTTATAAGTTTGGTTTGGGGCTAGTTTTTGCCGGTATCAGTTTTTATGCTTTGGCCATTAGCTCGGGCAGTGCCAACGAAAGTGGTTTTGTGCCTTTTAGCTATTTATTACTTATGTATTTCTTACTTTCGGTAGGTGAGTTATTTATGTCGCCAGTCGGCCTTTCAAAAATAACCGACCTTTCACCAAAACGCATTGTTGCCTTTATGATGGGCGTATGGTTTTTATCATCGGCATTTGCTTTTCAAGTAGTTGGTTTTATAGGTAAACAATTGGCCATAGAAAGCACCGATAAGAACGTAGGCGGTTTCGAAACTTTAACGATATACACCGATGGCTTCGAATTAATTGCTAAATATGCCCTTGGGGCCGGAGTCATTGTTTTGTTGGCTTCCCCTTTGATCAAGCGGTTAATGGGTAAGGTACACTAAGAATTAGTTACTGTGTCCGAAAAAATAGGCTCCCTTTTCGCCTGTGTAGTAAAAAGGGATTTTTCTTTTTCTACACGTAGCTTTCCACTGATTTACATAGCTTCTATAATTACTGCCATCTGCAATGATTATATGAGGCTTGATTGAGTCAATAAGCCTATTTAAATTTATTTTTGGTGATTGAGTTAGTATGAGATAGTCACTTGATTTTTTGTGAGGAGGTTTTACACCTGTACTATCAATAAAAAATAAATGTTGGTCTTTCCATTGATAAGTGTTTTTCAAGAGCTTTGGTTTGACCTCGTCAATATGCTCCGCCACTTTGTAAGTGTTGACCAACCTCTTTTCATACAAACTATCTTTTGATAAAATTGTCAATTGATTGCCAAGGTGGTGTACTAAGAGTGTATTCTTTGTTTGGTGGGCCAGAAATAGTACCTCCTTTTGCTTTAGCTGAATTTTGTTATAAATCATCCAACTCTGAAAGCAGATAAGAACAAAGGCAAAAGGCAAGACTTTTTTAAAAGTGGGTCGGGTAAGAAATAGTATAAAAGTGATTATACATAAATAAGCAAGGATTAATTGGGCCAAACCAAAGGGAATATCCCTAAATATAAATTCTTCTTGTTGTGCCACCCATTCCACAATCAGGTTCATATACTTGATGATATGATCATAGATAGTTATGAGCCAATTAGGCAACAATTGAATATTGGCCAATATGATGACCACAATTCCAAGAGCAAGTATAACTCCTAGAAGGGGTACAATTACCAAATTCGATATAAAGAATAGCGAGGGAAATTGATGAAAGTAGTAAAGACTTACGGGTAACACCCCTAGTTGAGCAGCTATGCTGACCGAAAGCAATTGCCAGAAATAACGTAGAATTTTATTTTTCGGATGATATAACTTTTGGAGAAGGGGATAAATCCAAATAATAGAAAAGACCGCGGCATAGCTCATTTGAAAGCCTACTTGAAAAAGTAATCTGGGGTTGATGACCAAAAGTATGGCAAACATCGAAAGCGCAAGAATATTAAAATTGTTACTAGGCCGGTTGAGATGCTGGGCATAAGCTAAAAAAGAAAACATGGTTACGGCCCGCACAACGGAGGCCGAAAACCCTGCGAGCAGGGCAAAACCCCAGAGTAGCAAAATTATTAAAATCGTTTTGACAGTTTTGCCTTTTCGGAATCTCTCTAAGGGTCGAAGAATAAATTGCAATATTAGAAGCAGAATGCCTATGTGTAGGCCTGAGACTGCTAAAATATGAACAGCGCCTGCATCTTTGTAATTAGAATAAGTGTCCTCAGAAATATCAGCTCTCTGCCCCAGTAAAAGGGCTTGAATAATGCTTAATTCATCTGAACCGAAATGAGCGGCTTTTAAATTGGTGATAATCGTATTTCGAATATGTGAGGCAAGCCCATATATAGTTTTTGAACTATTTGTTTTTAAGATGTAATTGCCATCGGATAACGTTAATTGGTCGCTAATACCATGACTGTACATGTATTTGCTGTAGTCGAATTGATGAGGGTTCAAGGGACTTGGAATTTTTCTTTCCTTACCAAACGCAACCAGCTCGTCATCTACATTTAAAAGGTGAACCGAATCTTTCGGGCCGCTAAGTAAAATTTTTCCGGAAGAAGGGGTCTGATTAACCGCTATAACTTTTGCCAAGTATCGATACGAAAAGGCCGTAGGCTTCATTTCTTCGACTATCTTAAGTTGATAGTTATTGTCGCTTTTGGAGACATACTTTGAATAGTGATTCGGTCTGTTTTCCCGATGGTTGAGCGCTATTGCTAAAGCTCCGATACCAATGGTAGTAAAAGCCATGCCAATACCGAAGAAGATAGAATTCTTTTCTGGTTTGAATAGCAGGGCGGTTAGAACCAAGAATACGAACGTAACTGTTGTTGCACCTTCTGTGGGAAGGTTGAAATACTCCCCAAGTAAAATTCCAATGATTAAAAAGAGAGTAAGTTTTATGGGCACGGAGCGTAAAAGACGCATCTTAAAGTATCCTAGTGGCCTTTACGAAAGCGCTATTCCAATAGCCTTCTCTCAATGAGCTTACAATAACACCGCGCGAAGAAGAGGCGTGTACGAATTTAATTTCATCATTTTCTACAGCTACCACCATGCCAACATGATTGATGCGCTTGGCCCGTCTACTTGTTCTAAAAAAGAGCAGATCACCTTTTTCTACTTCCCTGATCTTGATGTTTTGGCCTTCTTCGGCCATATGATAAGAGGTTCTCGGTAATTTGATGTCATTTTCACCAAAAGCCACGTAAAGTAACCCTGAGCAGTCCATACCCTTTTTAGTGGTTCCTCCGAATTTATATCTTACCCCACTGTAGCGTAGCGCTGATTTTATTATATCATCGGCAACGGAATTCTTCTTGCTGAACGGTTTTTTTGGCGAGGGAAGATTATTATCGTCATTCTTATCGGAATTGGCCGATACAGAGACCCTGCGGGGCTCGTTTGCTCGGGCTTTCCTCTTTTTGGAAGAGCCACAGCTGACAATCAATAATATGCTTAATAAGTAGAGAAGTTTGCGCATGCCCAAGTGTTGCTTATATCACTTGGATATCAAATTTAAGCATTTTCCACAATACGTGCGGCCGCATTCTCACTAGCACCTTGTCCACCCAACTTCTTCTGTAATAGTGAGTAAGCCTGTAGCTGTTCTTCACGATAGCTTCCACTTAGAATTTTAGATAGTTCTTTTTCCAGTTTTTTCGAAGTCAGTTCGGTTTGAATCAATTCTTTAACGACCTCTTTATTCATGATCAAATTGACCAATGAGATATATTTTAGAGTGATAATTCGCTTAGCTATTTGATAAGATAGCCAATTGGCCTTATAACATACTACTTGCGGAACTTTAAAAAGTGCGGTTTCCAACGTAGCGGTGCCGCTGGTTACCAATGCGGCATGGGATAGACTTAGTAAATCATACGTTTTATTGACGACAAAGCCTACCTGGGGCTTTTTTAAGAAGGGAGCATAAAACTCCTTGTCAAGACTTGGTGCCCCGGCTATTACAAACTCATATTGTTGAAACTTATCTACAATGCTTAACATTACTGTGAGCATTTTTTCAACCTCTTGCTTTCGGCTTCCTGGTAATAAAGCTATAATCGGTTTATGGGCGTCTAGACCGTTTTCGCTTCTGAATCTTTGGTCGTCAATAGGCTTTCTTTCTCCAATGGCATCTATAAGCGGGTGACCAACAAATGTTACCGGATAATTATGTTTCTTTTCGTAAAAGTCTTTTTCAAAGGGTAGTATAACATACATGTCATCAATATCCCTTTTAATGTCATTGATACGACCTTCTCGAGAAGCCCAAATTTGGGGTGAAATATAGTAGGTGGTTTTGTAACCTTTCTCTTTGGCCCATTTGGCAATTCGAAGGTTGAACCCTGAATAGTCGATAAAAATGATTACATCTGGCTGAAAAGCACCAATATCATTCTTGCAGTATTTGATGGCCTTTGAAATCGTGCCCAAATTCATGACTACTTCAAGAAAGCCCATGAAGGCCATCTCTTTATAGTGTTTGGCAAGAACGCCGCCGGCCTGCTGCATAAGGTCGCCTCCCCAACATCTTACCTTTGCATCATGATCTTTTGTCTTCAGGGCCTTGATGAGGTTTGAGCCGTGTAGGTCGCCAGAGGCCTCTCCTGCAATAATGTAATATTTCATGGGTCGATATCTTGAATTTTAGAAGGGGAACGCTAACTACTATCGATTAAAATACCTTGTAGTAAAGTATGACCATTGCGGTCAAGATGGTAGCGATAAGAACGCCTTTGGCCCTTTGATCCCTTCTGATTTTAAGAAAACCAAAAAAAGCAAAAAGGTTGAGAATCGCGCCAAGTGCCAAAAGACTGCCCACGTGCTCTTGTTCTACAGCTGCCTCGTAGGTTTCTACGATACCTAAATCTGAAAACAACAAAATGTATAGCAATGTGCCTATAATATTGGCAATGACCCCTACTAAAAATCCTATTAATAACTCCTTTCTTGTATTCATATGGTTTGGTTGAGTATTAGTTTAGTCCCCATTCGTTTAAACCTTGAATGGCATGGTGGGCGGTTAGGTCGAATTGGGTGGGTACAACTGAAATGTAATTGTTGGCCAAGGCCCACTCATCTGTATCTTCCCCTTTGTCGAGCAATAGAAACTCTCCGGTAAGCCAATAGTAGTCTCTGCCCGCAGGGCTAGTTCTTTTGTCGAATTTTTCTTTCCAATTTGCTTTGGCCTGTCGGCATATTTTTATTCCCTTGATGTCATCTTTTTTGGCCTGGGGTATGTTGACGTTAAGCACTACACCTTTCGGGATACCGTTTTTTAAAGCTTTCTTGACAATGGATTTGATGAATTTTTCGGCCGCTGAAAAATCGGCATCCCAATTGTAATCACATAAAGAAAAGCCAATGGCCGGTATACCTTCGATACCTGCTTCAATGGCAGCGCTCATTGTGCCAGAATAAATAACATTGATGGAAGAATTTGAACCATGGTTGATACCACTCACACAAATGTCGGGTTTGCGATCAAGAAGTTCTTGCAACGCCAATTTTACACAATCGGCAGGGGTGCCACTGCAGCTATATTCTAGGGGGGCTCCCTTTTCTTTGTCTACCACCAGTTTGGCCGAAAAAAGGGTGTTGTCAATAGTTATGGCGTGGCCTTTGCCAGATTGCGGACTGTCGGGTGCTACCACCACTACATCACCAATTTCTTTCATATAGCCTATCAAAGACCGAAGTCCTGGTGCGGTGATTCCGTCATCATTGGTTACCAGTATCAAAGGTTTTTTCATGCAGGATAATTTCTGGCATAAAAATACGTTTTACAAAAGACATCGACCCACCTTCGTTTAACAAAATATTAATGGCGCTCTGCCATAGGTGGCATGGTTTTTTCAGTATCTTAGGGAATTCATTAGTTTTAACTGTGAATTTTCCCGTTCATTTTGGTGAACGGCATTTTAAAATCGAAATTTAGTTGTATGAAAAGAAATCTAGCCTATGTGCTCGGCGTAATGCTTATATCGGTAGCCTCTTGCGGCTTTACGAATAAGTCTTTTGAGAATGACGATAAAGATAAATTACTACTCGATTTAATTACCTATGTTTTACAAAAGGGCCATTACGAGCCGAAAGACATTAACGATGATTTTTCAGTTAGTGTCTTCAACGATTTTTTAGATGTAATCGATCCTACCAAAAGATATTTTTTAGAGGATGATATCAAGGAGTTTGAGCAATACAAATTTCAATTGGACGATCAGATTAAGAGCACCGATATTTCCTTCTTCAATTTGGTATATGACCGATTGATGATGCGTATGGAAGCTGCTAAGATTTTGTATCAAGAAGTTTTAGACCATCCTTTCGATTATAACGAGAACGAGAATATCGATATCGATTACGAAAAGATGCAATTTGCAAAGAACAAAGAAGAATTGAGAGAGCGTTGGAGATTGCAATTAAAATATGCCACTCTAGGTACTTACGATTCTAAAATGAGACAAATGGAGAAGTCTGATGAATCGGAGGATGAGGATGAGGCTACAGCTGCTCCTTTAACTCCGGAAGAAGCCGAAAAATCTTCAAGGGCTTCTACCAAAAAGACCTTAGATGAGTTTTTTGACTTTGTTGATGACCTCGAGCGAAAAGATTGGTTTGTACAGTACATCAATACCATTGTCGATGAATTTGACCCACATACTTTTTACTTTGCACCCGATGATAAAGAGAAGTTCGATATGAGCATGTCGGGCAAGTTCGAGGGTATTGGAGCAAGGTTGCAGAAGAAACCTGAAGGGGCCAAGATTGTTGATATTATTTCTGGAGGACCGGTTTGGAGAGATGGTCAGCTAGAAGTGGGCGACCAAATTCTTAAAGTGGGCCAAAAAGGTGAAGAACCTATCAATATCGTTGGCATGCGTTTAGATGATGCCATTAAATTGATCAAGGGGCCAAAAGGTACTATCGTTAATTTAACGGTTCGAAAGATTGATGGTTCTTTAGAGGAAGTATCATTAACCCGTGATGTGGTTGAATTGGAAGAGTCATTTGCCAAATCGGCCAACATCATCAAAGGTGACCAAAAGTTCGGTCTTATCGATTTACCTAAATTCTACGTTGACTTTGATGATTATACCGAGCGCAACGCTGCTACCGATGTAGCCAAAGAGGTAGATAGATTGAAAGAAGAGGGCGCTGAGGGTCTTATAATTGATTTGAGAGATAATGGTGGCGGCTCTTTGAAGACCGTAGTCGAAATGGCGGGTCTTTTTATTAAAGACGGCCCAATAGTTCAAGTTCGATCATCAGGTAAAGGTAAAGATGTATATGACGATAAAGATGAGCGCATTCAGTGGGATGGCCCATTGGTAATATTGGTGAACGAACTTTCGGCTTCCGCATCTGAAATTTTAGCGGCTGCGATGCAAGACTATAAAAGAGCAATTGTAATCGGTAGCAAGCAGACCTTCGGTAAGGGTACGGTGCAGAACGTGATTCCGCTTGACAACATAGTACGTAGTAACGAACACGGCGATTTGGGCGCGATTAAGTTAACTACGCAAAAGTTCTATCGAATCAACGGTGGTTCTACCCAACTAGAAGGTGTTAAGAGCGATGTGGTGGTTCCTGATAAGTATAGCTACATTGATTTAGGAGAAAAAGATCAGTCAAATCCGTTGAAATGGGATAAAATTTCACCTGCTGATTATAAGCCTTGGGATGGTTATATCGACTACGAGCAAACTGTGGCCAATAGTGCCAAAAGAATGGCTAACAATCCTCAGATAAAATTGATAGAAGAAAATGCCAAATGGTTAAAGTCAGAGCAAGATGAAATGGTCATTTCTCTTAATTACAATACTTATCGAAAAGAAGAGGAAAAAGACAAGGTAAAATCGGACTACTTCAAGGTCATTAACGATTATGACAGCAAGTTGACCTTTGAATCTCTCAAGTATGAAGAGGCTTTGTTTACCAAAGATTCGGTGCTTCGCGAGAAGAGGGACAGATGGCATAAAAGTTTGGCTAAAGATGTTTACGTAGAAGAGGCCGTAAATGTGCTTCAAGATTTAAGGGTAAACAACATCAAACATGGCAAATTGGCCGTCAAAGGTTGATAGAGTATTAAAAAGATAATAAAAAGTCCCTAGATTGATTTCTGGGGACTTTTTGCTTTTAGAATGTATTTTTACTATTTATTTCAGCCGAACTGGAAAAATTAGTGGCAACAGTGTCAAGCTTTGGCTTGATGTAAGTTCTACAGAAAGGTCTTTCAGGGTCAGAGTTATAATAATTTTGAAAATGCTCTGGAGATTTTTTGAAACACTTCATGACTAAGGGTTCAGTAACCAAATTAGTATCGAATTTTTTATTCAGTTCGTTCAAGATATCGACTACTAATTTTTTCTGTGAACTGGAATAGTAATAAACCGCGGATCGATACTTTTCTCGCATTGAATGGGCAGAAGTGCTTTTATGGGTATTTAAATGAATTTCAACTAAGAGGTATAAGCTGATAGTTTTCGGGTCATAATGAACAATGACTCCTTCTGAAAAGGAATGATTTTTACCATTTGAGGCTATAAAACCTTGTTCAACCAAACAAACTCCTTTTATAGCTTGAAAGACCGCTTCGGTACACCAATGGCATCCGCCTCCAAAACCAATCTTTTGCATTTCAGTCATTTCCAATTTTCTTCCCTTATTTGGTCGTTAGTTTAAGTACTAGCTATCACATAAAATAAAAAAGCCTGCACTAGGCAGGCCATTGTTAAGAATTACTTGCAGTTAAATTACTTTTCTAAGCGTTCGAATTTTTATCTTCTCAATGTTGTCTTCTTCAGTGGTTTGTTCCGATAATTTTTTATTCTGTACATAGGCTACCCAAAGAACAATGATACATACTACGGCAGCAGCTCCATTACCTTCTTTAGCCATTAAGTGTGCTATAATCCCAAAAATAAAATTTAAGAAAAAGCCTGCATAGGCCCATTCTCGCAACCAGTTATTCTTGTTGATGATTAAAACGGCAAGGCCAATCATTTGAGCGGCACCCAGCACCGAAATGAGGTAGGTAGGGTAACCTAACTGTTGAAACTTAATAGCAACGGTATCATAATTGATAAATGAATTTGCTACCGCATATACCATGGCAACACTAAATATCGAAAGGGCGATTCTGTAGTAAAGTTTTGTGGTCTTCATAAGAATTGGGTTTTAAATTGTTCGATAAAATTACCTTGATAAAACCCAAAATCCTGTTCAGAAAAGTCCAATTACCGATTTCCGTAGACGGATGGTATTCATTCGTCTATAAATGGTATCATAAGCTTTTTATGCTAATTTTTCTGCGTGTATTTTTCGAAATTTGGCCAATTTCGGTGTTATTACGGCACTACAGTACCCCTGAGTCGTGTTATTGCGGTAGTAATCTTGATGATACTCTTCAGCTTCGTGAAAAGTTTGGGCCGCGCTTACCTCGGTAACTATAGGATCCGAATAATAGGGCTTTAGTTCTTTGATAGCCTCTTCTGCATCCTTCTTTTGATGGTCATTATGGTAAAAGATTACCGACCTATACTGCGTTCCTACATCACCGCCCTGTTTATTTAAAGTAGTCGGGTCGTGACTTGTTAAGAAGACTAGCAACAAATCTTTGTACGATATGATCTTAGGGTCAAAAGTAACCTGTACTACTTCGGCATGACCTGTTAGGCCTGAACAAACCTCGCGGTAAGTCGGTTTACCAGGCACGGTACCTCCGCTATAACCTGAAACTATTTTTTCTACTCCTTTTAATTGTTGTAAAAGGGCTTCCACGCACCAAAAGCACCCTCCGCCAATGGTAGCCACTTCCATAGATGAATTATTCATGCACTGTGTTTTCTTGTTGTAATTGCAATGATTCTGAGTTGATGCAGTACCTAAGACCACTTGGCTCTGGCCCATCGGGAAATACATGCCCCAAATGCGCATCACAAGTGTTGCACATTACTTCTACACGAATCATACCGAAAGAACTATCTTTCTCATATTTGATGGCGTTCTCTTTAATGGGTTGCGTAAAGCTCGGCCATCCTGTTCCTGACTCAAATTTGATGGTAGAATCGAACAAAGGGGTGTCGCAACAGACACAGTTATATTTTCCGGCTTCGTGAGCGGTACATAAGGCTCCTGAATGTGCCGGTTCGGTACCTTTCTTTCTGGTGATATAAAACTGTTCAGGTGAAAGCGCCTCTTTCCATTCGGCATCTGTTTTCTCAATGCGCTTGTCAGGGGTAGGGTTTCCTTTAACGCTGAAATTGATAATGTCTTTCCATGTAAGCATAACCTGTTCTTTCAAATTAATCTACGGCAAATTAAAAATCTTCCTTTCAATTATCGACTGCAAATACGAAAAAAAGGAACTTTTCTGCACTAGGTATTTTGTCGGTAAAAGGTTTTATTGCTTACAGGTGACCAAAGAAGTTGCCACCGAGCATATTCTCTAGTTTTAATGGGCTAATTTTGTGCATATGAAACGAAAAACTGTCTACTCTGTTTTAATCATCTGTTGTATTGTTGGCTTTTGGGTATTCAATAATTTTTACACGCCCGCTACCTATTCTGATGCTAAGATAATGGGGCTGCAAACCGATATATCCAATGATTTTATGCCTAGTTCTACAACTGGGGCGATAGTGGAACATGGTCATTATATTCTGTCGTATAATGAGCCTTTTGAACAGGCTGAATGGGTAGCATATACCTTAAAAAGAGAACATTTGACCAATGACCAGAGAAAGCGTCCTTATTTTATTGAAGACCCGTTGGTGAAAACAAAATCTGCCGATTGGAGAAATTATAGAGGGTCGGGATATGATAGGGGTCATCTCTGCCCGGCAGGGGATAGGAGGTTCTCTGAACAAGCGTATAACGAAACCTTTTACACTAGTAATATTAGCCCTCAAGACAGGGCTTTTAACTCCGGTATTTGGAACAGATTGGAGATTAAAGTGCGCGATTGGGCCAGGCAATATGGTGAAATCTTTATTGTTACCGGTGGTGTTCTGGAAGAGGGGCTTAAGGAAATAGGAGAGGAAGAAGTTGATGTGCCCAACTATTATTACAAAATAATTGCTAGAAACGATTCTGATGGGCCAAAGGCAATGGCTTTTTTAATGTTAGGAAAGGAGAGTAACAAACCTCTGAAAGAGTTTACGGTCACTATCGATGAGATTGAAAAACAAACGAGAATCGATTTCTTCAAAAATCTTTCCGATGACCTTGAGAATACTTTGGAAGCATCTAACGGAGAAAGCGACTGGTCTTTCTGAAAAAGGGTTAAATACCCTCCTTTAGTCTATTTGCATCTAACTTTAGAAAGATAAATAGAAGAATAGTAAAGAAAAGAAGCCCAGATCCACCATAGCTAAAAAACGGTAATGGTATACCAATGGTCGGTAGAACGCCAATCACCATGCCTATGTTAATGAAATAATGTATTAGAAGTATCGATACTACCCCATAGCCGTACATTCGGCTAAAATCGGTTTTTTGCCTCTCGGCTAGATAGACCAATCTTAGAAGCAATAAGGTAAATAGAACAACAACCGTTGAAGTGCCAAGAAAGCCCCATTCTTCGCCAACCGTTGAAAATATATAGTCAGTATGCTGTTCAGGTACAAAGTCTCCTTTGGTGCGGGTGCCTTCTAAAAATCCTTTCCCAAAAAAACCGCCCGATTCTATCGCTTTCTCCGATTGATAGGTGTTATAGCCGATTGTTTTTCTGATTTGTTCCAGTTTGCCAGGGTCTTTTTCAAGCCTCAACCATAGACTGAAGCGATCTCTATGCCTTTGCTCAAATACATTATTGAAAACAAAATTGACCGACAAAGAAAATAGAATGGTTACCACCACAGCCAATGACAACGAAAATACGGGAACCTTAAATTTTTTGTTCTTCAGCAAGAAGAAAAGTACCAATAGCAATGCGATGAAAATAACTACCCAAATGGTACCGAACATCAAGGTGGTAACGAAAGTTAAGATAGCCAAAAGGGCAATACCCAAGTAATAGAGAGGTAACCCCTCTCGAAAAATCACGAAAGAGAGAGAGAAAAATACCAAGGCGCTACCAGGGTCGGGTTGGGGTATGATCAACAATGCAGGCAAGAGTATAATGCCAAAAGCATAGAGTTGATCTTTTCTTCGTTTAATATCGGTTTGAATGTCACTTAGGTACTTGGCCAAAGCCATTGCTGTTGCTACTTTCGCTAGCTCAGAGGGCTGCAAATTGAAGAAACCTAGATTATACCATGAGGTAGCACCGGCAATCGTTTTACCAAAAACAAAGAGCCCTAAAAGCAATACCATGCTTATGAGATACATCAAGCTTGAAAACCGTTCGTAAAAATTGGCTTCAAGCGCCAAGAGTATTACTATCGATGCCAAACTCGCCCCAATGAAAAAGAGTTGTTTTCCATGCAGGGTTCCAAAATCAAAAATAGAGGAATCCGATTCAGAGAAGGTGCTTGAATAAATATTGACCCAGCCAATAGTGACCAAGAGCAGGTAAAAAAGAACAGTAAGCCAATCGACCCTTTTAAGTACGCTTTTTCCGGACATAGATGGTTTTATTCTCTAGAAATGAGTTCTTCAAGAGGTTTTGAATGCTGACTCCAGTCGTATTCGTTTATTTTGAATTCACGGCCTAAATAAGGTTTGGCGTATTCGTATTCCAAGGTTCTTTCTAGCATACGCTTTTCCAGATCGGTACGGGTAACCTCTTTTTTGATGTACTTCTCAATCAATAAAGAAGCGATATGGCCTGCGTATCTTGAACCGTAATAACCATTTTCGATGTAAACGGCCAAGGCAATTTCCGGTTTTTCAACAGGAGCAAAGGCAACGAAAACGGAATGGTCGGTAAGTTGTACCCGAACACTGTCGATTTTGGTGAAATTCTCAACTGTTCCTGTTTTGCCGGCGATTCTGACATCAGGAATCTGTACCCATTTCGCTGTACCCTTTTCATACACATCGGCCATCCCTTGAATAATGGGCTCGAAGTGTTGCTTATCGATGGTTGTATGTTTCGCTTCAACAAAATCAGGTATGCTAATATCTTTTCCTTCTACTTTTTTGAGAATGTGAGGGGTGTAATAAAAACCTCTGTTGGCGATAGCTGCGGTCATATTGGCCAACTGAATCGGGGTAACTGCGACTTCGCCCTGCCCTATAGAGTTCGAGATGATGTATGAAGGCGCCCATCTATTGTCACCATACCACTTATCATAATATTCCTTTGAAGGTATACGACCCTTGCGGCCTGTAGGAAGGTCATAACCTAGGTATTGGCCAAGGCCAAAGCTTTTCATGTGTTCTTCCCAAACATCCATACCTTGATCGGTAGTCTCGTATTTTTCGTAAATCTTTCTGAAAGTGGCCGCAAAATAGGCGTTGCATGATTTGTAAATGCCATCGTTCAGCTTTCGAAGTCCTCCCCCACAGTGGCACCCTCGCTTTTTTCGGCCCACATAAAAACCATTGTAGCACTGTACGGTAGTACTGGGGCTAATAACCCCTTCTTGTAAGGCTACTAGGGCGTTCAATGTTTTAAATGGAGAACCGGGTGATCCTTCGGCCAAAATCGATCGATCGAACAAAGGCTTGGCGATCGAATCATAGTGCAGAGCACTGTAGTTTTTAGATCGCTCTCTACCAACAAGTAATGAAGGGTCATAGGTAGGGCCCGAGATCATGGCCAATATCTCGCCCGTTGATGGTTCTAGGGCAACAATACCACCACGTTTTCCGACCATTAGTTTTTCACCGTATTCTTGCAAATCCTTATCAAGGGTAATATTGATTTCCATACCCTGCTCTGGTAAGGTGTCAAGAATTCCATCCTTGTACTTCCCAATATCCCTATTGAAACGGTCTTTTTGAATGTACTGAACTCCTTTTCGGCCCCTTAAAATATCTTCGTATTGCTTCTCGACTCCTGTTCTACCAGTAAGTTCGCCTTGTACGTAGTAAGGGTTCTTTGCCAAGTCACGCTCGTTTACCTCACTGATATAGCCCAAAACGTTTGCCGCACTATTGGTGTCGTAATATCTAAGGGACCGCTTTTGAATATAAAAGCCTTTGTAGTGCCTCATTTTTTCTTGAAGCTTGGCATAGTCTTCTTTCGATAATTGAGGAACAAAAACAGAGGGCAGCCTTGGGGAATAGATACGGGCTTTTCTTAGCTCTTTGCTGAATTTTTCCTTATCAATACCTAGAAGGTTACAAAACTCTAATGTATCTAGGGCTCTTACCTCTCTAGGAATTACCATCACATCATAAGCTGGGTCATTACCTACGAGCAACTTGCCATTTCTGTCATAGATATATCCTCTTTCGGGGTAATCATACACCCGTTTGATCGCGGGGTCTTCAAGAACTTGGTCCGGTGAAAAGCTGAAAATCTGCAAATAAGAAAGCCTTCCCAAGAAAGTGAATGCAATAATTACGATAATTGAGGATAACAGTAGCTTTTTCATCTACGATGAAATTTTGATGTTAAGACATTGATGTGATTTAGACCCTGATTTTAATCTTTTCGAACACTAAATAGTGATCCGAACAGTAAGCAAAGAATTAGAGTGGCCGCCCCGGTCGCTAAAACTTTTTTCAAAACTAAAAGGAAATTGGCCAAACTGAAAATTTCTAACATAAAGAAAACCAGATGGTGTACTAATATCAATAACGTTAAAAACGTAATTTGTTGTACTTGAGTGGTGTTACTAAGTTTAAAACTTTGAAATTCAAAGTTAACACCGAAAACAAAACGCATAATGGCCGGCCTTATATAGGCAATGGTAATTGTTGAAGCTGCATGTATGGCCATGGTATCAGAGAAAAAATCAATGGCTAGGCCCAATAGAAAACTCAAACCTATAAATGTGGCCCTATTTTCTTTAATGGGGTACCAATAAAGAAATAAAATATAGACCATCGGATTTATAAAACCAAAAAAGTTCAAACGGTTAAAAACCAATACCTGAACCAGAACCAGTAGTATAAACCTGATTACATTTAAGAAGTAGTAATTACTTATCATCAGTTGAGGTCTGGTTTTGAAGTTCCAATATTTCTTCGCGATAGTTGTTATTCACGATATAGACATTTTTAATGTTCGTCATATCGTTAAATAGGGCTACGTCTATACTATAAAAGCTTTTTGAAGTGTTAAGGTCGAACTTGCGAATCGTCCCAATGGGAATACCCTCTGGGAAAATGCTGCTCATACCACCCGTAACGATGGTGTCGCCTATGGTCAAAGGCACCAAACGTGGAATGTCGACCAATTGCACAACATCGAAACGTTTCATGTCCCAAACCAAAGAACCGAAATGATCGGTGTTCTTGATCTTGGCATTGATATTAGATTTTTCGTTGAGTATACTTTGAACGGTGGCGAAATTTTTAGAGGTGTTCTCCACAATTCCTAAAATACCCTTACTCGTGATTACTCCCATGTCGGGACGAACACTATCATTTCGTCCTTTATCGATGGTGATATAATTTCTGGGGTATGAAAAACTGTTTTTGATTACCTTACCCGTTGTAACAGTATATGTTTGTTGCACCGAGTCTAAAACCAAGGTATCTATTTCCCCTTTATTAAAAAGAAGGTGCCTTAACCTTTGGTTTTCCTCCATCAACTTCTGATTTTCTTGATCAAGGCCAAAGTAAGTGCTCACATTATTGGAGGTTCTCAGAATGTTTCCGGTTACCCAGTTAGATGAGTTGAAAAACCGGGATTGATGGTACGAATGAGACTGTATGGTGAACCCCAAAGATATGATCATCAATAAGATATAAAGAAGAAAGTTCTTATATCGTATGATAAAGTTGATGATCTGCTGCATTCGCTATTCAGTTAGGTGAATCTTGCGAAGCCATTCCGACTGGAAAATTAATTACATAAGAAACCTCGAAATCGCCCCGAATTCGTTTAAGGTTTATTTGATAAGGATGCTTTTATAGCGCTCTAAGTTTTTCAACGCAATACCGGTACCTCTTACAACGGCCCTTAAAGGATCTTCAGCAATATAAACAGGTAAATCTGTTTTTTGAGATAATCGACGATCAAGACCACGAAGCATCGAGCCACCACCGGCCAAATAAATACCGGTATTGTAAATATCGGCAGCAAGTTCTGGCGGAGTCTGTGATAATGTTTCCATCACGGCATCTTCAACCCTAAGAATCGATTTGTCAAGAGCTTTGGCAATTTCTCGATATGAAATCTGTACCTGTTTTGGTTTACCGGTCAACAAATCTCTACCCTGTACCGATTTTTCGTCTGGTGGCGTCTGTAGATCTTCGGTTGCCGAACCGATTTCAATTTTAATATTTTCAGCGGTCGCTTCGCCCACATATAGGTTGTGTTGCGTACGCATGTAATAAATGATATCGTTGGTGAAAACGTCACCTGCAATCTTGACCGACTTGTCACACACAATACCACCCAGTGCGATAACCGCGATTTCGGTAGTACCACCACCTATATCGACAATCATGTTACCTTTCGGCTGCATGATGTCTAGACCGATACCAATTGCGGCCGCCATCGGCTCATGAATAAGGTAAACCTCTTTGCCGTTAACTCTTTCTGCAGATTCTTTTACCGCTCTCATCTCTACTTCGGTAATACCGGAAGGAATACAGATAACCATGCGCAATGCAGGTGGAAACCATTTTTTCTTTAAAGCGGGAATGTTCTTAATGAACATGTTGATCATCTTTTCGGAAGCATCAAAATCTGCAATAACCCCATCTTTTAGAGGTCTGATGGTCTTAATATTCTCATGCGTTTTTCCCTGCATCATATTAGCTTCTTTACCTACGGCAATAATTTTACCGGAGATACGGTCGCGTGCAACAATAGACGGACTGTCAACCACGACTTTGTCCATGTGAATGATGAGGGTGTTCGCAGTACCTAAGTCGATTGCGATTTCCTCGGTCAAGAAATCAAAAAATCCCATTTGTAATTTTCTTTGGTTACGTTACTAGCTCGATTGGGGTGTGCTATTCATCGACAAATGTAGTAAAATTAGTGCTTGAAATGACGAGTACCCGTCATCACCATAGACACATTATTCTCATTACAATAATCGATGCTTAATTGGTCTTTAATAGACCCGCCCGGCTGTATAACGCTCGAAATACCATTTTTATGCGAAATTTCTACACAATCTGGAAAAGGGAAGAAAGCATCGCTGGCCATAACGGCGCCATTCAGGTCAAAATTAAAGTGATTTGCCTTGTGAATTGCCTGATTTAGGGCGTCTACACGAGATGTTTGTCCGGTACCACTGGCACAAAGCTGTTTGTTCTTGGCAAGAACGATGGTATTCGACTTGGTGTGCTTACACAACTTACTGGCAAATATCAGATCGTCAATTTCTTCTTGTGTCGGCTTTTTGTCGGTTACGTACTGCAAGTCATCAACAGCGTCGGTTCTGTTATCTTTATCCTGCACCAAAACACCGTTCAAGCAAGTACGAACCTGTGTGCTTGGCAAAGCAATATCGTTCTGAACCAGAATTATACGGTTCTTTTTTCCTTTTAAGATTTCGAGGGCCTCTTCTGAGTAGCTTGGTGCAATAACCACTTCGCAGAAAAGTTGGTGTATTTCTTCGGCTGTTGCCTTATCGATTTCTACATTGCTTATTAAAATACCACCAAAGGCGGAAACCGGATCTCCTGCCAAAGCATCTACATAGGCTTGGTGAATAGTCTCGCGTTGGGCCAAACCACAGGCATTGTTGTGCTTTAGAATAGCAAAGGTGGGCGCATCATCTTTAAACTCTTGCATGAGATTTACGGCAGCATCAACATCTAATAGGTTGTTGTAAGACAGTTCTTTACCGTGTAGCTTTTCGAACATGGCGTCAAAATCACCGTAGAAGTACCCTTTTTGGTGAGGGTTTTCACCATACCTAAGAACTTTACCATTGGTCTCACTAACTTTTAGCGCAGGAATCTCACCTTGGTTAAAATAATTGAAAATGGCAGTGTCGTAATGCGAAGAGATATTAAAAGATTTCGTAGCAAAACGTTTACGTTCTTCTAAGGTAGTACTACCGTTGCCGTTGGTAATTATTTTCAGAACCTCTGAATAGTCCTCCATGGAAGATACACAAAGTACGTCTTTGTAATTTTTGGCAGCAGCCCTGATCAAAGAAATACCACCTATATCAATTTTCTCAATGATATCTTGCTCTGAGGCACCGCTTGCTACTGTTTTTTCAAAAGGGTAAAGGTCAACGATGACAATATCTAGCTGAGGTATATCGAACTCTTGCAATTGAGCCACATCCGTTTCATTGTCCTGTCTATTCAAAATACCACCGAAAACCTTCGGGTGCAAGGTCTTTACCCTGCCACCCAAAATAGAAGGGTAACTGGTGACATCTTCAACAGGTACTACATCGATACCTAAATCTTTAATGAATTTTTCAGTTCCTCCGGTAGAATAGATGGTAATGCCAAGCTCATCGAACTTTTTTACAATCGGTTCAAGACCATCTTTATGAAATACAGAAATTAATGCGGAGGTTGCTTTTTTGGTGCTCATGTTATTTGCGTGTAGTTATCGTAATATAATGACACGCAAAAGTAATTTTTTATGCCCAAAAAAACGATCAGGTTATTAACAAATAGTTACAAGTTGTAAACGGCTAAATGCTTGTCGGTTAGATGTACCGGTGTGAGTTTCACTGCCGTTCTCTTTCTATGAGCTTTGCAATTTCAGAATTGACAAATTCTAAAAACCGTTCATCTTCTTCGGTAAATGGGTCCGGTGTGTTTGAATCAATATCTATCTGACCAATGTTTTCTCCATTTACAAATAGGGGCACTACAATCTCGGCTTTTACTGTAATACTACAAGCGATATAATTATCTTGAGCGGTTACATCCGGAACTACAAAGTTTTGGTTAGACACGGCCACTTGACCACAAATACCCTTCCCAAAAGGAATGATGGTATGGTCGGTAGGCTCTCCGGCATAAGGGCCAAGTTTCAATTCTTCTTTATCACCATTTTTAAAGTAGAACCCGACCCAGTCGTAATGCGCAACATTTGCCTGTAAATAATCGCAAATTTCTTGCTGTATTACAACTATAGGTTTCTGTGATTTGAGTATTGCCGAGGTTTTAGCCTGTGCTTGTTCTAACATGGTCAAAATTTTTTTGCAAATATAATTATACCATTGGTCGCATATTAACTAAAACCTTAATCAATAGATATAAAAAAGGATACCCGAGGGCATCCTTTTAAAAGTATTTGAAACTTTCTTTAGTAGATTTTATGGTTGAATCTTTACATCGAACATAATATAATCGTTGTTATCATACCCTGGTTCAACAGCTGTTATCTTAATAAGGCCTTTTTTGCCGTAATTGTCAACAAACTCTATAACGTCTCCTGCATTCATACTATTGAATTCTGGAAAAGTCGACTTCTCAATAGTTTCAAGGTCTTCAGCTAGTACGATTGCATCAAATTCAGTACTTGTTTTTGCGGAAAGATTAAAATACATTTCGTTCAATTCTTCATCTTCTACGCCCTCTTCTGCTTCAAACCCTTCTACATCAAAAGGGAAAGCTGTTTTATAATAGGCAGTAGAGGCAAAAGAAGCTTTGTCGTCGTTAGTGTAAAAATATCCGAAATCCCAGAAGGCACGAAATGCAGCGCCTTTTTCCTCGTCGTCAACATTTCCATCTACAATTTTGTAAACAGAACCATCAAGAAAAGAGAAGAAGGATTCCGTTCTCCCATCTTCGGCAGGAGCAAATAATTTTATATCGGTGAAATGGCGTACCTCTGCATCCGGGTTATTTCCGTTACCAACGGTTACCGTAATGGTTCCAACACCTAAGGCTTGTCTTTTGGTAGGATCCCTAAAATCTCCTTTTCCAGTGGTAGTCCAAAAACTATACACAATTTCGCCATTATCAATATCAGGAACCGGAAGGTTAAAAGTAAAGTCGATTTCTTTTTTAGTAGCCCCATCCAAATCAATAGAACCATCAGCTTTAAGCGCCTTTTTTAAATCGTCGCTATCCAAATTAAAATTGTTAAAGGGCATATCACCGCCCCCTCCTATATTTTGGGTGATATACATTCTTCGTTGAGTGGTCGCCGTAGAAGTGAAAATAACACGGCCAGGTACAACGCCACCGGCTTCACCACTGGCATCGGCCACAAAAATATCATTTGAAGGATCCCCTTCGTTAAAGACCAAGGTAGCTACATCATCGACTTCTTCTTCGGGGTCGTCTTCATTTTCTTGCCCCGTATCAGGGGTGTCAAATACATTTCCGTCATCTTTGCTACAACTTTGAGTGCCAAGAACCATAGCGAAAACCATAGTACTTAGGGCAACTCTTGAGAGTAATGTTTTTTTCATAGTATACGATTAAGTTTTATTTTCATTTGGGTTTGCCAAAACCTTCTCTGGTTCGGGCGTTCTTACATAACTTTCAAACCTGTTTTTAAGTATCTGAAATTTCTTAAAATTTTCTTAATAACATGGCTTGAGACTAGCTAGACTTGTTGAATTAAGTTGTTTATTTTCAATTATTTGTTTGTTGTTTGTAGGGTTTTGAAAATTCGATAAAATGCAAGAAAAACAATAGGCTTGTTTTATTTTCTTAATTTTGCAGTATGAAAGAATTTTTACATCGCATTTTTTCATGCTGCATGGCATTGCTTTTGTTGCTTTCCACCACATCGTGGAAGGTAGAAAAGCATTATTGCATGGGAAGGTTGATGGATTTTTCTTTATTCAGTCAAGTAGATGACTGCGGAATGGATATGGATTTTGGTGATAATCAAGATTCCGTCGAACAATCTGAAGATTCTTGCTGTAGTGATGAAACCATTTCTATGCAGGGTCAAGATGATTTGTTAAAGGGGTTTGATCAAATTGGTACTCCCCAAAAAGTATTTCTGACCGCTTTTATTTACTCTTACATTTCACTTCTAACGGAGGCCGAAACTCAAAATAGGCCTTTCGATTTGTATCCACCTCCCTTGCTGACCAAAGACATTCATTTGGTCAATGAGGTCTTTTTGATTTGATTTTTACGGCATTTAGAAAACAATCGTCCGGTTTATTCGTGACGGTGTTTTTGTGTATTTCAGATTTTCTGGGATTAAGTTAAATGTTCATGAAAATAAAATCGATATATGCTTTTCATATTATACGATCTACTGCAAAGATTTAAAAATTTAAGTCCTTTGGTTTTTCTTGTAATCCCCTTGGTTTCCATTCAAGCGCAAGATACTAAAGGCCCTATTCAAGAGTACAATCTCGTTATTGACCATGAAGAGGTTCAAAAAACAGGTAAAAGTGCGATGGGTATGACCGTCAATGGTAGTATACCTGGCCCCGTACTCGAATTTACCGAAGGTGATACCGCTGTTATTCATGTAAAGAACAACATGAAAGTTGAAACCTCTATACATTGGCACGGTATTCTTCTGCCAAATTACCAAGATGGAGTGCCCTATTTGACAACCCCACCGATTGCACCCGGTACTACCTTTACTTATAAGTTTCCGATCAAGCAGGCCGGAACCTACTGGTATCACTCGCACACCATGCTTCAAGAGCAAAGTGGCGTTTATGGTGCCTTTGTTATACATCCCAAAAAAGAAGAGAAGCAATATGACAGTGAATTGGTTCTGTTGTTGTCAGACTGGACGGATGAAAAACCTAAAAGTGTTTTGCGTAACCTCAAGAGGGGTACTGAATGGTACCAAGTCAAAAAAGGAACATCAACACCCTTGAACCGGGTGATTGGTCAAGGAGGTCTTGGAGCGCAATTTAATTTTTGGAAACAGCGAATGGAAGGGGCCGATATTGCCGATGTATATTATCCAACCTTCTTGATAAATGGAAAACAACAGCAGGAATATCCTTCGTTTTCACCCGGCGAAAAAATTCGACTACGAATTATAAATGGTAGCGCCTCCACAATGTTTTGGATGACGTTCGGGGGAGAGAACCCTCAGTTGATTTCGGCCGATGGTCTTGATGTACAACCGGTTGAAAAAAACAAAACCTTTATCGGTATTGCCGAAACCTATGATTTCATTGTTACAATTCCTCAAAAAGAACGTGTTGAGTTTCGTGTAATGGCACAAGACGGGTCGGGTACGGCATCTGCTTTTTTAGGTCAGGGAGAAATTCTAAAAGCTCCCGTAGTACCTCGGCCCGATAAGATTGCAATGATGAAGCACATGGCCCAGATGGATATGAAAATGGGGGCTCCCGCACTCAAGTTTAGGCCTAATAAAGATGAGCGTTTCGAGATGAAGAAAGAATACGGTATGAAAATGGACCATGCCGCTATGTCGTTGAAAAGTGAAGATAAGCCCCAAGATTCAACTAAAATGAAAGGGCATCATGAAATGCATCAATCGATGGACGATTCTTCTCAGGATATGAAAATGGATCATAGTCAAATGGGGCATGCTATGGGCATGAACGCACCGAAGAAAGGTATGTCTATGAAAATGAATACAGAGTATACCTATGATTATTTGAAGTCTCCTGAGCCTACTAATTTTCCTGAAGGGGCAGAGGTACGAGAAATTCTTCTAAACCTTACCGGTAATATGAACCGCTATGTTTGGAGTATGAACGGTGTGCCATTGGCTGAAACCGATAATATAAAGATAAAAGAAGGTCAGGTTACGAGAATTACTTTCAACAATATGACCATGATGCACCACCCTATGCATTTACACGGGCATTTTTTCCGGGTCCTTAATAAAAATGGTGCTTATTCACCTCTGAAACATACGGTGAACGTTCCACCGATGGAAGAGGTAACCATTGAGTTTTTTGGAGATGCTTATGGTGACTGGCTACTTCATTGCCATGTGCTTTACCATATGATGAGTGGTATGACAAGAATTTTCAGTTACGATACGCCAAGGGATGTTCGAATGAAAAATTACCCGGCATCTAAATTGATTGATGAAACCAATCGATATTATTCGTGGGGAACGGTCGGTCTTGCTTCGCACAGGGCAGAATTAAATTACTTGTCCTCGAACATTCGAAATCAGTTCAATTTAAATGTTGAATACGGGTGGAACGAAAATTTGGAGGCTGAGGTGTCATATGAAAGGTATCTATTCGATTATCTACGTGTGTTTGGGGGTGTGAATATCGAAAACGAGTCGCACGATAATTTAGAGGATATTACAACGACTGCGATAGCTGGCGTAAGGTATTTAACGCCGTATCTTTTTAATCTAGATGTTCGCATAGATAATAAACTCAGGCCGCAAATAGGCTTGCAGCGTGAATTGATGATTTTCCCAAGAACTCTACTTTTTGGTGAGTTCGAGTATCAGGCCGATTTTGGTTGGGTAAATGACTTGCCCTTCGATGATAGTTTTCAAAATGAGATAGTATGGAATGCCGGACTGGAATATCTCTTATCTAGAACTTTATCATTGGAGGTTAGCTATGATAATCGATTTGGGGTCGGCGGAGGTCTTTCGGCGAGATTCTAACTTTAAATCTATTTACTATGGAAAAATCAGAGAAAACATACTTAAAATTCTTGATGATGTTAGCTGCATCGTTTATCACGATGTACGTGACCATGTACCTTAATACTTATAAAATAGACCATGTTTATTTTAGTATGACCCGTTTTTACATGACCTGTATGGGCATTTCTACTATGGCTTTGGTAATGTTCTTTTTTATGAAAGGTATGTATAAAAATAAATTGTTGAATAGAATTATCATCACAAGTAGCCTTGGGTTGTTCGCTGTATCGCTGTTCCTGGTGAGAAAGCAAAAGCCCATTGGTGATTTACTTTGGATGAAGGCTATGATTCCACATCACTCGATTGCTATTCTTACCAGTGAAAGGGCCAATATTCAAGATTCAGAGGTTAAAGCCTTGGCAAATGATATTATCAAGGCCCAAAAAAGGGAAATTGATGAAATGAAACAGATGATAGAAAGACTCGAAAAACAAAAATGAAAACGGTTCTACATATTAAAAACATGGTCTGTGATAGATGTAAATTAAGCGTGTCGCAGACCCTAAACTCGATAGGGCTTGAAGTTGATTCTATCGATTTGGGTATGGTTATTATTATACATTCAGGGGCATTAAATCTTGCTTTGGTCGATAAAAAGTTGAGAGCAACGGGTTTTCACTTGATTGCACAAAAAGATGAGGTGCAGATAGAATTAATAAAGGCTGCTTTAATTGATTATGTCAACTCAGATAGAGAGGCGGAAGAATTGAATATATCAGATTATTTAGCTCAAAGAATGGCTCGAGACTATTCATATCTGAGCAAATTGTTCAGCAAAAAAGAGGCAACATCGATAGAGAAGTATGTAATAGGGCTAAAATTGGAAAAAGCAAAAGAACTGATTCAAATGAATGAATTGAATTTCTCTGAAATAGCCTACTCGCTCGGCTACAAGAGTAGCAGTCATTTGGCCAAACAGTTCAAGATAAATGTAGGTATGTCTATGACCCAATACCGTTCAATGGGTGAATGGCATCGAAAGCCGCTTGACCAAATTTTATAAATCTTATCCAGAACTGTACAAAGCTGCTAATGCTGGTAATTATAGTTTTGGATAAGTATTTATTTAAATATTATGAAACAGACTTATCATATTCACGGAATGTCTTGCAATGGCTGTAAAAAGCATGTTGAGCAGATATTGTCAAAAGTTGAGGGCGTTGAAGACGTGGTGGTCGATTTAAGTAAGTCGGAAGCCACAGTTAATACTAAAAAGCCAATCCGTTTTAAAAGACTTGAAAAGGCCTTTCAAGAAGATGGGGGCGGGTATGAGATTTATAAAGAAAAGAAGCAACATAAGTCTCAAAAGTCAAAACCAAAAAACGGAAACGGAGTTTTCTATTGCCCGATGCATTGCGAGGGTGATAAAACATATGAGGCTGCTGGCGATTGCTCGGTATGTGGAATGGATTTGGTGGAACAGGCTACCCTACCTACCAATAACCAAGTCTACACATGCCCGATGCATCCCGAAATAGAAGAAGATAATCCTGGAGATTGCCCCATTTGCGGAATGGATCTGGTGCCAAAGGAAGCCGATGTTTCCGCAGAAGAGGCAAATTACCGAAAACTACTTAAAAAGTTCTGGATCGCATTGGCCTTTACTCTTCCCATTTTTATCATCGCTATGTCCGAAATGATCCATGATAATCCGTTGTACGATATCATGGCATTGAAGTATTGGAACTGGGTTCAATTCGCGTTTTCGTTACCGGTAGTATTTTATGCCACATGGATGTTTTTCGAGCGCGCCTATCGCTCATTGGTCACTCGGCATTTGAATATGTTTACGCTCATCGGGTTGGGTGCTTCTGTTGCTTGGGTCTTCAGTTTTTTCGGTATGCTTTTTCCTGATTTTTTTCCGGAGCAGTTTAAAACGGATTCAGGTACGGTACATGTCTATTTTGAGGCAGCTACCGTTATTTTGACCTTGGTACTAATGGGCCAGGTTTTGGAGGCAAGGGCCCATAGCAAGACCAATTCGGCTGTGAAAGAGCTGCTAAAATTATCTCCTAATCAGGCAGTTCGTCTGGTCGATGGGGAAGAGGAAACCGTTTCCATAGAAAAAATAAATATTGGAGACCTTCTACGTGTTAAGCCGGGGGATAAGATTCCCGTAGATGGAACTTTGACCAAAGGTTCCAGTTCGATAGATGAATCGATGATTACGGGAGAACCTGTTCCCGTTGATAAATCTGTGGGTGATCAAGTCAGTGCCGGTACCATCAACGGTAATCAGTCTTTTGAGATGAAAGCTGATAAAGTGGGGGCTGATACGCTTCTTTCACAGATTGTAGAAATGGTCAATGAGGCGAGTAGAAGCAAAGCACCCATTCAAAAACTGGCCGATAGAATATCGGCTTACTTTGTTCCTGCGGTAGTTGGGGTGTCGATAATCACTTTTGTGATTTGGTCGGTTTTTGGCCCTGAACCCAGCTATGTGTACGCTTTGGTAAATGCTATAGCCGTGTTGATTATTGCCTGCCCCTGCGCTTTGGGGTTGGCGACCCCCATGTCGGTTATGGTAGGTGTCGGTAAAGGGGCCCAGAATGGGGTTCTTGTCAAAAATGCCGAAGCCTTAGAAAAAATGCATGAAATAGAATATCTCATTGTAGATAAAACAGGAACCATAACCGAGGGAAAACCGTCAGTAGAAAAAGTGGGTTCTTTCAATGATGAATATAGTAGCGAAGATACATTGAAGTTAATTGCCAGTTTGAACCAAATGAGTGAACACCCCCTTGCCGAAGCTACTGTTAAGGCTGCAAAGGACGAGAATATTCAATTGTTAGATATTGATGATTTTGACTCAGTGAGCGGTCAAGGGGTTAAGGGTTTAGTCGATGGAAAAAATATAGCTGTGGGTAACCATGCCTTAATGAAAAGTCTAGAAATTGAAAACGACAGTGAGCAGATTTCTCTAGCTAGAAAAGAACAGGAAAAGGGAAAAACCGTCTCTTTTTTGGCGGTAGATGGTAAACTTATAGGGTATGTTTCCATAGGTGACCGAATAAAAGATACGAGTACAGAATCAATTCGGTTGCTGCAAGAGGAAGGCATAGAAGTAGTAATGCTTACGGGTGACAATCCCTATACGGCTCAAAAGGTGGCCGAGGAAGTGGGCATATCTTCGTTTAAAGCTGAAATGATGCCCGAAGACAAGTTGAACGAAGTCAAAAGACTTCAAAATGAAGGTAAAAAAGTGGCGATGGCAGGCGATGGTATAAATGATGCCCCCGCCTTGGCCAAAAGTGATGTAGGTATCGCGATGGGTACCGGTACCGATGTTGCCATACAAAGTTCTCGGATAACTTTGGTGAAGGGTGACTTGAACGGTATCGTCAAGGCTCGTAGGTTGAGTAACTCAACCATAAAAAATATTAGACAGAACCTATTTTTCGCATTGATATATAATACGATAGGGGTTCCAGTTGCCGCCGGCGTGCTTTACCCGGTATTTGGCATTTTGTTATCGCCAATGCTGGCAGCTTTGGCAATGAGCTTTAGTTCGGTTTCGGTCATTGCCAATGCATTAAGATTAAGAACGGTAAAACTTGATTAGATAGATGAGTTATATGTTTAGATGTGCGGTCGTTTCAAGTGCAATCTTTTTTTCCTCTTTGGGATTTTCACAGGAGAAAGTGAAGGGAAAGGTGCTTGAAAAAAGTAATGCCGAAAGCGAATTGTCCCTCTCCGGTGCAAGTGTTTATTGGATGAATTCCCAAACAGGAACTGTTACCGACGATAACGGTTCTTTTGAGATAGAGTATACAGGTGAGTACAAAAGGTTGATTGTTAGTTATATGGGTTTCGAATCGGATACCCTGACCATAAATGAACCCAAAACAGTATCCATCAGGTTGAAAGCGTCCAATGAGTTGAACGAGGTGGTCGTCGAACAAAAAAGGGATGCCACCGAAAAAGCCTTTCTGACCCCACAGAATGTGGTGACCATCAATAGTGCCGAGCTTTTGAAGGCAGCTTGTTGCAATTTGGCCGAAAGTTTCGAAACAAACCCATCTATTGACGTGAACTTATCAGACGGTCTTACCGGTACAAAACAGATTCAGATGTTAGGGCTTACAAGCCCCTATCTTTTGATTACCCAAGAAAATATACCGATGGTAAGAGGTGCTTCGCAGGCCTACGGACTCACTTTTACCCCGGGCACATGGATCGAGAGTATTCAAATATCAAAGGGGGCCGGTAGTGTGGTGAATGGCTATGAAAGTATATCCGGCCAAATAAACACCGAATTGGTAAAGCCTTTGACCGATAATGAGCTCTTCGTAAATGGGTACGGCAACCAAAATGGGCGTTATGAGCTGAATACCCATTTAAATAAAAAGTTGACCGATAAGTGGAGCACCGGTCTATATATTCATGGTAATAAGCGTAGCCAAAGAGAAGACAATAATGGCGATGGTTTTTTGGATGCTCCTCTTGCCGATCAAATCAATATTATGAACCGTTGGCAATTTCAAGACCCGGAAAAGGGTTGGGTAAGTTTTTTCAACGTTCGTTTTTTAAATGACGAAAAGCAAATCGGCCAATTAGATTACGAGCCTGAACTTCATAACAACGGGTCAGATGTTTGGGGTGGTGAAATCGATACGCGAAGATTCGATTCTTCTGTAAAAGTAGGATATGTTTTTCCGAACCTTCCTTTTCAAAGCATCGGTTTTCAGGCTTCTTATAGCAATCATTTACAAGATTCTTATTTCGGAAAGAGAAGCTATAACATAGGTCATGAAAGTATATATACCAATCTTATTTTCAATTCTATTGTCGGAGATACCAGAAACAAGTTCAAAACAGGATTGACCTTTGCTTACGATGGTTATGACGAACAGGTGAGCATTGATGATTATTCCAGAAGTGATCGATCTGCAGGGGCGTTTTTTGAATACGGTTATGAAAACTTGGAAAAACTTAGTTTTACCGCGGGTCTAAGAATAGATACGCACAACAGATTAGGTACTTATATAACCCCAAGGTTTCATTTGAGATATACGCCTTGGGAACGAGCAAGCCTGAGAGGGTCTTTTGGTAGAGGAAAAAGGGCCGCCAACATATTTACAGAAAACCAACAGCTCTTTTCAAGTGCTCGAAGAATTGCGATTACCGATACTGGTGGAAGTGTTTATGGGTTAGACCCAGAAGATGCCTGGAATTATGGTGCAAGCTTTCTTCAAGGCTTTACCTTTTTAGGTAGGTCGGGCAACATTTCTATAGATTTTTATAGAACCGACTTTAAGAATCAGGTAGTGGTCGATTGGGAAGACCCGCAAGAGGTATCGTTTTATAACCTTGAAGGAGATAGCTTTAGTAATAGTTTTCAGTTTGAGATAGATTATGAGTTGGCGACCAATTTTGAAATACGTACCGCATATAAGTACTACGATGTAAAGGTCGATTATCGCCGCGGAGAGTTACAGAAACCGCTTCAGGCCCAAAATCGTTTTTTTGGTAACCTTGCCTATGAAACGAACCTAAAGAATAATGGGGCGCAATGGCGTTTTGATTTTACGCTGCATACATTCGGGAAACAACGTTTGCCCGATACGAGCAGTAACCCTGAAAGCTATCGCTTTGAAGAGTTTGCTTCGCCCTATTCAAACATGAATGCCCAAATTACCAAAGTGTTCAGTAAGAGTTTTGAGGTTTATGTGGGGGGTGAAAATTTAGGCAACACCACGCAGCAGGTTCCCGTGCTGGGGGCCAACGATCCTTTTGGACCGTATTTTGATACCAGTATAGTATATGCACCCATTATGGGAAGAATGTTCTATGCGGGCTTTAGATATAGAATTTGATAACTAAATTATAATTAAACAATGAGAAAGATTCTTGTAGTAGTAATCTTGGCCTTGGTCTCTCAAATGGCCGTGGCACAAGAAAAGAACAAAAAGGTTGAAATGCAAGTGGCCGGTAAATGTGAAATGTGCAAGGCCAGGATTGAAAAGGCCGCTCTTGGTGTAAAGGGCGTCAAATATGCTCTATGGGATGTTCCTTCGCATCAATTGTCATTAGTTCTTGATGAACGCAAAACTAACCCGATGCAAGTGAAAATGGCACTGGTAGAAGTAGGCCATGATACGAAAGAACTAAAGGCCACCGACGAAGCTTATAATAGCGTGCACCCTTGCTGTCAATACAGAGAAGATAGTAATGACGATAGTGGTCACCACTAATGTAATTTATTGATATTTAATAGTTTGAATTCAGTGTTAAATTCTTCATAATTAAATATGGGAGATTCAAAAACAGCCTACATTTAATCAAAATTTAATACTGTCAAATTATGGCAACATCAAAGAAACCGGCTCCTGCAGCCGCTGCCAAAAAAGTAGCTCCAAAGGCTGCTAAGAAGGCACCTTCTAAAAAGAAGTAATTATGATGGCTCTTGCTATTGAGCCCAGAAATAGGAAATGAAACCATCTCGAAAGAGGTGGTTTTTTTATTTTTAGTGTGGTTGGAGAATTAGATCCCCCAATCCGAGGCTGTCTCGAGAAAGGAATGCAAGTAGGCGAGTATGCAAAGACTTTCAAAAGATAAATACGTCGCAAACAGTTTGAAAACTCCAGTCAATATTGTAAAAGAAAAAAGCCGTTCCAAAAATCTTGGAACGGCTTTTTGTTTTATAGAAAGATGATTGAATTACATCATTCCTGGCATTCCGCCACCACCCATTGGAGGTGCAGCAGGAGCGTCTTCTTTAATGTCAGTCAAAGCACATTCGGTAGTCAAGATCATTCCGGAAACAGATGCAGCGTTTTCAAGGGCTACACGAGTTACTTTCTTAGGATCGATAATACCGGCCTTCAACATTTCTACATATTTTTCAGACTTGGCATCGTAACCGTAATCAGCTTTTCCGTCAAGAATTTTGGCAACCACTACAGAGCCTTCACCACCAGCATTTTCAACGATGGTACGAATAGGAGCTTCAATAGCGCGGGCCACAATCTGTAAACCTGTTTCTTCGTCAGAATTCTCAACACTAACTTTGCTCAATACAGTTTTGGCACGAACCAAGGCAACACCACCACCGGCAACAATACCTTCTTCAACAGCCGCTCTAGTGGCGTGAAGGGCATCATCAACACGGTCTTTCTTCTCTTTCATTTCAACTTCAGAAGCGGCACCTACATAAAGTACGGCAACACCACCGGCCAATTTGGCCAAACGCTCTTGAAGTTTTTCCCTGTCGTAATCAGACGTGGTAGTCTCGATTTGAGATTTAATTTGGTTCACACGGCTTTTGATGTCTTTTTGCACACCACCACCATTTACCACAGTTGTATTGTCTTTATCAATAGTCACCTTTTCGCAAGTACCCAACATATCGATAGTAGCGTTGTCTAGAGAGAAACCTCTTTCTTCAGAGATGACGGTACCACCGGTCAAAATGGCGATATCTTCTAACATGGCCTTTCTTCTATCACCGAAACCAGGAGCTTTAACAGCTGCGATTTTCAATGAACCTCTCAATTTGTTAACTACCAAAGTAGCAAGAGCTTCGCCATCTACATCTTCGGCGATAATCAATAAAGGCTTACCAGATTGGGCAACAGGCTCCAATACAGGTAACAAGTCTTTCATTGAAGAGATTTTCTTGTCGAACAAAAGAATATAAGGATTCTCTAAGTCGGCAGTCATTTTCTCTGAATCGGTTACAAAGTAAGGAGAAAGATAACCTCTATCGAACTGCATACCTTCAACAACATCAACATAGGTATCGGTACCTTTGGCTTCTTCAACGGTAATAACACCTTCTTTACCAACTTTGCTGAAAGCTTCGGCGATCAACTCACCGATAGTCTCATCATTGTTAGCTGAGATAGAAGCGACCTGCTTAATCTTTTCAGAAGAATCACCTACTTTTTTAGATTGCTTTGCAAGATTCTCTACAATAGCTTCAACGGCTTTGTCGATACCTCTTTTCAGATCCATAGGGTTAGCACCAGCAGCAACGTTCTTCAAACCTTCTTTTACGATAGCTTGGGCAAGAACAGTGGCCGTAGTTGTACCGTCACCGGCAAGGTCATTGGTTTTAGAAGCAACTTCTTTCACCATTTGCGCCCCCATGTTTTCCAATGCATCGGCAAGCTCGATTTCTTTGGCTACGGTAACACCATCTTTGGTTACTTGAGGAGCACCGAAAGATTTGCTGATGATTACGTTTCTACCCTTGGGGCCCAAGGTTACTTTTACTGCATTTGCCAATGCATCGACGCCTCTTCTGAGGCCATCGCGAGCATCGATATCAAATTTTATGTCTTTTGCCATAATTGTTTATAGTTTTAAAATGAACTCCTTAGTATCAGATGAAAAAAAATCCTTTCGGACAATAATTCGTTACTACGGAATCTATATTTTGATTTAGTGTGTGAATTGAAATTTAGATAATTGCCAAAACGTCACTTTCGCGCATCATTAAGTAATCGGCGCCTTCCAGTTTTAGCTCCGTACCGGCATACTTGCCGTAAAGAACGGTATCACCAACTTTTAGTGTCACCTTTTCGTCTTTGGTGCCAGGGCCAACAGCAACAACTTTACCTTGCTGAGGCTTCTCTTTTGCGGTGTCTGGAATGTAAATACCGGACGCAGTTTTGGTCTCGGCTGCCATTGGCTCTATTAGAACTCTGTCGGCCAATGGTTTAATGTTGACTTTTGCCATATTTTTAGTTTTTAGTTTGAAATAATATTAATCTCGTATCCTCTTTGGCAGAAATTATGCCATGTACTAAAAACTGACACTTTGTTAAAGCAAAAATGCCAGCTTGTCATTCAAGCTGGCATTTATATAGTTTTTTGGGTAAATATTATAAACTGTCAGATGGGGTAGTAGCCGGAGCAGGTGCCTCTTCTGGCAATGATTCGGGCACTGTTTCTGGTACCGTGGTTTCTATATCGTCACCATTCAATAATTTAGAATCACTGGTTCCAAAGTTGCCTTTCAGTGCAATATTGGATGCCAAAATGAGAACGACCAAAAGAATGGCCAACGTCCATGTACTTTTATCCAAGAAATCTCCTGTCTTCTTAACTCCACCAACAACTTGACTGCCTCCGCCACCAAAAGATGAAGATAATCCGCCTCCTTTAGGGTTTTGGACCATAATGACCAATACCAACAAAAAGCATACGATGATAATAAGGATCAAAAAAATGGTAAACGTGCTCATAACTTCCTTACTTGTTATCCGATTGAATTCTTTCCACCGCTTTAATTCGGTCTGCAAAGAAACCACTTTTTTCCGGATATTTCAAACTTAAAATTTTGTATGCCTGAATGGCCTTTTTATACTTTTTTTGTTCGAGATAAACCTTCGCCAAAGTCTCGGTCATCAGCTCTTTTTTATCCAATTTTACCGACTCTGATATAGCTACTTTGGGCACATCTTCTTTTGGGGTAATCTTAGGGTTATCGGCAATGAACTTATCTATCAAATCGAATTTTTTCTTCTTAAGAACGTCTTCTTCTAAAGGAAAGTCGATAGCCTTCGCCTCTTCAGTAGGAGGGTTTTTGGGCTCTTTTTTACGGTCTACCGATTTAAAAGCGGTCAATTGTAACCATTCGCCAAAAGAATATTTTTCCCTTTTGGTAAAAGGTAGTGGTTGGCCCATTTCTAACTCTTTGGCCGCTTTGGCTTTCGATTCTTCTATCTCTCGATCGATCTTTGGATCTTTTGATGCGAATAGTTTTGGGTCGAGAATGGTTTCCGCCTCTTCTTTTGATAGTGGGAGGGAAGTATTCTTGTTTTCTTCTTTCGAAACGGAAGGTGCTTTTTCTACTTTAACTTCTTCCGAAACAATTTCGGTATCTTCCAATGCCGTGCTTTTTCCGGAAATGGTATCGGCTATGGCATTCTGTAAAAATTCTTCGGATGTGATAAAGTCGAAGAGAACATCTCTATCTGCGGTATAGGCAGCGGTCATTTTGAGGGCATTGTTATATTTGAAACTATTCAAATTTTTCAACCCTTTCAAATGAATGGCCCGTGCGGCCTGAAAATAGGGGTATTCTTCCAATACATCTTCCAATTGTTTGGTCTGTACCGGGTTGACCACCTTTTTCGGGTGCTGTAAGAGATATGTAAAATCTTTTACGTTCATTTTAGTGTTGCTGCGAAGCCCATTTTACCAATCGGCCAGCGATGCATTAAAAATATCTTGTGTTATCCTTTCAAAAATGACTTCGAGGGCCTCATCTTTAACGGCCGATAATTGTACGTTATCAGGGTAATCATAAAAAAACGAGAACCGCTGATCGAAGTCGGCATCTTCTTTAGTTTTGTTGTAAAACCTCACCTTAACGGCCATTGAAAGCCTGTTCTGTGCGGCGGTTTGCTGAGCGGTGGCACTCATGGGCGAAATACGGTATTCTACAATTTCTCCTTCGTATAAAAGGTCACCGTTCGATGAGGTAAGGTCGAGGCTCGTCTGGTTTAATATACGATCTTGTAAGGCTAACGTGAAATCGCGTTCAAGACCGGGCTCGAATGTAGACCCGGGGCTTTGGGTAGCATAATTTTGAAAGGTAGGTACGGTAAAAGTCGTAGCCGTGCCGACATTGCCCCCAGTGAAATTATAAACGCCACATCCGTTCAAACATAGTAGTAGGATTAGGCCGATAAAATAAAAAGGTTTCTTCAAGACTTTGTTCTCTTTGGGTTTTTTTAAAGGTCGTATTGCTTGATTTTTCTATATAAGGTGCGTTCAGAAATACCCAGTTCTGCAGCTGCCGCTTTGCGCTTGCCCCTGTTTCTTTCGAGTGATTTTTTAATCAGTTCAACCTCCTTTTCCTGTAAAGATAAGGTTTCTTCTTCCTCGATTTCCTCAGCAAAATGGTACTTATCCTCAACTGTTGGTCGACTAATGGGCTGGTCTACCTTGGGCTCCGGTAGGTGTAGCACTTCAAGGGCATTTCTATCAACATCTTCAATATCCTCGCCATTTTCGCCGTAAATTTTTCTAATAAGCCCTTCGTTTTCTTCTTGAACCTTTTCGCCATCATTGCTCTTCATCAACTCAAGGGTGAGTTTTTTTAGGTCGTTAAGGTCGCTTTTCATGTCAAAAAGAACCTTGTACAAAATTTCGCGCTCATTGCTAAAGTCACTTTCCGCCTTTTTCTGGCCGACCACTGCTGGCAGATTGGTGCTACCGGCATTGGGTAGATAAGTATTTAAGGTTGACCATGAGACCATTCTGCTTTCTTCGAGCACTGAAATCTGTTCTGCAATGTTTCTTAGCTGCCTGATGTTTCCCGGCCAGCGATATTTTAATAAAAGTTGAACGGCATCATCTTCAAGTCTAATGGTAGGCATTTTATATTTCTGTCCAAAATCAGAAGCGAATTTTCTAAAAAGAAGATGAATGTCATCTTGCCTGTCTCGCAAAGGTGGAATGTTAATTTCTACCGTACTTAACCTATAATAAAGGTCTTCGCGAAATTTTTCTTTTTTGATGGCCTCGAACATGTTCACATTGGTGGCAGCAACAATACGAACGTTCGTTTTTTGAACTTGTGAGGAACCAACTTTTAAAAACTCTCCATTTTCAAGAACCCTCAAAAGCCGCACTTGCGTAGTCAGCGGTAGCTCACCCACCTCGTCTAAAAATATAGTGCCGCCATCAGCGACCTCGAAATAACCACTTCTGGTTTGCGTTGCACCGGTAAATGCCCCTTTTTCGTGACCAAAAAGTTCACTGTCGATAGTGCCTTCGGGTATAGCCCCACAGTTAACAGCGATGTATTTGGCATGCTTTCGGTGCGAAAGAGAATGTATTATTTTAGGAATAGCTTCCTTACCTACACCACTTTCGCCTGTTACCAAAACCGAAATATCGGTAGGTGCCACCTGTACCGCTTTTTCTATCGCTCTGTTCAGCTTGGGGTCGTTTCCTATAATCTCGAAACGCTGTTTGATAGCTTGTACACTTTCCATAGTATCTTAAAATCCGTTTCTCTAAACGGAAGTCTTTAGTTGAATGGGGCTATTGTAATAAATTGTCCCATTTAATTAGTTGTTGTGTGAAAGGCCTACCGCTTCACCGATTAGTGTGGCCGAGGTGCAATCATCCATTCTGACCATAACGAAATCACCCACTTTATAATTCTCTTTTGGAAATACGGCTACCGTATTCTGTGATGTGCGGCCCATCCAATGCATATCGGATTTTTTGGAAGTTCCCTCAATAAGTACTTCTTGAGTTTCTCCAACGTTTCGTTGAATACGCTCTAAAGAATGCCTTTGTTGTAGGTCTATAATTTCGGTGAGTCTTCGTTTTTTGACCTCGTCGGCCACATCATCTTCCAGTTTTCTGGCGGCAAGTGTTCCCGGTCTTTCTGAATAAGCAAACATAAACCCATAGTCGTATTTTACATATTCCATTAACGTCAAGGTGTCTTTATGATCGTCTTCGGTCTCGGTCGGGAACCCGGTAATCATATCTTGAGAGATGGCACAATCGGGTATGATCGCTTTGATGTTGTCAATCAGTTCAAAATATTCTTGACGTGTATGAAGGCGGTTCATAGCCTTTAAAATTCGATCACTGCCACTTTGAACTGGTAAATGTATATAGTTGCAGATGTTTTCGTATTTGGCCATAGCTCGAATCACGTCAAGCGTCATATCTTGCGGATTTGAGGTGGAGAACCTAATGCGTATTTTTGGTTGGGCCAAGGCTACTTTCTCAAGTAATTGTGAAAAATCTACCGCTGTAGCCTTTTGCATATCGGAAGCTCCTTCAAAATCTTTTTTAAGCCCACCGCCATACCAAAGATAACTATCGACGTTTTGACCCAAAAGGGTTATCTCTTTGAAGCCTTTTTCCCAAAGTTCATTGACTTCGTTGATAATAGATTGTGGATCTCTACTTCGTTCTCGTCCTCTAGTGAATGGTACCACGCAGAAGGTACACATATTATCACAGCCCCTGGTAATCGAAACGAAAGCAGTTACGCCGTTTGAATTAAGGCGTACCGGGGCAACATCGCCATAAGTCTCATCTTTAGAGAGTATAACGTTAACGGCATTTCGCCCTTCATCGATTTCCTGTATGAGGTTGGGTAGGTCTTTATAGGCATCGGGGCCAACGACCATGTCAACAATTTTTTCCTCCTCTAAAAATTTATGTTTCAGGCGTTCGGCCATACAGCCGAGAACGCCAACTTTCATGTGAGGTCTTTCTTTTTTTACGGCATTGAACTTTTCGAGTCGCTTTCGAACGGTTAACTCTGCCTTTTCCCTAATAGAACAGGTGTTGACCAAAACAAGGTCAGCCTCACTCAGCTCTTGAGTAGTGTTAAAACCTTCTTTTGATAGAATAGAGGCTACGATTTCACTGTCAGAAAAATTCATTTGACAGCCATAGCTTTCTATATAAAGCTTTCGACCATTATTGGATTTGTCGACTAAAGAAAGGGTTGAGCCCTGAATTGATTCGTCAATTGTCTTTTCCATAACCACATAAAATACGGGCAGCAAATATAGGGCTTAAAACTGGCAAGTGACAAATTGACAGTGAATTTTAATACTATTTTAGATGAATGTAAAAAGGTTGATTAGCCATCTCGGTCTATGCCTTCTTGATAAGATTTGCCCGTAACTTCATTTTGAATCTAATAAAAGGATTATGCTTTTGGTGGGTTAACAGTTATTTCTTTATCAAATCGTTGAAATGCACGCAACTTTTCTGTGAAAAAGGCATCTATCTGTTAAACAAACCAATAGATACCTATGAAAAAGAACATCTTGCTATTCGTTATAGCGTTATCATCAATTATGGTTTCGTGTATCGACGACGATTCCATTTCTGGTAAACGCGAATATCTCGTTGCCGTGCCCTTAACTTCCGATTTACGCCAATTTAAAGAAGAAGCGATCGATATTAGCGAACCGGAACCCATTCAACAATCGGGAAAGATTTATGCTTACAAGAATTTCGTTTTTGTAAACGATGTGTACCGGGGTTTTCATATTATCGATAACAGTGACCCCTCAGCACCGGAAAATGTTGGGTTCATTAAGCTAGAGGGTAATAATGATATCTCGGTTAAAGACGATAGGCTTTATGCCGATAGCTATGGTGATTTGGTGATTTTCGATATATCGGATATCGAGAATATTCCGGCTGCCAAACGTATTGAGAATGCTATTTATCAGCAATTTTGGTGTACGGTAGGGTTTGATGTAGATTGGCCCGAGGCCGACCTTTATGATTATTCTGAATTTGATGTGAACAATGAGGCTATTGTAGGTTGGGAAGTTAAACGCGAGATTCTTTCTGAAGAAGAATTTATGGAAAAATCGGGTTATGGACGAGTTAGTGAAGACCTTGCTTTTAACTCGGGTGCTGAATCGGCCTCCTCTGATTCTTCAACTGGTCAAGGAGGGTCTTTGGCACGATTCAAAATTGTTGGTGATTACCTTTATGCCGTTGAGTGGGGTAGTATCAGTATTTTTGATATTTCAGATCTAGATAACCCGAAAACTTTAGACGATGTCTATACCAACGGTGCTGTTGAAACAATTTACAACCAAGGTGATATTCTTTTCTTGGGGGGTACCCAAGGCATGTATATATATGATATCACTTCGCCTGATAAGCCTGTTTTTGTTTCCGAATTTATACACGGTACGGCATGTGACCCTGTCGTCGTAGACGGTGATTATGCATATGTGACCCTTAGGGGCGAGAATTCATGTGGAAATACTGAAAGCGGACTGTATATTGTTGATTTGACAAATTTGGCCGAGCCTAAACTTGAAAAATTTTACTCATTGACGGGGCCTTATGGTATCGGTTTTAAAGATGATAAGCTTTTTGTTTGCGATGGAGCTGACGGTCTAAAGGTGTATGATAAAAGCAATATTCAGAACCTCACTTTGTTAAATCACTTTAAAGATATTGTTACCTATGACGTTATTCCCCTTCAGAATTCATTATTGATGATTGGTAACCAAGTACTCTATCAATATGAGTATCTAGAGAACGATATTGAGCTATTAAGTAGTTACAGTTTGAACTGACTCTTGGCAATAATTCTGTCTAACGCCCCGTTTTATCGGGGCGTTTTTCTTTTATGAAATCCGTTCTGTGGGGGCGAATTAAAATTTTCAATTACTTTTGTTGCATCAAAAAACCATTAATGGCCAAGAATTTAGTTATAGTAGAGTCGCCCGCGAAGGCAAAGACCATCGAGAAATTTCTCGGAAGTGATTATAAGGTCGAGTCAAGTTTTGGGCACATTGCAGATTTACCTTCAAAAGAACTCGGCGTAGATGTCGATAATGATTTCGAACCCAAATATATCGTTGACAGCGATAAAAAGGCACTTGTCAAAAAATTACGTGATTTAGCAAAGAAAGCAGAGACCATATGGCTTGCAAGTGATGAAGACCGCGAAGGAGAAGCCATATCATGGCACTTGGCCGAAACTTTAAAACTCGATAAGAATAAGACCAAGAGAATAGTATTCAACTCGATTACCAAGAGTGCCATTCAAAAGGCTATCGAAAACCCAAGGTCTATCAATTATAATCTCGTAAATGCACAACAGGCCAGACGCGTATTGGATCGTCTGGTAGGTTATGAGCTTTCTCCTGTACTATGGAAGAAAATAAAACCTGGCCTTTCGGCTGGGCGTGTACAATCGGTAGCCGTTCGATTGATTGTCGAAAGGGAAAGGGATATTGAAGCATTTACCCCGGAAGCCTCTTTTAGAATTGCAGCAGAATTCAAGACTTCAGAAGCAAATGTTTTCGCTGCCAAGCTCAATAAAACCTTTGCTTCAAAAGAAGAAGCCGAAGCTTTTCTGAAACAAAATATCGGTGCTGACTTTTCGGTGGGTAGTTTAGATAAGAAACCGGCCAAAAAATCACCGTCCGCACCCTTTACCACTTCTACATTGCAGCAAGAGGCATCTAGAAAGCTATACTTTTCTGTTTCTAGAACTATGCAGGTAGCGCAGCGTTTATACGAGGCAGGGCTTATTACTTATATGAGAACCGATAGTGTTAACCTTTCAAGTGAGGCCATCAACGCTGCTAAAGAAGCCATTGTTCAGAACTATGGTGAAAAGTACAGTGAGGTCAGAAATTTTAAGGGTAAGACCAAGGGAGCGCAAGAAGCGCACGAAGCTATTCGACCTACTGATATAACCAATCAATCTCCTTCTTTGGAGCGTGATCAAATGAAATTGTACGAGTTGATTTGGAAACGTACCATTGCCTCTCAAATGAGCGATGCCGAGTTGGAACGTACCAATGTTAAGGTTGTTGCCAACACGCATTCCGAACAGTTCAGTGCTAATGGTGAGGTCATTAAGTTCGATGGTTTTTTAAAGGTTTATTTGGAAAGTGTCGATGAAGAAGATGTAGAGGAGCAAGAAGGAATGCTGCCGGCCATGAAAGAGGGCGAGGCATTGACCAATAATTATATAACGGCAACAGAGCGTTTTACACGTCCGCCATATCGTTTCACAGAGGCCTCCTTGGTAAAGAAACTAGAAGAGTTGGGTATTGGTAGACCATCTACCTACGCCCCGACCATTTCTACCATTCAAAACAGAGGTTACGTAGAAAAAGGAACTATAGATGGTACGGAACGAAAATATGCTCAACTTCTCTTGGAGTCGGGCGCGGTAAAGGAGAAACAACTTTCTGAAATGGTAGGTTCCGATAAAGGAAAATTGGTTCCGACCGATATAGGTATGATAGTCAATGACTTTTTGGTAAGTCATTTCGCTAATATTCTTGATTATAATTTTACGGCCAAAGTCGAAGAAGATTTTGATGAAATCGCCGAAGGAGAAGAAGACTGGCAGAAAGTAATGCAAGCTTTTTACAAAGATTTTCACCCAACGGTGCTTGACGTTCAAGAAAATGCCGACCGGGCCAGTGGTGAACGCGTTTTGGGTGAAGACCCCAAATCGGGTCGTCAGGTTTCGGTGAGGTTGGGTCGTTTTGGCCCTATGGTGCAGATAGGTACGGTCGATGATGAAGAGAAACCACAGTTTGCCAGTCTGTTGCCTGATCAGTCGTTAAATACCATCACTTATGAAGAGGCGATGGAGTTATTTAAACTTCCTAGAAAACTAGGAGTATATGAAGGGGAAGAGGTTGAGGCGAATGTTGGTAGATTCGGACCGTACGTTCGATTCGGAAAAAAGTTTGTTTCCTTGGATAAGGGAGAAAGCGCCTTTGATGTCGATTTTGAAAGGGCGGTAGAGCTCATCAAGGCAAAACAAAAGGCCGATGCTCCTATTTATGAATACGAAGATAAAGAGGTTACGAAGGGTACCGGTAGATTCGGCCCTTTCATTAAGTGGGATGGCATGTTCATCAATGTGAACAAAAAATATGATTTCGATAACCTTTCTGAAGCTGATATTATTGAACTGATCGAAAACAAAAAGCAGAAAGAAAAAGAAAAGGTCGTTCAAAATTGGGAGGAAGAAGGTATACGAATTGAAAAGGCGCGATGGGGCAGGCATAATATTATTAAAGGAAGAACGAAAGTAGAACTGGCCAAAACCGTTGATGCGGCCAAAATGTCTTTAGATGAAGCAAAAGCTCTAATTGAGGCGAAGGTACCTAAAAAGAAAACCAGGGCAAAGAAGAAATAAGCTGGTCGTAGGGCTTGCTATTGTTTTAACGACAGGGTCATGATATTTTTCATGGCCCTTTCGTTGTTAGATAGGCTATAATGGTTTTGAAAGAGCTCTAATTTATGAAGTCAAGACGAGGTTACTTTAAAGTCGATAAGTATCTTTGAAGTTTGATGAAATAAACCTCAATCTTCCACTAATTATTTATTGTAATGGAATTAGACTTTTTGGTGCCTGTTGATGACAAGGTGCTGGCCCATTGCGAATTGCTTCCTAGGCAGGCAATCGGTAAGCATATTAAGATTCACTCACATCGTGACGGGCTTCCTTCCCTAGATAAGGTAAGTATGGTTATTCTAGGGGTAAAAGAATCCAGAAATGCCTTTGAAAAGAAAACGGAGAAACTTGATGTGTCAGGTTTGCGCATTCAGCTGTATAAACTTCTGTTAGGTAATTGGAACAGTACCCTCGCCGATATAGGAGACATTGAAGAAGGGGCAACGGTCGAAGATACTTATTTTGTGGTGAGAAACACGTTAACTAAGCTATTAGAGGCTGATATCTTGCCTATAGTCATTGGGGCAACACAAGATTTGACCTATCCGGCGTACCGATCTTTCGATGGAATCAAAAACTTGGTAAACTTGGTGGCGGTCGATAGTCGTTTTGATTTTGGAATGGATGATGAGCTTATATCTTCCCATTCTTACATGAGCAAGATTATAACCGATAAACCCAACAATCTATACAACTTTTCGAACATAGGATATCAAAGCTATTTTAATGCTCAAGAAGAAATGGATCTTATGGATCGACTTTTTTTTGATGCCTACAGGCTCGGTGAGCTCGGTGCCGATATTACCTTGGCAGAACCCGTTCTTAGAAATGCCCATATGATCAGTATTGATGCACGGGCAGTAAGGGCAAGTGAAATCGGGCTATCGGATAATTTTTCTCCCAATGGTTTTACGGGCCGAGAGATTTGCGCTATCGCCCGTTACGCTGGTTTTGGTGACAAGGTTTCCATTTTCGGAATGTACGAAATGGAGAACACCGTACAGTCTCATCAATTAATGGCCCAGATTATCTGGTACTTTATAGAAGGTTTCAATTACCGAATTACCGAATCGCCTCTTGAGGAAGCTGAAAATTTTACCAAGTACAATGTACCCTGCGATAGTGAGCAATTGGTTTTTCATCAAAGTCAATTAACTGAAAGGTGGTGGGTAGAAGTGCCATCTATTTTGGCACCGCACACTAAATCAGATGCCGTAGCGTTATTACCATGCACAAAAACTGACTATTTGCAAGCCTGCGACCAAATCATTCCAGAAAGATGGTTGAAGGCTTACAAAAAAGGGTTCAATTAAAAAGGTGATAGTTTAAAAGGCTTCTGTATAAGGGCTTTGCCGACAATCTTCTTATTTATTGCAGAACCCAAAAAAAATTTAAGTATATGTACTGCCAATACAATAATTTAAATAAATCACAGTTTTAGAGTGTAGAATTAAAGCACAGTATTTGCAGTTAATAACCAGAATCGAAATTTAACCTAAAGTATGAAAAAGCTATTGTTATCATCTATAGCGTTTGTTTTTTTGCTTAGCAGTTGCGGCTCAAGAACAAAAGGAGAGCTAGTAGGGGCCCAAGGTAAAAAGTGGTATCCTGAAAAGCCATACGGCATGGAGCTTATCCCTAGGGGTTCATTTATCATGGGTAAAACCGAAGAAGACCAGGCCAAGCTCTTAAACGCTCCTACAAAGACCGTAACGGTTCGATCGTTCTATATGGATGATACCGAAATTACGAATAGTGAATATCGCCAATTTGTTGAATGGGTGAAAGATTCCATTACAAGAACAAGATTGGCTATTTTGGCCGATGAACTTGGTCTAGGCCCTGAAGATGGCGGTATTGGTGATTACGCGTTTAAAGATGCGGATACGACCAAGCTTTCGGCGTATGATAAATATATGTTGGATAACTATGCCGGTATGGGCGAAACAGGTTTTGAAGGTAGAGGCCTGAACAAGGACGAGCAGTTAGTTTGGGATATTTCCGATTATCCTGATGAGTACTATACCGAGGTGATGGATTCTTTGTATATTCCTGAGGAAGAGTCTTATAATGGTCAGCGAACTATTGATGTCACTAAATTGAAGTACAAATATAGCTGGATGGATATCGAAGCTGCCGCTCGATCAAGAACTGGTAGTAGAAAAGACTTCATCCGTCAAGAAGAGTTAGAAATTTATCCTGATACGACCGTTTGGATCCGCGATTTTGAATATTCTTACAACGAACCAATGCACAATGATTACTTCTGGCATGATGCTTATAGCGATTATCCGGTAGTAGGTGTTTCTTGGGCTCAGGCTAGGGCTTTCTGTAACTGGAGAACCAAGTTTAAGAATGATGATCAAAAGAGTAGGGGCAAGCAGTTCGTTAACCAGTTTAGACTTCCTACCGAAGCTGAATGGGAATATGCAGCTCGCGGAGGTATTGAAGGAGGAACTTATCCTTGGGGTGGCCCTTACGTAATCAGTGATACTGGTTGCTTTATGGCCAACTTTAAACCTCAAAGGGGTGACTATGCTGCAGATGCCGCTTTATATACTGTTGAGGCGAAGTCTTACGAGCCTAATGACTTTAACCTGTACAACATGGCTGGTAACGTTTCTGAATGGACGAACTCTAGCTACGATCCTAACTCATACGAGTTTGTTTCTACCATGAACCCTAACGGAGGTGATGGCGCCAACGAAAGAAAGGTTATACGTGGTGGTTCTTGGAAAGATGTTGCTTATTTCCTTCAAGTGAGTACTCGAGATTATGAATACGCAGATTCGGCAAGAAGTTACATCGGCTTTAGAACTGTTCAAGATTATATGGGCGAAGAAGATTCAACCCAATAAATTATTACGGGGTCAAAACCCGAAAAGTAATATTAGACGTAAATAAATTTTCAAATACACCGTTCTGAAATTCAATTAGATAATTGAACTATTAACAAAGTCCAAACAATAAACCAAATCTTTATTTTTAACATTAAATTTCAAATTAAATCTTAAATTATGGCACAGTCAAAATCAACAAAGAAGCTGTTTAACATGGCCTACGGCCTTGGTGCATCGGTAGTAATTATTGGTGCGTTATTTAAAATTCTACACTGGGAGCTAGGTCCCTTAAATGGTGGTGTCCTACTTGCCATCGGTCTTATTACTGAAGCACTTATTTTTGCCATTAGTGCATTCGAGCCGGTAGATGACGAGTACGATTGGTCTTTAGTTTACCCTGAATTGGCAGGTGGTGAAACTAAAGCTAGAAAAAGCAATGAGGCTGCTGAAATCAAAGAAGCTGAGGCTTCATTGTCAGCTAAATTGGATAACTTATTAAAAGAAGCTGGTGTAGATGCCAACTTGATGGAAAGCCTTGGTTCTAGCATTCGTAATTTCGAAGGCGCTGCTAAAGGTATCGCTCCTACAGTTGATGCAATGGAGTCTACAAGAAAGTATTCTGAAGAAATGGTACAAGCTGCCGCTCAGATGGAATCTTTGAACAGCCTTTATAAAGTACAATTAGAAAGTGCAAGCAAGCAAGCTTCAGTAAACGAAGAAGTTGTTCAGAATGCTTCTGCCCTTAAAGATCAAATGGAGTCATTAGCAACCAACCTTTCTTCATTGAACGGAGTTTATGGTGGTATGTTGACTGCAATGAACAGAAACTAATTAGATATTAGTAATTACCCCAAATCATTTAAATTAATCAAAATCTAATTAGAAAACATGGCAGGAGGAAAACAATCACCACGTCAGAAGATGATTAACCTAATGTACTTGGTTTTCATCGCAATGTTGGCGTTAAACATGAGTAAGGAGGTACTTTCGGCTTTCGGTATTATGAACGAAAAGCTAGAAGCTTCCAACGCCAAAACAATCGAAAGTAACGAAGCCTACTTGGCGAATTTAGGAGTAAAAGCGGAAGAGAATGCCGCTAAGTACAAAGATTTGTACGCAAAAGCTCAGCAAATTAAAACCATGTCCAAAGACTATTATGATTATTTGGAAGGTCTTAAGACTGAGATGATGGCCGAAGTTGAAGATCCAAAAGACTATACCGTAATGGATAAATCAGATTATTTGGATCAGAAATTCTTCCAAGGAGATGGCCTTTCAGAAGGTGGAGAAGAATTCATGAAGAGAATTCAAGATTACCGTACGCAGGTTGCTGCTATCGTACCACAAGGTATCAAGTCTTCTGTTGAAGCAAGATTTGAAACAAACGAAGTAACTACTCGCGATGGTTCTAAACAAGATTGGATCAAATATCACTACGAAGGTTTCCCTCAAGTGGCTTCTTTGGCCAAATTGACTGCGCTACAAGCCGATATAAAGGCTACCGAAGAGTCTGCTTTGAAGGCGATGCTAGAAGGTGAATTGAGCGATCAAGTATCTTTGAAAAACTTTGAAACCTCTCTTTTTGGATCTAAATCTGCTTATTACAGCGGAGAAAAGTATGATGGTAAGATTATCATCAGCAAAACTGACAACAGTTCTAAGCCTGTTAGGGCCGAGTTGACCTTAGATGGTCGTAAGCTTTCTGAAGGTACTGATTACCGTTTAGAAGAAGGTGGAGTTAAAATGTTGGTGGGTGCCGGTGCTCCTGGTGACCATGAAGTTAAAGGAAAGCTTTTCTTTTCTCAAGATGGTGAGGAAATCGAGGTTCCTGTGAGCAACTCTTTCGCTACTATTAGCAAGCCTAACGCTGCTTTGATAGCTGCTGATAAAATGAACGTTGTTTATAGAGGTGTTGCCAACCCAATGTCAATCTCTATTCCTGGTATTCCTAACAACAAGGTTACAGCTTCTGCTCCTGGTCTTAAATCAGCTGGAGGTAGCAAATATGTAATGAATCCTGGAACTGGTAGAACGGTAACTATTACTGCTAGCGGTAAGTTGCCTGATGGTCAAACGGTTTCTTCTAAGTCTGAGTTCAGAATTAAAGATATTCCAAGACCTGCAGGTACTGTTAGTAAGCAAGATGGTTCGGTTAAAATGCCAAGAAACAATATGGAAATCGCTACTATTGGCGCAATGTTAGAAGACTTTGACTTTGATTTGAACCTAGCTGTTAGCGGCTTCAAGTTCAAGGTTCCTGGTCAGCCTACTGTAAGCGTTAACGGTAACAAATTGAACGGTATGGCCAAAACAGCCCTTAAGAGAGCTAAAAGAGGTGATGTTGTTCAGATATTCGATATCCAAGCTTACATTACCAACAATAAGAGTTATAAGTTGAAAAAAGTATCTCCTGTAGTTGTGGAGATTACAAACTAATAGTTAAGTTAAAAACCGGGTAGTCTTTTGACTGCCCGGTAACTTTAAAATTTACAAACATGAATTGGAAGAATGTTTTACTAATCGGAGCGGTAACCTTGTTGCCTGTTTCACTCATGGCCCAGGCGAACATATTGAATGCCAAAAAGCCTGAGGATATCGGCCGTAAGACCGAAGCGCAAAAAGCTTTGGATAATGACGCTCCACTAGAATACGGCTACGTAGACGATAGGGATATTTTATGGTCTAAAACCGTATGGGAAGTAATCGACCTTGATGAAAGGGTAAACTTTGCTTTATACTATCCAACCGATACCATCGATATAGGTAACGACCGTAGGTCTCTATACGATGTGTTATTAAAAAATATTAAGAACGGTAAGCTAAAAGATGTTTACGCTGATTCTTATTTTACCGATAAGCGTAAGTTTAGTGACCTTACCGCCACCTTACAGAAAGTCGATACAACAGATTACGGTTACGAGCAATTAAATGCTGGTGAGCAGGTTTCTCCTGAGTTTATCATGAGAAGAGATATTACTGCTGCAGACATTGAAGAATACCGTATCAAGGGTATGTGGTACTTCGATAAGCGTCAAGGCGAACTGAAATACCGACTTCTAGGCATTGCTCCTGTGGCTCCCGACGTAAACTTCATCGATGACGATTCAATGGATCCAGGAGATGCTAAAGTTGAGTTGTTCTGGGTGTGGTACCCTGATGCCAGACAGATTCTTCATGATGCCAAAGTATTTAACCAAAGAAACTCTGCTCAGCCGATATCTTTCGATATGCTGTTGAATGCAAGAAGGTTCAATGGTGTCATTTATAGAGAGGATAATGTTCAAGGCGACCGAGAGGTTAATGCATACATACCTGATAACGCTCTATTTCAATTGTTGGAAGCCAACAGAATTCAAGAGGTTATCAGAGACCGTGAGCAAGATATGTGGGCTTACTAAGTCCTTAAAATTTTCCAATTCAAGAATTTGAAAGCCGCGACTTTAAGTCGCGGCTTTTTTTATACCATTTTGTGAACGACTACTATTTTAAAAAGCCCAATGACTACCTTTGGCAAATGGTAGATTATTTGGTAGTTGGGCTGGGTTTGGCCGGAATTTCTTTTTGTGAGAGGTTGAAACAAAACGGTCTTTCCTTTAAGGTTGTGAGTGACGATTCGCAAACATCTTCGCAGGTTGCTGGAGGGTTGTACAATCCGGTGATCTTAAAACGTTTTACCTTGGCTTGGAAGGCAGATGAACAGCTTCACTTGACCAAATCGTTTTACTCCGATTTAGAATCGAGATTAAATGTTCAATTGAATTACCCTCTGCAGGTTTTCCGTAGATTTCATTCGATTGAAGAGCAAAATCAATGGTTTGGGGCTTCCGACCGAGATAGTTTAAACCATTTCCTTTCTCCGCAATTACAAAAAAATTCCAACCAATATCTAAATGCATCATTAGGCTTTGGTGAAGTGCTGCATACCGGTCGTATTGATACCTCGACACTGATTGAATATTATAGAAAGAGCCTAATTAAGCAAAACTTATTGATTCAAAACCGTTTTGAGCATAATCAACTTGCAATGGAACAGGATTACATCTCTTATCAATCAATTAAGGCCAAAAGGGTGGTTTTTTGCGAAGGTTTTGGAGTTAAGAGTAACCCCTATTTTAATTATCTGCCTATTAATGGAAGTAAAGGAGAGTATTTATTGGTCAAGGCGCCTGAGTTGAAAGAAACGCGGGCAATAAAATCATCTCTTTTTATTATTCCTCTAGGGGAAGATGTCTATCAAGTGGGAGCCAATTATGAATGGAAAGATAAAACCAATTTGCCTACTGAAGTGGCCAAACGTTGGATTTTGGAACGATTTGAAGATTTGGTCACCTGTGATTATGAGATAGTCGGTCAAATAGCAGGGGTTCGTCCAACGGTGGCCGACCGTCGTCCTCTCGTTGGCAGACATCCTAAGCACAAAAGACTATTTATCTTGAACGGGTTTGGTTCAAGAGGAGTGCTAATTGCCCCATTTGCATCTTCTCACCTCTTAAAATTTATTGAGAACGATGAGCCAATTGACGATGAAATGAACGTCGACCGTTATGAGAAGAAATTTTCTTAAGAGGTTGCCTGTTGGGTCGATTTTGAATCGTACTTCACAAACAGATTGATCCAAATGTTTCTTGAGATGCGTATGATAACGGGTAGAAAGACTACTAGTGTTGCGACAATAGCAATAAAGGAATTGATTAGAGAAGCACCCACTATCAAAAACGAAATAACAAATGCGCCTACAGCAAAAGCTACACCTACGGCATAACTAACATACATGGCTCCATAGAAAAAAGAGGGTTCCATTTTATATTTAAGCCCACAATGAGAGCAGCGTTCGTGCATTTTGAAAAGGCGTCCAAAGCTATACGGGTTAGGGTCTACATACATGCTCTCCTCATTGCATCTAGGGCAACTTCCTGTTAAAATGCTGTATAGTTTGTTTCCTTTTTTTAACATTTGCAAAACTTTCAGTAAAAATACGCAATACTGCTTATTTGGTTGGTAACAAATATTACAATCTTAACCTTTTTTAAGTTTTTGCTGAGGTAAATGGCTTGGCCGATAAATAAATATTTCGAAAGACAATTGCATGCTAAATATTCATAATCTATCTGTTTCGTTTGGTGGGGAATACCTGTTTGAAGAAATTTCATTCAGGCTTAATGGAGGTGACCGAGTGGGGCTCATAGGAAAGAACGGGGCCGGAAAGTCTACCTTGTTGAAATTGTTGGCGAAAGATTATAGTCCTGATTCGGGTACCATCGCCACCGAAAAAAATGTCAAAATAGGTTTTCTTAGGCAGGATATTGATTTTGAAGAAGGAAGAACGGTCTTAGATGAGGCCTATCAGGCTTTTGAGGAAATAAAGACCATGGAGCTTCAGTTAGACCATGTCAACCACCAACTGGCCGAACGTACCGATTATGAAAGTGAGAGTTATAATCAGCTGATTATCGACTTGAGCGACCTTACCCATAGATACGAGATTCTGGGTGGTTATAATTACCAAGGCGATACTGAAAAGATTCTTCTAGGTTTGGGTTTCAAGCGTGAAGATTTTAACCGATACACTGAAACCTTTTCAGGAGGGTGGCGTATGCGTATTGAGCTGGCCAAACTATTGCTTCAAACGAACGACGTATTGCTGCTCGATGAGCCGACCAACCATTTAGATATTGAATCGATAATTTGGTTAGAGCAATTTTTGAACAACTATTCAGGGGCTGTAGTTATCGTTTCGCACGATAAAATGTTTTTGGATAATGTTACCAATAGAACCATTGAAATATCATTGGGCCGCATTTATGATTATAATAAACCGTACTCAAAGTTTCTAGAGCTTAGGTCAGAAATCAAAGAGCAACAGCTTAATGCCCAGAAGAACCAAGAGCGTGAAATACAGCAGGCCGAACGATTGATAGAAAAATTTCGTGCCAAGAGCAGTAAGGCCTCTATGGCGCAATCGCTAATCAAGAAGTTGGATAAAATGGAGCGTATTGAGGTCGATCAAGATGATAATGCCGTAATGAACCTAAGATTTCCGGTATCTGTAACTCCTGGTAAGGTAATTGCCGAAATCGAGAATTTATCGAAAAGTTATGGTGAAAAAGAAGTGTTGAGAAATATCAACCTTCTATTGGAGCGGGATAGCAAAACAGCATTTGTTGGTCAGAACGGACAGGGTAAATCTACCTTGGCCAAGATTATGGTGGGTGAAATTGAACATCAAGGTAAAATGAAATTGGGCCATAATGTTCAAATCGGATATTTCGCTCAAAACCAAGCTGAGTATTTAGATGGCAGCAAGACCATTTTAGATACGATGATCGATGCTGCAAATGAAAAGAACCGAAGCACGGTGAGAGATGTACTGGGTTCGTTTCTTTTTCAGGGCGACGATGTTGACAAATATGTAAAAGTGCTCTCTGGTGGCGAACGTAATCGACTTGCACTCGCAAAAATGCTTCTTCAGCCATTCAATGTGCTTGTTATGGATGAGCCTACCAATCACCTTGATATAAAATCGAAAAATGTACTTAAAAAGGCACTTCAAAACTTCGGGGGCACTTTAGTGGTCGTATCTCACGACCGTGATTTTTTGCAAGGTCTTACCAATAAGGTCTATGAATTTAAAGACAGAAATATAAAGGAGTATTTAGGCGACGTTGACTTCTATCTTGAACAACGAAAGGCAGAAGATTTCAGAAAGATTGAAAAAAGAACGGAAAGCGATAAAAAGACCTCTGTAAAAGTTCAAAACAATGATTTCAAAGACCAGAAGAAATTCAAATCTCTAAAAAATAAGCTCAGTAATGTCGAGAGTCAAATTGCTTCTTTAGAAAAGAAAATTGCCGAGATTGATCATGAACTGTTAATGGATTATGATGCCACTATAGCAAAGCCTAACTTTTTCGACAACTACCAAAAGAAGAAAAAAGACCTAGAGAAACTTATGCAGCAGTGGGAAAACATAACCTTGGAACTCGAAGAAATAGGTGATTGATAAAGCCTAATTTTAGGGGTGTAAATTGTTACACAACAGAAATCTAAGCTTTCACAACAATATAGTGCCGTTGGCCGATAAATTTTGGTTTTTGTCCTCTTTTGAACTTAGTTTGTAGGGTATTTCTCAGTAATATCAACCAAATAGATACCATAGAAACAAGCTTATTATGAAGAACCTACTATTCTTAGTTTCCCTTTTTGTTTCCGTGACGGCCACGTTAAAAGCCGCAGTTCCCGAAGCAGAAAAACAGGCTTTAATCGCCTTTTACAACTCAACCAATGGTTCTGAGTGGACTAATAAATGGAATTTAGAATCCGATGTCTCTAAATGGCATGGTGTAAAGGTTATAAATAACCATGTGGCCGAAATCAACCTGTTTAGAAATAATTTGAGCGGTACCATTCCGGCTAGTATCGGAAATCTTAAAAGTCTTACATCACTTAATCTTGCCTTTAACTCATTAACAGGTGAGTTGCCAAAAGAATTGGTGAACTTGGCTAAGTTGAGAACTTTGAAATTGGAAATGAACAGGCTAAAAGGGGAATTGCCTTTGGCTTTGGGTGATATGAAAAGTTTGGAGGAATTTACCGCCTTTAATAACTTTTTGACCGGAAGCATTCCTGAAAGTATCGGCAATATTAAAAATTTGAAGGTTTTGAACCTTTCCAGCAACAGTCTTAAGGGGAATATTCCAAAGGCACTTGGTGATTTAACTTCTTTAGAAAGCTTAGGGCTTTTTGAAAATACATTAGAAGGTTCAATACCGGCCGAAATGGGTAATCTTTCTAAATTAAAAGAACTGGTTTTGGCGAACAATAGCTTGGGGGGTGAAGTGCCTGCTGAGTTCGGACAATTAGCGAGTCTTGAAGTTTTTCAGATACAGAACAACAAGTTTGAATCTGTTAAAAACTTAGAATACATGCAATCTTCTAAAGACTATTTGGTGTTTGATTATGATAAGGAAGAACTAAAACTTGATTTTAAAGACGCCAACTTCAGCAAGACAAGAATGGCGGATACAAAATTCGAGGATGACGTTGACGATGAGTAGATTACCATAATTTATTAGTTAGTTTGGTTAAAAGGGACACAATGAAAGTGCCCCTTTTTTTAGTATGTGTCAAAAAGCACTACATTTAAGATACATTTAACTTATGCCGCTTAAACATTTAGATAGTTTTGCAGTCATACCACCAACTAGCTTAAACTTATGGATACTCGTAAAGTCGTCCTTTCGATCTTAGGATTACTGTTGATAATTGCCTCTGTGTTTGTTGCCAAAGCAATAATCGCAAGCAAGTTTACCCCCAAGCCCCAACTTCAAAAAATTGTAAAGACTGTTTTTGTAGACACCGTTAAAAATGGTACGGTTCCTATTAAGGTTCCCGCCAACGGTAATCTGATTGCGCGGCAAAGAGTTGAACTATATGCCGAGGTTCAGGGCGTGTTTCGTAGAGGTAGCAAACTTTTTAAGACGGGTCAGCGATATAATGCCGGAGAAACCATTATAAGAATTGATGCGGCCGAGTTTTCAGCCAGTGTTCAATCTTCAAAGAGTAATCTTTATAATCTTATAACCTCGATAATGCCCGACCTCAGGCTTGATTATCCTGAGATATACCCTAAATGGCAAGAGTATTTGAGCGGTTTCGATGTTGACAAGAGTACGCCACCACTACCTGAAATGACAACGGAAAAAGAACGCTTCTTTATTTCAGGCCGAGGTATATTGACCGATTATTACAATATTAAAAACTTAGAGCAACGTTTGGCAAAGTATAGAATCGCCGCGCCTTTTAATGGGGTTTTAACAGAAGCTCTAGTTACCGAAGGAACATTGATTCGCTCTGGCCAAAAACTGGGTGAGTTTATAGATACAGGGGTTTATGAGCTAGAGGTTTCTGTAAGCAAAACGTATAGCGACCTCTTAAAGGTTGGTGAAAAGGTTGAATTGGTCAATTTAGACCATACGAAGACTTTCGAAGGTACGGTAGTGAGAATTAATGGAAGTGTAGACCAAGCCTCACAGACAATTAAGGCTTATATAGATGTAAAAGACCAATCGCTTCGCGAAGGTATGTACCTTGAAGCGAATTTGAATGCGAAGTCAGAGACCGATGCCATTGAAGTTGACAGGGGGCTGCTGCTTGAAAACGACCGAATTTTTGTAGTAAGAGATTCTATCTTAGATCAAATAGACGTCAAACCGGTCTATTTTTCTGACAAGAAAGTGGTTCTCAAAGAGATCCCCGATGGAACGACCATAGTTTCAAAGCCCGTAGTCGGTGCCTATGTAGGCATGCTTGTAAAGGTTTTCGAAGAGCAAGGTAACCAGTAAACCGCACTCCAATGAAAAGTATTATATCTTACTTTATCAAATACCATGTTGCGGTAGACGTTTTTATTATCGCGTTTTTCATCTTTGGTATTTTTGGCATGTTGAGCCTTAAATCATCATTTTTTCCACTTTCCGATTCAAAGAACATTACTATTAATATCACCTACCCTGGAGCATCCCCTCAAGAGGTAGAAGAGGGTATCGTTCTTAAGATTGAAGATAACCTTAAAGGTCTGGAAGGTGTAGATAGGGTAACTTCTACTTCTCGTGAAAATAGTGGCCTTATCAATGTTGAAATCGAAAAAGGTAGGGATATCGATTTTATGTTGCTTGAGGTTAAAAATGCAGTTGACCGGGTACCATCTTTTCCCTCGGGCATGGAGCCTCTAGTGGTATCTAAGTTAGAGGCTATTAGGCAGACAATAAGCTTTGCTATAAGTGGGGAACATGTTCCTCTGGCAACCTTAAAACAAATTGGGCGGCAGGTTGAGAATGAACTTCGCACCATTGACGGTATTTCACAAATTGAAATGACCGGTTATCCCGAAGAAGAAATTGAGATAGCCGTTAATGAAAATAGTCTACTGGCCTATAACCTTACTTTTACCGATGTCGCGCAGGCCGTTTCAAGAGCGAATATTTTGGTAACGGGCGGTAATATAAAAACGGATGCTGAAGAGTACCTCATTAGGGCCAATAACCGCTCTTATTACGGTAAAGAGCTTTCCAATCTGATTATAAAGGCCGATGTTTCCGGTCAAACAGTGCGCCTTAAAGATGTAGCCATAGTTCGCGACCGATTTGCCGAATCACCGAATGCATCTTATTTCAATGGTCAGCTTTCGGTAAATACTTCCATTACCAGTACCAACACCGAAGATTTGATTTCTTCAGCCGATAAGGTGAAAGAATATATTGAAGAATTCAATCAAAGGCACAATAACATTCAATTGAATGTGGTGAGCGATCAGTCAAAAACCTTGAATCAAAGAACCCAACTTTTGACCGAGAACGCGATTGTGGGTATGATTTTAGTGCTGATTTTCTTATCCCTTTTTCTAAATACAAGGCTAGCATTTTGGGTAGCATTTGGTTTACCCATTTCTTTCTTGGGAATGTTCATTTTTGCTGGTTATTTCGATGTTACCATTAACGTGCTTTCTCTCTTTGGAATGATAATCGTAATTGGTATTCTTGTAGATGACGGTATTGTGATTGCCGAAAATATATATCAGCATTACGAAAAAGGAAAGTCGCCGATTCAGGCCGCTATTGATGGTACAATGGAGGTGATACCGCCAATCGTATCGGCCATCATTACAACCATTTTGGCTTTTTCAATATTTCTTTTTTTAGACGGTCGAATTGGAGAGTTTTTTAGTGAAGTGTCGGTTATAGTCATACTGACATTGGTGGTTTCGTTGGTAGAGGCGCTCATCATTTTGCCGGCTCACTTAGCGCACTCAAAAGCTTTGGCACCGTTGGAGAAAAAACCCAAAACTAAAATAGGGCAAGCTTTTGCCAAATTAAGGCGAATCAATGAAATGGGCGACCGTTTAATGATTTGGATGCGTGACAAAGCCTACAGTCCGGCACTCCGTTTTGGGCTGAAAAACAAAGTCTTGACATTTGCTTTTTTTGCAGTGGCACTTATATTGACCATCGGGTCGATGGGTGGTGGAATTGTTCGTACATCATTCTTTCCAAGGGTAGCCAGTGATAGGGTTTCGGTCGAGCTATTGATGCCCAATGGTACACACGAAAAAGTTACCGACTCCATCATTAGTCTGATTGAAGAAAAATCGTCAATCGTTAATGAAGAGTTGACCGAAAAATACCTAAAAGGTACGGGCAAGCAACTTTTTGAAAATACCATCAGAAATCTAGGCCCTGGCTCGTCTTCTGCAACTTTGATGATCAACCTGCTGCCAGGGGAAGAAAGGCCTGATGAGATACGTTCTGACATGGTCACCAACCGATTGCAAGAATTGGTAGGGCCCGTAATCGGGGTAGAGAGTCTTATCTATGGCTCCGGAGGTAATTTTGGAGGTAATCCGGTTTCCGTTTCGTTGCTTGGTAACAATATAGAAGAGCTCAAGGCCGCCAAGAATGAGTTGAAATCAGTTCTATTAAACAACTCTTTATTAAAAGATGTGGCCGATAATGATCCAGCTGGTATTAAAGAAATACGCTTAGAACTCAAAGAGAATGCCTATCTCTTGGGGCTTGATTTGCAAGCTGTCATGAACCAGGTAAGAGCTGGTTTTTTTGGAACACAAGCGCAGCGCTTTCAAAGGGGGCAAGATGAGATTAGGGTATGGGTCAGGTATGACCGAAATAACCGCTCGTCCATTACAGATTTAGATGAAATGAGAATCGCGACGCCTAGTGGTAGTAAGGTTCCCTTGAATGAGATAGCTAATTATACCATAGAGCGGGGCGATGTGGCTATCAACCACTTAGAAGGCCAACGTGAAATACAGGTTTCCGCCGATTTAAAAGATGAAAAAACCACTACGGCGGCAGATATCATGTCAGATATTAGAATCAATGTAATGCCTGAAATACAATCAAAATATCCTACGGTAAGGGCGTCTTATGAAGGGCAGAATAGAGAGGCGGCCAAAATGACCAATTCGTTGAGAGTGGTCGGTCTTTCGGCTCTATTACTGATATACATAACCATTGCTTTTACCTTTAGGAGTTTCAGTCAGCCTTTGCTTCTTATTTTGATGGTTCCTTTTAGTTTGACTGCGGTAGCTTGGGGCCATTGGATACATGGTTTTCCTGTCAATATGCTCTCTATGTTGGGTATAATCGCTTTGATAGGTATTATGGTCAATGATGGCCTGGTGCTGATCAGTAAGTTCAACGGTAACCTACGGCAGGGCATGAAGTTCGAAGATGCTATCTACGATGCCGGACGTTCTCGATTCAGGGCCATATTTTTGACCTCGGTAACGACCATTGCCGGTCTGGCTCCGCTATTGTTGGAAAAAAGTAGGCAGGCACAATTCTTAAAGCCTATGGCGATATCTATTTCTTATGGTATCGGCTTCGCCACTATTCTTACACTTCTAATGTTGCCATTGTTTCTTTCTTTTAGCAATCGTCTTAAAGTGAGCAAAAAATGGCTTGTTACCGGTAAGGATATAAGTAAGGAAGAAGTTGAAAGGGCAATCATAGAGCAAAAAGAGGAAAGGGAAATGAACCGGGTATCTGTACATTCCTTAAATGGAAGATCCAACGGTAAGGAGGTTCATTTAGAGGAATTTGAAAGCCAAGAATAATTACGAATGAGATTAACTAAAATGTTTGTTCTTTTGCTCTGTGTTGTATACGGCACAGGACTTTCGGCTCAAGAACAGGTACTGTCAAAAGATGAGGCCATAAAAATGGCATTATTGAACAACTTTGATATCAAAGTGGCCCGAAATCAGGTCGACATTGCTAAGAACAATAAGGGAATCATGAATTCTGGGTATTTGCCCAGTTTATCGGCAAGTGCCGGCGCTAACTATAATAGGGATGATTCTAATATTGAATTCCCTGGTCAACTTCTAGAAGATGGGTCTCCAAGACCGGACCAAGAGTTGGTAAAGGCAGAAGCCCAGCGTTATAACTCCGCACTTAATTTAAATTATACCCTTTTTGATGGAATGGGTAGGTATTATACCTATAAGCAGTTAAAAGAACAATACCAGTTGACAGAGCTGCAAGCAAGGGAAACCATTGAGAATACCCTACTTCAACTTTTTAGTGTTTATTTTGAGGTGGCCAGACTTACCGAAAATAAAAATGTACTGGAGCAGGCCTTGGAAATCTCTTTACAGCGTATAACCCGTGCAGAGTATTCATTTGAGTATGGTCAAAATACGAAGCTTGATATATTGAACGCTCAAGTTGATGTAACCAACGATAGTATAAATCTCCTGAATACGCTGCAACAATTAGAGAATACCAAACGAGATTTGAACGTAGTGTTGAGTAGGGATTTGAACTCGGCTTTTGAGGTCGATACCTTGGTGCAGTTTATTCCGAAACTTCAGTTAGAAGAACTCATTTCGCAGGCTGAACTGAACAATGTGGCAATACTTCAGTCAGAAAGGTCATTGACCATTAATGAATATGATATCAAAGTAAATAAATCGGGTTACTTGCCCAATGTAGGCTTGACCGGTACATATGGTTGGAACTTGAACCAGAGCGCGCCATCGGCTTTCTTTCCGGGTACTAACAATGAAACTTGGAATTTCGGTCTCGGAGCCAGTCTCACATGGAATATTTTTGATGGGGGAGGAACTTCGGTAAGGGTGAAAAACGCCAAAATTGCCTACGAGAACCAAGAATTGGTGCAAGAGCAAATCAAATTACAGGTAGAACGAGACGTTCAGAATGCCCTTGCTATTTTTGAAAACAGATTGAATATTTATCAGATTCAAGAACAGAACGTGATTACCAATCAAAATAATTTTGAACGTTCTAAAGAGCAGTTTCAATTGGGTAGAATCACCTCTATTGAGTTTCGTCAAGCCCAAATTAACTTGCTGAATGCCCAGACGAATAAAAATTTGGCTAAATATGATGCGAAGTTGGCAGAGCTTCAATTGCTTCAATTGACCGGGCAATTATTGAACATTCAGATATAAATATTGTATTTCTTCTTTTGGCTAGCGCAATAGCTGTTGTTTAAGCCATTATTTCTTTGTAACATAGTTCACTCTAAAGAGATTACTATGACTGCAACAATAGGTATCGGAATCGTCGGAACAGGTTCCATCGTCAACAATTATATCAAATGCATCGATGAACTGGATAATGCTAAATTAGTCGCTATCTACACCAAATCAGAAGATAGGGTGAAGACCGCTACCTCGCAGTTCGGCGTCCCCGTTTTTAGTGATATGAATCAATTTTTGGAACAAGATTTTCAGTTGGTCTGTATCTGCAATGAAAGCGGAAGACATGGTGAGGCTATAGTCGCAGCAGCGAATGCCAAAAAACATATCTTGAGTGAAAAGCCATTAGAGGTGACCACCTCTAAGATAGATGATGTCATGGCGGTTTGCGAGAGTAACAATGTAAAGTTGGGGTGTGTTCTTCAAAACCGATGTAGTGATGATTATAGCTTGCTAGAAGATGCTGTCAAATCTGGTAAGTTGGGCAAAATCATTATGGGTAATGCCCACATCAATTGGTATCGCTCAAAAGATTATTATTCCGGCAGTGATTGGAGGGGAACTTTAAAATATGATGGTGGTGCAGCCTTTATGAACCAGGGTATACATACCATTGACCTCTTGATCAATTTGATGGGAGAGCCTTCTTCGGTATTTGGTAAGGTAAAGACCAGTGTTCATACTATTGAAGGCGAAGATGTTGGTAGTGCCATTCTTGACTTCGATAACGGTTCTATTGGTAATATCACGGCAGGCACGGCATTGACTCCAGGTTACCCAGAACGATTGGAAATTTATGGAGAAAAGGGTAGTGTTCTGATGGAAGCGGGTAAAATAGTACAATGGAATGTACCTGATACAGCAGCGCCAAATATACAAAGCAAAGGAGATGGTAGCGGTGCGGCCGACCCAACAGCTATAGGTCATAAAAATCATAAGATTGTTCTTGAAAATATGTTGACGGCAATAGTAAATGACGGTCAGCCCATGGTCGATGGTCGTGAGGCGAGAAAAGCAGTGGCAGTTATTAATGCTATTTATGAATCTTCAAAATCGGGAAAACCCGTTTCACTTTAACTTCATGTATGTTTGAGCATTTTTTTCAATGCCCTTATTGTTGGGAAGAAATTTCAATGCTATTGGATAGTTCGGTGACCGAGCAACAATATGTTGAAGATTGTGAGGTATGCTGCAACCCCATAGAAATATTTTCAGTATTCGAATCAAATGAACTGGTTGCTTTCGAAGCCAATAGTTTAGAGCAATAAAGCCTTAGTCGACGACCTCTATTTTACCGCCGAAAACCTTGTCTTTGTCTATTTCTTTCGGGTTGCCATAAATATAGATGGAACCACCTGCCCTTACCTTGGCGTCAACTTTCTCACTGGCATTGACGTCTGCTCTTCCGCCGGCATTCACCACCACGGTGGTCTGTTGAGTGTTTAATTGCTTGTTGTAAATCTTACCGCCGGTATTGACCATTACTTCCTGTAATTTTGAACTACCGGTCAAAGTTATTTCCCCTCCTGAAATAGATTTGGTATAAAGATCTTGAAGTTCGATTTTCAAATCGATTTTGCCTCCTTCTTGAACTTTTATTTCTACCCTTTCCGAAGCGGTAACGACATCTTCTGAATTTATTTTGGCATTTTCGTTGGCATCGATGAGGGTTAGGTCTTCGGTATGGTATAAGGTAGCCTTGGCTTCATCACCATCCATAAAGTTATCAAACTCCATTTTTATTTTAAGAAGTCCATTCTTGTTTGAGATTTCCACTTCGTCCTTATCATCCCCAGTTATGACCAATTTGTTCTCCGAACCTTTGACCAAGGTTACCACTATGCGGTCATAAGCCTTTAGCTGGGTGAACTTCTCAAGAGTTTTAGTGTTCGATTTTTGGCTGAAAAGAGTGGCTGAGCAAAGGGTTGCTACAATTAATAGTACGAAGGTTCTCATTTTCTCATTTTGATGATGAAGCTCAAATATAGGGCATTTTCAGCATAGTGGTCTGTAATAAAAGTACTTCAAGTTTCTATAAATTGGTTTGAGGAAACCCTCATCGGGCAAGTCATAAAGAATAAGGCCTGTTTTTACTTTTCTGCTCGGAAAAAACCTTTAATTTTAGCGAAAACCGAACAATTTAAACTTTCCGAATGAAAAAAAATATTTTCTGCCTGACGTTGTTGGCGGGTGCCTTGTATTCCTGTTCAACTAAAAAGGCAGTAAGTGGGGCCTCAGAAGCTCAAGTAACTACCGAACAACCAGTAAAAAGTACAGTAAGTTCTAGCACCGAAGGATATACTGAAAATGTGCCTGCCACCGAAGTGAGTTTTGATATGGTTTCGATTCCCGGTGGAACCTTTATGATGGGTAGCCCCGAGGCTGAAGCCAACAGAAAAACGGATGAAGGACCTCAAAAGAATGTAGAGCTTGACCCGTTTTATATGGGGAAATATGAAGTGACGTGGGATCTTTTTGAACTATTTTTCAAGCAAAATAAAGAGCTTTTTGTTAAGCTTGATGATGATAGGGTAATGAAGGTAGATGCCATTACAAGACCTAGCCCACCTTATGAAGACCCTTCATACGGCATGGGTAAAGATGGCTTCCCGGCGGTAAGTATGTCAGCGTATTCCGCTTTGGTTTTCTGTAAATGGTTAAGTACCATTACCGGTAAATTCTATCGTTTGCCAACCGAGGCCGAATGGGAGTATGCCGCTAGGGCCGGAACAACCACTGCATATAGTTTTGGTGACGATATTTCTCAAATAGACGAGTACGCTGTTTATTACAAAAACTCTGAAAGCAAATATGCCAAGGCGGGAAGTAAAAAACCAAACCCTTGGGGCCTTTATGATATGCATGGTAATGTGGCCGAATGGACACTTGATGAATACAAAGAGGATGCCTATTCGACTACAAAAGATTCGAACCCTTGGGTAACACCAACGGTAATACACCCTCGTTCGTACAGGGGTGGCTCTTGGGATGATGATGCCGATAAATTACGTTCGGCCTCCAGAACAGCTTCCAGCTTAAAACAGCAGAAGAGAGATCCTCAGATACCTAAAAGCTTTTGGTGGTTCACTGATTCAAATTATGTGGGTATGAGATTGGTAAGCCCCGTTCAACAACCTTCTGCCGAAGATCAAAAGAAATTTTGGCAACAAGTCTTGGACGAATAAAAGAATTAAGAATCTTTGAAGTTGATCCCATAGTTTAAAATGTTTTAAAAATGCCGTTGTTATAGATGGCCTGAATAGAATTACAATGAAATATATTATTGCGGCATTCTTGATGCTCGGCACGATTTGTACAAATGCACAGCAAGAATTTAGCTTGAATGAAGAAAGTACCTTGACCATTGACGGAACATCGACCATTCATGATTGGACGGTCAATGCCGAACAATTGCAAGGAGAATTGATTGTTGATGGTGGAAAGCCAAAGAAAATTGATTTTGCCGTTGCAGTAGAGGGTATTAAAAGTGAGCGTGGTGCCACGATGGACAATAAAATGTACAATGCCCTTAAAAAGGATGAGCATCCGAACGTTACTTTTAGTTTAACCGAAGTAAAGGGTGAGGGTGTTCTTGTTGGGCAACTTTCGATTGCAGGTTCTCAGAATGAAGTTGAGATTCCTGTTTCTATTTCTGATGATGGCGGTTACAAAATTACTGGGGAGTACAAACTTGCACTTAAAGATTATGGTATTGAACCACCAACTGCCATGTTCGGGCAAATAGTGGTGGGCGATGATGTAACTGTCAAGTTTGACCTAAAATTTGCCCAGTAAGTTCATTGCAGCCAGCTAATGTAACCTTTAAATAGATGATTTCATCAGTGATGACTTTAGGGGAAAAAATCAAACAAAAGGCTCGTGAACTTGCCCCAAAGTACATTGATGTTAGAAGGTATCTACATGCGCACCCAGAGCTTTCTTTTCAAGAATTTGATACATGTAGGTATCTGAAAGACCAACTTTTGAAGTTGGGTGTTAACGATATTCATTCCGTGGCCAATACAGGTTTGTTGGCCACCATCAAAGGCGGAAAAGAGGGCAGGCAACTGGTCTTACGCTCCGATATGGACGCATTGCCTATTCTCGAAACCAACGATGTCGAGTTTGCTTCTCGAAATGAAGGCGTAATGCATGCCTGTGGTCATGATGCCCACATGTCTTCTTTATTGCTCTGTGCAGAGATTTTGATAGATTTAAAAGAAGAACTGAGAGGAACCGTGCATTTGCTGTTTCAGCCCGCAGAAGAGCTAATGCCCGGCGGGGCCAGTTTGGTGATGAAAGAACCCGTTTATCAAAAATTGGGCCAATTGCCTCATATCGGTCAACACGTACGGCCAGATTTACCCGTTGGAACCATCGGTTTTCGTCCTGGTAAGTTTATGGCTAGTATGGATGAGCTTTTTCTAACGATTAAGGGAAAAGGGGGCCATGCGGCAATGCCCGAGAATGCCGTTGATTCGGTTTTAATAGCATCGCATATAATTGTTGCGGCACAGCAATTAGTGAGCAGAATGGCTTCTCCAAAGACACCTTCAGTGCTTTCTTTTGGAAAGGTGATTGCCGATGGGGCGATCAATGTCTTGCCAGATGAAGTCTATATTGAAGGTACTTTCAGAACAATGGATGAAGCCTGGAGGTCATCGGCTTTGAAAAAATTGAATAAAATGGTGGTTGCCATGGCCGAATCAATGGGGGCTACGGCAGAATTAAAGATTAAGCACGGGTATCCGCATTTGATCAATGATCAATCGCTGACCAGTGAACTAAGGGTAAATGCCATCAGTTTTGTCGGAAAGGAAAATGTTATCGGTCTAGACCAATGGATGGCCTCGGAAGACTTCTCTTATTACTCGCACGAGCACCCATCTTGCTTTTATATGCTAGGTGTGGGTAACAGTGATAAAAATATCGATTCCGGTCTACATACTTCTACTTTTAATATCGATGAATCTGCTTTGGAAATCGGCGGAGGCTTAATGGCATTTTTAGCTATTTCTAAATTGAGGGATTAGGAAAGTTTCATTCTATTTTTTGTCAATCTGAACTTTTATTTCGTTTTTAATGCGCAAGTAGGCAAAAATATGCTTGTTCATTGCAAAAATATTAGAGGCTTGGCTCTCTTAAATTCACTAATTTTAAATACTGCGAAAAGCGCAGCTAAATCATCCCAAAATGAAAAATGCGGTTGCCCTCGGCTTGATTTTGGGCCTGTCGATAGTATTGCTTTACCTGTATCAGGATGGCTATTTCGACAAGGTGGAAGATGATTATGCCTCGGTGGCCCTCCCGGAGACAGTAGATTATAATTTTCACATCAAGCCTATTCTTTCCGATAACTGTTATACCTGTCACGGCCCGGATGCGAATAAGCGTAAGGCAGGTCTACGACTTGATATAGAAAAGAATGCTCTTTCCGAACTTCCTGAAAGTCCTGGTCATTTTGCAATAGTAGCCGGTAGCCCTGGCAAAAGCGAGGCCTATCGAGCGATTATATCAGACGACCCGGCTGAACAAATGCCACCGCCCGAGTCGAACCTTTCTCTCACGAATTATGAAAAAAGACTTCTGAGAAAATGGATAGAACAGGGGGCAGCTTTTGAAAAACATTGGGCATTCATCCCTCCCGAAAAGAAAAAAGTACCTACAGATACCTCTAGTTATCTAAAAAATGAGATAGATGCCTTTGTAGGTTCCAAATTAAAGGAAAAAGGATTAACATTCTCCCCAAAGGCTTCTAATGACATACTATTGAGAAGAATGGCTTTAGATGTCACCGGACTGCCACCTGCCCCGGAATTGGTTGATAAATTAATGAGCGAAGCTCCCGATGAGATGCTACAAAGAGCCATTGACACTCTGCTAGCATCTCCCGCTTATGGAGAGCGTATGACACAATCATGGCTAGATGTGGCCCGTTACGCTGATTCACATGGGTATCAAGATGATAGTTACCGCACTATGTGGCCGTGGCGAGACTGGGTCATTCATGCTTTTAATGAAAACCTCTCGTATGACGAATTTCTAACCTGGCAGATTGCAGGCGACCTAATGCCCAATGCAACCAAGGAACAAATTCTGGCCACGGGTTTCAATAGAAATCACCCCATCACCCAAGAAGGGGGCGTCATTCAAGAGGAATATCGCACGAATTATGTTCTTGATCGGACCAATACCTTGGGCAAAGGTATTTTGGGGTTGACCCTTGAATGTGCCCGATGCCATGACCATAAGTATGATGCCATTTCGCAAAAAGATTATTTCGGGTTTTATGCCTTTTTCAATCAGGTAAATGAGAAGGGTATTCAAATGGATGCCGTTCAGGCCAAAAATCAAAAATTCTTTGCAGACCCTCCTTATATCGGTATTAGTGCCAAAGATACGGTTGGGGTACTGTCTTTTGTGAATATGAACGGTTCAAATCCCGTAAATGTCATGGTGATGAACGATTCAGCACCAAAAACAACGTTTGTACTTGACAGGGGAGAATATGACCGCCCGACGGATTCGGTGCTTCCCGGTACGCCATCAATTATACTTCCGTTTGCGAACGATTTGGCCAAGAATCGTTTGGGTCTGGCTCAATGGTTGACCGATAGAAAAAATCCTTTGACCGCGCGCGTATTGGTCAATAGAATTTGGGGTACGCTTTTCGGAAGGGGATTGGTAGAAACTTCCGAAGATTTTGGGGTGCAGGGTAGTTTGCCGACCCATCCAGAATTATTGGACTGGTTAGCGGTTGATTTCATGGAAAACGGATGGGATATCAAGTATCTAATTAAAAAAATAATGCTTTCTGCAACTTATCAACAGCGCTCTGAACTTACCCCTGAACTAGAAAAGGCTGACCCTGAGAACAAGTGGTTGGCCCGGGCTGGGCGTTTCCGAATGAGTGGGGAAATGATAAGAGACTATATATTGGCTACAAGTGGTCTTCTGAACCGCGAAATCGGTGGCCCTAGTGTACGACCTTATCAACCTGAAGGGCTTTGGGAAGAAACCAACGCCGGTAGTGAAAGAGGGGTTCTCACAAGTTATGTACCCGATAGTGGCGATGATCTTTACCGCCGTTCACTTTATACTTTTTGGAAACGTACCCTTCCACCTCCTTCGATGACCATTTTCGATGCTCCTAATCGAGATTTTTCTGAGGTGCGGCGGCAAAAGACCAATACACCCCTGCAAGCTTTGGTACTTCAAAACGATGTTCAAATACTTGAGGCAGCTCGGGTGTTGGCCGAAAAGATGCTTAATGATGGGGGAAAGGACAATCTTGTTCCCCAGTTGTTCGAAAGAATATTGGTGCGTAGCCCTCGGAAGGAGGAACTGTTAACCCTCACGGCCTACTATCACGATGCATTAAACACCTATGGGTCAAAACCCAAGGATGCTGAAAAATTGGTGGCGGTGGGAGATTATCCTCACCTGAAAACAGACCCCGTGAGTACGGCGGCACTTATGCTAACTGCACAAGTAATCTACAATCTAGACGAAACTATTACCAAGGAATAAACGAAAGAAGCTATGGAAGAAAAGGACAACAAAAAGGAAAACCCGTTGAAGGTGAACAGGCGTCACTTTTTCTCCCAATTGAGCGTGGGCATAGGTTCACTGGCTCTTGGTTCATTGTTGATTCCCGACCTTTTCAAGAATACTGGCGGTCAGCAAGCCAGCCAGCCGTTGGGGTTGCCCCACTTTGCACCAAAAGCCAAAAGGGTCATTTATCTATTTCAGGCCGGTGCCCCTTCTCAATTGGAGACTTTTGACCATAAGCCTATTTTGAGAAAACGAATGGGGGAGGATTTGCCGGAATCGGTGCGTAATGGACAACGATTAACGGGAATGACCGCTAATCAAGAAAAATTCCCCTTGATGCCCCCAGCAGTGAACTTTAAGCAATATGGTCAGAGTGGCACATGGATCAGTGATTATTTCCCTCATATCGCTAAAATCGCAGATGATATAACGGTTGTGAGAAGCATGCATACAGAGGCTATCAATCATGATCCCGCTATCACTTTTTTTCAAACCGGAAGTCAAATATCAGGTAGGCCCAGTATGGGCTCTTGGCTAAGTTACGGTTTGGGTAGCGAAAATAAGAACCTACCCTCGTTTGTAGTACTTACCTCTAGAGGCAAGGGTAACAGTCAGGGGTTGTATTCAAAACTTTGGTCAAGTGGTTTTCTTGATTCAAAGCACCAAGGCGTGCTTTTGCGTTCAGGCAAAGACCCGGTACTTTACCTAAATGATCCAGACGGTATATCTCGCTCTACTAAAAGAGATTTGCTGAATGAGGTATCAGAACTGAATAGATTGCATCATGTAGAGACTGGAGACGATGAAATAGAATCACGAATTGCCCAATACGAAATGGCATACCGAATGCAAATGTCTGTGCCGGATGTGATGGACATTTCGAAGGAGCCAGAATCAGTTGTCAAATTATACGGTGAAGATTGTCAGGTGCCCGGCACTTATGCTGCCAATGCCCTTCAAGCTCGAAGGTTGGCTGAAAATGGGGTGCGTTTTATTCAGTTATACCACCAAGGCTGGGATCAGCATGGGAATCTACCTGATGAGATGGCGGGCCAGGCCAAAGATGTTGACCAAGCTTCGGCTGCTCTTGTTATGGACTTGAAGCAACGAGGTATGCTTGAAGATACCTTGGTCATTTGGGGAGGTGAGTTTGGCCGCAGTAATTATTGCCAGGGGAAATTCGATCCTGCCAATTATGGTAGGGATCATCACCCAAGGGCATTTAGCATTTGGATGGCCGGAGGAGGAATCAAGCCAGGCCTTAATTATGGACAAACCGACGAATTTGGGTACAATGTAGTAGAAAATCCGGTGCACATCAACGATTTTCATGCTACGCTCATGTATGCCTTGGGTCTCGACCATGAACAACTTACTTATAAATATCAGGGTAGAAGATTTAGGCTCACCGATGTGGCCGGTAATGTGGTTAAAGACTTATTGGCTTAATGGTTGCACAAGGTTTTAAGGGCCGTTGGGTAGAGCTTATGGTCTTGGCGCTTTCGGTATTTCTTGTTTTTTGTCTCATTTTTGAATCCTTTATTGAATTGCCGTCGATAGTCGGGTGGATGGGTAGGTGGCACCCATTGATACTGCATTTTCCTATTGTACTGCTGGTTATTATTGTCTTTCTAGGCTTTACAGGTCGGGAGATTCCCAAACTTCTTTTTCAGATTGCGGTAATTACCGTTTTATTGACTGCGATATCGGGTTTTTTTCTGGGGAAAAGTACAGGTGAAAAGGGAGCTTTGTTGCTCTGGCACCAATGGCTGGGGGCTTCTTTGGCTTTGGTGGCAGTTCTTTTATATAGATTCCGGGCAGAGCTTCAAAAGAGTTTGATTCTCAGGAAAGTATGTATGGGTTTAATTTTGTTATTGGTCGGGTTCACTGGTCATTATGGCGGTATGATTACCCATGGGGAAGATTTTCTGGCTTTACCAGGCGCAGACGGCCCCAGAGAACTGCCGGAAGACCCTCAGGTGTACTCTGATTTGGTGGTTCCTATTTTGGAGGATAAGTGCATGTCGTGCCATAATCCCGACAAGCGAAAAGGAGAACTATCGGTCAAAGGGTTCTCATCTTTAATGAAAGGAGGGGAGAGCGGAAATACGGTCTTACCTGGAAATTATGAAGAGAGCACTTTGATAACAAGATTGCACCTTCCTTTAGAGGATGAAGAACATATGCCGCCTGAAGGAAAGTCTCAATTAGAAGTCGAGGAAATAACTATTCTGGAAAGGTGGATTGCCTTAGGAGCCTCGGATACCCTCCAATTATCCTTACTTGCACCATCAGAACCATTGGCGGGTATAATCAAGAAAATGATGGGCGCGGCATCTAGTAGCGATTGGTCTCGATTACCTATGGTGGCAGATGAGACTATTGATCAACTTTCCAATGATTATTTGACTATTACAAGAATGGCCGGTGGGTCTAACGCCTTGGGTATCGATGCTTTTCCGCCACCGGAATACGACTCCAAACCCATTCAGGATTTGGAAGCGGTGGCCGCAAACATTGTTGAACTTGACTTGAGCGGTTTGCCGATAGGTGATAACGAGATGAATATGGTGGAGAAGTGTGCCAATTTAGAATGGTTAGAGCTTGATAGAACTCCGGTTACCGACCAAGATTTTCAAAAAATTACGGGTCTTAAGCAGCTCAGGCTCTTAAAGATATACGGCACCAAAATTTCTGACCGGTCTATTTCGGTAATTCAAGGTCTTGAAAATCTAAAAAGGCTTTACATTTGGAGTACGGAAGTAAGTAATGAGGCACTTGAACAATTAGCCCGACAACGACCCGATATTGTTATCGAAAAAGGTATCGACGATAAGATTCAAAACTTTTTGGAGGCAAAGGATACGGTGCCGAACCTAGAAAAGAAAGAATAGGAATGAAGTTTGATTTAAAAGGAAAAAATGCCATTGTAACTGGTGGCGGAAGTGGTATTGGTAGGGCGATTTCAAGAACATTGGCTTCGCATGGTGCACATGTTCATATCTTTGAACTGACCAAAGAGTCTGCCAATGATGTCGTTGAAGAAATCAATAATCAGGGCGGAACTGTTCACGCTTATAGCTGTAATGTATCCAATCAAGATGAGGTGAAATCAAATGTGGCTGCTATTGCTGAAGAAGGCAGTATTGATATATTGATCAACAATGCAGGTATCGCACACATCGGAAATGTTGAAAAAACGACGGAGCAAGATTTCGATAGAATCTATAATGTCAATATCAAAGGTGTGTACAATTGCATTCATGCGGTCATACCGTTTATGAAAGAAAAAGGCGGGGTTATTCTTAATATGGCCTCTATTGCCGCCACTGTAGGAATCAAAGATAGGTTTGCCTACTCAATGTCAAAAGGGGCGGCTTTGACTATGATGTACTCCGTGGCCAAAGACTATTTAGAGTATAATATACGTTGCAATAGTATTTCACCGGCAAGAATTCATACCCCATTTGTAGATGGGTATTTAAAAAATAACTTTCCTGATACGGCAGAGGAGAAATTCAATCAATTGTCGGCTACTCAACCTATAGGGCGAATGGGTAAACCCCAAGAGGTGGCCGATTTGGCGCTGTATTTATGCTCCGATGAGGCTTCTTTTGTTACCGGAACCGATTTTCCTATTGATGGAGGATTTATTCGCCTAAACGGTAACTAACGTAAAACAGGTCTTCCGTAAAGCAGGAAGAATACGGTTTCGTATTGGTCTCCTAAACTATCTCTAAGTCTATTGTAGGCTTTTCTTATTTGTACTTCAACCGTACGAACGGAAATAGAGAGGTGCTCCGAAATTTCTTTATTGGTAAGCCCCTCCTGTTTGCTAAGTCGAAAAATCTCGCGGCACTTCGGGGGTAATTTTTCTATCTCTTTCGATAAAAGTCCGAGAAATCTTTCCAGCTTATATTCGTTGGTCTCTTCTACGACTTCGAACATGTGTTTGTAATACTTGTCTTCAAGAGGCAACAACTTTTTGCCTTGCCTATATTCATCAACAAATTCATGATAGGCCATTTTGTAAAGAAAACTTTGAATGGGGTAATTGGCTTTTAGTTTTTTTCTGAACTTCCAAGTTTTGATAAAAACGTTCTGAACAATGTCTTGGGCCAACGCCCTATCATCAATTAAAGTAAGGGTATAGGCAAACAATTTTCTATGGTATTTTTCTAAAAGAAAAATGTAGGCTTCTTCCTTTCCTTTGCTTAAATCCTGTATCAAAGCCTCATTGTTATTGTATGTTGCCATATTGACGATATGTTAATTTTAAAACTAAAATTTGGATGAATTTAAAAAAATATCCATAAAAAGTAAGTGTATTGAAAATTTTGAACGTAATAATTAATAGAGCAACCTGAATTTGTATGAAATTAAGTTCCCTCGAAACACTTCTAGTGAAGTTTATGGGCAATTCTGCCAACGGTAATGATTTAGATGAACTAAACGAATACCTTGGGCAAGATGATTACAAAGGTTTTATCAAAAATTATTTAAGAGCACATTTTGTCGTTTTATATAAAATGAACCAACCCGATTTAGAACAGACCAAAAAAGAACTATTAAAAGAGATAAGGCGGGACAAAAGGCTCACTCTTAAAAGAAACCTCTATCAAGGTTTAAAGTATGCTGCGATACTCGTTTGTTTTATCGCTGTAGGAATTTATATGTTCACCAGACAAGAGAATGAACTGAGCCCTCAAATTCCCGCAACGGAAAATGTAATCACGCTCGAACATTCGAACGGTCAGGTCGAGGAGATATCCGAATCTGGCAACCTTTCAATTAAGAGTAAAAGCGGCGAGGTAATCGCACAGCAGTCGGGCAACAAAATAAGTTTCAACTCCCAAGCTGCCTCCAATGAAAAAGTAGAATACAGTACCATCACGGTTCCGTATGGCAAAAATATAACCTTGGCGCTCTCTGATAGTACCGAAGTCATCATGAATGCAGGAAGCCGTATGACTTTTCCCAACCGATTCAGAACAGGGTACAAGCGGAAGGTGAAACTTTCCGGCGAAGCCTTTTTTAAGGTGGCTCATGATGAAAAACATCCGTTTATTGTTGGTTTAGATAGCTTAGACGTTCAGGTTTTAGGAACTGCTTTTAATGTAGCTAACTATACTGAAGATGCTACTACAGAGGTTGTTTTGGTAAATGGATCGGTCGAACTGGTGCCCACTACAGAAAGGGTTGCGAAGGTGTTGTTAAAGCCTGGCTTTAAAGGCACTTTTTATAAAAACAGTTCAAGAATCGAAACGGCAGAAGTACCTACCGATTTATATACTTCTTGGGTAAATGGGTATGTGGTCTTTAGAAACGCCCCTTTCAAGAACATTCTACAAAAGCTTGAAAGGCATTACAATGTTACCATCAATAACCCCGAGGGGCACTTGGTAGATGAAAAATTCAATGCTACCATAGATGTGCAACATGAAACGATCAGTGAGGTGCTCGATTATTTCAGCAAAATTCACAATATCAAGTTTCAGGTCAATGATGACCAAATAACAATTTTAAAAAAATGAAGAAAGTATGAAATAACACTCTAACAAGGTTGCTCGTAAAAAGGGGTAGCCATGATCGAACAAAAAGAAAAATCGGAGGATGTTCGCACCACCCCCCGATTATAAGCGATTATTAAAAATAACCACTCTAGACATTCAAAATTATGAAAAAACGGTTGAATTCCGTAGGACAAAAGTCCTGCCTATTCAAATTACAGATGAAATTATCGCTACTACTCATTACGATGACGATTGCGATGCAAGCCAAAACAACTTATTCCCAAAACAGAATCACACTTGATTTGGAGAATGTTACCCTTTCAAGGGTAATAGATGAGATTGAAGCCAATACCGAATTCAAGTTTATTTTCAACTCTGAATTGGTAAATACAGAACGGGTTCTAAGCTTGAGCGTACGCAACGGAGAAATTAAGAAAGTACTGAACATGGTGTTCAGGCAGAATCCGAATGTCGCTTACGAAATCTATCGCGACAAAATTTTATTATTACCAAGTAAGTCGACAAGCCCAAGTGGTGTAACGACTAATGCTCCACCGCAAGAAGAAGTTGAGGTCAACGGAACTATTCTTGACGATCAAGGCACGCCGTTGGCGGGTGTCAACATTGTTGAAAAGGGCACCGGTAACGGACAGATTTCCGATTTCGATGGCAACTTTACTATCAGCGTAGCAGACCGAGAGTCTGTGTTGGTATTCAGTTATTTAGGCTTTGAAACAAAAGAAGTTTTGGTCGGTGATGCCACACAATTGGATGTTGTGTTAAAAGAAAGTGCCCAAGGCTTAGAAGAAGTCGTTGTGGTCGGTTATGGTTCGGTCAACAGAAGCGATTTGACCGGTTCGGTATCGACTGTTGATTCTGAAGAACTGACCGCTTTGCCTACCACTGATGTTCAACAAGCCTTAAAAGGTAGGTCGGCCGGTGTTAGGGTAACCCAAAATTCAGGTCAGCCCGGATCTTCTGTTCAAATTCAAATTAGGGGGGGTAACTCTTACCTGGGGGACAATAACCCATTATATGTGGTAGACGGCTTTCCGATTACGGGAGGAATAGATTTTCTGAACCCGTCTGACATTGAAACGATTGATATACTAAAAGATGCTTCTGCTACGGCCATTTACGGTTCTCGTGGTGCCAATGGTGTGGTAATGATTACCACCAAAAAAGGAAAAAAAGGGCAGCGTGGTGTTGTTGACGTTCAGAGCTACTATGGCGTTCAGAACGTAATGAAAACCTATGATTTACTGAACTCACGTCAGTTTGCCGAAATGGCAAATGTGGCAGCGGTTAATGAAGGTCTTTCAGAACCTTTTGATTTAAATAATTTGCCCAATGTAGAAACCGATTGGCAAGATGAGATTTTTAGGGCGGCCCCGATTCAAAGTCATACCTTGACATTTTCGGGAGGTAGCGAAAATTCTTCTTATTCAGCATCTGCAAACTATTTTGAGCAAGAAGGCACCATATTGAATACGGGTCAGCGAAGGGGTTCAATTCGTCTGTCTTTAGATAATCAGGTGAATGACTGGATTCGTCTTAGCGCCAATACAGTGTTAACAAGGTCTAGGGTAAACCGGGCCAATGTTAACAATGGTAATGCAGGTAATAATATCTGGTCTGCAACCCTACAGGCCCCTCCTACAGTGTCCCCTTTTGATGCTGAGGGTAATTACAACGAAATCGATTTCTATGATTTTAGCCCTGTATCTATCAGCAATCCGTTGCTTTATACAGAGATTAAAGATCAGGCGCTTACCTCAAAGATTTTAGGAAATATTGCTGTCGAGTTTGAGCTTTACGATAGACTCAAGTTAAAGGTGTTGGGTGGTACTGAGCAAGAATTTAGAGAGAATAACTATTACTCGCCATCGCTTTTGGTCAAACGAACTCCGCAGGGTTCTGCAAGCTTCAATATGTTCAGGGGAATTTCATATCTGAATGAGAATACCTTATCATATGACGCTACCATTGGTGAAGATGATCGATTATCAGCTGTAGCCGGTTTTACGGTACAGACATTTAGAGGAAAGACCAATGGGTCAAGTGCCACGGGGTTTTCTACCGATATTTTGCAGGACAATGCCCTGGGTATAGCTGAGAGTACCTTACCAAATTCAAGTGATGTAAGCGACTGGAAACTTTACTCTTGGTTAGGTAGGGTCAACTATAGCCTGAACAATAAATATTTGTTTACCGCCAGCGTGAGGGCCGACGGTTCATCACGTTTTGGTGATAACAATAAATGGGGTGTCTTCTCTTCCGGATCTTTCGCTTGGCGATTGAGCAATGAAGAATTTCTTTCGAACTGGGAAGCGTTATCAGACCTTAAACTACGGGTCGGTTACGGTGAAACGGGTAGTACCGCTATCAACCCATACCAATCTTTGAATACATTGGGTGAGGCCAGAACCACTTTCGGAGGATCAGATGTTGTCGGCTTTGCCAATGTTTCGGCCCCGAATCCTGACCTTAAATGGGAAACCACCGGTCAACTGGGTGCCGGTATCGATGCTTCATTTTTAAATGGTAAGTATCGCATCAATATTGACTATTACAAGAAAAACACCAAAGACCTTTTGGCTATCATTCCTCTTCCTGGATCGACAGGTTTCACCTCGTTGGTAACCAATTTAGGAGAGATTCAGAATATGGGGATGGAATTTAGTCTAGGGGCTACTTTTGGAAAGGAAGATTTTACTTGGGATGTCAACGGACAGTTATCCTTTAATAAAAATGAAGTTATAACCATTGGTGAGGATATTTTTGGAGGTGCTTTGGATATTCCTTTCAACTCACCCGTGAACATTGCCCGTGAAGGAGAACCTCTCGGTATGTTCTATGGTTTTATTGAAGATGGCTATGATGACCAAGGGGTTATTCAATACCAAGACCTGAACAATGATGGTGAGGTAACGAACGAAGACCAGACCATACTTGGCGGGCCTTATCCTGACTTTATCTATGCACTTAATTCCACTTTAAATTACAAGTCGCTAAGTCTCAATTTGTTTTTTGAGGGAAGTGAGGGTAATGAGCTTTTCTGGGCGACCGGAGGGTATATTGCCAACTCTTTCAGTACGGGTGGTAATCAAATCGTTGATGTATATAACGACTACTGGACACCTCAAAATACCGATGCTGCTTATCCGGCACCAAGTGAGAACCGGGCGCAGTTGAGAACATCGGATAGATTTGTAAAAGACGCTTCTTATCTGAGGTTGAAAAACGTAAAGCTGGCCTATAACATTCCTGTTCAGAGCATCAAGCCGGCATTGGCGGCGTTACAGGTTTACATTAGTGCACAGAACGTATTTACGGTGACCGATTTTCCGGGTCTTGATCCAGATGTTAATACAAGGGGAGGTACAGGCGATTTGCGAATCGGTATTGCCCAGACTTCGTACCCTAGCTCAAGAACGATTACTCTTGGTATGAACTTGAAGCTTTGATTAATCACCTAACAATTTAAAGAGATGAAAAACAATATATTAGTAATAAGTGGCTTGATTTTAGGTCTGCTCTCATCTTCTTGTGAGGATGCTTTAACGGAGCAACCCGAAAGCCTTTTGGTCAAAGAAAATTTTTATAAGAATGAGACTGATGCCTTTTCGGCATTGGCAGCGGTTTACGGAACTTTTCGCTCGGGCGGCGAACGTTATTTTCCGGTAACCTATTTTATGGCAACCCTTGAAAACAGGGCCGAATATTCAAATGGTAGAGGTAGTCAGGCCGGGTTTAGCAAATACGATGGCCCTTTGGACAATACCAGTCAAGAACGCGTGTTCGCGGCCTACAATGATATTTACTTGGGTATCAATCGTGCCAATTCTGTTATCAGTAATGTGGCCAAGATAGAAGATATGAACGATGACCTTCGGTCGCAATACGTGGCTGAAGCTAGGTTTCTAAGGGCATTTTTCTATATGAACCTGGTGAAATACTGGGGCGGTGTACCCTTGAGAACCGAAGAGTTTGTAAGCCTTGACCAAATTCCGGCGCCTAGGGCTTCCGTTCAAGAAGTTTGGGATTTCATTATTACCGAGCTCAATGCAGTGATTCCTGATTTGGCCGATACATTTTCTGATGCCGATGCGGGCCGTGCCACTTCGTGGGCTGCTAGAGCCGCTTTGGCCGATGCTTATCTGAATACCGAAGACTGGGCTTTGGCGGCAGAAACGGCCGATAATGTGATTGTAAATAGTCCTTACTCGTTTGTAGAGGTATCGGTGGCCGATGATTTTCTGAATATCTATGGTCCTGAGGTCATAACCCATTCCGAAGATATTTTTGCGGCCCATTATTCCGAGACCAACGGTAATGATGTACCTCGCTTTATACATAGGGCGAACACTGGTTTCTCGGTGGGCGGTTTTCACGCTTGGCTGCCTGTAGAGAATTCTATTTTGGGTTCTTGGGATATCAATGATTTGAGAAGACAATTCAGTTTGTATACCGAATACATTGATGAAAATGGAGAAGTACAGCAGTTGCCTGAAGATTCTCCGATTTTATTTCATAAGTATAGAGATGCCAACGCGCCAAGTGCACCTCAGAGTAGAAATAACATTCCTTTCTATAGGCTGCCTGAAATGTACTTGATCTATGCCGAGGCCACTAGTGAGGCGAACGGAGGTCCAACCTCTTTGGCTACCGAAAGATTGAATATGGTTAGAAGAAGAGGTTACGGATTGCCACTGAATACAGCTTCTGCGGAAGATTATCCTGCCGGTATGTCTCCAAGCGGTTTTAAAGATGCTGTGCTAAATGAAAGGGTATATGAAATGAACCTTGAAATGAAACGCTGGAACGATTTGTTAAGAACGGGTAGGGCGCAAGAACTGGTAGAGGCTACCGGTAAAACGTGGAGCGATGTGTCCCTGCTATTACCGTTGCCAGTTGATGAAATAAACAATAATCCGGCCATGGGTCCTGAAGACCAGAATCCTGGCTATTAAAGTTGATTACTGTTAGTTGATGTTAGTTTCTATGAACCAGGCCGTTGTACCGGCGGTCTGGTTTTTGTTTTCATGAAATTCGAAACGGTCAAATGAATTTAAGCAGAAGAAAAAAGAATTTTTTAAACCCAATACGCCTTCAGCAGCTTTTGGCGGTTATGGTACTGATTTGCTTTGTATCTTGTAGTCAGAGAGATACGAAGAAAGAGGTTCGGCCAAATGTAGTTTTTATTTTGGCTGATGATTTAGGGTACGGTGATATTGGGGCATACAATGCCGACTCAAAGATACCGACCCCTAACCTTGATAAACTTGCATCTGAAGGTATAATGCTCGAAAATGCTTATTGCCCAATTTCAGTTTGCTCGCCGACTAGATATGCTCTAATGACGGGCACCTATCCATGGCGAAGTTGGAACAAACACGGGGTGATGAGAAATTATGAGCCTTCGATGATGGATGCAGATATGATCACATTGGCAGAGATGTTCCAGCAATCAGGTTATTCGACCGGCGGTTTTGGTAAATGGCACCTAGGGGCCACTTTTCCCACGCTTGATGGTGAGAGACCGACCGGTTATGGTAAATTTTATGCCAAGAACAATGGCTCAAATCTAGATTTTTCTAAACCTATCAGTGACGGACCTACTGACCATGGTTTTGAAAACTGGTATGGGTTTAGCTGCGCCAGTGAGTGTTGGGTATTTGAAAATGATATGGTTGATGCCTACCTCGAACATGACTATTATACTGTGGACCAAGCGCCAGGCGCTGAAAATTTGACCTCATTGCCCATGAATAGTTTTCTCAACGTGATTACAGATAGGGCACTGAAGTTTGTTGGGGAAAATCAGGATAAAGGTGAAGAGCCTTTTTTCCTCTATTATGCGCCATATGTACCTCATGTGCCTTTGGCCGTTAGTGATTCTTTTTTAGGAAAAACGGAGGCCGGTCCATATGGTGATTATGTTCACGAACTTGACCATTATATTGGCAAGTTGTTGAAAGGCCTAGATGAGATGGGACTCAAAGAGAATACCATCGTACTATTTGCGAGTGATAATGGTTCGGTTTTTCGAATGACCTATAAAGGTATGGAAGCTTCGGATGACAACAACAGGGTTCCAGGGCATTATATAGATACGGTCGGTACAAGTTTTTTACAAGAAAAAGACCTTACCGATAAACATATACCAAACGGAGAATTAAGAGGTTGGAAAAGAACTGCTTGGGAAGGTGGTGTTCGAACCCCATTTATCGCAAGTTGGCCCGGTCATTTTCCTGAGGGAACCACCAACAATACAATTTTTGCCCTTAACGACGTATTGCCAAGTCTAGGCTCATTATTGGATTTTAAATTTCCTGAGGATTTCAAAATAGATGGGGTTGACCAATTTTCAGTTTGGGAAAACAAAAAGGGACCAAGAGAAGCCTTGGCCATACAATCGGGTAACAATGTGTTCGGGTATCGTAAAAATGAATGGAAGTTGATAGTGATGCCTATGGGGCCTAAAGACAATAGAACGGGCCATTTTTACGAGTTGTATAATCTTGAAGAAGACCCGCAAGAACGAACCAATTTGGCTGATAAACATCCCGATTTGGTTCAAGAACTGCATGAAGAATTAAAACAATACCTATAACCAAATCAGTTCTTCTACCGAAGGAAGAACACTAATTTTATTAAAATGAGTAATTTAAAATGGTCTGTCAAATTCTTGGCACTTGTTCTTTTTTTGATGGCCTTTGGCTGTAAAGAAGAGAAGTCGAAAGAAGAGAGCAATTCTGAGAGTTATACGGCAGATGTTATTGTATACGGCGGTACTTCCGCGGCTGTAACTGCAGCTGTACAGGTCAAAAAAATGGGAAAATCGGTCATTATGGTATCTCCTGACAAACATTTAGGAGGGCTATCTTCCTCTGGGTTGGGGTATACCGATACCGGTAATAAAGAAGTAATAGGAGGACTTTCCAGAGAATTCTACCAAAGAATTTACCAAAAGTACCAACAAGACAAAACTTGGCGTTGGCAGAAAAAAGACGAGTATGGCAACGTTGGGCAGGGCACGCCGGCAATTGATGGTAACAATAGAACCATGTGGATATTCGAACCACATGTAGCCGAACAGGTTTTCGAAGATTTTGTTTCAGAAAATGAGATACAGGTGTTTCGAGAAGAATATCTTGATAGGTCTAACGGTGTCGAGGTAACAGATGGAAGCATTACTATGATAACTACTCTTTCGGGCAAAGAGTTCAGCGCTCCTGTTTTTATAGACGCCACATATGAGGGCGATTTGATGGCGGCTGCAGGTGTAACCTTTACCATCGGTAGAGAGGCTGGTTCTACTTACGATGAAGAGTGGAACGGTATTCAAGTCGGTACCCTTCACCATCAACACCATTTCGGAAAAATGAATATTAGCCCCTATAAAGTTCCTGGTGATAGCACCAGTGGTGTCGTTTATGGGGTGTCGACCGAGGATCCGGGAGAGCGGTTAGAGGCTGATAAAAGAGTGCAGGCTTACAACTTTAGAATGTGTCTTACCAAAGTGGATGAGAACCGAGTGCCCTTTGAAAAACCGGATGGTTATGATCCGGCACATTACGAGTTGTTGGCAAGGGTTTATGAAGCTGGCTGGGACCAGACGTTCAATAAGTTTGACCCAATTCCGAATTTAAAGACAGATACCAATAATCACGGGCCTTATAGTACTGATTTTATTGGCGAGAATTATGACTATCCAGAAGCGAGTTACGAACGCAGGCGTGAAATCATTAAAGAGCATGAAGACTACCAAAAGGGTCTTATGTATTTTGTGGCCAACGATTCGCGAATTCCTGAAGAGGTTCAAAATGAATTTAAGCAATGGGGCTTGGCCAAAGATGAGTTTACAGATAATGGCAATTGGCCACATCAAATTTATGTTCGTGAAGCACGTAGAATGATTGGTGAATATGTAATGACCGAGAATGATATTTTAGGTAATAGAGAAGTGCCCAACTCCATTGGAATGGGCTCTTACACGATGGATTCACATAACGTTCAGCGTTACATTACCCCTGAGGGTTATGTTCAAAATGAGGGTGATATAGGCGTTCATGCCAAAGAGCCTTATAAAATAGCGCTGGGCACCATTCTTCCTAAGAAAGAGGAAATTAAAAACCTAATTGTTCCGGTAGCCGTATCGAGCTCACATATTGCTTTTGGTTCCATACGTATGGAACCGGTGTTTATGATATTGGGTGAAAGTGCTGCTTCATTGGCTAGCTTGTCCATTGATCAGCAAAAACCTGTACAAGAAGTTACGTATACAGACTTGAGAGCAGTTTTGGAAAAAGATGGCCAAAGGTTGGAACTTCCTAAGGAATAAATATAATTAAGACGCCAATATGATATCTTTCTTGCTTTCGATAGTCGTTCTTGTTGTGGGATACTTCACTTATGGGGTTTTCTTAGAGAAGGTCTTGGGTATCGATAGGCAACGAAAGACTCCGGCTTACGAGCTTCGTGATGATATTGACTTTACGCCGTTACCTACTTGGAAGGTCTTTATGATCCAGTTTTTGAACATCGCCGGTCTTGGTCCGATTTTTGGCGCTATTGCTGGTGCTATGTTCGGCCCTTCTGCTTTTTTATGGATTGTCTTGGGGAGTATTTTTGCCGGGGCAACCCACGATTATTTTTCAGGGATGCTTTCCGTAAGGCATAATGGGTTGAGCATTAGCGAAGTGGTGGGTATTTATTTGGGCCCTGGAGTAAAACAGTTGATGCGTGCATTTACGATTGTTCTGCTCATCTTTGTCGGAACCGTTTTTTTGGTTGGTCCTGCAAAGATTATTGATGGGCTGACAAGTGAAAGTATGGGCGTTTCGTTTTGGGTAATGCTCATTCTGGTTTATTATTTCTTATCTACGTTGTTGCCTATCGACAAATTGATAGGTAAGCTCTATCCGATTTTTGGAGTGGCCATGCTTATCATGGCGGTAGGTTTATTGGTCGTTTTGATGGTGGGTGATTATCACATACCCGAGCTTACAGGGGCTAACCTTACCAACATGACCTTAAACCCAGAAGAAACACCCATTTTTCCTGTGCTATTTGTAACTATTGCTTGTGGTGCCATTTCTGGCTTTCATGCGACACAATCACCATTAATGGCTCGCTGTATGAGAAATGAGGCCAATGGAAGGTCTATTTTTTCCGGTACAATGATTACCGAGGGGGTAGTCGCCTTAATATGGGCAGCGGCTGCAATGGTTTGTTTTGGTAATGTTACTAATCTTAATGAAACTATGGCTGCCAATAATAACAATGCGGCGTGGGCAGCGAACGAGATTACCCTGAGTATGTTGGGTAGTGTGGGTGGCGTATTGGCGGTTTTGGGTATTATAGCTGCGCCGATAACTTCGGGAGACACTGCTTTTAGATCTTGCCGATTGATATTGGCCGATATTTTTAAAATGGACCAGAAAAAATACGTGAAAAGGTTTTATATCAGCTTGCCCTTGTTCGTTATTGCATATGCACTTACACAGGTTGATTTCGGTATAATTTGGAGGTATTTTGCATGGAGCAATCAAACATTGGCTTCCGTAGTTTTATGGACGATTACGGCCTTTCTCATTTCAAAGGGCAAGTTTTACATGGTTTCACTAGTGCCGGCCATTTTCATGACAATGGTCTGTAGTACCTATATTCTAATCGCCCCAGAAGGGTTTTCCCTGCCAAACATTTATGCCTATTGGGGTGGCGCCCTGATTACTTCATGTGTTACGGCTTTGTTTTCGTGGTATGCGTTTAAGGGCAAGCTGCAAGTGACATGATGGGCGGTTGCAGAACTTCATTTATTTTAATTTTTCTCATGTTTTCTAACAACCTCAGTTCACAAATTGTTGAGTTCATTAATGCCGGTGTTTCTGGTAACACTACCACCGATTTGATTAAGCGACAATCAAAGATTTTTGATTATGATCCAGATTGGGTGATCTTGATGGTAGGTACGAACGATATGTTGAATTCTCGTAAGTTAGAGAGTTATGCATCCTATGAAAGAAAATTAAAACATATCGTTTCTCGATTTAAAAAGCAGAAGGTGAAGGTCGTTTTAGTCAGTCCGCCAACAGTAGATAGCAAATATCTTTTTAAGAGGCACGATAAAGAAAAATTGCTTGATGAGCCGAACGATAAGCTGGTTTTTGTTAAAAGATTGATGGAGAAACTAGCCGATAAATCTTCGGTCTATTTTGTTGATGTTTTTGGAGCCTTTAAGTCTTTGGGTTTACCTGAGCATAACAAAGATGAATATATCATGAACGTGGTAAACAGCGGTTATGAAGATGGGGTGCATCCTACCCCAAAAGGTTATCAACTTATAGCTCAAACTATTGATAGTTCTTTAAAATACCAAGAAGTGGTTCTTAGTGGTACCGTAGTGTGTTTTGGTGACTCGATAACCTTTGGGCAAGGGGTTGTTGGTGAGGGAACTGTGGAAGGAAAGACTTATCCCGCCCTTTTAAGGGAAATTTTGAAAAATGAAAATATTTTAAATGAAAAGTAAGATTCAAAAAATAAGTTTTTTCGCCGTTGCCATTCTCATTTTCTCCGTTTTAGCTTGTAAGGATAGCAAGAACAGGGTAAAGGAAAATAAAAATGTAGAGGTAGAAGCGGAAAGCAACCAAGAACCCAAGTTGATTGTCTTGGCGGGGCAATCGAATATGGTCGGGGTAGGCAATCGAACAGAAGGAAAATTACCTAGTGAGCTGCCTAAAATTACATATGTCAATCACGGTAAGAGTTCAAGTTTAAAACCTGCAGGCACCAATTCTTTTGGCCCTGATTGGGGGGTGATGAAAGCATTGTCTTCCAGTTTTCCGAATGAAGAATTTATTGTCTACAAATATGCGGTGGGCGGATCATCACTATATGATTGGTGGCCCGAGCAAGACGCTGATAGGGTGTCGGAAATGGGTCATCCTAAATTCGGGAATCTTCATGATAGTTTGGTCAAGTACATTCCGAAGGGTAAAGATGGCAAAACAATGATTCCCGATGCTTTTTTATGGATACAAGGTGAAACCGATGCTAGGTTCTCTCAAGCTGGAGAGGAATATTTCTCAGGTTTTAGCGATTTGATATCCTCATTCAAAAAATCAAGTAAAAATGACCAACTACCGGTCATTATAGGCCAAATAAATCCTCCCACAGAGCGATATCCCGCTGCGGTGGCGGTCATGGAAGCACAACAAAGAGCGGCTACGGAGTTGCCTAACACCTATATGATTACTACGGAAGGCATCGCTAAGCGAGACGATAACCTACATTATAATACGGAGGGACAAATAGAATTGGGGCGAAGGTTTGGTGAAAAATTGGTCGAATTGCTTAAAAAATAATAGCACTAATGAATATCAACGGAGTTTATAAAGAGAAGAATACCTATGATGCGATTGTTATCGGGTCTGGTATTAGTGGTGGATGGGCGGCTAAAGAGCTCACAGAAAAAGGTTTGAAAACCTTAGTGCTCGAACGCGGTAGAATGGTAGAGCATATAAAGGATTATACCACGGCACATAAGGCTATTTGGGAGTTTCCGCATCGAAATAAAATCCCCAGAAACGTGCGGGAAGAAAACCCTATTGTTAGCAGATGTTATGCATTTAGGGAGGCAACGGAGAATTACTTTGTAAAGGATGATGAACACCCTTATGAACAAGAAAAGCCTTTTGATTGGATCAAAGGGTATCAGGTAGGTGGTAAATCGCTGATGTGGGCGAGACATACGCAAAGGTGGAGCGACCTTGATTTTGAAGCTAATGCTAAAGAAGGGGTAGCGGTCGATTGGCCGATTCGATACAAAGATTTGGCTCCGTGGTACAGCTACGTCGAAAAATTTGCGGGAATCAGTGGTAATAGAGATGGTCTCGACCAGATACCGGATGGTGAGTTTTTGCCGCCTATGGAAATGAATTGTTTAGAAAAGCACGTCAAGGGTGAGATGAAAAGTAAATTTCCGGAACGTGATTTGGTTATTTCGAGAACGGCCAATTTAACCGAAGGTAAAAAGGGTAGGGGCCCCTGCCAACATAGAGACCTCTGCAAACGTGGTTGTCCGTTTGGTGGATATTTTAGTAGCAATTCAGCGACCTTGCCGGCAGCAAAAGAAACGGGTAATCTTGAAATGAAGGTGAATTCGGTGGTACATTCCATTCTTATCGACCCTGTTTCGAGTAAGGCAACAGGGGTGCGGGTTATCGATACCCATACCAAAGAAGTAAGCGAATATTACGCAAAGATTATTTTCTTGAATGCGGCTACCCTAAACTCAACATTGGTGTTGTTGAATTCAACATCTGAAAGATACCCTAACGGACTTGGAAACGATAGCGGTGTTCTGGGAGAAAATCTAATGGACCATAACTATAACGCAAGGGTTCAAGGTGACTTTGACGGTTTTGAAGATCAATATTACGAAGGTAAAAGGCCTACAAGTACCTACTTACCACGGTTTAGGAATTTCAAAGGTGATAAGCAAACTGATTTTTTACGTGGTTATGCTTATTCATGTGGCGGATTTAGAACCAAGGGCACAGGTGAGCAACGTTTTCTGGTGGGCGATAGCCTAATGAACAATCTAATGCAAGTCGGCCCTTGGAAGTTTAATATGCTGGGTATGGGTGAATGTCTTCCGTACAAAGAGAACAAGGTGACTTTGAGCACTTCCAAAAAAGACCAGTGGGGCATTCCACTTTTGAATATTGATGCGGAGTACAAGGCCAACGAGCTGAATATGCAAAAAGATATGGTAAATGCTGGTATGGAGATGTTGAATGCGTTGGGTTTTAAAAATGTAAGAGACATGGGAGAAAGACGAAATTTCGGCTTGAATATTCATGAAATGGGCACAGCCAGAATGGGTCGAGATCCTAAAACATCGGTTTTAAACGGTTTCAATCAAGTTTGGGGTACTCCGAATGTATATGTAACCGATGGCGCCTGTATGACTTCTAGTGGATGTCAAAATCCTTCATTGACTTATATGGCCTTGACTGCCAGAGCTGTCGACCATGCCGTAAGTGAGCTTAACAAACAAAACCTTTAAAAAGTAATGAAAAGAAAAGACTTTCTAAGATTATCAGGTTCATTGGCCATTGGTTCGGTCACTACGGCTCCAGTATTGTTAAATAGTAGCTGTACACCACGTCCGCCTGAATTACGGACGGAAATGACCGAAAAAGACATAGCCCTTTTAAACGATATTGGGGAAACAATTTTGCCATCAACTGAGGATGTGCCCGGTGCCAAAGCGGCAAAAATAGGGGATTATATTTTTATGATGTATTCCGATATGATGAAGGAAGATGATAAGTTGCTTTTGGTGGATGGATTAAACCGCATCGATACCGATAGCTATGAGCTTTTTAAGAACGATTTTGTGAATTTGGAAAAAGATAAAAAAGAGTTTTTAGTTCAAGGCTATCAAAATGAGGCCTTGGTTACGGGTCAACAAAAATCGGCTGGGTTAAAAACGGAAGACCACTTTTTCAACTTGATCAAGGGGTTGACGCTTTCAGGTTATTTTAGTTCAGAAGTGGGTATGACGCAGGCTCGGGTTTATGTGCCCATACCAGGTAAATTTATAGGTTGTGTGCCTCTCAAGGATGGTCAAAAGCCATGGGCCTAAAAGTTTAATCCCTGTCGTTCAATTGTAGTTGAGTGATAATACCTAGGCCATCACCTTTTCCCTCACTGCTAATAAACAAGATACCTTCTTCATTAAAAGTGATACCTTCCGGTTGGGGAAACATGGCTTTTTCCAAAAAGTAGGCATTTTTTAAATGACCATCACGGTCAATGATGAGTAGTTTTGGGCGTACCCCTTCAAGTACGTAATATTCGCCTGTAATCGGGTGTATGGCCATATCAGATGGCCGAAAAGTTTTGTGCTTTTTATTATCTCGAAATCTTTTCAATACCGGGTCATTCATGGCTATGGTAAATACAGGCTGCCGGTTCAATTCATGAGTTTCAAGAGAGTATGAATAGATGCCTTTGCCTTCTTCAGAGCCCAGGTCATGGTCTTTCGGAGCAAGCAACAAGCGGTTGTTCGTAGGGTCAATTTCTAGACTCTCAATATTGTTCTTTTCGCTGAACGGGGTTTTATAGGTAGAAACCTGAAAGTTAGGCTTTTTAAAATTCTTGATTTCTGTAATAACCCCATCGCTTGTAACTACATAAGCATCGTCATTTTTGATGGTCAGGCCTTCATAATCGCCATTTTCTCCAAACTCTATTTGATTCTCAATTAATTTTGTCTCAAGGTTATAGATGAAAATGATACCATCTTCATCTTGTATGGCGGCCATAAGATGATTGTCTAGCCAAACTATGCCGGAAACCTCCCGTAGTTCTTCGGGCAAATTCCATCTTTTGGTGATTTTATACGACACATTATTTTCCCTTGGTGCTGGCAACCAATCTTTAAAAGCCCAAAAGCCTAGGGCGGTGCAGATTAGAATTGCCAGCACAGTATAAATTTTTACTTTACGCATATCAAGGGTGCCACATTCAGAAGTCATGGTTGCAATTAATTTTACTTTATGCAATTAAAGTAGGGGTCAAATCTGTAAGTAATTGGTAATTATACTTCTGAGGATTAAACAAGAAGCAACTTTTATTGAAAATAGGTCACCTCGGAATTGATTTCGCCATCTTCCTGAAAAACCAAATAAATGTCTTGTGGTTCATTTTCAAGTTCTACCTGATAGTAGGTCTGGGTGCCAATTTTGAGAACTTCGCTGTCATCTAGTCGATTGTTAGGGTAATCGGTAGATAGTTTTGATGTTACTTCAGCAGGAAGTTCAGTAGCGACAATATCGTATTTGTATTGTTCAATGGAGCCATCGGAAGCTATCAAAGCCTTATGGTCAATAGTTTCAATATCAAACTCGACTTCATACTTATTGTTTTTAGCTTCCCACTCAATATCGGTAGCATTCGGAAATGTTTGATTGAAAGTGGCATCTACGGCCTGAGGTACTTCATTGGCGTTGATGTCATCGTCATCACTACAGCTCACGATTGAAAGGGCCAAAAGGGAAAGGCCCCAAAAGAAATTCTTAATGTTCATAACCATTTTTTAAAATTATGGTGCAAACATCCAATAGAATCCTGAAAAGATTCTGGAACTTTTTCCATCTGAAAAAAAGAAGTTGGTTAGGGAAAAATAATGGCAAATTCATGTTGCCCTGAAAAATGATAGGTCAGGTTCAGCTGGTATCGGTCGGTAATGGCTTTTGAGATGGCCAGACCTAACCCTGTAGAGCTTTTGTTCGATGAATTTTTACTGAAACGTTTGAATATCATTTCAGGGTTTAAAGCCTTGTTCTCACCGATGTTCTTGATTGTTATGCTATTTCTGGCGACTTCTATCTTTACTTGACTTTTTTTGTCGGAATGAATGACCGCATTTTTGATGAGGTTAAGCATTAAAATTTCAGAAAGGTCTTTGTTGATTTTGAAATCGATTTGCTCTTTTTCATCCACATAAATAGCAACACCCCGATGCACTGCAAAATCCTCTAAATTTTCTACAGTTCTGTGGATGACTTCATTAAAAGAAACACGTTCTTCTTCGATGTATTGGTCATTGTCGATTTTAGAGAGCAACAAAAGTGATTTGTTCAAACGATTAAGCCGGCCCAAACTATCAAGTACTTGGCCTACCTCTTGTGATTGAAGGTCGGTAAGTTCGTTTTTCTCCACTAAAAGCTCCAATTTGTTAATGGATATCGCTAACGGAGTTTGTAGTTCGTGTGCAGCGTTTTCTATAAATTGTTTCTGAACCAGGTAACTTTTTCTAGATTTCTCGGTAAGTTTTTCAACACTTAAATTCAATAGCCTGAATTCATCGATGCTGGTCGGTTTAGTTTTTATAGGCTCATCTTTTTCAATTCTAAAGTTTTTAAGATGCCCGATCAGGTCGTAGAAAGGCTTCCAAATCTTTCTGAAAATTAAATTATTGAGCAGTAAGATGCTTGAAATCAACAATAGGTAGAGAACAATAAGGTATTTGACCAAATTCTCTATCTGATCATCTTCTTCGACCATTGAGGTGATAAGCTTTATTTTGTAGTAATCGCCTTTGTGCTCGAAAATACTTTCTAAAATACGTACTGGCTCATATTCATCTTCCACCTGCATGTACATCAGCGTGTCTCGATAACTATCGCTGTAAAAATGCTCAGATACAGGTTGGGAAGTCTTCTTTATAGTGTAATTGTTGACCCCGAATTCAGTGTCAAAAAGTAGACTAGGGTCTTCTCGAACAGCCTGTAGAATGAGTTCTTTTTGGTTTTCGAGTCCGTCATCAAGACTGTCATAAACCTCGTCTAACATGGCAAAATAAAAAACTACCGCCCATATCGAGATGAGAATGATCAAAAGAATAGAAAAGTATTTCGTGGTATGGTTAAGTAGTTTCATGAAATTGATCTGACTTTCGTTTCGGTTATCGGTAAGCTATTGAATATCTTTTAGTTTGTAACCAACACCATAGACAGCTTCAATCATTATGGTTGCCTTTTCGTCTGAAAGTTTTTTACGTAAATTTTTCATCTGGGAATATATAAAATCAAAACTATCCGATTGATCGATGTGATCTCCCCAAACATGTTCGGCCAAGGCAGATTTGGTGACCAAACGTTGACGGTTAGAGATAAGGTACATGAGAATGTCATATTCTTTTCGGTTTAGGTTGAGTACCTGTTCGTTGATGTATACCGTTCTATTTTCGGGTCTAACACTAACATTACCGAATTCGATAATATTCGATCCTTCAAAATTTCGCCGACGAATAATAGCTTTCACCCTCGCATTGAGTTCTGCCATATGAAAGGGTTTGGGCAAATAGTCATCGGCTCCTAAATCAAGGCCTTTCAATCGGTCTTCTAAAGAGTCTTTGGCAGAAACAACGATGACACCTTCTTCTTTGCCCATCTTTTTTAGTTCTTGAAGAAGTTCAAGACCGTTACCATCGGGCAACGTAATGTCTAATAAAATGCAATCATAATCGTAGCCCCCAATTTTGTCAATGGCCGAAAGGTAATTATCGGCAGTTTCAACACGGTAGTGCTCCCTCTCAAGACTACTCTTCATATTCTCCAACATTTGGGGCTCATCTTCTACAATCAATATTTTCATCGACTAAGTTTTCTACATAAATATAACGGAAATCTAAAATGAAATGGGAATCGCCCCAGATTCTGCGATTACTAATTCCTTACAGTTTTTGCTTTTAAACTTGCCATGAAATCAAAAATAGAAAGATCATGAAGCACACTGTAAAGTTAAGTCTAATGTCATTATGTCTATGCACAGCGTTGGTCAGTGCGCAAGAAATTGCCCATAACAGTAATATCGTCGATGTAAGGGCGCTATTCAATGCAAAGTACCCTAATGCACATGATGTAGAGTGGGAGCGAACTGCATTCGGTTACGAGGTAGAGTTCGAGATAGGTCGAAAAGACCATGAAATATGGTACAACGAAAATGGGGTTGAACTGAAAAGTAAAGAAGATATAGGCAAGAACGAGTTGCCTGCAGCCGTAATGGAGAATATTACTTCAAATTATAAGGATTTTAGAATAGAATCTGCCGAATTGCTCATCAATGACGGAACGAAGTCGTATAAAGTTGAGGTGGAAAAAGGCTGGGATTTTGAAAAGGATTTATTTTTTGACGAAAAAGGAACACTTTTAAAAGAGATTGATGATTAACCAGTAAGTTTAGCGTTAATTGGTTTGTGGAGAAGGGTCTTGACCAAGTCAAGACCTTTTGCATTTTATAAGTTTTGTATATCCAAAATTTGCGGGCTGTACCAAGAATGAGATTGATAGAATTAAAAAACCTTCAAAATCATATGATTAAGAGGGTTTTTGTACTCGAGGCGGGATTATTTATTTCAATTTTATTCAATAAATCAATTCTTCTTTCTACTGTTTGAGCTCTGGACAATTGTATCAAAGAAACCAATAATGGAAATAGAAAGATTACTCTGTTAATTTTGATTAAATTATATGAATAAATATTGAACTATAAAGGATAAGTGTTATTTCAATTTTCTTTTTTGATTCTTGGTATTTTTTTAAAAAGACCTTCTTCTATTTTTAGACGATTGGTTCCATGATGAATTTCTCTGTGACAATTAGGGCATAGTGCAATAGTATTCTCAATTGTATCTGAACCACCTTTTGAAAGTGCTTTAATATGATGAACTTCCAGAAAGAATTCTCCCTGATCAGTATTAAATGGAGCGTCTTTATTGCATACTTCACATATACCATTGGAATTTTGCAAAACCCACGCTTTTACGAAAGGATTTCGTTGAAAATAATTTAACGTAGTTAATGTTCTATCGGGATTCAGGTTACCAATGGGAGCATTAATTGGTCCACTCTTTAAAATTTCAACAACCTGATTTTCAAATTTCCTATGAACCTTTCCAAGGTCTTCAACATTATTGTTTTCTGGGTGACCATGCTCCATCCAACGTTTCCAGGATTCAGGGGCTTTGAGATTATTATTTTTGGTTGGATTCCAGGATTTTCTATCATAAATCCATGACCAGTCGAACTGGTTATTTTCTAAATCTATAAGTTTAATGTCATAGCAATAATTAGCAAAAAATTTTCCCTCCGTTGTTTTTTGTTGAATCAATTGGTAATTGTATAAATATCCCACTCCAATAAATTTTCTGTATCCCTTACTTTGCCTGCCCACTTTGCAATGCTGGAAAATAATTATGGGAGGGGCCTCGATTCTTTTGGCCCTATCATTTGATAAATAATTTTCGGCCATCGAAACCATCTTTTGATTTCCAGTTTGAGGTTCTTTTGGTAAACTTTCTAAAGGATGTTTTCCAGGTGTTTTATTATCGCCAAAATAATGAACTCTAGACTTTTCTATGTTGATTTCATCTTCCCATGGTTTTCTTTCCTTATTTTTTAATAAGGGATTAGATGACAAAATTATTGCTGGACAGATTTCGTTTTTATTTTTAAACCAAAACATTGGCCTGAAAAGATTGATTGCCTCTCCTTCGACCCCGTTCGATGTAATATGTCTAAGATTTAGGTGGCCCTCATCAGTATATTTAATATTTTCCTTAAATTTCGTAGTTGCTTTAGTAATTTGTCCAATACTTAATTTCATTTATTAGGTTATTGTTACATTGGTTATGAATTCCTCATTGTAATATTAATTATTAGGTTTGGTCATTCAATCTTTCTAATTAAACCATTGAATTGAGTAATGTTCGAATATAATTTTTTATTTACTAATATTAATTAAGTAGGACGTATGTACTTCAATCCTGTCATGCAATTTGAAATTAGGTTTACGCGAATCATAGATTTTCCCAAAAGCGTATATGATGAAATATCTCCATTTGCCGGTTTGTCCACCACAATAGAAATTGCAAACGAGTTATCTAGTAAGGATTGCATGATTTCCTTATTATTTGCTGACGATTTTACTGAAATACATATCAAGTGGGATAGGGTGTTTTTCAAATGCACAACTCATAAAGATGATTGGTTAAAGAACAATAACTTTGTAGAGGAACCTTTTTTAAATTTATTTAAACGTTTAAAAGCCTCCAAGAACTTTGGAAAGATTAGCAATATTTTATTTCTGGGAGTTTTTGTTGAGGACGCAAGTGGAAAGGATTTAAATATTGAAAGAATCAATAAGAATTTTGCTGAGAAATACTTAACTGAAACATGTGCCAATGGTGTTTTAAAAGGCTTCTCTGATGTTGGAATAGTATTTGACAAGAAAGAAAGTACATCTGAAGTAAATGTCCAATTCGGTCCATATAAAGGTTTGGAAGATTTAAAAAAACTTGGATTTGAAACTAAGGATATGGTATTAGCAGAGAAAATTTCAAAACCTTCTCAAATAATGAAATATAAATATTTGCAACTAACAGATAGTTTAAATTTTGCCAAGTTTAAATCAATCTATCAAGCTGCAGTAAAAATTGTTGATAGTCAATGGAAATAATTAGAGAAACTAAATCCGAAGAAAGTCTCGACATTAATCAATTTATTGATATGAGTGGTATCACCTTCGAGAATTTCAATTTTAAAGATGATTTCAAAAGTATTAAAAATGTATTCGATAATGCTCTTTCCAGTTTTAGTGAGCCTCTAACTATAGATTTTGATAAATTCAAGGAGGAATCCCAATTTAAGGATTTATATCTTACTGAGAGTAAATTAAAACTTAGGGGATTTGTTGAAAATGAAGAATGGACAACCAAAATCTCAATACAATCCAGGGTTGTTGAAATTGATAACTCCCAAATTAAATGTGATTGTCTCGTTGACCAAACTGAAAGGGTTTTTGAATTAAGAATATTTGATAAATCGTTGTTTGATCATATTGAAACATTGAGTGTTGGGTCTCCTATTCTACTTAAAATTTATTCGAAACCTGGTTCAAGTAGAATAGATGTTTTGGATGGAGAAAAAATTGTAGATGATAGTCTATTTGATCTAGGAGATGTTTATTCTAATATTGAAGGGAAGGGATTGGACAAACCCTTTTTTAAACCTTAAACGTTAAATCTAAAAATGTACAAAATCACCTTCAAAAATGTGGGTCAAGGTGATTCTATCATCATTGAATGGTTAGAGGGATCACATTGGAAAGTAGGTGTTGTAGATTGTAATAAGTATTATGGTAACCCTGTACTTGAGCATATAATCAACGAAGGTTATAATGAGTTAGAATTTGTAATATTATCCCATCCACATGATGATCATTTCTCTGGGATTCTGGAATTATTAGAGAAATGTCGCGATAATAATATTAGTATTAAAACTTTTCTCCACACCTGTAAGTTAACAAGAGAATTTCTTGATTCTTGTTCAAAATCGGTGACTAGTAGAAAGAAACTTGTTAAGATATTTGAATTTCTACTTAAATATTCCGGTTCTTTAGGTGTTCAAACTGGAACAATCGAAGCAGGTATATTCGAAAATGTTATTAAATTAAACTCAAATAGTTATTTAGAGTTCTTTTCCCCTTTCCATGTCGATTACGTTAATTTCGCAGCAAGTAGAAAATACGATGTCGCTTTTGAAAAGAGTGGCAATAATAATGAAGCCAACAAACTTTCAACGATTATAAATATTCAATTAGCAGAAGGCCATATATTATTAACATCTGATGCCCCAAAATATAACTTAACAAGGGTTGATGACAAATTTAAAGGTAAAATTTCTGGATCTCTATTTGTGGGGCAAAGCGCTCATCATGGGTCTCCAAAAAACCACAGTAAAATATTTTGGAATAAAAGAGCAAAAAATGATCAATCAAAAATCGTTTTTTCTGTCGGTGAAAATGGACACAAACATCCGGATGAAAATGTGGTTAAATATTTTATTGACAAAGGTTATATTGTGCATTCTACTAATACGGTTGGACCTTTTTCTTCTATGAATGGAAAAGGAAAGAAATCTTCACTTCTTGATAGCTTTAGTACTTTAGTGCCTCAAAAAGTAAATAATAATCTTCAAGGTGATCAAGTATTCGAATTCACCTCTTAACGAGGATTATCTGAGGGTAAATTAAAAAACCCTTCAAAATCAAATGATTAAGAAGGGTTTTTGTACTCGAGGCGAGTACATAACCTAGAAAGTAAAAGAAAAAATATACTACTTAAAAGCATAGATAATCAGTAATTTACATCTTTTCCTTTTTCCTTTTTAATCTTTAGTTTTCTTATTTTAGTGGTATTATTTGTTACTATTTTGTTACTGGTAAGAAAATTTCGCAAATTCAGAAATCGTATTTATTATGAGTGTTAAACTAAGAGAAAGGAATTTGGCTAAAGGCCGTAAGCGGTATTATTTAGATATCTATCACAATGGGATAAGGAGTTATGAGTGGTTACATCTGGTTGAAAAAGGAGATGACAAAATTCAAAAGAGAGAGTTAGCTCAGAATATTAGAGCTGCAAGAGCTTTGGAATTAGAGAGTGAAGGGACAAACTTTATACCAAGACACAAAAAAAAGGTCACAATTTCTAAGTACATTGAAAGCTACTTGGCTAACTATAAGTTAAGAGATATAAGAAGTATCAAGAATGCATTAAATAAATTCCAACAGTACTTGAAAGAGGAAAAAGGGAAGCCAAATCTCACAATGAGTGGATTAAACAAGCTCTATATAGAAGGTTTTAGAGAATATTTGCTTTATAGGGCTGGATTGAACGGCGAAACACCTTATAGTTATTGGAAACGGTTTAAGAAGGTTTTAATCCATGCCGAAAAGCAAGGTTATTTAAAAGAATCGGTTTATAAAGGAGTAAAATGGGAATCTAAAAATAAAAAAGCTGAAAAAACTCTTGTAAAGCAGATTCTCACTGAAGAGGAGATCCAAATTTTAAAAAATACCTATTGCGGGAATGATGCAGTAAAAAGGGCATTTTTGTTTGCCTGTTATTCAGGTTTAGGATATTCGGAGTTTAAGAGGTTGAAGTGGCATCACATTACTAACCATAGGCTAATTATAAATAGAAGTAAAGTTGATAGTTCTGAAATTAATATTCAACTTAGTGCTTCTGCTATGGAATTATTGGGGGAGGAAAACGGGCAGAACGAATTAATTTTTAATCTGAAACATAAGGGCAAATTCCTATCTGAAGTGGCTATAAAAAAGAACCTTACTGCAATGATGAAGCGTGCTAACATAAATAAGAATATTACTTTTTATTGCGGAAGGCACACATTTGCGGTAAGATTGCTTACAAATGGAGCCAATTTAAAAACTGTAGCTGATGCTTTAGGGCATAGTAGTACCGCCCATACAGTAAAGTATTTAAATTATGTGAACAGTATAAAGGACAATGCAACTTCAAATCTCTTATGATTAAAATAGAAAACGTTACATATAAACAACGGATTGATAATTATTTTAAAGACTTAAATGAGTTTTTAAGTAGTGGTGATGAATCAGGAGATGAAGAGATAGACTTTCTTATTCCCCAATTAGGAGGTTATATTTATGCCCTTCAAGTGTCTACTTTGAATAAAGATTTTGTTGATATGGTAAAGAGTCAACAAACCCAGTATTTTGAAGTTGGGGAAAACGCAGCTCGTATGCACGGCCTTCAGTTAAAGCTGATTTACCTTAATAACTGCAAGGTTTCACGGGATGATATTTTGGATACTGTCCAAAATTTCGATGAGCAAACTAAGAATTTCCAAACTGAAGAGATTGATTTTGTTCTCAACTCATATTTCTATACAGAAGAAGGTAAGATTTGGTTTGAAAGAAGAGAATGGATTAATTCTGTAAAGTCTTTAGCTAAATTTTGCAAGTGGTTGCATACTAGAAAGGAACAGATACTAAATGGAGAAGTGGCTTCAGATGATATTACCGATAGTTTAGATCGATTGGAGTTTAATCTAAATCAAACAGATTTAGTTCATTTCTTTGATTTGTTAGTCGATGCAGATTTGATTAAAGAGCCTGAGAATGAAGTTCACAAGACGAAAGGTGGGTTCTACGGTAAACTGGCTAAATACTTTACTGCAAAAGGTAAATCAATCAACCCTAAAAGTGCTAAAACAATTAAAGCAAATAAGGAGAATAAAGGTACTCCCTATTCGCAATCTTATTACGAAATGTTAAATAACCTCAAGAAAACAATAGAGCGAAAATTGGATATTTAGAGTTGACAGTCAACCTACTGTAAACCAACTTTCTTTCCTTTCCTTACTTTCTTTACAACGTAATTACAAATTCGGATTAGCTAATCCATCATTTATTAATTTAAAAAATGAAGGATGGAAAAGAACATCTTAAATCTTAAAGAAGCTTGTCATTATACAGGTTTCAGTAAAAGCCATTTATATAAATTAACTCATTATAGAAAGATTATTCATTATAAGCCTAATGGCAAAAATATCTTCTTCAAGAAGTCAGATTTGGAGGCCTACATGCTTAGAGGAAAAAGGGAAGCAAAGCCTGTTTTGGATATGGAAGAAAAGGCTGCAAATTACATACTCGATAAAGGCTTTGAGGAATGATATTCAATACATTAGCGGAAAACGGGACAAATAAACTGGGACAAACTTATGTGGTTCATGGCAAAGGAACTGACCTGACGGATTTGAAAGTTGTTCATTCTAGAGCTAAACGTAAGCTAATCACTCATCAAACGATTCTTAGAATGATTGATATTGCCAAGGCCGATGAAGATAAAGAAAGAGAAAAGGCTTATTGGAATACGTACCATTGCCAAAGTAACTTGGTATCTTCAAATGGAAAAGTCTACGGGAACTATTGTAAAAATAGGTATTGCACAATCTGCCTAAGTATCAGAAAAGCAGAAATAATAAACAAGTATTATCCAGTAATCGCAAATTGGGATGATCCTCATTTTGTAACAATTACAGTTAAGTCCTGTAAGGAGCATCAACTAAGAGCATACTTTAAAAATATAAAGTCGACATTCACTAAAATAGTCAATAAGTACAAGAAACGAGAACAGCGAGGCACAGGGGAGAAATTAATTGGAATAAAATCTATGGAAGCCAATTTTAATCCAAATAAGAAAACCTATAATCCACATTTTCATATTTTGGTCGCGAACAAAAATATGGCTGAAATAATTGTAAAGGAATGGAGTATGAGAGCCAAACCAAACAAAGTGAACCTTAAAGGCCAAAAAATCAAAAAAGTATGGGACTTAGAAAAGAATCTTATTGAAATAATTAAATATGGCAGTAAAATTTTTACAGAACCCCATATAAAGGCAAAAGCCAAAGAAACAGATTCGCATATTATTTATGCTAAAGGATTGGACACCATTTTTAAAGCGATGAAGGGGCAGCGAATTTTTGACAGATTCGGTTTTAATCTTCCCCCAGAAATTGCAGAATCTATACAATCACAAAAAATATTGACCAATTTCAAACAATGGGAATATATTCCAGAAGTGGCCGATTGGGTTAATGTCAACTCTTGGGAAAAACTAGCTGACTATACACCCCCATCGCACCTTGTCGCCTTACTAGATAACAACATAAACAAAACACTTTCATAAAGCCTTATATTTGAATTGGAACTAACCGAAAATATTCATGTCAGAAGACCATAAAAAGCAATTGGAGCAACAGCTCTGGAATATAGCCAACACACTTAGAGGCAAAATGAATGCAGATGAATTTAGAGACTACATCTTAGGCTTTATTTTCTACAAGTATTTAGCAGAGAAAATGGAAAATTATGCAAATTCTATTTTACAACCCGATGGCCTACAGTTTACAGATATAGACGAAAACACCCTAGAAGGACAAGAATACATAGAAGCTATTCGAGAGGAAGCATTAGAAAAGCTAGGTTACTTCTTAAAGCCATCAGAGTTGTTTTCTGCAATTGCAAAAAGAGGGAATCACAATGCAGAAGAAACGTCTTTAGAACAAGCGGCAGACACTACAGAAACCTACAATACCAAGCATAATTTTATTCTGGAGGATTTACAAAAAATCCTAAACAACGTGCAAAACAGTACAATGGGTACAGAGAGTGAAGAAGATTTCGATAACCTCTTTGAGGATTTGGATTTAAACTCTACCAAATTAGGTAAAACACCAGAGGCGCGAAACGAAGTTATTGCTAAAGTATTAGCGCACTTAGATAAAATAGACTTTCAGTTAGACCAAACCGAATTAGATGTGTTGGGTGATGCCTACGAATATTTGATTGGAAAGTTTGCAAGTGGCGCTGGTAAAAAGGCAGGTGAATTTTATACACCACAAGAAGTAAGTATGGTTTTGGCGAAGTTAGTAACCACAGGAAAACATAAACTAAAATCGGTGTACGACCCAACCTGTGGTAGTGGTTCTTTGTTATTACGAGTTGCAAAAGAAGTTGAGGAAGTGAATAACTTTTACGGTCAAGAATTAAACCGTACTACTTACAACTTAGCACGCATGAATATGATTCTGCACGGTGTGCATTATCGTAAGTTTGATATTAAGCAAGAAGACACCTTAGAGCATCCACAACACTTAGAACATCGTTTTGAAGCTATTGTAGCCAACCCACCGTTTTCTGCAAAATGGAGTGCCAATCAACTCTTTATGAGCGATGATAGATTTAGCCAATATGGTAAGTTAGCACCAAGCAGTAAAGCCGATTTTGCTTTTGTTCAGCATATGGTACACCATTTAGCGGAGAACGGACAAATGGCAGTGGTTTTACCACACGGTGCATTATTTAGAGGTTCTGCAGAAGGGAATATAAGGGAATATTTGATTAAAGAAAAAAACTATCTGGATGCTGTTATAGGCTTACCAGCCAATATTTTTTACGGTACGAGTATACCCACTTGTATTTTGGTGTTTAAAAAATGTAAAGAGCATCCTAACGATATTTTATTTATAGATGCCAGCGAACATTACGAGAAGGTAAAAACACAAAACATCTTAACTCAAGCGCATATAGATAAAATTGTAACTATTTATAGAGAACGTAAAACTGAAGAGAAATACAGTTATGTCGCACCAATAATTGAAGTAGCTGAGAACGAATACAACTTAAATATACCACGTTATGTAGATACGTTTGAAGAGGAAGAACCTGTCGATATTGAGGCGGTGGCAACTGAAGTAGAAAGTTTAAATGCAAAGTTGAAAGAAAACGAAACCCTAATAGCTTCATTTTGTAAAGAACTAAATATTAAAACACCGTTTTAATATGCAGCATGAAAAACAGTTAGTGCCGAAATTGCGGTTTCCTAAGTTTTATAATGAGTGGAAAAAAATAATATTTGAGGACTTGTTTACTTTCTCGACAGGTAAAAATATTAAGCAGAGTGAAGCATCACCTGATTTTGAAATACCCTGTGTTCGTTATGGTGAGTTGTATCATTTGTATTCTGAAGTGATAACTTCAGTTATAAACAAGACAAATCTTGAAAGGTCTGAATTGCTTTTTAGTAAAGGTGATGAAATATTGTTGCCATCAGCAGGTGAAGACCCACTAGATATTGGTTCAGCTTCTGCATTACCTTTTAGAGATATTGCCATTGGAAGGACAATTAATATTTTAAGACCCAAGATAAAAGATGTTTACTCTCAGACATTTGTATCATATTTTATTAATCAAAAGCTAAAGAAGAAAATAGCAACCCTAGCAAAAGGGGTAAGTATTAGTAATGTTTATAATTCTGATTTAAAGAAATTAAAAATTAACTTACCTATTCTCCCTGAACAACAAAAAATAGCCAATTTCCTGTCAGCATTAGATGATCGCATACAAGCCTTAGAAAAAAAGAAAACCCTTTTAGAACACTACAAAAAAGGAGTAATGCAAAAAATATTTAAACAAGAGCTAAGGTTTAAGGATGATGATGGGAAAGAGTTTCCAGAGTGGGAAGAGAAAAGATTGGGTGATTTTTTAATTCACAAATCAAAAAGAAATAAAAAATTAGAAATCAACCAAGTATTAAGTGTTAGTAATTCCAAAGGGTTTATCCTGCAATCAGAACAGTTTGATAATCATAGAGTAGCAAGTAAAGATGTTGCAAATTATAAAATCGTAGAGAAAAATGATATTGCTTATAATCCATCAAGAATTAATGTTGGCTCTATTGCTACTTTAAAGGATTATGATAAAGGTATTGTTAGTCCTATGTATGTGATTTTCGGTTTAAAAAATAGTTTGGACTTAGCCTATTTTGAGAATTTAACAACTACATATTTATTTAATCATTTAGTTAAAGTTGGTTGTTCTGGTAGCGTTAGAGATAGCCTGAATTTTGAAGATTTAGAATCTTTCAAATTGAATTTTCCTTGTTTAGAAGAACAACAAAAAATAGCTTCATTTTTAATGGCTATCGATAAAGAAATAGAAATTATAAGCACTCAAATAGAGCAATCAAAAACGTATAAAAAAGGGTTGTTACAACAAATTTTTGTGTAATGGTATATACAGAAAGGGAAATAGAAATTTTTGTGAATAAATTTGAAAATGAGTTGATTCAAGCTGAAAAAATCAAATTTTCACTAAAAAGAACATGGTCCTCAAACTTTCCAAACAAACCTGGGATATATGCCATTTTTGATGAAAATAAATTAGTCTACATTGGTGAAACCGCCAACCTCAAAGAACGTATGAAGGAGGTCAAAAGAACTTATAATCATAGCTTTAGAAGAAAACTAGGCAGGTTTATTATAGAGGGTGCCAAAATCACTAATGGTAAATTTGAAGAGACACTCGAATTGAAACTTAATGATTATTATTTAGAGCGCATTTATTTTACTTATAAAGAGATAAATTTCGGAAGATTGGAAGTAGAATCGCATCTTATCCATCGTCACCACACAAATGGATTATTAAACTCATTAGGCAAAAGAAATAAAATAAATTAATGAGTACACAACCAGAGCAGGTATTAGAAAATCAGTTAATTCAGCAACTTTCAACTATCGGATATGCCAAAGTCAATATTCCAGATGAAGCTGCTTTATTGGGTAATCTAAAAGCTCAATTAGAAAAGCATAACAATATCACGTTTACGGCTAAAGAGTTTGAACGTGTGCTCAATATTCTTAGTAAAGGTTCAGTATTTGAAAAAGCCAAAACACTGCGTGAAAAACAACATATTGTACGTGATAATGGCGACAACCTATATTTCGAGTTTCTAAATACAGAACATTGGTGTCAAAACCAATACCAAGTTACCAACCAAGTGACTATGGAGGGTTCTTATAAAAACCGCTATGACGTTACATTATTGGTTAATGGATTGCCATTAGTGCAAATAGAATTAAAGCGTAGAGGCTTAGAAATGAAAGAAGCCTTTAATCAAATAAATCGCTATCAGAGGCATTCGTTCGGTGCTAAATCAGCTCTATTTCAATACGTGCAAATATTTGTAATTAGTAACGGTGTCAATACCAAATACTATGCAAATAACAGGCATCAATCTTTTAAACAAACGTTTTATTGGACGAACAAACAAAATAAGCGTTTAACTAACATTCTTAATGGGTTTACAAGTGAGTTTTTTGAGCCTTGTCATATCTCTAAAATGATTTGTAAATACGTTGTATTAAACGAAACCCATAAAATTTTAATGGTGCTTAGACCGTATCAGTTTTATGCAGTCGAAGCATTGATTGATAGAGTGAAAAACTCAACCAAAAATGGCTATATATGGCATACTACAGGTTCTGGTAAAACGCTCACCTCATTTAAGGCAAGTCAAATCATTATGAAAATGCCACAAGTTAAAAAGGTGGTATTTGTAGTAGATAGAAAAGATTTAGATTACCAAACTACTAAGGAGTTTAATAGCTTCTCAAAGGGCAGTATAGATGGTACAGACAATACAAAAGCCTTAGTAAAACAGTTTAGCGATGATACAAAGATTATCGTAACCACCATTCAAAAGCTTAATACTGCCATCAGTAAAAAGAACTATTTAACCAAAATGGAACAACTGAAAGACGAGCGTATCGTCTTTATTTTTGATGAATGTCATCGTAGCCAATTTGGGGAAACACACAATCGTATAAAATCATTCTTCAATAACCATCAAATGTTTGGTTTTACGGGCACACCGATATTTGCAGATAATGCAGTAAAAAACGAATTAGGAAAGCGTACTACTAAAGAGTTATTTGGTGAGTGCTTACATAAATACGTCATTACAGATGCGATTAAAGATGAAAACGTACTTAAATTTTCGGTAGAATATGTAGGGCGCTACAAACAAAAAGAATCTGCAACTGAAATTGATATTGAGGTAGAAGATATTGACCGTAAAGAGTTAATGGAATCTCCAAAGCGATTGGAAAAAATTGCAGATTACATTATTGCCAACCATAACAGAAAAACACATAGTAAAGAGTTTACTGCAATGTTTTGTGTAGGTAGTACAGATATGTTGGTGCAGTACTATGATATTCTGCATCGAAAAAAGGAAGAAGGTAAGCACAATCTTAAAATTGCAACCATATTTAGCTTTGTAGCCAATGAGGACGATGCAGATGCCAACGGTTATATTCCAGAAGAAGTGTCGGTAGTCGAGGAAGCAGCAGCCTTATACGGGATGAACAGCCATAAAAGAGATAAATTAGAAAGTTATATAGGACATTATAACCAGATGTTCGGTTCTAATTTTTCAACAAAGGACAGCCAGTCTTTTTACAATTACTATAATGATATTTCAAAGAAAGTTAAAGAACGTAAAATTGACGTACTGTTGGTGGTAAATATGTTTTTAACAGGTTTTGACAGTCCTGCTTTAAACACCTTATATGTAGATAAAAACTTAAAATATCACGGATTAATTCAAGCCTATTCACGTACCAATAGAATTGTAAACGAGCAGAAATCACAAGGTAATATTGTGGTGTTCCGTAATCTCAAAAAAGCAACAGACGAAGCTATTACACTCTTCAGCAATAAAGAAGCTATTGAGGTTATTATAATGGAACCTTATGAAGAATATGTAGAAAAATTCAATGCTACCTTTATCGATTTATTGCAAGTAACACCAACCGTAAATAGTGTAAATGACTTAGTAAGTGAAGAGGATGAATTAGAATTTATCAAGGCATTTAGAGAGTTGATGCGTCTAAAGAACACGATGACCACTTTTGCTAATTTCGATTGGGAAGATTTAGCAATGGATGAACAGTTGTTTAATGATTTTAGAAGTAAATACTTAGACCTTTGGCAAAAAACAAAACACGATACAGCAAAAGAAAAAGTATCAATATTAGATGATGTAGATTTTGAATTAGAGTTAATTCACAGAGACGAAATCAATGTAACTTATATTCTTAAACTACTGACAGCTTTAAAAGACGCGAAGAAGTCAGAACAGGAAGCTAAGAAAAAGGAAATTGTAGATATACTCTCTGGTGAAGCCAATTTACGAAGCAAACGAGAATTAATAGAAAAGTTCATTCAAGACAGTTTACCGCATATAGAAGATTCAGATAACATTCCACAAGAGTTTGAGAAGTACTGGACAGAAGAACAACAAAAAGCATTTGAAACCTTTGTAAAAGAAGAAAACCTATCATCAGAAAGAACTCAAAAACTAATTGAAGATTATCTCTATGCAGAAAGAGAACCGTTAAGAGACGAACTCTTGAACCTAATTGAAGGTGATAAGCCATCAGTATTAAAACGTAAAACTATAGGCGATAGAATCCTGCAAAAGGTGATTAACTTTGTAGATACTTTCATTAATGGAATGGATAACTAGTATATGAGAAATTGATGAAAGAAATAGTAGAAAAAATATATGAAATTATAAAGGACTACCAGTGTGACTATCCCGACAGAAAGTTTGAGATAACGGTTGAGCATATAATAAATTGGGCAAATCAATTTGGTGATGATGCAGAATTTGTATTGAGTGAGTTATTATATTTTTTACCAGAAGTTTATATATCGAAGGAAAAGGCTAAAGATTTATTACGCACAAGACTATTAGAAATTCAGAAGTTTTATGGTTATAAAACAATGAATGAAATGGTGGTTAACACACATTTTTTCGATACCCAACAAAACTATAAGAGTCAATCCGAACTACTTGTGCTAATTGATGATATTCTTCAGAGAGAGTATATGATTAATTACAAGGACAGCATTGATAACCCTAAGGCAAACTACATTTATTTTGACGATATTTTAGCAACTGGCGGTACGGTGTTTCGTGATTTATCAAACTGGCTTGAATCTAAGGATGATGGCGTAAGCGAAAATTATAAGGCTATTATCAATAAAACAAAGACATTAGCCATTAGTTTGTTTTGTTATCATTCATTTGGTTATAGCAATATGGAATGGCGTTTAATGAAGCAATTTGACGATAAAATTAAAAAGACTCTTATAGTTGGTAAAGACTATGTGGTTGAGAATCATATTAAAACAAAATGGATTGCAGAAAATCAAAAATTGAATTGTGTATATCCAATAGAAGAGCAATCACAAAAAACGTTAGAATATTTGGCGGGATTGGAAGCTGAAAATGATAGCGTACCTGCTTTTAGGCCCTCCAACTTACCGAAAACCGAAACATTTTTTAGTAGTCCTGAGAACAGAATCAAACTTGAAAAAATTTTTTTGGAAAAAGGAATTGAACTTCTTAGGAAGGTTCAAAAAGATGATCCAGATAGACGAAAACGCCCATTAGGTGATACGGTTCGTTCTCATAAAACTTTTGGTACAGGCACATTGTTTTTTACTTGGCGCAATATCTCTAATACTTGTCCATTAGTTTTTTGGTGGGATGTGTCAGGACACAATTGGACGCCACTTTTTTGCGTTAAGAACAGAGGGCAATAGATAAAAATTTCTATATTGTACAAAATGAAAATTACAGAACGTACTTATAATAAAAACGAAGTAGTCTTTTTTAAAAGCACTAAAGCTAATTTTGGAGGGTTGTCCAATATGGCCCCGGGTTATTCACTTCGCGTAAATGATATTATCATTCCTTCGGCAGAAGCCTTGTACCAAGCTTGCCGTTTTCCTTTGTTTCCAGCAATACAGCAAGAGATTATTGAGCAGAATAGTCCTATGACTGCCAAAATGAAAAGCAGAAAATATTTACAATACACAAGACAGGATTGGGAGGAAGTTAAATATTCAATAATGTATTGGGTTCTTAAGGTTAAACTGTCTCAGAACTTTGATGAATTTTCTAAAATTTTAATCAATACGAACAGTAAGGCAATAGTAGAATTATCTGATAAAGATAAAGATTGGGCTGCTGTTGAAGTTGAAAAAAACCTATTAGTCGGTAAGAATGCATTAGGCAGACTTTTAATGCAACTCAGGGAAGAATATATTCATAATGATAATTGCGTTGAATGCGTTCAGCCAATTGATATTTTTGGTTTTTTGTTGTATGGTTCAGAGATTGAAACGGTATGCAGTCCAGCAACTGAATTTGAGAATAACCTACTATTTGATTTAGTGCAATAGCTTCTCGCACTTATTAAAAGAAAATAATTCTAAACCCCCAATTTATTATCTCAAACTTCGAATATTGAATAGTAATTGTTACTATTCTGTTACTGTTTAAAATAAAAAACCCTGAAAATCAATTGATTAACAGGGTTTTGGTGTACTCGAGGCGGGACTTGAACCCGCACGGCCATAATGGCCATTGGATTTTAAGTCCAACGTGTCTACCAATTCCACCACTCGAGCCTCTATTGGCTTGCTTTATTTCTGTTTAAAACAGAAATCAAAAGCTAAGAGCTATCGCTAACTCATAAATAAAAAAACGCCGGCAAGCGGCGTTAGTTTTGAGCGAAAAACGGGATTCGAACCCGCGACCTCCACCTTGGCAAGGTGGCGCTCTACCAACTGAGCTATTTTCGCATTTAAAAGAACAAACTAACTCGGTTTGTTAGCGGATGCAAATTTAATACAATTATATAAATTGCAAAGAAAAACTAATTAAAACTTGCATCAATTTTCCTTTCCTTTGAATATGACGAATTTAAGAAGTCGCTTTTTTGCTTTTGCTCAGCATGCGCTTAATCTCGTTCAATTTCATCAACGCTTCAACAGGCGTGAGCGTATTGATATCTAAATGAACGATTTCTTCTTTTATTTGCTCCAATAACGGGTCGTCTAGGTTAAAAAAGCTAAGCTGCATCTCGTCTTGGGCCAACTGAATTTTATCGGTAAGCTCTTCGCTCGAGTGTGATTTCTCTAGCTTTTTTAGAATCTTGTTCGCTTTATGGATCACTTGTTGCGGCATACCCGCCATTTTGGCCACATGAATACCAAAGCTGTGCTCACTGCCACCCGGGGTCAACTTACGTAAGAAGAGTACATTGTCTTTCAGTTCTTTCACCGAAACGTTGTAATTCTTGATTCGCTCGAAGGTGTTGGCCATTTCATTGATTTCATGATAATGGGTAGCAAAAAGAGTTTTGGCACGAGCCGGATGCTCATGTAGATATTCACTGATGGCCCACGCAATTGAAATGCCGTCATAGGTGCTGGTACCACGGCCTATTTCATCGAGTAAGACCAGGCTGCGCTCACTAAGATTATTCAAAATAGAGGCCGTTTCGTTCATTTCTACCATGAAGGTCGATTCTCCCATAGAAATGTTGTCGCTAGCACCTACGCGAGTAAATATTTTGTCTACGTAACCAATTTTTGCAGCTTCGGCCGGCACAAAACAACCCATTTGGGCCAAGAGAACGATTAGGGCGGTTTGCCTTAATATAGCAGACTTACCGCTCATATTGGGCCCGGTAATCATTATTATCTGCTGGTCGTCACGATTTAAAAGTACATCATTGGCGATGTAAGCCTCGCCCAAAGGCAGCTGTTTTTCAATTACGGGGTGTCTGCCATTGGTGATTTCAATATCAGTAGTCTCGTCTACCTCTGGCTCCACATAATTATTCTCTTTAGCGAGCTGGGCAAAACCGCAAAGACAATCCAATTGGGCAATATGATGTGCATTGTTCTGAACTGCGTTGATGTATTCTTGCATCCAAACCACCAGTTGCGAGAACAATTGTGACTCGAGACTCTGAATGCGCTCTTCCGCCCCAAGAATTTTCGCCTCATATTCTTTCAATTCTTCGGTAATATAGCGCTCGGCATTCACGAGGGTTTGTTTGCGGGTCCATTCGCCAGGTACTTTATCACGGTGCGTATTGCGAACCTCGATGTAATAGCCGAAAACATTGTTTGATGCAATCTTAAGAGATGTGATGCCGGTTCGCTCTGTTTCGCGGGCGAGCATTTGGTCTAAATAATCTTTGCTTGAAAAGGCCAATGATCTTAATTCATCCAATTCGGAGGAAAAGCCATCTGCGATGGTCTTGCCTTTCGACATGTTTACCGGTGCTTCTTCGTCAAGCATTTCCTTGATTCTTTGGCGAAGCAGATCGCAAGTGTTCAATTGGTCTGAGATGAGGTTGAGAGCCTCCGACTGGCAATCTGCGGTAATTTGTTTGACAGGCACTACGGCTTCCAGCGAATTTTTAAGTTGAACAACCTCTTTTGGGTTGATTTTGCCCGTAGCCACCTTCGAAATTAAGCGTTCTAAATCGCCCATTTGCTTAATCGATTGCTGCAGTTTTTGATGCAGCCCCTCTTCGGTAACTAAGTGGGCGACTACTTGATGACGACGCTTGATTTTTTCAATATTTTTTAGGGGGAGTGCTAACCATCGCTTTAACATTCTACCTCCCATGGGTGATATCGTTTTATCGATGATATCCAGTAGGGTTACGGCATTCTGATGCGGTGAATGGTATAGCTCGAGGTTTCTGATGGTAAACCGATCCATCCAGATATATTCTTCTTCCGGAATGCGTTTAAGGTTACTGATGTGCTGTAATTGCCTATGCTGGGTCTCCGAAAGGTAATGTAAGACCACCCCGGAAGCTATAACCCCTAGGTTCAAGTGGTCGACCCCGAACCCCTTTAGCGTTTTGGTCTTGAAATGATTGGTGAGCGTTTCTAATGCATAATCTTCTTGAAAGACCCAATCTTCCATAAAGAAAGTGTGAAATTGATTCCCGAAAAGTTCCAAAAATTCTTTTTTGTGGGTTTTCGGTACCAGTACCTCGTTCGGTGCAAAGTTTTGAAGCAGTTTGTCAATTTGTTCTTCAGAACCTTCAGCGGTCAAAAACTCACCGGTAGAAATATCGACGAATGAAACACCGAGTAACTTTCTGCCAAAATGAACGGCGCATAAAAAATTGTTCGACTTGGCATTTAAAATATCGTCGTTCATCGCCACACCGGGTGTTACAAGTTCTGTAACCCCTCTTTTGACGATGGTCTTGGTCATTTTTGGGTCTTCGAGCTGATCACAAATAGCAACCCGTTGCCCTGCTTTGACCAATTTGGGTAAGTAGGTGTTGAGCGAATGATGGGGAAAACCGGCTAACTCGGTGCGGTCACCTCCGTTATTTCTATGGGTAAGAATGATGCCTAAAATTTTGGAAGCCTTTACGGCATCTTCTCCAAAGGTTTCATAAAAATCGCCCACGCGAAACAGCAGAAGGGCATCAGGATACTTTGTCTTGATGCTATTGTACTGCTTCATTAAAGGAGTGACTTTTTTTGCTTTTCCCATATGGCTCAATCCAATTTATAAAGGCTATTTTTGCCCGCAAGTTCAAAGAACGAATGTATCAATTTTGCCACGGAAACCCCACAGTTGTTGATATTTAGGAATAACTTTATCAACATTGGTTTCTTCAAAAGGGCAGATATCAAGAAATATGAGAAAACTAAGAAACGAAGAACTGGAAAGGCTTGATGTCGAATCGTTTAAAAGGGCTCAGAAAGTACCTATAGTATTGATATTGGATAATATTAGAAGCCTTAATAACATAGGTTCGGTTTTTAGAACTGCTGATGCTTTTTTGATTGAAAAAATTTACCTGTGCGGCATAACGGCAACCCCTCCTCATAAAGACATTAGAAAGACGGCGTTGGGTGCTACCGAAAGTGTCGAATGGCATTACGTGAAAGATACCGTCGAATTAATAGATACTTTGAACAAAGAAGGTTATGTGACTTTGGCAATAGAACAGGCTGAAGGTGCCCAATTCTTAAATGAGTTTAATGTGCGGGCCGACCATAAGTATGCCCTGGTTTTCGGTAATGAAGTAAAGGGTGTGGCCCAACTTGTAGTGAACTCTTGCCAAGGGGTTATCGAGATACCTCAATACGGTACCAAACATTCCTTGAATATTTCGGTCAGTGCCGGGGTCGTTGTTTGGGATTTTTGGTCGAAGTTAAATGCCCTGAAAGCTAATTAGGAGCGTACCGAGGGTAAGTGAACGGCAAACTTTAAAATCTTATCAAGAATAGTCTCATAGTCATCTTGACTTTCCACAAAATCAAGATCCTCTAAATCAATGACCAGATTGTTCTGCTCTGGATAACTTTTGATGAAATCAAAATACCCCTTATTGATTTGTTCTAAGTACGTAGGGTCGATACTTTGCTCGTAATCCCGGCCTCTTTTTTTAATGTTTTCCAATAACCTATCGGTCGATTGGTAGAGGTAAACATATATTTTGGGCTTTTTGACCTCTTTGTACATCAAATGGAACAGCTTGCGATAAAGGGCGTATTCATCTTGCTGCAGCGTAATTCTTGCAAAAATCAATGATTTATATATATCATAATCACTGACCATAAAGCTTCTGAAAAGATCGTATTGTGAGGTGTCGTCGGTAAATTGTTGGTATCGGTCGGCCAAAAAAGACATTTCTAATGGGAAGGCGTATCTAGCTTTTTCCTCGTAAAACTTCGGAAGAAAAGGGTTGTCGGCAAAGCGTTCCAAGACCAATTTACCATTAAAGTCCTCAGAAATTTTATGCGCCAAAGTAGTCTTACCAGCCCCAATATTGCCTTCAATGGCAATAAAGTTAGTGTTGGCAAATAGCTCTTCACGGTTTTTATATAATCTGAAAACCGTTTTTTCGAGGCGGCCCTTGTCGCGACATTCCTGAATAAGGTTGCGTGTATCTTTGTTAACCACCGGATGATAGAATTGTGGGGCAATATCCGCTAACGGTTTGAGAACGAATTTGCGATAGCACATTTCGGGGTGGGGTATGACCAATGTTTCCGTAAATAACGTTTCACGATCGTAATAAAGAATGTCAATGTCAATGGTTCGAGCTTGGTAGCCCTCTTCTTTGAATCGTACCCTTCCCAGCTGGCTTTCAATCTTTAAAAGGGTGTCTAAAAGTTTTTGGGGTGATAGTGCAGTACTGATTGACAAGCATACGTTCAAGAAATCATCGGAATCAAATCCCCAAGCACTGCTTTTATAGATGGGCGAAATGCGTTGCACATCCCCCGCCATTTTCTGAATCGAAAATACCGCAGATTGTAGGTTGTTCAGGGTGTCGCCCAGGTTGCTGCCCAACGACAGATATGCAAGTTTATGTTCGGCCATATTTGTAAGACAAAATAACAAAAAGAAGTGGGTAAGTTCAGCGACCGTTTATCAATAGTTATTCACCATTTTTTAAATATTGAAATTCGATACTGTCGCCATAAAAGCTAATTGAGGGCTTGGTCGAAATTATAAATAACGCTTTTGCTTACTGCCAATGGTATCTAGCTGGGGTGTATTATCTTTGAGCATTTTATAAATGCGATTATCGGTTAATTCTTGATTTGAAGTTATTTCTTATTGGAAGTAACAATTTCAACTTTCGAACGACCGATAGATTCTAGAATCGATTTTAGAGTATGAAATTTTTAAGAAACCTTTTGGCGGCCATATTGGGCTGCATGATAGCTTGTGGTATCATCTTCGTCATGTTTTTTCTGTTTGTAGGTATTGTAAGTAGCAGCGATGAGACGGTTGCCGTTAAGCCCAACTCTGTTCTAGAACTTCAATTTCAGCAACCTATTAGCGATTATGTCGGTGATAACGCTCTAGATCCCTTTGCTGGAGGGCTATTTGAACAGAACCAAGGGCTAGATGAAATTCTTCAGGCCATTATGGTGGCGAAAGATGACAATGATATTAAAGGTATTAGTATCAACAACAACTTTATTATGGCTGGTTTGGCACAGACTCAGGCCATTAGAAAAGCACTTCACGAGTTTAAAGAAAGTGGTAAGTTTATTTATACCTATGGCGATTTCTACATGCAAAAAGATTACTACCTCGCCAGTGTTGCCGATAGTGTTTTTCTAAATCCGGTGGGGGTTCTTGATTTTAGGGGACTTTCTTCAGAGGTGCTGTTTTTTAAAGATTTACAAGAAAAGACAGGAGTGAAGCTAGAGGTGATTCGTCACGGAAAATACAAAAGTGCGGTCGAGCCATTTATTGCTAATGAAATGAGCGATGCGAACAGAAAACAAATCAAAGAACTGATAGGTTCGTTGTGGAATTCGATGGTCGATGATATTTCAGAAGGAAGAAATATCAGTGCTGAAAATCTGAATATAATTGCCGATACCTTAGGAGGTCGCTCCCCAGAATATGCGCTTAACTCTGGTCTAATTGACGAAATAGCATTCTATGATCAATACGAAGGTAAGTTGCGAAATGCCTTGGACTTAGGAGCTGATGAGGATTTAAACATCGTTCAATTAAGCGATTACGTGTTAAGGTCCAATAAAAAAGTTTTGAAAAAAGGTAAGGATAAGATAGCCATTGTTTTTGCCCAAGGTGAGATTCTTTATGGTGAGGGTGGGACTGATGTTATAGGTCAAGGCATCATTAATGAAGCTATCATCAAAGCAAGGGAAGATAAAGAAGTAAAGGCGATTGTTTTAAGGGTCAATTCACCTGGGGGCAGCGCCCTAACCTCCGATATCATCTGGCGTGAGGTTGAATTGGCCAAAGAAGTGAAGCCTGTTGTGGTTTCAATGGGCAATGTAGCCGCGTCGGGAGGGTACTACATTTCGGTCGGTGCGGATAAAATTTTTGCTGAACCGACCACTGTAACGGGTTCTATCGGGGTTTTTGGAACTGTACCAAATATGGCGCAACTTGCAGAAGATATCGGCATAAACGCCGAACAGGTGGGTACCAATAAAAACGCCGTAGAATATTCTTTGTTCGAACCGATGGATGAAGGTTTTAGAAAAGTGGTTCAAGAAGGAATCGAAAGTACCTATCAAACATTTTTAGAAAGAGTTTCCCAAGGCAGAAATATTTCAATGGCAGAAGCTGATAGCCTGGCCCAAGGCAGGGTGTGGAGCGGGGTCGATGCCAAAAGACTGGGTCTGGTAGATGAACTGGGTAACCTAGAAGACGCCATTAATAGTGCAGCGGAGTTAGCGGGTATTGATAGTTATGGCATTAAGAAATTCCCTAAATACAAGACGGGCCTCGAAAGATTTATGGAAGATCTAGGGGGAGCTTCTGCCAGTCTGAAGGAAAAGTTCATCAAAGACGAAATAGGAACCGAGGCTTATTCCATTTTAAAAGAGGTGCGCACGGCAATGGACCAAAAGGGGGTTCAGGCAAGAATGCCCTTTGTTCTTACCATTAAGTAAGGTGTCGCTAAAAAGCCAAGGTAATTATTTAAATAACTTTAGGTTCAACCTATATTTTTTAAAAGGTTTCCAAAATGCTATGTGTTGAAGCCTTTTATAAGGGTTTCGGTTATGGCTTATTAGCTAATTTTTGTTGTTTTGTAAAGATAAACAAGCGCAAGAGAGTATCTTGTTTAGACAGCTACGATGACTTCAAACCTTATGACTGCAAAAGATAAGCGCCTCGCCTATAAAATTTACCTTTATTTAGGAGCTTTGTTCATTACCTCACTAGTGGTGTCGAATCTAATTTTTCAAAAATTTTTCTATTGGAATCCCTTTGGTGATGTTGAAGTTTTTGGGGTGTCGCTTTTTGAAATATCCGTGGGTATTCTGCCCTATCCGATAACTTTCTTGATTACCGATTTAATCTCTGAAATTTATGGTAGGCAGAAGGCCAATCAAATAGTTACGGCCGGTATTTTTGCCTCGTTCTTTTCTATGGGAATTATTTTAATCGCCGAAATAGCTCCTGCTATTGATTCATCTCCCATTAATGATGAGATTTTTACCAAAGTGTTTGCTCTATCACCTATTGCCGTTTTTGCCTCTATGATTGCCTATCTGCTGGCGCAGTATATTGATATAGCCATTTATCATTTTTGGAAAAGGGTCACGAAAGGTAAATACCTATGGGTGCGTAACAATTTCTCAACTTTTCTCTCTCAGTTTATAGATACCTTCACCGTAGTTGGCCTGCTTTGTATTTTTAAGATTTTGCCCTGGGAGCTTTTCTTCGGACTCGTAGTGAGCGGCTTCATTTTTAAGATTTTTATAGCATTCATAGACACTCCTTTCCTGTATCTTTTCGTATATATACTAAGAAAGAGGTTCAAACTGCAGATTGGTGAAGAAATTGAACTAGAGGTATAATAACCGTTCAATTTGAGAGTTGTATCGATACGGCCAATAAACTGTAGTAATGAGCCAATACAACAAATGAATTTTAGGTAGGTTACCACCTTTAAAAAGTTGGTTCAAATACCGGTTCAAGAAAAAAATATATGAAAAAGAAAATTTTCAAGATAGTAGGTATAGTAGTGGTGTTGATTATTGCGCTGCTGATTGCAATCCCATTTTTTTTAGAGGCCAAAATTGGCGATATTATTAAGAACAATGTCAATAACAACCTCAATGCCACCTTAGACTTTGAGGAGGCTGACTTAAGTCTTATAAAAAGCTTTCCTAATGCCGAAGTTGGGTTGAAAAAGGTAACCCTCATTAATAAGGCTCCTTTTGAGGGCGACACTCTTTTTGCTTCAGACCAAGTGGCTTTAAAAATGGGTCTAGGTGAACTTTTTAAAGGAGCCGGTGAGCCTATTGGCATTAGGAGCCTTACCATTGATGGGGCTTTGTTGAATATGACCATTGATGAGCAAGAGAATGCCAGTTTTGACATTGCCAAAGAGGATACCAGTACCCCTGAAACCTCACAAACTAGCAGTACCGAAGGTTTTAGTTTCGATATGCAATCTTACGAAATTTCGAATGCCAAAATCGTTTATAATGACCGAGCGGCCGGTATGAAGTTGGTAATAGAAGAGATGCAGCATAAGGGCAATGGTGATTTGTCTTTAACCACTTCTGAACTGCAGACCAACACCAATGCGCTGGTCTCATTTGAAATGGATAGTACCAATTATCTCAATAGGAATAAAGTGCAACTCGATGCGCTAGTGGGTATAGATTTGAATGAGAATAAATATTCTTTTCTGAAAAATGAGGCATACGTTAACCAATTGCCTTTGGTATTCGATGGCTTTGTGAAGGTCAACGAGAACAACCAAGAAATAGATATCAGCTTCAAGACACCATCCTCAGATTTTAAAAACTTTCTGGCGGTTATTCCTGAGACCTACAGTAAAAATATTGAGAACGTAAAAACTACAGGGAATTTTATTGTTGAAGGAGAGTTTAATGGTGTAGTAGATGAAGAGCATATACCCAAGTTCAACATTAAGATTAATTCTGAAAATGCTTCCTTCAAATACCCTGATTTGCCCAAATCGGTTCGAAATGTTTTTATTGATACCGAGATTATTAATACCTCCGGAATTGTAGAAGATACCCGAGTCGATATTGAAAGGTTGTCTTTTATGATTGATGAGGACAAGTTTAATATGAACGCCAAGATTAGCGAATTGATGGGCAATACAAAAGTAGATGCCCATATAGATGGTAGAATGAACTTGGCAAACATTGAAAAGGCATATCCTGTCCCTCCTGGGTTGAATTTAAAGGGATTATTGGTGGCCGATGTCAATACGGCCTTCGATATGAATTCCATAGAAAAAAAGCAGTACGCCAATACTAAGACCAACGGAAATCTTAAACTAAGCGATTTTGAGTATAAGTCTGAAGAAATTCCTAACCCCGTAAAGCTCAAAACCACTCAAATGACCTTCAATCCGAAAACGGTTACATTGAACGAATTGAGCGGTAGTACAGGAAAAACTGATTTCAGCGCAACGGGTACCATCAATAATTTATTGGGCTTCATGTTCAATGATGAAATGGTAGAAGGTAATTTTAATTTGACTTCCAACACGTTTGCTTTAAACGATTTTATGGTCGAAGAGGAAAGTGCTGAAGATAATTCCGGCTCCGAAGATGAAAAAGGTACTTCGAAAGGCTCGACGACCGAAGAGAAAATTAAGATTCCTTCATTTTTAGATGCGACCATCAATGCATCGGCAAACACCGTATTGTACGATAATTTGACGCTCAAAGATGTAAAAGGCACGCTACGAATTAAAGATGAGAAGGCGACTCTTTCAAATATGACATCATCGATTTTTGATGGTAAAATGGCTTTCAATGGTGAAGTTTCTACTAAAGAAGAAACGCCTTCTTTCGCCATGAAGCTCGATATGCAAAAACTGGAGATAGCCGAAACCTTTCAATCATTGGAGCTTTTTAAATCTTTGGCCCCAATAGCCCAGATATTACAGGGTAAACTCGATTCTGATATACAACTCTCGGGTAAGCTTACTGATGATTTGCTACCTGACCTTCTAACGTTAAGTGGTAACATTTTGGCCAATGTAATGACTCGTGAAATCAATTCGGAAAAGGCTCCATTATTATCGGCCTTGGATGGTAAACTGGATTTTATCGATTTACAAAAGCTCAATCTTGACGAATTAAAGACCAAATTGTCATTTGAAAATGGGTTAGTGAACGTAAAACCTTTCACACTTAAGTATAAAGATATTGCCATTAATGTAGATGGTAACCATTCGTTCGATAGAAAGTTGAACTATAAGGCTGTGATGGAAGTTCCAGCAAAGTATTTGGGCAAAGAGGTAAACAAATTGATTGCTGAAATCGATGATAGTAGTCTACAAAATTTGACTGTTCCGGTGGTAGCGAATATTGGTGGTAATTATTCAAGTCCGAACGTGAGTACCGATTTGACGGCCGGTATCAAATCGTTGACCAATCAATTGGTTGAAATTCAGAAGCAAAAATTGATCAATAAAGGTAAAGACAAGGCCAAAGATTTAATAGGTAAGGTGCTTAATAAAAATAAAAGCAAAACTGATTCTGCTAAGGCCGCGAATACGAAAGAAGATGTGAAGAATGTGATTGGGGGTATTCTTGGAGGCGCCAAAAAAGATACGGTCAACGAGGCTGCCACAGATACCGTCAAGAAAACGGATGAAGATGTGGTTAAAGAAAAAGCCAAGAATATTTTGGGAGGTCTGTTAGGTGGTAAAAAGAAAGAGACGGACCAAAAGTCTTCGGGCAATTAAAATGATTCCTTAAATCCGGCTTTAACCAGTCTTTGCCAAAGTTTTAATGCCATCGATGAATTGGTCGAGTTCATCTGTAGTGGTAAAAACATTGGGGCTGATTCTGCAGCCATGAACATTGGCGCCATCTACCGCTACAGTGAATATTTTGAAATCTTCCATGAGTCGGTCGGCTAATTCTTTGGGCGTCATATTGGCGAGGCCCACATTGGCAATTCCGCAGCTGCGCTCAAGATCCACAGGTGTATTTACTATCACATTTTTTAATGGTCGAATGGTATCACTCCAATAACGTTGCAAATATCTTAAGCGGTCTTCTTTACGTTTCATGCCAATTTGCTCGTGGTAATCTATGGCATCGTTAATAGTTAAATCGGTATGGACGGGGTGCGTGCCTGTATGGTTCAGTCTGCCGATGTCGTCGGGTTCGCGGTCATGCTCTGCCAAGAGGGGCCATATTTTTGCAATTTTGCTTTTTGAAACATACAAGAAGCCAGCACCGAGTGGCGCGGCCAACCATTTGTGAAGACTCGTGCCATAATAATCACAGCCGAGGTCATCAATATCAACTTCAAAATGCCCGATGCAATGTGCTCCGTCAACCAAGACCTCTACTCCTTTTTGATGTGCCATGGCACATATTTTTTTAATAGGAAGAATGTGCCCCGTTATGTTAATCATGTGACTTACAAAAATTAACTTGGTCTTTGGTGTGATAGCTTCTTCATAAAGTCTTATAATTTCCTCATCGGATTTAGGATGATTGGGAACAGAAACCAGCTTATTGTTGATTCCGTAGCGTTTTGAAGCTAATTTGAACTGCTCAAGCATGGCTCCATAATCTTGTTCCGCCATTATAGCCTCATCTCCCTTTTTCCAAGGATATCCTGCGATAATTAGGTCAAGAGATTCTGTGGCATTCCGAGTAATGATAAGTTCATCAGGTGCGCAATTGACCAGATTGGCCAATCGCTTGGCAGCATTTTTTTTATTGTCCCATTGAACGGTACGCATGTAATAAGAGCCTTCGTAATTAACCATTCGCATGTGCCCTTGAAGTTTTTCTAGGGTAGGTCGCGGAATGATATTGTAGTAGCCGCTCTCAAGATTGATATAATCGGGTTTCAGGTCATAGTCTGAACGGATGTTCATCCAAAAATCATCGGAAACTGTTCTGGTGTGAAAGGATTTCGGGTGATTACCAAGAGTGGTATTTGGTAGAAGGGGTACCGAAATAGCCAATTGGCCAAATCTTTTTATAAAAGTTCTTTTGTTCATGGGAGGGAGGTTATCTCTACATAAGGTAAGATTTAATTATCTGAAATTGATGAGTTTATAGAAGGATTTAAGAATGAGAAAAAAATAGAATGCTAAAATGACAATAGTTGGTCGAAGCGAGGATGGAATTAGGAAAATCTTAAAGTAAAGGAAGATGAAAGCCTTGGCCTATAATGACCCATTTAGTGTACTTAAGATTCTTTTCTCTTTTTGTCCCACCAAATGTAGGCTAAGAAAAGTGCTAAACTGGCCAAAGAACCCCAAAGTAGGCCTGTTTTCAAGTTATCGCTATTTTTTCCTAGAAGGGCGATAAAAAATATGAGAGGGGCTATACCTATCAAAGTGGCTCCTATAAACTTCCAATAGCCCATTTTTAAAATTCCCCCGACAAAACTGATTGCATCATTTGATAAAAAGGGATTGAGCCTAGTGATGATTACTGCCCAAAATCCGTAATCATCCAAAAACTTTTCAACCTTTTTCTCCGATTTATGGCCGATGATTTTCTCCACTCGACCTTGCCCCAATAAACTGCCGATAAAGTAGCCCACACTCGAAGCGCAGAAAACGGAGGCGAAAACTATTAAACTGCCCCAAATAGGCCCGTAGGCAATAATGGAAACAACCATGAGCATAATGGAGGGGATGACAATTAAAAACATCTGTGCAATCATCGCTAAGATTAGAACCAACGGACCCCAAGCACCAAATTTTTCGACCCAGCTTTTGGTTTTTTCATTATCCCCACTTTTCAAGACGGCCCATGCCTCATCGAAAAATTGCTGAATCGAGGGAACGGTAAAATAACCTACCACCAATAGACCCAAAATGGCCAACGAAACAATCGTTGGCCAGTTACTTTTTGAAGTGCTATTTTTAGTTGATGAAGCATTCATTCACAAGCAAGTGCTTATATCTTTACAACCATTTTACCTTTATTCTTTCCTTCAAAAATATCGAGAAATGCTTGCGGAATGTTCTCGAAACCTTCGACAATCGTCTCTTCATGAGTTATTTTCCCCTCCTGTAACCATTGAGCCAATTGTTGAATGGCATTTCCAAATTCTTTCGCATGGTCTCTGACCAAGAAGCCCTGCATCAATACCGTTTTTTTGACTAAAATACCTTCATGACGAGGGCCTGTCGGGGTTTGTTTCGCATTATATAAAGAAATGGCCCCACAGTTAATGACCCTTCCGTTCTTATTGATGTTGTTGAGGGCCGCATCTAAAATCTCTCCGCCCACATTGTCATAATAAACATCAACACCGTTTGGGCAAGCTTCGGCCACGGCCGCGATCATATCATCTGTCTTTTTGTAATTGATGCCCTCGTCAAAACCAAACTTGTCTTTCATCAGGTCTAATTTTTCATCGCTGCCGGCAATACCGACAACCCTGCATCCCTTGATTTTTCCTATTTGACCCACGGTACTTCCCACGGCGCCAGAAGCTCCCGAAACCAAAAGGGTTTCACCTTCTTTAAGATCAGCTATTTTTTCGAGGCTGATATAGGCGGTAAGCCCAGTAAGCCCTAAAATTCCGAGATAGGCCGATAGAGACGCCTTCTTGGGGTCGACCTTGTTTAACCCGGTTCCTGCAGATGTTTGAAACTCTTTCCATTTAAGCATGCCAAAGACGAAATCTCCTTTAGCAAAATTTGAATTTTTAGAATCCATTACTTCCGCAACTACCGTTGATTCCATTGGAGCATTAAGCTCGAAAGGAGGGATGTATGACTCTTCATCGTTCATTCTTCCCCTTAAATAAGGGTCGACGGAAATATACTTTGACTGAAGTAAAATTTCACCATCCTCGATTTTGGGTTGCGGCTCTTCCGTAAATTTGAAATCGCTTAGTTGAGGTTTTCCAGTGGGCCTATTAACTAAATTGATGACATTGTTCATAAACATGATTTTAGAATTGAGGTAATCAAATTTAGTCACCTCTTAAATTTTGCCTTAACTGGATAGATGATGATTTTGCCTGCGAAGGCCTAACTTATTAGGCGATAGTCAGTGAAACATAATAACCTTCGCTACCTCTAACATTAAAAACAGTATTGTCTTCAAATATGAAATATTGTCCTTTAATACCTTTTAAAACTCCTTTGTACGAAGGTGTTTTATCTAAATTAAGGCTTTTAACCTTCTTTGGGTACTGTAGTACAGGAAAGTTAAGATTGGTCTCTGAATTAGATGCAATAAAATATTCCTGAGCTTCTTCGGGTATGTAGGTTCTTAGCTTGTTTCGCCATTCGACCAAATCTTCGTCTTCTACGTCATTGGTAAGCATTTTACGCCAATTTGTTTTGTCGGCAATATGATCTTTGAGGGCAACTTCAGTGATTCCGGCCAAATATCTATTGGGTACTTCTACTATTTCAATAGCTTCATGGGCACCTTGGTCGATCCACCTCGTTGGTACTTGCGATTTTCTGGTAACGCCCACTTTGATGTTGCTGGAGTTAGCCAAATAAACAATGTGTGGCTGTAGCTGTGCCTTTTTTTCATACTCGAGATCTCGGTCTTCTTGGTCTAAATGTGCCGTGCTTAATTCTGGTTTCATGATCCAATCGCCAGCCGCAGGTGTTTCGTAAAAGCAAGTTTTACAGAAGCCTTGTCGATAAATAGGCCTGTCTTGCCCGCAATTAAGACATTGATATTTAATAAAATCGATTTGCAGTGTTTTGTCAAGAATTTGATTTACATTGAGAAAATCGTTCTCAAAAAGCATAAAATATTGGATCGGATCTCCGGGTTCGGTTTGCATTTTTCGTAATACGCCTTCGTACTGCATAAAAGATTTTTCGATTTGAATATGATAACTAATAAAGCTAATTTTAGCAGGTTAAAGATACCTAAAAATGCCGATTCCGCTTTTTAATTCCATTGCATCGTGGCTGCTCAAAAAAAGATATCATCAAATAGAACTTTTTTTGAAATACCCGGCCGAAGTTCAAGAAGAGGTGCTTGATCAGTTGCTTGAAATAGCGGAGGATACCGAAATCGGAAAGAAGTATGACTTTCAGTCGATTGAAGATTATAAGACTTTTAAAAATCGCCTTCCTATAGTCACTTATGAAGAGGTTGAGCCCTTAATAGAGCGTACAAGAAGAGGTGAGCAGAACCTCTTTTGGCCCACGTCGATTAAATGGTTTGCCAAAAGTAGTGGTACGACCAATGCGAAAAGTAAGTTCATTCCGGTAAGTACCGAAGCTTTGGAAGATTGCCATTATAAATCGGGCAAAGATCTTCTGTGTCTCTACCTTAACAATAATGAAGATTCCCAATTGTTCACCGGCAAAAGTTTACGGCTTGGTGGTAGTAAAGAGTTGTATCAAGATAACGGTTCCGTTTTTGGTGATTTGTCGGCCATTCTCATCGATAATATGCCCTTATGGGCCGAATTTAGTAGTACACCAAGTAATAAGGTGTCTTTGATGAGCGAATGGGAAAGTAAGCTAAAGGCAATTATTAAAGAAAGTACCCAAGAAAATGTCACGAGCTTGGCAGGTGTTCCCTCATGGATGCTGGTCTTGCTCAACAATGTGATTCAAGAAACCGGTAAAGACCATCTATTTCAAGTTTGGGAAAATTTAGAGGTTTATTTTCATGGAGGCGTCAATTTTAGCCCTTACAAAGACCAGTATAAAAAGTTGCTGCCACGCAAGAGTTTCAAGTATTACGAAATCTATAATGCTTCAGAAGGTTTCTTCGCCATTCAAGACAGAAATGGGGCCGATGACCTACTTCTGATGCTCGACTATGGTATTTTCTATGAATTTATACCTATGGATGTTTACGGTACCGAACAACAGGAGGCCATACCTTTATGGGAAGTTAAAATCAATGTAAATTATGCTATCATAATTACCACTAATGCTGGTTTATGGCGTTACAAGATTGGGGACACAGTTCGGTTTACTTCCATCAGCCCTTATCGAATTAAAATTACAGGTCGTACGAAGCACCATATAAATGTTTTCGGTGAAGAACTTATTATAGAAAATGCCGAGGAAGCACTAAAAAGTATTTGTAAAAAAACCGGTGCGGAAATCAAGGATTATACGGCCGGACCTGTTTTTATGGATGGGAATGAAAAAGGGGCCCATGAATGGATAATCGAATTCAGAACGCCCCCAAAAGATCTAGCTTATTTTACCGAGTTTTTAGACAATGCCTTAAAATCTTTAAACTCTGATTACGAGGCAAAGCGGTATAATAACATTACTCTCAAGAGCCCTAAAGTACATATGGCGAGAGAAAACCTTTTCTATGATTGGTTGAAGGCAAAAGACAAGCTGGGTGGTCAGCATAAGATTCCCCGATTGTCAAATAAGCGTGACTATATCGAAGAATTGCTTCACATGAACAAATAAAAGAGGAAAATTGTCGTTTAATACTCAAATTGGATATTAAACTTAACCGACCGACATTTTAATCTAAAGAATTATGGCAGAAAGACTTGTGATCATCTCCGACATGTGGGGTTCAAAAAAAGGACTTTGGATTACATCGTACTTAGGCTATCTTCAGCAATACTTTAATATTACTTTTTATGATAGCCAGCAGCTGGCAAATCTAAAACTTCCTGTAAATACAGAAGAGAACATTCATAATGCCTTTATGAACGGGGGCATTGATACCGCTGTGGCGCATTTGTTAAAGAAAGAAAAAGAACCGGCCCATTACCTTTGCTTTAGTATTGGGGGTGCGATTGCTTGGAAAGCAGGTATTCAAGGTTTGCCAATGAAGTCTTTTTATGCAGTTTCTTCAACCCGCGTACGATCGGAAGACGAAAAGCCTAATTGTGAAATTCGGTTAATTTTTGGCGATAATGATATTTACAGACCAAAGACCGCTTGGTATGAAAAGATGAAAATAAACCCAGAACTTATTGAAGGGTTCGGTCATCATATGTACACCGATGATAAAATAATTCAAAAAGTCTGTCTAGACCTGTTGAATACGGTTACGCATAAAGCGGATAAATCAAATACAAAAAAGGAAAAAGCGGTTTAAAAACCGCTTTTTTATTCCTATCTATTTTTTAAATACTCTTTAGAAGCTAAGAAACAGCCTTAAGTTTTTTAATGGTCTCATGCGAGAGTTTATCTTCTGCGTAAGCTTTGGTAACCTTGAACTCGGTTTCTTCGTTACTAGGCATTTCGAACATGGCATCGGTAAAGATTGCCTCGCATAAAGAGCGAAGACCTCTAGCGCCAAGTTTATATTCTATTGCTTTTTCAACGATATAATCTAAAGCCTGAGGAGTTATGGTGAACTCAATCTCATCCATAGAGAACAACTTCTCATATTGCTTGATTATAGCATTTTTAGGCTCAGTAAGAATTGCCCGAAGTGTTTTCGAATCTAGAGGATTCATATGCGTTAATACAGGAAGACGACCTATTATTTCAGGAATCAATCCGAATTCCTTCAAATCTTTTGGAATGATATACTGAAGAATATTGTCTTGATCTAAATTGTCATCTGTCTTCGCGGCACTGTACCCAATAGCTTGCATGTTCAAACGTTTTGAAATGGTACGTTCGATACCATCAAAAGCGCCTCCTGCAATAAAAAGAATATTTTCGGTATTAACCTCGATAAACTTCTGGTCTGGGTGCTTACGCCCACCTTTTGGTGGTACGTTCACAACAGTGCCTTCAAGAAGTTTCAAAAGACCTTGTTGAACCCCTTCACCGGAAACATCTCGTGTTATGGAAGGGTTGTCGCTCTTTCTTGCAATCTTATCTATCTCATCTATAAAGACAATTCCTCTTTCTGCTTTTTCAAGATTGTAATCGGCTGCTTGTAACAAGCGCGTTAAAATACTTTCAACATCTTCACCTACATAACCGGCTTCCGTTAATACTGTGGCATCAACGATAGCCAGCGGTACATTGAGCATTTTTGCAATGGTCTTGGCCATAAGTGTTTTACCGGTACCGGTCTGGCCGACCATGATAATATTACTCTTTTGAATTTCGATATCATCATCATTGGACTTAGGTTGCAAAAGGCGTTTGTAGTGGTTGTAAACCGCAACCGACATTACCTTTTTGGTACGTTCTTGTCCAATAATAAAAGTGTCTAAAAAAGCCTTGATATCTTGAGGCTTCTTTAATGTTAGTTCAGAAGAAAGATCATTTGTTTTAGTCTGTCGTGACTCTTCTGCGACTATACCATGAGCTTGTTCAATACAACGGTCACAGATATGCGCATCTAGCCCTGCAATCAAAAGATTGGTCTCGGGCTTTTTTCTTCCACAAAACGAACATTCTAAATTTTCCTTTGCCATACGTGTGTGCTTACCATCGAAGAATAAACGAAAAGTTTTTCGTTTTGGTTTGTCATATTAGATGAAAAACCATCGTTACTCGATGTTCCGTCGAAATTACTCTTTATCCCTTACCAAAATCTCATCGATCATACCATAGGCTTTCGCCTCTTGTGCCTTCATCCAATAGTCTCGGTCACTGTCTTCGTTGACCTTGTCGATTGTTTGGCCTGAATGCTTAGATATGATTTCGTAAAGTTCTTGTTTGAGCTTTAGAATTTCACGAGCAGTAATTTCTATATCACTAGCCTGACCTTGCGCACCGCCCATAGGCTGGTGGATCATTACTCTTGAGTGGGGCAGACCACTACGCTTGTTCTTTTGCCCTGCGCAAAGAAGCACGGCGGCCATCGATGCGGCCATACCGGTGCAGATGGTCGCAACATCAGGAGATATGAACTGCATGGTGTCGTAAATACCTAACCCGGCATAAACGCTGCCTCCTGGCGAATTGATGTAAATCTGAATGTCTTTTGCCGAATCGGTGCTGGCCAGAAAAAGAAGTTGGGCCTGCACAATATTGGCGACTTGATCATTGATTCCGGTACCTAAAAATATGATACGGTCCATCATAAGACGAGAGAACACATCCATTGCGACTGCGTTCATTTGTCTTTCTTCGATGATGTTGGGTGTCAAGGCCACGGGGTACATGCTACTTACTATCGAGTCGTAATAAGTACTGCTGATACCTTGGTCTTTTATAGCGTATTTCTTGAATTCTTTTGCGTAATCCATGGTTCTTTCAATGTTAATTTACTCGTAGGTAAAAGATAAAAAAAAGTGCCGAAAATTAATTTTCGGCACTGTAAAGATACTTATTATTTTTCGGAAAATTAACCGTATACTTCCTTTACAAAGTCTTCGTAAGTAATCTGTTTGGTCTTAAGATTTACCTTCTCTTTATATAGGTCAAGAAGTTTTTGGCTCATCAGCTGTTCAGACAAACGCTTCACTTCGTCTTGGTTGCTCAAAACCCTATTGGCGATGTTCTCCAATTCTTCTTCCTGCGGATTCAACTGACCGAATTGGGCCATTTGAGATTTGATAAAACCTTTGGCAAATTCCTTTAGTTCTTCCAATTGAATCTGAAGGTCATTTTCTTTGATGATCTTACCTTCGATTAGTTGATAACGCAAACCTTTTTCAGACTTCTCATACTCTTCATTGGCCTGTTGTTCGGTAAGCTGTTCTTCACCTGTCATCTGAATCCATTTGGTAAGAAAACCTGTAGGAAGCTCAAAAGAGGTATTATCAATAAAATATTCGGTAATGTCGTTCAATAACTTTTGATCGGCCTGTTGTTCGAATTGTTTTTCAGAATCTTCTTTGATTTTTTCTTTCAATTCGTCTTCAGACTTCACTTCGTCTTTACCGAAAAGCTTATCAAAAAGCTCTTGGTCAAGAGTTGCCAATTCTCTCTTGTTGATTTCTTCGATGGTGAAGTCGGCCTCAATATCCAAATCTTTGGCCTTGTCTTGAGAAATGCCGAAAACACTTGAAAGTAAATAGTCTTCTTTAAAAAGACCTTTTGACTTTAAGGAAACAGTGTCACCTACTTTTTTGCCCAAAAGACTATCGATGGCTTTTTTACTTTTGATTTTGTCAAGTTCAAGAGTGGTCTTGTTGTCGATTTCCTCGGCTTCATTTTTGAAGGTTCCGGTTACTTCGAAGTTTTTATCTACTTCTTCTTGGTTGACCAATTTACCATATTGCTTTTGAATGCGCTTGACTTGCTCATCGACCATTTCTTTATCGGCAATAATCTTATATTGTGTAATTGGGTCTTTGGTCTCTAAAGGAACCTCGAAGCTAGGGGCCAAGCCAAGTTCGAACTCAAAACTAAGTTCTTCTTTATCCCAATCAAAATTATCTTGTTGTTTCGGAAGCGGGTTGCCCAGAACATCCAATTTCTCTTCCGTAAGGTATTTATTAAGGTTGTCTTGAAGTAATTTGTTCACTTCGTCGACTAAAACGGCTTTGCCGTATTGCTTTTTGATAAGGCCCATGGGCACGTGACCTTTTCTAAAGCCGGGAATGTTGGCAGACTTTCGGTAGTCTTTTAGAATGCCATCCACTCTATCCTGATAATCCTCCTTGGTGATGGCTACTTTTACGACGGCGTTTAACTCGTCAATCTGTTCTTTAGTGATGTTCATCTAGATATTCTTTTTATTTCCCTAAAATGGGTGGCAAAAATACTATAATTAATGTACCCCACCAAAGTTTTTAAGTCATTGGCGTTCAAAGCCTCGCTAAGATGTTTTGTCCTCTTTCAAAATTGAGAACAGTATCGACTGTAAGAACGAAAGCAATAGGCTGAAAAGCAAAGCCCACCATATACCATCAACAGAAAACCCGTCGATTAAATTATCGACCAAAAGAATAATGATCGCATTGATTATTAGAAGAAAAAGCCCTAATGTCAATATGGTTACCGGTAAGGTTAAAATGACCAAAATAGGTTTAACAATGAAATTCAATAGACTTAAAACAATGGCCACGATTACTGCGGTGAAGTAACTGTCAACTGAAACATTCGGAAGCACTTGGGCTAAAATAATTACGGCTAGAGCGCTGAGCAATATTCTTAAAATCAGTTTCATAATTTGGTTGTTGTTTAACTAAATGTAAGACTTTTGCTTGAAATGAAAATTAGAATCATGGTTGATTAAATATGCTTTCATTTTAATCTTCGATGAACACCAACGATTTTTCGAAAAACTGTTTTGGGTTTTCGGCGTGAAGCCAATGACCAGCCTTATCTACAACTTCAATTTCTGCCTTTGGAAAATGTCTTTTTATGGCATCTCTATCTGCTTCTTGAATGTATTCAGACCTATCTCCCCTTAAAAAGAGAGTGGGACCACCATAGGTTTCGTTCGACCCGATGTTCTCTCCGATTTCGGGCATACGTTGTGACAAAACCTCTAGATTGAAGCGAAAACTTAAAAGGCCTTTCTCTTTCCAATAAAGATTCTTTAATAAAAATTGCCTAGTACCATAATCCTTTATGTGTTGTGCCAGCGCATCATCAGCTTCACCTCTAGAACCTAAATCAGAAAGATTCAATTTCTGAAGTCCGTCTATGATAGGTTGGTGATGAGGTGGGTAAAACTTAGGGGCGATGTCTGCAACTATTAATTTTTGAACTTTTTCAGAATAGGTACAGGCAAATTGCATGGCAGTTTTGCCACCCATAGAATGTCCTATGATAATTGCTTGGGAAAGTTCATGAACGGCCATATAATTTTTTAAGTCCTCCGCCAATATATCGTAGTTGAACTCTTCTGACCAAAAACTTTTTCCATGATTTCTTTGGTCTATTAAATGAACTTGAAAGCCCTTTTCGGCATATTGGCTGCCCAAGGTTTTCCAATTGTCAAGCATGCCTAAAAATCCGTGAAGAATTAATAGCGGTTTGCCATCTCCGATAATTTTTGAGTGTAAGGTTTCGCTCATTTCAATCTATTCAAATACATATTAACCACGTTCTCAAGCCCCATGTACAACGATTCGCAGATGAGTGCATGGCCAATCGACACCTCTAATAAATGGGGGACACTCTCCTTAAAGTATTTGACGTTTTCAAGGCTTAAATCATGACCGGCATTTATGCCTAGACCCACCTCATGTGCTGATTTTGCAGCCTCTGCAAATGGGGCTACACCGGCTTCTTTATCGTTTTTTGAATAGGCTAAGGCATAACTTTCGGTATAAAGCTCTATTCTGTCGGTTCCGGTATCGGCGGCCGCCTTGACCATTTCGTTGTCCGGGTCGACAAATATTGAAGTTCGAATACCTTCACTTTTAAAAGTCTCTATAACATCCTTAAGAAAATCAAGGTGCTTAATAGTGTCCCATCCGGCGTTCGAGGTAATAGCGTCTTCAGCATCGGGTACCAAGGTTACTTGGTCTGGTTTTACTTCCAGGACCAAATCGATAAACTTTGAAACTGGGTTACCTTCGATATTCAATTCGGTTGTGACAATTTTCTTAAGGTCTCTTGCATCTTGATATCTGATATGCCTTTCATCCGGTCTCGGGTGTATGGTGATACCCTGTCCGCCAAAGTCTTCAATATCCTTGGCTGACTTTAAAAGATTGGGCAGATTTCCGCCGCGAGCGTTTCTTAGGGTTGCAATTTTGTTGATGTTGACACTTAATTTTGTCATTGGCCGATGTATTTTACCGTTCGGCACAAAAATACGAATTAGGCATACCTTTTGAGACTTTTAATTAGTATTTTGCGTCTAATACCTCGTAACCATGCAGATTCAATCACACATTCTTACAAACATACCCGCTTTTAAAGTTGAACAATCGCTAGCCGATGTCATTGCTTTTTTTAAAGAAAGTACGCACTCGCACATTGCGGTAGTTGAAAATGATGTTTTTCTAGGGTTACTGGGGGAAGAGGATCTCGAAAATTTCGATGGTGAAGATCAAATTGATCAATACCGCTATGAGCTCGATACTTTCTTTGTTCGAAAGGAAACTGGATGGCTTGATGTTTTGGAAACCTTCGCAAGAAACGAGGCCAATCTGGTTCCGGTTTTAGACGATAAGGGTCGGGTAGAGGGCTATTATGATTTGACTGACATAGTAAGTGTGTTCATCGATACCCCGTTTTTTACTGAACCTGGCGGAATTATAGTCGTAGCAAAAGGCCTCAAAGATTATTCTTTTAGTGAGATAGCGCAAATTGTCGAGAGTAACAATACCAAAGTTATCGGGGCATTTATAACCGATTCACGAAACGATGTTATTCAAATCACCATTAAGGTTTCATCAACTAATCTAAATGATATTCTTCAAACATTTAGAAGATATAACTACACTGTTATTTTTGGTAATGCCGACGACCAATTTTTGGAAGATTTAAAAGAGCGCTCCGATTATTTAGATAAATATCTGAACGTTTAAATTTTTCTTGAATAAACAGGTATTTCTATCCTTTAGCAATTTCCCATTCTTTATTTTTGTCCTAGCCCCAAGAAAAGGGCCAGAGAACTAATAAAGATAACCCATGAAAGTTGCCATTTATAGCCAAATGTTTCAAGATGATACGACTGAATACGTATCGAAACTGCTGAACGAACTTGAAAAAAATGGGGCAGAGGTGGTTATAGAAGAGGATTTGTGCGCTTACTTGAAATCAACCTCTTTAATCGACGATTGTAAAACTTTTTCGCATGATAAGGGTTTAGATGAAACCTTTGATATGTTTATCAGTCTTGGGGGTGATGGCACCATTTTAAGGGCTACCACTTTCGTTAAAGATTTGGGCATACCTATAGTCGGTGTCAATACAGGGCGACTGGGCTTTTTGTCAACTTTTAACAAAGAGGAGGTTCAAAATGTAGTGCAAGAGTTTGTAAAGGGCGATTATAGTATAGTTGAGCGTAGCTTGGTCGAGGTGGCGAAGGAATCGGATATTGCTGAATTCGCAGATTTGAACTTTGCCCTCAACGAGGTCACCATTAGTAGAAAAGACACTACTTCAATGATTACGGTAGAGACCTATCTTAATGGCGAGTATCTCACTGCTTATTGGGCAGACGGTTTGATTATATCTACACCAACAGGTTCTACTGGCTACTCACTAAGTTGTGGGGGGCCTGTAATCGAACCGACGGCCAAATCGTTGGTTTTAACCCCTATTGCACCTCATAACCTGAATGCAAGGCCCTTGGTCATATCAGATGATACAGAGATTCGTTTACGGGTGTCTGGTAGAGAGCATCATCATTTGATTTCTCTGGATTCTCGTATCGCATCGGTAGAAAACGGGAAGGAAATTCTGATAAGAAAAGCCGGGTTTACCGTTAAAATGATTGAATTCGCGTCTGAAAGCTTTTTGAAAACGCTGAGGAATAAATTGCTTTGGGGCGAAGATCGTCGCAATTGATCCTCCGGGGCAATAAATAACTGCAAACGCTGTTTATCATGTGAGAGCATTGATGAATCTATGCTGGACTTTCATTGGTGTATGTTTAAAGTTCAACCGATAGAATATGATAGTTAACGGCAATTGCTATATTCGCAAACTATTTCTAAGTATGAAGCGATTATTTATTGTCTTATTGCTTTTTGCCTTTGGCAAGGCCAGTTCCCAAACATACGAAATCGGTCTTTTCGCTGGTGGAGCCAATAATATTGGCGATGTGGGGCGCACTACCTATATTGCTCCTTCTGATATAGCCTTCGGTGGATTATTTAAGTGGAATAAGGCTAAAAGGTATGCCTGGCGAGCAAGCGTTATCTACGGTAAGTTTACCGCCGACGATTCAAAATCTAACGACCCTTCTAGACAGCAGCGTGGTTATATCGCCGATAATTCTATTTTAGAGGCTTCGGCAGGGTTAGAATTTAACTTCGTCGAATATAATCTTCATAAGTTGGGCCCTGCTTTCACTCCTTATTTATATACAGGTCTCACGTATTTTAGATACGACTACGATTACTTTGATGGGGGAGAAATGTTGAGTGTTTCACAAAAAGATGGTTCCTTTGCAATTCCAATGACCGTTGGGGCTAAGCTAAGATTGAACCAGTTTTTGATTTTGGGTGCCGAAATAGGTGCGCGATATACATTTACTGATAATCTAGATGGTAGCAACCCGATCAAGCTAAATGTGAGTCAGCAATTGGGAGACCTTCAGTTCGGCAACATTTTTAGCGATGATTGGTATGTTTTTTCAGGATTAACCTTAACTTACACCTTTGGTAGAAAGCCTTGTATGGACTGTTTTGAATAAGTTGCTAGCTTTTGCGTAGGTTTCTTTCCAGTATAGTTTTACCGTATTATGATGGATGTTCTCAATGAGATAGACAAACAAAATTTGCCTGTGCACCTTGCCGTTATTATGGATGGCAATGGCCGTTGGGCGAAGCAAAGAGGAAAGCGAAGAATATTCGGTCATGAGAATGGTGTGAATGCCGTTCGACAAACCGTGGAGAACAGTGCCAAGATCGGTATCAAATATCTAACCCTGTATACGTTTTCGACCGAAAACTGGAATCGCCCTAAGTTAGAGGTAGATACCCTTATGAGACTTTTGGTTTCATCGCTCAAAAAAGAACTTGACACCTTTATGTCGAACAATATTCGCTTGAATACGATTGGCGAAATTGAATCTTTGCCCAAAAAGGCCTATAGAGAACTTCACGAGGTGATGGAGAAAACAAAGAATAACGATCATATGACGCTTACCTTGGCCCTTAGTTATGGGTCTCGGCAAGAGATGATTAAGTCGATAAAACAGATAAGCTCCAAAGTTAAAAATAATATAATTTCAATTGAAAATATTGACGAAACAATTATAAATACTCATCTTTACACGCATGATTTGCCTGATGTAGACTTGTTGATTCGTACCAGTGGGGAGCATCGGATCAGCAATTTTTTGCTTTGGCAAATTGCCTATGCGGAATTATATTTTGTTGACGTATATTGGCCCGATTTTAGCAGCAAGCATTTGGCAGAAGCCATTAAAAGTTATCAGAACAGAGAACGAAGATTTGGAAAGACCAGCGAACAACTTATCAAATAATGGTATGAAGAGGTTCATATCCAGTGAACCAGTAATTACTCTCCTACTACTTTTTTTTACATCCTTAGTCGGCGCTCAAGAGCTCTCTTTTGACGATGGAAAAAGGTATATTTTAGGTGGGCTCGAAGTTACCGGACTACAAAGCTATAACGAACAAACCGTTAAAACCTATACAGGCCTTCGTGTGGGGCAGCCTATTACTGTGCCAGGTGATGAACTAAGTGAAATTATCAAGAAACTTTGGGGGCTTGAACTGTTTAAAGATATTCAGTTTCATTTGGTAGATATTAAAGATGATCAGGTTTTTCTGGAGCTCGAAATTACCGAACGGCCAACCCTTTCCGATATAAAGATTAACGGTATTAAAGAGAGAAAGGTCGATGATATTGTTAAAGATACCGACCTTAAAAAAGGGAAAAAAATAACGGAGAGCTTAATTGCAAATACTAAAAACTATTTAGAGAATAAGTATAAAAAGCAGGGCTACTTAAATGCAAAAGTAGCGATTGCGGTGGCCAACGATACAGCTCAGACCAATGCCCAAAAAATGGTTATCAATGTTGATAAGGGCGATAAGGTGAAAATCAAAAAGATGATTTTCGATGGTAACGAGCAACTTGCAGATAGAAAGTTGCGTAAGGCCATGAAAAAGACCAAAGAAAAAAGGTTTTGGCGTTTCTGGAAAAAATCAAAATTCATTGAGGAAGATTATGAGAACGATTTAGACCTTTTAGCCGATAAGTATGCCGAGAAAGGCTATCGCGATGCCCGTATCATATCTGATTCCGTAATCAAGGTTGATGAAAATAATATCAACATCAAGTTTAAACTTGAAGAAGGTAACAAGTACTATTTTGGTGATATTGACTTTGTTGGTAATACGGTATATACCGATCGCCAGTTAGCTTCTGTCCTTGGTATCAAAAAGGGAGATACTTATAATGGTGTGCTTTTGCGTAAAAGAATCGCTGATGACTCAAAGCCTGATGCAGAAGACTTAACAAACTTATATCAAAACAATGGGTACTTGTTCTCTACTATTAACCCGGTAGAACTTTCCGCCCAGAATGACACCATTAATTTCGAAATTCGAATTATTGAGGGTAAGGAGACCTACTTAAACCATGTTGAAGTGGTTGGTAACGACCGTACCAATGATCATGTGATTTATCGAGAACTGCGAACAAGACCTGGTAACAAATATGACAAGAGTAATATTATTCGAACGATTCAAGAGTTACAGCAACTGGGTTATTTTGATGCGGAGCAAATCAAACCGGATATTTTAAATGCGAACCCTAACGAAGGTACTGTTGACATCAATTGGAATTTGGTAGAATCTGGGTCAAGTCAGATTGAACTACAAGGTGGCTACGGTGGCGGTGGATTTATTGGAACGCTTGGTCTATCTTTCAATAACTTTTCCATAAAGAATATTCTAAATGGTGAGGCGTATAAGCCGGTACCTATGGGTGACGGTCAAACTTTTGCCATGAGGGTTCAGGCCAGTAGAACTTTTAGGGTTTACAGTTTAAACTTTGCCGAGCCATGGTTCGGGGGTAAGAAGCCGGTTCGCTTTAGCTTGAACCTTTCAAGAACCCAGCAATTTGGTGTCGATTATGCCAGTTCTTCAAGAAGTAGAATTGAAGTCGATAAGGATAGAGGTTTTGCCATTACCGGTATTACCGCCGGATTGGCCAAAAGGGTGCAATGGCCCGATGACTTCTTTACGGTTTCCCATGCCCTTAGTTATCAATTGTACGAATTTAATAACTACGATATAGGTCTATTTAATTTCGGTAACGGTAAGTCAAATTCGTTTGCATACACTTTAGGTATTTCGAGGAATGCGACTATGGGAGGTAGAATTTTCCCTAGAGGTGGTTCTAACTTCGAGATTACTGCCAAGTTGACTCCACCTTATTCATTGTTCAGTAATAAAGATTTTGAGTCGCTTCGTGACCGTAGCCAAGAGCTGGCCGAATTGGAAATTGAGCAAGGTGGGTTGACCGCTGCTCAAAATCAAGAACTGGAACAGATCGACCAAGAACGATTTAGATGGCTTGAATACTATAAGATAAAGTTCAAGGGTGACTGGTATACTACTTTGGTCGGTGACTTGGTTCTTCGCACCAATGCGGAATTCGGATTCTTGGGTAATTACAATAATGACGTAGGTGATGTGCCTTTCGAGCGATTCTTTGTAGGAGGTGATGGTTTAGGTAACTTTACTTTAGATGGTCGAGATGTGGTACAGCTTAGGGGATATGAAAACCAGTCAATTACCCCGGTAAGTGAATTGACCGGTACCCAAGAAGGTGGTTTGATCTATAATAAATTTTCATTGGAACTTCGATATCCATTGACCTTAAAACCTTCAGCTTCCATTTATGGGCTAGCTTTTTTAGAAGGAGGTAATGCTTTCAACAATTTTCAGGAGTTTAATCCGTTTCAAATAAAACGATCGGCCGGAGTGGGGCTACGCATATTTATGCCGGCGTTTGGTTTATTGGGAATCGATTTTGGTTACGGGTTTGATGAAGACCTTAGACCATCATCAATTGGCAACGGACCTAGCGGATGGCAAACACACTTCATAATCGGCCAGCAGTTTTAATATGAGATCGTGAAATAGCTAAAACATTCATTTTAAAAGTTTTAGTAATTTTGGCACGATATTTTCTACTGGATAAAACGATTAAAGTAATGAAAACTAAATCAAACGTTCTTTTAGTACTGGCCGTAACCTTGTTCTCAGCCATTACTTACGCCCAAAGAGGGGTGAGAATTGCTTACGTTGACATGGAATATATCTTGGAGAACGTAGAGGAATACCGAGAGGCAACCGAACAACTGGCCAATAAAGTTGAAAAATGGAAGGTCGAGGTTGAACAGAAGCAAAGTCAGGTCGAACAGATGAAAAAAGACTTGATGGCCGAAAGAGTATTATTGACCGATGAGTTGATTTCCGAAAGAGAAGAAGAGATACAGATTCTTGAAAAGGAGACGGTGGAGTATCAGCAGAACAGGTTCGGTCCGCAAGGTGATTTGGTGCTTCAGAAAAGGCAGTTGATTCAGCCTATTCAAGACCAAGTCTTCAATGAGGTTCAGAAGATCGGAGCGAATAAAAAGTATGATTTTATTTTTGATAAATCTGCGGATGTCGTAATGTTGTACTCCGAAAATCGGCACGATATCAGCGATTTAGTCTTGAGGGGCATTGCACGAACCAGAAGGGTTAGCAAGCCGACCAAGAAAGAGGTCAGAAGTAGAATCGAAGATTTTGAAGATGGCGAGCCAGAGGAAGAAGAAATAAGCGATGCTCTCAAAGAGCGTCAAGAGAGAGCGGCTCAAGCACAGGAAGCTAGGGAGAAAACAGCGGACGAAAGACGCGCAGAGCAACTGAAATTGCGAGAAGAGCGGAAGAAGGCTTACGAAGAAAGACGTAAGAAGCTGTTAGAGGAAAGAGAGGCCAAAAGAAAGGCCAAGTTGGAAGAAAGAGAGCAGCAAGGCGAAGAAGATAGTACAGAGAATAAATAATAGTTTATGCCCAGTTTGTCACAACTTTGAGTGATTGTGTAAACAAGAGGTCGAGAATTTTATATAGAAGTAAAATAACCATAAATTAACACTCAAATATTTTAACTAGAATCAGTATCATGAAAAACGTAAAGAAAATAGCAGTAGCTATTGTATTGTTTGTAGCATTTACCGGGTTTGTCAACGCACAAAGCAAAGTGGCCCATATAGATGTTACTCAATTGTTGAGCGCAATGCCGGAGATGAAAGCTGCTGAGGCTGAACTCAAGAAACTTTCCGAGACTTACAACGCCGATATTGAAAGCAGTGTAACAGAGCTTAGAAATAAGTATACACAGTACGAAAATGAGGCATCTGCAAAGACACCAGAAGAAAACGAAAAGAGAGCCCAAGAACTTCAAGGGGTTCAAAAGAATATAGGTGAGGCCCAACAAGCTGCACAAAGAGAACTTCAAAAGAAGCAACAAGAATTGTTTGCCCCAATTTCTGATAAAGCAAAAGCTGCCATTGAAAAGGTTGCAAACGCCCAAGGCTTTGATTATGTAATCGATGCACAAGCGGGAGGCGGACTTATCGTAGCTAAGGGTAAGGATCTTTTGGCCGATGTAAAAAAGGAACTAGGTATTTAATTGGAACTCTATACCTAAAAAAAGCCCGCTATTAAGCGGGCTTTTTTTGTTAACCGATTAATTTTTTTTTAATGTTCTGCCATCTCAATTGTCTGATGAACTTTCCTTCTTTCTCAGTTACCAAAAATGGTTTTTTCTCTTTCTGTGCTTCCAGATAGCCATACAGATTATCCATGACGGCTTGAGGCTTCCTTTGTTTCAAGGCCATTTTTAAGGAGGCGATAAGGCTAATGGCCAGGCCGTAGCGCATGGTGTACATCGCTTTGCCCTGTAGTAGTTTCGCTTTAGCATTGTACGCCCCGCCAGTAGGCCTTAAATGCTTCACTTTAAGATAATCATCCGTATATACTTCGAAACCGTGAAAAGCGGCCAACAACTCATCTACGGTATCCCATCCCATAGCACAGCGCAGCCCGCCAATAGCTTTATAGCAAGATTTAGAATAGGCTTTAAAAGCTCCCCTCACATGTTTTTTATCCATCGGGTGGTTCAATGCCCATTTTCCGTTGGCATCTTGCTCATAAACAAAGCCACCGGCAATACCCACATTTGGTTGCCCCTTGAATATGTAAGCAATTTTCTCAAAGTAATTGTCGGGAAGAATGACATCGGCATCTAACTTTACTATAAAATCATAATCATCATCCAAGAAGGCTAGTCCCTTTTGAAAAGCATTTACCACCTTGCTTCCAGGCATATGCTCGTTAGATGATTGTGTATTGAGTTTTTGAAAAATGGGGCTAAGCTCTATGAACTGATCAATAATCTGCTCAGTGCTGTCCGTAGAATTATCATTGACAAGTACGACTTGAGATGGCAAAAGAGATTGTCTTAATACCGAGGTTAGGGTATCATTTAAAAAGTCTTCTTCGTTGTGAGCCGGTATTACTATGTAATATCTCATTACTTGGCATTGTAGGTTGCTATAAGATAGCAACATGATATGTTAGCTTTCTTTCTTTTCGGCGTATACGATGTAATAGCGAGGGGTAAAACTTCTCAATAAGGGGCGAAGGCCTATTTTTTTTACTGGATTGGTCCATTTTTCACGAGCCTTTATTTCCCACCCCGCTTTTTCCAATAGCCAATCGAACTGCCAGTCTTCAAACTCATGGTAATGCCTGTCCCAAACATCGGTTTTAGACCGATAGGCAGGTGAAAACCATAATTTGAGGGGAATGCTCGCCACTAACTTTTTTGCCTTTATTTCACGAAGTACATTAAACGGTGCCAAGAGATGTTCAAAAATCTCGAAGGCCGTAACTACCTCAGAGGCTGAATTTAATACGGAATCAAACACTAAGTCCAAATCCTCTCCTTGCGTGTTTTCAACCTGATAACCTTCCTTAACCATAATTTCCGAAAAGGGATTTTTCACTCCTAAATCGAGTACGGATTCATCAGTGCTAATATGCTTTTTTAGAAAGGATAACGTATTTTGAAAGCGTTTGCTTGGGTATGAGTTCTCGTACATCGATTAAAGATTCAACTTTTGATTACCTAGGTGTTGTTCAATAAGATAAATTTCAAATATAATAACATGGGGCGTAAATCTTAAAACGACCTATTTTTAGTTACCAACCGTTATGGTGCAATTCCCTTGAATTTATTCTGCTTCTGCATACGCTTCTATTGGCGCGCAAGTACATATCAAATTACGGTCACCATATGCATCGTCTACTCTTCGAACGGTCGGCCAAAACTTATTATCCTTTAAGTAATCTAATGGGTAGGCGGCCTGTTTTCTACTGTACCCATAAGGCCATTCGTCATCGGTCACCAAGTCTAAGGTATGTGGCGCGTTTTTCAATAAGTTATCAGTATCGTCGGAAGATGATGCATCTATCTCTTCTCTAATCGAAAGCATTGCATTACAGAATCTGTCCAGTTCTGATAGGCTTTCACTCTCTGTAGGCTCAATCATAATAGTTCCTGCCACCGGAAATGATACGGTAGGTGCGTGAAAACCGTAGTCCATCAATCTTTTGGCTATATCAACAACTTCAATTCCATTCTTTTTGAAAGGTCTGCAATCGACAATCATCTCATGGGCCGCACGACCTCTTTCTCCTGTATAGAGAACTTCGAACTTGCCGCTCAACCTATTTTTAATATAGTTCGCATTTAAAATGGCGATTTCCGTTGAGTGTCTTAGTCCTGACTCTCCTAGCATTTTAATATATCCGTAGGAAATCAAACAAACCAATGAACTGCCCCAGGGAGCGGCTGAAATGGCTTTAATGGCTTTTTCTCCGCCACTTTTAATCAATGGGTTACCGGGTAAAAATGGTGCCAGTTGTTCTGCTACGCAGATAGGACCGACACCGGGTCCGCCGCCGCCGTGCGGTATAGCAAAGGTTTTGTGTAGATTGAGATGACAAACATCGGCACCAATCGTTGCCGGGTTGGTAAGACCCACCTGGGCATTCATATTGGCACCATCCATATAAACCTGACCTCCGTGGTCATGAATCATCTGGGTAATTTGTTTGATGGAAGATTCAAAAACACCATGTGTCGATGGATAGGTAACCATTAAGGCGGCCAGATGATCACTATGTTTTTCTACCTTGGCCTGAAGGTCTTCTACATCAATATTACCCCTCTCATCTGTTTTGGTTACGACTACCTGCATACCGGCCATCACTGCCGAGGCCGGATTGGTGCCGTGTGCGGAAGAAGGAATCAAGCAAATGTTTCTATGCCCTTCGTTATTTGACTCATGGTAAGCCCTAATGGCCATCAAACCTGCATACTCACCTTGGGCACCAGAATTTGGTTGTAACGACGTTGCCGCAAAACCTGTAATTGTCGAAAGATCATTTTCTAATTCTTTAAGAATGGTTTGATAACCTTCCGCCTGATCTACAGGAACAAAAGGGTGAATGTTGGCCCATCTTGGCATACTCAAAGGAAGCATTTCTGAGGCGGCATTTAATTTCATTGTACAACTGCCGAGAGAAATCATCGAGTGGTTGAGAGAAAGGTCTTTACGCTCTAATTTCTTGATATAGCGCATAAGTTCAGTCTCAGAGTGGTAAGAGTTGAAAACGCTGTTGTCTAGATAGCTTGAGCTGCGCTGCAAAGATTCCGGTATTGCATTTTCGCCCGATAGACCAGTAATGGGACTAAAATCTTTGTTTAAGGTCTTCGCGAAAATTCCTAAAATTTGATTGACATCATTGATGGAAGTTGCCTCATTTACAGCAATAGAAACCGATTCTTCATCAACATACCAAAAGTTGACCTCGTTTTGCTCGGCAATCGGTCTAAGCTTTTTAGTGTCGATTTTAACACTAACGGTATCAAAGAAGAAATCATTGGTCTGCTCTAGCCCTAGCTTTTCAAGTTCGTTTGATAGTGTTTTTGCCGTTGAATGAACTTTTTTGCCAATATAACGAAGGCCCTTAGGGCCATGATAAACTGCGTACATACCGGCCATAACCGCCAAGAGAACTTGGGCCGTACAAATGTTTGAAGTGGCCTTATCACGTTTTATGTGCTGTTCCCTGGTTTGAAGGGCCATTCGTAAAGCAGGCTTGCCATCAATATCTTTAGTGACGCCGATAATTCGCCCGGGTATATTTCTTTTGTATTCTTCCTTAGTGGCGAAATAGGCGGCATGCGGACCGCCGTATCCCAAGGGAATGCCAAAACGTTGTGTGGTGCCCACCACCACGTCGGCACCTGCTTCACCCGGAGGGGTTAAAAGGGTTAGACTTAAAAGGTCGGCGGCTACAGCAACTTTGATTTCGTGGTCTTTTGCTCTTGATATAAAGGGGAAGAGGTCGGTTAACCTTCCGAATTTTCCGGGATATTGTAAAATCGCACCGTAATATTCTCCGTTAAACTCAAATTCTTCGTGATTACCGACTTCAAGTATAATTCCCAAAGGTTTAGAGCGGGTTTCGAGCAACGCCAAGGTTTGGGGCAGTACTTCTTCGGAAACAAAGAACTTGTTAACGTTATTTTTTTTCTGCTCACGGCTGCGTACATCAAAAAGCATTGTCATAGCTTCAGCGGCCGCAGTACTTTCATCTAAAAGAGAGGCATTGGCCAAAGGCATTCCGGTAAGGTCACTTACTACGGTTTGAAAATTCAGCAAAGCTTCCAAGCGTCCTTGGGCAATTTCAGCTTGGTACGGGGTGTATGCAGTATACCAACCTGGGTTCTCAAGAATATTTCTCTTGATTACCGAAGGGGTGAGGCTTTCGTGGTATCCAAGGCCGATATAACTTCTAAATAACTTATTTTTCTCAGATAGCTCTTGCATGTGGGCAAGAAATTTATGTTCGCTCATGGGCGAATTGAGACCTAATGGTTTCTTCAAACGAATATCATCAGGAAGAGTCTCATAAATCAATTCATCCAAGGTTTCGGTACCTACCGTTTTCAACATATGTTCAAGGTCTCTTTCCTTGATTCCGATGTGTCTTGACGCAAAAATATCTGTCTTCATAGCTTGTGATAAAAGATGTGCAAAACTAGGTATAAATTGCATGAATTTGTGCCATTTGACGATTATAGCCCATAAAGTTTTTAACCGAAAACCAAGGTTATGAACACTTTGGCTACATTTGTTTAATGCGGTGGTTGCAAAGGATATTCGATTTTTATCTAGACGCCAGTATTCATGTGGCTTTGTCGGTTTTTGCGCTTACCCATATCACAGCGATCAGTCTCAATTTTTCGTTGAACAATCATGTGCCTTGGTTTCTTTTTTTTGGCACTATTACTTGCTATAATTTTATGAAATATGGTGTGGAGGCCGAAAAGTATATTTTGGTGGCTAACAGGTACCATAAAAATATTCAGTTTGCCAGTTTTTTAGCTTTCGCCGCGGCTATTTATCATTTTTACTTTTTGCCCAAAGAATTATGGGTGGCACTCATTGTTTTTCTGATCTTTACTGCGCTATATGCCTTACCAGTTTTGCCGCATTCTAAAAAGTTACGAAGTTGGGGCGGGCTTAAAATTTTTGTAGTGGCCTTGGTTTGGGCGGGAACCACTGTCATTTTACCTGCGCTGACAGAAAGCTATATCAATTGGTGGGATGTTGGAATCGAAACGTTAAGGCGCTTTTTATTCGTCTTTATTTTGATGGTGCCATTCGAAATTCGTGACTTGATTTACGATTCTCCGGAGTTAAGAACCTTGCCCCAGCGATATGGGGTTGCTAGAACCAAAGTATTAGGGGCCCTTGCCAATATACCACTCTTCTTTTTAGTGCTTTTTAAAGACCATGTCTCGGTTATAGATGTTACCGCTTCGGGGATACTTTTTTTGGCACTCGGTATGCTAATGTTTATTACGAAAAGGCGACAGAAAAAATACTTTGCTTCTTTTTGGGTTGAAGGTATGCCTATAATGTGGTGGGGTCTGTTCTTGATTCTTCAAAAGATTTTTTAACCTTTTGAATGTAGCTTTTGCTTCATCTGTTCTTTTTCTTTCGAAGAAAGACCTTGAAGTTTGGCCTTGTCGCAGAGAGAGGTCAATTTTGAATTCTTCTCGCTGTACTTACAACAGTTTTTACAAATGAAAAGATGAAACTTTAACTGTAGCCTTTCAGTAAAAGAGGCTTCTTGATATTGGCTTTTGTTACAAATTATTTCTGCTTTTTCGCAAGATATCATTTCGATGATAATTAATTCTTCAAGATAATTACAGTTTGGGCAAAACGGCCGTTGCCGAACATTCATTTCTCATTTAAAACCAAGTTTCATTTAGGCAACCCATTAAAGCCGTTCTGGCCCTGTGAATCATTACCCAAAGATTAGACGGGTTAATGTCAAGTTCATTACAAATATCTTCAGTACTAATACCTTGAATTGTCTTCATTGTAAATACTTGAGCTTGCTTGGCGGGTAATTTGGCGATGCAAGACTGTATAGCATTGCCAAGTTCTTCGTTCTCTAGGTCATCGTGCTCAAAATTGCTGAAAGGGTCGGCAATTTGCTCTTCAAGCCAATCACCTTCGGCATCGGTTTGGGCACTATAATTGATTTTAACTTCAGCCTTGCCCTTTTTCGAATTCGACTTGCGATAGTGATCAATTACCTTTCTTTTGAGAATCGCAATCAGCCATGTTCTTTCTGCGGCATCACCCTTATAGTTCTTGGCCGATTTTAAACCTGCCAAAAAAGTTTCTTGCACCAAATCTTTGGCAATTTCGGCATCTGAGATACGGGAAATTGCATAGTTGAAAAGGTAATCTGCATATGCATCTACCCAATTTTCGGGCTGTAAACTATTTTCTGCCATGTTGGTTTCGTGGTCACCAAAATTACGTGAATTTACATTAACCGACCTCATATGATTTACTTTCGGTACTTTATATTTTATTTCGGGCATATTTATATTTTTGAATAAAGTCTTTTGATATGAAATACATGGTCACCTTTTTGTTTTTGATTACCTGTAATTTGGGCTGCACCCAAAGTAACTCGAAACCTATCACAGAACTTTCACAGAAAGATAGAGATTCGGGTATCTTACTTGATGTAAGAACTCCGGAAGAATTTGCCGAGGGTCATTTAGATGGTGCCGTAAATCTCAATTGGTTTGAGGACGACTTTAAGGAGAAGGCTACCAAATTGAATAAAAATAAACCCATCTATCTGTATTGCAAGGCCGGCGGCAGAAGCGCAAAAGCAGCAGAAGCTATGGGAAAAATGGGGTTTGAAGTCGTGAATTTAGAAGGTGGTTACGATGCCTACTTGCAAAGGCAACAATCCTCAAAGTAGTTTTTGCTCAATCTCTTTCCAGTTGTCTACTCTTTCAAAACCTTCAACGTGAATGTTGTGTGGTGAGGTGAATAATAAACTGCGACCATCAAAACTCTCTAGATTGTAAGTGCGGTCATCAATCAGAACATCACCTTTTAAAACATGTTTGTGGCCACATAATATTCTATTCTGCCAAGGAATAAACGGAAAGTGTTGATCTAGCCAATCTGATTTTTCTTCTAAAGAATTCGGAAACTGCATGGCGGCCGATGCGATATAGACTTCATGCTTTTGGCTAAGCCTGCTTAAAACATCTTGACTGTGTTCTATAGGGTTCAGGTCTCTAAAAAAGCCTCGGTTTCTGGCATGGTTGCGAACACTTAGTTGACGATCTTCAGGTACGTTGTGCCAAACCTCTCTACCCATACAGGTCTCCAATGTTAGGCATTCCTCAAAATCTTTATTGTAAATTTCAATGTGTGCGCCGTAGGTATCTGCCATTACCTCGTCCATATCAACAAAAATAATCATGCGAAAAATTTTCAGCGAAGTTCGTAAAATGCAGGCAAAGAATAAAGGTTGAAGTTAATCTTACCTTTATCTTAACATTTGGAGAAAAGGTATTGTTCAACAAAAAAAAGAGGGTGTCCCCACACCCTCTTTTCTGTCAAAAAAATTAGTTGTTCTTTATAACCTTTTTAACCTACTTATGAGATGTAAAAGTAGATTAAATATTTTTTTAAGCTGTACTCTTTAGTGATTATTCTTAGCTCTTTTGTGCCTAACCAGACAATCAGCGGAGGTGTTAGATAATAATCAAAGCTTACCTTTTTCTTTAAGCTGCGTGATTATGGTCTCTAGCTGGCTTTCTTTAATAGGTTTTACAATGTAGTCTGAAATTTCATTTATTTTTTTTGCCCTGTCGATATCCTTAGGGTCAACCGAGGAGGAAACCATGTAAATAGTAATTTTCTTGCCGACCTTAGGTTTTATTTTGATATACTCCTCCATGAACTGAAAGCCGTCCATTATGGGCATATTAATGTCCAAGAAAATGATATCGGGCAATTCTTCTTCTTTGTTGAGATGGTCTAGCATATAGTCTAGTGCTTCGGCACCATCGTATAGAGCAATTATTTTGTCGACTCCTGTGAAGGTTTCTAAGGTCATTGACATAGTAAACTGATAAATATCATCGTCATCGATAATGCAGACATTGACATTCTTACCCATAATAAGCGCAATTAATCTAGAGTTATTAAAAATGTGGTTCCAACGTTCACTTCACTTTCAGCAGTAATGGTTCCGCCCATGGCCTCCACTTGTGCCTTTGTCAAAAATAGGCCGACACCTTTAGCTTCCGGATGCCTATGAAACACCTTGTTGAGACCAAAGAGTTTCTTGCCATTTTTTTTCAAGTCGATTCCCAAACCATTGTCGGCAACCTTTAATTTGGTCTTACCGTCTTCCACCCAACTTTCAATATGAATGACCGGTGGCCGTAGCGGTGACTTGTATTTAATAGCATTACTCACTAAATTAAGAAAAATACTTTCTAGGTAGACTTCATTGTATTCAATTTTTGAAGCTTTTGAAAAGTTTGAAATGATTTCCGCACCCGAATCCATAATCTGGGCGGTCAATATATCTTTGGTCTTGGTCAATACTTTTTCAAAAGATATTTTCGTTTGGTTCTGGGCGGTTTCGCTCTTGATGCGCAACGTTTCTACTAAGGTGTCAAGCGTTGATGATAGATGGTCGATTACTTTTTCGAATTTTTCAAATAGCAACGATTTCCTAACATCATCTTTTTCGACTTGCAACAGTTTCAACAGAGCGTTGAGGTTGCTTACAGGCGACCGAAGGTTATGTGAAGTTATATGGTTAAAATCGGACAGTTGTTGGTTTTGTATAGAGAGCTTTTTGGCCGTATCCTTCAATCTGTTGTTCATCGCAACCAATTTGCTCTCGGCCTCTTTTCTCAGTGTAATATCACGAATTGCAATTGATATCATTAGACCTTCTGCAGTCTCAACTGGACCAATGCTCACTTGAACAGGAATTTGACCCCCGCTTTTGTTTTTTATATAGAGTTCTTGGTTCTTTATGACTAACCCTTGATTTGGATTATTGAAAAATTTGGCCGCATATTCTTTATGAAGATTTTTAAATTTTGTCGGTGTAACAAAACTGATGTGTTTGTTGAGCAACTCTTTAATAGTGTAACCCAATAATTTCTCAGCTTCCTTATTTACTATTTTTATCTTTCCCCTATTGTTTAGAATGACAATGGCGTCGGGGGCAGAGTCCAATAAGCCTCTGAACTTTTTTTCTGCCATTCGTCTCTCGGTTACGTCTTGTGCCGTGCCGATTAATTCGACGATACCATTTTTGTCGGTAAGTACTTCCCCTACGACCTCTAAGTTTCGAAATGAGCCGTCTTTCTTAATAATTCGATGTGCAAATTTATCGAAGGTTTTGTTCTGAAGTATTTTATATAAAGTATTTGTAACATACTCTCTATCTTCAAGAGGAAGACAGTTCATAAATTTGCCATAGTCCATTGGTTTGTTAGGGTCAAGGTCGAGAATACGGTAAAAATTTTCTGAAATTTCAAATTTCGATTTTAACATGTTCCATTTCCAGTGCCCAATGCCGCTCAGCTCCTCCGCCAAATTGAGCAATTGATTTTGTTCAATAAGTGCTTGCTCGTCATTGATTCTGTCGGTTATATCATTTGAGGAGCCTATTAACTCGGTAACGCCGCCTTTTTCGTCAAGCACTATTTCACCAGTGATTTCAAGGGTTCTGATACTGCCATCTAGCTTAATGATTCGATGCGTAAACTTTTCGAACTTTTTGGTTTCTTCAATAAGTTGACTTTTTTCAATCACCAAATCTTGATCTTTGGGGTGCACACGTGATAAATACTTCTTGAAGTTCATTGGGGTGCCCAACTCAAAATCCAGAATTCTCATAAGGTTGTCAGACTTGTCCATGACATCGTTAATAATATCCCATTTCCAATAACCGATACCGGATAGCTCTTCAGCAAAGGCCATCATCTGGTTTTTTTCCATCAACTCGTGTTCTCGAGCAATTTGTTCTGAAATATCTTGACAGGTGCCTAACAATTCAACGATATTGCCTTTTGGGTCGGTGATTACTTTACCGGCCATTCTGATGGTCTTTACAAGGCCCTTTTCTAGCCGAATTCGATAAACCAGATCCTCAAATTTTTTGGTGCCAATAATCTTTAAAATCTTAGCTTTTGCAACCTCTCGGTCATCTTCATGGATGAAGTCTATAAAATTCTCATTAGAAATAGAAGTTCCTTTTTCTATACCATAAATTTCATAGAGATTGTCAGACCAAGTTGCTTTCTTGGTAAAAGGGTCTAAAGTCCAATGACCCATCTCTGCAATTTTTTCAGCGGAATTCAGTTGTTGGTTTTTTTGAACCAAAGCTTCTTGAATTTTTGTCGATTCGGTGATGTCTTGGGCCGTTCCCATCACCTCTACGACCTGATTTTTAGTGTCGGTCATCACCTTTCCGAATAATTCAATATTTCTTATAGAGCCGTCTTGAAGAACAATTCGGTAATGTATGGGTGCAAAAATTCTAGATGAGATAATCTCTTCAGTAGCTTTTTGAACATGCGCTTTGTCATCGGGATGAATGGGCGCAAAAACATCTTCAAATTTTAAGGGAATACCCAATTCAAAACCAAAAATTCGGTATAAGTTGTCCGACCATTTGACGGTGCTATTTTCTAAGTTCCAATTCCAATACCCGATACCGGCCATTTCTTCGGCGAAGCTGAGCTGCATGTTTTTTTCGGTGAGCTCTTTCTCCCTAAGTATTTGGTCGGTTACATCTTGGCAGGTACCTAACATTTCAATGGTTCGACCTGCTTCGTCTATAGTGACACTGCCAATAGATTTGATTGTTTTTATGGTTTCGTCGGTCAATTCAATTCTATAAATTAATTCTTCATAAACTCCTGATTCGACCGCTCTGTCAATTTTGGCAGTAACATAATCTCTGTCTTCCTTATGTATATAACCTATATATTTTTCGAAAGTTACCGGCTCGCTCTTATCATGACCGTAGATTTCATAAAGGTTGTCTGACCAGATGACCTCATTGGTAAGGGAATTCCACCTCCAATTACCAATTTTTGCCATTTTTTCTGCATAAAGCAGTTGTTGGTTTTTTTCAATAAGAAGTTGCTCCTTTTTTATTTGCTCGGTAATGTCTCGGGTCACGCCTAAAATCTTAAACACTTTGCCTGCCTTATCTTTAAAGGCCTTACCCATTACCTGAACCGTGGTAATCCTTTTAGTAGGTTGAAGTATGCGATGGGTGAACTTTTCAAAGTTACCGGTAGCCAAGTATTTTTTTAGTCTTTCGGCTACCATATCCCTATCCTCAGGAGGCATGCTCTTGAGAATGGCCTGTTTGTTGAGAAATATGCCATGGGGGTACCCATGAATATGATAAAGGTTGTCGGAGCAGGTGATACGATCTCGAACTACATCCCATTGCCAATAGGCGATATTCGCCAATTGCTCGCCAAAATCCATTAATTGGGTTTTTTCTATAAGGTCGTTTTCGCGAGCGACCTGTTCGGTAATATCATGAATAGAACTTTTTAATTCAATGGTTTCGCCATTTTCACCCTTTACGACCTTCCCCAGAATTTCAACTGTTTTTATAGTTCCGTTTATGGGAATGGTTCGATGAACAATTCTTTGAAAGTTACCAGTTTCAATGATTTTTTCTACTCGTGCCTGTAATGGTTGAATGTCATCAGGGTGCACAATCGACATGAACTTTTCGAAAGTAATTTTCTCACCGATTTCTATACCATAAATTCTATAAACGTTGTTTGACCAGTACGATTCATCACCTATAACATTCCAATGAACATACCCTACTTTTGCCAACTCTTCGGCAAATAACAACTGTTCGTTTTTAAGCTTTAGTTCTTTCTGTGTGGTAACGTCTTCAGTTATATCCTGGGTAGTACCCATCATAGCAATAACGTGTCCCGATTCATTACTTATCACCTTACCATTGGCTCTTAGAAATCTGATTTCTTTCTCGGTAGTGCAAATGGTATAAGTGAATGTTTCAAAATATTTGTTCTTTAGAGAGTTCTTGATATTAGATGAAAATAGCTCTTTATCTTCATCACATACTTTTTCAAGAATAAGTTCTAAATTTATTTTGGTACCGACATCAATACCATAAATTACCCTTAAATTATCGGAACATTGAAAATGATCGTTCTGCACGTTCCATTGCCAATAGCCAATGCTCACAAGCTCTTCGGCCAGATCCCACTGTTCTTTAATTTGAATGAGATCACGTTCGGTCTCTTTTTGGTTAGTGATATCCATCACTTTTCCGGAAAGGGCGATGCAATGACCGTCTTTCATGACCGGTAATCCGAAGGTTCTGATGTATTTACGGTTGCCTTTTGCTGTAAGAATCTGGTTGACCATCTCAAAGGGTGTTCCTTCTGAAAGACTCTTTCTGTAAGTTGCATGCTTATTTTCCAATTCTGTGGGATTGTTAAAAAACTGATCGCTCGCTCCCATGTAGGGTACAAAATCGGGTGCGATTTCAAAAATATCTTTTAGAACTTGATCCCAAAAAGATTCTTCGGTAGCTAGGTCAACATAGAACACACCAATCTTGGCAACTTTGTTTATTTCTTTTTGCAGGTTTTTAAAATCGATTTCCTGTAACATATTTTTCTCCCATCTATTATGTTGATAAAACCGGTCGAAATTAGTGGCTGATCAGGGACTGGGGATACAGGTAAATTTAGAAAATATGTGCGTAAACGGCTACAATTTATTTAAAAAGTTAAAGAAAAAATAAAGGTGCTATCAATTATGACTAGGCTATCTTTTAAGTTCTAAAAGACCGGCCCTTTCTAAGAGGGCTTCTACCTTAGGTTCTTGCCCCCTAAATCTTTTATAAAGTATCATCGGGTTTTCGGTACCTCCTTTTGAAAGCACATTGTCTTTGAATTTACTGCCTATTTCCTTATTGAAAATACCGTTCTCTTTAAAATAGGCAAAAGCATCGGCATCTAAAACTTCAGCCCATTTATAGCTGTAATAACCTGAGGAATAACCCCCTTGAAAGATGTGGGAGAAAGCCGTACTCATGCAGGTTTCAGCCGTTTCGGGGTATAGTTGGGTGCCTTCAAAGGCATTGACCTCAAACTGCTTTACATCATTTATATCAGTCGGGTCTTTCCCATGCCACGCCATGTCAAGCAAACCGAAACTAAGCTGCCTGAGCGTTTGCATACCTTCTTGAAAAGTGGCCGATTCTTTTATTTTGGTCACCATTTCCATAGGAATAAGTTCACCACTTTGGTAATGATGGGCAAAAAGTTCAAGGGCTTCTTTTTCGTAGCACCAGTTCTCCATTATCTGGCTTGGTAGTTCTACAAAATCCCAAAAAACGGATGTGCCCGAAAGGCTAGGGTATACCGTATTCGCCAACATGCCATGAAGGCCGTGGCCAAATTCATGAAATAAAGTGGTAACCTCGTTGAAAGTCAATAACGATGGTTTGCTGGGTGTTGACCGCGTGAAGTTGCAAACATTTGAGATATGAGGCCTGAAATTTCTACCATCAAGTTGAAACTGGGGCCGGTAAGATGTCATCCAAGCGCCACCTCGTTTTCCTTTTCTGGGGTGGAAATCGGCATAGAAAAGTGAAATATAATTATCATCTAAGTCATAAACTTTATAAGTTTTGACCTCTTCATGGTATTTCTCAACATCAAATACCTCTTCAAACTTGAGGTCGAACAACTTTTCGGCTACTTTGAAAACACCATTGATTACATTTTCAAGTTTGAAATAAGGTTTTAGTTTCTCGTCATCTAGATCAAAAAGTTTCTGTTTTAGTTTTTCAGAATAATAACTGGCATCCCATTTTTCTAGGTGCTCTAACCCGTCTACTTCTTTCGCAAAAGTTGACAACTGCTCAAATTCTTTTTCCGCAGCCGGTTTTGCCTTTTGTAAAAGTTCATTTAGAAACTCTTTTACCTTCTCAGGGGTCTCTGCCATTCTTTCTTCCAAGACAAAATGGGCGTGTGTTTCATACCCGAGCAAATTGGCCCTCTCATGTCTTAAATTAGCGATACGCAAAACGTTTTCTTGATTGTCGAGCTCGTCGTTATGAAAACCTTTACTGCCGAAGGCCATAGAAAGTTCTTTTCTAAGCTGCCTGTTTTTAGCGTATTTCATAAAGGGTATGTAACTCGGGTAATCAAGGGTGATCAGCCAACCTTCTTTGTCTTTTGCGGTTGCGAGTTGCGCCGCTGCCTCTTTTTCACCTTCAGGTAGCCCATCAAGATCGGACTCATCGGTGAGGTGTAGTTCAAATTTGTTGGTTTCGGCCAATACGTTTTCACCGAACTTTAGCTTGAGTTTTGATAATTCGGTGTCTATTTCCCTTAGTCTCTTCTTTTTGTCTTCAGGTAAGTTGGCTCCATTTCTACTAAAACTTTTATACTTCTTTTCTAAAAGAGTGCTCTGTTCTACGCTCAACTTTAGATTGCTTTGATTGTCAAAAACCTTTTTAATCCTTTTGAACAATTCTTCGTTCAGGGTAATATCATTGCTGAACTCAGAAAGTAATGGGGAGACTTCTTGAGCTATCTTTTGAATTTCTTCATTTGTTTCCGCAGAATTCAAATTGAAGAAAATACTTGAAATACGGTCTAATTGTTGGCCAGTGAATTCTAGAGCCTCAATAGTGTTTTCAAAAGTTGGCTCTTCGTTATTTTCCGTTATGGCATTGATTTCTTTTCGTGCATCTTCCATAGCCTGTAAAAAAGCAGGCTTAAAATGTTCGTTCTTGATTTTAGAAAAGGGTGCTGTTTCGAAAGGTGCCAATAATGGATTCATATATGAGATTTCCTTAATTTAAATTTTAATACTATTTGTTCTAGACTGAAAATAGGTTGTAAACAAATCTATCGATAAAGCAATCAATGCCATAACAAACGATAGAATAGCGCCTGTGTAGAAGGCATTGTTTCTATCAGGGTCTTTGAGCAACCGGTCTCTCACCACCCTGTATTCTTCGGTGTATTCATTGAGGTCGATTTGCCCATTTCCGTTAACATCCATAGCCTCTAGTTGAAAGCTAAGATACTGAGCATTGACGGCCATAACAATCAAAATTAAGATATACATCGAACAGAACAACAAAGAACTTCGCCAAACGCATTTCCAGTAGGGGTCTTTGGTTTTTCGGCCCAAAAAGAGCAAAATGACAATTCCGGTTATACCTAGGATAAATCCGATAAAAGATGGGGTGTTCATAGCGTGGGGGACTAAGAAATAAATTATTGTTTTTTGAGGCTTTTGGCCCCATCAATCACTTTTTGTTTTAAACCTTCTTTATACTTGATGACTTTGTTGAGTAAAGATTCGTTAGTACTTCCTAAAATTTGAGCGGCCAGAATACCTGCGTTCTTTGCACCGTTGAGTGCCACCGTTGCTACAGGAACGCCACCGGGCATTTGGAGGATGGATAAGACCGAATCCCACCCATCGATAGAGTTACTGCTCTTTACCGGCACACCTATCACGGGTAAGGGCGACATTGACGCAACCATACCAGGTAAATGTGCTGCACCCCCGGCACCAGCAATGATGACAGCGTACCCATTAATATGGGCATTTTTGCTGAAATCGAACAGTTTTTCAGGAGTTCTATGTGCGGATACTATATCGACATCAACATCGATTTCGAATTCTTTTAAAATATCTATGGCATCTTGCATTACGGGCAAATCACTTGTGCTGCCCATGACTACGGCTACTTTGTTCATATTATTTACTGATGACTTTTATAGTTTCTTTTACGCGCTGGGCGATTTCCCTTGCTTTGGCAATATCAGGGTTAACGATGGTTACATGGCCCATTTTTCTAAAAGGGCGGGTCTGTTTTTTACCATAGATGTGAGGTGTAACCCCTTTTAGGCCCAAAATATCTCTCATGTTCTGGTATTCAACATCACCCGTATGACCTTCGGCACCTACCAAGTTGACCATGATACCGGCAACTTTACTTTGAGTATCGCCCAAAGGCAGGTCGAGAATAGCCCTGATATGCTGTTCAAATTGATTTGTATAACTGGCTTCAATGCTGTAGTGACCGCTATTATGGGGCCTTGGGGCTACTTCGTTGACCAATATTTCATCATCTTTGGTCTGAAAGAGTTCAACTGCCAAAAGGCCCACATGCTTCATTTTTTCAGAAACCTTCAAAGCGACTTCTTGAGCTTTTTGAGCAACCTTATCATCGATTCTAGCAGGACAAATCACATATTCGACCTGGTTGGCCTCAGGGTGAAACTCCATTTCAACCACGGGATAGGTTTTGACTTCGCCGCTTGCACTTCTACAAACGATAACCGCCAGTTCATTTTTGAAGTCGATCATTTTCTCGGCAATACATTCGCCTGAAGGAAGGTTTTCCAAATCTTCAGCTTTACGAACTACCTTGACTCCTTGCCCGTCATATCCGAAACGCGCAGCTTTCCATATAAAAGGAAATTGTAGTCCGCCATTTTCAATACTGTCCTTAATCTCGCTTTTGTAAGCAAATCGGCTAAAATCAGCAGTGGGTATACCGTTATCAACATAAAAAAGCTTTTGGGTAGCCTTATTCTGAATGGTGCGCAGTGCCTTCGTGGGCGGGTAGACCGTTTTGCCTTTGTTTTCAAGTTGTTCTAGGGCGTCTACATTTACATTCTCTATTTCGATGGTGAGCACATCGACATCTTCCGCGAATTTGATTACCGTGTCATAGTCCATAAGGTCACCCTTGACAAAGTCATTGCAGGCAATTTTACATGGGGCTTCGTCAGAAGCATCTAAAACTTTGGTCTTGATATCAAATTTTCTGGTCTCGTAGAGCATCATTTTTCCCAATTGACCACCACCCAAAATACCTAGGGTGAAGTTCGATGAAAAATAGCTTTTGTCGTTTTTTGTTGGCATGTGTATGATAGTTGGCACAAAAATACGGCGAATTCCCAAAACCGCAGTCGGGGTGTTAAAAAAGAGAAATCAAAGTGCTATATTTGGCATTTCTCAATAGATTTTGTGTTGATAAAACTACACGATAAACATTTTAAACCGTTTTTGAACGAATCGCAGATTCAAGATGCGGTAAAGGCTGTGGCCGAAAAGGTTGCGGCCGATTACAAAGATGAGGTGCCTATTTTTGTGGGCGTACTCAATGGGGCCTTTATGTTCGTTTCAGACTTTTTGAAACATTACCCATACGATTGCGAAGTATCTTTTGTAAAGCTAAGCTCCTATAGAGGTCTTACCTCTACCGGTATTGTAGAAACCCTGCTTGATGTATCTGAAGATATTGAGGGTAGAAGCGTGGTAATTCTTGAAGATATTATCGATACCGGAAGAACCCTTAAAGAATTGGTGCATCTTTTCTCGAACGCCAATGTAAAAGAGTTTAAGATAGCTAGCCTCTTCTACAAATCAGATGTTTATAATGGGGAGTACGCCATCGACTATTGGGGAATAGAAATACCTAATAAATTTATTGTTGGATATGGTCTTGATTATAAAGAATTGGGCCGTAATCTTAAAGAAGTTTACCAACTAAACCATAAGCATATGATCAATCTCGTACTGTTCGGGAAACCGGGTGCAGGAAAAGGTACCCAGGCAGAATTTTTAAAGGAAAAGTACAACTTAAAGCACATTTCAACTGGAGACCTGTTCAGGTACAATATGAAAAACAATACCGAGTTGGGGCAGTTGGCCAAGTCTTATATCGATAATGGCGACTTGGTACCTGATGAAGTAACCATTAAAATGTTGGAAGATGCCGTAGAGAAGAACCCCGATGCCAGTGGCTTCATATTTGACGGTTTTCCGCGAACTGCAACTCAAGCGGAAGCTTTAGACAATTTTTTACAGGGAAAGAATATGCGCGTTGATGCTACCATCGCATTGGAAGCCAATGATGAGGTGCTTATTGACCGTTTGCTCGAGAGAGGTAAGGTCAGTGGTCGAAGCGATGATCAAGATGAAGAAAAAATCAGGAATCGCTTCGATGAGTATAATGAAAAGACCGCGCCTTTGAAGGATTACTACGAGGCTCAAGGCAAGTTTCATAGCATTAACGGAATAGGCGCCATAGATGAAGTCACGCACCGCTTAGGTAAGGTGATCGAAGAACTTTAGCATTCATATTTTATGAAAGACCTGAACTGGATTAAAACGCTCATTCTAGCCATAGCGATCATGGTAGCCGGTTATTTTGTCGGCAATATGCATCGTTTGGGCAAGAAGTACGATAGATATGTTCAGGTGAAGGGCCTATCGGAACGTGAAGTAGATGCCGACCTAGCTGTTTGGCCCATGAATATTTCACTTACAGGAAACGATTTGGTGACCCTACGACAAGATATTGAGGGTCAAAACCAAAAAGTAGTTCAGTTTTTTAAAGAACAGGGTTTCACCGATGATGAACTTACCCGAGGCACCATTAATGTAACCGATGCAAGGGAGAATATCTATAACAATAGTTCGCAATTTAGCGAGTATCGATATTTGGCAACGATTGAAATAACCGTTCGCACCAGTGATATACCACGTTTGCAAAAAGCTTTGGCCGAATCTTCAGAACTAATTTCTGACGGAGTTCTTTTAGGTTCAAAGAATTCTTGGAGGCCTATAGAATATATGTATACCAAGCTAAACGACCTGAAACCGGAAATGGTTGAAGAGGCGACCAAAAATGCCAGAGAAGTAGCTGAGAAATTTGCGCGTGATAGTCAGGCGAAGGTGGGCGAAATTCGAGTGGCTAGGCAAGGGCTCTTCTCCATAAGCGATCGTGATCAAAACACTCCACAGATTAAATTGGTACGGGTCGTGTCCACTATCGATTTTCAATTAGAAGATTAATTCTCTTTATCCAAACTTAAGGTACCTATTTTCTCCTATTTCTTATCTGTCAAGAGCTATCTAATATTACGTACTTTTGTAATCTATTTTTTTGATGGCAATCTGAAATACTAAGATATGACTGAGGGCAATTTTGTTGATTATGTAAAGATACATGCTGAATCCGGAAACGGAGGAAAGGGGTCCGCTCATTTACATCGTGAAAAGTACGTGGCGAAAGGTGGACCGGATGGTGGAGATGGAGGCCGAGGCGGACATGTAATTATTCGCGGCAATGAAAATTTATGGACTCTGGTCAGTTTCAAGTTTAAAAAGCATTTTCGCGCCGGACATGGTGAACATGGCGGAAAACAACGCAGCACTGGTGCCGATGGCGAAGATATTTATGTAGATGTGCCCTTAGGTACCGTGATAAAAAGTACCGATTCTCAAGAGACCCTTTTTGAAATTACCGAACATGGCCAAGAGAAGATGCTCGTTGAAGGCGGAATGGGAGGTAGAGGCAATTGGCACTTTAAGACGAGCACCAATCAAACACCAAGGTACGCACAGCCGGGTATACCAGGGCAAGAAATAGATGTTACCCTTGAGCTTAAAGTCTTGGCCGATGTTGGTCTGGTGGGCTTTCCGAATGCAGGTAAGTCTACCTTGCTATCTGTAATCACGAGTGCTAAGCCGAAAATTGCCGATTATGAGTTTACGACCTTAAAGCCCAATTTAGGTATCGTACAGCATCGAGATTTTCAGAGTTTTGTAATGGCCGACATCCCAGGAATTATCGAGGGAGCCGCAGAGGGTAAAGGTTTAGGTCATTATTTTTTAAGGCATATTGAGCGAAATGCGACGTTATTATTTTTAATTCCTGCCGATAGTAAAGATATTTCAAAAGAATACGACATCTTAATAGATGAATTGCGCAGGTACAATCCTGAATTATTGGATAAGGAAAAGCTTGTTGTAATCTCTAAAAGTGATATGCTCGATAAAGAGCTGATGGATGAGATGCGCGAAGAGCTGGATAAAGAATTTGATGATGTACCCTACATGTTCATTTCTTCAGTAGCGCAACAGGGTATTACTGAGCTGAAGGATAGGCTTTGGGCTATGTTGAACGATAACAAGGTTTTAGAAAAATAGAGGTTCTATGCGAAGGTTTGTAGTCATAATATCCATCTTATTGCTCTCGGCCTGCCAAGCGGTAAAGGTGTATTACGATTATGACAAGGAAACGGATTTTTCTAATTACACTACCTATAATTACTATCCTGATATACAGACAGGCCTAAGTCAATTAGACGAAAGGCGGCTGTTCGATGCCATTGATTCAGAACTTCAACTAAAGGGAATTCGGTTTTCCGAAGATCCTGACTTTTTAATTGATGTAAAAACTCGTTTTTTTAGACCACAGCAAACCTCCAACGTAGGGGTTGGGGTAGGTGGTAATGGCCGAAATATGGGCGGCGGCGTTTCTATTGGTATTCCCGTGGGGCAGCCTAACGAGAAAAGAGAGATTCGCTTCGACTTTGTATATAGTAAAAAAGACCTCCTGTTTTGGGATGCCGTTAGCGAAAGCAATTTTAAGGAAAATACCGGGCCAGAAAAGAGAGAAGAAATTATCAGAAAAGTAGTAGCCAAAGTGCTCTCAAAATACCCTCCTAAAGCTAAATAAGTAGGTTTAATCTTATCAATGTGAGTCTTTTAGATTCAATAGAGGTAAGAATACTTCCGCTGTTGAAAACTTTCAATCTTAGCGATTCTCGAATTATATATTTTTAGCTATCTCTATTGAGATTTTGTTGTGTTCGAAGCCCCATCGACCACAGATGGTGGTAAATCTATCATGGTAGAAATCGATTAGTTGTTCTCCATAAAGGTAAATTGAAAGTTGATATGCCAAGGCTCGCGCTATACTATGTAGAGAACCATAAAATTGAAATTGTTCAGACTATTTTAGGAAAAGAACAAGTTCTTCTCAATGGTGTCAAAATATCCGAATCGAAGGCTACGGCGGGGTCAAGGCATGTTTTTAGTGTCAATAAGAACAATTACCGTATTTCTAGACGCGACCATAGCAAAGTAGGGCGAATGAATACCTATGAGATTCAAAAAGATGGTTCGCCCGTGGCCCTTATCAATGTAGAACAGAGCCAATCAACTTATATATTACTTCTTATTATCATTGTAGGCGTTGGTTGCGGCTATATATTCGGTTCTTTCTTCTACCAACTTCTATTTACTCCGGAGACTATCTAACAACTTCAGTAGTTGTAGAATGAAGTTATTGTTCAACCTTCACTCTATTTCCCTCACTATGGCTGCTAAATTCCGGAGCATACATACTTTGAACGGTTGTAATGCCATTGCTAAATTCACCAGCATTGTTTACCCTTAAATCATACTCAAAAACAAATACACCTTTTGGCAACCGATCAAAGAAGAAATTGGTGCTGGCATCTTTAGTGCTCTCATAGTAGCCCAACCCGTCTTGCCATTTGTAGCTAGAAAGAACATTTACGGGCTCAAAACCAGCTGCCCTCATATCTTTCATATGAACGAATTCCATTTCTCTATCAGAACACAACTCAATTCTTATGCGAACTAAATCGCCCACTTTCAGGTTGGTACTGTTGGTAATCTCCGATAGTTTTTCGCCCGTATCTGTGTTCGTTTTTAAGAATAGTTGCTTTTTAAGCTTTAGGGGTGTTTCCGCAGAGGTAATTTTATCCAAGTCTTCAAAATATTGCCAGTACAAGGCGCCCCAAGAAATTCCATCACCCTTTTTTGTCATTTCCACTTGGGCCATTTCTGGTTGTATTTCGGAAGGTTCCCAAGAGGTTTTAAAATATCCGGTGCCTGCTTCGGTCTTTACGTTTTCTAACTGGCTAGGGTCTATCGTTTTATTGCCAACGGTTACTTCTACCGCGTCGGTAACCGAAACCCAATCACTTCCGCTTAGCAATAGGGAGTAAATGGCTTCCGTTGTCGCCTTGGTAGTGGCCCATTGGTTGGTCTGCTTATTTTTTAGGAGCCAAATCTTTAGCTCATCGACCGTTTGAGTGTCCTTGGTAATTTCCTCAAAAGCCTCTATCAATAGCGATTGGGTTTCGATAGGGGCTTGGTACCAATGCCAAGAGGCGGTATTGTTTTTCCAGTAACGGCCAAGTTCTTCATTAAAAACACTATTCTCTTTAAGAGACCGAAGAATCAATTGGGCGGTCTTGTGATTACCATGTCGGGAAAGGGCCAAAGCCAACATTCCCTTACTGTAAAGACTTTGTTTTGTCCAGTATTTTTCGGCCTGAGACCAATAATAGTCCATCGTCTTCTCCACCTTTACCGAAGTTTTATAATCATTGAAAAAACTTCTCATATACAGGTAGTGGATCTGACTTTGGCTTAAATGGTTCTTCTCAAGGTCAGTCGAATGTTTTTTCATTCGTTCGTATTCTTCTACAAACTCATCGTCTAGATACTGAAAGGCTCTTTGAATACTTGATTCAAGATTTGATTGCTCAAAGGCAAAGGCCACTTGCAATTTTTTAAGATGGCCCAAGCCGGTAACAATGTGTTGGGTAATTGTACGGTTATCAGGACCATTTTGAAACCAAGCCCATGCTCCGGAAGCCTTTTGGTTTTGAACCAATTTGGCCAAAGTAGTGGTCTGTTGCGCTTTTAGATTGTTGAGTTCGAAAAGCAGTGCGATTCTTTTTTTCTGTTCGCTTTCTGATTGGGCGTCACGCAACCAAGGGGTTTCTTGAATCAAAAGTGATTTTAGCTCTTCATTTTTCTCCAGATTGCTTTTGAGGGCACCGGTTCCTTTCCATTGCTCAAAAACATTTTTCATTCTAGGGTTCGAGTTGATGATGTGGCTGGCCAATGTATTGGCATAAAACCTAGAAAAAATCTGTTCGTTACATTCATATGGATATTCCATAAGGTAGGGCAGGGCCTGCACGGCATACCAAGCCGGGTTGGAAGTCACCTCTAAAGTCAGTTTATGATGTTCGAGAGAGCTCGAGGAGTTTTCCTTTAATTTGGTCAATTCAAATTTCTTCGTCTCGTTACCTTTTACCCACATAGGCAAGGTTTCGGTGACCAGCATTCGGTTGGTAAGAACAGGCAATAAATTTTGCTCTCCATCTGAATAATCTCCGGCCTTTGCCACGATTTTGTATTGTACGGCTTGTAAGCCTTCCGGTATTTGTAGTCGCCAGGATGCTTGAGTGTTTCCACTAGAATCTACCTTGAAATTTCTCTCTGTTGTTCCGGCTAAAAGCTGCGGAGTTAGATCCTTACCATTAACGGCATCCGTCAGTTCTATATAGACGCTACCTGAAAGGGATTGATTGGTAAGGTTGGCAATTTTAGTGCTTATTTGAATTTCATCTCCTTCCCGAAGAAAACGAGGAGCATTAGGAATGACCATTAACTCTTTTTGGGTAAGGGTTTCCATAGAGGTAACCGTGCTGTTCAAGTTCTTGGTATGCGCCAATAATTGAAGTTTCCAACGGGTGAGTGCTTCGGGACTTGTAAAGCTGAAGCTGACATTACCTTCTTTATCGGTTTGCAAATGAGGATAGAAAAAAGCAGTTTCCTGCAGGTTGGTTCTGGCACTTACTACCGACGGGCCTTCTTTTTCTTCTGAAGATGGTTCAGATGCATTTTCAACGGTGCTCTTTTCTTTTTTCGGACTTTGCCCCACTTGAACCACTTCTTCCAAAGCTTGACCGGCCATATCAGCTTCGGCATCCATCGCTGTCATTGGCGCAGACCTTCTTAATGTCATGGTACCATAAGGTCGATTCTGTGCTCCACCAAAATAAAGGCCAAAGAAGTTAAAAGAATCGAACGATTGAACCTTATAGTTATAAATGGTGTTATCTAAATGAGTTCTAAATGAACCGCTACCAAAACTGGTGTAAGCGTTGGCATACGATTGGGAATAGTAAATGGGCCTGTAAAGCGGGCTAAAACTCCACGAATGTGGTCTGAAAGCATCCAGCGAAGCGTCGTACATACTGGCCAATAGTTCCGAACTTATTTGGTCTCCATTAGGTCCTTTTATTTTGAAGGACCATGTTTCTTCGCTTCCCGGAGCAATTTTATCCCTGAAGGTCAGTGTTTCTATTTCTAAATCCGTTTTTGGATAAGGAACCGAAATCTGTAAAGAGCCAGATTCGAAAGAATTATAGGCCGCATAAGTGTAATTAATGGCAAATCCGCCTAAATCAGCTTCATCAATCTTCACTTTGAAGGTCTTGCTATTTCCGTTCAGCGTAATGATACGTTCATCAACTTTTTTTCCGTCTTTTTCTACAAATACAGAAACGCTCAAATGATCGGCATTACTCGAAAGAGTGATTTCTGCGGTATCACCTATTTCGTAATTTTCTTGGTCAGTACTTATATCAAAAAGTTGATTGTCCGCAAGAACTTTATCTTTTTCGCTATGTAGAGTTGTAAATGCTTTATCTTTTACTTCGTTGCCAAATTTATCTTTGGTTTCGAGCTGTAATAGATATTTTCCCGAGGGCCATTTTTGAATGCCTTCCAATTGAATCTCGGTGGTTTTTTCAGTATCAAAATTCAGTTCTTTAACCACTTTACCCAGTGGCCAGTTTCTGAAATCTTGTTCATTTTTATAGGCGTCGTGAGGAAAAAGCTCTTTAAAATCTTCTTTGTTCCAATTTTGATAGTCAGGTGCTGGCCAAGGTCTCTGCCTTAAAACGTAGTTGGGCGCAGACAATTTGTAAATCTTTATAATCCCTTTCACGGGCACGAACTCTCCATTTAGATTGGTAGTATTGATGGTTAAATTGGTTGTTTTTTGGTCTTTTTGAAGGTTCTCAGCAACCTGAATTTGTGCGTTTATTGAGTGATAGCCTACTTTTACTGTTTGCGAGGTACTCTGTGTCTCTCCGTTAATATCCGTTACATCGGTTGTGATTTCATATTCAAAAGTAGGTAGAGCCTCTTTTGAAATACTCAAATCGGGAATGGCCCTGAATGTAATACTGTACTTGCCATTAGCATCGGTCTCCGTTTCTCCGTGAACAATTTCCTGTTCAGAAATCGGATACCTGGGCCATGACCAAGAATACCATCGTGGTAGGTTGACAACCCGCTTAACCCTGTAACTCACCTTAGCTTGTGTGATGTTGCTTCCGGCATAAGATTGCGCTTTGCCGGTAACCGTTATGCTATCATTGACCTGAAAGGTTTCTTTTACGGGATTAAAAGAGGTCTCGAATTTCGGCCTTTTATATTCTTCGACCGAGAACGAGGCATATCCGTCAAGATTTACGGCTTCACTGTCGACTTGTAAGCTAAAATCACCTGTTAAAACCGAACTGGGTAAGGCAAACTCTCCTGAAAAAGAACCAAATTCGTTGGTCTTTAGTTTTTGGGAGCCAATAGCCTGACCGTTGACATCAATCAATTCTACGGTGACCACAGTATTGGGCAATACTTTAGAACTTTCTTTGGTATTGGTCGTCGCGATGCCCTTAAAGTAAAGGGGTTGCCCAGGTCTATAGATGCTTCGGTCTGTAAAAAGAAAACAACTATTGTCTTTTGGGCTATTATAATTTATATATTTCTCACTTACGTAATAATCTCCAAACACCGCTTTTTCTCCTTGGCTATCTACTTCAATTTTTACACTGCTCCAATTTTCATTGGCCAGAGAAATGGTTACTAGACCTAACTCATTGGTTACCTCAGTTACTTGTTTTCTAGGCTTATTATAGTTTTTGAGATAGCTAATTTTTACTTCGGCCCCTTTTACTGGTTGACCATTGTTTCGGTCAATTAGTTGGTAGGTGGTTTCCGTATTGTTTTTGGTTTCAACTATGGCTAAATCGGTTACTTGCAATTCGCTATAGGCAAACGTCTCATTTTTTTTGGATGACGGCCTGGCCAACAACAGGTATCTTCCGTTGGGCATTGGGGGTATTTTAACCTCGATACCGTGCTGTTGAAAGTCTCTTTCATTCTTTAAATCAGCAGACCAACTCATAATCGACTTCAAGTTTTGAACAAAGGCCAATCTCTTTTCCTGAGGATGGATTTTATTAAGCTGCTCCAGCTCTTGAGCCGAAACGGCATGGGCAGACAATTGTAGTCCGTCTACATTTTTATAATTCACCAACAGGCGGGCTGTTTGGTTAATAGGAAGGAACTTTTCTGTAGTTAGCTGAAGGCTCTGAGCCTGAATTTGTGATTGTAAGGCTTTGCACTTTTCGGCACCGTAACTATCCGGATAATTGGCAATAACCTCTTCGCAAATTTGCAGTGCTTCTTTTTGCTTCCATTGAACTTCACCCTGGTTTTTCGGGTCATAACTATTTCCTTCGTTATGAAGTTGTTGGGCTATTTCATATCGGTAGAGTGCAGAAACCTCATGGTGCTTTAGGCTCTCGGCGGTATTTTTTAAGACTTCAATATAAATTTCATTTTTGTTTTCAAAAACGGCATTTTGCAAGGTGAATTTTAACCGGTCGATATCGACATGGGTCAAGGCGAAAGGCTCAGGGTCTTGAAAATGAAATTTTATCAGGTCTTGGTAAGTTTGTAAGGCCGTTAACTGAAGGGAAGTAGAATCTTTTGCAACCAGTTCTTTTTGTGTGAAATCATATGCTTCACACAGTAATCCTTCATCTGAAATCTCGAATTTATAGGCCGGTTGATTGATGCTGTTTTCGCTCGTTTCATAAAAATCAAGAGCGTTATGTGCCAGAAGGTCGAAAAGCGCCGGACGGTATTTTTCCGAGTTTTCTTGTTTGCTAAGAAGCGTTTCATAGGTCTTTAACGGGCTATTTTGAAGCAACTCCTCATTTTTTAGGCTTTCCTGAAAATGATAGTTGATTTCTGAAAATAGGGTAGCTACATCCCATGTTCTGAAGTCGTTTTGCTCGACCCTCGTAATAATTTCAGTACGGCCGTAGAACCGATATCTGTTTTGTTGCAAGTACTGCCAATACAAATTGGCCAAATAGTTATGCAATATATTTTTGGTAGGTGAATCGGTGTTTTCTATTTCCTTTTTGAAATCTTCTACAATGTTGAATTGGGCATTTTCTTCTAACACCATTGCATATTTCGATATAAAAAGTAACGACTTTACCGTTTGCGCCGTGTTGGACTCTTTTTTGGCTTTTTCTTGAATGGTTTGGGCCACTTTCAAAGCAGATTGTGTCAAATCTTGCGTTTCAAGCTTTTCAATTTGCTTCCAAAGACTGTCATAAGAGTTGCCGCTTTGAGAATGGGCCATATGTGAAAAAAGTAGGGTCATCAATATGAATGATAGTTTCTTCATGCGAATAAATTTACGGGATAAAGTTGCTCAAAATCGATGCCAATCAGAATTCATAATGAGCGAACGGTGCGATTTGGTTAGGGAAATTGGCCTGTAAGTTAGCGCATAGCGACAATCATGAACAGACCGAAAATTAAATGAGTTAAGAAAAAGGGCAAATAAACTCATTAGAGCACAACCGAGGGTTTAGTTTTGCCTTAAACATAAATCCCCCCGATACAATGAATAATCATTTTTTAGATACTTGGGCTTCTTCGCTAAAATCAACTTTCGTTTTACTCTTCTTACTTATCTCGTTACTTTTCATAGCGTCATAAACCTATAAACTCTTAAGCAATCCGCCATCTATCGGAATTTGGGTGCCCGTTATGTATGCGGCATTTTCAGAGGCTAGAAAAGTGGTTAAATACCCATATTCTTTCGGGTCTCCAATGCGTTTAACAGGAACCTTTTCTTCCATGTCGGCCCTGACCTCACTCTGATCTATGCCAAGTTGTTGTGCTTTTTTGGCATTGAGCTGAGATATTCTTTCCGTATCAAAATAACCCGTTAGAACACTGTTTACCGTTATGTTAAAGCTTCCCACATCAGAAGCCAATGATTTGGCCCAGGTTACTACGGCGGCACGTATTGTATTTGATAGTGCTAGGTAGGAGAGAGGCTCCTTTACCGACACTGAAGCTACGTTGATAATTCGGCCCCATTTGTTTTCTTTCATCTTTTGCAAAGCCAATTCTGTGGTAAAAACTACCGATTTAAACAGGAGGTCAAAGGCTTGTTGGTAGTCGTCGGTATTTTTCTCTAACGTATTTCCGGCAGCAGGCCCTTGGGTGTTGTTTACTAATATGTCTACGGAGTTGTTCGCAAAATATTGGGAAATCGTTTTCTTATATCCTTCCAAATCTGAAAAATCAACTTTTAAAAATTGATGCGATTGTCCTTGGTCTGTGGGTAACTCGGAAACGATTTGGGCCAATTTATCTGCACTACGTGCCATTAGGGTAACACTGGCACCGCTTTCGGCCAATTGTTGTGCTATAGCTTTACCAATACCACCACTACTACCACCAACCAAAGCTTTTTTATTTATAAGGGATATCTTCATAATCTAATCTGGAATTTATTTGTATTCTTCACGTACGGGACTAAACACGTCCATTAGTTTGCAGGGCGTTATGGCTTTACCGCTATGAACGGCAAATGACGGAATAACAACGACATCGTTAGTTGTGTAAATTTTAGTAACGCCATCAACCGTAAATTCAAACTCACCCTCCAATACTTGCATCACTTGTTCATGCTTGTGTGAATGCTCTGGAACTTGAGCACCTTCTTCCACATTCCAATATGCGATGGAGAGTTTTTCACCATGAATCATTTTGGCGTGGTAGCCCGGCATAATTTCTTTTACAGGTATGTGGTCGACGTTCAAATGCATAGCTAAGTTTTATGCAACTAAGATACGTGAATGCCCTACCAAAAACGAAAAACCCCAACGATATTATCGCCGGGGTCTTTTTAAGCATGACTAAATTTTTAGTTCCATTGAACGACTACCAGTTCGCAGCGACGGTTCCACTCATGGTCTTCTTCGGTACAACTGTTTTCTGTATCGCAATGGACGATGGGTTGCGATTCTCCGTACCCTTTTGAGACGACTCTTGAACTGTCAATTCCATTTTTGACCAAGTACTCCTTTGCGGCATCGGCCCTTTTTTGTGATAGTTCGCGGTTGTAATTGCTATTACCTCGTATGTCGGTGTGGGTGCCTATTTCTAGCACCATACCTGGGTGGTCTTTCATTATTTTCACCACCTTATCCAAACGGGCCCTGGTTTCCCTTCTCAAATACCACATGCCATAGTCAAAATGGATTTCACCGGTTTGTAGAAGGGTACGCTCTTTATCTTTTACGATACCTTCTTCTTGAGCAATGATTTTTTCTATTTCTTTTCTTCTTTGCTGCTTGGCCTTCTCTTTAGCTATCGCCTGTTTTTCTTTTTGTTCCGCCTCTTTCTGAAGGCGCACTTTTTCTTTTCTAAGTTTTTCTTGCTCGGCCTTAAGCTCTAATTCTTTTAATCGTTTGGCCTCAGCAATTGCTTTTTTTTCTGCCTCCTCCTTTTCTTTTTGAAGGGCGATAGCCTCTTGCTTGGCAATCTCCTCTTCTGATAACAATGAGAGCGAAGCATCTTTTACCGCTTTTCGCTCTTTATCTGTTACGACGGTTTTAGAGGCTGTTTCGTACCCTGCTTTTGTCGCCGTAATTTTATAGTTCGATGCGCATTCTACCGAAAATTTAAAGGATCCATCCGATGAGGTTGAAATACTTTCAATTGAAGCTGTTACTGAGTTTACCAGTTCTACCTTGGCATTTGCTAATGGTTGATTGGTGGTCTTGTCTGTAATGATGCCTGCAATGAATTGCATACAATCCTCTATAACCAAAGGTTTGGCTTCTTTAAAAGAATAGATATCATCACTTCCTTTGCCTGAAGGTCTGTTGGAAGAGAAATAACCGCTTTTTCCGTCGGTGTTTAGGGCCAATGAAAAGTCGTCATAGCCACTGTTTACCGGAAACCCTAAGTTGTTTGGTTTTTGCAATTCTCCATCCTTTACTTCCGATTTAAAAATATCTAAAAGTCCATACCCAGGATGCCCATTGGAGGCGAAATATAGGTTGCCCTCAGCATCTATATGCGGAAACTGCTCTTTTTTGTCGGTATTGATGTTAGCTCCCAAGTTGACGGGGTTGCCATAACCGTCTTTTTGAATGTCAACATAGTATAGGTCAAAACCTCCTTGCCCACCTTCACGATCTGACGAGAAATAGAGTTTGGTTTCATCTGGACTTAGTGCAGGATGCTCTGTTGAAAAGTCTTTTCCGTTAAAAGGAAGCTCTTCAATATTCTTCCATTCGTTCTCTACCCATTCCGCTTTGTAAAGCATTAGATGACTTATTTTTTCATCTGTTTTATGTTTGCTGTTTCGGGTAAAATAAATGGTCTTTCTGTCCTTTGTTATGGCAAAAGTGCCTTCGTGTAAATTGGTATTTATTCTTTTAGAAAAGCTTTTACTTATGGTGTCACCTAAAGTTAATTGCCCTAAGGGATGACTGTAAAGATCTAAATAGCTTTGATTGTTCCATCGGTACAACTTAGACAGCATTTGATCACTTTTCTTAGAGGCCGCATAAATTAATAAGGAATCAACCACTGCCGCACCAAATTCTGATGATTCGGTATTCAAGGCAAGGCTTTCGATTTCAAAACGGTCGCCAATTGCCGCTATGTTATCAAGATAGGTTCTCTGAGTCTTAACTAGTGAAGCCTTTTCAGGGTGCCTATCTTTGCTGTAATGGGCAATTAATGCATCGTCTGCCTGCTCGTGCTCACCAATTGCTTTTAAAGACTGGCTGAGTTTGAAGTAGTAAGAATCATTCAACTTATCACCATAGTGATTTGCTAAATATTGGTACCAGCGAGCAGCGGATTTCATCTGAAAAGTATGGTAATACGAATCTGCGAGGTTTTTAATCAGTTGCGAACTTTTGTTTTTTGGCAAGAGTTCTTCGTACAACGGAATGGCATCTGCATAATAGGCCCTGCTAAAATACAGGTCGGCTCGCTTGATATCTGCCTGGGCGCATACACTTTTAAAAGAACCCAGAACCATTAGTAAGAACAATAACTTCTTCATATTAATAAAATCTGGGGGATTTGTCATAGCCTTTGCCAAGACCTAAAAGGTCAAGGTCAAAAAGCACGAATATTTCGTGGGAACCAGAACTATAATCGCTCAAGTTCGATAAGGTATAATCATAGGCATAGCCAATTCTCAAAGACGGAAGCACGGCAATATTGAACATGGCACTTACCGAATCTTCCAAACGATAAGAGAGTCCGCCTTCAATACGGTCATAAAAAAGGGCATTAAGCGAAAAGTCTACCGTTAGCGGAGCACCTTCAACTATTTTTGCCAATACCGAAGGTTTCAGTTTGATATCGCTATTGAGTTCATAAACGTAACCGGACATAGCGAACAAGTGTATTTTTTCAGAACCTATTCGGTTGATACCATCCCTGTTTTCCAAGTGTTTTGAAGTGAGTAAATTGGGAGCTGAGAGCCCGAAATAGAATTGCTGCCTGTTATAAAAAGCGCCCACACCAATATTAGGGTAGGTGTTGTTCAGATTCTCGTTGAACGCTTGGTCATCTTGAAATTCCGGCAGCATAAAACCATTGAAATTGGTCTCAAAGGTGGTGAACCCTCCTTTTAAGCCTAAAGAGAGGTTGCTCTTTTCAGTAAGTTTTAAGATATAGGCAAAATCAGCATAAATGTTGTTTTCCTTTAAGGCGCCATCGCCAATCTCATCCTTAACTAGTGAGAGACCCATTTCTATATTGGAACTTACCGGGGCATGTGCAAAAAAGGTCAAAGTCTCGGGGGCGCCCACGGCATTCTTCCATTGCGAACGGTACAGGCCTCCAAAATTCAGACGGCCCAAGTCATTGGTCGTATAGGCCGGGTTAACCACGCTCATGTTATACATGTATTGCGTGTATTGCGGATCTTGCTGTGCAAACGCCCATGACTGTGCGAGAATCAAGAGGCCAACTATCTTTATGATGTGTTTTTTAAACATGTAATCGGTTTTTTAGAAGGTTAGCGGTTGAGGTATAACCTTCCTTGAATTGGTTGGTGGCCATCTTTGTTGTAGTTAATAACGTAGAAATAGACCCCGTTCGGAGCGGTTTTTCCTCCTTCAGAACCATCCCAAGCCGGGTTGGAGCGGTCTCCTTTAAAGAGTGAAGCGCCATATCTATTCAGGATTTCCAAGGTGAAATCAGGAAAAATAATTTCTATGTTGGGAACAAAAAATGTATCGTTTCTGCCATCGGCATTCGGTGAAAACCCATCAGGAATAAAAAACCCGTAATCTTCGGGGTCGCAATTGGTAAGGTCTACCGTAACGGCCATTCTTTCGGGGTTCATACAACCGGTATCAGGGTTGAAGCTTACGGCGTAATACGTTGTTTCCGATTGTAAAAGTGTTTGGTCATCAAGCGGATTACCTTCTTCGGGTGTGTCATACCAAAGCACTTCATAAGGGTTGTCTCCCTCTATCGTACGCAGGTCGTAAATAGTTGGGTTATCTAAACCGCAAAGTGCGATGGTACTAAAAGCCAGGGAAACTGGTTCCAATCCGTATACGGTAGGAATTATTTCTACCCTCTCTGTACTACTACAACCGGTCGATTCGGTATTGGCGGCAAAATAGCTGGTGCCATCGACCAGAAGGGTGCTATTGTCCAAGGGGTTGCCTCCGGTAGCATTGTCGTACCATGTTACCGTACCATTTGCAGAAACCGATGGGTTCAGTTCTAAAACGGTTGCTTGTTCAGAAGCGCAGAAGGTAGGATTTGTATTTAAGGCGGATGGTCCCTCGGGATTGGATAGGGTGGTAATCACCCTTATTCTATTGGATCCCTCGCAATTATTGTTGGGGTCTGTATTCGAGATAAAATAATCTTCTCCATCTACCAATTCCGTATCTAATGGTAATATGTCCATATCGGACTCGGTAGCATAAAAGAGGATTTCCCCGTTGGCAGTTACTTGAATATCGGCTAAAGAAGGTGGATTGCTAGCAAAATCACTAAGACAGAAATTTTGATTGAGTTCGGCTATAGGTAAGGCTGGTATTCCTTCAATAGCGAAATTTTCACTTTCTTCAAATTCAAAAGTCGTTCTACAGGCGGTGGTATCGTCTTGTGTACTTCTCACACTAACGGTATAGTTTCCTTGCTCTAATGATGCAACGTCCAAATCGTAAGATGCCGTACCACCCTTAAAATTGATAGTGTTTTCCAATACCACCTGACCTGAGCTTTGGCTAACAACATCATAGGTGATGTCATAACTCCCATCCGCAAGATTGGGTGCGTCAATTTGGACCTCGATTTGTGTTGCGTTACATGAATTATCAACCAGCAGGTCAAGAACTATATCAGCAGGAGGTGGAATTACCGTAAAACTTGTAGTGATATCGCAGCCGAGGGTAAATCCGCTTTGAACCGTTAAAGAAATATCGTACGAACCTGCTTCCGGTAGTTGCAAAGCTGGAATCTCAAAGCTTCCATTTCCAGAATTGAAAGCAACATCCGAGATACTGAAATTCGACTCAATACCATCGGTATCGGTAATTGTATAATCGACATTATAACTTCCGTTAGCTAGACTTAAAGAAGCATCATGAATATTGGTAAGGGAAATAGGTACGTCAGAACCCAAGCAGCTATCGGTAGCTGTGGCATTAGGGTCTGTAACAATAAAATCTACAGGTGGTACTTGAATGTCAGGGCATACTTCGGCACCTAAAGATTCTATTGAAATGGTAACAATCTCGTTCATCGGTACCGTGCTTGCGTCAATATCAAAATAACCCGTACCATCATTTGCCAGTACTATTGATGTGGTAGCGCTAAAAGTTCCACTAAGGGAGGATAATGAATAGTTGCCCCCGTAGGTGCCATCACTTATAAGGGTCGTATTGTAAGAACTTAGTTCAACTCTATAGGTATTTGGGCCAGAACAGAAATTAGTAGCCTCCATCGTTCCTTGCAAGGTGGGCAAAATGATAATATCTACAGATGTCTGACTGATGGTACAAACGGCATGTGAAGGGTACACCGTATAGGTGAAAGTATAGGTGCCGGGTCCGTTATTGTCCCTTATGGCCTGAACGTCTACCGTACTATCGGTCAAATCATCTAATTGATTAGTGGAAGGCCCTTCTGACCAAGTACCATTGATATCCTCATCAACCAGCAGCGTATTGAGGTCATAATTGGTCATTGACGAAAGGTCGTCAGAGGTGCATACGGTCAACGCTGAGCCAACCCCAGAGTTGGCCGGTCTTTGTACTTCTAAAATGAGGCTAACCTGTCTGCTAGGGCACGTGCCTACCGAAGGTACGGTATGGGTGAATTCATAAATTCCTACACCGGCATCAGCAGCATTGAAAAAGTTTTGTGTAAGATGGTCTCCGGCACCAGGTGTTACAGCGGCCCAAGACCCATTGAAATCTTGAAATTTGCCCTCTGTTTCATCACCGATAAAGCTATGAAGGTTTACAGCGGGGTCGTCGCCACAGGCATCGGCACTTCCGTCGATATTGTCCTCGCCGGGGTAACCCCCAAGAATGACCGTAACAACGGCCGATTCCCCACAATTATCATTGGTATAGGTAAACTCGTGAAACCCTGAATTCTTTACATCCCAAAGGTTTACGATACCCGTATTCCTATCCAAGGCAAAAAAGTTAGCTGGGTCATTGGTAGACCAAGATCCTCCGAGGGTAGGGGTGCCGCCTAATTGCGCGAATAAATCAAAGGTTTTGTTATTCTCATCGGAATCTTTATTACAAACGGTTACCGAGTTATCGGTTCCCGCACATTGAGAATACATTTCAGAAGTGAAGAGAACTGCCAGTAAAAGCAATATGCCATTTACCAAGAATCTCTTCTGCTGTAGGTTTGTCATGGTAGGTCGTTTTAAGTTGGATCTCTCCAACCTACTTGTGGCAAATGTAATTTTACCCCTATCCCTATGGGAATATTTGTTGTGTAGCTACCGTTTTGAAGGGTGAATCTTACATTTTAAGTAGCTTGTGGTCTGAAAAATGCTGCATTTGGTCGATAAAGGCACTGGTTTTATTACATTTTTCAGAAAGGCTTTGAATTAGTTGTAGGTCTATTTGTTCATGAAATCAATGTCTATATTTGTGGCAAACAATTCATAGATGCAGATTCATTTTATAGCTATAGGAGGTAGTGCCATGCATAATTTAGCGCTGGCCTTGGCACACAAAGGATATACAATAACGGGTAGTGACGATGTAATTTATGAACCTTCTAAAAGCAGGTTGAAAAAAGAGGGGTTGTTACCAAAGGAGTTTGGATGGTACCCTGAGAAAATACATGCAGAATTGGATGCTGTTATTCTAGGTATGCATGCCAAACCTGATAACCCTGAGTTATTAAGCGCCCAAGAATTGGGCTTGACCATTTATTCCTATCCTGAGTTTCTCTATGAACAGTCAAAAAATAAAACACGGGTCGTAATCGGAGGTAGCCATGGCAAGACCACCATTACATCAATGATTTTACATGTTCTGAACTATCACGATATAGAAGTAGATTTTATGGTAGGCGCCCAATTAGAGGGTTTCGACAGAATGGTTCATTTGACCGAGCATAACGACTTTATCGTACTTGAAGGCGATGAGTATTTATCATCACCAATTGATAGAAGACCTAAGTTTCATCTCTATAAGCCCAATATTGCCCTTTTAAGCGGTATAGCATGGGACCATATTAACGTATTCCCGACTTTTGAAAATTACGTAGAGCAGTTTCAGATTTTTGTAGATACCATCGTAAAGGGTGGCAGCATAACCTATAACTCTGAAGATGATATCCTCAAAAAAGTGGTAGAAGCATCTGAAAACCCCATTCGTAAGTTGCCTTATAGTACACCTGAATATGAAGTTGAAAACGGTACTACACTTTTGCATACACCAGATGGACCAATGCCAATAGAGGTCTTTGGCCAACATAATCTCAATAATTTGGCCGGTGCCAAATGGATATGTCAGAATATGGGAGTCGATGAAGATGATTTCTACGAGGCTATAGCCACTTTTAAAGGGGCTTCGAAGCGATTGGAAAAACTGGCTGAAAGCAGTGATTCCGTAGCATTTAAAGACTTTGCGCATTCTCCCAGTAAAGTGGCGGCTACCACACGGGCAGTAAAAGAGCAATACCCCGATAGAAGAATGGTTGCCTGCCTAGAACTACATACATACAGCAGTTTTAATCCTGAATTCTTGAAAGAATATAGAGGCGCTTTAGATGCAGCTGACGAGGCCATCGTATTTTACTTGCCCGAATCGGTAGCCATAAAGAAACTAGACCCTGTATCGCCAGAACAGATAAGAGAAGCATTTCAAAGAAGTGATTTGCGCATATTTACTAGTTCAAGCGATTTTCACGAATTTATACTGGACCAAAATTTTATTGATAAAGTATTGCTATTAATGAGTTCAGGTAATTATGGCGGACTCGATCTGGAAGAGTTAAAAAGGAGGATAGCCCCTTAAGTCCATTTGTTGTAAGAAAATATGTCACATTACAATTGGTTGGCATAGTACGTGTTACGTTGTTTTCTAAATTGGAGATTATGTTCAAGAAACTATCGATGGTCTTATTGGCCGTCATGCTTGGCATGTCAAATGCTATTTTGGAAGAAAACAGGACTTTAACCGACTCTAGACTGTATCCTAAGAGAACTGAGATACCCGCTGATGACGACACTTTATAATATTCATTGCACAGGATTTATATTGTTTTGAAATTCGGCCAACATAATCCAAGCTTTAGTTCGCTATCTTTATAAAATGGCACAGGATAACACTTCATTTTCTATTAAAAACTGGTCAGATGATGATAAGCCCAGAGAAAAATTGTTGCAGAAAGGGAGGTCGGTTTTATCGGATGCCGAGCTCATAGCCATTCTAATCGGTTCCGGTAGTAGAAACGAAAGTGCTGTCGACTTATCGAAACGCATATTGGCATCCGCCCAAAACAATTTGAACGAATTGGGTAAACTTTCCATAAAGCAATTGATGGAATTTAAGGGAATTGGTGAAGCAAAGGCCATTACGATTGCTGCCGCACTGGAGATTGGTAGAAGAAGAAGGGGAGAAGACGCCTTGAAGACTTCAAAAGTAGGAAGTAGTAGAGATGCCTTCGAGATACTGCAACCCATTTTAGGAGAACTTGAGCACGAAGAATTTTGGATTCTTTATATGAACAACTCAAATAAGGTGCTTCATAAATCACAATTGAGCAAAGGCGGGTTGACAGGTACGCTGGTTGATGTACGTATTGTTATGAAGCAAGCGCTAGAGATAGGAGCCGTGGCTTTGATATTGGCCCATAACCATCCGTCAGGGACATTGAAGCCCAGTCATCAAGATAGAAAGATAACCCAAAAACTTAAAGTGGCTTCAGAAGCTTTGGACATTAAAGTTTTGGACCATTTGATCATTACCCAAAAGGATTATTATAGCTTTGCGGATGAAGGGATATTATAAATAAAACTCCCTGAAAACAATATTTGGTATACTATGCTTCTGATTTACTCTCACAAGATTACACCGAGGCTTACCTATATTACAAGGCAAATATTCACTCGCATTTTAGGTATAGAAATTTCTTTTACCATTAAGGTCGAAGATTTTATAAAGCATACAGGTCCTAAAATTACCTATACCAAACAGGCGTTACAGAATGAATTCTTTATTCGAAGTAATGACCTATTGTTTGAACAGGGAATCAATGATTTTCATATAACCGTCAAGAAATGGGATGATACGCCGTGTTTTTTCAGTGCTGGGGAAAGAAGCAATGTGCCTTTTGACATTTTTTCGGCCAGTTTTTATCTATTGAGCCGTTACGAAGAGTATTTGCCACATTTAAAGGATGTTCACGGTAGGTTTCAACCAAAAGATAGTCTTGCCTTTCGCAATGATTTTCTCAAACTGCCGGTCGTTGATATTTGGGCAAATAAATTGTTAGAGCTTCTGAAGGAAAAGTTTCCTGATTTAGAATATAATCTGGGCTCTTATGACTTTACGTCTCTTATCGACGTGACCAGTTCTCATTGTTACGCCCACCGAGGTTTGGTCAGAAGTGCCGCTGGCTTATTGTATGATTTGGGGTCTTTGAAGTTTAAGAGGGTAATAGAGCGCATCAAAGTTTGGTTCGACCCTAAAAAAGACCCTTACGATAATTTTGGCCATCTTGTAGATTTGCATAAAGAGCTCAATATAAAAAGTGTTTTTTTCTTTCAATTTGCCACTTACTCTACCTTTGATAAGAATGTTTCTCCCAACCACAACAAATTCAGATTTTTAATCAAGTCGATAGCAGACTACAGTACTATTGCCCTAGCGGCTTCTTATAGTTCTTTTGAAGATGTAGAGTTATTAAAAAAAGAAAGGAAGAATCTAAAAGGGGTAATCAATCGATCTGTTGATGCCTCCCGTATGCGGTATAACCGATTGCACCTGCCGCAAACTTATCGCAATTTGATAGAAGCTGAATTTACCGACGATTATACCATGGGCTATACCCATGAACCAGGTTTTAGGGCAGGTACTTGCAGCTCTTTTTATTTCTACGATATTAGTCTTGAGATACAGCAGCCTATACGAATACACCCTTTTGCGGTTCATGATTACGCGTTAAAAAATTTCAGAAGGCAAGAAGAAATGTTGAGATGTGCCAGTGAACTTTATGAACAGGTAAAGCAGGTCAACGGTCATTTCATATCAATTTTTTCTAATGAGCTGTTAGGCGATTCGGTAAACAAGGTCGTTTGGAAAGAGTTTTATTCCCAATTTTTAAGAAAGTTTCATGTATAGAGAGACCATTACCGACATATTTTTTGACCTCGACCACACTTTATGGGATTTCGAAAGAAATTCGGCCCTAACCTTTGAAAAAATTCTTGTCGACCATCATATTTCAATTGGCCTTGATGATTTCTTACAGGTATATGTGCCGGCCAATCTTGAATTTTGGAAGATGTATCGCGAAGAGCGTATTACCAAAGAAGAATTACGCTACCAACGATTGAAAACGGTATTTGATAAGTTGCACTACAGGGTATCCGATTCGGTCATCAATCAAATGTCGGTCGATTATATTGAAAATCTATCGAATTTTAACCACCTGTTTCCTAATACACTACCGGTGTTGGAATATTTAAGCTCATCGTACAGGTTACACATCATTACGAACGGCTTCGAGGAAGTGCAGAACCGAAAGCTTAAAAATTCAGGGATTGAAAGATTTTTTGATCAGGTCATCAACTCTGAAATGGCAGGGGTAAAAAAACCGAATCCTTATATATTTCAGTTGGCTTTGAACAGGGCAGGTGTGGAAGCCCAGACATCTTTGATGATTGGCGATAATTTAGAGGCCGATATACAAGGCGCTATGGCTGTAGGCTATCACGCGCTTCATTTTAACGCCCATAACGAACCCCTGCACGAACACTGCAAAATGATTCATGACCTTATTGAAATAAAATCTTTCTTATAGAGTTATATAGGTATGACCCCTGAGGCCAGATAGGTCCTTTAAAGGTGATACTATGAAAAGGATTCTTTCAATTTGTTCCGTTGTCTTTTTATTGGCGGCAACGCTCTTCTCTTGTGTAGAAGAACAGGATTTCGACCAGTACGATGAAATCGAGGTAACGCCTACTCTAGAAGCCAGTATGTTATATGTAGAAGCGCCTGAAGACATGGTTAATTCTGCACCATCAAATGTCGTTTTTACCCAAAACTTTAATTTTGATGCCTTTAGTTATGACGCCTTTTCTGAAAGGGTGTTAGATGGCACCATCACCTATTTGGTAGAGAATACAACAAGCAAAACATTGTCTATCACCATAGAATTTTTAGATGATCAAGATAACCTTTTAGGGCAAGCAGATAATATCACGGTTGACCCCAATAGTACTTCTCAATTAGATGTTTCATACGGCGACGCAGGCCGCAGTATTGAAATAATAAAAAATACCTCGAGTATAAGGGTAAGCACTACGAATCTTGGTGACACAACCAGTGTGTCAAATCAGCCAGACCCAAAAATAGTGGTAAAATCAAGCGCTAAATTTAGAGTCCAGTTAAAATGAACCTAAAAAAATTAGTTTTCTTAGGCTTATTTTTGGCCAGTTTTGTCGTAAATGGGCAGAACAAACAAATTCTCTACGATTTCTCTGAAATTCCTCAGTCGGCAATGGTCAATCCGGGTGTTGAGATCGATTTTCAATGGTATGCGGGTATTCCAGTATTGTCCGGTGTTATGTTACAGGCCGGTTCTAGCGGCATTGCTGTTGACGACATTTTTGCAAACGATGGTATCGATATCAATGACAAGATAAGAGACAGGGCCATTTATGGAATGGATATCAAAGACGAACTTAGTGGTACGTTTCAAGTTGAATTTTTGAATCTTGGCTTTCGCGGAAAAAACCCGGATTTGTTCTATACAGGGGGTATGTACCTCGAAGGAGATGCTATCGGCTATTGGTTTAGAGATTATGCCATTTTGGCCTATGAAGGCAATGCGGATCGATTGAATGAGCGCTTTGATCTAAGTCACTTGAAAACTAGGGGCGAGTTGGTGAATGTTCTGCATTTTGGGTTAAATAAAAACGTTGGTGATGGTCTGACCATTGGCGGAAGGGCAAAAATCTATTCCAGTATTTTTGACTTTAATTCTACTAAGAACAGAGGTTACTTCGTTACAAGCCCAGGTGAAAATAATATTTATGTTAGCACCTTGGAAGCCAATATGCAACTTAGAACATCGGGAATAAACTCCATAAGCGATTCTTTTGATGATGAGACCACCGGAAGCACTATACTTAAAAGAGCGCTTTTGGGCGGTAATTTAGGTTTAGGTTTCGATTTAGGCTTTACGTACCATTTGAGCGATCAACTCGTGGTGACAGGTAGTTTACTTGATTTAGGTTTTATATACCACGCTAATGATGTAAAAACCTTTTCTCTTAATGGAAGAAATACTGTAGAAGGGTTAGAAGTAATCCTTCCAGATGCTTTTAATGATCCCGATACCGACTTCTGGGAAGATTTGGTAGATGAGGTAGAAGAGTTTCTTCCCTTTGAAGACGATAGTAATAGCTACGTTTCATTTCGGCCTACTAAACTATATGGATCCATACGCTATAATTTTGGTGAGCCTGTTTCCGGAATGGCCAACTGTGATTGTGGAATCAAAGCCGGAAGGTCTCCATCTAACAGGGCCAAATATGTCAATGGTTTGGGTGCACAGTTGTATGCCATTAACAGACCAAGAGGTCCACAGGCGGCCCTGACCGCATTCTATCATCGCCGCTTTGGTAATTTTATGGCTTTGAAAGCTACTTACACTGTAGATAAATTCACATATTCGAATGTCGGTCTAGGTATTAATCTACAAGCAGGACCGGTAAATTTCTACGCAATGGCCGATAATTTGTTAGCATATCGCAATATCGCAGCTAGCAATTACGCCTCTTTTCAATTAGGATTAAATATTATATCTTGGGGCAAACGATGACGAAGTCTTTTGCCTAGAAAAATTTTACAGAGTCTTTTTTGGCATGCTTTTTTCATCATGAATTGAGAATTGCTAAATCTGATTGATTGTGAAGAATTTATTATTGGTATTGATTGTAATGGTAGGGTTGCCGAGCATGGCCCAGACAGAATTGAACGACTATAAATATGTTATCGTTCCTAAAAAGTTCGACGCATTTAAAGAACCCAATCAGTACCAGACCAGCACATTGGTTAAACACCTATTCTCTGAGATAGGTTTTGAAACGGCATATGAAGACGAACTTCCCATGGAGGTCAACACCAACCGCTGCATGGCCTTAACGGCCCATATAGTTGATGGTTCCAACATGTTCACAACAAAGGCGGCCATAAAGTTAGAAGATTGCCAAGGAAAAGAAGTTTACACCTCACAGGAGGGAAGAAGTAAAGAGAAGAATTATAAAGACTCCTATAACGAGGCGATTCGTGAATCTTTTCGTTCCATAAGTAGTCTCAACTATAAATATTCAGGAAAGAGCAAGACTAACGAACCGATTAGCGTTAATATGCAAAATGATGTAAAGACGGTGGCAGCCGACAATAGTCAAAAGCCAAAGAATTTGAATAGTGCCGTGGAGCAGGAAGCTACATTAGAGCAACAGCGGTATAAAGACAATACACCGAAACCATCAAATTACACCAAACCTGCTACCAATGCGGAGGTTGTTAGTCAAGTGGCCACTCAAGAAGAGCAAAAGTATAAGGATAATACGCCTAAATCTTCCTCCATAAATAAATCCGTTTCAGGAGCTCAGATTAAAAATACAAGACCGAGTGAAGGGGTTTTGTATGCTCAAGGTTTGGATAACGGATATCAGTTGGTAGACAGTACTCCAAAGATTAGGCTAAAAATCTATCGAACCTCCATTCCCGACTATTATTTAGCAGAAAGCGATACGGAGTCTGGGGTAGTATTTGAGAATAACGGTAAGTGGTTTTTTGAATACTATGAGAATGACCAACTAGTGACCGAAAGTTTAGAGATTAAGTTTTAGAATCGTATTTGTTTTTCCATCTTTTTTGGAGAAACTCATCTATACTTTTCTCACGGGCATTGTTAGCAGGTTCATAGAAGGCAGTTCCTTTTAATTCTTCCGGCAGAAATTCCATTTCTACAAAATTATTAGTGTAGTCATGCGCATATTGATATCCAGACCCATAACCTAAATCTTTCATAAGTTTGGTTGGGGCATTTCTAAGCGGTAACGGAACCGAAAGGTCTCCGGTTTCCCTAACAGCCTGCTGAGCCTTGTTTATGGCCATATAGCTCGCATTGCTTTTAGGTGAAGTTGCCAGATAAATGGCGCACTGGCTAAGAATAATTCTTGCTTCCGGGTAGCCAATAGTATTTACCGCCTGAAAGGCGTTATTGGCAATGACCAATGCGGTAGGGTTGGCCAACCCAATATCTTCAGATGCCGAAATCAGTAATCTTCTGGCTATAAATTTTACATCTTCGCCCCCTTCGATCATTCTGGCGAGCCAATAAACAGCTCCGTTTGGGTCACTGCCCCTAATCGATTTGATAAACGCTGAAATGATGTCGTAATGCTGCTCCCCAGTTTTATCGTATAGAACGGTATTTTTTTGTACTCTGCCCAATACAAGTTCATCTGTTATTAGAATTTTGTCTCCATCAACAGAATTGATAACCAACTCAAATATGTTAAGTAGCTTTCGTCCATCACCGCCAGATAGGCGAAGAAGCGCTTCGGTTTCCTTTAATTCGATCTGTTTCTTTTTGAGAAACGAATCCTCTTTGATAGCTCTGTTAAGAAGATTTTCTAAATCTTCTTTTCCAAAAGCATTCAATACATATACTTGACAACGTGAGAGCAAGGCAGGAATAACTTCAAAACTTGGGTTCTCGGTAGTCGCACCAATTAAGGTGACCCAACCTTTTTCTACCGCGGCCAATAAAGAATCTTGTTGAGATTTACTGAAACGATGAATTTCATCGATAAATAAAATGGGGTTTTTATAGGTAAAAAGCCCCCCACTTTGTTTTGCCTTGTCTATAACTTCGCGTACATCTTTAACACCACTATTGATTGCGCTTAGCGTGTAGAAAGGTCTATCACTCTCTGAGGCAATGATATTGGCCAAGGTTGTTTTTCCAGTGCCAGGAGGCCCCCAAAATATTAAAGAGGGAATGATTCCTCTCTTAATCTGTTGTGTTAAGGAACCATTTTCACCAACCAAATGTCTTTGACTGATATAGTCAGTAATCGTTTTGGGCCTAACTCTTTCTGCTAAAGGTTCGTTCATTTGGTGAAATTATAAATTGTATAATCGATTTCAAATCTTATCTGAACTAAAGTATTTATTTAAATTCTGACAATTCTTCATACTGCTGAAAGTGGCGAAATTATTGCTATAGTTGTAGTATGACAAATACCACTGATTTTAGGTATACCAATTTGGTAGTGATACTTCCACTGTGTAGTGTTCTGCTCATTTGGTCGGTTTTCTACTTAGAGCTTAAATTACATATCAATCTCAATGAATATGGTATTTACCCTTTAAAGCTTGAAGGTTTAAGAGGTGTGTTGTTCAGTCCGTTTATTCACGGTTCGGTCGAACATCTTTATAATAATACAATTCCGTTGGCGGTGCTCACAGCTGCTCTCAGTTATTTTTATCGAGACATGGTTTTCAGAGTTTTACTTCTTGGAACGATTTTAACGGGATTGTTAACTTGGGTTATCGGAAGACCTTCATTTCATATTGGCGCTAGTGGAATTATTTATTTACTGGCAAGTTTTATATTTTTTAAAGGAATATTCGCCAAGCATTACCGCTTGGTGGCTTTGTCATTGGTAGTTGTGTTTATATATGGCAGTATGCTATGGTATATTTTTCCGATAAAGGAAGGTGTATCTTGGGAGGGCCACTTGAGTGGGTTTTTGATGGGGCTTATCTTTGCGCTTTTGCTAAAGGGAACCTTGCCCCTAAAAAAAAAATACGATTGGGAAAGAGAGGATTATGATGAGGAATCGGATGAATTTTTACAGCAGTTCGATGATGAAGGTAATTTCATTGGAGGTAGGGTAGGGGAGCAGGAAAGAAATGATATTAAAATCATTCATGATTGGAAAGAGGATGAAAGCAACAAGAACAGAGAAAATATTTGATTCTTGCAGTACAAAAATTGATTTCTCTAGTTACTGACGTTGTCTCACGGCCTCGTACAAAAACACGGCACATGCTACGGAAACGTTTAAACTACCAATTTCTCCCAATAACGGAATCTTTGCTATCTCATCAACTGCTTTTAAAGTAGAAGGAGAGATTCCACGGTCTTCAGAACCCATCACTATCGCCGTGGGGCCTGATAAGTCAACATTATAGATTTCCTTATCGGTTTTTTCGTTTGCAGCAACAACAGTAACTCCACTGGCCTGTAAATAAAACACGGCGTCCTTAATATGGTCTACTTTAACCAAAGGAACACGAAACACTGCTCCAGCCGATGTTTTAATAGTGTCGGCCGTAACCGGGGCCGCGCCTTTCTTTTGAATAATAATACCATGGACACCGGTACATTCGGCAGTTCGAATTATAGCACCAAAATTACGGACGTCTGATAATTGATCGAGCAATAGAAATAATGGTTTTGTTTGTCCATTATTCACTTGCTCGACCAAATCTTCTAGTTCATAAAAACTCACAGGAGATATTTGTGCAACTACCCCTTGATGATTGTTTTTAGTAAGGTTATTGAGCTTTTCAACCGGCACATAAGTGGCCTTGATTCCGTTTTTTCTCAAAATGGTCTCGAGTTCACGAGAAAGTGTGCCCTTGAGTCCACGTTGAATGAATACTTTGTCTACTGGTTCATTGGCCTTAATAGCCTCCATAACAGCCCTAATACCGTAAACTCTTGATGATTTTTCCAAGGTCAAATAAGCTCAAAGATGAATTAAGCGTCTTTTATAATTGCAGCAAGTTCATAATCATTTTTAATGTCATACTTTTTGAACTTATCACGTTTTTCACTGGTAAGGTTAAGAGCTTTAAAAAGTTTGCCCCTTGATTTAGGCATTTTAGTCATAGAACCATCTTTAAATACTAAAAACTCTTTTTCAGATTTAGATATTTTTCTTTCAATCAACCCTAAAGTTTTAGTGGGAACCTCGACAACTTTACTCTCATAAATCTTTACTAGGCTAACATTATCACCACTTGCAACTTCTTCGTAATAATTTTTTTCTAAATCTTCCTCTGAGACCTTAAAAGTTCTATTGCCTTTTGTGATTTTCACTACAGATTCAGGATTCAAAATGTACTTTTCCCCTTTTACAAATATTTCGAATCTATCTGCCATGATGTTGTAGTTAGCAAGAATAGAGTAGGTGTAATTGTCTTTGTAGGTGGAAGTTATTCTAAGTTTTGTCCATTGGTCGAAAAGATAAATCGAACCCTTGATATCTTCATTTACTCCACCGGTATAGACGTCACTCACTTTTTGAATAGCGAAAAAATCTAGGTTGTTACTGAAAAGTCCATTTGTGGCACTGGGAATCCGTGATTGGCTGTACCCGACCATGTGACTTGCTGCTAGGGTTATTAGGGTTAAAATTAAAATTCTTTTTTTCATTTTATTATGGTTTAATGGTTTCTATTTTTAATATATACTGAAGTTGGTCGATTCAACTATATGCTATTTTATCAGAATATACCGTACTTTGTTTGGGGAAGAATATCTTATGTATTACGGTCTTTGAAAAGATTGAAAGCAACTAGGCTACCATCTGAAATTTTTTGTTTATCATTTTAAGCGGGTTTTACCTCAGGTCAGAAGTCAAAATCCGTTTCACTTGAATTCTTGTTGTAAAGGCTTTAAATCATTAATTAAATTAAGTTTGTCTCGTTCACCAAGAGTTATTTATTGGATAAATTAGAGAAAAATTTTAATTCTATTACTTACCATTTGACTTTAGGCAAAAGTACAATAGAATTAAACTCTATCGATTGAATTTAAGGAAAATATATGAAGAAGAGGGTGAAGATTATTCAAATTTATGCTTATAATGAATAAGGCCTATCTATTTTATTCTTTTCCTAAATCTTTTCTATTATTTCAACTAAATCTTTCCTTTTTGATATTAAGCAGTAATCTTGGTTCGAGGTTTGCATCTAATTCTAATATTAAAATGTTTGTCGCAAGATCAAGGAATAGGGTTAATAATTTGAATCACAATTATTCTATAAGTTGTAAAAAGATAATATAAAGGATTGGATTCTTACTCTTTGATAACCAAGGAAAGAATTCATTTATGATAGTGGTACATTGAAAATTAGTTAATGGCCACGAAATGGGGAGGCTTTAAATTTAGAGGCTTGAAATTGATTACTTTACTTCTACCTCCTTATTACGGATAAGCATTTCTATAAGCTTGTCCGTTCTAAAAGACTGACTCAGAAAAAATGCAAAAATCCTAATTTCATAAAATAAAAAAGGGCCTTCGAAATTTACAAAGGCCCTTTAATCAACTTATTTAGATCAGTTTAATTAACATCCCAAAACAATTTCGTAGTTTGAGAATCGCCACCTATAGCTGAAATAGCGGCATCTAACTCTTCACCGTTAAGAGTAGCCTCAGAAATTGGATATAGAAATCTTGTTGGAATATCTTCAGCGGTGAAACCATCAGGAACATTTAGGGTCGGTTGATCGAACAACCTCCAAGTAGTCCATCCCTCCATGCCATTGTTGAACATAGCAATCCATTTTTGGGTAGCTATTTTCTGTTTCCAGTCTCCTTCTGCAGTAGCATAAGCAACAGATGGTTGGGCTAAATAGGCATCAATTTCTTCTTGGGTTCCTCCCCATTCCAAGATTGATGTTTCAATTCCTCCAGCGTAAAATTCCTCTTGAGTACCCCCTACGGCATAACCTCTAGCCGCTGCTTCCGATAATAAGAAGTGTACTTCAGAAGCCGTCAATATATTTCCGATAAGATCCGGAGCTTTTAAAAGGTCAGAAATAGCAGATGCGCTAGCAGGAGAGTTTGCACTTCCATAAATACCGCCCACATACTCACCATCTAAAGTCTCAAAGTAGAATTGTCTTCTTGGATCCTCGAGACCATTAAGAACATCAATAAAGGTATCGGCTGCAACAAAGTCATTACGACCACTTTGAACCAATGAAACCCATACCGGGTTGGTATTAGGTGCAGCTCCTAAATACTGAATTCCAAAATTATCTGCATTCTCAGTTATAAGCGTGGCTGCGGCTGCAGCTTCGGCAGTTGATTGAGCCAAAGAAGCATTCACATCGGCAAGGCGCAATGCCATTCTTAAACGTAAAGAATTGGCAGCCTTTCTCCACTTGGTCATATCTCCACCATAGATTGGGTCTTGAGTGGCTTCAAATCCAGAACCACTTCCCATAGAGGTAATAGCACCATTTAACTTTTCAATTAAAGATGCATAAATAGTACCGGCATCATCATAGGCCGGTGTCGAATTTTCGAAATCCAGTGCTTCGGAGTAAGGGACATCGCCAAATGTATCGACCAAAACAGAGTAAGCATAAACTTCCATGAACTCAATGATGGCAAGTTTGTTGTTTAGGTTATCTGCTTCTTCTTCGATTAGATTTGCTCTAGCACCCTTTAAATCTTGCAATACATCTCTGTAAAGAGTGTTCCAGATACTACCTCCGATATTACGGGTAATTTGGTTGTACTGACTCTCATCTGGATATGTTGTTTGCGCCCAATATTGTGCATACAATCTAAAAACGTTATCATTAACGCTAGCAGAGTTCATTAAATCAAATAGGTTTCTAGCTGCGTTAGTGAAAAGTCCACTTCCAGGAACAATGGTTGGATATTTACTATCCCTATTGTATTCCTCATTTACTTCACATGAGACAGCAATGAGGGCTATACTTATGAATGTTATGAAATACTTTTTCATTACTTTTTTTTTTAAAATTCTAGATTTAAGTTAAGGCCTACTGTCTTAAGGGTTGGGTAAGAACCAGATAGATAACCTTGAACGTTACCTGCACCTAGACCTGACTCAGGATCAGCAAAAGGTACATTTTTGTCAATTATCCATAGGTTTCTTCCTACAAGACTAACGCTGGCAGCACTAAAGAAGCTATTGCTCATCCATTTAGTTACAGGCATCTTATAGGTAAGGGCCAATTCTCTTAGTTTGACATAAGAGGCGTCATAAACATTTAGAGCAGCAGGGTTTCTGCTAGCGTTACCCCAGTAGAAAACACCTCCATAAAAGTCTGCCGTTGCTCTAGTGGTATTAGGTTGACCATCTTCAGTAACACCTTCATTCAAGATACCACCACTATCAGGACCATCGGTTACAGGGTCTCTAACAGGGTTGCCCAATTCGTTCAATCCTGCGGTGTAATAAGGTAAACCGGTACCTTGACCATAATAGGTGTCTAGTGAGAAAACATCACCACCCTTTTGAACATCAATCAAGAAATTAAGGGTTAGATTCTTGTAAGTAAATCTGTTATTTACACCACCAACCCAATCAGGGTTTACATTTCCTAAAACCTGATCTGCTTGAGATAGATAGTAACCACTACCGTTTACTACTTTGTTTCCATTATCGTCAAAAACAAAACCAGATCCTCTGATTGCACCATAAGGTTCACCAATAGAGGCGTTGATAGAAACACCACCTTGGAAAGACTGTAATTGTAAATTTTGTTGGTCACCAAGTAGACTAAGTACTTCGTTTTCGTTTTTAGACCAGTTTACATTTACATTCCACGCAAAATTATCTGTTTGTACAGGTGTAAGGTTCAACCCAACTTCTATACCACGGTTTTCAATTTCACCGGCATTAACCCAACGGCTGCTGAAACCGGTTGCCGTAGTTGTTGACACTGGAAGTAATTGATCTTCAGTGTTCTTTTTATAATAAGTAATATCGAACCCAACTCGGCTGTTGAACATACGCGCTTCTAGACCAACTTCAATTTCACTGGTTCTTTCAGGAACTAACTGATCGTTTTGTTTGGTTCCTGGGAAAGATACCAATACTGAGTTGCCAAAGTTGTTATTGATGGTATAAGTGTCGTACACGTTATTGGCAGGCAAATCGTTACCAACTTCAGCATAACCCGCTCTTAGCTTACCAAAATTTAACCAACTTGCATCGATTAAGCTTGAGAAAACCAAACTTCCACTCGCACCGTAATAGTTGTACTTATTATTGTTTTCAGGTAGGGCAGAAGAGATATCATATCTATCAACCAAATCAAGATAGAAGGTATTGCCAAACCCTAGGGAAGCTTGAGCGTAGTAACCTACAACTTGCTTTTCGTCTACTGTCTCTACTGGTTTTGGCACAGCATTCACTGAATTCCTTAAAGCGAAAAGACCTGGAACAACTAGACCACCAGCAGTTGCTTGGTGATAGAAACTATAGGTTTCCCTTCTGTTGTTTATACCGGCAACACCGGCTAAAGTAATATTATCACTTAGACTAGTGTTTACATTGAACATCAAGTCATAATTGTACTCAGAATAGGTAATGTCCTTTCTGTCGTAACCAGATGACTCATCGTCCCTAAGAACCCCGAATGGTGCAGCAACAGAACCTGGTGCCCTTCTTTCTTCACGAAGCTCAGTATAAGTATCAACCGCACCTTTTGCAGTGATATCTAACCAAGGAGCAAGAGAGTATGTGGCGAATAGATTGCCAAAAAAACGATTCCTTCTATCCGACTGGTAATTCTCGTAACGTGTCCAGTAAGGATTGTCCCAGTAATGTGGTTGAAGAGGAGATCCTCCCTGAAAAAAGCCGCCTTCATGGTTCCAAGAGTAGTTCAACCCTGTCTGCTCATAAATTCTTCTTTGGTCTTCAATATCAACGTTAACCTGCCACCACTGTCTGAACTGAGACATTAGGTTGTCGCTATAACCAGTACTGTTTCTACCTATCATTCTTTGAACGAAGAAGTTAGCATTGGCACCTACGTTGAACTTTTCGCTAACCTTAAAAGTACCGTTAATATTGAAAATATTCCTATTCTGGTTGGAGTTAGGAAGCATACCACTTTGTTCAAAATTGGTATAACCAAGTCGGTACGTCATTTTTTCATTTCCTCCAGAAACAGAAACACTATTGTTGAATTGGAAAGCTGTTTCAAAAAAGTCTACTGGAGTATGAGCGCCCGCTATGTAGGGGGTAGCAGTTTGGTAGTTCGGATGTTCTGGAACAAAGGCATCCCATTGGTACACCAATTGTCCATTTAAAGGAGCACCGTATGACGCATCATCGTAGGTTGGTACGACTAAGTCTGGGTTACCGTCACCATTGGCATCGATATCTTCAAAATATCCGGTCGATCCATAATAAGGTCCGTACCCTGCACCATATTCATCCTGATACTCCAAAAATGTACTCTTGTCAATTTTACCCACAGTTACTCCTGAGGTGATTTGAACTTTTGCAGAACCTGCTTTACCCTTTTTAGTAGTAATAATAATGACACCGTTTGACGCTCTAGAACCGTAGATGGCTGAAGCAGCAGCACCCTTAAGGATGTTGATAGACGCTACATCATCAGGGTTAATATCAGACGCGGCATTACCGTAATCATAACCTGTACTACCACCCTGCTGAGCAGAGGTGTTGTTTAAACGGTTTGAAATAGGAATACCGTCAATAACGAATAAAGGCTGGTTGTTTCCAGTCAAAGAACTTACGCCTCGAATCAAGAAGTTTGCGGAACCTCCAAAGTTGTTGTTAGCCTTAATTTGAACACCACTAACTTTACCTGAAAGTGAATTGACAACGTTATCTACCTTAACAGTAGAAACGGCATCGCCCTCTAGCTCTTGGGCAGCATAACCGAGAGATTTTTTCTCTCTACTAACACCTAAAGCGGTAACTACTACCTCCTCCAATGATTCAGCATCCTCGGCCATTTGAAGGTTAATAGTGTTAGAAGCGCCTACTGGTCTAGTCTCTGTTTTATAACCAAGATAGGAGAAGGCAAGTGTTTGACCTTGACTAGCTGAAATAGCATAGTTTCCGTCGAAATCGGTTTGGGTACCATTTGTGGTTCCCTGCACCACGATGTTAACCCCTGGTAGTGGTAATCCGTCCGCATCGGAGACCGTACCAGTAATGGTTTTGTCTTGTGCAAAAGAGATTTGCACGAATAACGCCAAAAATAGCGTCAACAATCCTTTGTGTTTTGCTCTCATTTTATAATTATTTGAATTAGCTGATGGCAAAAATCATAATTTAACGTTAATAATGCAATTATTTTTAACTAAAACTTATGCATGCATAATATTATTTCTGTTAGAAATGCGACATATGGCTTCAATTTTTGTCAAAATTCCACAGATTTTTGGCTTCATGTTATGGAAATGCTGTGTTTTTTCATCTGAAAGTAGAAATCGATGATTGAATTTGTTAAAATATTTACGATTTATTAATAATCGATGAAACAAACCATTTTTTAATAATTAATAAGTAAATACATGTTAAAATACAAGTTTTAGCCTATAAATTAGGTCGTAATTATTTCATTTCATTTGATTTTTTCGTTTTTCCATGCTGTTTTTCCTGAACCTTCTTGTTTTGAATTTTATGTTATTCTCACAGAAACCCTTTCAGCTCTGAAATTAGTCTTGCTCTTTTGTAAATCCCCTTGTTTTATTTTTATAAAAAACTGGGTTTTCACTAAGTGGTTGTTAATGTTTCACTGCTGTTCTAGTAAGGGGTGCGGTGTATCAATGTTGCCTTTTTTTTAAATCTTTGAAATTTAATGGATAAGAATTTGAATTATTGCGAAATAGTCTTACATTTGCCGACCCTTAAATGAGGGGTTATTTATATACACATATAATATAGTATGCCAACAATTTCACAATTAGTACGAAAAGGAAGGTCCACGATTACTAAGAAGAGTAAATCGGCTGCTTTGGATTCTTGTCCTCAAAGAAGAGGTGTTTGTACGCGTGTTTACACAACTACACCTAAGAAACCTAACTCTGCCATGAGAAAAGTGGCTAGGGTAAGGTTGACCAATGGTAAAGAGGTGAACGCTTACATACCTGGTGAAGGACACAATCTCCAAGAGCACTCGATAGTATTAGTAAGGGGCGGAAGGGTGAAAGATTTGCCTGGTGTTAGATATCATATCGTGAGAGGGGCTTTGGACACAGCTGGTGTTGCGGGCCGAACTCAGAGAAGATCTAAGTACGGAGCAAAACGACCCAAGAAGTAAATGATTTAAAAGGTGTGGGGTGATCTGCGCCGAAAACGAACAAAATGAGAAAAAAACAGGCAAAAAAGAGACCGCTTTTACCGGATCCAAGGTATGGTGATCAATTGGTCACCCGTTTCGTCAATATGATGATGTGGGATGGTAAAAAATCTATAGCTTTTAATGTTTTCTACAATGCAATGGATATTGTAGAAGAAAAGAAGACTGACGAGGAGAAGTCGGCCTTGGAACTTTGGAAAGACGCTCTTTCAAATGTAATGCCCCATGTCGAAGTTAGGAGTAGAAGGGTTGGGGGTGCTACTTTTCAGATTCCAATGCAAATTCGTCCTGACCGTAAAATTTCTACCGCTATGAAGTGGTTGATCAGTTTTGCGAGAAAAAGGAATGAAAAGGGTATGGCTCAAAAACTAGCGGCTGAAATTTTAGCTGCTGCGAAGGAAGAAGGTGCTGCTGTTAAGAAAAGAGTTGATACGCACAAGATGGCAGAGGCAAATAAAGCATTTTCCCACTTTAGATTTTAATCAGAAATGGCAAGAGATTTAAAATATACTAGAAATATAGGTATCGCTGCTCACATTGATGCCGGAAAGACGACTACTACTGAGCGTATTCTTTTTTACACTGGTGTTAGTCATAAAATTGGTGAGGTGCACGATGGTGCGGCCACTATGGACTGGATGGAGCAGGAGCAAGAGCGTGGTATTACCATTACTTCAGCTGCAACAACTTGTACTTGGAGGTTTCCGATGGAAAACGCTCAGCCGTTACCTGATACCAAAGATTATCACTTTAATATTATTGACACTCCTGGTCACGTTGATTTTACGGTAGAGGTTAACCGTTCCCTTCGTGTTTTGGATGGTTTGGTTTTCTTGTTCAGTGCGGTTGATGGGGTTGAGCCTCAGTCTGAGACTAACTGGCGTTTAGCTGATAATTATAAGGTTCCTAGAATTGGTTTTGTTAATAAAATGGACCGTCAAGGAGCTAACTTCTTAAACGTTTGTACGCAAGTGCGCGAGATGTTAGGTTCTAATGCTGTGCCGATCGTTCTTCCTATCGGGGATGAAGCTGATTTTAAAGGTATAGTTGACTTGGCCAAGAACAGGGCTATTGTATGGCACGAAGAGAATTTTGGTTCTACGTTCGATGTGGTCGATATTCCTGAGGATATGAAGGCTGAAGTAAAGGAGTACAGAGCTGCTCTTATCGAGGCTGTTGCAGAATATGATGAGGAATTGATGGAGAAATTCTTCGAAGATGAAGATTCTATCACTGAAGAAGAAGTTCACGCTGCCTTAAGAGCTGCCGTTATGGATAGGGCTATTATACCAATGGTTTGTGGTTCTTCTTTTAAGAATAAGGGTGTTCAGTTCTTGTTGGATTGCGTTTGTAGATATCTGCCATCACCTATAGATAAAGATGATATTGTAGGTACTAATCCTGATACGGGAGCGGAAATTAGTAGAAAGCCAGATGTTAAAGAGCCTTTCTCGGCTTTGGCATTTAAGATTGCTACAGACCCTTTTGTTGGTAGATTAGCGTTTTTTAGAACCTACTCTGGTAGACTTGATGCCGGTTCTTATATATTGAATAACCGCTCGGGTAAAAAAGAGCGTATTTCTCGAATCTATCAGATGCATTCGAATAAGCAAAATGCTATCGAATATATTGAAGCTGGTGATATAGGTGCTGCGGTAGGTTTTAAAGATATTAAGACTGGTGATACCATGTCTGCCGAAAATGCTCCAATTATTTTGGAGAGTATGGATTTTCCTGATCCGGTAATCGGTATCGCTGTTGAGCCTAAAACAAAGGCTGATGTAGATAAATTGGGTATGGCTTTGGCTAAATTGGCTGAGGAGGATCCAACTTTCCAGGTGAAGACCGATGAGGCTTCAGGTCAGACTATTATATCTGGTATGGGCGAGCTTCATTTAGATATTATCGTTGATCGTCTTAGAAGAGAGTTTAAGGTAGAGGTGAACCAAGGTCAACCTCAGGTAGAGTATAAAGAAGCGCTAACAAGAGGTGCTGACCATAGAGAGGTTTACAAGAAGCAGTCTGGTGGTCGTGGTAAATTCGCAGATATTGTATTTACTATGGGGCCTGCCGATAGCGAAGAAGTGACGGGTCTTGAGTTTGTTAACGAGATAAAGGGTGGTAATATTCCTAAAGAATTCATTCCTGCTGTTGAAAAAGGCTTTAAAGAGGCTATGAAAAATGGTCCATTGGCCGGGTTCGAGATGGATAGTATGAGAGTAGTTCTTAAGGATGGGTCTTTCCATGCTGTGGATTCTGATTCTCTATCTTTCGAATTGGCTGCTAAGTTAGGTTATAAGTCTGCTGCAAAAGCTGCTGGTGCCGTATTGATGGAGCCTATTATGAAGATTGAAGTATTGACGCCTGAAGAAAACATGGGTGATATCGTAGGTGACCTTAACCGTAGAAGAGGTACTATCTCCAATATGAGTGATAGGGCAGGTTCTAAAGTTGTAAAAGGTGAAGTGCCATTATCGGAGATGTTCGGTTATGTAACGTCATTAAGAACATTGTCTTCAGGTAGGGCAACGTCAACTATGGAATTCTCTCACTATGCTGAGACACCATCGAATATTGCTGAGGAAGTTATTAAGGCAGCTAAAGGAGTAACCGCTTAATTGTTAGAAAGATGAGCCAAAAAATTAGGATAAAACTAAAATCTTACGATCACAATCTAGTGGATAAGTCTGCTGAGAAAATCGTAAAAACGGTAAAGACTACCGGGGCAGTGGTTACTGGACCTATTCCTTTACCAACGCATAAAAAAATCTTTACAGTGTTGCGTTCGCCGCACGTAAATAAGAAATCTAGAGAGCAATTCCAACTTAGTTCTTACAAGAGGTTGTTGGATATTTACAGCTCTTCGTCAAAAACTATCGATGCGCTTATGAAGTTAGAGCTTCCTAGTGGTGTTGAAGTTGAGATTAAGGTTTAAGTAGATTTTACTGAAAGCTGTCTTCAATAGACGGTAGACATGTCCTGCGCTGCGTGCAAAGGAAAAACGGAAACAAAAATTAATTCGGGGTCGAATAATTTTTGACCCTGTTTTTTTGTCTGAAAGTTGAATAGAGTAATTAAATAAATATGAACGGACTAGGGTTCTTGGTAATCTAAAAGTCCATAATTTAAATCAAGTATGTCTGGGTTAATAGGTAAAAAAGTGGGCATGACCAGCATCTTTGACGAGAATGGGAAGAATATTCCTTGCACCGTTATAGAAGCAGGACCATGCGTAGTTACCCAAGTCAGAACCGAAGAAGTTGATGGGTATAATGCACTTCAACTTGGTTTCGATGACAAGGCAGATAAACGTGCCAACAAGGCTGAAACAGGCCACTTTAAAAAAGCTGGTACTTCGCCTAAAAAGAAAGTTGTCGAATTTCAAGGTTTTGAGGGGGAGTTCAAATTAGGTGACACTGTAGGTGTCGATCTTTTCACCGAAGGTGAATTTGTCGATGTCGTCGGTACTTCTAAGGGAAAAGGCTTTCAAGGTGTAGTAAAACGTCACGGTTTTGGTGGTGTCGGTCAATCTACGCACGGTCAGCACAACAGGTTAAGAGCACCTGGTTCTATTGGTGCTGCCTCGTATCCTGCTCGTGTTTTTAAGGGCTTGAAAATGGCCGGTAGAATGGGTGGTGAGCGTGTTACAGTTCAGAACCTGCGTGTATTAAAAGTGGTTCCTGAAAAGAATCTTTTAGTTGTAAAAGGGGCTGTTCCGGGACATAAAAATTCATACGTAACTATTCAAAGGTGGGAGTAATGAAGGTAGCAGTATTAGATATTAAAGGAAAAGAAACAGGTAGAAAAGCTGAGCTTTCAGATTCTGTTTTCGGTATTGAGCCAAATAATCACGCTGTTTATTTAGATGTAAAACAGTACTTGGCCCATCAGAGACAAGGTACTCACAAGGCCAAAGAACGTGGCGAGATTGCTGGTAGTACACGTAAGATAAAGAAGCAGAAGGGTACAGGTACCGCTCGTGCAGGTAGCATCAAGTCGCCTGTATTTAGAGGTGGTGGACGAATTTTTGGTCCTAGACCAAAAGATTATGTCCAAAAACTTAACAAAAATGTTAAGAGATTGGCTAGAAAGTCTGCTTTGAGTATAAAGTCAAAAGAGAATGCCATTCTAGTTGTTGAAGATTTCAATTTTGAGACTCCGAAAACAAAAGATTTTAAAGAGATTTTGAAGTCTCTGGGCATAGACAATAAAAAGTCTTTGATTGTCTTGGGTGATTCAAATAATAGCGTATATTTGTCTTCGCGAAATTTGAAGGGCTCAGAAGTTGTAACTTCCTCAGAAATAAGCACTTACAAAATAATGAACGCTAATAATGTAGTGTTTGTTGAAGGTGCTTTAGAAGGATTGGAGTCAAACCTAAATAAAAAATAAGCCATGAGCGTGTTGATAAAACCGATAATTACCGAAAAAATGACCGCAGAAAGCGAGTTGTATAATAGGTATGGCTTTATTGTGAATCCTGAAGCCAATAAAATTCAGATCAAAGAAGCTGTAGAGGCTACTTATGGTGTGGCGGTCAAAAAAGTGAGAACCATGAATTATGGTCCTACTAGAAAGACGCGTTATACTAAAACTGGTATACAGCATGGTAAGACCAATTCGGTCAAGAAAGCTATTGTTGATGTTGAAGAAGGTGACATCATCGATTTTTACAGTAATCTATAAAGACGCAAAATGTCAGTTAGAAAATTAAAACCTATCACTCCTGGACAGCGTTTTAGAGTAGTAAACGGATTTGACGCGCTTACTGCTGATAAGCCGGAGAAGAGCTTGCTCGCTCCGTTAAAAAAGTCGGGAGGTAGAAACAGTCAAGGAAAAATGACCATGCGCCATAGAGGTGGAGGTCATAAGAGAAGGTATCGTGTTATCGATTTTAAAAGGGATAAGCAAGATGTTGCTGCTACCGTAAAGTCGATTCAGTATGATCCTAACAGAACAGCTTTTATTGCATTATTGGAGTATTCCGATGGTGAGAAAAGATATATAATTGCCCAGAACGGCCTTCAGGTCGGTCAAGAGATAAGTGCTGGTTCTTCTGTGGCTCCTGAAATCGGGAATGCGCTGCCTTTGAGTGCTATTCCTTTAGGAACCATTATTTCGTGTATTGAATTGCGTCCTGGTCAGGGTGCTGTAATGGCGAGAAGTGCTGGAACTTTTGCTCAGTTAATGGCGAAAGATGGAAAATTCGTCACCGTTAAAATGCCATCTGGCGAGACCAGGTTGATTTTGTCTACATGTATGGCTACTATCGGGGCTGTGTCCAATTCGGATCATCAATTGTTGGTTTCTGGTAAAGCTGGTAGAAGTAGATGGTTGGGTAGAAGGCCTAGAACAAGACCGGTTGCTATGAACCCTGTTGATCACCCAATGGGTGGTGGTGAAGGAAGGGCTTCCGGAGGTCACCCAAGGTCTAGAAATGGTATTCCTGCTAAAGGGTATAGAACCAGGATCAAGACCAAGAAAACGAATAGATATATTTTAGAACGTAGAAAGAAATAAAAAGTAAAGAAAAATGGCACGTTCATTAAAAAAAGGACCATACGTTCACTATAGCTTGGAGAAGAAAATCCAACAAAATGTATCTTCAGGTAAGAAGAGTGTGATCAAAACGTGGTCAAGAGCATCGATGATTACCCCTGATTTTGTAGGTCTTACTATCGCGGTTCACAATGGAAGACAATTTGTTCCAGTATTTGTTACCGAGAATATGGTAGGTCATAAGTTAGGTGAATTTTCTCCTACCCGTTCTTTCAGAGGGCATGCAGGAGCTAAGAATAAAGGAAAGAAGTAAGTAAGCTATGGGAGTTCGAAAAAAACAAATGGCCGAAAGGTTAAAGGCTGAAAAGAAGCAATTGGCTTTTGCCAAGTTGAATAACTGCCCGACATCACCAAGAAAAATGCGTTTGGTTGCAGACTTGGTGCGTGGTGTAGAAGTTGAAAAGGCTTTGGCTATTCTTAGGTTCAATCCTAAAGAGTCATCACGTAAGTTAGAGAAGCTATTGTTGTCTGCTTTGGCTAACTGGCAAGCAAAAAATGAAGAAGCAAGTGTTGAAGACGCTGGTCTTTTCGTAAAGGAAATTCGTGTTGATGGTGGTACTATGTTGAAAAGGTTGCGTCCTGCACCTCAGGGTAGAGCACACAGAATCAGAAAACGTTCAAACCATGTTACTTTGGTTTTAGGGTCTAATAATAATATAGAGAGCTAGAATGGGACAGAAAACAAATCCAATAGGAAATCGTCTTGGAATCATCAGAGGATGGGAGTCTAACTGGTATGGTGGAAATGATTACGGCGATAAACTAGCTGAAGACAATAAAATTCGTAAGTATATCCATGCGCGTTTGGCAAAGGCTAGCGTGTCTAGGGTGATTATTGAAAGAACTCTTAAGTTGATTACGATTACCGTGACTACTGCAAGACCAGGTATTATTATTGGTAAGGGTGGTCAAGAAGTTGATAAACTTAAAGAAGAGCTTAAGAAAATCACGAACAAAGAGGTTCAGATCAATATCTATGAGATAAAGAGACCTGAATTAGATGCTAATTTGGTTGCTGCGAGTATCGCAAGACAGATTGAAAGTAGAATTTCTTTCAGAAGGGCAATTAAAATGGCTATCGCTGCTGCAATGAGAATGAATGCAGAGGGTATTAAAGTGCAGATTTCTGGTCGTTTGAACGGAGCTGAAATGGCGCGTTCCGAATCTTACAAAGATGGCCGTATTCCTCTTTCTACTTTTCGTGCCGATATCGATTATGCCTTACAAGAGGCACAGACTACTTATGGTAAGCTGGGTATCAAAGTATGGATAATGAAAGGCGAGGTCTATGGTAAGAGAGATTTGTCTCCATTAGTGGGTATGACAAAAGGCCAGTCTAAAGGAGGTGATAAACGAGATAGTGGTAGAAAACCACGTCGTAGAAAGTAATTTAAAAAAGTAGTAAGCAATGTTACAGCCAAAAAGAACCAAGTTCCGAAAGATGCAGAAAGGCCGCATGAAAGGTATTGCGGGCCGAGGGTTTCAATTGTCGAACGGCATGTTCGGAATCAAGACATTGGATTCTAAATTTATAACATCACGTCAAATAGAGGCGGCGCGTATCGCAGCCACTAGATATATGAAACGTCAAGGTCAGCTTTGGATCAAAATCTTTCCGGACAAGCCTATCACTAAAAAGCCTCTTGAGGTGCGTATGGGTAAAGGTAAAGGTGCTCCAGAATATTTTGTGGCAGTTGTTAAACCGGGAAGAGTTCTTTTTGAAGTATCCGGTGTTCCTATGGAAGTTGCCAAGGAAGCGTTGCGACTTGCTGCTCAAAAGTTACCTGTGCGAACTAAGTTTATCGTAGCTCGTGATTATGTTGAAGAAACAATTTAAGGTGTATCATGAAAAATAAAGAAATTAAAGAACTGTCTGTCGAAGAGCTAAAAGAAAAGCTTGCCGAGTATAAGAAACAACATGCAGACCTTAAAATGGCACATTTTGTTACACCGTTAGAAAATCCTCTTCAAATAAGAACAGCTAGAAGAACGGTGGCTAGATTGGCAACGGAATTAACTAATAGGGAAAACCAATAATTGGTTCTGCTTTATGGAAGAAAAAAGAAACTTAAGAAAAGAGAGAATCGGGGTGGTAACCAGTAACAAAATGGAGAAATCCATTGTTGTTTCAGAGGTGAAGCGAGTAAAGCACCCTATGTACGGTAAATTCGTATTGAAGACCAAGAAGTATGTGGCTCATGACGAGAAGAATGACTGCAACGAAGGTGATACCGTTAAGATTATGGAGACCCGTCCGTTGAGTAAGACTAAGTGTTGGAGATTAGTAGAAATCTTAGAAAGAGCTAAATAATTATGTTACAGCAAGAATCAAGATTAAAGGTAGCAGACAATACCGGTGCCAAAGAGGTTTTGACCATTAGGGTGCTTGGTGGTACCAAAAGAAGATATGCTTCTGTAGGTGATAAGATTGTTGTTGCCGTTAAAGAGGCTACACCGAATGGTGGTATTAAGAAAGGTGCTGTTTCTACAGCGGTAGTTGTAAGAACTAAAAAAGAGGTAAGAAGGCCTGATGGTTCGTACATCCGTTTCGACGACAACGCTTGTGTATTATTGAACCCAAGTGGGGAGATGAGAGGTACGCGTGTGTTCGGTCCTGTTGCAAGAGAATTGCGTGACAAGCAGTTTATGAAAATTGTTTCATTGGCCCCTGAGGTACTTTAATATAGTAGATCATGATAAAGTTGAAAATAAAAACAGGAGATACGGTTCGAATCGTTGCCGGAGACCATAAAGGTACCGAAGGTAAAGTAATGTCCGTAGACCGTGAAAAGAATAAAGCTATCGTTGAGGGTGCTAATTTGGTTTCTAAACATCAGAAGCCTAGCGCACAGAATCCTCAGGGTGGTATCGTAAAGAAAGAGGCTCCTATTCATATTTCTAATCTGGCTTTGATCGATGCGAAGACAGGTGAGACTACGAGGGTAGGATACGAAGAAAGGGACGGAAAGAAAGTACGTTTTTCCAAGAAATCCAATGAAGTAATATAGTTATGGCTTACGTTTCAAGATTAAAAACGGAATATAAGGAGCGTATCGTTAATGCGCTCAAAGAAGAGTTCGGTTACAACAATATTATGGAGGTACCGAAGCTTCAGAAAATTGTCGTAAGTAGAGGTGTTGGAGCTGCTGTGGCAGACAAAAAGTTAATTGACCATGCGGTTGATGAACTTACAACTATTACTGGGCAAAAAGCTGTAGCGACGATGTCTAAGAAAGATGTTGCTACCTTTAAATTGCGTAAAGGTATGCCAATTGGCGCTAAAGTAACCTTGAGAGGTGAGAGAATGTACGAATTTTTAGATCGTTTGATTACTTATGCATTGCCTCGCGTAAGAGATTTTCAAGGTATACGGGCTACAGGTTTTGATGGTCGTGGTAATTATAGCTTGGGTGTTACTGAGCAAATTATTTTCCCTGAAATCAATATTGATAGAATTAATAGAATTAACGGAATGGATATTACTTTCGTTACTTCTGCCCAAACCGATAAAGAAGCGAAGTCTCTATTAACTGAATTAGGATTACCTTTTAAAAAGAACTAGAATGGCTAAAGAATCAATGAAAGCGCGTGAGCGCAAAAGGGCAAAAACAGTTGCTAAATATGCTGAAAAGCGTAAGGCTTTAAAGGAAGCCGGTGATTACGAAGCATTGCAAAAGTTGCCAAGAAATGCTTCTCCCGTTCGTATGCATAATAGATGCAAGTTGACAGGTAGGCCAAAGGGGTATATGAGAACATTCGGTATCTCTAGGGTTATGTTCAGGGAAATGGCTAACCAAGGTCTTATTCCCGGAGTTAAAAAGGCAAGCTGGTAAAAGAGTTTAACTGGTTTCAGGTTCGCAATAAAGCGAAAACCGTTACCAAATTATATAGAAATGGTCACAGATACTATTGCAGATTATCTAACTAGAGTTAGAAATGCCAGCAGGGCTGGTCACAGAGTGGTGGAGATTCCATCGTCTAAAGTAAAAAGAGAAATAACTAAGATATTGTTCGATCAGGGCTATATTTTAAGTTATAAGTTTGAAGAGGATAAATTTCAGGGTACTATTAAAATCGCCTTGAAATATGACAAGGAGACCAAAGAGCCTGTTATCAGAAAAATTCAAAGGGTAAGTAAGCCAGGTTTACGTAAGTATACCGGTGCCGATACCTTGCCAAGGGTTTTGAATGGTTTGGGTATAGCTATAGTCTCTACTTCTCACGGAGTGATGACCAGTAAGCAGGCCAAGAACGAGAATGTAGGTGGTGAGGTACTTTGCTACGTATATTAATAAGGAATAAAGTATTTAAGACATGTCAAGAATAGGTAATAATCCGATAGTGATTCCTGAGGGAGTGACAGTTGATATAAAAGGAAACGAGGTCGTCGTTAAAGGGAAATTAGGAGAGCTTACTCAAGATTTTTCTTCAGTCGATATCAAGGTTGAAGATGGTCAGGTAGTAGTGGAAAGACCTTCAGACTTAAAAGATCATAAAGCAAAGCACGGTCTGTATCGCGCATTGATCAATAACATGATCAAAGGTGTGTCGATTGGGTGGACCAAACAGCTGGAGTTAGTTGGTGTGGGTTATCGTGCCAGTAACCAAGGTCAGAAGCTTGATTTGGCTTTAGGGTTTTCTCACAACATTGTGTTAGACCTAGCTCCTGAAATCAAGGTAGAGACTACTTCGGAAAAAGGTAAGAACCCTATAGTTAAATTGACATCTCACGACAAGCAATTGGTAGGTCAGATAGCAGCCAAGATACGATCATTTCGTAAGCCAGAGCCTTACAAAGGAAAAGGTATCAAGTTCGTGGGCGAGCAATTACGTAGAAAAGCAGGTAAATCAGCTTAATAGTATATCATGGCATTATCAAAGAGCGAAAGAAAACAAAGAATACGTAGAAGAATCAGAAAAGTTTCTTCAGGTACTGCAGAGAGACCAAGACTTTCTGTATTTAGAAGTAACAGTGCCATCTATGCACAGGTTATAGATGATAACGAAGGAAAAACCCTTTTGTCTGTTTCTTCTAGAGATAAACAATTTGCCGATGCTAAAGGCACCAAAACTGAAATAGCTACTGAGGTAGGTAAGACGGTTGCCGAGAAATGCAAAGAGGCAGGTATAGAGAAAGTTGCTTTTGATAGGGGCGGAAACCTTTATCATGGTAGAGTTAAAGCATTGGCTGAAGGGGCCCGTGAAGCAGGACTAAATTTTTAAATAATACTATGTACCAGAAATACAAAAACGTAGAGACTGTTAAACCTGGCGGTTTAGATTTAAAAGATAGATTGGTAGGTATTCAGCGTGTTACCAAAGTGACCAAAGGTGGTAGAGCTTTTGGATTTTCGGCCATAGTTGTTGTTGGTGACGAGAATGGTGTTGTCGGTAGCGGTTTGGGTAAATCTAAAGAAGTTGCTACAGCTATTGCCAAGGCAATCGAAGATGCAAAGAAGAACCTTATTCGTATACCATTGAACAAAGGTACGCTTCCACACGAGCAAAAAGGTAAATATGGTGGTGCAAGAGTATATATTCAACCAGCATCTCATGGTACCGGGGTTATTGCCGGTGGTGCCGTTCGTGCGGTATTGGAGTCTGTTGGAGTTCAAGACGTACTTTCAAAATCACAAGGATCGTCGAACCCTCATAACGTAGTTAAGGCTACTTTCGATGCATTATTGCAACTTAGGGATGCTGGTACCGTAGCTAAGCAAAGAGGTGTTTCCCTAGACAAAGTCTTTAAAGGATAATATACAATACGATGGCTAAGAAATTACAGGTTAAGCAGCTAAAGAGCAGTATCAAGAGACCTCAAAACCAGAAAAGAACTCTTGAGGCCTTAGGTCTTAAGAAAATAGGTCAGGTTGTGGAGCATGAAGCTACCCCCAACATTCTTGGTATGATAGATAAAGTTAAACATTTGGTTTCTACACAAGAAGCCTAATATAGAAGATAATAATGGATTTAAGCAATCTTAAACCAGCGGAAGGTTCAACAGGTAAAGCGGGTAAAAGAGTCGGTAGAGGACAAGGTTCTGGAAAAGGCGGAACCGCTACCCGTGGTCACAAAGGGGCAAAATCTAGATCTGGTTATTCTAAGAAAATCGGTTTCGAAGGTGGTCAAATGCCTTTGCAGCGTCGTGTTCCAAAATTCGGTTTCACGAACATCAACCGTGTAGAATACAAAGGTATCAACTTGAGTAAGTTGCAAGAGCTTGTCGATAATAAGATTATCAAAGACGAGGTTACCGTAGATACTTTAGTTGAAAATGGTTTGGCTAAAAGAAGCGAGCTAATAAAAATATTGGGCGGTGGGGAACTTAAGTCTTCCCTTAAAGTTTCCGTGCATAAATTTACGGCTAGTGCCAAAGCGGCCATAGAAGCTGCTGGCGGAGAAGCAATAAATTTATAAGCATACCCTACTATGAAGAAATTTTTCGAGACCATATCCAACATCTGGAAGATTGAAGAACTAAGAAACCGCATATTGGTAACACTTAGTTTGCTTTTGGTGTACCGTTTTGGTTGCCAGATTGTTCTTCCGGGTATCGATTCAACACAATTGGCTGCATTGGCCTCAGGTACCGATCAAGGTATCTTTGGGTTATTGAATGCTTTTACCGGAGGTGCTTTTGCAAATGCTTCGGTTTTTGCGTTGGGTATCATGCCATATATCTCTGCATCGATTGTGGTGCAGTTGATGAGTATCGCCATTCCATATTTGCAAAAGTTGGATAAGGAGGGTGAAAGTGGTAGAAAAACAAAAAATCAGATTACCCGTTGGTTAACGATTGGTATCTGTGTTGTTCAGGCTCCGGCTTATCTATACGGTCTTGAAGCCTTTGGTGTACAGGATAGTGCCTTCTTATTGGGTAAAGGACTTGATTTTATGATTCCTGCCGTTGTGATTTTGGTGACGGGCTGTGTGTTTGCAATGTGGTTAGGTGAAAAAATTACTGATAAAGGTATCGGTAATGGTATTTCACTTTTGATTATGATTGGTATTATTGCAACAATGCCTCAGTCGTTCGTTCAAGAGTTTTACTCTAGAACAACCAACAACACAGGTGGTTTGATGTTCATTTTAATTGAAATCATTCTTTGGTTCTTGGTTATTCTTGCAAGTGTTCTTTTGGTAATGGCTACGCGTCAGATACCAGTTCAATATGCAAGAAGAACTGCTTCTGGTGGGTATGAGAAGAATATAATGGGTTCGCGTCAGTACATTCCGCTAAAGTTGAATGCTTCTGGTGTAATGCCGATTATATTTGCCCAGGCAATTATGTTCGCTCCAAGCTTAATTGGTAAGACATTTAATGATACTGCGGCAGGGCAATGGATGGAAGTTCAGTTCCAAGATATTTTTGGTCTGGCATACAATGTTCTTTTTGCCGTATTGATTATCATATTTACTTACTTCTATACCGCCATTACGGTACCAACGAATAAGATGGCCGATGACTTGAAAAGAAGTGGAGGTTTTATTCCGGGTATTAGACCTGGAAAAGAAACGGGAGATTTTTTGGATAAGGTTATGTCTTTAATAACTTTGCCGGGTTCTATCTTTTTGGCCTTATTGGCAGTTTTGCCAGCTTTGGTCGTAAAGTTGATGGACCTTCAGGCCAATTGGGCCCTGTTTTATGGTGGAACTTCACTTTTGATTATGGTCGGTGTTGCCATCGATACAGTTCAGCAAGTGAACGCGTATCTATTGAACAGGCATTATGATGGTTTGATGAAAACCGGTAAAAACAGAAAAGTAGCATAAGTATGGCTAAACAAGCTGCAATAGAACAAGACGGATCTATAATTGAAGCATTGTCAAATGCAATGTTTCGTGTTGAATTGGAAAACGGGCATGTAGTTACTGCTCACATTTCCGGTAAGATGCGTATGCATTATATAAAATTGCTTCCAGGTGATAAGGTTAAGTTAGAAATGAGCCCTTATGACCTGACCAAGGCTAGAATTACTTATAGGTATTAATAAGAGAGAAAGATAGCGAGATGAAAGTTAGAGCATCAGTTAAAAAAAGAAGTGCCGACTGCAAAATTGTACGCAGAAAGGGCAGGTTGTATGTAATCAACAAGAAGAATCCTAGATTTAAACAAAGACAAGGATAATTATGGCAAGAATTGCGGGTATAGACATACCAAAACAAAAGAGAGGTGTAATTGCCTTGACCTACATTTACGGTATTGGAACAAGTAGGGCTAAAGAAATTTTGGAAAAAGCCAATGTGAGTGAAGACGCAAAGGTATCTGATTGGAATGATGATGAGATAGGCCGTATTAGAGAGGCTGTATCAGGTTATACCATTGAAGGTGAGCTTCGTTCAGAAACGCAGTTGAACATTAAGCGTTTAATGGATATTGGTTGTTACCGTGGTATTCGTCATAGAGCTGGTCTTCCACTTCGCGGTCAACGTACCAAGAACAATTCTAGAACCAGAAAAGGAAAAAGAAAAACGGTTGCTAACAAGAAAAAGGCAACTAAATAATAAGTAGGTTATTATGGCAAAGGCAACTTCAAAAGCAGGTGCAAAAGCGGCTAAAAAACGTAAAGTAATCGTTGACTCAGTGGGTGAGGCCCACGTGACCGCCTCTTTCAATAATATCATTATTTCGCTTACCAATAAAAAAGGAGACGTAATTTCTTGGTCTTCTGCAGGTAAGATGGGTTTTAGGGGATCAAAAAAGAATACTCCCTACGCGGCTCAAGTAGCAGCTGAAGAATGTGCTAAAACTGCACACGAAGCCGGTCTTAGAAAGGTGAAAGTTTATGTTAAGGGGCCTGGTAACGGTAGAGAGTCTGCTATTCGTGCCGTACACAACTCTGGTATCGAAGTAACAGAAATCATTGATGTTACTCCAATGCCGCACAATGGTTGTAGACCACCAAAAAGAAGAAGAGTTTAATTCGTTTTATTCACTATAAATTTCACGGGAAGTGTAGTTAACGATTATCGAAGGATAAGCCTTAATTCATAATCACACTTCCAAATTAAAAGAAAATGGCAAGATATACAGGACCTAAAAGTAAAATCGCCCGTAAGTTCGGCGAAGCTATCTTCGGAGACGATAAGTCATTCGAAAAGAAGAATTACCCTCCAGGACAACACGGAAACAACAGACGCCGAGGTAAAAAATCGGAGTATGCCGTTCAATTAATGGAGAAACAAAAAGCTAAGTATACCTACGGTATTTTAGAAAAGCAGTTTAGAAACATTTTCGCCAACGCCAAAAGAAAAGAAGGTGTTACCGGTGAAATTTTACTACAACTTTGCGAATGCAGGTTGGATAACGTTGTTTACCGCATGGGTATCGCTCCTTCAAGAAGAGGTGCTAGACAACTTGTGTCGCACAGACATATTACTGTAAACGGAGAGTTGGTCAATATTCCTTCATATACCTTGAAAGCAGGTGATGTAGTTGGTGTTCGTGAAAAATCAAAGTCACTTCAGGTGATCGGCGATTCATTAGACGCCCAAAGCAATGTTTATGAGTGGATTACCTGGAACTCTGAAAAGAAAGAAGGTACTTTTGTTTCAGTACCTGAGAGAATCCAAATTCCAGAGAATATCAAAGAACAATTAATAGTTGAGCTTTACTCTAAATAACATAGAACACTAATTCACATGGCATTATTTAATTTCCAGAAACCTGATAAAGTTATAATGATCGATTCCTCGGATTTCGAAGGTAAGTTCGAATTCCGTCCATTGGAACCTGGTTATGGATTGACTGTCGGGAACGCACTAAGAAGAGTATTGCTTTCTTCTTTGGAAGGTCATGCAATTACATCCGTCAGAATCGATGGTGTCGAGCATGAGTTTTCCGTGATTTCGGGTGTTGTTGAAGACGTTACCGAAATCATCCTGAATCTTAAACAAGTAAGGTTCAAAAAGCAAATAGACGATTCAGAAGCTGAAGTAGTTTCTATATCTGTTAGCGGTAAAGAACAATTGACCGCTGGTGATTTTCAGAAATTCATTTCTGGATACCAAGTGTTGAACCCAGATTTGGTAATCTGCAACATGGATCCAAAAGTGAGTATAAATATGGAGATTGTTATCGACAAAGGTCGTGGCTATGTTCCAGCTGAAGAGAATAAGAAGTCGAACGCAGCACTAGGTAGTATTGCAATCGACTCTATCTTTACTCCTATCAAGAACGTAAAGTATAGCATTGAAAACTTTCGTGTAGAGCAGAAGACGGACTATGAAAAATTGGTTTTCGAAATCGTGACCGATGGATCGATTCATCCTAAAGATGCACTTACAGAAGGAGCCAAAGTTTTGATACACCACTTTATGTTGTTCTCTGATGAGAGAATTACATTAGAGGCTGATGAGATTGCTCAAACTGAAACATATGATGAAGAATCTTTGCATATGCGTCAGTTGTTGAAAACTAAATTGGTAGATATGGATCTTTCAGTTCGTGCCTTGAATTGTTTGAAGGCGGCTGAAGTAGATACATTAGGTGATTTGGTTTCGTTCAATAAAAACGATTTGATGAAATTCAGAAACTTCGGTAAAAAATCATTGACCGAATTAGAAGAATTGGTAATCAATAAAGGTCTAAGTTTTGGAATGGACCTTTCAAAATATAAGTTAGATAAAGATTAATCGATATTTCTTACAGGATAGGGATACACCCTCAGTTGGAGAAATATAATAGACAAGAGAAATGAGACACGGTAAAAAGGTCAATCATTTAGGAAGAAAGACAGCGCACAGAAAGGCGATGTTGGCCAATATGGCATGTTCCTTGATCGAGCACAAGAGAATCAACACTACGGTAGCAAAGGCAAAGGCATTGAAACAATTCGTTGAGCCATTGATAACCAAAGCGAAGGCAGAGAACAATATTTCTGCTGAAAAAGGAACGCACAATCGTCGTATCGCTTTTAAGAACCTGCGAAACAAATATGCGGTAACTGAATTGTTCAGTACAGTTGCTGAACAGGTGGGCGATAGGCCTGGTGGTTATACCAGAATTATAAAATTAGGTAACCGTCTTGGTGATAACGCTGATATGGCAATGATTGAGTTAGTTGATTTCAATGAGCTTTACAATGCTGGTAAGCCTAAGAAGAAATCTACGAGAAGAAGTAGAAGAAGTGGTGGCAAAAAAGAGGAAGAAGCTAAGGTAGATGCACCTGCAGCTCCAAAAGAAGAGGCAGCTGAAGCTCAAGCCGATGTTGAAAATGTAACAGACGATTCAGAAGAATAAGATGTACATAACTCATAATAAATTGAAAAGGATAAACTTAATAGTTTATCCTTTTTTTATGTTTAATTTTGAAAATTAAGAAAGAGTAGCATATATGAAGTATCAATCAAGAAGAAAAGCGTTATTATTATTGGCCGACGGCACTATATTCTACGGCAAGTCGGTTGGAGACAAAGAGGGTACCGCATTTGGTGAGGTTTGTTTTAATACGGGTATGACCGGTTATCAAGAGATTTTTACCGACCCATCTTATTTTGGTCAATTGATGGTTACTACCAATGCCCACATCGGTAACTATGGTACCAATGTTGAAGAAGTGGAATCGGATTCTGTTAAAATATCCGGGCTTATTTGCCGAAATTTCAGTTACGAATATTCGCGTCCAAGAGCTGATAAAAGTTTAGAGGATTTTTTGAATGATAATAAATTATTTGCCATATCTGATGTAGACACTAGGGCTTTGGTCAGTTATATACGTGATAATGGCGCAATGAATGCGGTTATATCGACCGATGTGAACAATATTGATGGTCTCAAAAAACAATTGGCGGAAGTGCCTAGTATGGAAGGTCTTGAATTGGCTTCAAAAGTTTCTACGAAAGAGCCATATTTCATAGGCGACGAATCTGCAACCTTTAAAATTGCTGCCTTGGATATAGGCATTAAGAAGAATATTTTAAGAAATCTGTCAAAAAGAGATTCTTATATAAAAGTTTTCCCTTTTGACGCTTCTTTTGATGAAATGCAATCTTGGGAACCGGATGCCTATTTCATTTCTAACGGACCTGGTGATCCTGAGCCTTTGGTCGATGCGATAGCGGCTGCCAAAAAAATGATTGATAGTGGTAAGCCGGTGTTCGGTATATGTTTGGGCCATCAAGTCATAGCCTTGGCAAAGGGTATATCGACCTATAAAATGCACAATGGGCATAGAGGCATCAACCATCCAATTTTAAATTTGGTAACCGGTAAAGGTGAAATTACTTCGCAAAACCATGGTTTTGCTGTTAATAGAGAAGAAACCGAAGCCAATAGTGATGTTGAAATCACACATGTTCACCTTAATGACAATACCGTAGCCGGTATTAAGCTGAAAGATAAAGATGTATTTTCGGTGCAGTACCACCCAGAAGCTAGTCCTGGGCCACATGACGCTGATTATTTGTTCGACCAGTTTTTCGATTTGATCAAAAGTAAATCGGTACAAACAGTTTAGGTTAAGCAATCGTTATTTCCTGATAAATAGAGCGGTTTCTCTAAGCTTTATGCTATTAGGGTTTTGTATATTTGTTCACCTTGAAAAGCAATACTTTTCCAACTAAAAATATTTTTATGAGTATTATATTAAGCGTTCACGCAAGACAGATTTTAGATTCTAGGGGTAACCCTACCGTAGAGGTAGATGTAGTTACCGAAAATGGTGTAATGGGAAGGGCTGCAGTTCCATCCGGTGCTTCAACTGGAGAACATGAGGCCGTAGAATTGCGTGATGGCGGTAACACTTTTATGGGTAAGGGTGTTAGTAAAGCAGTTGAAAATGTCAACACTTTGATTTCTGAAGAAATCTTAGGCATGTCGGTCTTTGAACAAAACTTGATCGATCAGGTAATGTTAGATTTAGATGGTACACCAAATAAATCAAAATTAGGTGCCAACGCCATACTTGGTGTTTCTCTTGCGGTAGCAAAGGCTGCTGCCAATGAATTGGGCATGCCACTATATCGCTACGTAGGCGGTGTAAGTGCTAATACATTGCCGGTGCCTATGATGAACATCATTAACGGTGGCTCGCATTCAGATGCGCCGATTGCATTTCAAGAATTTATGATTATGCCGGTTAAGGCGAAAGATTTCACCCACGCCATGCAGATGGGTACTGAAATTTTCCATAATCTTAAAAAAGTTTTACACGATAGAGGTTTGAGTACTGCTGTAGGTGATGAAGGTGGTTTTGCCCCTAATCTGGCAGGCGGTACCGAAGATGCTTTAGATACGATTGCGAAGGCGGTTGAGAAAGCGGGTTACAAACTTGGTGACGAAGTGATGATTGCCCTGGATTGTGCCTCTGCAGAGTTCTATGTGGATGGTAAGTACGATTATACAAAATTCGAAGGCGATAAAGGGGTTGTAAGAACTTCACAAGAGCAAGCTGAGTATTTGGCAGAGCTTTGTTCTAAATATCCGATTATCTCTATCGAAGACGGTATGGATGAGAACGACTGGGATGGTTGGAAAACTTTGACCGAAATAGTAGGTGATAAAGTTCAATTGGTAGGTGACGATTTGTTTGTGACTAACGTTGAGCGTCTCTCTAGGGGAATCGAGCAAGGTATCGCCAATTCGATTCTTATCAAGGTAAACCAGATAGGAACTCTTACCGAGACTATAGCGGCGGTCAATATGGCCAAGAATGCTGGTTATACTTCAGTAATGAGCCACCGTTCAGGAGAAACCGAAGATAATACCATTGCCGATTTGGCCGTGGCACTTAATACCGGACAGATTAAGACCGGTTCTGCTTCCCGTTCCGATAGAATGGCCAAGTACAACCAACTCTTGAGAATAGAAGAAGAATTAGGTGATACAGCATATTATCCAAAAGAAAAAGCTTTTAAGATTCAGTAGAATTTTAATGTTTTCCTAATAAAAAAGCCTTTCTTTTCAGAAATAACCGAAGAGAAAGGCTTTTTTTTGGTTCATTCGTAAACTTTACTTACCTTTTTCCAGTAACGGATAATTTTAGATTTTCAATGAATAATTTTCTTTTTGTAGCTGCTGAGAATGATGCAATCCCCGATTGCAAGGCAGGTGGTATGGGCGATGTAGTACGTGATGTACCCAGAGAGATTGCCAAACGAGGTGATAAGGTTCATGTGATCGTCCCGTCTTATTCGAGAATTCACAAGACCGGAACATTTAGAACCCAGTTGAATTTCCGGTTGCGCGGTACTGACTATTCGGCCGAACTCTATGCTGTTCCTCCCAAAAAGAACATTGAAAATATCATTCATTATGTAATACACCATCCTGAGATTACTGAAGGAGGTATTGCCCATATCTATCATGATGATCCTACGGAGCCATTTTTTAATGACTATATAAAATTCATAATATTTAACACCGCTGTTGCCGAAGCGGTTAAGATGGGTGCTTTTGGAGAATTGGATATTGTGCACATGCACGATTGGCATTCCAGTGCCATGTTGTTCTTGAAAACTTATCACCCCGATTATCAGGTTTTAAAGAAAATGCGGTATGTATATAGCATACATAATTTGGCCATTCAGGGTATTCGACCATTTTATGATAATTATGCTTCGGTACATAACTTCTTTCCCGAAATTCAACTCGACCACCAAAATTTGCAAGACCCGCGCTACCAAGATTGCATTAATCTTATGGCGGTGGGCATTCGTTTGGCTGATGCCGTTCATACCGTTTCACAAGCTTATAAAGAAGATATATTATTACCAAGTGCAAGGCCTGAATTTGTAGGCGGCGAAAGTCTTGAGGTTGATTTAAGAAATGCCGATAATGAAGGTCGCTTGTTCGGAATCTTAAATGCCTCTAACTATGCCAACGTTCGTCAGGCAGAAAAGGGACTATTGTATCGAAATACGGTCAAGGCCTTGTTTCGTTGGCTTCAAGACGAATCAAAAAAGTATAAAGCAGACTTTTTGGCGCATACCGGTGAGAAAATCATGGAGTATGTATCCAACAAACCTAAGTTTATTGTGTCGAGTGTAGCTAGGTTGACGGAGCAGAAGTTTTATTTTCTAATGCGTTCTCCTGAGTCTTTTGAAAAAATACTGGACAGGCTAAAAGAAGTTGATGGCATTTTTATGCTTTTGGGTACGGGCGATCCCGATTATGAGCACTTGTTTAGAGAGATGAGCTACAAGCATAAAAACTTCATATTTACCAATGGGCAATCAGAAGATCTCATCGATTCTATGTATTTAGAAACTGATCTTTATTTCATGCCCAGCCTATTTGAACCATGTGGTATTAGTCAAATGTTGGCCATGAGAAACGGCAACCCATGTTTGGTACATCATACAGGAGGATTAAAAGACACTGTTGAGCACATGAAAACCGGTTTTGCCTTTGACGGTCAAACTTTCAATGCCAAACTTGAGGATATGGTGAATAAGTTGGATGAGGCCCTGAATGTCTGGGAGCATGATCAAGCGACCTGGAAGAAAATTAAGGCAAACGCCAAAAAAATGAGGTTCACCTGGGAGAAATCTTTAGATGAATACTACAATAAATTGTATCTGTTGTAATATCTACAAATTACTATCAAAAAGTGTTGTTAATAATGGGCGAAAGCCGAGGGTATAATTGTTAAGATTACCCTTTTTTATTAATTTTACGGTTCACTTAAATTTTAGTAAAAACTACAAATGTCAGATAAAGCTACTTTAGAGTACGAAGGTCAGAAATACGAATTCCCGGTTATTACAGGTTCTGAAAATGAGCTTGCCATAGATATAAAAACTTTACGCTCGGTAACGGGTGGCATGATTACGATTGATCCTGGTTATAAGAACACGGGATCTTGTGCTAGTGCTATTACATTTTTAGATGGGGAAAAGGGTATTTTAAGATATAGAGGGTATTCTATTGAAGAGTTGGCCGAAAAGGCCGATTTTCTTGAAGTAGCCTATCTGTTGATTTTTGGTGAACTTCCAAATAAGGAAGAGTTGGCCAAATTTCATAAAGATATCAAGGATGAATCTCATGTAGATGAGGAGATGAAAAAGATTTTGGACAGTTTTCCAAAGTCAGCTCACCCAATGGGGGTTCTTTCTTCTTTGACCAGTGCCTTGATAGCTTTCAACCCGTCTACGGTAGATATCTCTTCCGAAAAAGATATGTACCACGCCATCGTACGTATATTGGCAAAATTTCCGGTATTGGTAGCTTGGACGCTTCGTAAGAAAAAGGGTCTTCCACTTGATTATGGTGATGATACCTTAGGTTATGTTGAGAACATTCACAAAATGATGTTCAAGAGACCTAACCAAACTTATCAAAAGAATGAAATTGTTATCAACGCTTTAGATAAGTTGTTGATATTGCATGCAGATCACGAGCAAAACTGTTCTACTTCTACAGTAAGAATCGTAGGTTCTTCACATGCTGGTCTTTTTGCCTCTCTATCAGCTGGTATATCTGCACTTTGGGGTCCTTTACATGGAGGTGCTAACCAAGCCGTTCTAGAAATGTTAGAGGCTATTGAAGCAGACGGTGGCGACACTAAAAAATATATGGCGAAAGCGAAGGATAAAGAGGATCCTTTCAGATTGATGGGCTTTGGTCACAGAGTATATAAAAACTTTGATCCTAGAGCCAAGATTATTAAAAAAGCAGCTGATGAGGTTCTTGGTGATTTAGGTATCGAAGACCCAATTCTTGATATTGCTAAAGGTTTGGAAAAAGAAGCCTTAGAGGATCAATATTTTGTTGATAGAAAACTATATCCCAACGTCGATTTCTATTCAGGTATTATTTACCGTGCTTTAGGTATTCCAACTGAAATGTTCACTGTAATGTTCGCTTTGGGCCGTCTACCAGGTTGGATTGCCCAATGGAGAGAAATGAGATTAAGAGGTGAGCCGATAGGAAGGCCTAGACAGGTTTACATCGGTGAAAAACAGAGACCTTTCGTTGAAGTTGACCTTCGATAATAAGAATAACTTAAAAATTATTACGCCCTTTCATTAATTTGAAAGGGCGTTTTTTATTGGCCAAATACTACCTTTGTTACATTTAAAACACCAAGGTATGTTGCAGTTAAATGTGAACGATGAGATTTCAAGATTACGTTCGGTAGTGCTAGGTACGGCCAAAAGTTGTGGTCCGGTGCCTAAGCCCGATGAAGCCTATGATCCCAAATCATTGGAACATATTTTGGCCGGAACCTATCCTTTAGAAGAAGAAATGGTTAAAGAAATGGAAGCTTTTGCTAAAGTTTTCAGAAAATACGATGTTGAGGTCTTTCGTCCTGAGGTAATTGAAAATTGCAATCAAATTTTTTCTAGGGACATTGCCTTTGTCATCGGCGATAAACTAATTATTGCCAATATTTTACCTGATCGAGAACAAGAGGTAGAGGCTATTTTGCATGTTTTGGAAGAAATTGACGAGCAGAACATTATTCGTCCGCCAGAGGAAGTGCATGTTGAAGGAGGAGATGTGATGCCTTGGAACGATTATATTTTTATAGGTACCTACACCGCAGATGACTATGCGACCCATATTACGGCGCGTACTAACAAAGCGGCGGTCGAATTTATCTCTCAGCTATTTCCTCAAAAAAAGATAAGGCCTTTCGAATTAAGAAAATCGAAGAATGCGCGTGAAAATGCCTTGCATTTAGATTGCTGTTTTCAACCATTGGGCAAGGGTAAAGCTATTTTGCACAGAAACGGTTTTTTGGTAGAAGACGAGTACCGGTGGCTGGTAGACTTTTTTGGAAAGGAAAATATTTTTGAAATCTCGGCTGAAGAGATGTACCATATGTACAGTAATGTTTTTTCTATTTCACCTGATGTGGTCGTTTCCGAAAGAAATTTTACGAGACTGAACAATTGGCTTAGGGAAAATGGCTTTACGGTAGAAGAAATACCTTATTCGGAAATTGCCAAACAAGAAGGCTTGTTGAGATGTAGTACGCTGCCATTGGTGAGGGAGTGAGGTTATCTATTTTTCGAAAGCTCTTTTAGTATTTTTACGGCCTTAGGTCCGTCGGTGTAGTCAACAAAAAGGTGATCGTGATAAAAACCTGCAATTACGTTGCAGCTAATTTGGTGGCTGGTCAAGGCATTTGAAAAGACGGCAGTTAAGCCAATCGCCTCAAGTGAAGAGTGTACCTCCAGCGTTATCCAAGCGGCAACAAATTCATAGTTCATTCCTAATTTAACGGCATTTTCAAGAGATAAGATAAGGGTGGTTCCTTCTTTCTCGGTAAAGGTGCCGATAACAGACTCAATAGGCACAGATTTATCTGAGCTTTGGGAGGTAAAAACATATTTTCCAGGGTGGAGAACAGGCTTTAAATTCTTTAAAAGATGCTCTAAATTATTTTCTCCTGACATTCAATGGACTTTTAAATTGACTAAAATAAGATTTTAAAGAAAGCCTTTAATCGCTCGTCAAAAAAACTAATTTTGCCTTATCAATTTTGAAATGTCTATGCAGATTACAAATACGATATTGATGGTTCGGCCAGTAAATTTTAGAATGAACGAGCAGACCGCCATCAACAACTTTTTTCAAGAAGATTTAGAGCTCAAGAATGCTGTTATCAATAAAAAGGCACAAGATGAGTTCGACGGTTTTGTAAACAAACTTCGAGCCCAGGGTGTAAACGTGGTTGTGGTAGACGATACGCTCGAACCGAATACACCTGACTCTATATTTCCGAATAACTGGATATCTTTTCACGAAGATGGCACGGTAGCCCTATACCCCATGTTTGCCGAAAACCGCAGAGAAGAGAGGCGCGAGGATATTTTGGATTTTTTAGAGGATAACGGATACCGAATCGATAACATCATTGATTATACCTCGGCCGAAGAAGATGATTTATTTTTGGAATCTACGGGTAGTATGATTCTGGATAGGGTAAATAAAAAGGCATACTGTGCCTTGTCCGACCGTGCCGATGAAGAGCTATTTATTGAATTTTGTGAAGATTTTGAGTTTACCCCGGTAGTTTTTACTGCCAATCAATCGGTAGATGGCAAGCGTATGCCTATTTATCATACCAATGTAATGATGTGCCTTGCAGAAGATTTCGCTGTCATCTGTCTAGATGCTATAGATGATAAAAAAGAGAAGAAGAACGTATTGTTTCATCTAAAACAAGATGGTAGGGAAGTAATTTCTATAAGTGAATCACAAATGCATCAATTTGCGGGTAACATGCTTCAAGTCATAGGTTCAAATGGTACCCGTTTCTTGGTGATGAGCACATCGGCCTATAAGAGCCTATCAAAACAGCAGTTGAAGCAGATTGAAAGTAAATGCAGTATTCTTCATAGTTCGTTAGATACCATAGAGACTTGTGGCGGTGGCAGTGCTCGCTGTATGATGGCTGAAGTGTTCTTGCCAAAGTTCGAGAATTGATCTATTGAAATTAAATGGGTACTGCGTAAGAATGTTTGATGGTACCCATGACAAAAGTGCTATGAACGCTACCTATGTTGTCTATTAGCCCCAGTTCATTAATGACAAAAGATTGGTAATGCTTCATATCCTTCACCAAAATTTTAAGTAGAAAATCATAATCGCCCGAAACATTATAACATTCGGTTACTTCTTTTAGAGACACTATATCCTCAACAAATTGATTTCCGATTTCTTTGGTATGTCTTCTTAGGGTAACTTGACAGAATACGATAAAAGACTTTCCTACCTTTTCGGCTTCTACAATGGCCACATATTTCTCAATGACGCCATCTCTTTCCAAACGTTTGATCCGTTCGTAAACGGGGGTCGGCGATAAATGTACTTGCTGGGCAATTTCCTTTGTGGTGAGTTTTCCGTTTTCTTGAAGAATAGTTAAGAGCTTTAAATCAATTTCGTCCAATAGTTCCATAGAATAATTATCTGCTTAGCCAGTCTTAATGAATCTCTTAAAGTTTTTTGCGCTTTGAAAAGATGTAATATTAGTTAAATATTCTGTATTTAAACTTAAATAAGGTTTAATAATCTTTAAAATTTACTTTTGATGGTGTAATAGTTAAATAAATTATGAAGTCAATCGTATTAGGTTACCCTCGTATTGGGGCTAACAGAGAGCTGAAAAAGATTATAGAAAAGTATTGGCGTGGCGATGCCACAGAAGATGAGTTCCTAAACGTCGGTAGGCAAATCAAATCGGAAAATTGGAAGTTACAACACGACTTAGGTGTCGATTTGATCAGTTCCAATGATTTTTCGCTTTACGACCAAGTTTTAGATATGTGTACTACACTTGGTTGCATTCCGCAAAGATTCGAACATCTTGATGGTTTAGATCAATACTTTGCCATGGCCAGAGGCCTTCAAAATAAGGAGGTCGATGTAACGGCTATGGAAATGACCAAGTGGTTCGATACCAACTATCATTATATCGTTCCAGAGTTTACAAGTGAAACCAAATTTCCGTTGAATCCTGATAAAATTCTTGGAGAAATAAAGGAAGCAAAGAAATTTGGTATACAGACTAAACCTGTCATTATTGGTCCGGTAACTTTTCTTCTACTAGGAAAAGAAAAAGAGGATGGTTTTAATCGACTTGACCTTCTTTCAAGCCTTCTTCCTTGTTATCAAGAGCTTTTGGAGTTGATTGCAAGTGAAGGTGTCGAATTTGTACAAATCGACGAACCCATCTTGGCTAAAGACTTATCCCGTGAAGAACAATTGGCGATTAAGAAATCATACTCGTTTTTTGCGAACAATTCCACAAAGCTGAAAATCATTTTAGCCAATTATTTTGATTGTTACGGAGCAAACCTCAACTTGGCCCTTGACCTGCCTGTTCAGGTATTGCATCTTGATTTGGTTAGATGCCGGTTGCAGTTAGATGATATATTAGCACACCCATTATTCAATGGTAATAAGATTCTTTCTTTAGGTCTAGTCGATGGTAGAAATATTTGGAAAAACGATTATGAACAATCGTTAAGGCTAGTCGAAAAGGCCAAAGAAAAGTTAGATAGTTCTCAAATTTGGATCGGTACTTCTTGCTCTTTGCTGCACAGTCCGGTAAATCTAGAACTTGAATCAAATAATGAAAAGATTCCGAATGAAGTTAAACAATGGTTGGCTTTTGCCGAACAAAAATTAGGTGAGGTTATAGACCTAACAACCTTGGCGAACGGTGAGGAAGGAGGAATCATACTTGAAAGGTTATCAGATAATAAGAGGGTACATTCATTAAAGCGTTCTTCGAAACTAGTTCACAATGGTGAGGTTAAGAAAAGGCTAGAAAACCTGCAAGAAAGTGATTCGCAAAGAAAATCTCCGTTTACCCAGCGACAACTAGAGCAGCGTAACCATCTCCGATTGCCTTTATATCCGACAACAACAATCGGTTCTTTTCCGCAAACAAAAGAAGTAAGAATCCAAAGAAGAAAATTCAAGAAGAACGAATTATCTTCAAAAGCCTATGACGAATTTCTTTTCAACGAAACTCATGAGGCCATCAAATTTCAGGAAGCTATTGGTCTTGATGTTTTGGTTCACGGCGAGTTTGAAAGAAATGATATGGTTGAATATTTTGGTGAGCATTTATCCGGTTTCGCGTTCACTCAATTTGGTTGGGTTCAAAGCTATGGCACACGTTGCGTAAAGCCACCCATTATTTATGGTGACGTCTCAAGACCGAAACCCATGACGGTCAAATGGTCATCTGTAGCCCAGAGTTTAACGAAGAAACATGTAAAAGGAATGTTGACCGGCCCTGTAACGATTCTTCAATGGTCATTTGTACGTAACGATCAACCGAGGTCGGCCACCTGCAATCAGATAGCTTTAGCCATTCGAGATGAAGTCTGTGATTTAGAAAAGGCGGGTATTAAGATTATTCAAATAGACGAGCCTGCGATACGAGAGGGGCTTCCCCTGAGAAAAGAAGATTGGGCTACTTATCTAAATTGGGCCATTAAGGCATTTCGAATTTCGGCAAGTGGGGTAGATGATAGCACTCAGATTCATACCCACATGTGTTATTCTGAATTTAATGACATTATTGATGATATTGCAGAGATGGATGCCGATGTCATAACTATTGAGACGTCACGTTCTGAAATGGAACTTTTACAGGCATTTGTTGATTTTAAATATCCTAATGAGATAGGCCCTGGGGTGTATGATATTCACTCCCCAAGAGTGCCAACAACCGAAGAGATAGAAAATTTGTTGGAGAGGGCGTCTGAACTACTTCCTATCGAGAATATTTGGGTGAACCCTGATTGTGGTTTAAAGACCAGGGATTGGCCAGAAACTAAATTAGCTTTGGAAAACATGGTTCGAGCGGCGCAAAAACTTCGTCAAAAGCAGCTGCAATCGGTTTAGCGGATAGTTGGAACGGATTATGCCTTTTTTGATATAGTCAAGGTTAGTTTTAATCCAATAAATTATAAATTAGGTGGATTCTCCTTAAAGATTTATCTTAAGGATGTCCACCTTTTTTATTGGATTCTATTATGAAATACACTTTCATGCTTTTTATAGGGTTAATTGCTTCGGTCATTTTTATGGAGAGTAATGAGGTGGCTTCGATGAAAAAATATAAGCCTTTAGAGAGAGATTCGAACATAACTACAGAGAAGGCTTATGATCAGGTAATGCAGGTCCTTATGCATCCTCGGTGTATGAACTGTCATCCAACCGATAACGTACCTAAGCAGGGCGATGAAAGGCATCCTCACTATTTTGATATGGCTAGAGGCGAAAACGATAAGGGGTTTTCCGCTACCAAATGTGCTGCCTGTCACCAAGAAGAAAACAATGATTATTCAGGTGTACCGGGGGCATCCCACTGGGCTTTGGCTCCTGCTAGTATGGGCTGGCAAGGGCTGAGTAAAACTGAAATAGCAAAACGCTTACTTAATCCATCTACCAATGGGGGCAAATCACATGAAGAATTGGTAGAGCATATGACGGAAGACGAACTGGTGCTATGGGCCTGGGACCCGGGAATAGATGCAAATGGGCAGCCTAGGGAGGTACCTCCTGTCTCAGAAGAAAATTTTAAAATAGCAGTAAAGAAATGGTTTGATGAAGGAGCTATAATACCTTCCGAAAAATAACTTATGGAAATTTCATTTCAAATAAATGGCGAAAACCGGTCTGTTCAAGTTGAAGATGAAAACACACCGCTTTTATGGGTGGTAAGAGATGTTTTAGATTTGAAAGGAACGAAGTTTGGCTGCGGAAAAGCGGCATGCGGTGCCTGTACATTGCATGTAGATGGTGAAGCCGTACGGTCGTGTTCTTATGCAGTCAAATTCGCAAAAGGAAAAAATATAGTGACAATAGAAGGCCTTGGAACTCCTGAACGTCCACATCCGGTGCAACAGGCGTGGGTTGAAGAAATTGTGCCGCAATGTGGCTATTGCCAACCTGGTTTTATGATGGCGACAGCTGCACTCCTTTCCAAGAATGACCATCCTACCGATGAAGAAATCGATGCCAACATAATCAATGTCTGCCGATGCGCTACCTATTACAGAATGAGAAAAGCCATACATAGAGCGGCTGAATTGACTCGAGAAACGAACCTGCAATCCACAGAAAACTCTTAAAATGGCAAAAAAAAGAGTTTCGAGAAGAAAGTTCTTGGTTCGAGGTGCATTGGGTACTGTCGGCGTTCTGGCCCTTGGTACTTATGTGTTCAGGGGCTCGATTAGAAGGGTTATTGCGAAAAAGTTGAATTCGGCAGATGCTCCCTATATGGGCGATACTTCGACTCCTTTGATTTGGTTTGAGATTACCGATGATAATCAGATCATACTCTATAGCCCTAAAGTGGAGATGGGGCAGGGTACTTTTACCGGTCTGGCGCAATTGGCAGCTGAAGAATTAGAGGTCGATGTATCACAGATAAAAGTCGTTCATGCCCCATCTGCCACAGGTAATATGGATGGTTTTGCCACGGGAGGCAGTACTTCTATTTCGGCGCTATGGGTTCCGTTGAGGGAGTTGGCGGCGACCATGAGGGAAATGCTGCTCATCAAGGCTGCTGAGAAATGGAAGGTTGATAGAGATAAAATAAGGTTCTCTGAGGGAAGTTTTTACTTGGGAGAGAACACTATGACTTTTGCCGAAGTAACCAATGGTGTTTCTGAATGGGAGATTCCTGATACACCGGAGCTGAAGCCTACTTCTGAAATGAAATGGGTCGGTAAACCGGTACCCCGAGTCGATTTGAAGGATAAAGTTTTTGGGGCGCCTATTTTTGGTATGGATGCTTCTTTACCGAACATGCTTTTTGGTTCGGTTGTTCGACCCTCTAAAATTGGCTCAACTTTTAAGAATGCTACTTTTTCGGAAGCGGAGAAAATGCCTGGAGTTATTAAAATAGTTCTGGAAAAGGATTTTGTTGGGGTCGTTGCCAAGTCTTATCAAGAGGCCGAAAATGCGAAGCTTGCCATAGAAGTTGAATGGGAAACGGGTGAAGATTGGAACACCTCTGCAATAAAATCGATGTTGACGGTCGGTAAGGGCAAACCGTTCACCATTCAGAAAGAGGGTGATGTTGAAGATGTCTTTGAATCAACTGAGGTAATTGTATCTGAATATTGGAGCCCGATAGGTGCCCACGCCCAGCTTGAACCGAATGGTGCTCTTGCTCATGTAGAAGAGGATAAGGCCACCATATACATGTCTACACAGGTCGTAAAGATTACCCGCGACGAAATTGCCGACCGTCTTGGTAAGGATAAAAATCAAGTGAACATAGTACCTACCTTTTTAGGAGGTGGTTTTGGCAGGCGATTGCACACCCCAAATGGTATTCAAGCAGCTCTGATGTCAAAGGCGGTAGGAAGACCCGTGAAATGTTTTTTTTCACGTAAGGAAGAATTTCAAAATGACACGTTTAGGCCGCCCACGCATCACGTTCTAAAGGCCCGTTTGAATGATATAGGGGCTATTGAGGCATTCGAACACAATGTATCGAGTGGGGATGTCGCTTTTGGTTCTCCCATGGTTCCGAGTATTGCCGAACCTATTTTAGGGGCCGATTTGGGTGCTTGGAGAGGGGGAATGGTTCAGTATGGTGCGATACCGAACTATCAAGCTGTCTCTTGGCGTATAAAATTACCGTTCGCTACCAGTTGGTGGCGTAGTTTAGGGCTTTTGGCCAATACTTTTGCCATAGAGAGTTTTATGGATGAACTCGCCGTTAAAACAGGAAAGGACCCGGCTCAATTTAGATTGGAACATATTCAAAAAGATGATAGGGGAGACCGCTTGTCATCAGTTATAAAAGCCGTAGTAGAAAAATCTAATTATAAGGATGCGGTTGTGAAAGAAAGAGCTATGGGCTTTGCTGCCTCTACCGATGCCAGTACGCCCTGTGCACAGGTAGTTGAGGTTTCTATTACTGATGAGGAAATCAAAGTACACAAAGTTTTCTGCGCTATGGATCCAGGGTTGGTAGTGAATCCCGATCAGGTAAGGGCACAATGTGAAGGCGCTATAATCATGGGTATGAGCGCAGCTCTATTTGAAAAGATGGAGGTAGAGAAAGGGGAGCTAACCCCAACAATTTACGGTCCTTACCAAATGGCCCTTATGAAGCATGCGCCTAAAGAGATTGATATCACTCTATTACAGGGTTCTGAAACTCCAGGAGCAGTTGGGGAGCCCCCATTGGGTCCTATAGGGGCGGCTATAGCCAACGCAGTTTTTAGACTGACCGGAAAGCGCTTAAGGGAAATGCCCCTGCAGCATTATTTAAATTCGTAGTAAACCGTATTATTCAGACCTGCGAATGACTGGTGTGAATGCTTTCTTAGGGTTTTCAATGGTAAGTTGTTCGATTTCATTCTCTGTGAAACCTTCGGTTTTCAATTCAGGAATCAGAAATTGGGTTATTGCATCAAAACTTCTAATTGCACCACCCGCCGGAAATCCGTTTCCGTCATGGGAAAGCAGCACTTTTTTCAATAAACCGTCATTCTTGAACTTTTGTAGTCGGTCAACGTAGTCTTTATAATTAGATGGGTTTACCCCATCCAAAGATATCCACGTTCCAAGTCTTGCCATTTCAAAAAGCATTTCATTGTCTTCCTGTTTATTGGCGTGGACCCAGACCCATGCCGATGGTGAAACTTGGTGTTTGTTTAAAAGGGAAAGGGTTTTCTGAGCAGCATCTCTATTTTCTCCCGTATGAATGGCCATAGTCAGACCAGTTTCTAAGTGGGTCAATATACCTGCTTCCACCAGTTTTAAATCAATTGTCGATGGTGAACCCGAATCGAAAGCAAGCTTTATGAACCCAGGCTTAATTTTCGTCCCATCTATACCTTCTTCAAATTCATTTGTCCAAATTTGGGCGATTTCCTCTACTGGTTGTTCATATGCCAACTGGGGTATGTATCTGTCGTTGGCGCTGCCATAAAAACCCGTGTTTGCAATGATATGTATATCGGTGCGTTTCGATATTTCTTCAAGTAAATCGACCCTTCTTCCGAAATAAGCGGTGGTACAGTCAAATACGGAACGAACCCCTTGTTGCCTTAGACTTTTTAGATAAGGTACCACTTGTTCAAATAGAGCTTTCTCATCATAAAAAGCGGTAGAGTCCATAGAGACCCCGTAGTTTGACATGATATGCTCATGCGTAAGTGACAGGCTCAGGTCATTGGTGCTAATAGTACCTCTTACCGTTGCAATAGAATCATTTTGAGAATGAAGAACCGAAGGGCATACCATGATGCCAAAAAGAAAACACCATGCTATGTTAGTTTTCATCTTAAATGGTTTGTAGTTGGTTTTTTCTTACCTCGATTTCATCGGCAATTTCGTCCCAAAGTTTGATTCGAACCTGTAGTGCTTGTTTGGCAGCATCTAGGGCCTCCAACCAATTCAGTTCGCTAGTGCCGCATAATTCTTTGATCATTTCCAACGAAAGCGGGCCATGCTCGTCACCATCTAACTCAATATGCCTTTCAAGGTAGTAGGTTAGTTTTGGAAAACTAGCTTTATTCTCTTTTGACGACTGCTGAATAATTTCTAAGAACATATCAGGAATCAAATCTTCACGGCCAAAAGTAAATGCAGATGCAATTTTATGTACTTTATTTTCATTAATGGTCTGAAAGGTAAATTGCAAGAAGGCTCTTTCGGCAGGTCTTAAATCGGCATTTTCTAGCTGATTCTTAATGTCGTTCATACCGTCAAGATCATTAATGAAAGTGAGTACCCGGGTTGTATCGGCGTTTACCTCTTGCATGGCATCTAGATACATTTCAAAATGGCTCTTTGGCTCACCCTTCTCATTGATATCGGTTTCTTCGCCAAAAACAATTTCATTGATAAACCGTGCTGTTTTGGTGTTTTTGGCAGGTTTCCAGGGTAATTGGGTACACGTTAGGTGGTTTTGCAACGATTTTAAGAGTGACATAAAATCCCAAACCGGGTAAACGTGTTTTTGCATAAAGATGCGAACGTCTTCCATTTCGGTGAGAAGGGCGTAGACACGATGGTTCGTTAGTTCTTCTCGAAGACCTTTAATTTCTTTTTCAATGGGGGCTATTCCTATCATAAATTTCCTTTTTTCATATAATGCAATCACTGAATTTCAAAGCGCTATTTCTTTCTATAGCATTGAAACAAAGTCGAAAGTATCATGTGCAAAAGTAGCCAATTGTAAATAGTTTGACCAGTTAAGCTCGACAAATGGTTATTGAATCTGTTGATAGTCATATCTATAATTTAGATATAACTTTTAATCAGGCGCCCCCATCTTTAAAATGGATTTAGGGAGGAATATTTAATGAGTTTTGTTGGTCTGAAAGTAAGGCCTATTTAAGAAGTTCTAAAAAATTGATCAGGTAACACTACTTTTGGTCTTTCGAATCTTGGTCTTTTTTTTAAGTGCCGATTTCTCCATGTGTTTTCTGGCCCTATAAATGGATATGACGGCAATGCATGTCCAAATTATATTAGTAAAAAAAGACGGCATGGCATTGTAGTACAGGCAATTAAGGGCGATAAGGAAGCCCCCGATGAGGTTGAGATAGCTACATAGACGGGAGAAATCGCCTGTTTTTCGCAAGGTTAGCGCATAGGAAACAAGCACCATTATAGAGCCTGTCCATCCTGAGAAATCCAAAAAAAACTTTAGTGCCATAAGATCATTCTTTTTTCTCGTTCAATTTTTGAACGATTCTTTCCTTAAAATCAGATTCTATCATATGCTGTTCTACAATACGCATTTCTTCAAGCAACCGGGTGTTGTTATCCATCATGTCTTCCAGGGCTTCGGTAGCGGCATTCCAATAAAAATGGAATTTAGGCAGGTTCTCAATAGCCTTATCCGAAAGCATTAATAGATGTTTTCTGCTATCATTGGGGTCTTGTTGAGATTTTAGATAACCATTTTTTTTCATCTTTTTGACCAGCTTTATCACTCCTGGATGGCTTATCTGGAGAAAATCGGCAATCTCTGTAATTGATAATTTTTCTTCCTTTTCCAGAAGAACAAAAATCATGTGCCAATTGGGTTCTATATCAATATCAAACTCTTTATAAAATTGCTTTGTTTGAACAACAAACAAATCGTTCAAACGCTTAAGCCGCGCAGTGATACCGGGGTACCCCATTTCATATAAAAAGTCATTGCTCATAAATATATATGTTACTGGTTACGCAAATGTAAATGAAAAAATGGTAACTAGTTACATAAAAGATAAAATTATGGTTAATTCAACTTTATTTTTAAGTGAAAACAGTAGCTATGAGAACTAATGAAACTCCTATTCAAGTAAAAAGAACACCTAATTTTACGGGTCAAGTAATTGATATATTAACTCTTAGCTATGGTTCTTTTTCAGGTTGTAAATAAACATACCACTCATTATCAATATGAATAGGGCAAAGGGCAATGAGGTGATGATAAGAAGTTTTTGTACGGCAATAAGCACATCTATTTCGGGTTTGGCATCTCCTAAGAGTAAAAGTGCCATCGTTGCCAATAGTATAAAGACCGACCAAACAAGTCGATGTTTTTTATCTGGTTCTTTCTTACCCTTATCTGTAAACATACTTAAAACGAAAACCGCCGAATCTACCGATGTGACCAAAAAGCTAATTAAAAGAAATATGGTAATGAAATTTAGAAAAGTAGCCATCGGGTAGTTTTCAAAGAAAATAAAGAGTGATGAGAAAATATTGTCGAATTCCCCATTATAACTTCCCCATGCTTCGATGGCCTGAAAAGCTGAAGATCCAAATGCCGAAAACCAAAAGAAGGTTCCTAATGACGGTAAAATCAATACACCTAAAATCAATTGCCGAAGAGTTCGCCCTTTCGATATTCGAGCAATAAATATGCCCGTAAAGGGCGCCCAAGCCAGCCAAAATGCCCAATAGTAGAAAGTCCAATCCGTTAGAAAAGCTATTCCCGGATTATACTCTCCGTAAGCTATACTCATGGGGATAAAATCTAAAATGTAATGGCCCGTTGCTATTACAAATGATTTTAATATGTGCGCTATGTCGCTCGTGAAAAAGATAAAAAGGAGAATGCAAAGGGTAACCAAAATATTGATTTTAGAAATCACCTTGATTCCCTTGTTCAATCCTTGCCAAGCAGAGTAAAAGGCAATGGCAGATACCAAAAGTGTCAATAACAAAGTTACAGAAAGGCCAAAAGAAGCCTTGAAGATATGATTAAGCCCGCCCTTAATTTGAGTGGTTCCTAAACCTATGGCAGCAATCAGACCAAAAACTGTGGTCACAATCGTGACAACGTCAATACCTGCCCTAAATTTTTTACTGGCCCTATTTTCAAAGACGCTACTACTTATTCTAACCTTTCTGTTTTGCCTAAAAAGGGCATAACCGACAACCACTGCAAAAAGGCCATAGAATGCCCAAGCGGTGAAACCCCATTGATAGAAGGTAAATTCGAGAGCCAGAATATCTGCTGATAATTGTGAACTGTACGGCGGGTTCTGTTGCATGTAAACCGGTTCTTGAACCGCCCTCAAAAGTATACCAGCACCCATGCCCGCACTATAAAGCATCGCTGACCATGCCCATAGACTATGTTCAGGTCGGGAGTTCTCTTTGCCCAATCTTATTTTTCCGTAAGGAGAAACGGCAACCGCCAAGAGAAGAACAACACAAGCCAGACCTAAATAAAGATAGAAATAGCCAAAATAGTTACGAACCCATAGAGAAGTTGTTTCAATAGTTTCGTAGGCAGACTCGGTGAAAATAAAGACCCATACGGTAAAAAGAAGCAGAATGCCAGTAGAGATGGTCAGTAATCTGTTCTTTATAAGCTCCATTCGTAGTTAACTTCCATTGGTAGGCGTCTTGGCAATATTACGAATCATACCGCCAAAGATAAAATAATGAAAGGGGAGAAGGCTGTACCAATACAACCGGCCCTTGAGGCCACGTGGTCTAAAGGTAGCCGTTTGATAAAGTATGTTTTTTTCAATCTTGAATTCAAGCCATGCTTCTCCAGGAAGTTTCATTTCCGCGAACAATAATAATCGTCTAGCCTCCCTGTCGGCCAAAAGAACCCTCCAAAAATCAAGCGAATCGCCTGCGAACATTCTATCGGGATGTGTTCGCCCACGTCTCAAACCGACTCCTCCCGAAAGTTTATCCAGAAAACCCCGTACCTTCCATAGCCAGTTGCCGTAGTACCAGCCATTATCTCCGCCAATTTTCCAAATATTATCCAGTACCTCTTTTGGATTATCCACAGCTATTTTCTGCTTATCGGTGAGAACACCGTATTGAGGTACCTGAATGTATTTCTCCAAGCCTTTTCTGAACCTACCGCTTATCATACTGTCTTTCCAGCTACTGATAACCAAGTTTTGTTCTATTTTTTTGAAGGCTAGGTCGATGGCTTCGCGATACGTGTGCGTGCGAATATTAAGAAGCTCTTGTAATCTTCGGTCTTTGGCGATGACCTCTATTTTCATGCTGTCGACCAGGTTCATGGCCAATTTGTAAGAAGTAGAGGTTACAAAATAGAGCCAATAACTCGATAGTTTTGGTGTCATAACGGGCACCGTCAAAATATAATTCTTAAAACCCCGTACCTCTGCATATTGTTCTAGCATGTCTTTATAACTGAGAACATCTGGGCCAGCAATATCAAAGGAATCGTCATACGTTTCTTCATTGCCCAAGACCCCCACTAAGAATACGATGATATCTCGTATGGCGATGGGTTGCGTTTTCGTAAGCACCCATTTAGGTGTTATCATTACAGGTAGTTTTTCGCATAGGTCCCTGATAATTTCAAAACTTGAACTGCCCGAACCCACTATAATACCGGCTCTTAGAACTGTTAATGCGAAAGGGCCCTTGTATAAAATGTTCTCTACATTTTTACGGGATTCTAAATGCCTCGATAACTTATCCTCATTTACGATGCCACTTAGATAAATGACCTGTTTGACCTGGGTCTGCGACATGTATTTATTGAAATTTCTAGCCGTTTTGGCCTCCATGTCGCTAAAATCTTTGGTCGAGGCACTCATCGAATGAATGAGAAAGTAAGCGACATCAATATCTTTCGGAATCTTTTTGGGAATGACTTCTTGAAGAAAATCAATTTCTAATACTTCAATTTGAGACCTTATTTCTGGGGCGACTGAAAAACGGCTCTCATCACGTACCGTACAAATAACGTCGTGCCCGTCTTCCAACAGTTGCGGAAGCAGTCGCATACCTATATAACCGTTTGCGCCGGTAAGCAGTATTTTCATTTTCTATCGTGCTACCTTATTAAACGCACAACATTTCTAGAGGTCTTCTATAGTAGTAGGGGCATTATCAACTTTGTAATCTAAAAGCTTTTTGAAAAACTTTTGAACAGCTTTAGTTTCGGCATTTACCTTTATAAAGTGATGGTCTTTATGAATTGAATAAATACCTAAATCGCCTTTATAGACGGTTAATTTGTAAAAAGGAATGACCAGGGCATAGGTTTCTAACAAAGAACGGAAACGCACTATGATTCCGGAGGGTCTCAATTCAATGTTGCACTGGTCACGGTTATTATCTAAAATCAACAGGTTTCTAATGCCTGTGCTTGTTTCGGTAATGAAAAGTCGAGGTGATCCGATTCCGCCCAACGCCCAACGTTGTTTCAAAGAAAAAGGTTTGCCCACCAACAGATCAATCTTGCGGGTCATTTCCTTATCCGAGTAAGAAACGTTGAGAAGCATAGTTAGAACCTTTATTTGGTGTTTATGGGCAATTTGAAAAATTACAGTACAAAATTACTCAAAAGGCTTCTTAATCGGTTGACTGTTTGGCAATATATATGAACGCTTACGCACCTGTAAAGTATAAAATTTGATTAATTTTGCAGCCTTATATACGCAAAGTCAAATGGGCATTGAATCAATTTTAGAGATAAAGGTTAAAGAGGCTGTGGCCGAATTATTTTCAACTGAACTACCTCAAGTAGAATTTCAGCCTACCCGTAAAGATTTTGAGGGAGATGTGACCGTGGTGGTTTTTCCGATGCTGCGTTATGTTAAGGGAAACCCGGCGCAAATTGGAGAGCAGATAGGGGAGTATCTAAAGGAGAAAGTAGATGAGGTCTCAGGATTCAATGTCATTAAAGGATTTTTAAACCTTGTCATCGGTAATCAATTTTACACCAATCAATTTGATGAGATAGCCTCTTCCGAAAACTATGGTATTGCCTCAAAATTGAGTAACGAGGCGGTTATGGTAGAATATTCTTCGCCAAATACCAATAAACCTTTGCACCTTGGGCATGTCAGGAACAATCTTTTGGGCTATTCCGTGGCCGAAATATTAAAGGCTGCCGGTAAAAAAGTATATAAAACTCAAATTATCAATGATAGGGGCATTCATATTTGCAAAAGTATGCTCGCCTGGAAACGTTTTGGAAATCAGGAAACGCCGGAAACATCTGGTCTGAAGGGAGATAAACTCGTAGGCAATTATTATGTTGCTTTTGATAAGGCCTATAAAAAGCAAATTGAAGATTTGGTCACCCAAGGGGTCGATAAAAAAATGGCGGAAAAAGAAGCGCCTATTCTTTTGGAAGCCCAAGAAATGCTTCAGAAATGGGAAGCTGGTGATGAAGAAGTCGTCTCACTTTGGAAAACGATGAACTCGTGGGTTTATGAAGGCTTTGCCGAAACCTATAAAAATATGGGAGTCGATTTCGATACGCTCTATTATGAAAGTGATACGTATCTTTTAGGAAAGGATGTCGTTGCAGACGGACTTACTAGAGGGGTCTTCTTCAAAAAGGAAGATGGTAGTGTTTGGATCGACCTTACTGATGAGGGGCTTGATGAAAAAATTGTCTTAAGGTCAGATGGCACTGCCGTATATATGACCCAAGATATCGGAACAGCAATTCAGAGAGTCAAAGATTATCCAGATGTCGGCGGTATGGTTTATACCGTTGGTAACGAACAAGATTATCACTTCAAGGTTCTGTTCTTAATTTTAAAGAAGTTGGGTTATTCTTGGTCTAGTAATCTATTTCATCTTAGCTATGGCATGGTCGATTTGCCTAGCGGAAAGATGAAGAGTAGAGAAGGTACCGTGGTTGATGCCGACGATTTAATGAATGAAATGGCCCAGACCGCTGGAGAAATAGCCGAAGAACTGGGTAAACTCGAAGACTATTCTGAAGAACAAAAACTAGGGCTTTACCACATGATAGGTCTGGGGGCATTGAAATATTACATTCTGAAAGTAGACCCTAAAAAACGCATTTTGTTCAACCCTGAAGAATCTGTAGATTTTCAAGGTAATACAGGGCCCTTTATTCAATACACCTATGCCCGCATTCAATCAATTTTGCGAAAGGCGGAAGAAATTGGGGCCTCGGGTGAAGGTGCTGCAAAGATTACAGACCTCCATCCCAAAGAAAAGGAGCTTATCAAACAATTGATGCTTTACCCGGAAACGATTCAATTGGCCGCTGAAAATTACAGCCCAGCATTGATTGCCAATTACACATATGATTTGGTGAAAGAGTTTAACTCGTTCTATCAGCAAGTCTCGATTTTAGGAGAGTCTGATGAGAACCAAAGATTTTTTAGAATTCAACTATCTAGAAAGGTAGGCGAGGTAATCGAATCGGCCTTTAAATTACTCGGTATAGGGGTGCCTGATAGAATGTAAATAGAGCATTGGCAGCATGTTCAAATTTTATCGTTAGGAAGAGGGACTTTAACGCTTTCTGCCCACAAACCGAATTACAGAACCCTTTCCGTTGTGATAAGCTCCTTCACTAAGTTCTATTTCTGTTTCTTCAAGAATGATTGCTTCGAAGTCATGAAAATCAGACCTTATTTCCTCGATTGAAAAAAGAGATTCAAGATTTCTTGGTCCGCCTACTTTCGGATTGGCTTCCCGATAGGGCAAGTGGTTTTTTCCAAAGGCCTCCAGAATTATGTGCCCACCCTTTTTGACCAGATTACCAATAATTTGATGGTACTCCGACTTTATTTCCGCAGGAAAATGGGCGTATATCAGTCCAACCGCATCAAAACTATTTTCTTTATATCCCAAATCGGGAAGTTGGCCCAAACGGTAGTCTAAAGAAACATCATGACTTTTAGCCAAATGAAAAGCCTTTTTTTGGCCTTCTTCACTTATGTCAAAAGCATGGGACTCCCATGCGTTCGTGGCGGCATATATAGCATTACGACCTTCTCCTTCAGCAGCAAACAATATACTGCCAGGGTTGAGTTCATCTAATTGTTCTTTTAGAAAAACATTGGGTTCAGTGCCAAAGGCATATGCCTTTTGACTGTATCGTTCATTCCATTTTTTTTGCCACGGATCGTTCATTATAATTTTTGCTTTTGATTGAAATTTATAATTATCATAGTTATCGTAATTACTAAAACCTTACTCTAAAACTGGCATTTGGGGTTATACCCAATGAGGTTGTACTGATAGTTTCTATTTCGTTCTCTTCATTTAATTGATAGTAGGTATTGAGAATATTTTTACGACTGGTAATGTTGAGTACTGAAATACCCGCTGAAGCCTTTAGCGATCTAGATAGGTCGAACTGATAGATTACCGATGCATCGGCCCTTAAATATTCTGGCAGTCGGCTGCTATTCGGGGTATTATAATTGATTCTATTCGGAAAAAAGGTAGAATCTATGGGGTCAGAAGCATCGGGTTCGGTGAAAGGTCTGCCACTTCTATAATTTAGGCCAACGCCAAATTTCAATTGATTTAGATTGTAGGTGCCCGCAAAAGTGGCTGTGTGCCGTATATCAAGGTTGTTCGGAAACTCGGGAGGAAGCACTTCGTCGAACCTATAATTGTTCAGGTTGTAGGTATAGCTTGCCCAGATACTGTAGATGTCGGTTTTTCTGTTAATGAGAAATTCCAACCCCTTTACTTCATATTCACCAATTTCGCCATTAAACTGGTTTTGATTCTGAAAACCTTGTGTAGAAGTGCTGATGCCTTCGACCAGCTTATAAAAAGCTTCTGCACCCACATAGAAATTTTGAGCATCATAATTAAAACCGAAAGACCCTTGTTTGCTTTTGGTAACGGGCAAGGTTTCTCCATCTGAGACGATCCATCTTCGTTTTTCAATACCCAAAAAGTTTTGCTCAAGATCAAGGATTTGGTTGGTAGCCTGGCTTTTAAATTCACCCAAAGCTTGAATTTTAAATTCCCTGGTAATGGAATAATTCATGCTGAATCTCGGTTCAGGAATAAACTTTTTAAAACTATTCGGGTTCTCGAGATAATTAAGGCGCACGCCACCCCGTAAAAATAGTTTTTGGTTTTCTGAGCGGTACTGAGCCTCACTGAACAGGGCACTGCTTCGAACCACATTTCGAACATTGCTTTGAAATGGCGGTTGGGTAACATCGGTAGTATTACTAATGCCTGTTTCGGTATATTGAACACCATTTGACCATTGAAAGAAATCGTTCGGGCTATAATCTGCACTTAGCTTTGCTGACAATTCTTCTACCTCGTTGTTCTGAAAAAGTACTTGAAGTGCATTGGAAGTTATGTTTTTGGCGCCTAATTCATATCGTGTGTAGTAGGTGCTTAAATTACTGGTCAAAACATCGTTCCAATTACTCTGCCAGCTACCACCGAAAGAAAGGTTGGTCTGGTCAAGTGAACTTTGGGTTTTTTCGTTCGACTCCATTTCCGTTTCCGAATAGTCCAATAAGTTATTTATGTTAATGAAACTAAACCTGATTTTTTGTGAGTCGTTCAGGTTATAAAGTAATTTTCCCGTAAAATCATAGAAGTAAAAATTACCATCTTGCGAAACTTCATTATCATCAAAAACCCTAGTAAAGAATTTTTCATAAGTAGGGGTTGAAATAAGGTCTGTTATCGACCTTCTGGCCGAAAACTGAACGGCCAGTTTGTCAGAAATAGGAACATGTGCATAGGCGTCGCCACCTATGAGGTTGATACCGGCACCCCCATATAACTGGTCTTCGATATTGTCTTTCGTACGTATGTCTATAATTCCGCTAACCCCGTCGCCGTATCTTGAACTGGTTCCGTTTTTTATTAATGTTACTTCATCCGTCAGATAAGGGTTGAAGGCAGAAATAAGACCGAAAAAATGCCCCGATTGATACATTTTTATACCATCCCATAAAATCAAATTTTGGTCGTTGCTTCCTCCTCTGATATTTATATCAGATACGGTTTCATCAACACTTTCTATGCCTGGTAGAGCTTGTACGGTTTGAAGTACGTCGGGTTCGATAAGACCTGGTAAAACCCCGAATTCTTCACTGTTTATCTGAAAACTGCCATCGGTCTGTTTTATAATCCCCTTGGTCAAGAATTCGTAAACAACTACTTCTTCCAATTGTTGATAAAATTGACTTAATAATAGGGTTTTGCAGGGCTGGTCGTGAGTAAGGTCTGAAGCAGCTACGATGAGGTTCTTATAACCAAGATATGATATTCTAAGTACCGCATCTTTTGGTACGTTCTCGATATAAAAACCTCCGTTTTCATCAGTAACCTTAAAAATTTTGCTACTGAGAACTTCAACGGTTGCTCCCATTACAGTGTTCTGCTCAAAATTATCTAAAACCGTGGCACATATATTAAGCGTTTCCTTTAAGCTTAACGCATAGTAGCGCTCACTGAGTTTTTGAATCTTAAGTTGGGTCTTAGACTCAATATAGGTGAGAATTTCATCAAGATCTTCAAAGTTGGAAGGGGCTATTTGCTTTTGGTTGATTTGCTCATCGGCATACGAGAATTTAACCTCAAAAGTCTGCTCGAGTTCTTGCAGATAATCACTCAGGCGTATTTGAGCACCTGCCTCTTGGCCCAAAAAGGAGGTTGGATTTAAGAAAAGAAAAAGGCTAAGGCAAAAAAGAAAATATAAACGGATTTTATTCGCCATAGAAGAGCACTTTGCCGCCCTCTAATTTAAACTTTATTTGTGAAGGAACACTGATGCTTTTTAAGGCAAGGTCTTTATCGGTATGGGTAAAGGTGCCGGTGAACAATTGATCGGTATCAATATTGTTCACTTCAATTTCAATATTATACTGTCTTTCGAACTCAGCTAAAACGTATTTTAGCGGTACACTGTTAAAAGTGCTTTCATCGTTTAGCCAAGAGGGTTTTTGTGTTATGGTGTTACCAGTCTCAACTATTTGGCCCTCTAGTACCTTGAATGAATCGCCGGCAGACAGATTCTTTTCGACTTTCTTGAAATTTACGTTCACCATGCCTTCATAGCAAGTAACTTCAAAGACCCCATCACGTTGTATTACATTAAACTGTGTGCCTAGAACAGATACATCTCCGGCCTTCGTATTCACCGTAAATTTTTGACCTTTGGCCACTTTGAAGAAAGCCTCTCCCTTTAAATCAATTTTTCGATTGTCTTTCCAATTACTTTCACTGTAAGAAATATGTGAATCGGCATTAAGTATTACTATTGATTCATCGGGCAACACCAATTCTTTGTTCTGGGCAAAGCCGGTATCGATTGTAGTGTCAAGGGTTTTTAGGTATAAAAACGCACCGAACATAATAATTGCGGCTACCGCAGCTACGCGTAAGAAATTCTTGAACGGGTTCAGTCGTACCACCCTAGGCTCGGTCAAGGTCTTTCGGTTATTGATGGCCTCTAGTGCCTTATCGCTATCAAAATCAGGACCTTCAAGATTTTCGGAAGCTTCTAAAATTCGCACATAGGTGGCATATTGGTCAGAATTCTTAAATTCTTCCAATTCAGAAGGCGTTAATTCACCGTTCAACCATTTTGCCAAATAATTCTCTTGCATTTTTTTAGCTTATATGCTGTATAACAATCAACTATGATAAAACCCTACTTTTGCTATTTTATTATGTGTTTATTTCAGAGACGGCCTTTACAGCCATTGTCTAAATACCATCTATTTTATCTCGTAAGGTCTTGAGTGCCAAATGCATTCTCTTTTCTATTGCTTTCACGCTAACGCCTTCCATTTCAGCTATTTCTGCATACTTTTTTCCATCGATTCGATTCAATAAGAAGGTGGTTCTTTGGTTTTCAGGAAGGCTTTCAAGCGCCCTATCGAGCTTTTCTTTGAATTGAGTCTCCTCCATAATAAATTCGGGAGTTTCATTGGTCGTTTTGGCGCTTTTGTCAGCATACTTCAACCGAATCTTTTCGGCCTTGATAACGTTGAGGTATAAATTGTTGGCAACTTTATAAACGAATGATTTTGCCTTTTCGGGGGGTACCTTTGAACAGTTTTCCCATAGTTTTACAAAAGCCTCTTGAACTGCATCATAGGCTTTTTCCTCATTACCGAATTTATAATATATATAGTTAAAGATCGTTTTTGAATTAGCCGTGAAAATTGAGCCGAATACCTGCTCGTTACAAACATTATCAGTCTTTTCGATATTCAAGAGAGTCGGTTTTTTCCAAAGATATTTTAAAATTACGACATTCGTGAAGTAGGGTATTTTGAAAGAATGTTGTTTAAGCTTAGAAGTAAGCATGAAAATCCAAATCGATATGAAGAATTATTTAAAACTGTCGCTGTATGCCTTCCTACTGGGTGCAGCGCTAATCTTGGCGTCCTGTCAAGATGAAGACCCTTTGGAAGAGAGCTTTGATCCTGAACAGACATTGACTACCGATGCCGAGGGGCTTACTTTGATTAAAAAAGTAGTGGCGAACGATGGATCGGGCGATAATATTATTGATGGCGCTAGTTGTTTTGATATCGCTTTTCCGTATTCTGTTGTAGTCAATGATAGCGAAATCATGGTCGAGACAAGTGCCGATTTACTATTGGTAGAAGAAAGCCTTGATGTTTTGGAAGATGAAGATTATGACTTTCAATTGAACTTTCCGCTTACGGTGACCATGGCCGATTATACTGAAGTAACCGTAGACAGCTATGATTCTTTATACGAACTGGCCGATACTTGTGTCGAAGGCGGAGAAGATGATGATATAGAGTGTGTTGACATTGTCTATCCGGTGACGGTATTCACCTACAACCCTAATTTTCAGCTTACGAACACCATTGAGGTAGAGAACGATTTTCAGTTTAGAAGATTTTTTGCAGGCTTGGCAGAACAAGATTTGATGGGATTGAACTTTCCTGTTTCCTTTCAATATAAAGATAGTACCCAAGTCACTGTCAACAGCAATTCAGAACTGACCGATATCATTCGCAAGTCGCAGACTCAATGTGATGAAGACGACGATAATGATCACAATGATGACGATTTTACCGAAGAGCGTCTAGATGAAACTTTGGTTAAATGCCCTTGGAGTATCGGCAGGTTAGTACGCAATGAACAAGACGATTCCGGGCAATATGAGAACTATTACCTTACCTTTCTTGAGGATGGAAAAGTAACCGCATCGAACTCTTTCGGTTTTAAAATGGAAGGTGAATGGCAAACGAGAATTTCAGATTATAGGGTAGTAGTCGATTTAGAATTCGAAGATTCGGCTGAATTTAATGGTACTTGGTATGTCTACGAAATTGTAGAGGGTATTATTAATCTGTTCAATGAGAACAAAGACAAGATTACTCTTGAAAAGGCTTGTGATTATAAGCCCATAGAATGCTCAGATGAATATATATCTGAATATCTAAAAGAATGCCCCTATAAAATTCTAAACGAAGACGGTACTTTCTTTGAAGAGTTGACCATTGATTTCGATTCGGAATTGGTTATGTACGTTAAAAACCCAAATGGAACCGTTGTAGACGAAGGTCGCTGGTCTATTTCTGGCAATGTGGTTGTTTTTGAAGGTCTAAGTATGACCTTGGCCAATTACATCGGAGAGTGGCAGGTAATTGAATGCGGCGAAGGACGATTTAAATTAAAAAGAAATACTGAAGTTATCCTACTTGTTATGCAATGTGAGGACTAGAGTTTTTACAAAAATTGCCGGAGCGTCCGGTAGTTCACCCCACAAACGAAGGAGCGCCCATTGATCAATGGGTGCTCTTTTACTTTATAGATGGTCTCTAGTTATTTATGGCAGTTCAACAAAGGTCTTTAACGAGGCTTATTTTTCTTCCAATTCTCCTGTCTTTCCCCTAGTTATTATTAAATTTGCCTTTCTTCAAAATGTACATGAATCATGTTCGATAATTTAAGCGAGAAATTAGATAAGGCCTTACATACGCTACGTGGTCACGGTCAGATTACAGAAATCAATGTCGCCGAGACTACAAAGGAAGTACGCAGGGCCTTGCTGGATGCCGATGTCAACTTTAAAATAGCCAAAGAGTTTACCAATAGGGTAAAAGAAAAAGCATTGGGTCAAGATGTATTGACCACATTGCAGCCCGGTCAATTAATGGTCAAGATTGTCAAAGACGAGCTGACCGAGTTGATGGGGGGTGAAAGTGAAGGTATAAATCTATCGGGTAACCCTTCGGTTATACTTATGTCGGGGCTTCAAGGTTCGGGTAAAACCACTTTTTCCGGTAAACTTGCCAATTTTCTTAAAACAAAGAAGACCAAAAAGCCATTGCTGGTCGCTTGTGATGTCTATCGCCCTGCGGCTATCGATCAGTTGCATGTGGTCGGAGAACAAATCGATGTTGAGGTATACTCTGACCGTGAGAACAATGACCCGGTCGCCATAGCACAAGCGGGTATTGCAAAAGCCAAACAAGAGGGCTTTAATGTAGTGATTATAGATACGGCAGGTCGTTTGGCGGTAGATGAGGCCATGATGACCGAAATTTCGAACATACATTCTGCCATTCAACCACAGGAGACGCTCTTTGTTGTTGATTCAATGACGGGACAGGATGCTGTCAATACGGCAAAGGCATTTAACGATGTGCTGAATTTTGATGGTGTTATCTTGACCAAGCTCGATGGTGATACACGTGGTGGTGCGGCTATTTCGATTAAATCGGTGGTCGATAAACCTATTAAGTTCATCGGTACGGGTGAGAAAATGGAAGCAATCGATATCTTCTATCCTTCGCGAATGGCCGACCGTATTCTGGGTATGGGCGATGTGGTCTCTTTAGTTGAAAGGGCGCAAGAGCAATTTGATGAAGAGGAGGCTAGAAAGATTCAAAAGAAGATTGCGAAGAACAAGTTCGGTTTTGATGATTTCCTTTCCCAAATTCAACAGATAAAGAAAATGGGTAATATGAAGGATCTTATGGCCATGATTCCCGGAATGGGCAAGGCCCTTAAAGGTATCGATATCGACGATGATGCCTTTAAGCACATTGAGGCCATCATTCATTCCATGACACCGGACGAAAGAGCAAACCCTTCAAAACTCAACCACAGTAGAAAAAAACGAATTGCTAAAGGTAGCGGTAGAGAGGTGCAAGAAGTAAATCAACTTTTAAAGCAGTTCGACCAAATGAGCAAGATGATGAAAATGATGCAAGGCGGTGGCGGTAAAAAGATGATGCAAATGATGGGCGGTGCTCTCGGCCGCCAGTAGTTTCAACCTTTTGATTTAAAAACAAATTTATTTACCTGTCAATCACAGTATGAAAATATTAGACGGAAAAAAAGTATCAAACGACATAAAGGAAGAGATTGCCGTTGAGGTATCTCAAATGAAGGAAAGAGGTGAGAAGGTGCCCCATTTAGCCGCCGTTTTGGTGGGTAACGATGGTGCAAGCTTGACTTACGTTGGTAGTAAGGTGAGGTCATGTGAGAAAATCGGTTTTGAATCTACATTGATTCATTTGCCGGAAGACACATCTGAAGAAAGTCTTCTGTCAAAGGTTGAAGAACTTAATGAAAACCCAGAAATAGATGGTTACATAGTTCAATTGCCGTTGCCGAAACATATCGATGAGCAGAAAGTTTTAATGGCGGTTGACCCGGATAAGGATGTTGATGGTTTTCACCCTGTAAACTTTGGTAAAATGGCTTTGGATATGGAAGCCTTTATTCCGGCCACTCCTTTCGGAATTATGGAAATTCTGAAGCGTTACAAAGTCGATACTGAGGGCAAACATGTGGTTGTTATCGGTAGAAGTCATATCGTAGGTAGACCGATCAGCATACTAATGAGCCAAAAAGGCGAAGCGGCCAATTGCACCGTTACGTTAACACATAGTAGAACGAAAGACATCAAAGAATTGACCTTACAGGCCGATATCATTGTATCGGCTCTAGGTGTTCCTAAGTTTTTAAAGGCCGATATGGTCAAAGAAGGAACCGTTATAATCGACGTGGGCATCACAAGGGTACCCGATGATTCAAAGCCAAAGGGGTATTACATTACCGGAGATGTTGATTTTGAGGCCGTATCACCCAAGGCTTCTTTCATAACACCGGTTCCTGGGGGTGTTGGTCCGATGACCATCGCCATGCTATTGAAAAATACATTATTGGCAAGAGCACGGCATAGAAGTAAAAAGTAATAAAGAAAAGGGGGCTAAAGGCCCCTTTTTTTATTGATGGTCGAGCCTTTTGAGTGTTTTTTCCATTTTAATGGCCGCTCCAGTTATAACGGTGTCACCAGGTTTAATAAGGTCGATATCATTACTGTCGTCAGTGCTGCAACTAAATGTTGATGTCATAGTAATGAGAACAAAAACAAACAAGTATAACCGTTTCATGATAAGTGGTTTAGAATTTCTTTTAAAACAACGAAATACTTTGCTTTTCAGTATCTACGTAGCGTTAATGAGGTACTTGAAAAGAGCTCAGCTTTAATTACAACAACATCAATGGCCGTCACCAATCGTTTATCAGTAATTGACCCTGCTAAAAGCCCTATTTTTTATGGCTATATCATTTTGCTAGTAGGCACTTTGGGGATCTATTGTAGCATTCCGGGGCAGACTATTGGTGTTTCCGTTTTTACTGATCCGGTAAAAGACGCTCTGGGACTTTCCAGAAATCAGTTTAGCAATGCATATATGATAGGTACCATATGCAGTTCTTTGGTGATTGGGCGTGCCGGAAAATGGTTTGATCTATATGGCGCAAGGTATGTGGCATTCTTTGCTGCCCTTACTCTTTCTGTGGCTCTAGTGCTCTGTTCGTTTTCGGTACAGATGAGCCAATTTGTGAAAGAGGTGGCCGATATTGATACATGGTTGATTCCGTTTTTGTTGATGACCGTTCTCTTTTTTGTTCTTCGTTTTTCCGGTCAAGGTGTTTTGACGATGGCCTCGAGAAACGTAATCATGATTTGGTTCGATAAGAATCGAGGAAAAGTAAATGCCATCAGTAGTGTTGCCATTTCATTTGGTTTTTCTTCTTCTCCTCTTTGGGTAAATGCGCTGATTGAAAATTTTAGTTGGCAAATGGCTTGGCAGTTTTTGGCCGTAGGCCTCTTGATTTTCTCACTGATTGTTCTACAGTTTTATAAGAACAAACCTGAAGAACACGGTTTGCATCCTGATGGAATTATAACAAAAGATGAAAATGAAGAAAAGCAGGTCGTGGCAGCCAAACAGTTTACCCTCAAAGAAGCACAGGCTACCAGGGCTTTTTGGATGTACGCCTTAATGTTGGCATTTAATAGTTTCTTTATTACAGGGTTGACTTTTCATGTTGTATCGGTATTTGCGAGCGAAGGTTTTCCAAAAGAAGATGCTATATCCATTTTTTTGCCTGCCTCAGTTGTTGCCGTAACCATTTCAACCATATTTAATTTTCTGAGTGATTATTTACATCTCAAGCTCTATCTGTATCTTATGATTTTAGGAGGGCTTATGGCATCCGTTGGATTTTTGCTTTTATCCACCACATTTGGGGTGCCTCTACTAATTGGTGGCTTTGGAATTTTAGGAGGCTTCTTTGCAGTGCTCAATGCCATTGTATGGCCGCGTTTTTTTGGTAGAAACCATTTGGGCGCCATCACGGGTAAGGTCATGTCTTTTCTTATTCTGGGTAGTGCTTTGGCTCCCTCCATTTTTAGCCTTTGTTTTTCCACCTTTCGTTCTTATCGTCTTATGGGGTGGTTGGGTATCGTATATTTGGCGTTTCTGGCTATAGCTTCACTTAGGGCCAACAATCCGCAATAATGCGCTATATTTAGAATTTAATGGGGTTTGCACCATTCTCTAAGACAGGAAGACAAAATTGTATAGATATGGGCAAAAATATGTGTGGAGTACGATATATTTCCTGTCTATCTTACACCCTTACATGATTCTTAAGGGTTACAAGAATATAGAAGCGAAGTAGGTTGCTCACCATCCTTAAATGAACGACTTAACTATCCCACTGTATAAACTTGTGAAAATTACCAAAGAAAGCCTCATAAGAAACTTGTATTGTTACCAATAAACCAAAATAACTAGTACGTATGAAAAGAACCTATGCTCTTTTATCCATTGCCGTTATGTTGATGGCATGTAAATCAGAAACCAAAAAGGAAGAAACAAAACCTGAAGCGACCCAAGAAACGGCTGCCTCTGAAGAAAACGAATGGATTTATCTTTTTGATGGGTCGACCACCGAAGGTTGGCGTTCGTATAATGGCGAAGCACTGCCTCCTCAATGGGTTATTGAAGATGATGTGCTCACTTTCGATACCGAGAAGAGAACAGAGGCCAACAAAAAAGGGGGCAACGATATTATTTATGCCGCAGAGGAATTTGATAATTTCGAACTTGCTTGGGAATGGAAAATACCGGAAGGCGGTAACAGTGGCATGTTATACCATATTAAAGAAGGTGATTGGGGTATGCCCGAAACATCACCTGAATACCAAATGTTAGATGACCTTAAATGGGAAGAAATAAATAATGCCAAACTTGAAGAATGGCAAAAGACAGGTGCTGATTATGCCATGTACGTTCCTGATGTCTCCCAAAAGATAACCAAACCTGCTGGCGAGTGGAATACCTCAAGGGTGATTTTTACTCCAGAAAAGGTTGAACATTGGTTAAATGGTAAAAAACTGTTGTCTTTTGTGCCATGGAGCGAAGATTGGGAGAAGCGTAAAAGTGAAGGAAAATGGAAAGATTCGCCAAAATACGGTACTTTTAAGACTGGCTATATCGGGTTTCAAGACCATGACAGTCCGCTATGGCTAAAAAATATCAAGATCAAGAGATTATAAATCCAAACAAACTGCTCTAGAATGAACAAAAGGGAATTTTTAAAAAGCGCCGCCGCCGTATCGACCATGGCTTTATTGCCGAACGGTGCCTGGGCCTTTTCACAAGGTAAAAGATTAAGAACTGCACATATAGGTGTAGGAAACATGGGGGGTGAAGACCTAAAGGCCATAGCCTCTCACAAATCGGTAGATGTAGTGGCCCTCTGCGATGTCGACTCTATCAATCTTGCCAAAGCACATAAATTGCACCCCGGTGCCCGTGTTTTCTTTGACTATAGGTCAATGTTAAAAGAAATGGGAGATGAAATCGATGCCGTTATCGTTTCTACACCTGACCATACACATGCCCCGGCCTCGATGATGGCTATGGAAATGAATAAGCCAGTATACTGTCAAAAACCTTTAACGCACTATGTTGAAGAGTCTCGACGAATGAACAAAATGGCGAAAGAAAAGAACCTTGTAACCCAAATGGGTATTCAGGTACACTCTTTCTACGATTATAAATTGGCAACCCTTTTGATACAGTCAGGTATCATCGGAAAAGTACATACGGTAAGGGCTTGGTCACCAAAATCTTGGGGCTACAATGGTTCAGCACCACAAGGTGAAGACCCCGTTCCGGCGCAGTTAGACTGGAATCTTTGGTTGGGTACGGCAAAAGAGCGCCCTTATAAAGAAGGGTATTACCACCCAGGTAACTGGCGTAAACTTTTAGATTACGGTTGTGGTACTCTTGGTGATATGGGTGTTCATATTTTCGATACCCCTTACAATGCCTTGAATCTTGACGTTCCTTTGACAATCAAGAACGAATGTCGTGAGCCTAATGGTTTTGGGTATCCCGAGAACAATACGGTAACCTATGAATTTCCGGGTACCGATTTTACCACAAAAACATTAAAATGGGTTTGGTACGACGGACCAGGAATGCCACCTGAGCATGAAGATTTGATCTTGCCTGGGGCAAAAGCCAAATCGAGCGACAAAAAAGAAGGCGAAAGTATGGAAGATAAGATATCGCTTGATGCAGGTGTTGCCGGTGAAGGTCAACTTCCGGATCAAGGAGCGATGTTCATAGGTAAAAAAGGTCGTTTGTTGTTGCCTCACTTTATGCAGCTTCCGAAGAAAATAGTAAAAGGTAAATATGTTGACATCTCTTCTGAAATTGAGAAGGTTTCAAAAGAACATAATTTGGGTGATCCTATCAGAAATTATGAGTCTGAAGGGCCAAAACATTACCACCAGTTTGTTGATGCCTGTTTGGGTAACGGCGAAACTACGGCCCCGTTTTCATATGCCTCTAGGTTAACCGAGACTATTCTTCTTGGTGTCATTGCCGGAAGATTCCCTAATCAGACATTGCATTGGGATGCCGAGGCTGCCAAATTTGCCGAAGAGGAGGCTAACCAATATCTTGATGCCGATTACAGAGATTTCTAAATAGAAATCAATAAATAAGTCAACTAGAACCCGTAACGAGTTTTTTGTAAGGGAACCAATTGGTTCACGATTTTTGAAAGTTCTAATAATCCGATTTCGAGTCGGAGTAATTGAAATTCAAAAGTCGTAAATTACACTCAGAACAAAACCGTTACGGGTTTTGTCTTTTTATAAACAACTTAACACTTAGAACCGGTAGGTTCTTAATACGATTAACTCAATGAAATATAGAAGGTTCGGTAGAACAGATTGGCAGGTAAGTGAAATTGGATACGGAATGTGGGGTATGGCCGGATGGAAGGAGTCTGATGATATACAATCATCAAAGTCTTTGGATTTGGCCGTAGAAAACGGGGTAAACTTTTTTGATACCGCATGGGGGTATGGTGAAGGACATAGTGAAGAACTTTTAGGGGAATTAGTTAGAAGGCATCCGAAAGAGAAGCTTTATACAGCTAGTAAAATTCCACCGAAAAATTTTCAGTGGCCAGCTAAACCTGAGTATACTTACGAAGAGTCGTATCCTGTCAACCATATCATCGAATATACCGATAAAACACTGACCAATTTGGGTATGGAACGCATCGACCTGATGCAGTTTCACACGTGGGACGACGGTTGGTCGAAACGAGAAGAATGGCAAAGGGCGATTGAAGACTTAAAAAAACAGGGGAAAATCGGCGCTATGGGTATCAGCGTTAATCGATGGGAGCCTGAAAACGGGATAGAGGCCATTAAAACCGGATTGATTGATGCCGTGCAGGTCATTTATAACATCTTTGATCAGAACCCCGAAGACCGATTGTTTCCTCTTTGCGAAGAAATGGATATTGCCGTGATTGCCAGGGTGCCCTTTGATGAGGGAACTTTAACGGGTAATCTAACGAAAGACACGGTATTTCCTGAAGGAGATTGGAGAGGTACTTATTTTGTTCCCGAAAACCTAAATAGCAGTGTAGATCATGCCGATGCACTTCGGCCTTTGATACCTGAGGGTATGAATATGGCCGAGATGGCTCTTCGATTTATTTTAGAGAACAAGAATGTGAGTACGACCATACCGGGTATGCGCAAACAGCGAAATGTTCTTGCGAATACGGCTACTAGTGATGGAAAAGGTCTTTCTAAAGAACTTCTTGAGGAATTGAAGCAACATCGTTGGGATAGAACACCAACATCTTGGTCACAGTAAATTATTTGGCGAAAAGCTGCCCCATGTCTTTAAATGATTTGAACTCAAGTGCATTACCCGCTGGGTCTAAAAAGAACATGGTAGCTTGCTCGCCCACTTGACCCTCAAAACGAATATAAGGTTCAATGACAAATTGAACCTTTTTTTCTTTTAGCCTTTGGGCAAATTCCTGAAAAACATCCCATGGCAAAACTACCCCATAATGGGGTACAGGTACCTGATGCCCGTCGACAGGGTTGTGATGCAAAGAATCAGATTTGTCTTTAGGTTTGTAATGAATTACAAGCTGATGACCGAACAGGTTAAAGTCTACCCAGTGCTCGCTACTGCGGCCTTCTTCACAATTTAGAACTTCGTTGTAGAATTGTCGGCACTCAGCCAGATTGTGTACTGGAATGGCAATGTGAAAGGGGCTTACTTGGTTCATTTTAATCCACTTTTATAAGTTTAATTTCTTAAGTTTCGAGTAAGGTCGGGTTCAATAGTTTTCAGGGCATTATCAAAGTCGATATACTCTTTCAAGTCTCTCATGGACAGAACGGTATAATCATTTTCTGAAAGATAGTCGAGGTATTTTTCAAACAAGTTGACGGGTACGGAAACCCACGGATGCTCGATATCAGGAACACCATGAAAGGTTAAAACGATTATTTTACCTTTTTCGGCCGACTTGATAGCTTTCCAAATTTCAGTTTCGTTTTCAGAATCAGGTGCCCAACTCGGTATCAAGTAAGGGTGGTCTATAGTAGGGTTGTATGCTCTACTTCCTCCGGCGCGGGCCATTTTGTATTTTCTGTCGGATAATAGGTGTAAGGCTTTCTGGTTTAATCCATATCCGGGGTAAGCAAAATTATCTGGGAGAGGTATACCTAGACTATCGCATTTTCTCTCAATGTAACCCAACTCTTGATCAAATTGTTTCGGGTCGGTTTTTGCGACATTTGCATGCGTATGCGTGTGATTTCCGATTTCGAAACCCATATCATCCAATTGCTTGATTTGAGACCATGTCATGTAAAGGGTGCTATCTGCATAATTGGGAGGAAACTCGCAAACATAAAAAGTAGAACCAAACTTAAATTTTTTTAGAAGAGGTGCTACTTCTGAATATTGACTGGCAGGGGCGTCGTCAAAGGTCAAAACTACCGTTTTTTCAGGCAGTGGTTTTTTGATTATTTGGGAGTAACAACAAAGACTAATCAAAAAAAGTAGAGTTGATAATAAAGCTGATTTCGACATGCCTAATACTAAAAATCGTTCGAATATGAATTGGAGTAGAAGGTAAGTATTATGTCGTTATCAACCATCCTGCAGGTGCAGGTTAAACCTGATAATCAAGATACATGATGTGGTTTGGGTTAGAATGTGATTCAGAAATCTTAAAGTCTCCTTCACCCACAATTTTAAAACCATTTTTTTGATAAAAGGCGATGGCCCTTGGGTTCTCTTTCCATACGAACAGCCACATACCCTGTTGATGGTTCTGTTTAGAGAAATTCAAATTGAAAAGCATCAGTTCTTTGCCTAAGTCTCTACCATAAAAAGCTTTTAGCAGGTATAGCCTGTCCAATTTAGTTACTGATTGTGTAGTAACACATGAATTGGTTGCGTTTAAGGTCAGTTTTGAGTAACCGGCCAACTGCTCATCGTTATAAATAAGAAAATAGGCAATTTGTTTATCAAGAAGCTCATTTCTAAAAATTGTCTCGTTAAAGTTACGCTCAATGTAGTAGTCAATGTCGCTCGCCGAGGCACTATGGCCGTGTGAGTCAATGAAAGATTTAGGCGCCAGAGTTAGAAGTTCGTCAATATGTTGTGTAGAGGCCCTAACAATTTTAGTCATTCGATGTCCATAATAAATTTTCGATGATAAGTTAAATCATTCATCTATTTGGGCAGCATATTTTACACTCTTTTTCAGTTGGCAGAGATTTGGACCGAGGTCATGGTCAAAGAGCCACCTAAAGGTTGATCGTTAAAGAGAGAGACATCATCTTTCGAATCTTGAAGTGCCATAGTGTATAATAAAGGTAAATAATGTTCAGGGGTAGGAATGGACAAATCGAACTCGGCACCATGTTTTCTAAAATTGATGAGGTTTTCGTGGTTGCCTTCCAATATCCAATTATTAATGTCTTGACTAGCTTTTAATGCCCAGTCGTAAGCATAATTTTCATTGAGCTTATCCCAGGCTACTCGCCTTAGATTGTGAATAATATTACCACTACCTATTACAAGTACACCTTTGTCCCTTAATTTTTTTAATTGTTGAGCCAGTTCATAATGGTAATTTGCAGGTTTGGTTCGGTCTAAACTTAATTGAATTACGGGAACGTTGGCTTTCGGAAAGAGATGCCTTACAACCGTCCACGATCCGTGATCAAGGCCCCAACGTTCATCAAGCGCTATGGTATTTTCTGGTTCGACCATTTTTGCAATATCATTGGCCAGTTCAGGATGGCCAGGTGCAGGGTATTGTACTTCGTATAGCGCTTGAGGGAAACCACCAAAGTCGTGAATCGTTCTAGGTTGGTTCATGGCGGTCACCAAGGTTCCGGTAGTTTCCCAATGAGCAGAAACTACTACGATAGCATTGGGCTGATCGAGGCGTTCTCCCAAGGCTTTAAACTCACGAACAAATTCATTGTCTTCGATGGCATTCATAGGAGAGCCGTGCCCAAGAAAAAGAACTGGCATTCTACTGCTGTTATCGAAAGACTTAGAAAGTTGCTCAAGGTGGTTCAATGTTGCCATAATAGTTTATTTCTAAAAGTAAGTGCAAGCGATTATAAAAATATCTTTTTAAAATCAGGCATAGATGGCATCTAATGATTTCTTTACAGAACTGGGTTTTCTACCTAATATAGATTCAAGAGTGTTATCAGGTAGTTCAAGCTCTCCTTGGTATTGTGCTGTGCTAAAGCCAACGAATAAATCGATGTATTCGGCAGGAACGTTCTTCTTTTGTAAGGCCTCTTTAAATTCGCTTACGCTGGGAGACCTGTAAACGATCTGCTTACCTGATTTCTCAGAAAGTATCTGTGCAATATCATCATATGAAACACTATCGCCATTGCTTAAAGGATACACTTTATTCTCGTGCCCTTCTGTAGAGAGAATGCGAGCGGCAGCCTCTGCCAATTCAGAACGAAGTACCGGAGTCATTTTGCCCTCTGCTGCGGGCTGGTAAATTATGCCTTCTTGTAAAACATTCTCACCCAAGAACATTGGTACCGAATCTAGATAGAGTGCATTCTGTAATATGGTATAGGTCAAACCACTTTCTTTGATCCAGTTTTCGGTTTTGATATGAGTGTCCTGTAAAAAGGCGATACCGGAAGGTTGAGAAATTTCTTTTCTAATAAAAGAGGTATAGATAATGTGTTTAACACCGGAATCTTTGGCAGCATCTACTACATTTTTATGCTGGCTATCTCTCTTGCCAATCTCGTTGCCGGATACGAACATAAGTTTGTCAACACCTCTAAAGGCATTTTTGAGACTATCAATATCGTCGTAGTTACTTTGCTTTAATTCTATTTCGGGAGGAAGCACATGAGAAGCTTTTTTCTTGTCTCTGACTAATGCCGAAATTTCTGTTACATCAGTACCCAGCTGTAAAAGTGAAGTTATAACGTGAGATCCAAAAGGTCCGGTAGCACCAGTTATTAATATCATTTTATTCTTTTTTTAATTAATACAAAGCAAAATTACCACTTTTGATATACTTTGTATAGTTGCTTATTATGTAATAGTAGTATACTTTTGTATAGTAAATTCAATATTGGTTCGATATGAGTGATTTAAAAGATTTTCTGGAAGTGAAGAAATGCCCAATACAGTATGTACTTGCGGTAAACGACACGTTAAATGTAATAAGTGGTAAATGGAAAATGCCCATTATAGCCTCATTACTCTATGGAAAGAACAGGTTTAAGGACCTACAGGAAAATATTGAGAAGATTACACCAAGAATGCTCTCTAAAGAACTTAAAGAACTTGAGTTGAATGGGGTAGTAGTTCGTAAAGTATATGATTCGACCCCTGTTAAGATAGAATATCGATTGACAGAATCAGGTAAGCGAATTTATTCGGTTATGGATGCTATGGTAGAATGGGGTTTGGAACATCGAAAAAATGTAGTGGATAGCATTACGTAAAGTCGGTTTTGATGGGCTCGCTTTTTAAAAAAGCAATAATCTGATCGTTCAGTTCAGGTTGATGCATTGAGTGGCCAAAACCTTTCGTTTTAATGAATTTACTGTTTTTCCAATCGGCATGCACCTTTTCGGAAGCATGAAAGGGGGCTAGAACATCAAGTTGGTCATGTAATAACAACCCCTCCTTTTGGTTGGAGAGAACAAATTTTGAGGATGAAAAATCGTCGACGTTCTTCTGAAAACGCTCATATACATAATTCTCAAAAGCTTTCAATACCCTATTATTAAAGCCGATGAGCTTTTGGTAATGGTCGAGTAGTTCTCTAAATTCAGAAGGAGAACCGATAGTTACCATCTTTTCGATACCGTCATTTTGGTACAGGTAATCGTTAAAGAGAATGGCCATTCCACCGAAAGAATGGGCTATGATATGCTTTGGCGAATAGGTCTCTATTATTTTTTGAATGCACTCGGTATATAGGGGAAGATGAAGATTGGAGCCCGATGAATAGCCATGCCCCGGAGCGTCAAAAGCTATCACCTCATAATTTTCGGCTGTAAGTTTTTCGACTAGATTTCGCCAACGAAACGTGTTGCTTTCCCATCCATGAACCAACAGAATACGGTCTTTTGTACCGTTCCATTTATAGGTTTGAATGTCGTGGTCTTCGATGCGTAAGGTGGTATCTTTTACGGCATCCAAATATTTTTTTTGACTAGGTAAAACTCGGCCTTTTCTCACTTTACTGAAAACTTGAAAGGTGGTAATTGCCGACTTTCTCTTCGAGAAAAGAACTAAAGTATTGAAATACCTTCCGTATGAATTCAATATCAGTTTTTTGAAAAGATTTTTCATTCTTTGTTAATTAGGTTACATAAAGTAACTTAGTGTATTGGGAATACTAAAGTATGACTTCTTTAAGCTTTATGAAAGAGGTGGCAAAAATATAACTAAGTATGCAAATAGAAACTGTTACTGAAAAACAGAGGGTTAACGCAGCAAGAAAGTTGAAAAAAATGTTCGGCGGTATTGATTATACGAATATGCCCCATTGCCCCATAAGAGATGTTATGGCCTTCGTTTCCGATAAGTGGAGCACTTTGATCATATTACATTTAGGATATTTTCCTGTTCTACGCTTTAACGAGCTCAAAAAGAAGGTTTTTGGCGTGAGCAATAAGGTATTGAGCGAACGGCTAAAGCAACTAGAAGGTGACGGTTACGTTCAACGAACGGTATATCCCGAAGTACCTATTCGGGTAGAATATAACCTGACCGATTTCGGACATTCATATCTTCAAAAGTTGATTGAATTGACCGAATGGGCAGAAAATCATAAAAATTACGTCATCAACAATCGGGAAAATTTCAAAAAATAGCGGTTCTCAAAACCGACTATTCCCAAGCAACCATCATATACTTGATTTTTGCATCATCAGGTATTTGTACGGCTTCAATATTCACACTTGAGGCATACCTTAGGCTCGAAGGCAATTCCTCTTTACTTATGGTAAAATAAACATCACTGTCTTTCAGTAAAATAACCACATTGTTCATTGAAGTAATTACTTTTCTTATCGTGTAGTTATCTTTAATGTCTTTGAAAGTACTTGTAAGGCCTATGCCCTTATCGGTCAAGTAGCGACCGTCTTCAATACGAATGTTTTCGATGGTAGGTATACTGTCAGAACTTGGTGTCAAGGTTAGAAGTTGCTTGCCACCTTTTTCAAAAATTTTGATTTTTTTACTATTGTTCGAGGTGTTGATTACGGTCGAATCTTTCACAATCGAATCGTTTTCGTATATAATCTCGATATCCCTGGCCAAACTAATTCTATCAAGTTTGCCTACAGAATCTTTGGTAATCAAAAATGTAGTGTCTTTTTCGTCGCTACAACCTATAATGGATAAGGCAAGAAATGCAAGGGCTAATATATTTTTCATGTATTCAGTTTGTGGTCGATTTGAGAATTCTAGCGGTCTATCTAATTACTTTTTTTAGCACTCCCAGTACTCCTCTAATAAAAGTGGCGCTTGTCAATACTTTTATAACTGGGTTTTGCCTGGTACTAGTTCGTCTTCTGCTAGTTGATCTTGGGGCAATCTTTTCTTTTTCAGCTTCAGCTTCCGCTTTTTCTATTTTTTTGTTCAGTATTTCATAGGCGCTTTCACGGTCTATCGTCTCACCATACTTACGCACCAAGTCGGACTTTGAAATCAGCGTCTTAAGTTCTTGCTCGGTAAGAACATCCATACGGCTCATTGGCGCACGTAATAAGGTAGCTGCCAGTGGGGTTGGTCTTCCTTTTTCGTCTAAAGCCGAAACAAGTGCTTCGCCAATTCCTAAAGCGGTCAATACATCTTTAGTGTCATAGTATTCTGAATCAGGGTAGTTCTCGGCGGTTAATTTGATGGCCTTTCTATCTTTAGCGGTAAAGGCCCTGAGTGCGTGCTGAACCTTTAGTCCTAATTGTGAAAGAACGGCATCAGGCACATCGGTCGGGTTTTGTGTAACAAAGTATAGGCCTATACCTTTAGAACGAATAAGTTTCACAATGCTTTCAATTTGCTCTAGCAGTGCTTTTGAGGCCTCATTGAAAATGAGGTGGGCTTCATCAATGAACATGATAAGTTCTGGCCGTTCACTATCGCCTTGTTCAGGAAATGTACCGTAGATTTCCGCTAAAAGGCTGAGCATGAAAGTCGAGAATAATTTAGGTCGGTCTTGAATATCCGTAAGGCGGATAATATTGATATAGCCACGGCCATTTTCATCAATTCGGGTCAAATCATCTACCTCAAAAGATTTTTCTCCAAAGAATAGTTCTGCCCCTTGTTGTTCGAGCTCGATTATTTTACGCAAAATGGTACCGGTAGAACTGGTTGAAATTCTGCCGTAATTTTTTGTGAATTCGGCTTTTCCTTCCCCGGTTGCGTATTGCAAGACTTTTTTAAAGTCTTTTAAATCGAGCAAGGGCAGTTTATGGTCATCACAATATTTGAAAACCACGGCAACGATACCTTCTTGGGTAACGGTTAGGTCAAGTATTCTAGAAAGAAGAACAGGGCCGAATTCAGAAACGGTGGCCCTAAGTTTTACCCCGTCTTGCTCCGACAACGAAAGTATTTCTACCGGAAATGCGTTTGCTTCAAAAGGCAGACCGATTTTCTCATGCCTTTCATCTATTTTGGCATGTCCAGGGCTAGGTTGCGCAATACCACTTAAATCACCTTTTAAATCCATCAACAAAACCGGAACCCCCTTATCGGAAAGGTTTTCGGCAATTACCTGAAGTGTTTTGGTCTTACCAGTTCCCGTGGCTCCTGCGATAAGGCCATGGCGGTTCATAGTTTTTAAAGGAACTTTGACATGGGCATTGGTTATTGCTTCGCCATCTAACATAGCGGCCCCCATGATAATGTGGTCACCTTTAGGTGCATAACCGGTGGTTATATGCTCAAAAAACTCTTCTTTCTTGCCCATATGGTCTGTTTTTGAGGTAAAAATAAAAGAATTTTGGCTGTTTCGATTCACCACCGCCTATATTTTGCCTCATCGTTATGCTAACTTCAAGGTGCCCAGAATAATTGCTATTTCTATTTTTTGGGTTTTGCTGATAACAAGCACTATCTTTGCCCGATGCTACAAGAAGATGTTTTAAGGGAGGTTGACAAAGGCACTTTATTGCCACTGATGGAAGAATTTTATACCATTCAGGGGGAAGGTTTTCATAAAGGAACTGCTGCGTATTTTATAAGGGTAGGGGGCTGCGATGTCGGCTGCCATTGGTGCGATGTGAAAGAGAGCTGGAATGCCGGAACACACCCACCGACCGCTATTGAAAGCATTGTTGAAAACGCTGCAAAGTACTCGAATACCATTGTGGTAACTGGGGGAGAACCTCTTACTTGGAACATGGAGCCGTTAACAAACGCTCTAAAAGCCAATAACCTTACAACCCACATCGAAACATCAGGGGCCTACCCCCTCACCGGAATTTGGGATTGGATCTGCCTTTCACCCAAGAAAAACAAGCTGCCAGAAGAGCGTATTTATGATGTGGCCCATGAGTTAAAGGTCATCGTTTATAACAAACACGATTTGATTTTTGCAGAAGAACAAGCGGCAAAGGTTAATGGAGAATGCATCTTATACCTGCAACCTGAATGGAGCGTTAGAGACAAGGTGGTTCCTTTAATAGTGGACTATGTGATGAAGAACCCGAAATGGAAGGTTTCTCTACAGACACATAAGTATTTGAATATACCTTAAAGACTATTATTGTCTACCCCCATTTCCGGCGAGGTCTAAAAGGCACTGAGCATCCAAACTAGGAGGTTCGGCCAAGCCTCTTGCCGTTCGGCTTTCCAGCATTTTCAACACACTCAACCCGTTTAAGCGACACGGTACTTTTAAGCTATTAGGGTTCTTCGCGAACAATGATTGACCTTTGTTTGAAGGGCCGCCGAACTGTAGTTCAGCGCGCATGAGGCAACCTTCAATAGCGCAATGGTTATTGCCTTTTGTATTTCCATTACTATCGACCTCTGGTTCACCATTTTCATCGACCAAATCATCTTCATGGTCATTCACCATATCGGTACCCAGATTAACCAGACCGAACAAATGACCGAATTCATGGTTCAAAGTAGTTAGCTCTACATCGGGATCTGAAATGAAAAAACTTTGTTTGGCAAGTTTGCGAACGGTTACCTCGTGAATGATCATAGAGGTATTTCTGTATACGGCACCCAAGGTTACCAAACCTTCATCAAGGTCGTCGCCCTCGGCAGGCGAATCGGAGAAATAGATATAAATGCCCAATGTTGAGCCTTCATTGTAAACCGTTCGGTTCTTACTTTCAAGATCCGTGATTTCTTCTAGGGTAAGACTATCTTCATCTGGTGACGATAATTGTTGATAAACAAGTTCGATATCCTCCTTAAAGGTTCGTTTTTTTAAATAATCTACAAATCCATCTATCGCTTCCTGCGTAGGCTGAAAGCCCTCTACATAAGCAATCTCGATTTTTAGTTTGTTAAAACGATCGTTAGAAAGTAGGTCGTTGGCCGAATCGCCCGTGCCCTGTAGATTGGCGGTCTTATCAACCGCTTTCGGCTCTTCGTTATTATCGGTAACATCAAGACTGTCGTCGCTACAACTGTTAAGACCATATAGCAGTGCTACAACCGATAGTACAAAAGAAAATTTCTTCATGATATTACCTTTAAAATACTTCAAAAAATAAATATGTCCTACTTCCGCCATAACCGTGCCAAATAATCGTAGTGTTCTCCCTCGAGCACCAGTTCGCAGTTGAGCCCTGAAGCTTCGGCAGCATTTGTTAAAGTCTGAAAATCAAGATATAGCCACTTGAAAGGTAGCCCACTTTTGCCTTTGTAGAGCATGGTGAACTCAACTTCGCCATAATAATTTTGGTCAGGAACCCAGATGCCACCATCTTCATCTTCTTCGAACATATAGATGATATCACTTGAATCTAATAAAATTTGTCCTTTCGGTTTTAGTAAACTCTTCAAATGGGAGAAGTAATCGGTCAAACTTCCTATTTCGCCCACCAGACCGATTCCGTTCATCAACATCAAGAGGGTATCAAAAGAGGAGTCGGCATAATTAAGCAACGAACCATGAACCGCTTTTTTAATCCCCCTTAACTTGCATACATCGGTAGAACCCTTTGAACTATCTAAGGCGGTTACATCAAAACCTTTATTTTGTAAATAGAGACTATGGCTACCAGCGCCGGCGCCAATGTCAAGAACTTTTCCTTTACATAATTGAAGCGCCTTTTGCTCTATTGGTGGCATTTCGTCAAAAATGCGAAACAGATAGGGCAGCGGTAATATATCTTCTTCGTCTAAAGACGATTTTGTTACTATATCTTCGGTATAGTCGTTATTCTGATAATCTAAAAGTGCTCGACCAAATATATCGTTCATCGATAAAGCCTAGGGTTTGTTTTGCAAAAATGGACTATTTAGATAATTCTTCTTTAGTTTTGGGTCAATTTTTAGGTAGATGGATAAAATCTTGGAGCAACTGCCGCAAATGGCAAAGGAGAAGCATGCGGAAAACAAGAAGTTTTTTGGTAAGCTGAAAAAGAGGCCCCCGAAAAACCTTGACTACCTCATGCAAGAGCTTCATCATGAAGAGTTTGAGCGTACCGATTGTTTAGAATGTGCCAATTGCTGTAAAACGACAGGGCCTTTATTTACCAAGGCCGATATAGAGCGTATCTCAAAATTCTTCAGACAAAAACCTCAGGCTTTTATAGATGATTACCTTAGAATTGATGAAGAGAACGACTATGTTTTGCAATCGCTGCCATGCCCATTTTTAGGAGCTGATAATTACTGTTCTATCTATGATGTGAGACCAAAAGCCTGTAGAGAATTTCCGCATACCGACCGGAAAAAATTTCAACAGATATCTAACTTGACTCTTAAGAATGTAGCGATTTGCCCAGCTGCTTTTAATATAGTTGAGGCTATGAAAGCAAAAATCAACTTAAGATAGCCATGCAAGCAAGAGTCGAATTTTTACCCGAAAAGAAATTAGTCGGTATTTCTATGGAAATGAGCTTGGCCAAAAATAGAACCTATCAACTTTGGAGCAGTTTCATGCCGCAGCGCGATTTGGTTGAAAATAAGATTGATTCAAATTTTTATTCACTCCAAATCTATGATAAGGTGTTCGATCCGAAAGCATTTAAACCAACTACTGATTTCGTCAAATGGGCGGCCGTGGAAGTGAGCGAATTCGGTTCAAATGAGACTGACTTTGAAACTATGGTTCTTCCTGAAGGGCATTATGCCGTTTTTCTTCATAAGGGATTGCCTTCAGATTTTCCCAAATCTTTTCAATTCATTTTTGGGGAGTGGCTTCCAAAATCAGACTACATCTTGGATGATAGACCGCATTTCGAGCTATTGGGTAGTAAATACAAGAATAATCATCCTGATTCGGAGGAGGAAATATGGATTCCTATTAAACCGAAAAAAATAGAGTAGTTGACTGAAATTTTAGTGCGATACTACTTTGAGCCCTATTATGGAAGATATCAGAGTGGTGAGAAAGAATATTCGCCAAAAGGTGGCCGGTTCTTTGAAAACAAATATGCCAATAAGCACGGTGCCAACGGCACCGATTCCGGTCCAAACGGCATAGGCGGTACCAATGGGCAATTCTTGAGTGGCTTTTACCAGCAACACCATGCTTATAGATAGGCAGACCAAAAAACCAACATACCAGTAAATACTTTCGTTTTCCGATGCATGCTTCGCTTTTCCTAAACAAGCTGCGAAAGCCACTTCAAATAGACCTGCGATTATCAATAAGAACCAGTTCATTGTATTACTTAAAAATAGGTGCGATTAATTGATACAAAGTTACGGCCTTTTGCTTTTGTTCAAGTGATATTTGCCGATTATGGGAGGTTGCACGGTAGAGGTTTTCTTTAGGTTTTGTATATTTAGTTGTTTATGAAAACCGTCATCTAGGCTCAGCAGGGCCACCTACAAACCGATGGAATCGATTATCACATATTTTGAAACGATACCTTCAGCGCACCGATCATTAATTCTGGTTGGTGGAATCACCCTTTTTTGGTTGCTTGAGGGTGCGGTTCCGCTTGTGAAATTTTCTTATCGAAAATGGCGTCATGCCCTTCCGAATTTCTTCTTCACGATTACTACGGTCGTAGTAAATTTTCTATTGGCGTTTTTGTTGCTCAAAACAGCTGATTGGACGGTCGCATCAGAATTTGGAATTATCAATTGGTTGCCCGAAATGCCCTTATGGCTGTACGTAGTTTTAGGTGTCATGCTTTTAGATTTAATCGGGGCCTACCTTGCCCATTTGGTCGAGCACAAGGTAAAACCCCTTTGGATGGTACACCTGGTACACCATACCGATCATAATGTAGATACTACCACTGCAAACAGGCATCATCCTTTAGAAAGTATGGTTCGATTTACATTTACATTGGTGGGGGTGTTTTTGGTCGGCACTCCCATCGGGGTGGTTATGCTTTATCAGTCGCTATCATTGATAGCCTCTCAATTTGGGCATGCCAATATTAAGCTACCTAAAAAAATAGATGAGGCATTGAGCTATATCATCGTGTCGCCCGATATGCATAAGGTACATCATCATTACAAACTGCCATATACCGATTCGAATTACGGAAACATTTTTTCTATATGGGACCGTCTTTTCGGTACTTATAGAAAATTTGATCGAGAATCTATTGTTTACGGGGTCGATACCTTTCCTGATGAGTTAGAAAATGCTAGTATTGCAGGCTTATTGAAACAGCCTTTTCATAAATATCGAAAACCCACTTCTTATGAGAAGGTGTCAACAACTAATAATTAACCTGTAATGACCGGTTGGTCAAGGGGGAATAAATTTTGAATACTTAATGATCTATAAGTTGACCTATGAATCGGATGCCTGTGTGCCTTTTGAGAAACTAGGGGTAGATGCTATTCTTGCGAGTGCTAGAGACCACAATAAAATATTGAATATTACAGGTTGCCTTGTATATCATAACGGGGCATTTGTACAGATTCTGGAAGGAGAGAAGGAAGAGGTTCACAAATTGTTCAAGTCGATAGAGAAAGATCCAAGACATGCCAATGTGAGGTTGGTCAGTGAAGAGTACGATAAAAAACGAAGCTTTTCTAATTGGAACATGGCTTACTTTGATACCTCTTTAGAGGGGCTCAGCAAGTCTGATATAGAAAATTTTGAACGTAACTTATTGATGTTGGCCGAATTCTCTGATCGACTGTCGACTACGGTCAATATGTTCTGGCTCAATGTCCGTAAGGTTATGTTGAACCTTAAGTTGGCCTAATAAATTAGATACTTGGCCCTTATTTTTTTGAATTCTTCCAATTGCGGCTGCCAAGTTGCTTTTATTTCTTCCTCGGTGAGTCCTTTTTCAATTTGCTTTTGAAGTAGTGCGGTTCCCGCATGTTTGGTAAACCCACTAGTATTAAATACCAGGCTTTTATCATTGGCATTCATATAAGAATCGATTATCCATTGTAGCGAGACTTCGGTTTTTCTGGGTATTTGAGATAAGTCTTTACCAAAGCATTTTTTGCCTTCTTCTTTTGGATGCTTTGAACCGAAGTTGGGCATAGGCACATAGCTGAAGTTGTACTGGGTGCTGTCAAGAAACGAGGCCCCATAGCGTTGAAACTGAAACTCTGTTCCCCTACCGGCATTAATGTTGGTGCCTTCAAACAAGCCAAGGCACGGGTACAGATTGATAGATTTATCATTGGGCAAGTTGGGTGAAGGTCTAATAGGCAATGAATACTCGGTTTCATGTGTCCAGTTTTCCAATGGTATGACTTTAAGGTTAGCTTTTTTAGAACCGGCAAGCCAGCCTTCTTCATTGATCATGGTTGCATATTCCCCAATCGTCATTCCATAAACTAATGGTATTGGGGTCATTCCTAAGAAACTGGTATTCTCTTTTTCCATTGTAGGCCCATCAACATAGTGCCCATTGGGGTTGGGCCTATCAAGAACTATTATGGGTTTTCCGTTTTCGGCACAGGCTTCCATCACTAACTGCAAGGTCGCTATATAAGTATAAAAGCGAACGCCCACATCTTGAATATCGAATAGAACTACGTCTAAATTTTTAAGCTGTTCTGTAGTTGGCTTCCTGTTTTTTCCGTAGAGCGAAATTAAAGGCAACCCCGTTTTCGGGTCGGTGCCATCGTTTACTTTCTCCCCAGCATCGGCGGCTCCCCTAAAACCATGTTCTGGGGCGAATACGCTTTTTATTTTAATGTTCAGAGCAAGAAGTGAATCAACCAAATGGGTGTAGGCAACACTATCCGATATGGCTTCTTTGTCACTTGTAGCCGCTTTAAAAATTACACTGGTTTGATTGGCAACGACACCGACATTTTTTCCGATTAAATCGTTCACATATAATTCCGTTCGGTTACTAGCGACCTTTACCGGTTTTTGAACGACCGAATCTTTGGCCTGTACCTTTGTTTGGGCTACATCATCCTTTGTTTTCTCATGGTTTGCGCAAGAGCTAAAGACTAAAAACCAAATGAAAAATGTACTTTTGAAGGAGGATAAAAATGCCATAAATTGAATTTTGAATATTTTTTGGCCAAGAGGCTTATCAAAGGCGAGGCGCATAAAATTAGTATTTCCGCCCCTATAATAAAAATAGCTATTGCGGCTATAGCATTAGGTTTGGTCATGATGCTGGTTGCCATTGCTTCGGGGGTTGGTTTGAAGTACAAAATACGTGAAAAAGTTGCTGCCTTCAACGGACACATACAAATTTCTAATTACGATAATAATGCCTCTGATGTTTCGGTGGTGCCACTGTCTATAAATCAAGACTTTTACCCACGGTTCGATAATGTTGAGGGCATAGATCATATACAGGCGGTGGCCAGTAAGGGCGGTATTATCAGAACCGAAGATACCTTTGAGGGTATTTTGGCCAAAGGCGTGGGCAAAGATTACAATTGGGGGGCTTTCGAGGAATATTTGGTAGATGGAAATTTGCCGGATTATAGTGGAGAACTTAATTCACAGGTACTCATGTCAAGCTTAATGGCCAACCGTTTGAAATTAGGTACGGGCGACAGTTTTTATGCTTTTTTTCTTAAGGACGACGACCCCTCGAAACTGCCCAACCAACGAAAGTTCACCATTACCGGTTTGTATGACAGCGGTTTTGAAGAGTTTGATGGGGTATATCTTTTTACCGATATCAGGCATGTTCAGAGAATGAACAAATGGGGTGAAGATCAGATTGGCAATTTTGAGGTTTTTTTGAACAGCTTTGATGATTTACAAGAGAAAAGTAATGAGATTTATGGTAAAACGCTATCAACTTTAGATACACAGACCATCGTCGATAAATACTATAAAATTTTCGAGTGGATAGGGTTATTCGATTTCAACATTTTTTTGATAATCGGGATTGTTATCATCGTGAGCGGCTTTAATATGATTACGGCGCTGTTAGTGCTCATTTTAGAGCGTACTCCGATGATCGGAATTTTGAAAGCTTTGGGATCTGCTAATTGGAGTATACGAAAAGTATTCTTGTACAACGCTTCTTATCTTATCGGTATAGGTTTGTTCTGGGGTAATCTTATAGGTCTCGGAGCCATTTATCTGCAAAGTGAATTTAGAGTGCTGAAGTTCCCTAATCCTGAGGAATATTATATTGACTATATTCCTGTATATATTGATGTACCGACTGTGGTTCTGTTAAATGTAGCGGTGCTTCTACTGTGTATGCTGATGCTTTTAGTGCCCTCTTATATTATAACCAAGATTACACCTGTAAAGGCAATTCAATTTGAGTAGATTAAAAAAGAAGGGTGATTGAAACGGCTATTTTTATAATATATAGCTATGGACTATAAAGATGACATTCTCGGTACTATTGGCAATACCCCGTTAGTTAAACTTAATAAGTTAACGGCCAATTTGCCCTGTCTTGTCTTGGCCAAATACGAAACTTTCAATCCCGGAAATTCGGTGAAAGACCGTATGGCTCTGCAAATGATAGAAGATGCCGAAAACGAAGGTCTTCTTCAACCGGGCGGAACCATTATAGAAGCCACTTCTGGTAATACGGGCATGGGTCTGGCACTGGCAGCAACCGTCAAAGGTTATCGACTTATATGTGTTATAAGTGACAAGCAGTCAAAAGAGAAGGTAGATATTCTAAGAGCTATGGGTAGCGAAGTACATGTATGTCCCAGTAATGTCTCTCCCGATGACCCTGAGAGTTATTATTCGACTGCGAGAAGGTTGGCCGCCGAAATCGATGATGCCTGGTACGTTAATCAATATGACAATCCGTCGAACTCAAAGGCGCATTACCTGAGCACCGGTCCTGAAATTTGGGAACAAACCGATGGCAAGATTACGCATTTTGTGGTGGGCGTAGGTACCGGAGGCACCATATCAGGTGTTGGTAAATTTTTAAAGGAGAAGAACCCTAATATTAAGATTTGGGGTGTTGATACCTATGGTTCGGTCTTTAAGAAGTATCACGAAACAGGTATTTTTGATGAAAACGAGATTTACCCCTACGTTACTGAGGGTATTGGCGAAGATATACTTCCTAAAAATGTAGATTTTAGTTTGATTGATGGCTTTACCAAGGTCACCGATCAAGATGCCGCTGTCTATACCCAAAAGCTGGCTCAAGAAGAGGCTATGTTCTTGGGCAATTCGGCAGGTGCTGCTATTAAAGGGGTGTTGCAGTTAGAGAATCATTTCAACAAAGAAGACATAGTAGTGGTTTTGTTTCACGACCACGGTAGTCGTTATGTTGGTAAGATGTTCAACGAAGATTGGATGAAGGAACAAGGTTTTAAATAAATGAATTGATGCTATGGTAAAACTTAAATTGGATAACCAAACAGTTCGTATCGATGCTGGAGAGTTGGTAGGTTATGAACTAGATGGGTATGAAATTATTCACCAAAAGGGGAGTCCCGGGTGGAGGAATTCAGACACCGAGATGTTTCCTATTATAGGTCCTACTGCTGATGCAGGTTTTATGGTGCAGACTCCTAGAGATTTGGCAGTACAGGATCAACACGGTTTGCTTCGAGAACTCAAATATGAACTTGTAGACAGTTCAGATACCCATGCCGAGTTTCACAAGACATATAAAGAGCGAACACCGGTAGTGAACAGCAAATTTCCCGAAAAATCAACCAGACAATATCTGTTTTATACCTATAGTTTCAATTTCGTAAAAAAATATAGGCTGTTGCCCGAAGGTTTAGAAATTACTTTTACCATAGCAGGAGAACGCGACACGCCTTTTATGTTGGGCTATCATCCGGCATTCAAAATCTATACGAAGGATGCTACTGTGGAGGCTAATGGCAAAACCATTACCTTGAACGATATCATTTCGGTAGGGAGTAGGGCCTTGCAAGTGCCAAATTGTACTGAGATCGTCTTAAGTGATCAAAAGGCTGTACGAATTGAAACCGAAGGCTTTGACAATTTTATGTTATGGACGGAAGTTGAAAACATGCTCTGTATCGAGCCGATTACTTTTTACCCCTATGCGGTCGAACAAAAAAACTTGCACGAAGGCTTTCAATTTTTGAAAGATAAAGATGAGTTATTCAAAGTTCTGATTACTCCGATTGATTGATTATGAACGATAAGCTGAAAAAATTCTACGGGTATCTTTTTGAGGAAGAACTTTTTAAAGAGATTGATAAACTAGGTCTTCTAAAATCGATTTCGCAGGGAACGATTATTATGGATATTGGTCAAACGATAACACATATGCCTTTGCTTCTAGAGGGTGCTATCAAAATAATTCGTGAAGATGAAAACGGTGACGAGCTTTTGCTGTATTTTTTAGAGCAGGGCGACACTTGCGCAATGACCTTGTCTTGCTGTATGGGCCAGCATAAAAGTGAAATACGTGCGATTGCCGAAAGCGATACCGAGCTATTGATGATTCCCGTGCAGCAGATGGAAATTTGGATGGCCAAATACCAGACATGGCGAAAGTTTATTCTAGATAGTTACCATACCCGTATGATGGAACTTCTGGAAACGGTCGACACATTGGCTTTTTTACGTATGGACGAAAGGTTGCTCAAGCATTTGCAAGACAAGGCCAAGGTGAACCACAACGATAGCATTCATACGACACATCAAGACATCGCATACGACCTCAATACTTCTCGGGTGGTTATTTCCAGGCTTCTGAAAAAACTTGAAAAAGAGGGCAAAATCGAAATGTACCGCAATCAAATAAGAGTTGTTGAGTTATAAATTATAGGTTACTGCAATTAATCAAGCGATTCTTTTGATCCGATTGGGTCGTTCAGTCATTTGTTTAACGATTAACTTTGCGATATGCGAAGCGTCTTTCCTTTTTTACAGTGGTTGCCAAGTTACAACAAGCGCTGGCTGGGCAAAGATGCTGTAGCCGGTCTAACCTTGGGCATTGTGCTGATCCCTCAGGGTATGGCTTATGCGATGATTGCCGGTCTACCTCCAGTTTATGGGCTATATGCTTCTTTGGTGCCTGTAGTAATTTATGCGCTGTTGGGTACTTCAAGACAAATGGCTGTGGGGCCTGTGGCTATGGATTCGCTTTTGGTGGCTGCTGCACTTGCACCTTTTGCAACTACAGGAGGCGAAAACTATGTTGCTATGGCCCTTCTCTTGGCCATGATGGTCGGTGGCATACAGATTATTTTGGGCTTGTTACGCATGGGTTTTTTGGTCAATTTCTTATCAAAACCTGTCATCAGCGGTTTTACTTCTGCTGCTGCCTTGATTATAATTATAAGCCAGCTGAAACATTTATTGGGTACGGCGGTCGAGCGCAGCAATCGTTTTCACGAGGTGCTCTATAATGCTGCTATAAAGGTTCCGGAAATCAATTGGGTCGATTTTACTATTGGATTATTGGGGATAGTTCTTATAGTTCTTTTTAAACGATGGAACCGGAAAATACCAGGTGTATTGATAGTGGTGGTATTGGGTATTCTTGTGGTATATCTTTTCGGCTTACAATCCTACGGGGTGAAAATAGTAGGTTCTATTCCCACCGGGTTGCCTAGTTTTCATGTGCCCGTAATAACTGGCGCCAATCTTTTAGAACTCGCCCCAATTGCCTTAACATTGGCCCTTATCGGCTATTTAGAGGCTATTTCCATAGGTAAATCCTTAGAAGAAATGAACGGTGAAGAAACCGTAAATGCAAACCAAGAGTTGATTGCAATCGGGGCCTCCAATTTTTTTGGTTCCCTTTTTCAGTCGTATCCTGTTACGGGTAGTTTTTCCCGTTCGGCAATCAACGGTTCTTCAGGTGCTAAGACCACCGTTTCTTTAATCATTTGTACTTTCATGGTGGTTGTAGTGCTGCTGTTTTTTACTCCGCTATTCTATTACCTTCCTAATGCAATTTTGGCAAGTATCATTATGGTATCGGTAGTAGGTTTAATCGATATTGGTTACCCACGAAGCTTGTGGGCCTATCGCAAAGATGAACTGGTAATCTTATTATTGACATTTTTGACCACCTTATTTATCGGAATTACGCAGGGTATTTTGTTCGGTGTCATGATTTCGTTGCTTCTAATGGTTTATAAAAGCTCAAAGCCCCATTTTGCCGTACTGGGTAAGATTGAGGGTTCTGATTATTACAAGAACATTGACCGTTTTGGTGAAGATATTGAGGTGCGCAATGATTTATTGATTGTACGATTTGACTCCCAATTATACTTCGGGAATAAAAATTTCTTTAAGCAACAGTTGTACAAATGCATTGATGCCAAGGGCCCAGATTTAAACGGAATCATTCTTAATGCCGAAGCTATTAACTACATTGACTCCAGTGCCGCTCAAATGTTGATTCGGGTCATTCAAGATTTACACGAGCGCGACCTGAAATTTTATATAGCAGGTGCTATAGGGCCTGCTAGAGATATAATTTTTAGTAGTGGTATCATAGATGAACTTTCAAAAGAGTGCTTGTTTGTTCAGACCAAAGAGGCGGTCGATTACTTTGACAAGGCGGTCTCTCCATCAAAAATTAGCGCCAAAATCGCTTACCAAAGCCTTCGGCAACGGTAACCTAAGTTACAATCTAGTACAAAGTGTTGGTTTACTTTTGTAGAAAGATAGTACTAAACGTTATTCTCGACGATAAAAAATCATATCATGAAAATCGAACAAATATATACCGGATGTCTAGCACAAGGGGCCTACTATGTTGAAAGTAAGGGTGAAGTTGCAATTATCGACCCTCTTAGGGAAGTAGAGCCATATATAAAAAGGGCCAAGGCCGACAATGCTCATATCAAATATATTTTTGAGACCCATTTTCACGCTGATTTTGTGAGTGGTCACGTGACGCTTTCTAAAGAAACCGGAGCCCCTATCGTTTATGGGCCGAATGCGAACCCTTCTTTTGATGCTATCATCGCTGAAGACGGTCAGGTTTTCAAGTTAGGTGATGTAACGATCCATGTATTGCATACCCCAGGTCATACCATGGAAAGTACAACTTATTTGTTACGTGACGCCAGCGGTAAAGACCATGCCATATTTTCTGGTGATACCTTGTTTTTGGGTGATGTAGGTAGACCTGATTTGGCACAAAAGGCCGCACATATGACGCAAGAAGAATTAGCAGGTATGTTATTCGAAAGCTTAAGGAAAAAGATAATGCCCTTAGCTGATGAGGTTATTATTTATCCTGCGCACGGGGCAGGTTCGGCATGTGGTAAGAATATGATGAAAGAGACGGTCGACACCTTGGGCAACCAGAAAAAAATGAACTACGCTTTAAGAGCGGATATGTCAAAAGAGGAGTTTATTGCAGAAGTAACTGATGGTTTGCTGCCACCGCCCAAATACTTTCCTCTTAATGTGAAGATGAACAAAGAAGGGTATGAAGATATTTCAGAAGTCTTGGATCGTGGTACCACTGCTTTGAACCCTGACGATTTTGAAAAGGCGGCTAACGATACAGGAGCTATAGTTTTAGATGTTCGCCATCAAAACGAGTTTGTTGAAGGACATATACCTCGTTCAATTTTTATTGGATTGAACGGTGATTTTGCCCCTTGGGTGGGTGCCTTGATTGCAGATACGAAACAACCTCTTTTACTTGTCTGCCCAGTTGGTAAGGAGGAGGAAGCGGTCACGCGACTTTCTAGGGTCGGATTTGATGGCACGATCGGATATTTAAAAGGAGGTTTTGATGCTTGGAAACAATCGGGAAAGGATGTTGATACCATTCAATCTGTTTCTGCTGAGGAAGCCAAGAAACAAATAAACTCAGAAGGTACTCCTGTATACGATGTTCGAAAGCCCGGTGAATATCAATCGGAACATGTGGTAGACGCTACGAACACGCCTTTAGACTTTATCAACGACTATATGGGCGATTTTCCAGAGGACAAACAATTTTTTGTGCACTGCGCTGGTGGCTACCGTTCGGTCATTGCCTCTTCTATTCTTAAAAGTAGGGGAATACATAACTTGATAGATATTGACAGTGGTTTTGGGGCACTTAAAAATTCGGGTGTTAAGGTTTCTGAATATGTTTGCCCGAGCACACTATAACGATTTTAGCCAGTGAAATTTGCTTAATAAAGCGGTCAGTCTAGGACGTTTCATCCTTAGTTTCCCATCTTATTTATAAAGATGATTTTAAGTATTTGATTCTTAAGTAGTTTGAATAACTAAAAAGTAGCTTATAAGCTACTTTTTTTTGCATTTGAATCATCGAAAGGAAGTGTTTTTTAGGAATTTCGAAATTGTTAAAGAAAACTAAAGCAAAAGTTAAGTTTTCTAAATAATTTTACCTAACTTAAGTAAGAAAATTAATACGGATGTTGGTGGTAAGGTAGTTCAAAAACTCACTTTCCATCATTAGATTCAATTAATCTTCTAACGGTCTTAACATTGAAAAGAGATGGATTTCATCCTGCTATATTCGATATTTGTTGTCCTCATCGTGATGGTCTGGACGATGCTGGTCATTCGGATGTACAGAAAGATGAAAAATAAGGGCTGAGCTATCCTATTTTTAACAACTCGATCATTTCATCCTCAAAAGGAATAACCTTGTTCTGGTGCTTACCTATATAAGATTTAATAATGCTTTCAGTTTCCAATGTACTTTGCTGCGATATGAGGTAAGCTTCTAAGTCTTCATTGGTGTTGATGATTGCCTCTTTGTCAAAAAAGCCGTAGCCAACATAACTGTTGTTCTTGACTATTACAAAACTTTCTTCTTTTGAATGGCGGCCTTTTTCTTTGATGACAAAACTCGCACGCTGCGAACCTAGTTCATTCATGGCGGCCATCACCTTTGAATTATAATTTGAGATATCTTCGGTACCTCTGCAAATACCCTCGCATTCGTTCAATCTATAATGTGAGCAGGTTTCTACATTTTCCTGTAAGTGGCAATATTTGGGGCATAGACTGTACGCTTTACAGACTTCTTCAAGATAAAGCCGGCAGGCGGTCGGGCTGTAAAGTATATGAAAGGCATTAGGTGCCATCTTTAGCTTGTTGAAAGCAAGGTGTTTGACCCCATTTCTGTCCTCATAACTAAAAATACCATAAGGCTGTATCTTTCTTTTCTGGGCTCTATTGTGAATGGGGTAATGGTGTTTTATAGCTGAAGACTCCATTAAAAGTGCCAAAAGTTCACTACCTGATAGTTCAAAATCGATGTGAAACGTTTCTTTGCAGAGTTGAACCTCGCGTGCAGACTTATCGTAGAAATGGCCTAAGACTCTTTTCTTGATATTGATGGCTTTACCCACATATATTATTTTCCCTTTCTGGTCCTTAAAATAATAGACTCCGGGTTGGTTCGGCAAAGAATCAAAAACTTCACGTGGCAATGAAGAGGGTAGGGTCGCTTCTTGAGAACGGGCGTTCAAAAATGACTTGAAAACTTCCGAAGCACCTTCTGCCCTTAACAGTTGATGAAATAACAGTACCGTAGCATGAGCATCACCTCTGGCCCGATGTCTGTCGGTCAGCGGAATGCTCAGGGCACTACACAGTTTTCCAAGGCTATAAGAATGATATCCGGGAATCAATTTTCGCGAAAGTCTAACGGTACAAAGTTTTTTTCGAGCAAATTCACGCCCCAATAGCTTCAGCTCGTTTTTGATAATGTTGTAATCAAAATTGACACTGTGTGCCACAAATATGCAATCAGAAGTAATTTCAATCACCCTATCGGCAATTTCTTTCATGGTAGGGGCATTGCGTACCATATCATTATCGATACCCGTCAGTCGTGTAATGAAGTAGGGAATTTCAGCTTGCGGATTGACCAAAGTAGTAAACTCATCGACTACCTCATGACCATCGAATTTAAATATCGATATCTCGGTTATCTTGTTTCCCTTGATACTGTTTCCGGTAGTTTCTATATCAACTATACAATACAAACTGGTGATGGCTTTTGAAGAACAATTAAAGGTAGCCTAAACTTTTGCCTTTTCAAAAATAGTCGGCGTCAAAGAGTTTTGGTAACCCAAGGTTTGCGTATTTTTAAACACCAACCTCTGATCGATGAAAAAACCGGCCTTTTACTTAATACTATCAGTTTTCCATTTTTTGGTTCTATCCTGTTCCGATAAAAAAGAAAACAAGTCTACAAAAGAGGCAACTAAGTTGCCCAACATAATTTATGTGCTGGCCGATGATCTGGGCTACGGTGACATTCATTCGTTCAATACGAAAGGCAAGATTAAGACACCTAATATTGACCGTCTGGCATCAAACGGAATGAAATTTACCGATGCACATACTTCCTCGGCTGTTTGCACACCTACCAGATATGGTATTCTAACGGGTCGATATAACTGGCGAAGTCCGCTAAAAAGTGGGGTATTAACAGGAAGGTCAAAGGCGTTGATTCCCACTGAAAGAAGTACGGTGGCTTCAATTTTAAAAAAGTCGGGTTACCACACGGCATTTATAGGAAAATGGCATTTGGGTTGGGATTGGGCACAAAAAGACTCACTAAAGATATCCGGAGAAGGGTGGAATCCTGAAGATTTTGAAAACATCGATTTTAAAAAGCCAATTAAGAACGGACCACAAGATTTAGGATTTGACTATTCTTACGGTCATTCCGGTTCTTTGGATATGGCACCGTACGTATATGTAGAAAACGGAATAGTTACTGCTGAAGTTGACACTGTTACCGTTGATAAAGGAAAATATACGTGGTGGCGTGAAGGCCCTACGGCCAGTGATTTTGACCATGATGATGTAACTCCTAATTTTTTTAGAAAGTCGATGGATTTTGTCAAAGATCGGTCGAACAAATCGAATCCGTTCTTTTTATACTTGGCTCTACCATCGCCGCATACTCCTATTCTGCCTACCGATGAGTGGCTCGACAAGAGTGGCTTGAACCCATACGCCGATTTTGTAATGCAAATTGATGACTACATGGGTCAGCTGATGAAGGTAATAGATGAGGCTGGTATTACCGAAAACACACTTGTCATTTTTACGAGTGATAACGGTTGCTCGCCGCAGGCCGATTTTAAATTGTTAGCGAGCAAGGGCCATCAACCCAGTGGTGCGTATCGTGGCCATAAAGCCGATATTTACGAAGGAGGGCATCGCGTACCTTTTATAGCCTCTTGGCCTGCGGTCATAAAATTGGGAAGCGTGCAGAACCAAACCATTTGTACTACCGATTTAATGGCCACTTGTGCCGAAATTGCCAATAAAAATCTCAGTGAAGACGAGGCTGAAGACAGCTTTTCGATGCTCCCTTTATTTAGGAGTGTTGATGGGTATGGTCGTGAAGCTATCGTTCACCACTCGATAAATGGTAGTTTCGCCATTAGAAAAGGCGACTATAAATTGGTTTTTTGCCCTGGTTCAGGAGGATGGAGCGACCCCAAGCCGAATTCTTCTAATATTGATAGTTTGCCACCGATGCAATTGTTTGATTTGGTAAAAGACCCTTCCGAACAGCAAAATCTGTATGGTGAAAAACCGGAAAAAGTAAAAGAATTGACCGATTTAATGGTATCATACATAAAGAAGGGTAGAAGTACCCCAGGGACAGATCAAGAAAATAGTATGGTCAATTTAAAGGGTGAAGAATGGCAGCAGTTGAAAACAATAATCCCCAATTAAAGAATAATGAATAGGCTATTTGTTTTGGTTATTTTGATGACGGTCGGGCTCTGTTCGTGCGAATCCGATGAGGTAGATGAAAGACGGCCTAATATTGTACTTTTTTTAGTTGACGATATGGGCTGGCAAGACACCTCGGTACCCTTTCATACCGAAAAAACGGCATTCAATGAAAGATATCACACCCCTAATATGGAGCGTTTGGCGGCTGAGGGAATGAAATTCGTTCAGGCATACGCCACCCCGGTCTGCTCGCCTACCAGAGTCAGCCTTATGACGGGTATGAACGCTGCCCGCCATAGAGTTACTAATTGGACACTTCATCGAGATTCACTACAGCCGATGGAGAAAAACCATGATTCGTTAGTATTCCCAAAATGGAATGTGAACGGTATGAGTCCCGTTGATGGCGATCCTAGAAGTGTACATGCTATGCCTTTGGCCCAAGCCTTGAACGATATTGGTTATTATACGGTACATGCGGGCAAAGCCCACTTGGGGGCAATGGGTACTCCGGGTGAAAGCCCATTAAACTTAGGTTTTCATGTGAACATTGCGGGCCACGCTGCCGGTGCACCAGAAAGTTACTTGGGGCTTGAAAATTTTGGCAATGGAAAGGAAGGAAAAGAAGTGTGGGCCGTGCCAGGCCTAGAGAAATATCACGGAGAGGATATTTTTTTGACTGAAGCTATCACCAGAGAAGCACTGCACTCATTGGATTCGGTGGTCTCAACAGAACAGCCATTTTTCCTGTATATGTCACATTATGCGGTTCACACCCCCATCATGGGCGATAAGCGATTTGTAAGGAAATATTTGGAAAAAGGCCTCGACTCGATAGAAGCAAGATACGCCTCCATGATCGAGGGTATGGATAAGAGCTTAGGTGATATCATGAAATATCTTGATGAAAAAAATCTGGCCGATAATACCGTTGTTCTCTTCATGTCAGACAATGGCGGGCTGAGTGCCCACGCCAGAGGGGGTGAACCCCACACCCATAATTTACCGTTATCTAGCGGTAAAGGCTCAATGCGTGAAGGCGGTATTAGAGAACCCATGTTGGCCAAATGGCCTGATAAGATAGCTCCCGCATCGGTATCGCAATACCAAGTGATAATCGAAGATTTCTATCCGACGATATTAGAAATTGCTGGTATTGATAGCTTAAATACCGTACAAAAAATTGATGGGCAAAGCTTTTTGCCTGTATTGGTAGGTGAAAAGGAGTATGACGGAGTGCGCAAAATGGTATGGCATTACCCCAATGAGTGGGGGCCAAGCGGGCCTGGAATTGGAGCGGCCAGTGCTATAAGAAAAGGAGACTTTAAGTTGATTTACTACCATGCCAATCAACAAATGGAGCTTTTTAACTTAAAGGAGGATATCGGGGAGACTAATAATTTAGTTGCGGACAACAGAGAGAAGACGAAAGAGTTGGCAGTCGATTTGTCTACCTACCTGAAAGATGTTGATGCCCAAATGCCTTTTTATAAAGATAATGGTACCATAGTGCCTTATCCCGAAGAAGTTCTTGATACAGTTCAAATTGAATGAACTTTACTATTAATGAGTTAAACTCCCGCTTTATGTAGCACTCAGCAGTTGCCCCCTAGGTTTATTTTTGTAGAAAAACAACCATGCCTATCATAGGAAACATCATAAAAGGGTTCATAGAAGTTAGAGATAAACTTTCCGGAGAAAGAAACCCGATAGACGAGCAAAAACAAGTGCTGAAAAAACTTTTGACCGAAGCTAACGAGACCGCTTTCGGTGAGCATTACGATTTTGATGATATTTTAGAATCTGAAGATATAGCAAAGGCTTATTCTAAAAAGATACCATTTCATGACTATAATAAGATCAATGATGAATGGTGGCATCAATTGCACGAGGGAAAAACCGATGTGACTTGGCCGGGTAAACCTCATTATTTCGCTCTTAGTTCGGGTACCACCGGCAATACGAGTAAACGAATTCCGGTCACTGATGAAATGGTTTCTGCTATCAGAAACGCCGGGATACAACAAGTTTATGCACTAAGCAATTTTGACCTGCCGGCAGATTTTTTTGAAAAAGACATATTAATGCTCGGCAGTTCTACCGATTTAGAAAAGGTAGATGATCATGAAGAAGGAGAAATTAGTGGAATAAGTGCCAGTAATATTCCCAATTGGTTCAGGGGTTATTATAAGCCGGGTGAAGATATCGCAGAGATTGACGACTGGGACGAGCGTGTAGCCAAAATAGCTGAAAAAGCGGAAACTTGGGACGTGGGTGCACTTAGTGGAATACCTTCTTGGATTGAGCTTATGCTTGAAAAGGTCATTGAGCATCACAACCTAAAGAATATTCATGAACTATGGCCTAATCTTCAGGTTTATACCTCAGGTGGGGTAGCTTTCGGTCCATATGAAAAGAGCTTTAATGCATTGCTGGGTCACCCGATTACCATAATTGACACCTATTTGGCTTCTGAAGGTTTTGTTGCCTTTCAGGCCCGGCCTGAAACCGACGCAATGCAATTGGTCACCGATGGCGGAATTTATTTTGAGTTTGTTCCCTTTAAACCCGAATACATTAATCAAGATGGTTCATTGGTCGATGACGCTCCTTCAATAACCTTGGGCGAGGTTCAAAAAGGTCAAGACTATGTCTTGATTATTTCTACGGTATCAGGTGCATGGCGTTATATTATAGGTGATACTATCGAGTTCACCGATGTTGAACGAGCTGAAATTAAGATTACGGGTCGAACCAAGTTCTTTTTAAATACGGTAGGTTCTCAGCTGTCGGTTAATAAGTTAGATGATGCGGTTCAGCACTTGGAAGAAAAGTTTTCAATGAAAATTCCTGAATATACCCTTTGTGCTAATAGAATTGATGAAGAATTCTATCACTGCTGGTACTTGGGTTCAGAAGATGCGAAAGATGGGTCAACATTGGCCGATGCTTTGGATGAACATTTAAAACAAGCCAATAAAAATTATAAGGTAGCACGATCAAAAGCCTTAAAAGGGGTCAAGGTAACTGTTGTGAAGCCTGATGCTTTTCATGAATGGAATGGTGAAAACAAGAAAAAGGGTGGCCAAGTAAAAATGGAAAAGGTCATGAACGAAGAAAAATTCGCTCAATGGCAGACCTTCGTTAAAGAAAACGGCTATTAACTGATTTTACTAATAAGTTTGACTGGTACTGTGGGCAATACGAAGTGCCAATGTAAGGTTGAGACAAGCACTAGCGAAGTTTTGGGCGAACAAATCTTGATCTGCTATTGACATCGACTGCTTCAGTTTGGCCAGATTTTCTTCAAATACAATAAATGATTTTTCCGAATTAAATTTTATATCGGGCATATTATTGCTCAATGTCTGATATGCTTCTACTGCATTCTGCCGACTATAGTAGTCTTTTTGGCATTCCTTAAGTTTTGCTAAGATTTGCTCAATTAAACTCATAATATTAAGACATCGTTTTTGGGGTTAGGCTGTCTGTCTAATCTACTAAATCGGGGGATAAATATATTTATTTTCTTTAAATAACGTAGGAATATTCCTAAATATTTTAAAGAAGTTTAAAAAACTTTAATTGATAGGAAAATGCCCATGTATATCAATTACAAAGCGTGCCTGTTCCTATTATTTATGGGAAGTAGGCCTTAAAGGGTGATAGAGAAAGTGATGGTTGAGTTATTAGGGGTGTTGTAGGAATTTTATGTTTTATTCCTCTTTTCTTTCTGCCTCCTCTTTTTCGTTTACTAGTTTTAGAATTTCCTTGGGGGATAGGTAATACTTGCGAATGCGTTCTTTGTAGCTTTCTTCAATCTCGGCATTATCCAAGATAAAACTTTTCGTCTTTAAAATATAATCGGCCATGCCGTGGCTAACGGCATAAGTATCGGCAGCACGTTCGGCTTCTCTAATATAAGCTCCGGAGAAGCTGTATTTAATACCGAACCAAATCAGGTTCCAACTACTTCTGTTTTTGTAATCCATGATATGCCCAAGTTCGTGGCCCAACCACCCGACCATTATTTCTTCAGGTATATCTTCGGTCAAGAATATTCTATCTGAAATTTTGACACGCTTACTAATCAGAACTACATATTTTCTTTTTTTTCGAGACCTGAATAGCGACCAAAAGGTAGGTTGGGCTCTCATGGTAGATTTTGGTATGTTCGGTTTGAACTTAAAATTTACCGATGTTTGGTTGAGCTCTGGGTAATACGAAAGTGCCTTTTCGGCCTCAGCCTTTATTGACTTTGGGGCTTGATGCTGTGCGTTCAGGGAAATTAAAGTCATAATGAAAATAAAGCTTAGGTAGCGCTTCGGGATCGACCAGTATGTAAGGTGATTTTTTAAGATAATACTTGGGCTTACGGGTAATATAAAAAAATAAACTTCTTTTAAAACTATTCAACTTGTTAAGGTTAAACATAAATCGGAAAACGTTCCGATTGCTGGTGGTAATGATGGTAATTGTATATTACATACTAACAACCCAAAGACCATGCCCGCTAGCAAATTCCGTAGAAAAATTTTCACTATATCGATTATAGTGGTCACCATTCTTGTTTTGGGTGCTATTACGGCACAGGTTATGGCCAATACTTGGGTCAAGCAATTTCTTGATAGAAAGCTTCCGCCGCATGTTGAATTGAAATATGATTCAATGGAAACTAACATTTTTACGGGTAGCATTGCCCTGAACGGGGTATTTCTAAAACTATCCAACAGAGATTCGGTCGCCACACATACTGAGGCTCAAATGAAATCGATCGCTTTGAATGGGTTAGAATATTCTCAGTTCTTCATGAAGGACCGTATTGTAGTCTCTGACTTGAAAATCGACCGCCCACAGGTAGTTCATGATTTGTATAAGGTGCATAAAAGAGTTGGCAAAGAACGTAGGGGGGTAGTTACCTTATTAAAGGAAATCGAGGTTGAAAGACTTAAAGTAGAAGGAGGAGAGCTAACTCTTAATGATAAGGATAGTCTCGCTTTTCACTCAAAAACAATCGATTTTGAAGTTTTTGAAATTAAAACAGGACCAAAGCAAATTAGAAAAAAGATACCTGTAACTTATGGTAAGTACGATTTATTGGTGGCCGATGTATTTGTGGATTTGGGCTCTTATGAAAAATTAAATGTCGATGAGTTGCAGTTTCATGATGGAACGGTCAAGGTGCTAGGTTCTAGTCTTCAAACCAAATATGGTAAATCAGAGCTTTCAAAACATTTGAAGGTAGAGCGAGATTATGTTGATTTAAAGGTGCCTGAAATAACCCTGGAGTCTATTGAAGTCAGTTTTGTCAAAGACACCTTGAACATTACTACCGGAAATGGTAAAATTATAAAGCCTGTTGCGGAGATTTATAGAGACAAATTGGTGACAGATGACACCCGTTCTAAAAAGATGTATAGCGGAATGCTTCGAAACCTACCTATCTACATCACCGTACCGAGTATTGAGATTGAAAACGCCCAATTGCAATATGGAGAAAAAATTGAACAGGGAGTGGCGCCAGGCTCTGTTTCCTTCAATCAATTGAATGCCCAAATAACAAACATCAGTAATAGGGTCGAGAATAAGGCCGATACTAAAATCTCAGCAGATGCCCTCTTAATGGATCATGCACCTATTCATCTCGATTGGTCATTTCAGGTAAATACGCCGTCGGATAATTTTATTGCTTCAGGAGAAATCAAGAATTTTAAATCGAATACGCTCAACAGCTTTTTAGAATCAAGCTTAAGAGCAAAGGCCAAGGGCACCATCAATCGGCTTTATTTCACAATTGGCGGCAATTCGTTTAATTCTTCTGGAGATATAAAAATGAGTTATGAAGATTTTGAATTCTCCGTTCTCAAGAAAAATCGCCTCGGGGTGAATAAGCTGCTGACTTTTTTAGGTAACCTGTTTATTAATGATGGTTCGAAATCTGATAAAGACGGTTTTCGATATGGTGATATTGAGGTGGAGCGGGATCCGACCAAATCTTTTTTTAATTACTTATGGTTGAATGTGAAAGACGGTATGGTCAACACCATGGTGGGAAAAGGTAAAAAGGAGGATTGAGAAATTTAGAGTAAAAGAAAAAGCCCCGTAAAACGGGGCTTTCTTCCTTTTCATAGCACTATACGTTTAAGCCGTTGCGGCCAACGATTTTTTATTGTCTTGATACATTTTTGGGCTGCAATTGTATCTTCTCTTAAATATTTTCGAGAAATAACTTCTACTTGAAAGCCCTACGGTATATACAATCTCAGATATATTCATATCGGTAGTCGATATCAATCTTTCGGCAGTGTTCAACCGCTCATTGCGAATAAAATCTGAAACGGTCTTACCGTGAAGAAGTTTAAACCCTTCTTGAAGTTTACTGGCGGAAAGGCCACAATCAAGACACAGAGATTTTATGGAATATTGTATTTCTGGATGCTCTTCAATTTTTCTAGAAACCTCTTTGATGCATTTCAATTCGTATTGGGTCAATGAACCAGTGGGGTTTTGTTCGTTCTCTAAATCTGACCTTAGATGTTCTATTTCCATGGCCAAAGTCAAGTTCAGAATACCCTCAATCAGTAATTTTTTCACTAGACCTACTTGCTTAATTTTCTCTAGTTGCGCCAATTGCTCGCCAATTCTTAGGTTATAAGTACCAAAATATCTTATTGGCTTATCTTGCTCTTTACCATGGCTGAACAGTTGTACCATCGTTTCCTTCAAACTAGACGGTAGGTTACTATCTTCACCAGTTGTACGGTCAACAGCTCTAATGATACACAGTTTTACCCTTTGATTGCTCGGGAAAACGATTTCATTGACGTGACTGGTACCGCCCATAATGGCCGTTTGAAATTCATCAAGAAGAAGTCTATCCTTATAATTCTGAAAGCACTGGTACAAATGACCTTTCAAGCAGTACATGAAATATAATGGCTTGGCAGGGGTTGGGTCTGTAGAAATTTTGAAGTCGTCACGAAAGCAAACATCGTATTGCAAATATGAAAGGCCTCCCTCAAGAGTGATACCTTTGATAGTTCCGGTACCGTACTCATTGTCAAATTCTAGAATTCTTTCATTTCCTGAGTCTGTAACCGAGCCACCCAAAATTAGATTGGTAGCGTTTAAACTTTTTTCAAGTGATAATGATTGTAATGATAGTGTTCTCATGGCTGTGTTGTTATAGTTGTTAAATAAAATATGTAGAAGCTTTGCGTTATATTAAAATTTCGAACCTTCTTCAATAGGCTTATGGGTAGTTGACCCAAAAATGAAATTTTCTATAACGTTGTCGCTTGATGTGTCTGATTCTTCGGATTTTGACTTTAAATCTAAGCCAAGTAATTTCTGTAAAAACATGCCCCTAATTGTTTGATACAAATATGAGGGTAGAAGGGCTCCGATATCTTATAGAATTATTAGATATCATTATATAATTATGTAAAAAGAGTGATGAAATGCTATTTTGTATGGATTAACTTACAAAATAGAATAGGGAAGTAGTAATCTAAAGTTACTGATCGAAGTGAACTCAAAATTATTGAGTTTCTGTATAGGGAAGGTAAATTTCAAAGGTTGTACCCTCACCAGGTACACTATTGGCCTGAATATGACCACGATGGTTCTCGACAATTTTTTTACAGATGGCCAGACCGAGTCCTGTGCCAGTATAGGCATGTTTTTCGTGAAGCCTTTCGAAAAGCTCAAAAATCTTAAGACTCTGTTCTTGCTCAAAACCAATACCATTATCACTCAAGGAAATTAATAAGTATTTGCCCTTGGGCATGTTCAACTCTGGGTCTAGTTTTTTGGCGTCTACAATCTCGTAAGCCACATTTATTATAGGTACTTGATCATGTTTCTTGTATTTCAGCGAATTTGAAACCAGGTTGCTGAACAACTGTTCAAGTTGAAAGCCAGTGCCGTGTATAGAAGGTAAATCGGGTACGGTAATGACCGCTTCAGTTTCGTTAATTCTTTCCGAGAAGTCTTCAAGAACCTTTTCAAAGACCCCGTTTAAGTTCACTCGAATCGGCTCATTGATTACCTCGTCGGTAATTCTTGAGTATGAAAGAAGATTGCGTATTAGAAGTTGCATTCTATTGGCCGAATCCTCGATTTTATCCAAATAACGCCGTCCTCTATCAGAAAGGTTATCACGATCAAAATCAGAAAGCCTGCTGATAAACATCTGAATTTTACGCAACGGCTCTTGTAAATCGTGACTTGCTACCCTGTTGAATGATTCCAGTTCGGCATTGGTTCGTTTCAGGGCCCGGTTCTTAAGTTTTAGGTTTTGTTCGTTGAGAGTTTTGGCCGTAATATCCCTAATAACACCCACCATATAAGAATGCCCGTCTTTTTCTAGAAAATGCGCCATTGATGACATGTACTTCGTCTTACCGTCACGGGTTTTGACTTTATACTTACTTTTTGTTCGCTTTTTCTCTTTGATGGCCTTTACATTTTTATTTCGTAGCCGCTTGGCATCAGAGGGATTCAAAAACGATAAAAACCGCTCAAAAGAAGGCTCAAAATCACCTGGCTTATATCCGAATAGGCGGTAGGCATTATCGGAATACTTCATTGTGCCATTATCAAGGTCGAGATTATAACTGCCAATGCCCGCTATACGTTCGGCATCGTTCAAAATGGTATTTTGAACCTCAAGCGTGTCTTTTGATTGCTTCAGTTCTTCTTCGGCTTTTTTTCTAAAGGTGATGTCTTGTGATAGAATGGTAACCCCATCATCTAATTGTGAGATTTCATTACAAAAGATAAATTCCCCTTTGGGCAAAACATATTTACGTTCAACTTCTTCAGGCTCTCCTGTGGCAATCACTTTTTTGTAAACCTCAAAATCTCCATTCTCGAATACAAAAGGATACTCTTCCGATATGAGCCCTCCCTCGATTTGATCAGAAGTACGGCCCATAAGATCCACGATTTTTTCATTGGTATATAAGACCCTGAAATCTACAATCTCATTATTTTCATCTCTTATAGCCTTAAAGTAGCTAATGATATATTGGAAAGAAGATACCAGATTCTGAAGGAAACCTGACGTCTGTGCCAGCTCTCTATTTTGCTGTTCTAACTTTTCGTTTAGAGCCATCAATATCTGTTCGGCTTCTTTTTCAAGAGTGGTGTTTCGAACAGTGGTGCTTACACCATTTTCCAATGGTGAAGCAGTTGTATGAAACCAAACGCTCTTGCCGTCGATGGTATATTCCATTTCTTTGACAACGGTACGGTCTTCTTCTATGGCTTCGGCCAAGAAGGCGACATGTTCTTTTTGGGTCAAAAACGGAAAAACCTCGGATAGCCTTTTACCAATGGCTTCATCGGGTACTACATTGATATCTTTACGGCCTTGGGCATTGGTGTAGCCTATAATGAAATCGGTTATTTTATTTGAACTGTTTTTGATCGGTTCATAGAAATTGACAATGTTATCGGTATTGTCAAGTATATTTCTAAGAAAAGCACCGGTCGTGTCCATTTGCTTTCGATCCATATTTATTTTGGTGAAAGCGAACATTAGAATACCCAAAGCAAAAAGCGCTGAATAAAGAATATGTGTTGGGGTAAGGGTTACGTTCGACTCATATTCTTGCCTGCGTTCTCGCAATAACGTACGCTCGGCATCGATCATCGCCTCTTGAATACCGATGAGGCTATCTAATTGGCTTTCGATGCGATAGACTTTGTTACGAAGGGCTCTTGACTGAAGAATGAGTCTTGCCGATTCGGTATTCAAAGTGCCTAGCTCTGTAAAAAGCTCTTCGCTAAATTTGGGCACTTGTTTTAAGCGATTCAATTGGTCTTGGTTATCGCTCATCAAGAGCCTTAGCTTATTAAGACTTTGCGAACTTAAGGTTCTATACTCTTTAATAGGAGGTAGAAGAGTGCTGTCGTTCGTTATCAGAAACTGCACTCCATCTGCTTGCGAACTGGAGTAGTTCGCAAACAGCATGTTGATCTCATTGATTGTATTTTGGGTACGTGATACGAGTTCGGTAGACTTTCGTAGCGCCGTATTTTGTTGAAATGAGGTGTACGAAATGTAAAAAAGTACAATTACGGCAAGTAGTAAAAGCAAAAGATAGGGCAAAATGCCCGTTTTGGTTTTACCAACGTTGCCTAAGTCTGCCATTCACTAGATTATATTCTGAACAAGAAATTGCCTTTGTCCATTTCATTTTCTTCGTACTGCCAATTTCGTTTCACTACTTGAGCTATGGTTTTCTTCAGCTCTTCAAACTTATTGGGTTTGTTGATATAGATATTGGCACCGTTAACAAAAGTTTCCTCAATATCTCTTTCAGAAGAGGAAGTAGAGTAGATGGCTACCACCAAATCTTCAAATTTAGGATTGCTTCGAATTTTTTTAAGACATTCAAACCCATCCATAACAGGCATATTCAAATCTAAGAATATCAATTGTGGGAATTCGGTACAAGATCCGGTTAAATAATCCAATAATTCTTGTCCGTTGTGAAATTCTGTGAGGTCTGTTTTTAAATCAATTTCCTGTAACGCATCGGCAAAAAACATTCTGTCGTCTTCATCGTCGTCTACAAGCACAACCTTCATGGGCTTTGTACTCATAATGGGTATTCTTTAATTAAGTATTATTGGTTTTTCTTTTTTCAAGTATTCTCAAAAAAGCGGTCGGTGTGAGGCCGGTCACTTTTTTAAATTGGCCTGATAAGTGGGCTACACTACTATAATCTAATCTATAGGCGATTTCGGTCAAGCTCATATCACCTTCTAAAATCAATCTCTTGGCAAACTCGATTTTGCGCAATATAATGAAATTCTCGATTGAGGTATATGTTTCTTCCGAAAACAGGTTTGACAGATACGAATATGAATAGCCCAATTTCTCTGAAAGATAAGCAGATACCGTTGTTTTTCGCATATCGCTCGAGTATATAAGCTCTTCAAGAGCCTTTTTAATATCGCCTACAATATTATTTTTTCCGGCATTGGTCAAACTGATACCGAAACTGGATAATGCCTGGGTGATTTGATGGCGTTTCTCTTGAGAAATTTCCCTGCTTAAAACCAAATGTCCCGTATTGTTAAATGAAAATTCTATCCCTAATTTTTGCAATTCGGTCATTACTACCTTTTGACTTAATTCAGTTGGTATGTAGTGTAGTCGAAATTTCATTGATTGGCGCCTATCAAAGACCTGTAGCTGCAAAGATAGAAATAAAGTAAGTGTTAAATTTAACATTTAACGCCTTTTGGCAGTACTTAAATCTTGACAGTACGGTTAACCACAAAACTTTTTGGTCTCATCGCATGACCAACGTGCTCTTTAGCAATCTGTTTAGGTCAACAATCGTTTGATAAAAGCTATCTGTTATCTCTCGGCCCATTTATCTTTATTATAACTAAAAATGTTAATTATGGATAGGCCTAGTATAAAAAATGAAGAACAATATGAAGCTTTACGCGAGAAAGGGTACAGTCAACAAAAGGCTGCACGCATTGCCAATACCGAAGATTCAGGTGTAAAAGGAGGTAAGGCTAAGCCCTATGAAGAACGTACGAAAGAAGACTTGTACGAGCAGGCAAAAAAAGTAGGGATTGAAGGACGCTCTAAAATGACGAAGAAAGAACTGATTTCGGCATTGAGAAACAATTGAAAGAAGGAAGTAATTAAAAAACTAAGGGCGGGAAGCTACAGCTTCCCGCCCTTAGTTTTGTCAAAATTTGACAATAAAATGATGGTCTTACCTATTCATTTTCGGCAAAATTCTCTTCAGGTATTTCTTTAAAGAATTCAGCCGTATCGGTATCGGCACTGGGGCCGTAGGCCATTAAAAAGACGCCTTTTAGATGATCATTGGTTTCAATAACATATAGAATTGACATATCTGACGGGTTACTCATACCCTCATATCTATGCTCTTCAACCACATGAATATCCTTCGGTGCGTATTCTTTTTTAGATTCGGTTTCGATTAATTTGCCCGCTGCGTATCTGAAATTTTTTGAATAGCCCTTGGCTTCGAACTTTCGAATCAAATCTTGCTCGTGTTTCGCATAATTTTCCATGATTCTTGATTTAGAGTTTTATAAAAAAGACAAAACGGATTTTTCGAAGAGAAATATCCGTTTTGTACGTTAGTGTTTTGCCTTAATTAAGGGGCAGTGACTAGTTGTCATCCACAGCATCTTCAACTTCATCTTGAACATCTTCTGCACCTTCTTCGATATCGTCACCTACTTCATCCATAGTATCTTCGATTTTCTCACCGGTCGATTTCTCTTCTCTACAGCTATTGAAAGCACTTAAAGAAAATACCAATGCACAAAGGGTCATAAAATAATATACTGACTTTCTCATTTTTCTACTTTTATTGATTATATAATTAGGTTCTCTGTTAGTCTTTTAATCTAAATTCTTCGTCTGCCCATAAATAGGGAGATAACAAAAAGAACTAGAAATATGAAGAATAAAATTTTAGCAATACTGGCTGCACCAGCAGCGATTCCACCGAAACCGAAAATAGCGGCAACAATAGCTAGAATAACGAATATAACTGTCCAACGTAACATAATTTATCTGTTTTTGGGTTAATTAATAATTTAAAATACCAGCAAGGCGATTTCCTTATTGGTATGGTGTAAAATTCCGAAAATCAACCAGTTCCTATTAGCCTTATCCAATTCAAAATTGATTCATCTAAAGTTGTGTACATCTATTTTTTGAAATTGAATTGGAATTTTAAATATCTGAAAATCAAATACGTAAGATATTTTTTAAAGAATCGTTCTTAGGTAAATTATTAGAGTGGAATAAAAAAAGGACACTCAAATGAGTGCCCTTTCTTTTAAAATTTAAGGAAATATTATGCTATGTCCTCCAAGCGCTTGATATTATTAAGTCCGCTGACAATTTGGTTTTTTTGTTGTGTCAGCAGAGTTTCAGTACTAGGCGGTAAGTTAGTATCTTCCAATACCTCCTCGTACGTATTTACCGCGGCCTTTTCACCTTTAATGGCTTCTTCTAACATGGCCTCTTCGTTATCTGCGGAAAAGAAATTTTTAATGTCCATCCAAGATCTATGCGCTTTAGAAGCAAAACTATCTCCCTTATCGACTTTTTGTCCGTACTGTCTAATCTCGGTTTTTAAAGCATGTCCGAAATCATAACGTTCTTGTGCTTTTCTTTTAAAATAACCTTTTAGATTGGAGTTCTCTACATTATCTGCGGCTTTGATGAAACCTTTTTCTGCATCATATGTTCTTTCTAATAGGTCGTTCAATTTACTTCCAACTTCTTCTGTATAGGTACTCATTTGATTATAATTTTAATTAGCGGTAAGAGTCTTTTTAGGGATGTTTTACCGCATCCCATCCTCAATTATACCTCTAAATTATAGCATGATTGCTTAGATTCTTTGTTTTATTGCCCTAAGAATTGATGCCATCGAATGCAAAGCGATAAGCGTTAAAAATGAAGTTGTTAACGCACATTTTCGAGAGGGTTAAGTACGATTTTCATGAAAAAAGTAAAGATGATACAGAAAGGAACAGAAGTAGAATGGAAGTGGGGTAACGGTACTGCCAAAGGTAAAGTAGAAGAAACCTATTCAAAGGAAATTACCAAGACCATCAAAGGGAACAAAGTTACCCGCAAGGGTGAAGAGGGTAATAAAGCATTGTATATTAAACAGGATGATGGTGACTATGTGCTTAAGAGCGAAAGTGAAGTGAAAAGGGCTGATTAATCTTTGAAACCCGATAACGGATCAAATTGTTCGATTCTTTTGAGAATGGCCTTCTCGGATGCTGAAAAATATTGTGAGCTGCGACATCTATCGGCGCGCTTAAAACTATCTTGTAGCAGGCCATTTTCATAATCGCTTACCAATAAGGGATGCACATAGTACTTTCTACATACATTTCTGGTGTTGCCCAAGGCGTCCGCTGCTGCATCAAAACCTGTAAGTACATTTTTATGAATTTCCTTTTCATTTTCCGGTAGCTCGAGATGCATTAGGGTGTCAAAAAATACGACGGAGGCTGCCCATGTTCTAAAATCCTTAGCAGAAAAAGAATAACCGCTAATATCTTTTATATAGCTATTGACCATTTCGCTGTCTACCGTCTGCCGCTCTCCATTATCGTCAAAGTATTTAAAAAGTTCCCAGCCAGGTATTTCTTCGCATTTGTTGATGAGCTTTATGAGCCTTTTGTTCTTAAGGGTGATTTTGTGCTCTTTCCCTTTTTTTCCCATAAAATGAAACCTAATGCCATCTTTATAAACTTCCACATGCTTTTTTCGCAAGGTTGTAAGACCATATGATTTATTTCTACGGGCATATTGCTCGTTACCGATTCGAATATGGGTCTCTTCCATCAGTTTGATGATTAAGGCCATCATCTTACTTTGCGGCCACCCTCGTTGCCTTAAGTCTTTTTCAATCTGCTTTCTGATGCCCGGAAGCGATTTGGCAAAAAATGCCATTCTATAAAACTTGGTCTGATTTCTGACCTTGGTCCATAGGTCATGGTAACGATATTGCTTTCTTTGCTTTTCGTCTGTGCCAATGGCTTGCAAGTGACCATTTGCCAAGTGAGTGATTCGAACATCTTGCCAAGCGGGCGGAATCACCAATTTTTGAATGCGTTCTAATTGTTCTTTTTGGGTCAATGGCCCCTTCGATGAGAGGTAAACGAAATCTTTCTGCTGCTTTTGTCTGGTAATTGAAAGGTGTTTTTCGGTAACGTACACCAAGTCGATATGTTCGATAGCCGTTTCGGGGGTCTCGATCAATTGCTGAAGCAGCTTTCTGTCAACTGATTTAACGGCCATCGAACTGTAATTACCTATTTTCTTCCATGTGACTCTGATAATCTTTGGCCAAATCGGTCTTGTTGCGGGTAGAGAATACTTTTCCGGCAACTTGAAAAAATTGATGCTCTTCGTCTTCCAAATGGTGTTCTACTTTGTGTTGCAGGTCTTTTGCAATTTTCAACCAAGCTGAAGACGAGTAATCGGTTTCTTCTAACTGCTCAATTAGCTCATCGATTTCGTGGTGTTCGGCAATACCATGTCTGGCCAAATCTTGAGTGTTGTCAACATCTATTAAAGGTTTATAGAAGTATCGTTCTTCAGCATCGGCATGTACTTCTAATTCTGTTTTCAATTTTTTGAAGATTTCATCTCTCACCTTGGTGTCGCCAGAAGTGTCGACTAGTTGCTCTAATAGGGTTCTTTGAATGTCGTGGTCTTGTCTAAGTGCTTCAAAAATATTCATGGTTCCAGATTTTAAAATGATATGATACTGAAAATGGTCCCGACAATTGAAGTGCGCCGAAACCATTCTCTAACAACCAACCAAACTATTTGTAAATGTTTTTTTCTAACTAACTACATGTCAAAAGTAGATAAGAACGGCGCTCCGTTTTTGCTCAATCAGAAAATTGGTTGACTGTATAATTTCTACAAGTGAATAACTAAGATACCTTAATTATATAGGTCTGGGAAAAGGCCTAAAAACTGTGTTAGCTTACACATCAAAAAGACCACTAATTTTTTCAAAAGCACCAAGGCCTGTGGTGTAAAGAAGGTATTTTGCGACATGGAAATTTTAAAAGATGAAAAGGCTATGAAACAAGGTCATGAAAAAACAGAATTTATAAAAGAAGAGGGTGATACCCATGATCAATACATTCTACAGAAGAATACTAAAACCAAAACCGGTATTTACATTATAGCGGCATTTCTGATACTCTTGATTGTAGGTATAATTGTATCGGCCGTATTCTTTGGTTCTCCAGAAGCATAATAATCTAACACCGAACAATATGAAAAGGTTAAGTATATATCTTGTGTTGAGTCTATTGACCATTTCAACAGTCGTGGCTCAAAAGACTACTATTGATTTAGAAAAATTTGTTGAACTCAAAGCTTATGATCGAATTAATGTAACATTGATTAAATCAGAAGTAAACAGGGCCATTATTACAGGTGACGATGCCGATGATGTGAGTATTAGTAATGATAACGGACTTTTGAAAATTAGAATGGAAGTTCAGGATTTTTTAGATGGAAACGAAACGAATGTCGAACTGCATTATACCGAAGAACTTGGTTTGGTTGATGCCAATGAAGGTGCCAAAATAGTTTCCGAAGGTATTTTAGGAAATAGATTTATCAAGTTGAGAACCCAAGAAGGAGGTCAAGTAAGAGCTTCTGTAAATACTAGAAATTTAGATGCCAAAGCTATTTCTGGTGGAAAAATATGGGTTACGGGAAAAGCGCCTAACCAAGAGGCATCCATTCGTTCGGGAGGTGAATATCATGCCAAAGAGCTAGAAGCCAATCAAACGGAAGTAACGGTTTTCGCAGGAGGAAAGGCTTTCGTTAATTCAAAGGAATATGTTGAGGCCAATGTAACTGCTGGCGGTTCCATAGAGATATTTGGTAATCCTGATCAAATTGAACAGGATAAAACTTTTGGTGGTTCCATTGTCGTTAATAAATAGGGCTACCCATCATTTGGTAAAAAGTAAAACCGGGCCTTCTTGGCCCGGTTTTTTATTGTCCTAGAACATCTACCTGCCTAACGGTACGCCCTTTTTGAATCATTAATCGAGCATCCTCTAGAGTGAGATAGAGGCAAGGTACGATCACCAAGATAATCGCTGTCGCAAAAACTATCCCGAAACCTAACGAGATTGCCATGGGTATCAAGTGAAATGCTTGACTGCTGGTTTCTAAAATAATTGGTGCAAGACCCCCAAAAGTGGTCATGGTGGTCAGCATAATAGGCCTGAACCTTCTTAGCCCCGCTTCATGAATCGATTTGTAGATGGCATCACCTTCTTTTCGCCTTTTATTGGCATAATCGATCATGATAAGGGAGTCGTTAACAACCACCCCTGAAAGAGCGATGACCCCCATAAGACTCACAAGCGATAAATCGTACCCTAAAAGTATATGGCCAATAACAGCGCCCACGATGCCAAAGGGTATCGCGGTCATCACAATCAGTGGTTGTATGTAACTACTAAAGGCAATGGCCAATAGGGCATATATCAATAGCATGGCAATGGCGAAGCCGGCCTTCAGCGTATTGGTGCTCTCTCGCATATCGGCCTGGCTTCCTTCAAAGCTCCAGGTTAATCCGGGAAAATCGGCTCTCAGCTGAGGTAAGGTCTCATTTTGCACCGATTCGATGACCCTACCAACGGTATTGGCAGGCTCCACATCCATACCCACATTAACCACCCTTCTACCGTCTCTTCGGTTGATACTGGTAAAGGCCTCTCTTTGTTCAACCTCGACCACATCCATTAACGGGACTTCGATTCCACTAGGAGTTCGGATTAGAAAATTTTCCAGATTTTTAATGTCCTTCCGTTCTTCTAAAGGCAGTTTGACCCGCACTTCTATTTCGTTCATTCCCCGTAACTGACGCATCGCCAAAGCACCAAAAAAGGCATCCCTGACCTGTCGCCCTACTTCATCGGACGTAAGCCCAAGGTTTCTACCTTGTGGTAAGAGCTTAAAATCGTATTGTAACTTCCCCTTATTGTAATTGTCGGTTACGTCACGGGTATTGCTAAAACTTTTCATACGCTCAACGAAAGCGGCACTGGCCTTTTCCAATACTTCTATATTAGAGTGGCTCAGGTCGACACTGATGGCTTGCCGGGCACCGCCTGGCCCCCTTTCGGCTTCAAAAGTAATCTGGTCGACCCCTTCAATATCACCGATATTGTCGCGCCAAAGCGCAATTACTTCGCGGGCTGTTATATCTCTCTGATCGGGGGGCAGCATGACAATTTCAACGTCAATAAAGTTTTGTCCCCTAACATTGGTTTTGATTCCTTCGGCAACCTCATATAAATTATGTTCTTCGAACATTCGCTGGGTAGCTTGTGAAATATCATGAGCCACTTTGGCAGCTTGGTCGGGGGTAGTGCCAACGGGCAACCTAACACCCGCCTCTATTTCATCGGCCGCTACTTCGGGCATCATAATAAGACCCATGTGCCCGCTGTAACCAAAACCGCCGACTACCAATAGAAGGGCCAAGGCGGCACAAAGAGTTATGTACCTGTATTTAAGACATAAATCGAGAAACGGGCGATACTTATTTTCAACGAAGCTATCGAATCTGTTCGCGAAAGAGCGTTGCCAACCTTCCAACTTTTTGACATACTTGTTCTTGTTTTCTTCTTTTTTTAAATGGGCCAAGTGGGAGGGGAGAATGAACAAAGCTTCCAGTAAAGAGACGGCCAAAATAACAATGACCACAGCCGGCAGCGGTTGCCAAAATTTACCGGTTTCCCCAGGCATAAAAAGCAGGGGTACAAAGGCGATAATGGTCGTAACAATACTGAACAGTACGGGCGAGGCCACATCTTTGGTTCCGGCTATGGCAGCTTTCATGGGACTGAGTCCCTTCTGCCGATATTCATACACATTTTCCCCCACTACAATCGCATCATCAACCACTATACCTAACACCACTAGAAATCCGAACATGGAAATCATGTTCACACTGATGCCGATTAAAGGCAGTAGAATCATACCACCAATGAAAGAAACGGTCATACCCATCATAACCCAAAACGCTAACCTGTATTCTAGAAATAGGGTAAGAATGACCAATACAATGATTATGGCCAGAACCCCATTTTCGGTCAATAGTGAAAGTCGTTCCCGGTAATCGGCCGCCCTGTTGCTATCGGTTCTGTATTTTACCCCTGGGGGTAGTTGGTAGTCTTTTAAAAGGTTTTCTACGGCATCGGCAATTTCAAGAGGGGACTGGTCTCCAATTCTAAAAATTCGAAGTTCTACATAGTTCTCTTGGTTGAACTGACCATGAAAACCAATTTCTTCAAAACCATCGGTAATGGTAGCAATGTCTTTCAGGGCCACTTTAGCTCCTGCATCGGAAGAAACAACGGTAATATTACCATACTCTTTGGCCCATTGTTTTCTTTCCTGCATTCTTAACAAAATCTCACCACCTCGGGTCTGCACCGCCCCAGCGGGAACATCGTTGCTGCTTTGCCTTATAATATCGGCCACTTGGCCTAGTGTAAGATTGTATTTTTGAAGGTTGCTTCTAGGGATTTCAATATGGGTTTCGTAATCGGGTACGTTTCCTAATTCGACCTGGGTAATTTTAGGGTTGTTCAAAAGGATGGTACGCAATCGTTCGGCCAGTTGTCTGAGAGTCCAAATATCAGTTTGTCCGTAAAGCCCTATTTGTAATACATCGCGCTGTCGCGATTGCAGTCGAACTTCGGGTCTTTCGATATCGTCGGGAAAAGTACGTATGCGGTTAATGGCCTGATCAATATCCTGAAATGCTTTCATGCGTTCGGTGCCGGCTACCAACTCAATACTAATTTCAGCCGAACCTTCCCTGGCTTCTGATACGATTTCCTTGATGCCCTGAACCGCCCGAACCGCCTCTTCTACGGGCTGTAGCACTCCTTGTTCGACTTCGGCCGGGCTCGCACCGGGGTACACTACCGATACTTCTACAAAGTCTAACTGAAACTCGGGAAATACCTCTTTTTGAATATGGTACATGGTAAAAAGACCCCCACCTAAAAGAACGATCATCAGTAGATTGGTGGCGATGGAATTTCGCGCCATATAGGAGATGGCTCCTTCTTTTCTCGGTTCTTTATTCTCGTTTTCCATAGCTGTTCTTTAAATCGTGCAATTACTGTTCTTCACCTTCTGACGAAGTGCGTAAACCTATGCCATTGGTTACCGTGCTCAGGTCTGTGATCACTACTTGGTCACCCGCGGCCAGTCCTTCACTGATATAGGCATATTCATCGTCGTTCAATACGATTTCTACTTTTCTTATTTCCAGTTTTTCATCTTTCATCACCCAAACGGTTTCGTTGCTACGAATGAAATCCCTATCCAACCGAATTACGTTCTCAATGGGTTTGGCCTGAATATTAACTTCGACAAAGGTGCCTATCATCATTTTCGGTAGGTCTTTGTTTTCCGATTGTGTGGCCAATGGATCAGGCACTTTCACCAATACCCTGGCTAACCGGGTCTGGCCGTCCAGAGCACCTATTTGCCTATCAAGAAAACCTTGTCTTTCTGCATCGGCTGTCCACGCCGTAGGGTTCGTAATTCTAACTTGGGCACCTTTTTCTGAAGAGCCATCGTTAAAACTGAGCCATTGTAGTTTATTGACGGGAACGGTTGCGGTTACCCAATAAAAATCCGTTCCAACTATTCGGCCTAAGTCATCGCCGGGCGCCACTTGAGAACCATTCGTTACATTTTGGTTCAATATATGGGCATCGAAAGGAGCCCTGATCGTGGTTCTCGCAAGATTTAATTCGGCTTGGCCAACAGCGGCTTTGGCGGCCCCAATGTTGGCCTTCACCGCATTGAGCTGGGGCTTTCGAAGCACCAATTGCATTTCTTCTTCAGATAAAGGACTCGATCCAAAAAGTGAATCGTTCGATATCAGTTGAAGGTCTTGCTCGGCTATCTGCTGTCGCCCCATTTCGGTGGTCAACGAAGTTTGTGCTTGCATGAGCTCACTTTTGCGTAGTTCCAGCGTATTTCTATAATCTGCGGGGTCGATTTGTAATAAAACTTGGTTCTTTTTTACATATCCACCAGGGGTGAAAGCTGGATCTCTTCTTGTAACTTGTCCTGGAACCAATGGGCTCAGAGTGACATCTTCGACCGGTTGAACCGTTCCTGTGGCCACAATTACCGGTTCGTAAGTGCCTTTTTCGACATTGAGTACATCTACCAACATAGCCGTTTCTACCGAAGCGCCTTCGCGTTCAGCTTCCGGCTCGGTGAAAAAAATCAAGGTGGTTAGTAAAATTCCTCCTCCGAGAATGGCCAGGCAGATGTATAGAATTTTTTTATTGCTCATATGGTATTCCGTTCTTAGTTGTTCAGTTCTCTTTCTGTTTCAAAGCCTCCGGCAAGGGCGCGATATAGCCCGATTCTAATTTGGACCCTTCTTAATTGTGCATTGACCAGATCTCTTCGCAATTGTTGTTCTTGATCGAGCCCTAACAAAACATCGAGGTAAGGACTAAAGCCATTTAAAAATTCAACCCTTAGTTGCTTATTGCTTTTTTCGGCCAATTGTAGTTGTCTCGTGATGTTTTCGACCCTTTCTTCTTGTCTAATATCTTGAACCATACCATTTTCAACCTCCTGAAAGGCTATCAACGTGGTTTGTCCATATTCATAAAGTCGTTGTTGCTTAATGGCTTCGGTACGTTTAGCTTCTGCATTCAACCGGCGCCCATAGAACAAGGGGGCCAAAATATTTCCGGCCAACGAGTAGGCCCAGTTGTCGAAAAGATTGTCAAAATTATTGGAACGTAACTGACCCCTGGCCCCGACCGACAATCTTGGGTATTTATTTCTAACGGCCGAGGCCATATCACGATCTGCGGCCAAAAGTTGGGTGTATGCCTGCTGAATATCAGGCCTTCTTCTGACCAACTCTAAAGGCAAACCTGTTTGAGGAAGTTCGTTTATTTCAGGAAGCTCCGTTGCGGTAAATAAATTATCGCCCTTTGGCTGCCGCCCCAACAGCACCGATAGTTGGTTTTCAAGCAAACTGATATTGGTTTCAAATATAATCTGCTGTTCTTTGGTGCTTTCCAATAACTGCGCTTGCCTAAGAATATCAACGGCCCTAATCTGACCACCGACAAATCGTGAGCGAATCAATCGAATAATGTCTTCATTGGTGGCAATCTGACTTTGGGTTATTTGTAGTTGTTTTTTGGCAGCTTGAAGTTCGTACCAAGTAGAGGCAATTTCAGCGGATAGAGAAATGGCTGCCGATTTGTAATCGAAAAGGCTGGCCTCGGCGCGAAACTTTTCGGCTTGCACCGCTGTTCGAATCCGGCCCCATAAATCGACCTCATAACTGGCCGACAACCCCAATTGTGTGTTTTCTCCCCCGACAAAATCCGGCTCGGGAAGGTTAATGGCCGTTTGGGCAGATGCATCTACTTGTGGCCATTTATCGGCAGCCTCTCTTATGACTGTAGCTTTGGCAGCTATAAATTGTTGCCATGTAGCCGCTAGATTAAAGTTTGATGTCAAGGCGCTATCGATTGCACGATTGAGTTGATCATCTTCAAAAACCGTCCACCATTTGTCAGGAATAACTTCTTGCCCGTTCTCGGAGAAGGGAGTAACGTTTTCAATGGGTAAATCAACGTTGGAAATCTTGGGAGCGCATCCTACCAAAAAAAACAGCAAAGCTACCTTAGCCCCTCTCATTATTAACTTTTGGTAATATTTATAATGGAGGGATTGGTACATTTTCTTTGGCTTTTAGGTTTGGTAGGCTGAACTGGTCAATTCAATACCTTCTAAAATAGCCGATTTCGTGTTAATTAAGTATTAATAAAAACTTAAAGGTTGACTTGATTGATTTGGGAGTCCATAAATACTATAATATTATTTTGAGAATTTCATCTGTGAAAATGCCATATTGGTGCATATACGGAATGCATTTGGTCTAGACTACAGCACCGGTTATAGATTCGAAATAGGGTTTTAACTAAATTTAACACCGATACGTTGTACACTATTCGACCGTACTCTACTTTTGGCACCCGAATGAGAGGAGTTTTTAATAAACATTTGGTTCTTACCTTTTTAATCTTCTTGGGTTTTTTCTCGCAAGCCCAGGCCTCATCATTTGTTGTATTACCCGATAATGTTTGTGAAGTTCTTATAACATCAAACCAAGAACTTCAAGTAAATCAAGAAGTAAGGGGAGTCAATCAAGAATCACCTTGGACCAAGTTTTTCGCCGAAGTTTCAGATGTTGAAGAAGAAATTGAGGAAGAAGAATCTAAAGTTCAAGATTCGAAAGATGGTCTGAATGTCTTTTCGGCTGCTTTTATCTATGCACAAATTTGCGTTCAGCTCTACCTTAACGGTCAGAAAGAGCTTAACGATTACGAGGCACAGCCTACCCTTGTGCCCTCTGTAGATCTTTACAAAAGGTTTCAGGTATTTAGAATATAATACCCTTTCTACACACTTTCGGCTCCACTCCACACGGGGCCTAAGTTTTTCAACAATACGCTAAAATACTGATAAGCTCAATGGCTTTGCCATTGGTGCTCATCACATTAATCCACACAAACCAATATTAATAACGTTTAAACTATGAAGAATATCCCTGTATTCATCATTTTGTGCGCACTCTTGGCACAAATTGGCTGTAAATCAAAAGAAGAAGCCAAACACCACGACACCAAATTTTTAGTGACCAGCCCAATTCAGAAAGACACTTCTATCACCAAAGATTATGTGGCTCAAATACATTCAATTCGGCATATCGAGTTGAGGGCACTTGAAAAAGGCTACCTCAAAGAAATTCATGTAGATGAAGGTCAATATGTTCAAAAAGGGCAAAAGATGTTCAATATAATGCCCAATGTTTACCAGGCCGATTTGCAGAAAGCGGAGGCCGAAGCAAAAATTGCAGAAATTGAACTTAATAACACTCAGCTTTTGGCAGACGGCAATGTCGTTTCAACCAACGAGCTTTCAATGGCCAAAGCTACTTTAGAAAAGGCCAAGGCTGAAGTTAGCCTTGCCAAAACCCACTTGGGTTTCACCGATGTGAGGGCTCCTTTTGATGGTATTATGGACCATCTTCATGTGAGGGAGGGTAGCCTTTTAGATGAAGGCGAGCTTTTAACCACGCTTTCCGATAACTCGCAAATGTGGGTTTACTTTAATGTGCCGGAAGCAGAGTATCTAGATTATATTATGAGCAAAGACAAAGACGAGAAGAAATCGGTCGGTCTTCTGCTTGCTAACAACAAGCCTTTTAACCAAAAAGGTATTGTTCAGACCATTGAGGGTGAATTTAATAATGAAACGGGAAATATTGCTTTTAGGGCCACTTTTCCTAATCCTGATAAAATACTGCGTCATGGCGAAACGGGAAGCATTCTTATGACCATACCGTTTAAAGATGCACTCATTATTCCTCAGAAAGCCACTTTTGAAATTCTCGATAAAAAATATGTCTTCGTCATAGATAAAGACAATGTGGTACAGCAGACCGAGGTTTCGGTCGCTGCCGAACTTCCCCACTTGTTCGTTATAAGCAACGGGCTAAAACCCGAAGATAAAATATTACTGGACGGTATACGAATGGTCAAAAACCAGGAAAAGATCCAAACTGAATTTGCAGAGCCAAATGAAGTTATTCCCAAGTTGGCCGTATACGCCGAATAATAAGAATTAATTCAAGATATTATGTTCAGTAAGTTTATCAAGAGACCGGTCTTGGCTATTGTCATATCGGTAATAATAGTATTTGTGGGGTTGCTTTCCATTAAGCAACTTCCTATTTCACAGTTCCCCGAAATTGCGCCTACCACGGTCAATATCTTCATCGCCTATCCGGGGTCGAGTGCAGACGTTTTGGTTAAATCGACTCTTATTCCTCTCGAAACGGCCATTAACGGTGTTCAGGGAATGAGGTATATCGCCTCAGATGCCACCAGTGCAGGGGAGGGTACCTTGCGTATTATTTTTGAACCTGGTACGGATCCCAACCAAGCGGTCGTCAGGGTCAAGACAAGGGTGGATCAAGTAATGCCACTTTTACCTGAATTGGTTCAGCGTGAAGGGGTCATTATCACCCCGGTACAGCCGAGTATGCTCATGTACGTAAACCTGTACAGCGACAATGCTGATGACCACGAGCTTTTTCTTTACAATTATGCCTACACCAAAATGATTCCTGAAATTCAGAGAATCAACGGAATCGCTAGCGCACAAATATTGGGCAGCCGTAAATACGCGATGCGAGTGTGGTTGAAACCGGACCGAATGAGGGCCTATAATGTTTCGGCAGAAGAGATATTAGAGGCTATGGAGGAACAAAGTATTCTGGCTAGGCCCGGTAGAATTGGCCAAAGTTCAGGTAAAACTTCCCAATCCCTTGAGTATGTTTTAATGTACCAAGATAGGTACGATGAGCCCCAACAGTATAAAGACATCATCATTAAGGCCAATGAAGATGGAGAGTTATTGAAACTTGGAGATTTGGCCGAGGTGGAGCTGGGTAGTGAATTCTTCGATATTTATTCGAACCTCGATGGTAAGCCATCGGCTTCGATAGTATTAAAACAAACTTTTGGCAGTAATGCGAGTGACGTCATCGATGCCGTGAAGGATAAATTAGCGGAGCTGGAAGAAGACCTTCCCTCTGGTCTTGATTATAAAATCAGTTATGATGTATCTAATTTCTTGGATGCTTCCATTGAACAAGTGCTTCATACGCTTAGAGATGCCTTTATTTTGGTGGCTATTGTGGTGTTCCTATTCCTAGGTGATTGGCGTTCCACTTTAATACCGATTATAGCAGTACCCGTATCGTTGATAGGCGCCTTTTTTGTCATGCAGATTTTTGGTCTTTCCATCAATTTGATAACCCTCTTCGCATTGGTATTGGCCATCGGTATTGTGGTCGATGATGCCATCGTAGTAGTAGAGGCGGTACATGCCAAAATGGAAGAAAAACATATTGGCCCCTTCGATGCCGTTAAAGTGGTTGTCAATGAAATTGGTGGGGCAATTATCGCCATTACCTTGGTAATGGTTTCGGTATTTATACCAATTGCGTTCATGACCGGTCCTGTGGGGGTTTTCTACCGTCAATTCTCCATCACGATGGCAGGTTCCATTGTTATATCTGCGGTCGTGGCCCTTACGTTAACGCCGGTTCTGTGTGCCATGATTTTAAAGAATAATCACGGCAAAGAGAGAAAGAAGTCCCCTTTGGATAAATTCATCGATTGGTTTAACCGCGGTTTTGAAAAGTTGACGGGTAGATACGGTAGAGTGCTTGACCGAATCGTTGCCCGACGTCTTTTGACTTTTGGAATACTTATCGCTTTTTGTGCCGGTATCGTTTTTACAAACGAAACCTTGCCTGCCGGATTTATACCCAATGAGGATCAAGGTATGATTTACGCGATTATACAAACACCTCCAGGATCAACGCTTGAACGTACCAATGATGTTGCCCGAAAGTTGCAACAAATATGTGAGGAGACAGAAGGGGTTGAATCGGTATCCTCTTTGGCTGGATATGAGATTATGACCGAAGGTCGAGGTTCCAATGCCGGTACTTGTTTGATCAACCTGAAACCTTGGTCCGAAAGGCATCATTCCGTACATGAAATCATGGAAGAATTGGAAGAGGAAACCAAAGACCTTGGTGCCGTTATCGAATATTTTGAACCACCTGCAGTACCTGGTTTTGGTTCTTCAGGAGGTTTTTCCCTTCGTTTGTTGGATAAAACCGACGGAACCGATTATCACGAGTTTGAACGCATCAACAACAATTTTATGGATGAGCTTTCAAAGCGTGAGGAAATTACGGGTCTGTTTACCTTCTACTCAGCCAATTATCCGCAATACGAATTGAAAATCAATAATAAGATTGCCATGCAGAAGGGTGTCAGTATTGACAAGGCCATGGAGAACCTGAATATATTGATCGGTAGTACCTACGAGCAGGGATTCATCCGCTTTGGTAGATTCTTTAAAGTATACACCCAAGCCGCGCCCGAGTATAGGGCCTTACCATCCGATTTGGAGAAATTGTTCGTGAAGAACGAAGAAGGAGAAATGGTGCCTTATTCCGCTTTCATGACTATGGAAAAGCGTTTGGGCCCCAACGAGATTACCCGTTACAATCTTTATAATTCCGCATCTATTAGGGGGCTACCCGCTAAAGGCTTCACAAGTGGTGATGCTATTCAGGCCATTAATGAGGTGGCAGAAAAAACCCTTCCACGAGGGTATGATGTTGATTGGGAAGGTTTGTCGTATGACGAAGCCAAACGAGGGAATGAATCGCTGTACGTATTTATTGTGGTATTGATATTCGTTTACTTCGTGCTCGCTGCACAATACGAAAGTTTCCTGTTGCCCTTTGCAATTTTGCTTTCTCTTCCTGTAGGTATTTTTGGATCCTTCGTAATGCTTAAGGGGATGGGGCTGGCCAATGATGTATACGCTCAGATAGGTCTTATCATGTTGGTAGGTCTTCTCGGTAAAAATGCCGTGTTGATCGTTGAGTTCGCCGTTCAAAAAAGAAGACAGGGCAGCACTATTCTTGAGGCCGCCATCGAAGGGGCCAAAGTAAGGTTCAGGCCTATTCTCATGACGTCTTTTGCATTTATCGCGGGGCTTATTCCTTTGGTAATAGCTCATGGAGCAGGTGCCATTGGTAACCGTACCATTGGAGGTTCGGCCATGGGCGGTATGTTAATGGGTACTTTATTTGGGGTTCTTGTCATACCAGGCCTGTACTACATTTTCGCTAAAATGGCAGACGGTCGTAGCCTAATTAAAGGTGAATCAAACGAGCCGGTATCCGAAGAATTTATCCGGTTGAGCGAATCGGAGAGCAAGACCAAAGCTGCCCTTAGGGAAATGAAGAAACTCTTGAAAAAATTAACCAAAAGAAAAGACGATGAAAATTAATTTAACCGATAACACCCGTATGACGAAATACATTTTAGGGGGTACTTGTTTTCTCTTAATGATTTTTTCGTGCGTACCTAGTAAACCCTTGGCCGAAAGCAAGGTGCAGTTGCCGGAAAGCTTTACCGAGCTGGAAAGCGATACCGTAAACAGTGCCCGATTAGAATGGCGCGACTATTTTTCAGATCCTCAACTGATTTCATTGATAGATAGCGCATTGGCTAAAAACCAGGAATTGAACATATTGATGCGCCAAATCAATATTGCGAATAATGAGATTTCAGAGAGAAAAGGTGAGTACCTACCGTTTGTTGGCGTTAGGGCTGGTGTCGAAGTTGAAAAAGTGGGAGAATTTACTCGCTCTGGAGCGGTCGAGAAGAATTTGGATATTAGGGAGGGTGAAGAATTTCCCGAACCCTTAACCGATTATTCAGTAGGTCTTTTTGCGACTTGGGAACTGGATATCTGGAAAAAACTTCGCAATGCAAAAAAGGCTGCGGTATTCGAATATTTGGCAACCGTTGAAGGTAAAAACTTTATGGTCACCCAATTGATTTCAGAGATAGCGGAAAGTTATTTTGAACTTTTGGCCTTAGACAATCAATTAGACCTTATCGACCAGAACTTAGAAATTCAAGATAATGCCCTAAAAATGGTGCGACTTCAAAAGCAGGCCGCACGAACCACTGAATTGGCCGTACGTCGATTTGAAGCGGAGGTTCTTAAGAACCGAAGCCATCGGTTTGAAGTCAAACAGCGTATTATAGAGGTCGAGAATGAAATCAATTTATTGGTAGGTAGAATTCCAGAGCCCATTCAGCGTAATTCGAGTGATTTGCTACAAAGGCAAATCGACACATCATATGCCGGTGTGCCTTCGCAACTACTTCAGAATAGGCCTGATATTATAAAAGCCGAATACGAACTTGCCGCTGCCGAATTGAGTATAAAAGAGGCGAGGGCAAATTTCTTTCCCTCCCTTGAACTGAATGCAGGGGTAGGACTTCAAGCGTTCGATACCCAATTTCTGACCTCTACCCCCGAATCGTTGATATATTCGGTAGTAGGCGATGTTGTGGGCCCATTGATTAACCGTAGGGCAATCAAAGCTCATTACAATAACGCCAGCGAACGCCAGGTTCAGGCCGTTTTTGAATATGAAAAGGCCGTTCTGCAGGGTTATGTTGAGGTGGTCAACCAACTGTCTAAACAAGACAATTTGAAGAAAAGTTATGATTTGAAATCCAAACAAGTGGATGCGCTTAACGAAACCATTGATTACTCAACCCGATTGTTTAGGTCGGCTCGTGCAGAGTACATAGAAGTTTTATTGGCGCAACGGGAAGCTTTGGATTCTAAGATGGAATTGGTGGAAACCAAGAAAGAACAACTGATTGCCAGGGTGAATTTATACAAAGCCCTCGGCGGCGGTTGGAATTAGTTTTATTGAGGGTTATTTTAAAATCCGGTTTGTTATGCAAACCGGATTTTTTTGTTTCATGACATCTATTTAAAATATGATTGGTGCCGTTTGACCGAAATCGACTAATTTGTAAAATCAATTATCAACTTAAATTCCATTTCAATGCAACTTAAAAATTTACTACTGGCCATATTTTTAACGAGTTTAACCCCATATGTAACTTGTGCGCAAGATTCAGGAGATTCGTATGGCTATGTTCAAAAAGCCCAACCTGCACCTGTAAAAAGATATTGCCAAACTTTACAACTAAAAGATGACCCTGAACTTATTGACGAATATGAGAAATGGCATCGCTCTGAGAATATTTGGAAAGAAATCACCGCTGGATTGAAAAAAGTAGGGGTTATCGATTCGGAAATTTATAGGCATGGCACTCTGTTGGTGATGATATTGACCGTACCGGCAGATTTTGATTTTGAGAAACAAATGGGAAAATTGGCGGGATTACCTCGTCAGGCCGAGTGGGAAGAATTTATGAGTAAGTACCAAGCTTCTGACCCCGACGCTTCCTCAAGTGAGAAATGGGTACAAATGAAGCGTATTTTCAAATTGGATTCTTAGGAGATTTATTTCCTAGTTAAATGATAAAATAAAAAGAGGATGGCCCCACACCATCCTCTTTAAAGAATTTAAATTGTTCCCCACAAACAATTTACCTACTTATGATGTTACTAAGTTGCGGTTATTGTACACAACCTGATTGCGCATTTGAACATAGAATTAGCCCAAAAGCGAAATGGTTTGATTTTCAAATACGTAGTATTATACTTTATCTGGTGGAAGGGATAGAAGAAGTTTCATCTTTTTCCAAAACAGTATAGCGGTCACGTTGGTAGGCTTGCTGAGGTCTGCCAATAACATGAGATTTCTTTTGAACTGCTCAAATTCTGCAAACCCCATAGCGTCTTCATCAATGGGGTAATAAGCCATACCCCAATCGGGAAAATTACGCTCTGTAATATCATCTTCCGAGAACATTTTTACTTTGGTATGCCTTTCATCTTTTTGAATGCCTGCGTACAGTTCTTGAACGGTTTCTTTAGGGCCTTCCAATATTTGAATGAACTTGCCCATATAGAAGATGAGACAACCGGTAATTCCGTTTTGAGAGTTAAAGGTTTGAGCGGTCTCAAGAATTACCTCGATATCACGGTTGGTGAGTTCGGCAATGGCCTGCGATTCATAAGTTAGGGTGTACATACCTTCGGGAGTTAGGATATTCGGGCTAAGGTAGTTATTTGTTCGATATGGCCGGGAAATATTTTCCTTCGGAGAACCACATAAAAGGAAAAATAAATAGCAAAACTTTTGATCGGAGCAAAGAACTTGGTCTACAGGAGTTAGCTAATGCCCTAGCGGAATGACTACAATCTATTAGTTACCTCATATTTGTAAAAGCAATTAAATTCTGATAAATTTCACTACTTTGACATGAGTCATCTTTTGAATGGTCCATTTTATCTTAATACCTAATATCATTGAACAGACTTATTTATTTTGTGCTATTATGTCTATTCAGTTGTAGCCCTTCCAAGCACGAAAATCAAAACTTAACCATTCAGGGTAAAACTTCTCAGGTAAGGCAAAATTATGCTTTGGCAAAGGATAGAACCAATCCTTTAACCATAAGAGATAGTGCAATCAACAAGGCATATCTGTATTATCGAAATAAGCATGAGGATACTCTCTATCCCTACATTCTCTACCAAAAGAACCTGATACATTTTACCAAACAAGAATATGATAGCTTACAGGATTATCACAATGAGTTCATCCGTTTAGACCCATCGATAACGAGAGATTCACTTCTTGCTGAAGAGTATTATTTGATGGGATACTTAGAATCTCAAATTCGCCAAAAGCATTTCAAGGCTTTTGAACTCTATACGCAATCAAAGAACTATTTCGAACGGGAAAAAGATAGCTTGGGTATCGCCAAAACCCTTCTAAACCTGGGTACCATTCAAAAAAACCACAACGATTTCTTTGGCAGTAAAGAAACCTTGGTGGAGGCGCTAAAGTATTTTGAAGAAGGGGAGGGTAACAGCCTTATTTCACAATGCTATAATACGTTGGCCACCGATCATAGAAAACTTTTGAACCTGCCCGATGCAATTGAATATTACAACCTGGCCATTAAAACGGCCGAATCGAAAAGAGATCAGGTTTTGTTCACTAACAACCTGGCTGTTGCCCATATTGATAATGGTGAATTTGATCAAGCAATTAATTTATTGAAAGGGATTGCTACGGATTCTTCTATCATTGAGAATCAAAAAGAACAAGCAAGAGTGCTTGACAATTTGGCGTATGCTAGATGGAAGGCTGGCAAGAACGCTGTGGTTCAAGATTTTCAAAAAACCCTGCAGCAGAGACATTCTGTAAACGATCGAAGAGGTCTAATAGCAAGTTACACCCATCTAGGGGAATTCTATTCGGAGAGGAATACGACTATTGCCGGTCGTTACTTTGATTCCGTCATTCAATTGTCAAAGGTGTTGAAAATGCCAAAGGCTGAGCAAGACGCCTTGAAGTTTATGATGGATTTACTACCAAAAAACTTGGCGGTAAGAAATCGTTACGTGGCATTAAATGATAGTTTGTATGCGAACGAACTTAAGGTGAAAACTCAGTTTGCGAAGTACAAATATGACAACAACATTAAACAAGCTTCGATTATCAATCTGGAACTTGAAAAATTAGAAAGAGAAAAGGAGGCTAGTCGACAGCGGGCTTATAAGTTGATATATTTGATAGCAGCACTTTTATTGATGGTTATACTTGTTTTTTTGTATTTAAGTTTTATGCAGCGTACCAAAAATTTAAGGCAGGCACATAAATTATCACGGCTCGAGGCTATTTATGAAACGGAATCCGAGCTTTCAAGAAAGATTCATGATGAACATGGTGCCCGATTAAATCAAACCATGATTATGGTTCAGAATGATGCCAGTAAATCTCATGTATTAGACAGTCTTGAATTGCTCTATAATCATAGTCGAGACCTGGCAAGGGAAATCAACGATGTAGATACAGGGCCGAATTACTGGAACGGATTGTTGGCAATGTTAACATTTAGAACCCCGAAAAGTGTCAAACTTTTTCTCAGTGGAGGAAAGGACGTCTCGTGGTCTTCAATGGGCAATACTTCAAAAACGGTATTGTTCAAAATTCTTCAAGAATTGATGATCAATCTTGGAAAGCATAGCAATGCTACAATTTTGGCCATTACTTTTCAGACCATCGATAAAACTTTGAAAATAAACTACGAAGATGATGGTGTTGGAGCAAGTAAAGAAGAACTTGAATCAAAAAATGGACTTCGGAATACAGAAAAGCGTATTCTGGCCATTCAGGGAAACATTACTTTTGATTCAAAGAAGAACCATGGTTTCAGGGTTGAGATGCTGATTCCGATGAAATAGAAGGCGAAATGTTTAAAAAAGTACTTGTTGCGGAAGATTTTCAAGATACCAACTTGGGTATTGTTGGTACGCTTGGTCGTCAATATCCGGAAATGGAAATACAGGAAGAACTCTATTGCGACAGGGCTTTCAATCGGTTGAAAGTAGCCCAAGGTCAAAACGAACCTTTTTCACTGTTAATCACCGATTTGTTCTTTAAACAAGACCATGTCGAACGTAAGCTAACTTCTGGTATAGAGCTGATTCATGCCGCCAAAAAACTTCATGGCGAGATTAAAATCATTGTCAACTCAATGGAAGATAATCCGAAAACAATCAAATCTCTTTTTGACGAAGAAAAAATTAACGCCTACGTATGTAAGGGCCGCCATGGCCTAAAAGAGCTTTTAATGGCAATTGAAGCAATACAAAAGGGGCAAAATTTTGTTTCACCACAAATTGAATTTCAAAATGGGGAAAATGTTTTTGAACTAGATGATTTTGATATGAGAATATTAAAGGATTTAGCCAATGGGTTGACCAAAAAAGAAATTTCTGAAAATTTAAAACTACAGAATATCACTCCGAATAGCGAAAGTACCATTGATAAAAAGGTGAGTAAGCTCTTTGATGAATTCGGGGCCAGAAATACACATCACTTGATAGCCAAACTTGTTCGCGAAGGTAAAATTTAAGATTTCCGTTCCACTTCTTTTATTCTCCCTTACGGAAATCTGTAAGGGATTTGTCTTTTCTAGAAATAGCTTTGACCAGCTAATGTAAATAACCGGAAGACCAGTTTCGGGTATTTTCTTTTTTACCGATTGATTTTGGTTTTCAGTTTAATCTAGACAATTATTTATTTGAGTATGGTGAACTATTACGTTAATGATACCCCACAGTTGAACGGTGACCATGAAGTACATGCTGAAGATTGCAGGTGGTTGAAAGTTGCCAAAAAAACAACTCTTTTGGGTTATCATAGCAATTGTCATTCGGCCGTAAGTAAGGCAAAGTATATTTATGCCCAAAGTAATGGATGCAGATACTGCTGTCAGAATTGCCATACTTCATGAGGGACTTTGATTCAAAATGTAATCGAAGTTTGCTCTATCAACACTACTACTTACCAAAAGTGTAAAAGTCTTAGAAAATATAGTGTTTATAGGCCAGCTTGCTGAAGAGGTTATGGGGGAATCACCGATTTGGTAGGCTGCGCCTTTAAGATAAAGCAGAAAAAAAAATGAAAAAACCTGTAAATCAATAATCTACAGGTTTTTTGTTGTGAAAAGGTATTTAAAAAGTGGAGCCGGAGGGATTCGAACCCTCGTCCAAACAAGCAACGTCAAAGCTTTCTACATGCTTAGTTTCCGCTTAATTTTCGATGAACGTCCGGCCGGAAACGACCTAACGAACACTTAGCTTCTTAAGGTTTTAGAGGCAACGCCGAAGCTACGCTACCCTTGTGTTGACTTTTATGGTGCCTCTTAATAAACCGCCGTCAACAAGGGCTGTTCAGAGACATCTCGCTTTCCGACCTTGTCGGAACGAGGCATAACCTTACTATAATTCGGGTTACGCGGCAAGAGCGTAATTAGATTCGCCAATTAAAAGTGTGAAGTATGATATTAACGAGCTGTACCCCAGCGCTCGGCATGCTTACATTGCCATTGGTCTCGCTGTCAAAACCGGTCGGCCCCATAAGAAATCAATTTCCGTATTACCAAAGAACCATATAGCCCAAGGCTATGTTTTTTTAGCGGGCCCACTTGTACCAAGGTTCAAGTGGTCGGGCTATCGGCTGTACACACCTGCCCGTACCTAACGGTACGTTCTGGCGGGGTACTTGCCTCTATCCCTGCCCGATTGCCACACTAGTTGTCCTTAACAAATACGGGCGGCAAATATACCCCAAAAAGTATTCCAAAAAAAAGTTTTGACAGTGTATGCGCTTCCGCTACATTTGAAACTAGTTGACCATAAATAAGAAAACCGGGTTTTGACATCAAAAACTGGGTGTTGACAAAAATGAGCGCGCTCGAATCACGGTTATTCGCCAACTTTTAATATTAACCATCACAATTTATGAAATTCGGAATCATAAGAGAACGAAAAAATCCACCTGATAGGCGCGTAGTCTTGTCTCCGTCAGCCTGTCAAAAAGTCGTTTCCAAATTCTCAAAAGCTGAAATAATTGTAGAGCCCTCACCGATTAGGGCCTATTCCGATGAGGTTTACGAAAAGGCGGGTCTACTAGTGGCCTCTAAAATGGATGAATGTGATGTACTTTTAGGGGTAAAAGAAGTGCCCATTAAAAACCTGATTCCCAATAAAAAGTATTTCTTCTTTTCGCACACGATTAAAAAGCAGCCGTACAATAGAAATTTGTTAAGGGCCATTCTGGATAAAAATATAGAGCTTTATGACCATGAGGTCATTACCAATGAAAACGAACAGCGTCTGGTTGCTTTTGGCAGGTATGCCGGCATTGTCGGGGCATATAATGGGTTTCGCGCATTCGGACTCAAGTACGGTACCTTTCATTTACCAAAAGCCGAAGAATTACCCGACAAACAGGCCTTAATTACCGAACTGAGAAAAATAAATCTTCCCAATATAAAAATATTGCTGACCGGAAAGGGTAGGGTAGGAAATGGCTCAAAAGAAATGCTTGATGGTATGGGCCTTAAGAAAATAAATGTGGCCGAATACCTAAAAGATGATTTTAACGAACCGGTATACTGCCAAATCGATGCTTCCGAATACAACAAACGCAAAGATGGAGTGCGCGGCAATAAAGCCGATTTTTTTGCCCACCCGGAAGAATATAAGAGCAACTTTTTTCGCTTTGCCGAGGTAACCGATTTCTATATCGCCGGGCATTTTTATGGCCAGGGGGCTCCGTATTTATATACTAGGGAAGATGCCAAGCATCCCAAATTTAAAATTAAAGTTGTGGCCGATGTCAGTTGCGATATCGATGGTCCTGTGGCAACTACTATCAAACCGTCGACCATTGCTGACCCTATCTATGGCTATGACCCCATTTCGGAAAAGGAGAACGATTTTAAAAACGAAAATGCTATTGCCGTTATGGCGGTCGACAACCTACCCTGTGAATTACCTAGGGATGCTAGCGAGGGGTTTGGCGACGCCTTTGTTAAGAACGTGATTCCCGCCTTTTTTAATGGGGATAAAAACGGAGTTCTCGAACGGGCACGAATGACCCAAAACGGTAAGTTGACCAAGAGGTACCAATATTTGAAAGACTATGTGTCTTAGCTCTTGATTAATTATGCGTATGTCGATTTATTGTTAACTCAATGTTAATTTTTTGTTATCTTGCAGAGCTGACAAAAAATTCCCCTGATGAAAATCAACTGGATTATCAATACCAATGGTGATGAGACCCTACATCAGTATTGCGTAGAACTCGAGTATCGACTAAGGCCAAAAATCATCAAATTTCTAATTAGCAGAATAGACCCCGATTGCTGTTTTGATTTTTCATGTTTCCACTTCGATATTGATGTGGTCGGAAGAAAAATTCAATTATCGAAAGAAACGCCCAAACAATATTACACTCTTATAGAGGCCGAATTTCCAAAGAAAATATTAGATTTTAGTAAGATTTAAAGCTTACTATCTCACATTTAAGTTCCATTCGATGATGGGGTGTACCTTCGGTGCTATGTAGCACCCTAAAGCCTTTAGTTTAAGTGTAATATTTTGCTTGGCTTCTAGAGTCTTTATCATCAATTTTTTTGTTTCTCCCGCCTTAATTTCAAAAACAGGTGAGCTGCTATAGAAGGTATAGTTCATTTGGTTTTCAAAGAGCAGGTCGCTACTGCTCACATTGGTAAGTTCTACTTCTAATATCTGTGTTTTATCAATATACTTAACACCTGAAATTTCTATGCTGGCCTTTAAAAGGGGTGTCAAATATGGCTCACGGCCTACAAGCAAATCATTGTAAACGGCAACTGTTCTTCCTTCAAAAAGTGCTTCTTGAAGACTCTCTTTACTCTTTTCTTTTGCGAAAACCAAAGTAATGGGGCGGTGATGACCTTTTTCGGTATAATCCCAATCAATTAGACCATGAATATCACTGGTACCCATAATGGTCAGATTGTTTTCAAGTGCCAAAGCCAAAGACTCCTCGGCATAATCACCCGTATTGATTACCTCAATGCCGTGCAGCTCATCATTTTTGATTCGCTCTTTCTGAAAGTCACTTAAAACAGGGTTGCCCTGAGGCATTTGGGCATACCATGCAGGGTGGTTCCAGAAAACGAAGGCCTTCTGTTTTTTTGCTTCTGAAAAGGCCTTTTCAGCTTTTTCTTGAACCAATTTGTTAGCATCTTCGATAAATACGGCATTGTTGTGCCCAATAGGGGCCGAACGCGTTATTTCAGAGCCATGTACAATCAGTAAACCATGTTCTTCTGCCTCTTTCATAGCGGTCACCAGCTCATAAGAACGATTTCTATCAGGATGCGGAATATCTTCTGCATGCGGTTGGTATTCGAGATGTTCCGTTAGCGAGATGGCATCCAAGTTTTCGCGAAGTGCCTCGTGTACCCGAATGGTCGGCCACACATTACCATCTGAAAATACCGTATGCATATGTAAATCGACCTTTAGGGTTTTATATCCATCCACATCGGGATAGGAGAGGGGTTGAGCGCCCATGTGGGAATGCTCTTGAGCCTGAAGGGAAAAAAACATTAATGAAAGAACGAGTAGAAGGGTTTGGTTTCGCATGGTTCCGGTTTTGTTCAAATGTAAACAAAACAAGTAATTCGATTTGACCTGATCAGGTGCGTAAGGTTAAGTAATGGTTAATTGATCAATGATACCCCAAGGCCAAAGGTTGTTTGCCTGTGATTGTAGTCTATGAGGCTTTCGCCATAACCATTGAACACTTGAACATGCCCACTAAAATTTTTGATGATAGGAAAGGTGTAGTTCAATTGAAGACTGCCTCGGTTCTTTTCGCCCAAACGTAGCGAATGTCGCCCGATGGCCGAAAGGCGTTGCCTGCCCCAATCATAGATGAGCTGGGCCTCTCCCCGTCCTATATAATCACTGATTTCTGGGTTATCATCGTTGCTGCCGCCCAAGCGAAACCAATTTTTGACAATGAGCTGCCACGGTCCCTTATCGAAACCTGCGTGAAAACTTAGGCGGTTCCAACTTCTGGAAAGGGGATCGCTACGGCCGTTCGACTCATGAACGAAGGCTGCGCCCAACATTCTTCCCTTAAAACCTAAGACTGTAAAGTTCATGGGAAAGTTTAGAATAATTTCCGGCTCATAGTTGGTCTCCCTAAAAGGTCTTGATAATTCCTTGTTGTAAATTTGCCAATATGCTTTTTGCGAATAGGCCGCCCATACATCTGCTTTTCCCCATAAGACCTTATAGAAGACTTTGGTCTTCATGCTTAATTGAAATTTCGTTTCGAAAACATTTAGATCAATAGGCTGCGGAAGTGAATTATCTCTTTGTTCGCTTTGCGGATTTTTATTGGTGTTTGTAGAAAATTTGCCCAGAGAAAAATAAATGGGCTTATACGATGTAATAAGAAAGGTGCCTCGATGATGTTCTTCATCAAGCTCCCAAAGTTCGGAGAGGGTTTTACTGTTCTTGAAAATCCAATCTTGGTCAACATTATCTTGCGCCCGTACTTTTTCTGTGCCTGTTAGGTAACAAAAGATTGAGATTAAAGTAGTCAGAATAACTCGGTAATTGATTGCTTTCAATTTTTGACTTTTCGGGCAAAAATATACATTTGCCATACCTTGTTAATTGAAAAGCACCTGTTTAGGATAACTTTAATATCGCATCTTGAACCCAGCCGAAGAATATATCCTCAACCAACCGGAACCATACAAAAGTGTATTACTCCATTTACAGATGACCATTCAGCGCGTTTTACCAGAGGTAGAGATGAAATACAAATGGCGTATTCCCTGTTTTTATTTGGGTAAAAGCCCCATTTGTTATCTAAATGCCTCTCACAAAAACAAGTTTGTAGATATCGCATTTTGGAACTCAGCCTATTTGACCAAACATTTGGATAAAATGAACACCGAAAAACGAAAGGTGGTCAAATCTTTACGCTATACCTCCTTAGAGGAAATTGACGACCTTGTACTACAAGAAGTAATCGCCGAAGCCTACGAACTTAGAGGAAACGGATTTTATAAAAAATCGTGATGCCCGGCCAATTCTTGAAAGGGGAGATGGATGGTTACCTACTCAATCCACCCATTTTCTTTGTAAAGGTCTATATAACTATCACTCAGCTCATCTGAATCTTTGTACTGCTTGCGTAGGTCTTCCAATTTTTGTTTTAATTGGGCTATCACCTGTTTGTATTCTGTTTCGCTGTAAACATTTTGAATCTCACTGGGGTCTTTGATTCGGTCATACAGTTCCCATTCGTCTACATCGTAATAGAAATGAATGAGCTTAAATTCTTTGGTCGATATACCGTAGTGCCTCTTTACGGCGTGTTCACCAGGGTATTCATAATAATGGTAATAAACTGCGTCTCGGTCCCAAGTGTTCTTTTCTCCCCTTAAAAGAGGTAGCAAGCTTTTACCTTGCATATCTTGTGGAGCCGATACTCCGGCTATCTCAAGAAATGTTTGTGCGAAATCAAGGTTTTGTACCATTTCATCTTCGGTAATATTCGGTGTAATCACATGGGGCCACCTGATCAATAGAGGTGTTTTGAATGATTCGTTGTACATAAACCTCTTGTCGAACCAGCCGTGTTCACCCAAATAAAACCCTTGGTCAGAAGTATAGACCACCACGGTGTTGTCCGACAAATTTGAATCATCCAGATAGTTGAGAAGTCTGCCCACATTTTCGTCAACGGCGGCAATGGTACCCAAATAGTCTTGCATGTATCGTTGGTATTTCCACAATGCCAATGTCGAATCGTTCAGTGAACCATATTTTTGTAGAAATTCAGAAGCAATCGGATTATAAACTGCATCCCACTTCAGTTTTTGTTCTTCGTTTAGTTGGTTGACTCCGCCGGCTCCAAGACGTTCATCGATACCTAAAGAATCTAAGGTTTCCTTTGGTATTTTCAGATCATACTGTAACAGCATATGTTTTAAAATACCCATTTCTGCAGTTTTCGAAGCTTCGCCTCGAGTGGCGTAATCATCAAAAAAAGTTTCCGGCACGGGAAAAGACTTGTTGGTAAACTCAGGATAATGCCGTTCGGCAGGCATCCAGGTACGGTGAGGCGATTTATGCAAGTACATTAATAAAAATGGCTTCGCCGTATCGCGACGTTTCTCCATCCAATCCAACGTCAAATCAGTAATGATATCGGTTACATAGCCCGTGATAACCGTATCTCCGTTTTGGGTTATAAATTTAGGATTGTAGTAATCCCCTTGGCCAGGCAAGATTTTAAACTCATCGAAACCTTTAGGATTATTGCCAAAATGTAATTTTCCGAACATCGCTGTTTGGTAACCTGCTTTCTGTAAAAGTTGAGGAAAAGTGACATTCGTCGTGTCGAATGGCATGCGATTATCAATTTTTCCATTAAGATGTGAATGCTTGCCCGTTAAAATAACTGCCCTTGAGGGTGCACAAATAGAATTGGTGACGGTTGCATTGGTGAAAAGCATGCCCTCATTGGCAATTCTATCAATGTTTGGGGTTTTGGTCAATTCTTTATTGTACGCGCTGATGGCTTGGTACGCATGGTCATCAGACATAATAAAAACAATATTCGGGCGATTTTTCTTTTCTGAAATTTTTGAGTGCTGTTTACAACTGATAAAAAGAAAAACAGACAGCAAGAGAAAGGGAATATTTAGGTTCATAGGTTTGGAAGGGTTGGTCTTGAGTCGGTTAAATTACCTAAATTATTATTGTCATACGGTCTGCACTCATTAAAACAAATTAAAAAGCCCCTTGCGGGGCTTTCTATAAATAAGAGCTGTTCAGGGAAAGGGCAGTAACGTATGGTATAACTAATATTCCGTATTACGGAACAACAGTGTCGCATTAACTAAAATCGTGAAGGTTGGTTTGGGAAAGCTAAGCAATTAAGCTTTGTGTTTTATTAAAGTACGAAAAATCAATCAACATTTTATCAAATAGAGTTAAAATTAGAAGAACCTTGAGGGTAGGGGTAATCGATCAGCTTAATTTTTCACCGATTTACATTAGTCTCAAAAGTAAAAAAGGTACTTTGCAATTAAACTTTTGAAAGAATGAGCTTGGTTACCTTGAGAGATATAGAAACGGCCAAAAGCCGAATTGAAGGGTTTATAAAAAAGACCCCAATCGTAAGTTCTAAATTGTTGAACGATTGGCTGGGCCATGAAATATTTTTTAAGGCAGAATGCCTGCAAAAAATTGGCGCTTTTAAAGCCCGAGGGGGTTGTAATACCGTTTCATGGCTCGTAGAAAACGGCCAAAAACCCGCTAAAATAGTAGCCAATAGTAGTGGTAACCACGCTCAGGCGATTGCATGGGCCTCTAAACAATTTAATATTCCGGCAACTATTTTTATGCCTTCTTATTCCAGTAAAGTAAAGATAAGGGCCACCAAATCTTACGGGGCAGAAGTGGTGCTTTGCGAGACTAGGGATATAGCCGATGCCAAGGTTAAAGCTGCGGCCGCTGAAAAGTTTACGTATTGGATACCTCCGTTCAACCACGAACAGGTGATTGCCGGGCAGGGTACCGCAATGTTCGAAGCACTCAATGAAATTAAAGATGTAGATGCTGTATTTGCACCTTGCGGCGGCGGCGGCTTGGTTTCAGGTACGATGGTCGCCACTAGGGGTCTTTCTCCTCAAACCAAAGTTTTTGGGGTTGAGCCTTTGAATGCCAACGATGCCGCAGAATCCCTTCGTAAAAATTCTATTCAGAGATTAAAAAGTATTCCCGACACACTCGCTGATGGGGTAATGACGATGGCAGTGGGTGATATTACTTTTGAACATCTGAAAAAGTTAGACGGTATTTATGAGGTAGAAGAAAATAGAATCATCTACTGGTCACAATGGCTGACCCATTTATTAAAGCTTCATCTAGAACCGACCAGTGCCATGAGTATGGACGGTGTCTGCCAATGGCTAAAAACCCAAAAGACCAAAAGAAAGGTCATGGTTGTTTTAACGGGAGGCAATGTTGATAATGCAACTCAAAATGCGATTTGGAAAGAGGATTGCCTGATGGAAATTCCTAGGTTATAGGCTTCCCTCTTCTAAGCTTAGTATTTTTTTTGGATGAAAAGGCTCATGATTTCAAATCATTCTTATATTTGCATAACTAGTTATATAAATATTAATATATGAACTTATTTGAACGTACCGGAAAGATTGCACTAGGTAGCAGACTTCGTCTGTTATCGTCACGAATGACAGACGATGCAACCAAAATCTACAGAATGTACGAATTGGAGCTTTCGCCCAATTGGTTTCCGGTCTTGTTTATTCTATCTCAAGACGGAGCGAAAACGATTACTGAAATTGCCGAAGAGATTGGTCATTCTCAACCATCAGTCACTAAAATTGTGAAAGAGATGACCAAATCAGCACTAATAGCGAAGCATCCCTACGCTCAAGACAAACGTCGAAATATGGTAGCTTTGACCGAAAAGGGAATGGCAGCTGCCCAGCATATTATTGATGTTCAATGCAAAGATGTAGATGCGGCCGTAGATGCATTGCTGGCTCAGGCAAATCATAATTTATGGGAAGCGTTGGCCGAATGGGAGTTTTTATTGGATCAGAAATCTCTTTTTCACCGGGTCAATGAACAACGAAAGTTGCGTGAGAGCCAAAAGGTGAAAATTGTGGAATACAGTCCTGAGTATAAAGAAGCCTTTAAAAATCTAAATGAAGAGTGGATTTCAAAGTATTTTATAATGGAAAAGGAAGATTACAAGGCTTTGGACCATCCTCAGGAATACATCTTGGAACCAGGAGGCAAAATCAAGGTAGCATTATACGATAATGAACCTGTGGGAGTTTGTGCCCTTATAAAAATGAAAGACCCGGAGTATGATTTTGAGTTGGCGAAGATGGGCGTTTCTCCAAAAGCGCAGGGTAAAAGTATTGGGTATTTATTGGGGAAGTCCGTTTTGGAGGAGGCAAAGAAATTGGGAGCCAAAAAATTGTATTTAGAAAGCAACACAGTGTTAAAGCCGGCCATTAGCTTATATCAAAAGTTAGGCTTTCAAAAGGTGGCACATAGGCCAACACCTTATTCTCGAAGTAATATTCAGATGGCTTTGGTCATTGAAGATTGAGTTTTTTAGAGCTATTTTGTTCCAACGCTTTTTTATGTTAGCGACTCCCGCTGGTTTTCTTTGCTATCTAGTTTAAAAAAGAATACCCACAACGACAGGAGTCCGATAGTAAAGAACAACAGGTCAACTATCAAAATTTCATGATAGCCTTTGGCATAGCTGACCCACGGCCAGTAGCCCGACATGAGACCATTGGTTAGAGGAATAAATAAAGATAAAATACCGCCAGATGCCAAACACCACTTATTGGTGTAAGCGATATTTTTTCTAAATATGAAAAAGCAGGTTAGAACCAGCCAGCTCAAGAAGTAGCTTTTGAATATCGGACCTTTATCAGCGCCATAAATCTTTACGACAATAAAAGTAAAAGCGGTAACCGGAAGCATGCTTAAGCAAATGGCCATATAGATGTTGGCAACCGCAGCATTGAATTTTCTCCTTTTCTCGGGAATGTGTTTTTTATCCCTGGCCACTAACCAAATCATGATACCTGATAGGATTACGATGCATGAGACAATGCCGAGCCAAAAAGAAACCAACCTGAGTCCAAAACCGCCATAATTGCTCAAGTGTAGCCTGAAAAGAACGTTCTTGACCCCATCTAGGTACCGATTATTTTCTTTAGGAATTCTCTCATCAACTATCTTTTCGTCTTCAAGTCTATAAATACGGTAACCGTAACCACTGAACTTATCCTTGTAATCGAGTTGACCACTTAAGGCAACGTGCATATTGGCATCGCCGTAATTAAAAATATGTACTTCACTTAGGTTATAGTTGGGCCAATCTGCCAGAGTCTGATCAATCAGTTGATTAATGCTTGGCGTCCCATTCAAAGGTTTGTAGGTGTACTCGAATTCAGGATGTGAATATTCTAAATCTTCGAACAGCGCGTTTTGATCACCACCATAGAGCGTCATCACGGTAGGTAAAATTAGAATTCCTTTCAGTAAAAAGAATGCTCCGGTAACGGCGTAGACAAACTGAAAAGGAAACCCGATAAGGCCTAAGGCCGTGTGGGTATCGGTCCATAACGTTTTTAGTTTCGCCCATGGTCTGAACACATAGAAGTTGCTGATAATCTTATCCCAATGGACGTATATTCCCGTAAAAATGGCAAATAGAAAGAAAAGCGCTACAAAACCGGATAGATACCTGCCGTACGGGTAAGGTATCTGGTCTAAAAAGTGAAGTCGATATAAAAATTCTCCAAGACCATAATTTTCTTGATAGGTTGAGTGTTCGAGATTCTTTGTATCTAAATAGAAACTGGCCGTTTCTTCTTTTTTATTAAGGGCCGAATCTTTAGATGCACTTACATAAACATTGAGATTACGTTCGTTGTAGTAATGCGAAAGTGATATTTCGCGGCCTTGAAGATTATGGTCTTCTTTAATATGGCTTATGTAAGAATCGATGTCGCCGGGCAGTTGGTCTAACACTTCTACATGTTCGCCTCTTTCCCAATTGGCAATCTCATCCCGAAAAAAAGAAAAAGAACCGGCAAAGAAAATAACATACAGCGCCACACTAATGACTATACCACTAACGGTATGTGTATGGAACATGATGTTATAGATTCTTCTTTTCATTTCACAATAAGGTTAAAGGCCCCAATAAGTAATGAGCCCAAAAAAGGAGCTTGCCAAAAGGTAAATTCCCCAGATTTTTAATCCGTTTTTCGCCATAAAAGCAATCATCATTAAAATGGCCCATAGAATAAAGGCGCTAAAAGTACTGGTGATAATAACAGTCACTTTATCGAACCAAACGGCCAAGGCCAAATGAACCGAAATCGTTACCAAAAGCCCACCCACTATGGCAGCGGTAATAGTGGCCGTTCGATGGCCCAGTCTCGGATTCAGGTATTTATTGTTGGCCGGCACTAAGAATAAAGGTTTTCAAAAGTGACTAATAAAGCTAAAAAGAGACCCAACCTAATAGGTGTAATCATATGTAGCGGAGCTAGTAAAATAACTAGGCTGCCGATTGTCATCAATAGGATAGAATAGATAAAAATGCCGGAGCCTAAACCAAGAAAATTTATAGAGATAATCAGTGCCAAAACCAGAATGCCAAGGCCAATGTATTTGAATGTTCTACCTTTTTCTTTGATCCAAGTTTCAACTCCAAAATTATTTTTGGGATTGACCTTGTTCGAGGAACAATAGTTGAGGTAGAAGCCACTAAAAATCAATACAATTTTTAGACTCCACATAACTTTACCCCTTATTAACGCAATAGGTACCGCAATGCCAAATGAACTCGTAATCTTTACCTTGGTACGTGCCAGGAACTTCTTCTTTCATGGTTGTTTCTACCAAATACTTTGTATTCCAAGGTAATTCTAAAGTCACGATTCCATCTCCATCCGTTTCCAACGCTTTTGACCATAGGTCTGAGATAAAAATGGTGACTTCATTTTTTGCGAGCGGTTGACCTTTATAACTCACTTGAAGTTTTAATTCTCCTTTGTTAGCCGGAAGTTCTTTAATGGCTATCCCATCAGGATTTACAGTTTCTGTTTGCTTTTCAACATCTCCGACGTTCACTTTCGCAGTGGCATGGTAGTGGGTTTTGAAAATACCGAAGTCGTATTGCGTATAATCGATGACCCCGATTTCATTATTGTTTAGGGCAAGGGTGTAGATTCCTTTCTTCTCGGGTGTAAAACTGGCCAGATAAAATTTCTCTTTGGCTACGGTTTTCAATTCTTCTTTCTTTCCGTCTGGGTGTATCAACCAAAGTTTAAATTTTGAAACGTTGTTGAAGGCTTCGCCCTTCACTTCTTCGATAACACCGTAGGTGTACTCGCCAAAGTGAACTTTCACTTCTTGAGCTTTACCAATGGTTCCTTTTCCGGCAGTATCTACCCATAGATAATGGGCAAAGCTGCTAGAGGTTGTTATCATTAATACAAAGGCTATAAATAATTTTTTCATAATAATAGTTTTTAAAAAAGGCCCCTGAAGGTATTCAGGGGCGGTTGTTGTTAAGTGGGGAATTAAAAGGAGTAGGCTACGGTTATTCTTCCGTTGATACCTGGCTCTGATTGCCAGTAGATGTAGCTGCCATAATTGGCACCTGCATAAAGGTATTCGTCAAGAATGTTGTTCACATTGACCTGAACCCTGAATTTATCGTTATGCCATGATAGGGCGCCATCCATTCTAAAATAGTTGGGAAGATCTGACTGATTATCTGCCGCCCATGCCCAAGTTGAACGATCGGCTTGATATTGATATCCTAGCGATGCTCCGAATCCGTTCAATTTGCTGTACTGCCCGAAGCTGTAGTTCACCCATCCGTTTGAGACATGTTTGGCATGGCCGGCCACTAGGTTTCCTGATTTATCCTCTACATTGGTATTGGCGTAATTAAGAATCACATTAAGACCGTCGGTAATTTCACCTTGCATATCGAACTCGATACCTTTCGACTCTATTTCACCTGAGTAGATAGAGAAGTTGTCATTAGGGTAAGCGGGGTCGCCCACCAATATTTTATTCTTATTGATTTTATAGACTCCTAAAGAAGTTCTTAGCCTACCATCGAAGAAGTTACCTTTTAGACCCCCTTCAATATCTTTACCGTTCACAGGGTCATTTAAAATGTCTCCTGAGGCGCTGACACCGCTTTGAGGTAAAAATGACTCATCGTAAAGGGCGTAGAAAGTCAATGACGGAATGATATCGGCACTTATACCGACCCTTGGAGTTACCACATCGTCAGTTTCTGTCTGCCCTAGTGTGTATAGGTTTGAATACCTACCGGCTACGGTAACCCTAATTTTTTCGTTTAAGAAGCCGAGTTCATCTTGTGCATAATACGAGCGTAGAATACTGGCGCCATAAGGTGTTCCTCCGTTGCGGTATTGTACGGGAACGCTTCTATCGAAATTGGTCGCTGGGCTATCTCCGTATACCGGATTAAATACGTTGAAAGGTGCAGTGGTATCCACTATCGATAAATCGGTCCAATCGGCCCAATAGCTCTTATCACTGTAATCGAAACCACCCATAATCTTGTGAGTAACACCCAAGGTGTTGAACTGGCCGTTTACATAAAGTTGGGCATATTTACCTCTTGAAAGGGCATCCCATTCAGATACGTACCTGATGGCATCACCGTTATCGGCCATTGATATCAACCAAGTCGAATTACCTTCTTGATCGTAACGTAAGGAGGCCAATTGCGCGTGAATGCTCCAATTATCTGAAAATTCATGATCAAAATTCATGAAGAAAGTGACCTCTTGAATATCGGTAACAGGGTAATCGTTATTGGTGAATTTGAAATCTCTTGGTAGACTAGCATAGCCGGCACTCGCAGGGGCAAACACATAGGCAGAACCGAGATATGACTCCGCTTGTTGAAGGTTCATTTCTGTAGTGATGGATGTTCTGTCAGAGAATTTGTAGGTCAATGACGGGGCCACGCCATATCTTGTTGCATCTTCGTTGCCACGATGTGAATCGGAAGTTTGCAACATAGCATTAAAACGGCCTAGTAATTTACCGTTCTCGGTTAATTTTCCGCCTACATCTACTGTACCTCTGTAAAAATCGAAACTACCGGCCGAAAAGGAAGCATTCGCTATAAATTCTTCAGTAGGTTTTTTGGTCACCACATTGTAGAAGCCACCTGGCTCACCAGCTGCCATCATAAAACCTGCAGGACCTTTAACGAATTCGATACGTTCGACCGTATTCATATCTTCCGCCAACGGACCCCAGGTATCTTGAACATTAACGCCATTTCTAAAAGCGGGTAACCTAAAACCTCTCATATTGATTCTGGCAAAATTGCCCCAATGTTCCAGCATGGTCACACCACTAACGTTTCTGGTAAGACCGTCCATAATCGTGGTTACTTGTTGGTCTTGAAGTAGATTTTCACCGATTACCTGAATGTTCTGCGGTAATTTGACTAATTCGGTCTTTAATCTCAATGATTGCGAGGGCTCTCTTTGCAAGTACTTGTTTTGGTGTCCTTCAACAACCACCTCATTCAACTGTTCTTGTTTTTCGGTCAAAACAACCACGGGTACGTTGGTCGTTGCGCCTGAGGTGAGATTAATGGTTCTATTCTCGCTAGACATACCTACCGATGAGAAGATTAGGGTAACCGACTTTTTGTTAACTCCAGAGAAAGTATAGTTACCTTCTTCGTCGGATGTGGTTCCAAAAGTGGTGTTCTGTATTAAAACGGTTACGTAGGGCAGTGGGGCATTTTCACTATCTACTACTTTACCTTTGATCGTACCGTCTTGAGCATTCGCAAGACCGAACATCAATAAAAATAAGGGTATGAAAATAAGCTTTCTCATATATTGCACTAAGTTTATTTGGTTTAAGTCTAAATAAAAACGGTGCAAATGTAGAGTTTAAAGGCAAATAATAAAATTTATTTAGAATAATTATAAATAAAAGTTAAGAAGCGCTTCTGTATCAATTGTTTACTAAAGAGGGTAAGCTATTGATGGTCTGTCTAAGGGCAGTCAAATTTTTTAAAAGCTGAGGCAGCATTTTAAGGTCTAACATGTTCGCACCATCACTTTTGGCATTGGCAGGATCAAAATGTGTTTCCATAAAAATACCGTCAACCCCTGCAGCGATTCCGGCCCGGGCCATGGTATTGATAAGTTCCGGTCTTCCCCCGGTAACCCCTGAAGCTTGGTTGGGCTGTTGTAATGAGTGGGTCACATCTAAAACTACAGGTGCGTATTGTTTCATGGTCGGCACGCCTCTAAAATCGACAATCATATCTTGGTAGCCGAACATAGTACCCCTGTCGGTTATCCAAACATTTTCATTGTCAGATTCCTTCACTTTGTTAACGGCGTGTTTCATGCTCTCGGGAGACATGAACTGTCCTTTTTTGAGATTAACGGTTTTTCCGGTCTCGGCCGCGGCGACGACCAAATCGGTCTGTCTTACCAAAAAAGCAGGTATTTGAAGCACATCAACATATTCAGCGGCCATGTCAGCGTCAGAAACTTCGTGAATATCTGTAATGGTAGGAACTTTAAAGGTTTCCGAAACCTTTCTTAGAATTTTCAACGCTTTTTCATCGCCGATACCCGTAAACGAATCGGCCCGACTTCTATTCGCCTTTTTGAAACTTCCTTTGAAAACATAAGGTATTTTAAGCTCGTCGGTAACCTTTACGATTACTTCGGCAATCCTCATGGCCATATCTTCTCCCTCAATGGCACAAGGCCCGGAAAGTAGAAAGAAATTATTGCTGTCGGCATGGCTTATTTGGGGAATGTTCTGAAGGCGCATAGCGTAAAAATTTTTACAAAGATAGTACTTATGCTTACTAATTAATATCCCTTTGCAGATTGTAAATTTTATTCACTCTAAAATGTTCGATGGCTCAATTTTTGATTGTGCGATTTACGATTTTAAATATTGATTTTTTATGAAGAAAACCTTACTACTGTTACTTTTTATAGCAGCCTTTTTTAATTCCCTTGCGCAATCTGATAAGCAGGTAGAAAAAGGGCTGTTAAAGGTTAATGCTCTACTGCCAGGAGCTTCTTATGAGTTGGGGGCGGGCAGAAATACTACATTTAATTTTGATGTTGCCCTTGTACCGGGTGGCGGAACTGATTATTACGGTAACTCAAGGTTTGGCCTTTTTATAGGTGCGCAAGCTGAGTTTAGATATTTTGCCAATTTTAATAGGCGATTGTCCAAAGGAAAAAATATTGAGGGCAATTCAGGTAACTATTGGGCCTTGAACAATCAAATCCTCATAGGAAACCCTTTGGTAGGTACTTACTATTTAGATAACACCTATAATCATATTGTGGCCATCACCTATGGAATCCAGCGTACTAGGCCTAAAGGCTTTTATTGGAACGTATCTTTTGGTCCCGGTGTAGCTATTTCAGAATCTGATGCCGGAGGTGCCATTATGATAGACGTCAAATTGGGTTGGGTGGTGAAAAAAATTCGGTAAAATAATTCCCTCAAAATCAATCACATAAAAATAACATCAACTTCGTTGAAGACTAGAAAATTAGCAGTATCTTTGCGCGCTCAAAAGAGGGCTGTACCCTTTTAATATTATATTATGTCTACAACAAAGAATATTGCGATTATCGCGCACGTTGACCACGGTAAGACTACCTTGGTAGACAAAATCATGTACCACTGCCAATTGTTTCGTGAAAACGAAAATACGGGCGATCTTATCTTGGATAATAATGATTTGGAAAGGGAAAGAGGTATTACCATTACTTCTAAGAACGTTTCCGTAGTGTACAAAGACACTAAAATCAACATTATCGATACTCCTGGTCACGCCGATTTCGGTGGTGAGGTTGAGCGTGTGCTTAATATGGCCGATGGTGTTTTATTGTTGGTAGATGCTTTTGAAGGGCCTATGCCACAAACACGTTTCGTGCTACAAAAGGCCATCGATATGGGTTTAAAGCCCTGTGTGGTCATTAATAAAGTGGATAAGGAAAACTGTACCCCTGAAGAGGTGCATGAAAAAGTGTTCGACTTAATGTTCGAACTGGGTGCTGAAGAATGGCAACTTGATTTTCCGGTAGTTTACGGTTCTGCAAAGAATAACTGGATGAGTGAAGACTGGCAAAAGCAAACCGAGAATATTGAGCCTTTGTTAGACATGGTTATAGAGCACATACCTACTTTTCAACCAAAAGAAGGTACGACTCAAATGTTGATTACTTCATTGGATTTTTCTTCGTTTACAGGTAGAATTGCTATCGGTAGACTTCAAAGAGGTCATTTAAAAGAAGGTCAGCAAGTTTCATTGGTGAAGCGAAACGGAAAAGTCGTTAAATCAAAAATAAAAGAGCTTTTTGTTTTTGAAGGCCTTGGGCGAAAGAAAGTAGATTCTGTTGAGGTAGGTGATATTTGTGCTATTGTTGGTATGGACGGTTTTGAGATTGGTGATACCGTTGCCGATATCGAGACTCCGGAGCAATTACAGACCATTGCTATCGATGAGCCTACTATGAGTATGCTGTTTACCATCAATGATAGTCCTTTCTTTGGTAAAGACGGTAAGTTTGTTACTTCAAGGCATATCAAAGAACGTTTAGAGAAAGAATTGGAAAAGAACTTGGCGCTACGTGTACAGGAGACTGACAGTGCCGATAAGTTCTTGGTCTTCGGCCGTGGCGTTTTGCATTTATCTGTCCTGATCGAGACCATGAGAAGAGAGGGTTACGAGCTTCAAATTGGGCAACCACAGGTAATCATCAAAGAAATTGATGGTGTCAAATGTGAGCCTGTTGAGCAATTGACTATTGACTTACCTGAAGAAGTTTCGGGTAGGGCCGTAGAAATGGTTTCTATCAGAAAGGGTGAAATGGTTAGTATGGAGACTAAAGGTACCCGAATGATCTGTGAGTTCATCATACCTTCAAGAGGTATTATCGGTCTGAGAAACCAGTTGCTGACTGCAACCGCTGGTGAAGCCATCATGTCTCACCGATTTATTGAATATCAACCCTTAAAAGGGGATATTTCTGGCAGGATCAATGGTTCTTTAGTTTCTATGGAAACGGGTACGGCAATACCTTACTCTATCGATAAGCTGCAAGAGCGCGGAAAGTTTTTTATCGATCCAGGAGAGGATATCTATGAAGGTCAGGTAATTGGTGAAAACTCTCGTCAAGATGATATGACAGTAAACGTAACAAAGACCAAAAAGTTGTCTAACGTGCGTTCGGCAGGTGCCGATGATAAGGCCAAAATAGTACCGGCCATCAAGTTCTCTCTAGAAGAAGCTTTAGAATATATTCAGAAAGATGAGTACGTTGAGGTGACCCCTAACCACCTTCGTTTAAGGAAGATATATTTAAAAGAGGTTGACCGAAAGCGAAACAAAATATCTTAAAGTAGCGAAAGCCCTGATTTTATCAGGGCTTTTTCTTTTTATAAAACCGTTAAATACTTAGTAAATTCTCAAAATCAAAGTTCAATATTTGATGCTTTGATAATTCTTAAATCTGCCCCTTTTTTTTAGTTCCACTTGCGTAGGAATATCTATATCTTAAAGCTGTCAACTCTAAACTCAAATTATTAATTCTATGCAGCTTAAAGACAAGAAAGTACTCATTACCGGAGGTTCAAGAGGTATCGGAAAATGCATGATCGACGAACTGGTCAAACAGGGGGTTCAAGATATTGCGGTTATCGGTAGAGATAAAGAAAACCTAAAGGCATTGCGCACTACATTTGAATCGGTAAATTTTATATTGGTCAGGGGAGATGTCGGTGATTTGAACGTGCTTCGCGATGTTACTTCAAAAATTGAAGATGAATGGGGTTCTTTAGATATTCTCATCAACAATGCCGGTATCGTTTCTGCTGGCCCTTTAGAAGATCTTTCCGATGAGGATATTTATGATCAAGTTTCGGTCAACTTAACGGCCGTTATGGTCCTTACCAAATATTGCATTCCTCTTTTAAGACATTCCCAGGAAGGAGCCATCTTAAATGTTTCTTCCGGATTGGGTTTGATAGGTATGCCGTTCTACTCAGTTTATGCCAGTACAAAAGCTGCAATTCGTCAATTTTCCGATGCGATAAGAAGAGAACTTGAACCTGATTCTATATCGGTTACCTGTGTATATCCTACCGCAACAAATACCGACATGATGACGACTTCAAAGGCAACTGATATGGATTCTCCCGAATTTGTGGCCGAAAGGTCTATTCAAGCTATGGTGCAGAAAAAATTGCATGTAATTTTTGGAGGAGAGGAACGACTTAACGACAGTAAACTGAATTTTGAGTCCCCCGAGAAGTTCGATGCCAAAATTGCCAAAAGCTACGAAGAACGAAAAGAAGCTAGTCTTTATCATAAGGCGATGTAATATTCACAACTTCTAATGGGGTCTTGACGCAAACAATATTTTAATGCAAAGACAGATACAGCTACTCTTTTTAATCGGTTCATTCATATTTATCGGTTGCAACCAAGATCAAAAAAGCAAGACCCCAAAAGTAGTAGAGAAGCAAGAACACGTACCTTCCAGCTCGCTTGAAATTCCTCATGATTGGATAGAGCGAAGGGTTAATAATGCCAAAGAAAGATTATCGGCAACTAAAGCAGGCGCTGTAATCTGGCAAGCCATGGAAGCTCACGGGGGATTACAGAACTGGTTCGGTAGTGGTGCATTATCCTTTCGATTTAATTACCAACCTTTAGACGGAAAGGCGGGTAGGGATAGTTATCAAACTATTGATGTTTGGCGTAATCGTGCCCGGCACATAAGTGTCGTGGATAGCACCGACCAATTTGGTTGGACGGGCGAGAAAGCGTGGCTAAAGGCAAAAGATAGCACCTCATTCACTTTTGATACCAAGTTTTGGGCCCTGACCCCTTTGTATTTAATGGGGCATCCTTTTGTAATCGATGGCGAAGGTGTTCAGTTAGAATTGCTTCCTCAGGTAGAATATCAGGGCAAGACCAATGATGTGGTCAAAGTTACTTTTAAGGCCGGTACAGGCGATGCGCCCGACGACTACTATATTCTTCAGTTTGATGCTCAATCGCACTTGATAACGGCCACACGATATATTGTTTCCTATCCGGAGTATTTCAAAGATGGAGGGCATAATCCTGAAAAGTTCATGGAGGTAGGCCAATTGACAAAGGTGGGAGGAGTTCTGCTTCCTACCAGTTTAAAGACCTATTGGACCAAAGATGGCCAACCGGGTGAATACATTACCAAAATTGATATCACTGAAATCAGTTTCGAAAAGAACCTGCCAGAAAATTATTTTGAAATGCCCAGGGAGGCAAAAGTACTTTGATAGCCTAGTCTACCGGTATTTAATGCATTGCGGCAGCGGCTGCACCTATGATGCCTGCATGGTTCTGTAGCTCGGCAGGTATTACGGGAGTTTCTATTTTGATGTACTTTTTAAACTCGTCAAAATCTTTTGATGCTCCACCTCCTAATAGAATAAGGTCTGGTGCAACAATCAACTCCACATATTTCAAAAATTTATTGAAACGCTTACCCCACTTTTTATACGAAAGTCCTTCTCTGTCTTTCGCCGAACCAGCGGCCCAAGTTTCAATTTTCTTGTATTTTTTATAAGGTATTTGGCCCAATTCAAAATTGGGTATCAGCCTACCATCTAAAAATGCGCCACTACCAAGGCCTGTGCCTATGGTAATCATGATCACCAAACCTTCCGCGCCTTTACCGATACCATAGGTCATGCACGCATAACCGGCAATATCGGCATCGTTGACCACGGTAAAATCAAGACCTGTTTTTTGTTCGAACAAGCTTTCTATGTTTACCCCAAGCCAACTAGGGTCAAGGTTTCCGGGTGATTTACAAACCCCCTTTTTAATAACGGTAGGAAATCCGCAACCGACTTTTCCTTTGTAATCGAAGTGTGCCACAATTTGGGCGATTACATCGGCCATGTCTTCTGGAGTACGTGAAGGAGGTGTAGGGATTCTGAAACGCTCGGTTACAAGTTCACCGGATTCTATATTTACGATTCCGCCTTTGATTCCTGAACCGCCTACATCAATGCCAAGTACTTCCATTATTTAGTTTTCTGGTTTTGGTTGGCAAAGTAACGAAATCTTTTGATAGAATGTATTCCATTTCGAGTAAAGCCAAGCTATTCAGGTTGAGAGTAGAGCCCTGTGTTTCCTTTTTCCCAAAGGGGCATCAGGCGTTGCACAAGCTTGGGATTTTGAGCTGCGACGTTTCTTCTTTCCTCAGAACTTTCGGTATGGTCGTACAGTTCTATTACAGGTTGCTCGTCGCTGAAAAATTTGGTGAGTCGATAATGAGGTGTTCGCATGCTTATGCCTCCTTTGAAATAGCTGTAAGCCACCTCAGGTTTTGACATAGGCTGGGAATTCAATAATGGAACAAGACTTTTTCCGTCTAGTTTAGATGAGGTTTCGATATTGGCCATTTCTAACAATGTCGGGTAAATATCGACACTTTCAACTAGGGTGCTAATTTCTCTTTGCTGGTGGTCAATCAGTGGCGATTTTATGATTAAGGTGCTTTTAAGCGCATTATCAAAAAGGGTGTGTTTACCCCACATGCGTTGGTCTCCCAAGTGCCAGCCGTGGTCGCCCCAAACGACAATGATGGTATTTTTATCAAGGCCGGTTTCTTTGAGGTGCTGCAAGAGTTTGCCAACCTGTGCATCTATATAGCTAACGGCAGCTAGGTATGCATGCCTCAGTTTTTTGGCATAGTTGTCTGAAACGGATTTTTCAACAGTGGCTTTTTCATCGCCCAAGGCATATTGGTTGAACTCTCCATTCGAGTTAAGACTTTCTTTGCTAACGTTTTCTGGCAAATTAGGGTTGTCGGAAATTTTAATGCTATCCCTGTCATACAAATCCCAATACTTTTTTGGGGAATTAAAAGGTAGGTGCGGTTTAAAAAAACCGACCCCCATCAAGAAAGGTTTGTTTGATTCTTTAAGTTCTTTCAGTTTTGAAATTGCCAGTTGCGTAGTGAGGCCGTCGGGATATCCATTATCATCGGTATTCCCTGCTTCATAGGGCTTCACCTGCTTGTTAAGACTCTGTCGATTTTCTCCGTTCGCATAGGCGAAAAAGGCATTCCAACCCGTTTTCCACTTGCCGGCATCGAATATCAGTTCGCTCCAACTGTGCGGAAGCTCTTTTTTTGCAGAAGGTTCTTCTTCGTAACCATATACCAATCCATCGGCAGAGTGGGCGATTTTTCCAATTCCGACGGTGTGATACCCAGACATCTTAAATTGATGGATAAAACTCTCCGGTGTAGTACCTTTCGGCTTATTCGATAGTTCAACTTCTATAGCTCTATTGCTTAGGTGAATGGGTTTGTACGGCCTTCTTCCTGTTAGTATGGCATGTCGCGATGCTCCGCATGTGGGCACTTGAACAAAATGATGGGTGAAAAGAGAACCAGCGCCAGCTAATGAATCGAGGTGCGGAGTGATAGCCTGCGAACCCTCATAGGCCCCGAGTTCATTTCGTAGATCATCAACGGCTATAAAAAGAATGTTGGGTCTACGTGGTTCTTTTTGGCCATAACTATTGATGGCAAAAAGAAATATCAAACAGAACAGGAATAGGGGCTTTTCTTGCATGCAACTCGCTTTTGTTTCAAATTACAAAAGGTAGTTAAAAATGCTCTTACCTACACTAGGTCTCCGTTTTCTTTAAGAATATCAAAAATTAGTGTGTCCACTTCAGATACTTTTTCGCGGTCTTCATAGGTAAACCACTGCATTTCTTCAATCTCTGATGCTGGCGCCAAAACGCCCAAGTAAGTTGCCGAATAGCAAGTCATTCTGACCAAAATACCTGGTTTTTGTCCGTCGGCCTGAGCTTCAAAAATGCCAACGAATTGCATACTAGGTAGTTCAATCTGTACGCTAAGTTCTTCCTCTATTTCTCGGAATAGGGTTTGGGCATCCGACTCACCTTTTTGGCGCTTGCCGCCTGGGAGGTAAAACTTTTTGCGGCCTTTGGTTCTAGTGACCAGAATTTTTCCGTCAACGATGTGTATCCATGCCAATTTGTCGATGATATTGGCCGTAGGTTCGATATAATAGTCAATGGAATTCAATGAGTGGTTGGGGTCTATTATATCTAAGATTTTATCGATAAGCTTGCCTTGCCAGGTCAAGGTGCCCAGTTTTTTGTTTCTTCCCAAGGCACTCGAAATGGTTTCATCGCGATTTCCAAATTTATACCCTCCGGGCTGCATCCATAAAGTATTTAAAAGATACTGCATGAGAACATTGCCAAGCTGGTCGACCGAGATGGCAATTTTAAGGAGAAATTCGCCAACACCTTTAAATCCTTTTTTAAAAAGTGAATGGAGGATGCCGTAAACAAACCCTAGTGGCCCGGTGATGACTATCAAAACAATAGCAATCAAAAAGAGCAGTGCCCCGATAAACGGGTTGACCTTTTTGTCGGTGGTATAGGTTCGTTTTTTTAAAATCATGGTTAGAACTAGACGGCTCGCTGAACTACTTCAAAAATTTTGTTGCCGTCACATTTTAAGGTCTTTGAGGGGTACTTTAAAATTAGAGCGTAATCATGGGTGGCCATCAATATCGAACGGCCCGATTTGTGAATTTCTTGAAGCACTTTCATAACCTCGACACTGGTTTGTGGGTCTAGGTTGCCGGTGGGCTCATCGGCTAAAATAAGTTCTGGGTCATTTAGAAGGGCTCTTGCAATGGCTACCCGTTGCTGCTCGCCCCCTGATAGTTCATGTGGAAATTTAAACCCTTTGGTTTTCATCCCTACTTTATCCAACACCTGTTCAATTTTTTGCTGTATTTGGGGTTTGTCCTTCCACCCAGTAGCCTTTAATACAAAATAAAGATTGTTGTTGATGTTTCGGTCGGGCAACAGCTTGAAGTCTTGAAACACGATACCAATTTTTCTTCTTAGGTACGGAATGTCTTTTTCCCTCAATTTCTTCAAGTTGAAGCCAACAATGCTTCCAGTGCCCTTTTGTAAGGGCAGGTCGCCGTACAAGGTTTTCATAAAGCTGCTTTTGCCGCTACCTGTCTTACCTATCAAATAAACGAATTCGCCTTTTTGAACATCAAGGTTTACTTCGCTGAGTACTAGGCTGTCTTTCTGAAAAATGGAAGCCTCTTTAAGCTCTAAAATGGTTTCTGACATAACAGGGGCAAGTAATTTAAGCGCTAATTTTGTTGATATAAAAGTAATAAGTTCAAGGCGAAACCGATAGGCAGTCTAGCAAAAAACTTTTTCTTTTGTTAGGTATTATTTAATAGTCGAAATATACTTTGGTACAATATTCGACGTTATTAAAATTAATAATAAGGTTAGTAGAACACTATGCTGAAAAAAATCACCGCTATGGTTCCCATACTTATGGGAACGGTCGCTATGGGGTTATCCCAAGAGACTAAAATCTATACACACGATCAAAAAGAATATCAAGACGCCTTAGCGCTTTACCACAATGAGCAGTATCAAGCTGCTCAATCTATTTTTTCAAAGGTCAAGGATAACACCAAAGATTTAGAGACGAAGGCCAATAGTGCCTATTATGAGGCAAATGCAGCTGTGCGTTTGAATCAGTTGGGTGCCGACCGTTTAATGGAAGATTTTGTAGAGAACTACCCCACTTCGACCAAACGAAATTCTGCTTTTGCCGATGTGGCCGAATACTATTTTGAGACTGGTAAGTACCCCTATGCCCTTAAATGGTACAACAAGGTAGATCAAGGGGCTCTATCCAGAAAGGAAATGGACAAGTTCAATTTTAATTATGGGTATTCTTTATTCTCTTCGGGCAAGCAAAAAGAAGCCCAGCGTTATCTGCAAAAGGTAGAGAATTCGCAAGTTTATGGTTCTCAGGCTAAGTATTATCAGGGCTATATCGCCTATCAGCAAGATGATTATGAAACGGCCAATCAGCGTTTTGATGAAATTAAGGATCCTGAAATTCTAGAAGAAAAGATGGATTACTATCAAGCAGATATGAATTTCAAGCTGGGCAAGTTCGAAGATGCCATCGCATTGGCCAAACGACAAATGGCCAAAGGAGACCGTAGGGAGAAATCGGAACTGAGCAAAATCATCGGTGAGAGTTACTTTAACTTGGGTCAATATGCCAATGCCATTCCATATCTAGAAGATTACCAAGGCAAGGGAGGTAAATGGAGCAATACGGACTACTACCTATTAGGATATTCTTATTACAAGCAAGGTGATTATGCCAATGCCGTTCAACAGTTCAACAAGATAATCGATGGCACCAATAGCGTATCGCAAAATGCATACTACCACCTAGCGGAATGCTATTTAAAACTTGATAAAAAACAGGAAGCGTTAAACGCCTTTAGAAATGCCTCTCAGATGAATTTTTCGCAAGAAATTCAAAAAGACGCCAACCTTAACTACGCGCGTTTGAGCTATGAAATAGGCAATGCTTACGAACCAGTGCCCAAGGTGATTACGGACTATTTGTCTAAATACACCAATGACAGCCATACCGAAGAGATGCAAAATCTTCTGGTAGACTCTTACATTACTTCAAAAAACTTTGAAGGGGCGATGGAATTGTTGGAAAAAAACAGAAACTATGCCAGTAAAGAAACCTATCAAAAGGTGGCATATTATAGAGGGATAGAACTTTTCATGAATGACGAGTACGCGGCTGCCGCCGATAATTTTAAGAAGTCGTTGGATAATGCTGAAAACTCTTTATTTAAAGCCCGTGCCAGTTATTGGAAGGCCGAATCTGAGTATTTGATGAATAATTTTGATGCCGCTCTGACAGATTATTTGAGTTTTAAACAAAATCCTTCTTCGAGTTCAACCGAAATGTCAAAAGACCTTAGCTATAACTTGGCTTACACCTACTTTAAGTTGAAAGACTATACCAATGCTATCAGCAACTTTAGTGATTTTACGAGTTCTGGAACCAATGACACTCAGAAACTTTATGATGGTTATTTACGCTTAGGAGATAGCTATTTTGTAACCAGTAAGTATTGGCCGGCCATTGAAACATATAACAAGGCACTGGCTTTGACCGGTCCTGAAAAAGACTATGCCGCTTACCAAAAGGCTATCAGCTATGGTTTTGTCGATAGAAGAGATTCAAAAATTGAAGAATTAAGGTCTTTTGTTTCTAAATATTCCCGTTCTACTCTTAAAGATGATGCTCTTTTTGAGTTGGCCAACACTTTAGTGTCTGCCGGGCAAGAGCAGCAGGGGTTACAGACCTATGATAGAATGATCAATGAATTTAAAGGCAGTTCTTTGGTGCCCCAGGCGATGATGAGACAAGGGTTGGTTCATTACAACGCCAGTAGAAATGAACAGGCACTTAGCAAATTCAAAACGGTCGTACATAACTTCCCCAATACCCAAGAGGCTATTCAGGCCGTATCTACCGCAAAATTGATTTACGTTGATATGGGCCGTGTCGATGAATATGCTGAGTGGGTCAAAGGGGTAGATTTTGTTGAGGTGACCGATACCGAACTTGACAATGCTACTTTTGAGTCTGCCGACAAACAAAACATGGAAGGCAAGAAGGATGCCGCCATGAGAGGTTACGAAAAGTATATTCAACAATTTCCTAATGGTCTAAATTCGGTAAAGGCCAATTTTAACTTAGCGCAGTTGTATTTTGCTAAAGGAGATAAAGAAAAGGCCCTGCCATATTACAAGTTCGTAGCCGATAAAGCGGGTAGTGAGTATGCCGAGCAATCATTGACAAGGGTTTGCGAAATATATATTGGCAAAGATGACTATACTTCGGCCCTGCCATATCTTGAAAGATTAGAGGCTCAAGCAGATATTCAACAGAATAGAACTTTTGCCCAATCGAACCTGATGAAGGGGTATTATGGTCAAAAGAATTATGACCGCACCTTGGCCTATGCCGAGAAGGTGCTCGCCACTTCAAACATTGACAATCGTATTAAGAGTGATGCCCATATCATGATTGCCAGATCGGCAATCGCCACAGGAAATGAGGCCAAAGCCAAGTCGGCCTATGCTACTGTATTAAAAATTGCTACTGGGGCGACCGCAGCTGAAGCTCTTTTTTACGATGCTTACTTTAAGAACCAAGAGCAAGACTTTGAGTCATCGAACATCTCTGTTCAGAAGTTGGCCAAAGACTACTCAAGCTATAAAGAGTGGGGCGGTAAAGGCCTAGTGATTATGGCGAAGAACTTCTACGCTCTGGGCGATGCCTATCAAGCTACCTATATTTTAGACAGTGTAATATCGAATTTCAGTCAGTTTCCGGAAGTGGTTGCAGAGGCCAAGGGCGAACTGTCGATAATCAAAGCCAAAGAAGCGCAAAGTAATTCTTCGGTTAGAACCGATGGCCAATAAAATGAATTGTTTGATCGAAAGAATTTTCGGGAACATGAAAACTGAGAAAAGAACATTAATGAAAGAATTTAGAATGTATAAAAAGATTTGCCTTTTGGGGGCAATGGTTTTCGGCTGCGGCCAATTCGCCTTCGCGCAGGAAGATGAAAATGAAGATGATGATATCGGAACGGAAACAGTTACTGTTACTAAAGCGTATACCCCAACGATTAACGACGCCTTCAAAATCAAATCGACACCTAATTTGAACGATTCGATTGTTCTTCAGAAAAAGAAAATAGAATACAATATATTTTCGGTACCGGTAGCTTCGACTTTTACGCCTGCTAAAGGAAAAGCATCGGCAGTACAGAAAACACCCCCTCCCGTATTGTATAATTCGTATGCTTCAGCTGGAGGAGGTAATCCTGCAAACGTAATGGCAAAGTTTTATACCAGTCGCACTATTGATCGCGAATCCGGATACACTATCGGGTTGGACCATAACTCTTCTAGAGGTGATATTGATGGTGTGGCTTTGGATAATGTTTTTTCCAACACCAAACTAGATGCTTCCTACGTAAAAAGAGACAGAGATTATGATTGGGGTGTCGACGTTGATGCGCAGCATCAACTATACAATTGGTACGGAATCGAAAACGGAGCTTTTACAGAAGCTATAGTCAATTCGATAGATGAGAGGCAAAACTATTATATGGCCGGGGTGTCAGGGCAAATTAGCGCTGAAGACTCTTATTTTGAAAATGCGAAATTACAGTACCGCCGTTTTTGGGATGCCGTTAAATCAGGTGAGAACCGAGCTGTCTTCAACACAGGTTTTGCTTTTCCAGTTGCCGATGAGGTGTTGGCCATAAAAGCCAATGTCGATTTTGTAAACGGTAAATTTGAAAACTCAAGCCTGAACAATGCAGATAGCCAGCCTGGTATCGATTATAGTAATCTTCAGGTAGGTATTAGTCCGAACTTGAGAATGCTCGGGGATGATTTTGCTCTCAATTTAGGGGTGAACTTGGTATACGGCCTAGATTTGGAAAATAGCGATAGTAATTTTTACATTTATCCAGCAGTGACTGCTTCCTATAACTTAATGGATGAGCTAGCCATCGTTTACGGTGGTGTACAAGGTGGGCTTGTTCAAAATTCTTATTACGGCTATGTAGAGGAAAACCCATATGTGTCACCAACTTTGAGTATACAACCTACCGATAAACAATATGATGGTTATGTGGGTCTGAAGGGGCAATTGCTTCCTAATCTGAGTTACAACGTAAAGGCGTCGTACACGGCTGAAAATAGAAAACCGTTGTTCAAGCTGAATCCGCAGAACACTACAAGAGATGACGAGAAAGGTTATTTCTACGGAAATTCTTTTGAAGTTTTTTATGACGATTTAAAAACTATTGGGGTATTCGGAGAATTGAATGTTGATGTCAATCGTAATTTCACTTTAGGGGTAAACGCTCAATATTTCAATTACAGTACAGAAACCGATAACCCCGCCTGGAACCTGCCAGAATTGACAGGGTCTTTGTTTATGGACTATCAGATAGGCGAAAAATGGTATGCCGGTGCGAACCTATTCTATGTGGGTAGTCGAGAAGATTTAGCATCGATAGCGAATGCTTCAGGTCTGCCATCTACTTTTGACTTTGAAATTGTAGAGCTTGACTCTTATTTCGATGCTAATGCTCATATAGGTTACCGATGGAACGATCAGCTTTCGTTTTTTCTTAAGGCAGCGAATATTGCGAACAATAACTATTTGAGATGGGCCAACTATCCGGTGCAAGGGTTGCAAATTTTGGCAGGAGCCACCTACAAGTTCGATTTTTAATTTTTAGGTCTTAACCGATTATTTCAGAAGGTGGTCTATTCTAATCTATGTATTCTTGGTTATTGGCTATTTTCGTCTTTTATGCTTTAGGTAACCGTTATTGCTATGATTGGTCTTAAATTCTCATCTCACTTATTTTTTTCAAAGTTTAAATTTTTGGTGCTAATGCTGCTCGTCATTGTTGCGGCATGTAAATCGGATAATGGCAGCGATGCCCCAAGTGATTTGGACTCGGATGGTGATGGAATAAGCGATGAGCAGGAGACTTTGAACGGTACCAATAAGAACAACCCTTGTGACCCCAAACCAAGTTCTGGATATACGGGTTATGATGCGAACAATACAGTTTGGTTGGCGGCCGATTGCGATACCGATGGTGTCACCAATGCACAAGAGCTTACCGATGGTACTGATCCTTTTGTCAACGAGCAAAGGGATTCAGATGGTGATGGGGTTGCCGACTTTCAAGAAGATGCTGATGGTACCGATAAGAATGACCCATGCGACCCGGTTCAAAATGAGAATTATGAGGGCTACAATTCGGGTAATAGTACTTGGGCCAATTCAGATTGTGATGGTGATGGAGTAAATAATGGAGATGAAGTATCTGCAAGCACTAATCCCTATCTTGACGATACGGTTTTTGCGATAGCCGAATTTTTACCGAAGTTGTCAGAACTGCAAATTTTTAGGGGTAACGTATCTGATTTAATTCCACACAGTACTACCCATGAATATAGTTTGAGTACCCCTCTGTATTCTGATTATGCCCTTAAATTCCGAACTATTTCCTTGCCAGAAGGTGGTCAGATGACCTACAATGGAGATGGATTATTGCAATTTCCCGATGGTTCTGTAATCACAAAAACTTTTTATTATTTAAATGATGAGCGAAATCCGTCTGCCGGTAGAAAGTTGATTGAAACACGATTGCTTATAAAAAATAATGGAGTATGGAGCATGGGTAACTATCTCTGGAACGAAGAACAGACAGATGCTACTTTCTCCAATAGTGCGCCTGTAGTTTCAGTTAACTGGATCGATAACAATGGGCAGTCGCAGTCGGTATACTATCAGGTGCCGTTTTCAATTAACTGTACCCAATGTCATGAGGTGGGCAATACATCTATACCCATCGGACCGAAAGCTAGAAACTTGAATTTTGTATTCAAGGGAGAAAACCAACTGCAATATTTTATTGATAAAGGGTTGCTTGCCGGTGCCCCACAGCTATCGGAAATTGATGCTTTACCTGCTTGGGATGACCTTTCTTTCTCTCTTGAAGAACGGGCCAGAGCTTACATTGATGTGAATTGCGCCCACTGTCATCAACCGGGCGGGCTCCATAATTCGAATACGACCGGCCGGCCTGATTTTCGATTCGAAATATCTGCAGGGGGAGCAACCTTTGGTGGTTTTGAAGAGGATATCAAGAGCAGAACGTCAACATTGCCGGCCTACGGACCATCGATGCCACTAATAGGTATTACCGAAATTCACACGGAAGGAATAGACCTTATTCATGAGTATATGGATAGTCTGTAATCCATGCCATAGGGCCAGCATTCCAATATTTTCTATTTTTAGGGCACGTACTTTTTTCGGAAATGCCAGCCATGCACCCTAAGTTAGTTGTTAGTTTTAGCTTTCTCTGTTTGAAAGCACTGTTTGTGTATTCACAAAATTTAGTACCCAATCCTAGTTTTGAGATATATAAAAGTTGTCCTGAGCGATTGGGCAATCTTCATTCTGATGTGGCCCATTGGTCGGCCCCTACAAGCGGTTCGACTGATTATTTTAATGGGTGTAGCACTGCTATGGGTACGCCAGAGAACTTTAATGGAGCTCAAGCGGCCAACTTTGGGGTAGGGTATGCGGGTATGTATTTTTATGCTCCGGAAGATTATCGAGAGTACTTACAAGTGAAATTGACGCACCCTCTCGTAAAAGGAAAAAAGTACGAAGTGTCTTTTTATGTGAGTCTTGCCGAACGTTCTGATTTTGCTATTAAAGAGTTCGGGGTTCTTTTTGCTAAAGACTCGTTATGGGCAAAAATTACCAAAGAACTTTCAAAAAGAAAATTGTACCAGCAAGCGAACAATAAGTACAATGCTTTAGAGATAGGTTATAGCAATTTTTATTCCGATACCCAAGACTGGATCTTGGTTCACACTCAATTCGAGGCAAAGGGTTCTGAGCGTTATCTCATACTAGGTAATTTCAAGAGCAATAGTAGAACTAGACTGTTTAAGACCAAGAAAAATGCCAAGCAGGGAGCTTATTATTATGTTGATATGATTTCGGTAACACCTTCGAATGTAAATGGAAACGGAGACTTGGTCGTGAAGAATGATATAAATCCCCATCAAACCATTCAGTTGGGTAAAGCCCAAGTTTTTCAGAATGTTCTTTTTCTTTTTAATGAATCGTACTTATCGAAAGAAGCAAGAGGTGAGCTGCAATCTGTATCGGATTATTTGCGTGAGAATAGAGAATATATTATTACTATTAGGGGCTTTACCGATAACCAAGGTTCAAAGAAGCATAATCAAAACCTTTCGACTCGAAGGGCCAAAACCGTCGCTCGATTTCTTACGGATATGGGCCTTTCTAAAAAACGAATCAAATGGTACGGTTACGGGGCGGAAAATCCGATAGCCGACAATCTTACTGAAGAGGGTAGGGCGCTAAATAGAAGGGTGGAGTTCTTAATTGAAGCCCCACCCTTTGATACTGATTAAAATAATTGATTTTTAGTAATCGGAATATTCAGTTGGGTACAATAATAACTTATCGGCCTTATTCATGTTATTCTGATACTTAGGTTCGTTTTTCAATACGCCCCACTTATCAGAACCGAAAAAAGCTTCCCATTTGGCATCTCTTGTTTTCATATCAGGAAATGTAGTCATGTACATAAGGTTAGGCATACTATCCCCTGAAATAACTTCTGCATAAAAAACGGCGTTGAAATCCAATGATTCAAATAACTCGACTTCCCCACCAGCATTGAACATATCTACTTTATTCAGATAGGTTGCTTCCGTTGGCGATTCATAACTTCTTAGTTCGTAAACCCTGTCTTTTCTGGGGCCAGTCAGTTTCGAGGCTTCCATTTTGGGCATTTCGGCAAAAGCACGCATTAAAACCGAGTTGATTCGTTGGTAGGGCGGGTTGTCAAATGCAGCATTGATGTAATCGGTACCAGCCTTTTGGTAGGTTGGATCATTGGCCAATTTACTATCAAGACCTTCGAATTCGCCTAAATCATTAAACGGAATCAAAACAAAAATTTTATCGGCGATTAGATAGTTGTTAGGCCTAAATTTAAAGACCCCTACATCTTTGATTCCTGCCTTTTTAAGGGCGGGTAGAAAGGCATCTTTGAGGTACGCATCCATTCTAGATTCTTGGGCTTCATCTTTAAGGGTGTAGGTCTTGAGTTGGTAGTACTGTCTTTTTGCCTGTTGGGCCGTTAAGCTGTTGGAATAAAATAATACAGCAAATAAAAGGGTAAACGATTTAATGATAATTGAAGTTTTCATATAGTAGTTTTGGTTTGAAGAGTATCCAAACTTAATGAAGATCACTCATAAAACCTATTGTCGGCTACTCGGCGACCATTGATATCATAAAACTCTTATCTTTAGTTATATTAAAACATTTTCCTATGAAAAGTAAAACGCTTAAAATTCTTCTTTTCGGCTTGTGCTGTATCGGTTTTGGTTCCTCTACTTCTGTGGCCAATGATAATTCTAAAACCATGTTTTATGGCTATGCTGATATTCAAACAATAGTCAATGACCTGGTAGGTATTTGGCAGTACACTGTCGATAATGCCCCGCCAGAATACAGTAAAGGTGTAATTGTTATCAAGAATGAGACAGATTCATATGCTGTTGAGGTTCAAATACCCGCCGGCACTTTGCAAGGCTCCAACGTTAATGTTGATGGTTCCCAAATCAGTTTCGAACTAAATATCGAAGGAACTGTTTTTACAGTAAAACTGATTGCCGATGGCGATACTATTTCTGGGGAGAGTTTTTCGTATGATGGGTCGTACGGCATTTCAGGAACCCGAGTTAAACCACAATAATCGACTTTTTTTGATGCATAGATTTGTACTGATTCTTTTTGTGTTATTTCTTTCTTGTAACCAAGAAAAGGAAGTGGTCGATTTAATCATCGTCAATGCCAAAATCTATACTGTTGATAATGATTTTTCAGTTGCAGAGGCATTTGCTGTTAAGGATGGAAAATTTATAGAAATAGGTACTTCTGAGGAAATTGAGGAAAAATACCGGTCTGAGAAAAGAGTAGATGCCGAAGGCAAAGCAATCACTCCGGGCCTCATTGATGCCCATTGCCATTTTTATGCTTTGGGCCTTAATCAGCAAACGGTTGATTTGACCGGTACTAAAAGCTATGTGGAGGTTCTTCAAAGAGTAAAGGATTTTCAAGCTAAGAACCAGAAACAATTTATAGTTGGTAGAGGATGGGACCAAAATGATTGGCCGGTTAAGGAGTTTCCTGACAAGAAGGAGCTTGATGAACTCTTTCCTGATACTCCGGTGGTATTGGGACGAATAGACGGTCACGCCCTTTTGGTCAATTCAGCAGCTTTGGATCTTGCTAAAATTGATGAGAGCACAAGAGTAACCGGTGGCGAAATTGTAAGAGGGAAGAATGGTCTTTCGGGCGTTCTTATCGATAACCCTATGAATCTAATCGAAAAGGTCATTCCTGAAAATTCCCTTAGTACAAGAATAAAAGCTTTGAAAGATGCAGAAAGTATTTGTGTCGGCTATGGGTTGACAACCGTTAATGACGCCGGTATTGACCGCTCTACTATAGAGCTTATCGATAGCTTGCAACAGGCCGGGGAACTTTCCATTAGGGTTTATGCGATGATCAGCAATAATGAAGATGATGTTGATTATTTTATTTCTCAGGGCCCATTAAAAACAGAAAGGTTGAATGTTCGATCTGTCAAAGTATACGGAGATGGGGCATTAGGCTCAAGAGGAGCAGCCCTAAAAAAAGAATATTCTGATAAGCAAGGTCATTTTGGCGCTATGGTAACCCCTGTCGATGCGATTGGTGAATTGGCCCAAAAGATGGCGAAATCGGAATTTCAAATGAATACCCATGCCATCGGTGATTCGGCCAACGCTGTCGTGTTGAGGGCTTACAAAGATGCTCTGGGTAATCAAAAGGACAGGCGATGGAAAATTGAGCATGCACAGGTGATAGACGAAATTGATTTCAATTTTTTTGAGGAAGGCATAATTCCTTCGGTTCAGCCTACACATGCTACAAGTGATATGTATTGGGCAGAAGACCGATTGGGGCATCAGCGGATAGAGGGTGCTTATGCATATAAAACACTCTTGGATAAGGCGGGCATAATCGCATTGGGTACTGATTTTCCCGTGGAACAGGTAAGTCCGTTTCTGACCTTTTATGCGGCTGTTGCGAGAAAAGACTTAGAAGACTATCCAGAAGGCGGTTTTCAAAAACAGGATGCCTTGACCCGTGAGGAAGCCCTAAGGGGCATGACTATCTGGGCGGCCTATTCTAATTTTGAGGAGAATGAAAAGGGTAGTATAGAGAATGGGAAGTTTGCCGATTTTGTCATTTATGATAAAGATATGATGACCATTACGTTAAGTGAAATACCTTCGGTAAAAGCCCAGCAAACCTATATAGGCGGAAAACTTCAATAAATAAAAAACCGAGGTATGAAGCCTCGGTTTTTTAAAATTATCCAATTCTGTTATTTACATTTTGGTAAAACTGATAGGTACGGCAACTCTTGTTTTGTCCCAACCCATTACTAAGTTAGCACCGTCTTCGGCATCTTCAAATGCGATTGAAAATTCTTCTAAAGAACTACCATCGGCTTTGCTAGGTACTTTTACCCTTGCTACGTCAGCTCCTTCCTCATAGGAATAAGCCCCCCATTGGTTAAGATTTTTGTTTAGAATCACTGTCCACTCACCATTTCCTGGTACAGTGAACAAAGAATAAATACCGGCCTTGATATCTTTCCCTCCAAATGTGGCATCGGTGTAAAACTGAATTTCGGCAGCTTCATTGGCACCGGTTCGCCATACTTTACCTGCTGGTGCCAGCTCGGCCAATGACCTTCCTTTTAGTTGGGGTCTGCTGTAAATGACCCTGACCGTTTTATTCGATATTTTGTAATCGTTGGGGTAAGAGGCCATGTCCATAGGGCTCTTGTCAAGACCACTAAATTTTTGGGCAGTAGCTTCGACCGTAAAAATCATGGCAAAGGCCAGAATTGCAATAAATGATAGGTTTTTCATAATCGTGAGAATGTTTTGAATAAAACTAGTTAGTTAACAATATATACTTTACTAAAGAGTCGTTAAAATTAATTCATCTTACAAAAAGTTCGATTATTACTAGAATAATTAATTTACCATTTCAATATGTTGATATAATTGCTTAAAAAGTTTTTATGTGTAATCTAAAATAGAAATGTGTTTTATAATTGAAATTATAAGTCCATCTTTGCTTTCAAATTACTAATAATTACAATGATATGTGCGGAATTGTATGTGCCTTTGATTTAAAGGAAAGTTCAGAAGCCTTAAGGCCACAGTTGCTTGAGATGTCTAAAAAAGTTAGACATCGTGGACCGGATTGGAGTGGTATTTATGCAGATGAGAAAGCTATCTTGGCTCATGAGCGTTTGGCCATTGTAGACCCGGCATCGGGTAAACAGCCTTTGTTCAGTGAAGATGGTAAACTTGTTTTAGCGGCCAATGGTGAGATATATAACCATAGAGAGTTGCGAAAGCAATTTGAGGGTAAATACAATTTCAAGACCGAATCTGATTGTGAGGTTATCTTGGCATTGTATCAAGAAAAGGGAGCTTCGTTTATAGATGAGATGAACGGTATTTTCGGTTTTGCAATTTATGATGCCGAGAACGATTCTTATTTTATAGCTCGTGACCATATGGGAATTATTCCCCTGTATATCGGGTGGGATCAGAACGGTACTTTTTATGTTGCTTCTGAGTTAAAAGCACTGGAAGGTACTTGTTCAAAGATTGAACTATTTCCTCCCGGTCATTACCTTCATAGCGATGATGGCGAGTTTAAAAGATGGTATTCACGTGACTGGATGGAATATGATGCAGTAAAGGAAAATGAGACCAGTATTCAAAAAATAAAGGAAGCCCTAGAGGCGGCAGTGCACCGTCAATTAATGTCTGATGTACCCTATGGGGTTTTATTGTCAGGAGGGCTTGATTCTTCGGTTACTTCTGCCATTGCCAAAAAATATGCGCAAAAGAGAATCGAGTCAGGGGACACGGCCGATGCTTGGTGGCCTCAACTACATTCATTTTCCGTAGGTCTAGAAGGTTCTCCTGATTTGGCTGCGGCACAAAAAGTGGCCGACCATATCGGTACGGTGCATCACGAGATTAAATTTACCATTCAAGAAGGTTTAGATGCCATTAAAGATGTTATCTACAACCTAGAGACCTATGATATCACTACCATTCGTGCGTCTACACCTATGTACCTAATGGCACGTGTCATTAAATCGATGGGTATCAAAATGGTACTTTCGGGTGAAGGTGCAGATGAGCTTTTCGGTGGTTATCTATACTTTCATAAGGCGCCTAACGCCCAAGAGTTTCATGAGGAAACGGTTAGAAAGTTAAGCAAGTTGCATATGTACGACTGCTTGAGAGCCAATAAATCTTTGGCTGCTTGGGGTATTGAAGGTAGGGTTCCGTTTTTAGATAAAGAGTTTATTGATGTAGCGATGAGCATCAATCCTCAAGATAAAATGATCAACGGAGAGCGTATGGAGAAGTGGGTTGTGCGTAAAGCTTTCGAAGATTACCTTCCGGCAAGCGTTGCATGGAGACAGAAAGAGCAATTCTCTGATGGAGTTGGTTACAGTTGGATCGATACTTTGAAAGAAATCGTAAATGCCGAAGTAAGCGACGAGCAATTGTCCAACGCTAAATATCGTTTCCCTATTCAAACTCCAACATCAAAAGAAGAGTTTTACTATCGATCGATATTCGAATCTCACTTTCCTTCAGATGCAGCGGCATTGAGCGTTCCGCAAGAAGCGTCGGTAGCCTGTAGCACACAAATTGCACTGGAGTGGGATGAAGCGTTCAAGAATATGAACGACCCGTCTGGTAGAGCTGTGGCCAAAGTGCACACAGATGCCTACGTCAAATAAAAAAGTTATGTGTTTGTTATAATATGGCCCCGTCAGTCGATTGCTGACGGGGTTTTATTTTTTGTACTTGCAAAAGGGTAATTTTCCACAATATTTGTTGATAACTTAGAGGTTAATAAAGTGCTAAAACCCTATATTCTATAGGGTATTCCGTATATTTGCGAGATTGCCAAAAATTAAGTCTAACAACCTGTTAATTTTATGAGCGAAGAAGCGAATAGCAAAGACGAAAACAAGAAAAAATATTCGGCGGACAGTATCCAGGCCCTTGAAGGTATGGAGCACGTGCGCATGCGCCCCTCGATGTATATTGGTGATGTTGGTGTCAGGGGTCTTCACCATTTGGTCTATGAAGTGGTCGATAACTCTATCGATGAGGCCATGGGTGGGTATTGTGATAAAATAAGCGTTATCATCAACGAAGACAACTCCATTACCTGTCAAGATAACGGTAGGGGTATTCCTGTTGATTTACATAAGAAAGAAGGTATTTCTGCACTTGAGGTCGTAATGACTAAAATTGGTGCCGGTGGTAAGTTCGATAAAGATTCCTATAAGGTTTCGGGTGGTCTTCACGGTGTGGGGGTTTCCTGTGTTAATGCCCTTTCGAACCATTTGAAAGCTACCGTCCATAGAGACGGTAAGGTTTGGGAGCAGGAATATGAAAGGGGGAAGTCACTTTATCCTGTAAAAAGTGTCGGAGAAACCAATGAAACGGGTACGATAGTAACCTTCATACCTGATGATACCATCTTTACGCAAACAACCGAATATAGCTATGAAACGCTTTCAAATAGAATGCGCGAGCTATCCTTTTTGAATAAAGGGGTAACCATTAGTATTACCGATAGGCGCCACAAAGATGAGAACGGTGAGTTTGTTTCCGAAACGTTTTATTCGGATGCCGGTCTTAGCGAGTTCGTTAAGTTTTTGGATGGTACAAGAGAACCATTGATTCAAAGCGTTATTTCTATGGAAGGGGAGAAAAACGATATTCCCGTTGAAGTAGCGATGATTTATAACACTAGCTATACCGAAAACCTGCATAGCTACGTGAACAATATCAATACCCATGAAGGAGGTACACACCTTTCAGGCTTTAGAAGGGGTCTTACAACGACCCTGAAGAAATATGCCGATTCATCGGGTATGTTGGATAAACTAAAGTTCGAAGTACAAGGAGACGACTTTAGAGAGGGTCTTACCGCAATTGTATCGGTGAAGGTAGCTGAACCTCAATTTGAGGGCCAGACGAAGACTAAATTGGGTAACAGAGAGGTTTCTGCCGCAGTAAGTCAGGCGGTTTCTGAAATGTTGACCGACTATTTAGAGGAGCATCCTGATGATGCCAAGGTAATCGTTCAGAAGGTTATTTTGGCCGCGCAAGCCAGACATGCCGCTACCAAGGCTAGGGAAATGGTACAGCGAAAAACGGTCATGAGCATTGGTGGTTTGCCAGGTAAATTATCTGACTGCTCAGAACAAGACCCTGCGCAATGTGAAGTTTTTCTTGTTGAGGGTGATTCTGCAGGTGGTACGGCCAAAATGGGACGTGACCGTCGTTTTCAGGCAATTTTGCCGTTACGAGGTAAGATTTTGAACGTTGAGAAGGCCATGCAGCACAAGGTTTTCGAAAATGAGGAAATCAAGAATATCTATACGGCCTTAGGTGTTACCATAGGTACTGAAGAGGATAGTAAGGCATTGAACCTCGAAAAATTACGCTATCATAAAGTAGTCATCATGTGTGATGCCGATGTCGATGGTAGCCATATCGAAACCCTTATTTTGACCTTTTTCTTCCGCTATATGAGAGAATTGATTGAAGGGGGGCACGTCTATATTGCTACACCGCCATTGTATTTGGTGAAAAAGGGCAATAAGAAACGTTATGCTTGGTCAGATAAGGAACGTGATGAGATTGCAAAGAGCTATAGTGGAGGTGTGAACATTCAGCGCTATAAGGGTCTGGGTGAGATGAACGCTGAGCAGTTGTGGGATACTACAATGAATCCTGAGTTTAGAACTTTAAGGCAAATTACCATCGATAATGCGACGGAAACCGATCGTGTTTTCTCTATGTTAATGGGCGATGAGGTGCCACCACGTAGAGACTTTATTGAACGAAATGCAGTTTATGCGAATATAGACGCGTAAACTTGACTGAAATTATTTAAAATAAAAAGCCGCCATCGAAAATTGATTGCGGCTTTTTCGCGTATTTGAACCTAGTATAAAATTATTCTTTGGTGGCAAATGTGTTTCCTTGGGCGTCGGCCAAAACTGAGCTTCCGCTGACCGATTGCATTGATACATGTTCTTCGGGCATGTCAGTACCAGGGTATGTTATAGTGTACACATTGTCCTCCATACTCCATTTAAAGTCGGTTTTGAACGTGATGGAACCATTTGTTTTTTCGTGATACCTACCTAAATAAGCGTCGTTGAAGATCCATTCTTGTCTAATGGTTTGTTGTTTGGCAGTAGTACTGGCTGCTTTTACTTCCACATCCGTCCAAATGCCAATAACTTCATCATTGTTTTCGGGAATTCGGGAGCAGTTACTTGCCAAAACGATGGCAACGATGCCGAGCAATGAAAAAAGCTTTTTCATCATGTAGGTTTTTTTGATTCGGGGTTTATACATTCTAGAACGGTACTTTCTCGACGGCTATTATTAAAATTCGATGTACGGTACCTTTTTGCTTTTATCTTCGTTGAACGGTGTTAATTTTTAACAAGAATGCATTTCATCGATGCTTTTCCTCGGATCGGAAATATGAGAATTAGCTATGTTTTTAAATCGGTATTCCTTTAAGATTCATTATTTTTGAAATCTTTCGATTTACGGGCTGTTGAAATGAAATTTTCACTTTGAAACGAGGTGATTTTGTCTGATATCACATCTGTGTTACTCGAAAGAAAATTGAACAAATAAATACTGTTAAACTATAAAAAAGTAAACATGAAAGTTACCGTAGTAGGGGCTGGGGCAGTTGGTGCAAGCTGTGCCGAATATATTGCCATTAAAAATTTCGCTTCAGAAGTTGTATTGCTGGATATTAAAGAAGGATATGCCGAAGGTAAGGCGATGGATTTGATGCAGACCGCGTCATTGAACGGATTTGATACCAAGATAACCGGTGTTACCAACGACTATTCTCAAACCGCCAATAGTGACATAGCGGTTATTACTTCAGGAATACCAAGAAAACCAGGTATGACCCGCGAAGAATTAATCGGCATCAACGCTGGTATCGTTAAATCGGTAGCTTCTAGTTTGATTGAACACTCACCCAACGTTACCATGATTGTGGTTAGTAACCCAATGGATACGATGACTTATCTCGTTCATAAAACTACCAATCTGCCCAAAAACAAGATTATAGGTATGGGTGGTGCTCTAGATAGCGCAAGGTTCAAATACCGTTTGGCCGAGGCTTTAGAAGCGCCAATTTCTGATGTTGATGGTATGGTAATCGGTGGTCATAGCGATGTGGGTATGGTGCCTTTAACGTCGCATGCTACAAGAAACAGTATTAAGGTATCTGAATTTCTTTCAGAAGATAGGCTTCAACAGGTTGCTGAAGATACCAAAGTAGGCGGGGCCACTTTGACCAAGCTTTTAGGAACCAGTGCTTGGTATGCCCCTGGAGCGGCAGTATCAGGTTTGGTACAAGCCATTGCCTGTGACCAGAAAAAAATCTTTCCTTGTTCTACCTTCTTGGAGGGTGAATACGGTTTAGATGATATCTGTATCGGGGTACCGGTTATATTAGGTAAAGACGGTATCGAGAAAATAGTAGATGTACCTTTAAGTGATGCCGAGAAAGCTAAGATGAAAGAAAGTGCAGAAGGTGTTAGAAAAACAAACGGTCTTCTAGAAGTATAAGTCTTCCAGACTATTAAATAAAAATCCGTCCAGAACACTGGACGGATTTTTTTGTTTTGTATCAATTGAATTTGATCAATTTAGTGGCTTAAAAACTTCCATATAAACAGGTTGTAAATTATTGATTTGGTAATAAAACGAGTTTATAATCGTTGTTTTCTGCTTTAAAGCCTAACTTTGACGAGTTTTATCTCATAGAATAACTATCAAATATATTGCCAATTCCTAATGGAAAATCATATATTTGCACGCTATTAGAAAAAGCACCCATTAAATTCTTGTAATCGATGCAAAATAAAGGACTTATAAAGCTTTTCGCCCTATTGTTTGGGCTGGTGAGTATCTATCAATTATCCTACACATTTATCACCAATAAGGCCGAAGATGATGCTGAAGCCTTTGCTGTAAGCCGTATTTCGGAGTCTGAAGAAGGTTATATTGCCAAAAGAGAGGCTTTAGAAGCTCAGTACCTAGATTCTATTGGAGACAATACAATTTTAGGCTATACTAATTATAATGAGGCCAAGAAAAAAGAATTGAACAAGGGTCTTGACCTTAAAGGAGGTATTAACGTAACCCTTCAAATTTCGGTTAAAGACATTCTTAAAGGTCTCGCCAATGACAGTAAAAATCCTATTTTCAATAAAGCGTTGGCCGATGCAGATGCGGCATCAAAAAATAGCGATAATACCTATGTAGAATTATTTTTCGAAGCATGGGACGATATAAGTGGTGAAACCAAATTGGCCTCACCTGATATATTCGCTAATAAAGGTTTGAGCGATGAGATCAATTTTCAAATGGGTGATGAAGAGGTAAAACCTATCATCAGAAGAAAGATTGATGAGTCGATTGTATCAGCCTTTGAGGTGCTTCGTGAGCGTATCGATGGTTTTGGGGTTACCCAGCCAAACATTCAGAGAGAAGGTAATTCTGGTCGTATTTTGGTCGAATTGCCAGGTGCGCGTGATATTGCTAGGGCACAAGACTTATTGTCCAGTACCGCTCAACTCGAATTTTGGGAAACTTATCAACCTAATAATTCAGAACTTCAAGGTTTCTTTTTTCAGGCCAATGAGCAATTAAAGTCATTGATTGATACCGATGAGGTAGAACAACCTGTTAAGGAGGAGTCGGAGTTAGATTCCCTTTTATCGGATGTGTCGCAAGATTCGTTGGATCTTGCCAATCAAAGAAACCCTCTTTTTGAAAAGTTTCAGTTGGGTGCTCCTAGTTATGCAGTAGGTGTTGCGGCGGTTAAAGATACGGCTGAGATAGGCTCTTACTTACGCATGAAGGAAATTAGAAGGTTGTTGCCTGCTAACATGCAATTTGTAAAGTTCTTGTGGGAAAGACCGTCTGAGGATGCTGAGGTAGTTCAACTTTTTGCCTTAAAATCGAACCGTGACGGTGTGCCAAGAATTAGTGGCGATGTTGTGAGCGATGCAAGGGACGATTTTGACCTTGGTGGAAAGCCTGCCGTTTCAATGACCATGAATACAAAGGGAGCCAAAGAGTGGGAAACCCTGACCGGTGATGCTTATAATAACAGAACAGGTATAGCTATTGTTCTTGATAACAAAGTGTACACCGCCCCAGGTGTTTCTAGCGGACCTATTTCAGGTGGGCGCTCTGAAATTACCGGTGATTTCACGGTAAACGAAACTAAGGATATTGCGAACGTTTTGAGGGCTGGTAAGCTTCCTGCTTCCGCTGAAATTATTCAAGCTACCATCGTTGGTCCTTCATTAGGTCAAGAAGCTATCGATAGCGGTTTTATGTCGTTTCTCATTGCCATGGTGTTCGTTTTAGTTTGGATGATCATCTATTACGGTCGTGCCGGTGTATTTGCTGATATTGCTTTATTGTTGAACATTCTTTTGATTTTTGGTGTTCTTACAAGTTTGGGCGCGGTTCTTACCTTGCCTGGTATCGCGGGTATCGTTCTTACCATTGGTATGTCGGTAGATGCGAACGTACTTATCTTTGAACGTATCAAAGAAGAGATAGCAAAGGGCAAAGGAAAGGCGCAAGCGGTCTCAGATGGTTTCAGTAATGCACTTTCATCTATTTTAGATGCGAACATAACCACGGGTCTAACGGCTATAATCCTTTTCATATTTGGATCAGGCCCAATTAAAGGTTTTGCAACCACCTTACTTATAGGTATTGTGACATCTTTATTTACGGCCATATTCATTACCCGTTTGTTGGTTGATTGGTATTTACAAGGTAAAACCAGAAGATTGGATTTTGCCACGGGTGCTACCAAGAACCTATTTAAGAATATCAATATTGATTTCTTATCAAAACGTAAAATTGCCTATATACTTTCGGCAGTTTTGGTAGGTGTTGGCGTATTTAGCTTATTGACTAACGGGCTTCAGGAAGGGGTCGATTTTGTTGGAGGTCGATCTTACCAGGTTCGTTTTGAAGAGCCTGTTAACTCATCTGAAATCGCATCTGAACTTAATGGCGTTTTTGGTAGCGGAACCAATGTAAAGACCTTTGGTGAAGAAAATCAGATTAAGATTACTACGCCTTATAAAGTAGATGTTGAAGGCTTGGAAGTGGATAATGAAATACAGGATAAGCTGTATACTGCGCTTCAAAAGTACCTTCCATCGGAGACTAGTAAAGAAGATTTTATTGCAGGTAGTGGTGATGACTCTATAGGAATATTACAATCTGTTAAAGTAGGTCCGACGATTGCTGATGATATCAAGAAGAACGCCTTCTTGGCTATATTAGGTTCATTGGCAGTAGTGTTCTTATACATACTTTTACGTTTCCGTAAATGGCAATTCTCCTTGGGGGCGGTTGTTGCTGTATTCCATGATGTGATGATAGTTTTAGGTATCTTCTCTTTGTTCGGTACTGTTATGCCTTTCAATATGGAAATTGATCAAGCTTTTATAGCGGCTATTCTAACGGTGATTGGTTATTCTTTGAACGATACTGTGGTCGTGTTCGACCGTATTAGGGAGATTATCGGCGAGAAAGGATGGCGCGGTGGTGACAATATCAATCTAGCTCTTAATAGTACTTTGAGCCGTACGTTGAACACCTCTATGACCACTTTGGTAGTATTGTTGGCAATTTTCATATTCGGCGGTGAGTCGTTAAGAGGTTTCATGTTTGCTATGATTGTTGGTATTATTGTAGGTACCTACTCTTCGTTGTTTATTGCTACACCTGTGATGTACGATACGTTAAGTAAGACTTTGCGTTCTGGAAACAAGAAAGCAGAAAGCACTGAGAAAGAATAAGAATCAAATCGATATAATTAAAAAAGGGCGCCTTTAGCGCCCTTTTTTAGTTTCCAATTTTAATAATCAGTTTTTGATAACATAACCTTTTGATCCCTGGTCATCAACTTCTAGTTGATAAATCAAATCAGGGTTAAGGCCAGGTTCTTTTCTATGCGAAACGAAAATAGTGGTGGTGTTGCTTGCTTTTGCAAATTTGTTCACTAAAGCAGCAAAGAGGGCGGCGCTTTGGTCATCTAAGCCGGCAGTTGGTTCATCGAGTATTAGTAGGGGGGGGTGTTTTACCATTGCTCTGGCGCACATAATGAGCCTTCTTTGTCCCATGGTCAAATCATGAAATAGATGGTCTTTTATACTCCACATATCAATTAACTGCAACCATTGTTTCGCAAGTCTTTTTTGAATTTCGGAAGGTTTTGTATAGAGCCCGATGGAATCTGTCAGGCCAGAAATTATCATATGTTCTACGGAGTGATAACCTGTAAATTTATCGGTAATGGATGGTGTGAAATAGCCTATGCGCTTCTTTATTTCCCAAACACTTTCACCACTTCCTTTTTTATTATCGAAAATATAAAGCTCTTGACCATAACCTTTAGGGTTTTCACCTGTAATCATCGATAAAATTGTGGTCTTTCCGCTACCGTTTCGTCCTCTTAGTTCCCAAAACTCTCCTTTTTTTATGCTCCAGTGAATGTTTTGAAGAATTGCTTTGTCCAAATACTTCACTGACACCCCTTTAAGTTCTATGAGTATGTCTTTGTCATAGTCATAGTGAAAAGGTGGTTCAGGTATGCTTTTATCAAATGATTTAGGTAGCTCAATAGGGGTCAGTTGTTCCGAGTTATCATAAAAATATAGTTCTTTTCCGGTTAGTTTGGCAAAACGGTCAGTAAATGGCAGCACATCTTCTTTTCTGCTGATGAGTTGAACAATAATTACATCCATTCTGACTTGGTTGAGTCGCACTTTAAGATCGGCTTGACTTTCTACATCAAGATTATCGAAGGGATTGTCGAGAATCAAAAAGTCTGGATTGAGCGATAATAAGTAATTGAGCAAAGCCTTTTTTTGTTCGCCACTTGACATCGATTTTACCGACTGATTTTTCCCGACATTAATGACTTTTGTATCGTGCCGATCTTCCTCATCTATGAACCGCTCCAATACCTTTTTAGAAAATAGTGCGCCGTTCAAGTCTTTAAGTTCTTTTAAGTCATTATTAGCGCCTTTTTGTAGGGAGTGAATAAAGTCGCCCTTCAATGAATTATTGTCAGTAAATATGGCCCAATGTGATTTTGTCATAAATTGATTCGATATATGTGAACCGGATTGTTTTTGTATACGGTCGTTTTAGAGATGGTCATTTGCATATTATATGCCACTTTTTGAGAGGGTAGGTTGTTCACTTGAATTATTGAAATCAAAGATGGAGCGAGTTGTTGTTGCCCAGCGTAGGCTTTGCATTTTAATGCGGCCTCTGTAGCAAAGCCTTGACGCCAAAACCGGGGTAGTATAGAATAAGCTACTTCAAGTTCACGTTCGCCGTCAACCTCTTGGATCAACAAGCCGCTCAAACCGATCAGGAGATTGTTTTCTTTTAGAATCAAGGCATTCATACCTCCTAATTCCTTTTCATACCTTTCAAAGATTCGGTCAAATTGCTGTTTGCAGGCCTCAAGTGGGTCGGAAGGAATTCCGTTCCAGAATTCAGAGCTTCTTTCGTCTTGGTGAAAAGGAAGCCATTCATCAAAATCGCTCTCTTTTACTTTTCTAAATAAAAGCCTTGATGTTTCTTGCCCTTCGAGAAGTAAGTTGTTCAACTATGGTGTTTTTGTATACTGAATACGATTGCCGATTTCAATTCCGTTTTCGGAAACCAATCCTGCATTCACTTCCAAAACGTATTGTACAGGTAGGCGAGAGGGTATGCTGCTCTGGTCAAAAGGTTTGGCGTTTTCTGTAATACTGCCAATGGTCATATCTTCTTTTACGAATAACAGGTCAAGGGCAAATTCAGTATTTTTCATATAAAATGAATGCGGTGCGACATTCGGAAAAACAAATAGCATAGCTTGATTGGCTTCCATACCTGACCGATACATCAAGCCGGTCTGGGTTTCGTATTCGTTGTCTGCAATTTCAATGTTCAGTTCCAATAAAACGGAATCTGATTCTGACTTGATTATTTGAAGTTCACCTTCTTTTTTAAAAGATACTTCTTCTATTTTTACCTCTCTATTCGCCTTATCCTTACAAGAGAAAAAGATGAGGGTTGACAAGAGTAAAATGGTGAAAGCACTTTTAATGTTCATGGCGCTTGGTTTAAGCTTTTGAAATATTCGGTTTGAACATGAAATAAAGACCGATTAATATAAAAGGTATGCTGAGCCATTGACCTGTAGAAAGCAAGCCCAGAGATTCTTCAAAACCACCTTGACTCTTCTTGACAAATTCAACAAAGAATCTGATGGTCCATAACAACACTAAGAACACGCCAAAGAGATAGCCCGTGCTATTTCTTTTGTCTGTTTTCCAGTATAAAAAGTACAGCAAGGCGAATACGAAAATATAGGCGATTCCCTCATATAATTGAGCAGGATGTCTGTAAGGTATTTGAGCCAAATATTCTGAAAACTGAGGGTTGTTTTCAATAGCATCGTAAGCAGCACTTACTGTCTTTTCTTTTGTGATGCTCATCGCCTGCGAAGGATGCATGTCATCGGAATCACGAATAAATTTAGTGGCAAAAACAAAAGATTCATCTGTGACCTTTCCGTTGATTTCAGAGTTGAAAAAATTTCCTAGACGAACACAGAATGCACCTAGCGCAAACGGCACTACCATTCGGTCTAACAACCACAGCGGTTTCATGTCAGGATATTTTCTGGCATAAAGGTACGTGCCAATAAGTACGCCTATAATAGCTCCGTGACTGGCAAGTCCGGTAAAGCCTGTAAATTCATAACCATTTATAAAACCAAAAAGAGAGCCGTTGGCACTTTCTCTAATGGGAAGCAGAATTTCAAGCAAATGATTTTTGTAGTAAGGCCAATCGTAAAAAAAGACATGACCAAGTCGAGCACCCAACATGGTGGCCAAAACGGTATGAATGAAAAGGGAGTCTAGTTGCTCTACCGTTTTGTTCTCCCTTAAAAAAATACGCTTCATAATGAACCAACCAGCTGCAAAAGCAACTATCCAGAGAAGGTTGTAATATTTGATCTGTAAGGGGCCTAGGGTAAAGAGGGTTTCGTTCGGATTCCAGATAATACCTAAAAAGTGCATGTATTTGGGTTTAGGATGGCTAAGATAAGCATTTCGGTTTTGGCCTTCGGTAAAGTTTTGTGGTTTCTATTGATGGAGATTGTTTCGAAAGAAAGCAAGACTTTTGTTCAAGGTACGGGGTCGTAGCCTTTGCCTCCCCAAGGGTTGCAACTGGCAATTCTCTTAACGGAGAGCCATCCGCCTTTAAAAAGCCCATGTTTCTTTAAAGCCTCTAATGTGTATTGCGAGCAAGTGGGGGAGTACCTACAAGTTGCCGGCGTATAAGGAGATATTGCCAATTGATAAAAACGGACCAAAAACACAAACGGAGCTATCAATACTTTCTTCATTGCGGTTATGCTTTGGTTGAGCAGTGACTAAAATGTCTTCGTCTTGTCTTTCAGTTTTTTTATTGAATGCTAAAAGTCGTTCCTTCTTTACCGTCCTTCAGTTGAATGCCTAATTCGGCAAGCTGGTCACGAATTCTATCTGAGGTGGCAAAATCTTTATTGACCCTCGCATCTTTTCTTAATTCAATCAAAAGTTCAACAACTCCGGAAAGTTTTTCGGTATCCTTACTGTTACCTGTATTTTGTTGTAAGCCTAAAATATCAAAGATAAAGGCATGTAAAGTTTCTTCTAATTGGGTTTTGTCAACTTCTGAAATTTGCTCCTTGCCTTCTTTGATAAGGTTGATGTGCTTGACAGCTTCAAAAATATGGGCTATTAAAATCGGAGTGTTGAAATCGTCGTTCATCGCCTCATAGCAAGAAGCTTTCCAGTTAGTAACATCAAAATCGCTATTGCTGCCTGCAGGGGTTAAGCTCTGTAACGTTGCAAAAGCCTCCATGAGCCTGTTGAAACCTTTCTCAGAGGCTAATAAAGCGTCGTCGCTTAAGTCTAGAATGCTGGTGTAATGCGCTTGCATCATAAAAAAGCGAACGACGGATGGAGCAAATGCCTTGCTTAAAATTTTATTCTCACCCGTAAATATTTCTCCGGGAAGGATGTTGTTTCCAGTAGATTTGGCCATCTTCTTTCCGTTCATCGTCAGCATGTTGGCATGCATCCAGTAATTAACGGGTGATTGTCCGTAACTGGCTTCGGCCTGCGCAATTTCACATTCGTGATGAGGGAATTTTAGGTCCATTCCACCACCGTGTATATCGAATGTTTCGCCCAAATATTTGGTGCTCATTGCCGTGCATTCAAGATGCCAGCCTGGGAAACCATCGCCCCAAGGCGATGGCCATCTCATAATGTGCTGGGGTTCCGCTTTTTTCCAAAGAGCAAAATCTTGAGGATTTTTCTTTTCGTCTTGGGCCGTTAACTCACGGGTATTCGCAATCATATCCTCGAGTTTTCTACCGCTTAATTTACCGTAGTCATTCGTTTCGTTGAATGCGGCTACATCAAAATAAACAGATCCATTCGCTTCATAGGCATACCCTTTTGACAGAATATCTTTGATGATCTCAATTTGTTCGATAATATGGCCTGTTGCGGTAGGCTCTATACTGGGAGGTAGAAAATTGAATTTTTCTAAAATATTGTGAAAGTCTAATGTGTAACGCTGCACGACTTCCATAGGTTCCAATTTCTCAAGACGTGCCTTTTTTGCAATCTTATCCTCGCCGTCTTCGGCATCGTCTACCAAGTGTCCGGCATCGGTAATATTTCTGACATACCTGACCTTGTAACCTAAGTGCTTTAAGTACCGGAAAATCATATCAAAAGACATGAACGTGCGACAGTTGCCCAAATGAACATTACTGTAAACGGTTGGTCCGCAAACGTACATTCCGATATGCCCTTCGTTGATAGGCTTGAAAATTTCTTTGGTACCGGTAAGGGAGTTGTATATTTTAAGCTCTTGGTTTTCGTAAAGTGGCATGTGCGGCTAGATACTGTTAAAAGTTGGTGTCTAGGTTGATGTAGTCTAAAAATTCTCTTCGTACCGACTCGTCTTTAAACTTGCCTCCATACTCCGCGGTTACGGTACTGCTATCGATGTCTCTAATACCCCTTGAATTAACACAAAGGTGTTTGGCGTCAATAACGCATGCGACATCTTCTGTTTCCAATACCTTCTGTAATTCCCTAACAATCTGAATGTTCAATCTTTCTTGAACTTGAGGGCGTTTGGCAAAATAATCGACAATACGGTTCATTTTTGAAAGCCCAACCACATTACCACTTGAAATATAGGCTATATGGGCCTTGCCCACAATCGGTAGCAAATGGTGCTCGCAAGTAGAGTACAAGGTGATGTTCTTTTCAACAAGCATCTCGCCATATTTGTACTTATTGCTGAAGGTGGAAGATTTTGGTTTTCTATCGGGATGCAGGCCTCCAAAAATCTCTTTTACATACATTTTTGCCACTCTATTTGGGGTGCCTTTTAAACTGTCATCATCTAAATCTAGGCCTAGGGTCAACATCACCTCTCTAATATTTGCTTGAATGCGTTCAATTTTCTCTTCATCGCTCAGAACGAAGGCATCTTTTCGCATAGGGGTGTCCTCGGCGGCAGAAACGTGGTCGTTTCCCATCTCTTCAAATTGCTTTTCCAAAGTACTGTCAATTTTCATCTGCTAATTTGTTTCTGTGTTCAAGCTCGGTAAGCTTCTATTTTTTCCTTTAGTCGCAAATTATAGAAACCCTATCACCACCTGACCAAAACGAACTGCAAAGATATACATTATATAGCACTTTACGTCTCTAAAGCCGATGTACACAACATAAATTGGTGTTAACCTACAATCGATGGTATTTTTATCGATACATAGTTGAATCTACTTTATGAATCGCTTTCAACTAGGCTTACTTTTTCTTCTAATTGGCTTTCAAATGGCCAAGGCACAGGTTTCACCTGATTGTGCCAATGCAATACCTATATGTAATGATACCCCGGTCAACGGTGGTACCAATGGCCTGGGAAACGACGATTTTAATGCTGCGGAAACGAGTGGCTGTTTAGAAAGAGCACTTGAAGGTACGATTGAATCAAACTCTGCATGGTATCGCTTCAGAACAGGTGCTTCGGGGCAATTAGGTTTCAATATTGGTATCGATACCGGTGAAGATTGGGATTTTGCCCTGTATCGAACCAATGATTGTGGGGCTTTAGGAGAGCCCATTCGATGCAATTTTTTCGATAATCAAGATGGCAATGCCTTTATCGGTGTTGGTGAGGATCCTACGGGCGATGACTTGAATGTGCAATATGAAACTTGGCTGGAGGTAGAGCCGGGAGAAGATTATTATTTATTCATCAACAATTTCAGCAATAATAATTCGGGTTTTTCTATTCAGTTTTCGGGACAGATATTTGTCACGAACCCATATGATGCGTTGGATTGTTCCATCATAGATAATCTGTTGGGGCCACCAATTGCAAGTTGTCAAGGAACTATTGTGAACCTTGATGCCACCACATCGAATGCGACGGCCTACAATTGGTTTGTCGATAATGGTAGTGGTTATAATGCTTTGGTAGGGGAAAACGGCACCAATCTAGCGGTGAGCGTATCGGGTATGTATCGTGTAGAGGTAGTAAGGCCTACAGGAAACCTTTATAGTGATGTACAGGTCGCTTTCTCGCCCACGCCGACCACCAATCCTGTAGCGGACGATGCTTTTTGCGAAGGGACTGATTTTTATGATTTATCTGTAAAGGATATGGAAGCTTTGGGCGTTCAAGATCCAAACGATTTCTTGGTAAATTATCACGAAACGCCAGCCGACGCAGCTAATGGAATCAATGCTCTGCCAAAACAGCTTGAGGTTACTCAAGGTATCCAGACCATTTTTGTTCGCGTCAGTTCTTTGGACAATCCAAGATGTTTTGATGCCTCGCAGAGCTTTCAAATAATCAATCTAGAAACACCGGAAATAGATTTTGAAACTGAAGCTTACATCTGCGAAAACGCCAACGGCATCACTATAGGTGAAAATAATCCAGACCCAAATTATGCCTATCGGTGGAGTACTGGGGAAACAACTCCTGCTATAGTGGTGAATGAAGCAGGGGATTTCACCTTAAATATTTACAATAATCAAGCTGGTTTTAGCTGTGAAAATTCAGCAACTATAAGAGTATATGTTTCGAGACCTCCTGTAATAAACGATGTATTGGTTCATGATTTGAGAAATAATAATACAGTAACTGTCTTAACCGAAGACAATCGCAGTTTACAATTTCAAATTGATGATAGCCCCTTTCAAGAAGCTAATACATTTTATGAAGTCTTACCTGGCAGGCATACAATCAATGTGAATGACCCAAACGGTTGTGGTATGGTTAGCGAAGATATTATTGTGGTTGGTTTCCCAAGATTCTTTACACCTAATTCGGATGGTTCAAATGATTATTGGCATATTGAGGGAATCGAAACTTTAGAATCTCCTGTGGTTCATATTTTTGATAGGTTTGGAAAGCTACTTACACAGTTGAACGAAAACAGTGCAGGTTGGGATGGACTCTTAAATGGAAAGCCCATGCCTGAAACAGACTACTGGTTCAAGCTCACCTATACCAATTTAGAGGGCAACGTAGTTGAGGCCAAATACATCAATAGTCATTTTTCTTTGAAACGCTAGTATGTAGTTCCGGTCTTTAGTAATCCCTTTGAGAGTTTGTAACTGGGTCTTTTGTCGATTAACGGTCTAATTATTAGGTCGAAACATACTAAATCAAGCTGAGCGAAGTTATACCTACAGGTTCAATCTTAGCTTCCAACTGTATGCGATTTCTTCTAGCCCTTAGCTTAGTATTGCTTTTTGGTCTTCAATCCCAAGCGCAAAATTCCCCTGATTGTCGTTCGGCCATTCCTGTATGTGCCGACGCACCGATAATGGGGAGGGCTGACGGCGGTGGTGATATTGACGATTTTGATCCGGAAGTGATTACCGAAACAGGTTGTCTCGAAAAAGGGAGCGTCAGTAACGCCAACATAGAAAACAACACTTCTTGGTATGTATTTCGGGCCGGTACAGGAGGGCAGGTGGGTTTTGATATTGAGGCGCTTCCCTTACCAGGAGAAACCACTATAACTGCTGAATGGGATTTTGCGGTTTATGGTCCCGATGTTGCCTGTGGGGAAATTAGCAGTGGCCAGGCGCAGCCTATTCGCTGTAATTACGAGGTCAATGGAACTCGGTATACCGGTATTGGGGTTAACCCCGAAGATGGCCAGGCAGGTGTACCTTCCACAACTCAAAACCTGAATACTTATGACGAGTGGCTTGATGTATTGCCGGGTGAGGTCTATTATATCTTGATTAACAACTTTAGCAATAACACCAATAATGACCCTGAAGAATTTATATTGACTTTTACTGGAAATTCGGTAGAAGCGGACCAGAACACGGCTCTAGATTGTACTCTTCGTGATGAGTTTTTAGGATTGGATATAAACGCTTGCGAAGGCGACCCCGATATTGAATTGGTGGCATTAAATTCGCCTGCTGGCCCCGATATAGCCAATGTCGCTTGGTCGGTCGATTTTGATGATGATGGTACAATTGATCAACCAATGGGTTCCGGTCCCACGGCGACTCACCTTACCGTTTCTAGCCCAAATTCAGGTCGTTACTTCGTTGATATTACGACCAGTGAAGGTGCACATTATTTAGATGATATTCTGATAACTTTTTATGGTACGCCTGTTTTGGATAGGGTAGAGCTTCTCAATTCTAATTTAACTTTAGACCCCGATAGAAACAATATTGAAATTTTTGTTGATGGCGATGGAGATTATGAATATGCCGTTAATGGAGGGGAATTTCAAGATGATTCCGTTTTTAATGATGTGCCTCCCGGTATCAATACATTGGTCATCAATGATAAAAATGGATGTGGAACTACAGAACCAATCGAGTTTTTGGTGGTGGGTTATCCTAAATTTTTCACTCCTAATAATGATGGTGCTAACGATACTTGGAATATCAAGGGAATCGAAACATTGAACAATCCCGTGGTATTTGTTTTTGATCGATACGGAAAGTTATTGGCTCAGTTGAATTCAAATACAGAATGGGACGGAACATACAATGGCAAGCCGTTACCATCCTCTGATTATTGGTTCAGGTTTGAATATGAGGAAGATGAAGAAGGGGTCGTGGTAGCAAAAAGTACGAGAGCTAATTTCACATTAAAAAGATAGATATAAAAAAGCCCCGTAAAGCGGGGCTTTTTGGTCTTATGGTTCTGTTCGCGTAATTCTAGCCTAAAAATTTAAGGTGTATCCTAGTGTTACATTCGTATTGATTCTATTCAAAACTGCGGGAGTATTAATACCGGTCGAAAAGAAATATTGCAATACATCTTGTTCACTGCGATTCACGGCAAGGTCAAGACGGCTTCCTCCAAAATTTAATCCAATTCCTCCGGAAATACCTTGTAGGTCACCTACTATGTTGCCATCTGCATACGGACTCTGTTGGTATCTGTAACCGGCTCGCAGGCTAACCCTTTGAATGCGATATTCGCCACCGACCCTTAATGAAGAAACGCCGCCAAGTGCTTGCGACATATACTCGTTTTCGCTGGCAAAGGCTGAATCGCTCGTAGGCCTAAGCTCCGCATTCGACATATCTTGATATGAGTAATCAAAACTAAGCAAACCGTTTTGCCCAAATACTAAGGCTAAACTTCCCGTTAATTTTGAAGGGGTCTTGATTTGATAATCAAAAATGCTAATATCCCTCATACCAAAGAAGTAGAAATTAGGGTCTTGGTTAGGGTAGTTAGAGCTAATGCCTTGAGTAAACGAATCGCTCAGCCTGTACCATGTAGGAGATTGATAGCTTCCTCCGATTCGAACAAATTGGTTTAATTTGCCAATAGCCCCTAGGCTAAAAGAAAATCCGGAGCCCTCGGTTCTTAAACGATTGTCAAATCTTACGGTTCTCAGTTCATCATCTACATTAAAGAAGTCTTCACTATATCTGCTATACTTATCAAAAAGTACGGTGTGGAAATTCATGGCAGCTCCGAGATAAAGAAAGTCTTCGAACTGTGTTCCTGCATTTACTATCACTTTGCTATTGTAACCTCCTGTTGTCTCCCGATAGTCTTGGTTAACCTCCGTATAGTTCTCATTCGCAAAATATTCGGTGTTTTCAACTTCGTCTACGGTGGGCTCTATAATGCCGGTCTGAAAACCTAAAAAAGCTTGCTGGCCACCAAATCCTAATCCATTGGTCGCTCCAATATCCAGATAGGCATCGCTAACCGTTTCACCGTCCCTAATTCTTAGGTTCTGTAGTTGAATGCCATCGGCATAATTTAAAAAGTAGTTATCTATTCCTTCTGTTCCGAGGCCACCTGAAATACTGAAATCGTCAAAATTTTGAACGATATCATAATTGATAGCTAAAGAGACTTTTTTCCAAGAAGAATCGGGGTCTGTAGATTTCCAGACAAATGCCCCTCCTAATTGGTTCATATCTAACGTATTGTTGTCAGATTGCAAAAAGGAACCTCTATATTCTGATTCGGTATTGGTATCGTAGTACGTTCCAGAAATAGTAAATAGGCTGTTGTTGAATACAGCGCTGCCCGCCGGGTTAATGTTGATTGATGACATATCGCCACCTAAAGCACCAAAGGCTCCGCCCATTGCTTGAAATCGGGCTGTACCTTGAAGGTTTTCTTGACTGTATCTAAGAACGTCATCTATGGTCTGTGCGTTTGAAATAAAGCATGACAATAGCCCTATGAAAGTTAAAATTCTTTTCATTCCTTAATTTTTGAAAAAATAGGTTTAATGATTGAAGGATTAGTTTCTTCTGCTGCTACCGGGTGAACTTGATCTCGAAGCTCCGCCGCCCGAAGAACGAACTGCTCCTCCTGAGCTTCTGCCAGAACTGTAACTGCTTCCTGAGCTTCTTCCCGAAGAATATGTGCTAGACCTTGGCGTAGTGCTTCGGTAGCTTTGGTTGCTTCTTGAAGAACTTCTATAGGTGTTGCCATTGTTGGAACTTCTGCTTGAGGTGCTTGTTCTTGGTGAAGCACTTCTATAGGTTTGAGAGTTACGTGTTGAACTTCTATAGGTTTGTCCGTTTCTAGAAGAGCTGTTGTAAGATGGTGCCGTTCTAGTGCTGCGACTCGTTCTGTATGATCTGTTTTGGTCAACACCGACTACTCTTCTTGAGGAATATGTGTTGCCATCACTTCGATAAGTTCTAGAATTTCTATTGGTTGTGGCGGTTCTGCTTACGCCACTTCTTGTTGCTGAACTATAGCCAGATGAAACCCTGTTACGGTTGTTTGCTCCAGCTGTGTTGTAAGCTACCCTAGAAGCACCTCCAGAAATAGCATTGGTGTTATAGCCCCTTCTAGAGCTGTTATAAACATAATCTCTTCTTCCGTAACCGTAGTTGTTATATCCATTGTAATAACCGTAAGGAGGGCACCAAGTGGCGTAACCGCCCCATCCCCAACCAAAACCGCCGTATGGGTAGTAGCCGGCATAGCCGAAACCACCCCAGCCCCATGGGCTGTATCGATAACCCCAAAATGGACGGTAGCCGTAGCCCCAACCATTGTAGAAGCCTCCACCCCAGCCCCAGTTGTTCCATAACCAAGGAGAGCCCCATCCCCAGCCGGCCCAACCGTAGTTGTAGTCGTGAAAATTGACATATACATCGGTAGTGTTATCGCCCCATGCCGCATAACCCGAATAATCGTTGGCATTATCGTAATAATCGGTCAATTGACTTTCCTGAATGCTATCGTTCTCTACCGTACTTGAGTAAGAATCAACATCGGTAAATATCTCACCATCTAGAAGCTCTGCCTGCTGGCCAAAGTAATTGGAATAAGTGCTGCTTCTTTCGGTGTTGTTTTTTTGTGGCGCACGAGTAGGCCTTTCAACACTAACCTCGTTGCCATTGGCATAAATACCATCATTGTCATAGTAAGATGCCGATTGATAAGAGCCGCAAGATACAGCTAGTGAACCAATTATGCTCAAGAGCATAAAAGTTCTATATTTTAGGATGGGTAGAGAAGATATCATGGTCGCAATTTTTTATTGTTGAACATAGTAAAAATAACTAGTTTTACCCAATTATTTTACTAACATAGTCACAAGATTTGTGCCAAACTTTCAAGGATGGGTAATAAATTGACCAAGCGGAACGAGGACTATTCCAAGTGGTATAACGAATTGGTAGTGAACGCTGATTTAGCTGAAAATTCAGGGGTTCGTGGTTGTATGGTAATCAAACCTTACGGCTTTGCCATTTGGGAGAAAATGCAAGCGGGATTGGATAAGATGTTCAAGGATACGGGACACGAAAATGCATATTTTCCACTTTTCATACCCAAGTCATATTTAAGTAAAGAAGCCGATCACGTTGAAGGGTTTGCCAAAGAGTGTGCTGTGGTCACCCATTATAGGCTGAAGAATGCCGAAGACGGTTCGGGTATAGTTGTTGATCCAGATGCGCGCTTGGAGGAGGAACTGATTGTGAGACCCACTTCTGAAACCATCATTTGGGACACTTACCGAAGGTGGATTCAGTCTTACCGAGACTTGCCATTATTGATCAATCAATGGGCCAATGTAGTACGTTGGGAAATGCGAACCAGGTTGTTCTTAAGAACTGCCGAGTTTCTCTGGCAAGAAGGCCATACGGCGCATGCTACCGAAAAAGAGGCTATTGAGGAGGCGGAACAAATGATGAACGTTTATGCCGAATTTGCCGAAGGTCATATGGCCATGCCCGTAATCAAGGGGTTGAAGACGGAAAGTGAGCGTTTTGCCGGTGCTCTAGAAACTTATTGTATTGAGGCTATGATGCAAGATGGTAAGGCATTGCAAGCAGGTACCTCACATTTTCTTGGTCAGAATTTTGCAAAGGCATTTGATGTTAAATTCGCAAGCAAGGAAGGAAAGCAAGAGCACGTTTGGGCGACTTCATGGGGAGTTTCAACTCGGTTGATGGGCGCTTTGATCATGACCCACAGTGATGATAATGGTTTGGTTTTACCTCCAAAATTGGCCCCTATTCAAGTAGTGATCGTTCCTATTTATAAAGGGATGGAGCAGTTGGAGGCCATTGCTGAAAAAATAGGTCCTTTGTTAAAAGAGTTGAGAGGGAAAGGTATTTCGGTTAAGTTTGATGATAGAGATACCCATAAGCCCGGTTTCAAATTCAATGAATATGAACTGAAAGGTGTGCCTGTGCGTTTGGCGGTAGGTCAGCGTGATTTGGCGAACGGTACTTTTGAGGTTGCCCGTAGAGATACCTTGACGAAAGAGACTGTTTCAGAAAATGAAATAGTTCAGAAAATTAAGTTTCTTCTCGATGATATTCAGAAGAACCTTTATCAAAAGGCTCATGACTTTACTTATGACAATATTACCGAGGTAAATTCGTATGATGAGTTTAAGAAGGTGTTAGAGGAGAAAGGCGGATTTGTTTCAGCTCATTGGGATGGCACGATAGAGACAGAAAATAAGATAAAAGAAGAGACAAAAGCAACTATTAGGTGTATACCCATAGCCGCTAAAAATGAGGAAGGTACATGTCTGGTTTCAGGTAAACCATCTTCTAAAAGAGTACTCTTTGCAAAAGCTTATTAAAAAAATATCATCAGTTGTTGCGATAGTAAAAAATAATTGTATTTTTGCATCCGCAATTGCATAAAGCAATGGCCCGTTCGTCTAGGGGTTAGGACGCCAGGTTTTCATCCTGGTAACAGGGGTTCGATTCCCCTACGGGCTACGAAGTGTTTATAGAATGTTGATTTTTATTCTGAAAAGGCTTATTTCTTTCAGGATTAATCATTTGGCCCGTTCGTCTAGGGGTTAGGACGCCAGGTTTTCATCCTGGTAACAGGGGTTCGATTCCCCTACGGGCTACAAAACCTTGCAGAGGATTGGTGAAGTTGAAAATTGAAAACTTATAACTAGTAAAGTAAGATGGCAAATCACAAGTCAGCGTTAAAGAGAATTAGAAGAAATGAAGCGGTGCGTCTTCGTAACCGTTATCAGCACAAAACTGCCCGTAATGCTATTAAGAAGTTACGTGGTGAAGAGAACAAGAAGGATGCTGAGGCACTTTTGCCAAGTGTAGTTAGTATGATCGATAGATTGGCTAAGCGCAACATCATCCACAGTAATAAAGCGGCTAACTTAAAAAGTAAATTGGCCAAGCATGTTGCTGCATTGTAATTAAACTTATTATTGTAAAAAAAGCCCCGATAGATATCTATCGGGGCTTTTTTATGAAATTAACCTTTGTTAGTTTCTAATTTGACCATCACCGAATACATAGTATTTGTTGGTAACCAACTGCTCTAGACCTAGCGGCCCTCTATGGTGCAACTTATCGGTGCTAATCGCCAATTCGGCACCTACACCCATAGCGCCACCATCAGTAAACCTGGTAGAAGCATTGTGATAGACTGCTGCTGAGTCTACTTGTTCCATAAATTTAATCGCCTTATCAGGGTCGTTGGTCATAACGGTAGAAGAATGGCCGCCGGAAAATTTGTTGATTTTCTCGATAGCTTCATCTAAGCCTTGTACCGTACCGATACAGCATTTCATGGCCAAAAATTCTTCATGCCAGATAGATTCGTCTTTGATAACCGACTCATCTGATAAAATACTTCCTGTCTGTTCATCAACCAAAATCGATACGCCTTTTTCAGTAAGTATGCTATCAAGTTCTTTAAGTTTCTCCTCGTAATCTGGAACGGCGGAATCAATCAGAATCTTATCCAATGCATTACAGGCCGATATTTTATGCGTTTTTGCATTAAGAATTACTTTGATGCTCTTTTCCCAATCGGCATCTTTCGCGACATACAGAAAATTGTTGCCACGACCGCTGACCAAAACAGCGCATTTGGCATGTTCTTTTACAAATGCGATTAATTTCTCACCACCTCTAGGAACAATTAGGTCCAGTTTTTCCGGCGGATTTTTCAGGAATTCTTGCGTTTCGGTCCTGTTCATATGTAGCAATTGAATCCAAGAGGTATCCAAGCCATTTTCTTGCAGCGCTTTATGCCAACATGCTTCCAGAGCCTTATTACTGTGGTAAGCTTCTTTTCCGCCCTTTAAAAGAATTTTATTGTTGGCCTTGAATGCCAATACAGCAGCTTCAATCGTAACATCAGGTCTTGACTCATATATAATCATGATGGTGCCAAACGGTGCCGTTTTGTTTTTAATGGTCAATCCGTTTTCGAGGTTCCTTTCAGACTTGGTCTTTCCTACGGGGTCCTCTTGCTCCATAATTTCTCGAACGGAATTAATCATTCCGTCGATTTTTTTGTCGTTAACGACCAATCGGTCATACATAGCCCTATCTTTTTTATCGAAGAGCTCGCAATCTTTCGAGTTTGCTTTTAAGATTTTCTCTCTATCTCCGTCAATAATCGAAATCATAGAGTTTAAAACCTTGTTCTTTATATCTGTATTTAAAAGTTTCATATTCTATATTTAAATTTCAAAAGCCTCTTAGGCCATCACTTGAGTACCTACTTCTTTACCGTTTACGATATCAAGAATTACATTTTCTCTCTTACCGTTGGCGATGTAGGTCGGTATATTTTTAGCGGCGGTTTGCTTGGCTACACTTAATTTTGAGCCCATGCCACCGCGACCTTCAGCTTCTCCTTTTTTTACTGTTTTCACGTATTTTTCTACATTTTCGTCAACGCCGACCTTGGCAATCACCTCGGTACCCTCATCGTCTGGGTGTCCGGTGTATAAACCGTCGATATCGGTTAGTATAATGAACTTGTCGGCTTGAATAAGTTCAGCGACCAAACTAGCTAGCTCATCATTGTCTGAAAACATAGATTTGGTTACGGAAACGGCGTCGTCTTCATTTGCAATTGGTACTACGCCTTCAGAGAGAAGACCTTCGTAACAATTGATCATGTTTTCACGGTGTACCCCAGGATTAAAGTCACGCTTGGTGGCCAAAACCTGTGCACATTTCATACCGTAGTCACGAAAAATATTGTAATACAAACGCATCATTCTAGGCTGGCCAATTGAAGAATAAACTTGCCTACGCATTGTTTTATCCTTGATATGGCTTTCTCCTAATACCTCCATCCCGGCGATGACCGAACCTGAAGAAACGAGAACACACATAATATCGTTCTCATAGAGTTCTGCTATTTGCTTGACCAATTTTTTTAGAATAGGCCTTACTATTCTATTGTCTTTATTGGTCATTACGTTTGTACCTACTTTGATTACTACTCTTTGTTTGTACATGTTTCTTATTTTCCTAATTCTACTGCTCTGTCAAAGGCGGCGTAAGCAGCTTCTTTAATTAGTTCATTTACATTATTGTCTTCCATTGAATCTAAAGCGGCCCGTGTTGTACCTCCTTTAGATGCCACCTTGTTCATCCAAGAAGTGGGTGAAAGATCAGACTGATTGAAAAGCTCTACCGCACCATCAAAGGTTTGGCTTACCAAAACCTTGGAGTCATTGGCCGAGAAACCCATTTTTAAAGCGGCCTCCATCATACTCTGCATAAAATAAAATACATATGCCGGCCCGCTGCCCGATATTCCAGTACTTGCATCAATATAATTCTCAGAACTTACCTGGATTGACTTTCCTGTGGTATCGAGTAAATCTTCTACGGTTAGAAGTTCAATTCTACTGACTTGTTTTGAAGGAATGAAGGAGGTGACGCCTTTACCGACTTGAGCCGGTAGGTTAGGCATTGCTCTAACCACCTTTTCAATTCCTAATGATTCTTGCATTGTCTGTATTGTGACCCCTGCCATGATTGAGATAACTATTTGCCCTTTATTGATTAAAGGTCTCATTTTAGCAAAAAGGTCGTCGCTGTGATATGGTTTTACAGCAACAAAAATTAAATCTGCCTGTGGTAAACAGTCTTCGAGGTTTTCAAAGACATCGAAATGAGAAATCTTTTTTAAGGAGAGGATTTTCTCTGGAGAGTTGTCAAGAATCATAACGTTTCTTTTCTTGAGCTGTTTTGATTTTGACATGGCTTCAGCATAGGTCAATCCCATGTTTCCTGCTCCAATAACAAGTACTTTCATTTGTTTTTTTTAAGTTCGAATTTTTTTGTTCGCCATTTAAATTGCAATAACCATGCGGAATGACAAAAGGTCCTATAGAGTTTACCTCTTTAAAGGGGTTTGGTATAGATTTTTCTTATGGAAATGCTCTTAGGTCAATGATAAAGGTAATAATTGGGGGGGGTGAGCTAATCTCATCAAGTCATGGTTCTGATGCCAGGACAGAAAGCAATGCAATAAAGGCATGAAATACTGTCAGTGTTGCAATATAGTATTCACAGCTTTTTTCTTTATCGAATCAATCGTTTCTTCAATCGAGCAAACCCAACTATAATAAGGGAGTACATGATAATAATAAGACAATAGTGAAAAATTCTTATTGTTGGCGCTTCTTGGCTTCCGGTTATCGAAAAGATAAATCTGGCAGTTTTAATCGGTAGGTAGCCAATATAGAAGATCAGCATACCCAAACTGATCCAATAAAGGAGTTTATTCTTGTTAGGGTGTCTTTCTTCAAGTTTGTACCAAGAAATTAAATAAGAAGATGTACAAAATATCAAAACTAATCCTCCCACAATGTAAGTGCCAGTTTGGGAAGAAATCAAGAAGCTTTGAAAGAATGGGTTTAATACGGCCACGATTGAAAATAGATAAACAGCCCATAAAATGAACCTTTTGGCTTTTTGTGATTCAAGGTAGTGCCGGTAAATGAGGAAGAAGTATAAGAAAAAAATAATATTGTAAATGTTATAGATGACCAAGTTGTACCAAGCAATAGCCTCGTTTGAGAAAAAACCGAATTGCGGAAAGTAGGCAGTCAGGTAACCCAAAATTTCATTGAGAAGGGTGTAGCAAAATATAATGGGCAAATACCTTAGCCTGGTGTCGAAATACCTTCTATATCTTAGAATAGAGGCTAATAAGGTCAGCCCATAAAGGGTCAGGAATAAATATTCCAAGAGCAGTCTCAGCATAGGGTTGGTTGTATTAAACCGAGGCCGACCATCTCAAAGACGGGGGAAACATTTCAATTATTTGATATTTAAAAATAAGAATAAATGTTAAAGTAGGGAAGTTGTTATTTGACCATTCGCTTTTTCATTCTTAAAAAACCAACAATAAAAAGGAGGTACATCACTGAAATTAAGCTATAGTGTACAATTCTTACGTGATATGCTTCATTGGTCTGATAAACTGAATGTATAAACCTAGATACTTTGATGGGTAAATATCCTGTATAAAATATCAGTAAACCCAGACTTATCCAGATCAACAAATTGTCCTTCCAAAAGAAAATTTCTTCTTTATAACATTGATTGAAATAAGTTATTATGCATAATAATAACACAATTCCTCCTACGACATAAGTCCCTATTTGAGCGGTTATAATAAAATTTTGGAAAAATGGGTTGATGAAGGACACCAATATGAATAATATTGAGGCGTAAATAATGATAATTTTATTCTTCTTATTTTCAACGTAGTACCAATAGATGTAAAAGAAATATATAAAAAAGACAATATTATAAATGTTATAGATTATCATGTTGTAGTACGAAATTGAATCACTGCTAAAAAATCCGTACTTCGGGTTGTGAAAGGTAAAATAGCCTAAAATTTCATTTAGCAAAGTATAGAAGAACACAATTGGAAGATACTTCAGTCTTGTTTCGAAATATCTGGGATATCTATATAGCGAAGCCAAAAATGTTAACAAGTACATTACTATAAATAACTTCTCTAATACTTCTACCAACATGGTACATGTTTCTGGAACCTAAATACCCTTAATATGGTGGTGGTGCAGAATTTCCTTCGTTCTTGGTGGTGCTTTTAGGGGCATAGATGGGTGCGGAAGAGAAACTAGGTGCTAAAGAGGCTTCCGATTTAGAATCGGTATCTTGATTTTTGTTGCCTTCAGGTTGAAAATCATTTTTTAAAAGTACAATTCTTCTTTTACCCTCTCCTGCATCGTCTGTATAGAAAATATAATCCTTATCATTTCTCTTAACAGTAGGAGACATCATTATGGAGTTTTGGCGACGATGCACAACTTCCTTTCCATCAGGAAATTTATCTTGGTCAGGGTAATTGGCAAAATAAAATCTTAAAGTAGAGAGTTCTTCCCCAGCTAATTTGGCCTCGTTTTCTATATACGCCATATATTTTTTTAAATCCTCATAATCATAGTATACATACCGGGCAACATCAAATCTAGCGCCATTGGGGTCTTTGTCATTGGCATTGTTACTTTTTTGATTATCGGTTTTTGGTACTTTCTGCTCCTTGTCTGAGTTTCTTTTATCAATCTCGTCTTCGTAATCTTGAATTAGAGATACTCGTCTTTTTTCATAATTAAGATATAATTTCCTGGCTTGTTCCGGTAAAATTATTCCATTGTTGTAATTATCATCGGCTACAGTACATGGACAATCTGGACAATCGGCCTCAGTCTTGTTTTCCGTAACACAACTAAGTAATGTAAAGGCAATTAAACTGTACGAGATAAGGGAAAGTGATAATTTTGAATTTTTCATGTCATAAGTGGTTAGAGTTCAACTTGTTTAACACGCAAAATTCGGGGGTTGTAATTTTTGCCCTATAAAGATATTTGAAAATACCGATATGCAATGGCTTTTTGAAGAATTTCGTTGAGCTGTAGCCAATGAGTTCAAAATAGAATTCTTTATTCTTCAAGTTTTTAGAAATAAAAAATCCCGGAAACGATTTTCGTTTCCGGGATTTACAATATGGTTTTAAACCAATTTTACTGGTTCATCGTGAGTAAGAACTCTTCGTTGTTTTTGGTCTGCTTTATTCTTTGTTCAATGAATTCCATAGCTTCTACAGGGTTCATGTCAGCTAGGTATTTTCTAAGAATCCACATTCTCTGAATGGTATTTTCATCCAATAAAAGGTCGTCACGTCTGGTACTTGAAGAAGTAAGGTCGATGGCTGGGAATATTCTTCTGTTTGAAATCTTACGATCCAATTGAAGCTCCATATTACCAGTACCTTTAAATTCTTCAAAGATAACTTCGTCCATTTTAGACCCAGTTTCCGTTAGAGCAGTGGCAATTATCGAAAGCGATCCACCACCTTCAATATTTCTGGCCGCCCCAAAGAAACGTTTGGGCTTGTGCAGGGCATTGGCATCTACACCACCACTTAAAACCTTTCCAGAAGCGGGTTGGACTGTGTTGTAAGCTCTGGCCAGACGGGTTATCGAATCCAATAAAATAACAACATCGTGGCCGCACTCAACAAGCCTTTTAGCTTTTTCTAAAACAATGTTGGCCACCCTTACGTGTTCAGATGCTTCTTTGTCGAACGTAGAGGCAACAACTTCACCACGAACATTACGTTGCATATCGGTAACCTCTTCAGGTCTTTCATCTATCAATAAAATAATTTGATAAACTTCTGGATGATTAGCCGCAATAGCATTAGCAACTGCCTTCAACAGCATTGTTTTACCGGTTTTCGGCTGCGATACGATCATACCTCTCTGCCCTTTACCGATAGGTGAGAATAAATCTATTATTCGAGTAGAAATATTACTTTGTTTATCGGCAAGATTGAATTTTTCTTGAGGAAACAAAGGAGTCAAGTGTTCGAACGATACTCGGTCTCTAACCACTTGAGGGTCTATTCCGTTGATTTTATTGACCTTGATAAGTGGAAAGTATTTTTCACCTTCCTTCGGAGGCCTTACATTTCCTAAAACGGTATCACCGGTTTTAAGTCCGAATAATCGAATCTGTGATTGAGAAACATAAATATCGTCAGGTGACGACAAGTAGTTGTAATCGGATGAACGTAAGAACCCGTAACCATCTTGCATGATATCAAGAACGCCTTCACTTTCGATAATGCTATCGAACTCATATTCAGGTTCTTTGTAGCGGTTCTTTAAATCCTTATCAAAATTGCTTTTGTCGTGATTGTTCTTTTGGTGCCTGTGCCCCTTATTATTTTGATTGTTATTATTGTTCTGGTTTTTATGACCCTGATTGCTCTTTTGGTCTTTTTTGCCAGTATTTGAAGTATTGTTCTGTGCACGTGGCCTTGGTTTTTTAACCTCGGGTTCTTTTTCTTTGGTCTCCGAGTCGTTTTTTGCTGGTGCAGGTGCTGAAGAATCTTTGGCCTCAGTTTTTTTGTTTACTTGGCTAACCCTTTTTCTTGGAGTACGGGTTTTAGGTTTTTCTTCGGCTTGAGTGGCGGTTACCTCTTGAACTACTTTAGGGTTTGATGCTTGAAAGTCAAGTATTTGGTATACCAAATCCAACTTCTTTAATGTCTTAAATTTGGGTACATTGAGCCCTTTGGCAATTTCCTGAAGTTCAGGCAGCTTTTTCGCTTTTAATTCTGAAATCTCAAACATTAAGTAAGGTATAAATTATAAGTCTCCGTAAATTGATAAGAAGTGTATTGTTATCTGGGTATTACTAGGAACAGATGTTCCTTTGGGTAAGTGCTATAACTAATAACGCGACAATATTACAAATTATTTTCAATACATCATCGCTTTTTTCTAAAAAGACCCTTATTTTTGCGCCTGATTATGCTTTTTAGGCAATGATTCAAAGAATACAGACCGTTTATTTATTTATAGTTGTGCTAATCGTCGCCATAGTGCCTTTTTGGGTAAACTTATGGTCAGATGCCAATGGTAACGAGATTTATGCCCAGAATGAAATATTGATTTCCGGGGCTTTTTATATATCTGCAATATTGGCGCTTGTTGCCATTTTGCTTTTCAAGAATAGAAAAAATCAATTTGTGCTCAACAGGTTGAACCTGTTGATTAATCTTTTTTTACTAGGATTTTTCGTTTACCGATCACTAAACTTATCTGGAGAAACCGAGGTTTCTGAGAAGGGTATTGGGATGTTGATTCCTGTAATTTCTATCGTTTTTTTGGTCCTGGCCAACAGGGCTATCAAGAAGGATGAGGATCTTGTAAAATCTGTGGATCGTTTGCGTTAAACCTAACATCTTAGTAGTATTAGTGCGTTAAACCCGGGGTAGTTCCCGGGTTTTTTGCATTTCTATAGTTTGGATTTTTTTATTGCTTCAGCCATTTTTTGATTCGATTGCTTTCAATGTTGATTCTAAGAAATAGAGGGTTCGGTAGATGTGCCATTTGTATTACATTTATAGTAAATAGTAATGCTATGCAAAAACCGAATAAGAGGCTTGAAAACCAAACCTGTATAGTTACCGGGGCAAGTTCCGGTATTGGTGAGGCGGTTGCCAAGGCTTTGGGCACCGAAGGTGCAAATATTGTTGTCAATTACCATAGTGGTAAAGAAGAGGCTGAAGAAGTCGCCGATTGGATCGAAAAGAACAGTACTTGTGGCAAGGCCATCACTTTTAAATGCGACGTGAGCAAAGAAAATGAGGTTCAAGATATGTTCGCCAAGACTATTTCTCATTTCGGCACAGTCGATGTTTGCGTGGCCAATGCAGGTATTCAAATAGACCATGCACTTCACGAAATGCCCTTAGAGGCTTGGCAAAAAGTGATCGATGTCAATCTTACAGGTCAATTTTTGTGCGCACGTGAATCAATTCGCGAATTCTTGAAAAGGGGCATGCGAAAAGAGGTCTCAAAATCATTGGGTAAAATCATACATATGAGTTCTGTACATGAAATTATACCTTGGGCAGGGCATTCCAATTATGCGGCGAGTAAGGGCGCTCTCATCATGCTGATGCAAAGTATTTGTCAAGAGTACGGACCGAAAAAAATTCGCTGCAACAACATCGCTCCCGGGGCAATAAAGACGGAAATCAATAAAGATGTTTGGAGCACCAAAGAGGGTAGGGAAGGTATGTTAGGCCTTATACCCTATAAAAGAATCGGAGTGCCTGAAGACATCGGTAGCGTTGCCTCCTGGCTGGCTTCCGATGAATCGGAATATATCAACGGAACGACCATTTTTGTTGATGGGGGAATGACTTGCTACCCAGGATTTACAGTTAACGGATAAACAAAAACCAAATAATTATGAAGAATATATTACGAGCGATATTGGCCGGCTGGGGCGCAAAAAAACTGGGAGGTGGAAAATGCGGATGCATTGGATTCATTGTGGTTTTTATACTGCTTTACTGGCTTTTGGGCTACGTTATCAATTAAAGGTTATTACCTTTTGCCAAGTTCGATTACTTCTAAATCTTTAATGTCTTCATTGTCGATTTTGAATCTTAACACCGTTCGTACCTGATGAAAACCATGTTTGCCGCAAGCACCGGGGTTCATATGAAGAACGTTGAGCTTTTGGTCCGTCATTACCTTAAGAATGTGAGAATGCCCACAAATAAATAGTTTTGGAGGGTTTTCTTTAATAATGTCTCTTGTTCTCACGTTGTATTTTGGAGGATATCCACCAATATGCGTCATAAATACATCGACCTTTTCACAATGGAAACGCTGGTTTAAGGGAAACTCTTTTTGAATGACATGGTCATCGATATTTCCATATACCGCTCTTAAAGGTTTTAACTTTTTGATGCTATCTGTGACCTCAAGAGTGCCTATGTCGCCGGCATGCCATACTTCATCCGCTTGACGGACATATTTTATTATGGTTTCATCGATATGTGAGTGGGTGTCCGAAAGAAGCAGAATTTTCTTCATGATAAAAAATGGTAATGACCTTTAATGGCAAACCTTCAGTCAGGGTTGATTGAATTTATAAGATGAGTGACACGCCTCTTCAAAATTTGTGCGCTTTTTGAAAAGAAAAGTATCTTTGGTGCTGCACAAAACTAAGGTTTAAGGTTGAGATATTTTGTTGAGTTTTCATACTTCGGAAAGAATTACCACGGTTGGCAAAAGCAACCGAACGCTATAAGCGTACAACAAGTTTTAGAAGACACCTTTTCTACCTTTTTTAGAAAATCGATTGATCTTGTAGGGGCGGGTCGAACCGATGCAGGTGTGCATGCCAAGCAAATGTTTGCCCATTTTGATGGGGAACCTATCGAGGATATACCCAATGCACTTCATAGATTGAATTCATTTTTACCTGACGATATAGCGGTACATCATATTCTTCAGGTGAATGATGAAGCCCACGCCAGATTCGATGCGGTTTCTAGAACCTATGAATATTGGGTGGTAGAAAACAAAAACCCTTTTTATATTGATGCGGCCTACTATTTAAAAAATCAACCGGATGTCGAAGCTATGAACGAAGCGGCAGCTATGTTGTTGGATTATCAAGATTTTGAATGTTTCTCAAAATCGAATACCGATGTTAAGACTTACATCTGCCATCTTGAGAAGGCGGTGTGGGAACGCAAAGATGATCAACTTGTTTTTACCATTACAGCCGATCGTTTTTTAAGAAATATGGTGAGAGCTGTGGTGGGCACACTTCTGGAGGTTGGTAAAGGTAAATGGACGAAAGCCGATGTTAAATCGGTCATAAATAGTAAAGACAGAAGTAAGGCCGGACCGTCTGTACCGGCAAAAGGGTTATATTTGACCTCTGTTTTATATCCCGATAAGATTTACAAGTAAATGGATAAAGATTCTGGAAAAGCATTTGATCTTCGACTTTTCAGACGCTTAATGGCCCATACGCGCCCTTATAGGTTGACATTTTATGGCGTAGCGCTGGCTGCTATTCTCTTATCCGTTTTTTCGGTAATCATTCCCTATTTGGTACAAAAGATTATTGATAATGCCATTATGGTACCTAACGCAGAGATGCTTCTCAATCTCAGCGTCATTATGTTAGGGGTTCTGCTGGCTCAGGTTATCAGTCAGCTTCTCTTCAACTATTATGCAAACTGGCTGGGTGAGATGGTCATTAAAGATGTGCGCATCGACCTATTTAAACATATGCTAGGTTTTCGAATGAAATATTTCGATAGCTCATCTTTAGGTGTTTTGGTTACAAGGGCCGTTCAAGATATGCAGCGCATCGGTGAAATTTTTAGTCAGGGTTTTTTTATGATAGTTGCCGATTTGTTGAAAATGTTGGCTGCAGCTGCCATGATGTTATATTTGAACTGGAAATTGGCCTTGATCGTTTTTGTAATCATGCCGGTTATTCTTTATGCCACTCGTTTGTTTCAGAAGGCGATGAAGGTCGCTTTTATCGATGTAAGGGCAGAGGTTTCAAACTTAAATTCATTCGTGCAAGAGCGTATTACAGGAATGAAAATCGTGCAATTATTTACCCGAGAACGCATAGAGAGCGAAAACTTTAGAGGTATCAACGAGAAGCATCAAAATGCATGGTTGAAAACGGTTTGGTATAACTCTATATTCTTTCCGATTGCTGAAATCGTATCATCGGTAGCCATAGGTTTGGTGGTCTGGTACGGTGGGCTTCAAAATGTGGCCAATATTAGTGTAGATATCGCAGGTACCCTTTTTGCTTTTATACTGTATATAGAAATTCTTTTTAGGCCATTAAGGCAAATCGCCGATAAATTCAACACCTTACAGATGGGTATGGTAGCGGCGAATAGGGTATTCAAGATTTTAGATACCCAAAGTAACATTCAAGATGTTGGTACTATTGAAAAGGGAGATGTTCGGGGCAACCTCAAATTTTCAGATGTGCGTTTCGGTTATGTTGAAAATGAAGAGGTTTTACACGGTGTTACCTTTGAGGTGCAGGCTGGTGAAACGATTGCTATTGTTGGGGCAACCGGAGCAGGAAAATCAACAATAATTAATCTCCTCAATCGATTTTATGAAATCAATTCAGGTAGTATTTTGGTAGATGATATCGATATCAAAGATTTTAAGCTAAGTTCACTTAGGGCTCAGATAGCGGTCGTTTTGCAAGATGTATTTTTATTTGCCGACACGATAGAGAACAATATTTCATTAAAAAACTCTTCAATAACTCTTGATACTATCAAGGCGGCGGCCGATGAAATTGGGGTCGATGAATTTATTTCAAGTCTTCCGGGCGGGTATCAATACAATGTAAAGGAGAGAGGTACGATGCTTTCAAGTGGCCAGCGACAATTGATTGCCTTTTTGAGGGCCTATGTAAGCAACCCAAGTATTCTGGTATTAGATGAGGCTACCTCATCCGTAGATACCTATTCAGAACAGCTTATTCAGCGTGCAACAGAAAGAATAACTGAAGGGCGAACCTCTATAATAATAGCCCACCGTTTGGCGACTATTAAAAAGGCCGATAAGATTATTGTGATGGATGCAGGTCAAATCGTTGAGACCGGTACCCACAAGCAATTGTTGAAAAGAAAGGGCTATTACAGTAAACTTTACGAAGCGCAATTCATGGAAGAAGAAGTGGCCTAATCGCGCAAATCTTCCTTAATCATCGTGGCCAGCTCATCAAGGTCTGCATAGTCGGTAAACTCACCATTTTTGATATAAGATATATTACCGGTCTCTTCACTGACGACCAAGGCCAAAGCATCCGTTTTTTCAGTAATGCCTACGGCTGCGCGGTGGCGAAGACCAAAACGTAGGGGAATGTTTCTTTTGTTCGATACCGGTAAGATAACTCTGGTGGCAACAATGTAATTATCTTCAATCACAGCGGCGCCATCGTGTAACGGACTATTCTTGTAGAAAATACTCTCGATAATGGGTTTGTTGATTTCGGCGTGCATTTTATCTCCAGAGCCTTTGATGAAATCTAAAGACGTATTTCTTTCAAGTATAATAAGCGCTCCGGTCTTCGTGGTCTTCATTTTTCTACAAGCGGCAACAATGGCATCAACATCGGTAGTCGAATTGATGGCATCTTCCCTCAAGAATTTAAAATGCTTTAGAAACTTTTTTCTATTTGAGAAATTGGTCGACCCTATCATCAAAAGAAACTTTCGAATTTCCTGCTGAAAAACTATAATGAGGGCAATCAGTCCCACTTGCATAAAGGCGCCGACCAAACTGCTGATCATTTCCATGCCCAATAGTTCGGTTAGCTTCCAAAATCCCCATACAATAACAATACCGATGAAAATATTGATGGCCGCCGATCCCCTTACCAGTTTATAAACATAGTAAAGCAATACCGCTACCAAAAAAATGTCTAGTAGGTCGGTGATATTGAATTCCAGGAAATTAAGAAAATCCAAGTCGGATGGTTTTTGTAAAATTAGGAAATAAATTCGCTCTTTAACTGTTCTGCAAGTTTAACACATCCAACTGCTTCTTTAACGTCGTGAACCCTTAAAATATTAGCGCCTTTAAGAAGCGCGGCCATGTTGAGCGCTGTAGTGCCATTAAGAGCTTCTTCTGGTTGTTTGTCAAGCAATTTGTAAATCATCGACTTTCGGCTAACGCCGACCAATAGCGGGTGCTCGATATTCCTGAACAGCTCGAGGTTTGAAAGTAGTTCATAGTTCTGCTCTAAGGTTTTGGCAAAACCGAACCCTGGGTCTATGACGATATCAACAATGCCGAGGTCTTTTGCTAGTCTTAGGCGCTCAGAAAAGTACTTGCGTATGTCGTTAATGAGATTTTGATATTCGGTTTTTGATTGCATGTTTTTCGGGTCTCCTTTCATGTGCATCATGATGTAAGGTACTTTTAGTTTTGCCACGGTGGAGAGCATCTGTTCATCAAGTAGACCTGCCGAGATATCGTTGATCAACGAGGCGCCGTTCTGAATGCACTCGGCAGCCACCTTGCTTCTGAAAGTATCAATAGAAATTTGAATTAAGGGAAACTCTTTTATCAATAGTTCGATAATCGGTACAATGCGGCCAAGTTCTTCTACTTCGCTTACATGGGCGGCCCCGGGGCGTGAACTATATGCGCCAATATCGATAAAGGTGGCTCCTTCAGCAAGCATTGCCTCGGTTCGTTTCAATACTGATTTAGAATCTGAAAACCGGCTTCCGCCATAGAAAGAATCGGGTGTAATATTCAGAATGCCCATTACTTTGGGCGATTTGAGGTCAATGAGTTGGCCTTTGCAATTGATGGTCATTTTACGTAAAGTTCAAGCGGTAACATTTGAATAACCAAGTTTAAAACACGAACTTTGAGCAATTCAAAATTTTGTGTGAAATTTACGCAAATTAGAAACGATATCCATGCCTGAAACTTCCCAGCAGTACGATGAGGTGATAAAAACTTGTCGTAATCTATTTGAAAAGAAAATGAAGGATTACGGTAGTGCGTGGAGGATTTTAAGGCTACCTTCCTTAACGGACCAGATATTTATCAAGGCTCAGCGCATAAGAGGGTTGCAAGAAAATGAGGTGCGAAAGGTAAACGAAGGAGAACGCTCAGAGTTTATCGGCATCATCAACTATTCATTGATGGCCCTTGTACAACTTGAAAAGGGGGTAGCTGCCCAGCCTGATATGCAATTGAAGGAGTCTTTAGAGTTGTATGATAAGCATTCGGCCGCTACCAAGGCCCTCATGGAAAATAAGAACCATGACTACGGTGAGGCTTGGCGTGACATGCGCATTAGTTCTTTGACCGATCTTATTCTGCAAAAATTACTTCGGGTAAAGCAAATAGAGGATAACAAAGGAAAGACCATCGTGAGCGAGGGTATCGATGCCAATTATCAAGACATGGTCAATTATGCTGTTTTCGCTATGATTCATTTAAACGAAAAAGGGGAGTAGTTCATGAGATATCTGGTAGCCATAAGTCGAATTTTTGTTGGGATACTCTTTATCATAAGTGGGTTTATCAAGCTGAACGACCCGGTAGGTTTTTCATTTAAGCTCGAAGAATACTTTAGTCAAGGTGTTCTTGACCTTCCTGTTTTTGAACCTTACGCTTTGGCGATTTCAATTTTCGTGGTAATTTTTGAAGTGTTGTTAGGCGTTATGCTATTGGTCGGTTTTAGGGTGAAATTTACCGTATGGAGTCTTTTGTTGATGATAGTGGGTTTCACATTTTTGACCTTCTACTCGGCATACTACAATAAAGTCACCGACTGCGGTTGTTTTGGAGACGCCATCAAATTGACCCCGTGGGAATCTTTCACAAAAGATATTATTCTACTTGTATTGATAGTGCTTTTGTTCATAGGACAAAAATATATTACGCCTCTCTTTGATATCAAGATAAGAAGAATTGTAATTGTTTTTTCGGTTCTGGTTTGTATCGTTTATTGTAACTATGTTCTCAACCATTTACCTGTCATCGACTTTAGACCGTATAAAATAGGTGCTAACATAGAGGAGGGTATGACAGTTCCAGAAGATGCGCCCAAACCAATATACGATTACGCTTGGCGATTCAAAGTGAATGGTGAAGATAAGATTATAGTTACTCAAGGTGATTATCCACAGGTAGATGGTGAGTTCGTCGATGTGGAGACAACCGAAGTGCAGAAGGGTTATGAGCCGCCGATACACGATTTTACCATAGAACAAGGGGGTGAGGACTTTTCTTCGGGTCTTTTGCAAGAACCGAAACTTGTGATGGTTATAGCTTATGACTTGAGAAAGACAAACGAAGCTATTTATCCTGAAGTAAAATCAATAACCGATAAGGCTTTAGATACAGGTTATAAGGTAATCGGCATGTCGGCATCCAATGAAGAGCAGACCCAGGCCCTTATCGATCAGTATAAACTAGCTTTTGAATTTTATTTCACTGATGAGACAACCTTAAAAACCATCGTCAGGTCAAACCCTGGTGTTTTGGTTTTGCACAAAGGAACCATCGTTCAAAAAGTGCATTACAACGATTTGAACGATTTGAAATTCGACTGACATATTATTTAAAAGATTAACTAATTACCTAAACAAAGAATAAAGAAAATGAGAAGTAAAATAGTTGCCGGAAACTGGAAAATGAACAAGAATGCCGAAGAAACCGAGGCGTTATTGAGCGAGTTGGCAGCCAAACTGCCAGATACGAACGCTGAGGTAATGGTAGCACCTACCTTTGTAAATTTGGCTGGTGCGGTACGTAGTTTAGAATCATCAGTTGTTAAGGTGATAGCTCAAAATATGCACTTTGCGGAAAACGGCGCGTATACCGGAGAAATTTCGGCCGATATGCTTTTAAATATTGGTGTTGATACTGTGATTTTAGGTCATTCTGAGAGAAGAGCCTATTTTAATGAAACCGATGAGATATTGGCTAAAAAAGTCGCTGCCGCACTTGATAAAAATATGAGGGTAATGTTCTGTTTTGGGGAAGAGCTTGAAGACCGTAAGTCTGAAAATCATTTCAACGTAGTGGAAAGCCAATTAAAAAACGCATTGTTTTCTTTAGACGCCTCTTCTTGGAGCAAGATTATTTTGGCCTATGAGCCGGTCTGGGCCATTGGTACCGGCGAAACCGCATCTCCTGAACAAGCACAAGAAATGCATGCTTTCATTCGAAAAACCATTACCGAGGCTTATGACACTTCAGTGGCAAACGATGTATCTATTTTATACGGTGGTAGCGTAAAACCGGCCAATGCAAAAGAGATATTTGGTAAGCCCGATGTTGACGGTGGACTTATTGGTGGAGCTTCTTTAAAAGCCGATGATTTTGTGGCCATAATTGAGGCTATCTAAAAATTTGTTGAAAGAATTAATTAAATAGGGGAGTGTTCTGCACTCCTCTTTGATTTTTATGGAGAATACCATTTACATAGAATATAGTTTTAGCGTTTCACCGTTACAACCAGCGACAGATATTCTAATTGCCGAATTGGGGGAAGCAGGTTTTGAAAGTTTTGTGGAAAATGAAACAGGTGTACTGGCCTATATTCAAAAGGAAGAGTTTGAAGAAGCAATAATGGACTCCATAGAAATTCTTAAGAATGCCGATTTTGATATTTCTTTTGAAAAGAAGGAAATAGAACAAGAAAACTGGAACGCCACTTGGGAAAAGAACTTTACCCCTATACAGGTAGCCGAACAATGTATGGTTCGAGCACCTTTTCATGAAAAACCCGATGTGCCTTTTGATATAATCATTGAGCCTAAGATGAGTTTTGGCACGGGGCATCATGAAACTACCCATATGATGCTCCAATTTATACTTGACCATAACTTTGAAGGTAAGACGGTTCTAGATATGGGCAGCGGCACTGGCGTTCTGGCCATTTTGGCAGCCATGAAAGGTGCCAGAAGCGTAGATGCCATAGATATTGACAATTGGTGTTACCACAATGCCCTCGAAAATGTAGAGCGTAACGGTGTCGATCAGGTGCAGGTTTTTGAAGGAGATGTTAGTTTGTTAGGGTCAAAAAAGTATGATGTAATTCTGGCCAATATCAATAGAAATATTCTTTTGGCTGACATACCTACGTATGCTTCCAATTTAATGGCTAATGGCACTCTTTTTGTGAGTGGGTTCTATGAAGACGATATTTTTGCGATATCTGAAAAATGTACTAGCTGTGGATTAAAATTTGAAAAAAATCTTTCAAGAAATAATTGGGTAGCAGTAAAATACGTATTTTAGAAAGAGTCTCATTAATTAAAATCGATGAGTATGGGTTTGAAAGAGAAATATTCTGAAGAATTACTTTTAGAGGAGGCAGTTGTAAAGCAGAACGAAATTATTCTTTTTAATGATGATGTGAATACTTTCGATCATGTAATCGAAACCTTGATCGATGTGTGCGAGCACACACCGGAACAGGCCGAGCAATGCTCTATTATTGTTCATTATAACGGAAAATGTACTGTCAAAACTGGTGAGTACAACGATTTAAAGCCCCGATGCAGTAAATTGCTACAGGCGGGCCTTAATGCCGAAATCGTCTAAAAAAAAATCGGCTAATAGATTGACCGTTTAATGCGGTAGTTTGTTGCGTAGCACACCGTATGCGAAGGTTCCTAAAATAGCAGCAGCTATAACGATGAGCATACTAAAAACCCCTGTGCCGACTAATATGTACATGGGTCCAGGGCAGGCACCTGCCAATGCCCAGCCAAGTCCAAAAATGGTGCCCCCAAATAAGTACCGGGTGACGCTCTTCTCTTTTGGTGGTAAATTAATTTCCTTTCCTTCAATACTTTTGACCTTGAGTTTTTTGATCAAAAAGACGAATACAATACCCAAGGTGACTGCAGAACCAATGATTCCGTACATGTGAAATGATTGAAATTTGAACATTTCAAAAATTCGGTACCACGACACGGCTTCCGATTTAACGAGAACAATTCCAAAAAAGATTCCGACCAATAAAAATTTGAAAAATTTCATTTTAAAAAATTAAGGGTAACAAAAAGTGGGTCATAATCAATCCTCCAATAAAAAATCCGATTACGGCAATGAGAGAGGGTAACTGTAAATTGCTAAGGCCCGTAATGGCGTGTCCAGAGGTACAGCCACCTGCATAACGGGTGCCGAAACCCACTAAAAACCCGGCAATTATTAGAATAGCGAGACCTTTAAGGCTTAGGGCATATTCCCAAGCATAGATTTCCGGTGGCAAAAGACTTTTTCCTGCATTTTCGAAACCCAATTCTTGTAAATCTGTAACGGTTTCGGGGTTCAGATCAATAGCCGCGCTGTTCGATAATACGCTTGTTGCTAGAAAGCCGCCTATAATGGCGCCCAATACCACAGTTAGGTTCCAGCGTTGCGCTTTCCAATCGAACCTAAAGAAGTCTGAATACTTTCCCGCGCCTCCAATACTGCAGAATGTCCTCAGGTTGCTTGACATCCCAAAGGTTTTTCCAAAAAAGATGAGTAACAGCATGACTAGTGCAATCAAAGGGCCTGTAACGAACCAAGGCCAAGGGTCTAAGATGAAGTCCATAGGTTTTAATTTGGTGCAAAGTTATGGTAACGCAAATACGGCTAGGTAATAATTGTTACAATGTAATCGAGATATTGGTAAAGCTTACTGAAACTACATAAACTTTTGCCGATTTCATAAAAATGGATTTTCAGTTTCAAATGAGTTCTCTTTAATACATACTTTTGCCGCTTACCAAACTATCAATCGAATGCTCCAGTATTACTTACTTTCATTGCCTAAATTGTCAAGGCTAATTCTAATATCTATATTCTTTTTGTTGATTAGACTAGAAGCCCAAGAAGGGCCGAAGGTTTATGTAGCCTATGAAAGGGCCGATGAAATTGTTGTTGATGGCCTTGCGAATGAAACCACGTGGGATAAAGCCTTGTGGAGCGATGATTTTATCGATATAGAAGGTATGATCAAACCAAAATACAAAACGCGCATGAAAATGGTTTATGATGAGGAGTATCTATATTTCTATGCAGAAATGGAAGAACCTCATATCTGGGCCACTCTCAAACAACGAGATACCGTTATTTTCTACAACAATGATTTTGAAATATTTATAGACCCCGATGGGGATACTCATAATTATTATGAGTTTGAGATGAACGCCTTGAATACCGTTTGGGATTTATTCTTGACAAAGCCCTATCGTAACCATGGTAAAATAATTGATAGTTGGGATATTCAAGGCATAAAAACGGCTGTATCGATTAACGGAACATTGAACAATGCTTCTGATATAGATGACAGCTGGAGTGTTGAGATAGCCATGCCTTGGGCGGTGATTACGGAAGTATCGCGTGGAGGAAAGGTTCCAAAAGGTGATTTTTGGCGAATTAATTTTTCTAGGGTCAATTGGGATTATGACCTAAATGATGAAAAGTATTCGAGAAAGAGAGATGAACAAGGTAAGTTTCTACCAGAGTATAATTGGGTTTGGTCACCTCAATGGGTGATAAATATGCATGAACCTGAGCATTGGGGTTATGTGTATTTTTCAAAACGAGGTTTAGGTTCAAAAGAAGTCTTTGACATGCCCTTGGATGAAAGAATCAAATGGCAATTGTATTCGATTTATCGCAAGATCTTAAAATCAAAAGAAAATCCGAAAACGACTTGGAAAAAAATGGAAGGTTTAAAGATAAAACTGGAAGGTGAGTCTATAGAGGTGAAATTTGATACGCACCCATCGGGATGGAACCTTTCTTTGGTAAGCCCATTTAGCAAAAAGTTGCTTTTGATCAAAGAAGACGGAAAGTTTATCAGCTCCGAATAGCTATTGAGAAAGAATTTATGCCCTCGGTAGGATGAGCAAACAATAGTTGAATTGATTCGTGTTTAGTGAGCAGCATTGTCGTAAAACACCTTAAAAAAAATAAAAAACCCTGCATTACAATGCAGGGTTTTTTAAAGTGACCTCGGCAGGATTCAAACCTGTTTCCTCAATCAACGAATATTGTGAGACGCAGCCTTATTGTCAAAATCTGTTGACCGATTTGTTGACGGTCTATTTAATATACAATAAATCAAATTGACTTTCAATATGGTAATGTAATGAATTTTAAGAAACAATCGAACAGTAAGGAGAATATTAAAATTCTAAAACCACTAAAAAAAACCAATTTAAAGTCGATTTAAATTTCTGACCTAATCAATGAGAAACTTTTTTATGCACAGGCCTTATTTTTTTAATTACGTCTGGCCTTTTAGAATTTCATAGTACACCGTTTCCTTAAAATCAAACCAATCCTTTCTATGATGAGAGCGGTCAATAAAATTTCTAAAGGGTTTAGGCTTGAAATATTTCGAATATAATTGGATTTTAATATAGTCGTCATTCAAGGAAAGGATATAGTCTTACATTACCCTAAAACTTTCATTTGAACATAAATTTTCAAATTGAAAATATTTGTCCATTTCACTATTAATTTCATCGAGGATTTCTATCAAAAACACTGGTTCCAAATTTGGGTCGTCAATATTTGGATGATATTCAATTTTTTATGAAGTGAGAACTGGCTTTTATCTTTTTAAAGTAAAGTGGCCCGAAAAAATGGTGCCTTCTCCTAGATTGGCCCGGAACCAATAATCGTTAGAAATCATTTCCCTACCATTGAAAAAACCATCCCAACCTTTGTCTTCAGGTCGTAATTGGGCCAATAGTTTTCCATACCTGTCAAAAATATAGACTTGAGCGTCTGGAAACGCTTCTATGCCAAATATTTGCCAATATTCGTTGAAACCATCATTGTTTGGGGTAAAAAACTTTGGATAATCGATAAGGGTAACTTGCTGGCTATCTTCTCCACAGCCCTTTTTGTCGCGGACCATAACCGTGTAGTTGCCCCCAAGGATGTTGGGGAAATAATTACTGTCTTGAAATACCACGCCATCTATCGAATATTCAAAATCCCCATCACCAGAGGCTATAATTTTAATAAAATTATCGGTCGACAATTCTCGCCGTTTTATTTCAATAATGGTCGGTAGTTCAGACCGAACGAGTTCAAATTCATAGTGGTTTTCGCAGTACAGACCGTTGGTAGTTTGACCAATCGTAAGGGTATACATTCCTTCGCTCGTAAGTATCGTTTCAAAAGCGTTGGAGATTACAGTGCCTTCCGGTTGGGTCCATTGGTAATATTCAAAATCAGTTTCTATTTGAATGCGCAATGAGGGTTCCAAACCACATATAAAATATGTTTCCTCTAACAAGGCTGTTGATGGCAGTTCAGTAACCACCAGGTCAACGCTTGTTTCCGAATAGCATGAATTGTTCAGTTCATTTTCTACACGTACCAATAAGGTTTGGTTCCATGCTATGGTATTTTCGTAATAACTGGGCAGCGGGTTTGGCAATGCCACGCCATCCTCTTGAAAAAAATGTGTGACCAACCCTGTCTGACTTCCCAAGATTTCAGCTTCAACATGGGATAGGTCAAATCGGGCGAAACCATTTCCCAAATCACAGGCGTAGACGGGTTGCGGACTATTCAATTGGGGCTGCGAAGACGTGCGCAGCAATAGCTGGGTCTCTTCATGGCAGTAGGTCTCCTCGTTGGTTACCCTTACGGTAATGGTTTCGTCATTGGTGATCGAATTGGTATACGGATTGGGTAAAGGGCTGGGCAATACATTGCCATCTCCATCAAAGTAGGATACTGATAGACCAATTTGTCCCCCAGTAACCTGAGTTTCCACATTGGAAGTGTCAAAATATTCTGAAATGCCATCACCATTATCATCACAACCAATCAAAACTTCGGGTTCATACGCCATTGGAAGTGGATTGACCATTAATCGAAATGAAGCTTCGTTATTGCAGTTGTTGACACTTTCCACCACCTGTACCGTAATAACCTCTTCATTGGCAACAAGGTTCTCCACAGCATTTAAAGGGTTCCCGATAGGACTGCCATCGGCGCGATAAAATGAGACGGAAGCTGAAGTATAATCGGCCAAGATAATATTTTGTACCTGTTCCAAATCGAAGGTTGAAAATCCGTCCGTTCCATTGCTGCAAACAAAGAGGTCGGTAACTGAAGAAAGGTCGGGAATCGGATGTACAATCAGGTCAAATGTCGTTTCGGAATAACAACATAGATTATTGCCGTGAGCTACCCTGACCACTATGGTTTCCCTATCCCTTATCGTATTGGTAAATGGATTGGGTAAGGTTTCATATTCATTCCCACTCCCATCAATAAAGGTAAGTTTCATATTGTTTTGGCCGCCCAAGACTTGTGCGACAGTCTGCGAAACATCGAACGAAGATGAAACTCCAGTGCCGAAGATGTCTTCACAAGCATAAAGGTTATCTATGCCATACGCATTTGGAGGTTCTTTGGCCTCTATGGTTTCCGTCAATACTTCAACAGTACCATCATTACCCGTTACCGTGGCTGTAATTGTGTAATTGCCGTCAGAAGAAAAATCATGAAAGGGTGATAAATCATTGGAACTATTGTCACCCCCCGATGCAGGGTCTCCAAAATCCCATACTACCGAAGCAATATTTCCAGCCGGTGCCACGCTGAATTCCTTTAAAAATTCTGAACAGACATTGGATATGTTCATTGAAAAATTATTGGTGACGTGATGTACGTCTCCTGTGACATTGATGTAAAAATTGGCATCAGGCCTTCCAAAATCTTGGGTGTCTACGTATTCGTCAAAGCCGAAATCGTGTTCGGATGAGGTTCTAGTACATCCTCTTTGCCATGAAACACCTGTATCTTGGCTAGAACCTGCAATAAATGCCAAGCCATCCCCATATACAATTCCTTTATGTACTTCAACAAGAATACGATTGACTTCAGCCGGGACGACGATAGGAGTATCAAAGGCTACATTTATAATTCGAGAATTCCTATCTATATTCGGTGAAAGTTGTTGATATTGACTACTGCCTATTAAATCTGCTTCAGAAAATGAATCTGGAAAATTGTCATCAATCTCATAAATATTGAAGCTTATTTCGGGAAGCCATCCTACTTTATTAATACCAACTTGCCCAGAGTTAATTACAAATTCTTCATCGTCAGAGATTCCAAAATCATCCAAATAAAAGTCTCTTGCCCAATAAATATAAGAGGAGGAGCACGAGTGTATTCGAGTTTCTATGATATCGTCACATAAATTATGGGATAGAGTTACTGATGCACCGCTTTGGGCAATGTTTTGGATTTCTCCAGTGACATTTATAAAAAAATTGGCATCAGGAACGGCTGGATTTAAGTCTTCGGTGCTAATATGCGTATAATGTTCCCTGCATCCTTTAAACCAAGAGGTGTCATTGTCAAATTCAGTGCCCGCAATTAAAACCTCTTTGTAGTCATCGTTATAAATGTCGTCCATTTGCGTGACCTCTACCAAAATTCGTTCAACGCCTGCAGGTATGACTACCGGGGAATCAAAATTTACCTGAACGATTTCAGGTGTATCCCCAATTTCAGGTGCCAATACCAGATTTCCATAACTAATTCGTTGTGGGTTTTGGGTGGGCGCCTCGGAGGTAAGACTGTAAAAATTAAACACCAGTCTGGCGCCATCATATGAATTGCTAATGGCTACCTGAGCCGAATTGATTAAAAACTGATCTGCTGTGGTTATGCCAAAATCAGAAAGTGTAAAAGCCCTTGCCCATGCCTCTTCATATTGGCACGAAGTCATGTCTGTTTTTATTGGGGTGTTACCAATATTGTGTGTTAATGTAATTTGCGCAGAAATCACATTGCATAACAAAACAAATGAGACTAGAAGTAGGTTCTTGAGCACTGGTCAGTAGGTTGTTTAGGGATATAACGATTTTAAAATACTCATTGTTTGCTAACCAGCTAAACTTTTTTGATTAGGGGCAAGAAAAAGCGTTATACAAACACTTTTAGTTCCTATCGCTTTCAAAACTTTTGGAGCTTGTTACCAAAGGCCTTGGCTATGGCCCGACGCTTCAAAGCACAGACCCTCCAGAATTGATTAATAAACCCTAATGTAGAAAATTTCTCAAGCCTTGGCCGGCGATGGGCTATAGCCGTCTTAAGTTTGATTCTGATTAAATTATAGTCATAAATCAGAAAGAACAAAAGAGCTAAAATTTTCCCTCCCCGCTGAAAGGAAAATACAGGAATAATCTCTACTTTTGACGAAATCGTCTAAACGAATTATTCAAGATGGATTCATTTGGAGAATACCTGCGGGAACAACGAGAAAATATTGGATTACCACTTAGAAAAGTTGCTGCCGAACTGGACATTGACACTTCAATTCTGAGCAAGATTGAGCGCAACGAAAGGGAAGCAACAAAGGATATGTTACCAATATTCTCAAAGGTTCTCGAAAGAGACTTGAAAGAAGTTGAAGTGAAATTCATAGTTCATTCCATTATGTCGCAATTCTCAGAATTAAAGCATATAAAAGATGGACTGAATGAAACACTGAAAAGCCTATGAGTACAAAGTTTTTCACCAACGAAGAAAAGAACACGCTTCTCAACAAACTAGAGGGTGTATTCAAGCATAAGAATATCCACTTCTTTGATGCGCTTGTAGGGTATTTCCGTGCTTCAGGATATTTTCAGATTAGAGAATTTGTTGAAAAAGCAGCTGAAATCAGAATTCTTGTCGGTATCAACATTGACCATCTTGTTTTTGAAGCCAATCAACAAGGGCTACTCTTTGACCCAAACGCAGAAAAGGCTCAAGAAGAGTTTTTTAAAGAAGTAAAGAAAAACATCCAAGAAGCTGAATATGACAAAAAGGTTGAAGAAGGAATGCTTCAGCTCATTAAGGATATTGTTTCTGGAAAAGTCAAAATCAAAGTTCACCCAAAGCAGAATATTCACGCCAAGATTTACATTTTCAGGGAAAAGATTAAACATGATCACGGCTATGGTTCTGTCATTACAGGATCAAGCAATCTCACTGATGCCGGCCTTGGAAAGAACTTTGAATTTAATGTAGAATTGAGAGACAACTCAGACATTGATTTTGCTACTGAGACGTTCGAGAAATTATGGGAGGAATCAGTTCCAATTGACACAGACTATATTGAGAAGCTTCAAAAGGATACTTATCTAAATGATGACTACACTCCTTATGAAATCTATCTCAAATTCTTAATTGAGTATTTCGGTAAGAGCATTGAGTTTGATCCGAATTCTATCTCGGACTTACCAAGAGGATTCAAACGTCTCTCCTATCAGGTAGATGCTGTAAATGATGGCTATGCCAAGATGGTAAAGCATAATGGCTTTTTCTTAGCTGATGTGGTTGGACTGGGTAAAACCATTGTTGCTACCCTGATTGCCAAAAAGTACTTCTACTCAAACGGCTTTCCTGAACATCGTTCCAGAACATTGATTATTGTTCCACCTGCTTTGAAAGAAAACTGGTCAGAAACCATTGAAAAGTTCAATCTGGACAATGTTAAGATTATTACCAATGGAAGTCTGCATAAGCTGACAAGTCTAGAACGCTATGATCTAATCATTGTAGATGAAGCTCACAAATTCCGTTCGGATACTGCAACAATGTATAATGAGTTGCAAAAAATCTGTAAAACAACCACGAAGCGAGTTTTGCCAGATGGATCAGGCGTTCCAAAAAGAGTAATTCTAATTTCCGCCACCCCACTCAATAACAAACCAGAGGATATCGCCAACCTTGTTTATCTGTTTCAGGACAGCAAGAATTCAACACTTGAAATTGGCAACTTGCAACACTTTTTCAGGAATCAGATAGATGCTTACAAAAAGCTGAAAGATGAACCTGATGTTGAGCAAGTCAAGACAGGTGTAAAGCGTATCTACGAGAGAATCCGGACGAAGATCATTGAGCCACTCACAGTTCGCAGAACAAGAACCGATTTAATGGCTCATGAACTGTATTCAGAAGACTTGAAGAAGCAGGGTATCAATTTCCCAGCAGTTCGGCAGCCAGAGAAAATACTTTATGAACTTGAACCACATTTAGAGGATTTGTACGACCATACTATCTATGTTTTAAGTCATAAAACACAAGGACTAAAGTATTTCCGGTATCAAGCCATCCGTTTCTTAAAACCACATAAGAAAGAGAAATACAAGCAAGCCGACATGATTTCGGAGCAATTGGCCAAGATCATGAAGACCATGCTTGTGAAAAGGATAGACAGCAGCTTCTATGCCTTCAAACAATCACTGTTTCGTTTCTTCCGTGCAACAGAAGCCATGATTACCATGTTTGAAAATGGTAAGATTTACATTGCTCCAAATCTGCCTGTGTCAGATATGATCAATGAAGGTAAAGAAGAAGAACTTCTTGAACTTATCATTGAAAAATCTATTGAAGACCCAACCATTGACATTTGCGAACCGGATGATTTCGAATATGATTTCCTTCCAGGTTTGAAGCAGGATTATGACCTATTAAAACAACTGAATGCTGAATGGCAGAAAGTGACGGAAGACCCTAAGTTAGATGTCTTCATTGAGTATTTGAAAACTCGTTTGCTGGAGAAAAAGATAAATCCTGAATCTAAATTGGTAGTGTTCTCAGAAAGCAAGGAAACCACGCAATACCTGATGGATGAATTGCCGAAACACACTCCACAGCGAATCATCTCAGTGGATAGCAAGTCGAGAAAAGACCGAATGCCCACAGTTCGGAAAAACTTTGATGCCAACCTTCCAAAAACAGAACAGGAGAACAAATATGATATCATTCTAACAACCGAAGTATTGGCAGAGGGCGTTAACCTTCACCGTTCCAATGTGATTGTGAACTACGATACCCCTTGGAATTCCACTCGACTGATGCAGCGAATTGGTCGAGTAAACAGAATTGGCTCAACGGCTAAGCAGGTTTACGTTTTCAACTTCTACCCAACGGCCAAAGTGAACAATGACATAGAGTTGGAGAAGCGAGCCATAATGAAACTTCAAGCTTTTCATGCGGCTTTGGGAGAGGACAGCCAGATTTATTCACCTGATGAAGAAACGGAAACCTTCGGATTATTTGACCAAGCCGTAGAGGAAGAGAAAGACGAAAAGTTAGCTTATCTCATGATGATTCGAGACATCAAAGAAGAAACACCTGGCCTGTTCAAAAAGATCAAGAATATGCCACTCAGAGCACGTGTTGGGAGAAAGGATGATGAATTGGATAAATCAACGATCTGCTATATCAAAGATCAAAAGCGAGATGCATTTGTAAAAGTGAATGATAAAGGTGAAACGGAGGAATTGACCTTTCTAGAGACTGTAAAAATATTTGAGGCAGAACCTGTTGAGAAAGGAATAAAACTTCATGAACAACACCACGATCAGGTTCAAACGGGCATTTCTTTATTCACAGACTTGATTGAAGCAGAAAAAGCAAGAGACAAGAAGGTTGATGTAACACAGGGACCGAATGAAAAGCGTGCGATTGCTTATTTGGATGCTATGTTGGATTTACCATTTACCAATGAAGAAGAAAGAGGCTTAATCATAAAAGCAAAAGAAGCTATTAGACAAGGCCGCTTTCAGCGATTGCAGCGGGACATCAACAAATTAAAACGAGCAGTTAACAAGTCTCCTTTGAAGCCGGCTATCATCCTTGAAAAGATTTTAGAAATACTAAAAAGCTATCCATTGCAAACCATACAGGATGAAGATGGAGAAGCAAAACCAAAATTGAAAAAGTCACTGAATCCTGAAATCATCATTTCAGAAAGCTTTGTGAAATAATTATGAGAGAAAAGGACTTAAAACGGATACTGCAACAGCCCTACAGTTTTGACTACTGGAAAGAGCTTTTGCCCATGTTTTTTAAAAAGGTGCAATACTTCTCTCAGGCTCAGGCTCTATTTGAAGAACACGAAAAAGTGGTTCAAGGAAAACAGATCGGGCGAATCACCTTAGATGATGAAAAGTCTTTGGCCATTTTTGAAGTAGAAATAACCGACAATGTGGTCATTGCCCGTAACCGAAAGGAATTGCGAGACATTGCTATCAAACACATTGATCAGGACATTACCCACGGTGCTATTGTCTTCTTCCACAGTCCAAATCAAAAGGATTATCGCTTCTCGTTCATTGCCAAATGGTCCGCCTTGGACATGGAAACGGGTGAGTTCATTAAAGGCGAGACTAAACCTAAGCGATATACTTATCTCTTGGGGCCAAATGAAGCATGTACCACAGCAGCTAAACGACTACTAACACTTATCCCAAAAAAAGAAGCAGGAAAGGCTACTATCAAAGAGCTTCAACAGGTCTTTTCGGTGGAAGCCCTGAACCGAGAGTTCTTCAAATCCTATAAAATCCATTATGAGAAGTTTTGGAAATACCTTGCTGAATCACCATGGCGGGATGAACTGATTGATGCCGAAAAAGAAGAACCTGAGAAGAAGGAAAAACCAATTCGAGATTTTGTAAAGAAACTGCTCGGTCGGATCGTGTTCCTACATTTCTTGCAAAAGAAAGGTTGGATGGGCTGCTCTTCTCAATCTAACGAATGGATGGACGGAGAGAAACGCTTCATGCAGTTGCTCTTTGAGGAGTTCACCGGCAAAGAAAATTTTCACAGCCAATGTCTGACCAAACTTTTCTTTGAAACACTCAATACCAAACGCCCCAAAGGTGAATTTCATATTGATGGTTTGGAAGGAAGGCTCAATGGCTCACACGTACCTTATCTGAATGGTGGATTGTTTGAACCCGAAAAGAACAAGGCAACACTTAAAGTAGATTTTCCAAGAAGCTACTTTGAAGAATTACTGGAATTTTTTGAGCAATATAATTTCACCATTGATGAGAATAGTCCGGACGATCATGAAGTGGGAATCGACCCGGAAATGCTCGGACATATTTTCGAAAACCTGCTGGAAGAAAACCGTGAGAAAGGGGCTTTCTACACACCAAAGGAAATTGTGCAGTACATGTGTCAGGAAAGTCTGATCCAGTATTTGTACAACCATTTTGGCAAACGACAGGACATTGACGATTTCATTCGACAACATACTGTTTCAGCATTTCTGGCCGAAAGAGACAACGCTTCCCAAGTCAATCAGCTATTGGATGATATTAAGGTCTGCGACCCGGCCATTGGTTCTGGAGCCTTCCCGATTGGGATGTTGCAAGAGATTTTTGATGCTAAGCGTTTTATTTATCCTTATCTGAAAACCAACCAGCCTTTTGACCCTGCCGCTACCAAAAAGAGCATTATTCAAAATTCCATTTATGGGGTGGATATTGAAAAGGGTGCGGTGGACATTGCACAACTCCGTTTTTGGCTCGCATTGGTAGTGGAAGAAGTAAATCCACATCCGCTTCCCAACCTTGACTACAAGATTATGCAAGGAAACAGCTTGCTGGAACAATACGAAGGAATAGATCTAAGTCAAATTGCATTACCAAAAGGTGAAAAAATCTATGAGCCAGAGCGTGACCTGTTCGGCAATATAAAAGAAGACCAAATGAAGATCACCTTTGCCAAAAGTGATACTTCAAAAAAAATCAAAGCGCTTATTAATGAGTTTTTTACCATTGAAGATGCCGAGCGTAAAAAGGAAATCCGTCAGCAAATAAATGCATTGGTCGAAGACCATATTCAGTTTAATATCCACCTGCGGGAGCAACAGCTAAATAGATTTATTGCAGAAGCTGGAAACCCTGCTAACCTTAATAAAAACGCTCGAAAAAAATTCGATGGTTTTGTTTCTGATTTGGAAAAAATTCAGGAAACGAAAGCCAATTTGCTCAAGATTCAGGAAACAGATGAACGCCCGTACTTCCTTTGGCATCTCTACTTTATGGATGTATTTGAACGAGGTGGTTTTGATGTAATGATTGGAAACCCGCCATACATTCAGTTACAAAAAATGAATAAAACTGAAAGAGATAGACTTTCACAATCTCATTTCAAGACTTTCAGTGGCACAAGTGATATCTATTGTTTATTCTATGAAAAGGGGTTTGAACTATTAGTAGATGACGGAACACTATGTTACATAACTTCAAATACATGGATGAGAACTAACTTCGGTGCTACTCTTAGGAATATTTTTTCTAGTGTTTCTAATCCGGTAAAGCTGCTGAACTTTGAAGACACCCAAATCTTTCCTGCTGCGACAGTAGAAGCAAACATTTTGCTTGCTAAGAACAAAGAATTTAGTGGTGAATTGGAAGCTGTTGCCGTTAAAAGTGATTTCAACATAAAACAATCCATACAGGATTATTTCACTGAGAATAGAATAATGCTGGATTCACTTTCAGATGAAGGTTGGATTATTCTAGAACCAATGGATTTTTCAATATTAAATAGGATTAAAGAAGCAGGCGTTACTTTGAAAAACTGGGATGTAGAATTTTATAGAGGAATGTTAACTGGCTTTAATGAAGCTTTCTACATCGATGGGCAGAAAAGGAAAGAGTTAATTCAACAAGATCCGAATAATGAAAACATTATTAAGCGATTAATTAGAGGTAGAGAAATAAGACGTTGGCGTTATGAATTTAATGACAATTATGCTATCTACCCTCATAATGGAGTTAGAGAGAACAGGCAAAAAGGAACAGAAGCTATTCCTAGGATAAATGTCGAAAGAGACTATCCCATTATATACGATCATTTACTCAAGTATAAGGACAAAGACTCACCACTTGCCGTACAGAAACCAGATGGTACATATCAAACTCTAATTGATCGCACAGACCAAGGTGATCATTGGACAAACCTTCGGAATTGCGCATATATAATGCAATTAGAAGATGAAAAACTTGTTTGGCTTGCGATAACCGATCGTCCAGCTTTTGCATATGATAATAAGTCAACCTACGTATCAAATCCATCATATTTTATGAGTGGTAAGCATTTAAAGTATCTCTTAGGTTGTCTTAACTCAAGAGTAATTCAATGGTACATGGATAAGATAACTTCTTCCACAGGACAAGGGACTAATCAATGGAATAAAATGTATATAGAGTTGCTTCCAATCCCATTGCCAAATAATCTCTCATTGGAAACCAAAGTTGAGACACTTTCTGAATATTTGACATTTATAAACAGTTCTGAAGTAAGTGAAGTATTCGAAAATATAAGTGAAGAATCCATCACAGAACTACTTGAAAATGTACTCGATATGATGGTTTATGAACTTTACTTTGAAGAAGAGATGAAATCCAAAAAGTTGGATGTTTTGCAGTTCATCAACGAAAAGACTTTCCCAGACATTTCCGAAATGAATCCTGAAGAGAAGAAAGCCAGCATCCAAAAGGTGTATTACGAATTGCAGCAAAAAGATAATCCTATTCGTAATCGCATTTTGGTTTCGGAAAGCCGCAGTGAAATTATCAGAAGAATCAATGAAGTAACCGGCTCATGAGACTGCACGAACTCCATATCCAGAACTTCAAGTTCTTCCCTAAGCATGATCCTAAAAGTCCGCTTTTAGAAATTGGAGGAAAGAACCTGCTCATTTATGGAGAAAACGGCAGCGGTAAATCCACCATCTATTGGGCAATCTACACGTTGCTAGAGAGTGCTTTTAAACAAGGCAATGATGGAAAAAATAAAATCAAAGAATACTTTACCAAAGGCCATGAAAAAGGTCTAGTAAACATTCATGCCACCACTGCACAATCCCAAAAACCCTATATCAAAGCTGTTCTTGATGACGGGGCTGGAAATCAAAAAGGATATCTAATCAATGGTGATGATTCTACCATAGCTGCTATTCAAGGAAACTCTGATGTCCGTGAAAGCGGCATGGCCAGCGATTTCATCAATTATCGGGTGTTGTTCCGCTTGCACCATGTCAAGCATTCCAAGGATAATAATCTGTTCGGCTGGTTTGAAGATGAAATTTTTCCGTACATCATTATTGACCGCATCAGCCGTGTAAACAGTCTTGGAGATGTTTACAAAGAAATAAAACAGGGTCCGAAAAAGGTAAAGGACTTTGACGAACCTGACACAGAAGTTTATCCTAACCCAACAATGCGCCTTCATCCAGAAGAAGCAGTAAAGAAAGACTACAAGAAGTACCAAACGTATGAGCGAAAGCTCAAGAAATTCAACAGAAAGTTTAAATCCTACCTCAGAGACAGAGTTACTAGAGCAAATGAAATTCTTGAGAATGATTTCGGTCAGAACTTTGAAATCAAACTAGATTATGAACCTGCCAGAGCAGGAGTTACAGCCGACAACCTCAATTGGACAGACCCAAAAGTAATTCTAAAAATACCGCGATATGAAGGCCGGAGAAATGTCTTGAAACGTGCACACTCATTTTTGAATGAGGCCAAGTGGACAAGCATTGGTTTAAGCATTCGATTTGCCATTTTAGAAGATTGGACAAATCGCCCAAACACCTCTGAACTCAAACTTCTGACCATTGATGACATGTTATTGAGTTTGGACATGAGCAACCGAGATGTAGTCTTAAATCTATTGCTTAATCGATACAGTGCAGATTATCAACTTTTGATGATGACTCATGACCGATCATTTTATGAATTTGCAAAACGTAAAATTGAAACATCAGGAAAAAAGAGAGACTGGATCGTGTTAGAAATGTATCAGGATGAATTAGCTAAGCGCGCTCAACCCTATTTTAAGCCTCTCAAGACAAGCCTACAAACCGCAGAAGATTATTTTAAGCAGCACGATTACCCGGCCTGTGCCATTTACCTAAGGAAGGAAATTGAAAGCTGTCTTACTAACCTACTTCCTCCTAAATACAGGAAAGTCCCGAGTAGAGATGATGCAAACGTTTTGATAGACGCTAAACTCAATGATATGCTTCTTAATCTGGAAGGCTTTTGTATTGAAGACGGTATTGACTACTCAGAACTTGCTGACTTAAAGACCTTCAAAGATGCTTTACTGAATCCTCTGGCCCACAATGACCTTGATACGCCATTATTCAGAGATGAACTGAAAAAGCTGATGAAAGCAATGGCTATACTTGAAAAAAAAGATCGAGCCAGACCTTTTCATAAGTCAAACAAGAACATGAATTTCAATCTGACTAAACCGGACGGAAGTTACTTTTCGGTGAGAATGAAATCGAAGGAATCAGTTGTTTTAATTGAGGAGGAAGGAAAGCCACCAAGGATTTCGGTATTCTCCAAGTGCAAAGTGTCAAGCATTGATAACAATGGAACAATCACCAACATAGAAGAGAACTTTGATACTCTGAGGGAAGTGCATAATGAAATGAGTAACCGATTTGGAATTGCATCTCAGCAGGATATTTCCAGAGAATTTGACTATGACGGAAAGACTTTTGATCAGAAGATAACTGAAATTGGATTATGAAGCCAACGCTTCGCATCCATACACATTGGCAAGTCGCTTAAAGCAGCCCCACAACCCAAAACTTGCCAAAGAGTATGGCTGCCCAAACGCTGAAAACAAAAAAGAAAATAAAGCACGAAAACACAACAAGGTATATAGTGCATGGCTTCCTAACGGCAGCCACGACACCATATACAGACCGTTGTAAAACGTTTTTTAGTTCGGTCGTGGTAAGTTTGGTTCGCCATCAATTTCATCTTCTCCAATCAATAAAACCTCATTTCTTAATTCATAATCTTCGTCTTCCCGAATTGCTCTCAATCTCGGCAATTGGTAATCATCGTTATTAATGGGAAGTCGATTTTGTTCCCTTAATTGTCGAATTTGAGGGTAAATATCTTTCTGCTCTAAATCATCTTGTATCTGTTCAACTACTGGTTGGTCTAGCTCATTAATTAAATTGTCATACCTATTAGAAATTCTGTTTATTAGGTCTCTTTGTTCTTGTTCGGTCAGATTTTCCCGATTACTTTCCAAATGTTGAATATCATCGTAAAGTCTTTTAAGTTTTCCTGGAACTCCTAATCGCCTTTCAACTCTTCCTATAGAATTTGGATTTATATTTGGTTCGTTTGCAATGTCTTCAACAATAAGATTAGTTATTCTCCGATTATCTCTAATTAAATAATCTGCTCCAGCTCTTATCCCTCCGTAAGCTATTAATGCTCCAACTGCAATTTTACCAAAAATCTTAAGTCTTGATTTTAATGAGCCTTCTTCAGTTTCAACTATGAAATAAAATTCTTCATAAACTAATTCTTTATGATAAAACTCGTTTGCATACTTTTTTCCTTTATGAAGTAGATATCTTTCCAGAGCAATCTTGAATTCTTCATTAGCTTTAAAATCAAACCTAATATAAGTTTGTCCTAATTCATATGTATTTTCTTTATTCATAGGTGGCTCTCAAATGTTTTACAACGGCTCGGCTCGTATGTTTAGGGGCAAATAATCAATTATTGATAAATATAGTAGTTTCCCAATTATTAATAAGAGCTAGAATAGAAGGGACAGAGAGGTCTCGGCTAGATACATCCAATGATATCGTTTC